>NZ_AP025459.1 GCF_024347295.1 Vibrio artabrorum | reverse complement strand
AAGAGTTGAGTTGATTAAAGAATAGTTAACTGCAGAAAAGCGGATCTAATGGCAATGGATACAGGAAATAGGTCCGGTATCCACTTTAGACCAATCTATGTAACAGGCTCTGTTACATATATTGGTTGATGTAGACGTCAACTAAAAACATGAATACCGGTACCGTACTGATAAGGCCGAAGAAGACGATTGGCACCCAGTTTTTCATTGTCTTTTTAGGTTGCTCGGTGTTGTTCATAAATTCGGCCTTAAATAAGTGATTGTGTCTGTTTAGCTTTGTGGTGTTAAAAACCTAATTGTATGGTATCAAATAAATGGGTTGAGCCCTATGCAGATATAGAGAACCGTGGCGTGTATCAATCACATAAAGTGTAAGTGATTCATAAACGGTTCATAAAGGTTCAACAATAATGGACCTTTATGAACAAGCATTGCTTTATTCGGCATATCAAATAAACAGCACTCAATGAGTTGGAGAATACAGAATGAAAACAATCGGAAACATCATTTGGTTTCTGTTCGGTGGCGTATTTATGGGACTGGCGTGGTGGTTTTTCGGATTGATCGCATTCCTAACCATCGTGGGTATCCCATGGGGGCGAGCGTGTTTTGTTATGGGTAGCTTCTCATTCTTCCCATTTGGTCAGGAAGCGATTTCGCGTGACGAGCTGACCAATGAAATGGATATCGGCACAGGCCCGCTGGGTATGATTGGTAATGTTATTTGGTTCTTTTTGGCGGGGATCTGGCTTGCGATTGGTCATATCATGTCAGCCGTGGCGTGTTTCATTACTATCATCGGTATTCCGTTTGCGATTCAACATCTTAAATTAGCGCTTATCTCGTTGGCGCCAATCGGTAAAACGGTTGTCGACAAACGTGAAGCAGAAGCAGCACGAGTAAGAAATTACAAAGGCTAAGATGACACTCTCAGCTTAGATTAAACTGAAAAAGCACATCGTATGATGTGCTTTTTTGTGTTCCTATCTTATGATGCTCATTTTAGAAAGCGAACTAAACGTTGTTGAGTGACATCGTTGAGTTACACATTATTGAACAGGACTTCAAGCCGAAAGGTGATGTTGGCTTCTTCAGTATGTTTTTTATTCGGTTCTCGTTCCCATTGATAACGAGGAATGAGCTCGTAGAACAGCCACTCTTTCCAGACGTTTTGTCGGTAGGTCACCGAAACCTGAGCGTATTCGTAATGATTATAAGGCTTATCCGTTGCATTGATCGTGGCGCTATATTGAAGCGCTTGGTCTTGAGCAAGATAATGATATAAGGTGAATCCCGTACCATAGCTCCAGCCATCAAGATCGTCATTGTACCCGGCAAAACTTGACCAACGAACTAAGAAATCATCACTGAGTGATAGGTCAAAGTCGATATCGGTGATTTCTCCAGTCTCTTGTTTCTCTTGATATATGCGTTGGGTAAGCCTGAATACCGCATCGGTTGTGAGAGGGTAGGTAAAACGATAGCGAGCTTCGATGCGTGGACGCAATGTCACCTTAATATTGAAGCTGCTGTAGCCTTTAGCATAGGCGTCGTAACGTAGGCCAAGTGCACTCTCTAGTTCTTCTGAATCTTGTGGAAAGAAATCCAAGAACTCTTCATCGCTGACAGATTCGTAGATTAACTTAAGCCGTTTGCTGACAAAAGGAAGATGCAAACGAGCATTGAGCTTGGTCGAGTAGTCAATCTCACCACCTTCAGAATACGTAAAATCGTTATACCAACGCACAGACGTTCCTGCTCTGGCATCTTCAGTAATGCGTTCATCCACAAAGAAGCTATCAAACCACAATGCGGGCTGGCAAAACTTACGGTTTAGGAAGTGGTAGGCTTTTTCGATAGGGGCGTCTTCTAACGCTTGGCTGTGACACGCATTTTTTTCCTCTGCCTGAACGGAGTATGAAAGGAGTGACGTTAATAATGAGTAGTTCGCTATCCTAAGACTCAATGGAACCTGTTTGTCATTTTATATATCAATAGGTTAACTATAATCAAGCGATTGCAATAATGCGACTTTTTTAGTGATTAGTGATTAGTGATTAGTGACGAGGGAAAGGTTTGGAAAGGATGGGACGGCCAAAAAAACGGACTCAGAAAATGAGCCCGTTTGTATTTAGGTTGATTTGTTTCTAGAACAGCCTTTAACCAAGAGAGGCTAATAGAGCCCCGTCTCTAGATTACATTGCCGCTTCGAAGATCGCTGAAATTTCTTCGTGTGTCGCTTGTTTAGGGTTAGTGAACCCACACGCATCTTTCAGTGCGTTATCAGACAGCGTTGGGATGTCTTCAAGTTTTGCCCCAAGCTGTGCAATGCCTGTTGGGATGTTGACATCGTTTGCAAGTTGAACAATCGCGTTGATCGCTGCTTCCGCGCCTTGCTCTGCTGTCATGCCTTCCACATTCACCCCCATTGCTTTTGCTACATCACGTAGACGCTCTGGGCAAACTTGCGCGTTGTAACGTTGAACGTGTGGTAGCAAGATAGCGTTACATACACCGTGTGGGAGGTCGTAGAAGCCACCTAGTTGGTGTGCCATTGCGTGAACGTAGCCTAGTGAAGCATTATTGAACGCCATACCCGCCATGAATTGTGCGTAAGCCATTTGCTCACGAGCTTCAATGTCTTCTCCGTGCGCTACCGCAGTTCTTAGGTGCGCTTGTACAAGCTCGATGGCTTTAATTGCCACTGCGTCTGTAATTGGCGTTGCTGCGATAGAAACGTAAGCTTCGATTGCATGCGTTAATGCGTCCATACCTGTAGCGGCTGTTAATGATGCCGGTTTAGCCAGCATTAACTCAGGATCGTTGACAGAGATAAGCGGTGTTGTGTGCTTATCAACAATTGCCATTTTGATGTGGCGAGCTTCGTCAGTGATGATGCAGAAACGTGTCATTTCCGATGCGGTGCCTGCTGTGGTGTTGATAGCAATCAAAGGCATCATTGGTTTCTCAGACTGATCGACGCCTTCGTAATCAGCAATCTTTCCGCCGTTAGAAGCAACCAGAGCAATGCCTTTCGCACAGTCATGTGGAGAACCGCCACCAAGAGAAACAACAAAATCACAATCGTTGTCGGTCAGCAATTCAAGGCCATCGTTCACATTAGTGATGGTTGGGTTTGGTTGGGTACCGTCGAAGACAACGGCGTCTACGCCTCGCTGACTAAGAAGATCTTGTACCTGCTTAACTACGCCAATTTGATTCAGGATCTTATCGGTAACGATCAAACCTTTTTTGAATCCTTGAGATTGGATGCTATCAGCCGCATCTTTCAGACAGCCAGTGCCCATGAAGTTGATTGTAGGGATGTAAAATGCAGTAGACATTGGAGAGCTCCGTTAGTAATGATTTTTTATTTGCTACATGGTGTCGATACTCAAGGGGTTGACTATTGATCTAGAACAACTTTGATTCTGAACGGATACTTTGTCGCGAGTCGTTGTGATAAGGCTCATATAGCAATCGTTTCCCTAGTTTTTAGTGTATTTTTGTCATCAATAAATAATGATAAATAGACTCAATCAGAAGAATAATGGTGAACGATAACAATGAAAAATAAGCTTATTTACTGACAACGTGTTCAATGTCAGCTTGTGGTGCATTTTTCTCTGAGTCCTCACTGCATTCAATTTGTGGCTCTTCATTATCAAGCGTGTCCTCTGGTTCATCGTCATAGTATTTGACAAGAAAAGGGGTAAGCATGACTGACGAGGGTAAAAAGTGCTTCATAGTACCTCCTGGTACCTAAGTGTATTTCTTGTATGGTATTGGTTTAATATGTGGCAACATTTGCGATATATCATGACTTGCTACTTGTTTTCTATAAATGATTAGATTTATATACAAGCTCACAAAATTGAGGGTAAAGTGATGCCACGGCCTTTTAGGCCGCGATAAAAACAACGAAAAAAATAGTGTAGGCACGGCTCAACAGTGCGAATAATAGGACATAAAATGAAGTACGATTGGATATTCTTTGATGCAGATGAAACCTTGTTCCATTTTGATGCTTATCAGGGAATGAAGTTGATGTTTTCTCGTTTTGGTGTGGACTTCAGCGAACAGGATTATTCAGCTTATCAGAAGGTGAACTTACCACTTTGGGTTGATTATCAAGATGGTCGTATTACCGCAGACCAACTGAAGCACACGCGCTTTGAAAATTGGGCTGAAAAGTTAGAGACAACGACGACGGCTTTAAACAGTGCATTTTTAATGGCGATGGCGGATATCTGTTCTTTATTACCGGGGGCACAAGAGTTGATGGAGTCTTTAAAAGGCAAAGTGAACATGGGCATCATCACGAACGGTTTTACAGAGCTGCAGTCAATCCGGTTAGAGCGCACAGGAATGACCGATTACTTTGATCATGTGATCATTTCTGAAGAGGTTGGGGTCGCTAAGCCTGATGCCCAGATTTTTGAATATGCGCATAAGCTGGTTGGATTGCCATCGAAACAAAGAATATTGATGGTCGGGGACAACCCACATTCCGATATTTTAGGCGGACTCGATTTTGGCATCGAAACTTGCTGGTTAAACAGTCAAGAAAAGGCAACGCCAGAGGGGATCTCTCCTCACTATCAAGTAAAGTCTTTGGCTGACTTGCAAGCGCTGCTACTGGCTTAGTTAATAGTTAAGTGTCACTAGCGAATACGTAATAGCAAACGGTTGATTTGGCCCGTTTGCTATTGATGGCCGAGTACGAAAATGTACTCGGCCAATTATTTTTAACTTGGTTTAACCATAGAGTGATCATCAAAACAGATAAAGGAAAAGACGTGCTGAAATCTCATCGTTATAGCTGCTACGGTATTATCGCCATTTTACTCTGGAGCTGCTTGATTGCTCTGTCTCGTAGTGTCTCAGAACAGCTAGGTCCAATTGGTGGGGCTGCCAGCCTTTACACGGTGAGTTCGTTGTTGTTGGTTTGTGTTATGGGGCTACCTAAGCTTTCACGCTTTTCTAAGTCTTACTTGCTGATTGGCGGCGCCTTGTTCGTTTGTTATGAGATTTTCCTGGCTCTGGCTTTGGGAATGGCGAACAGCCGACATCAAGCCATAGAGATGGCAGTAATCAACTATCTATGGCCGGCACTGACGGTGTTGTTTGCGGTGTTGCTGAGCGACAAGAAGATTAACTGGTTGGTTTATCCAAGTATCTTTTTGGCATTCTTTGGTGTGGCTTGGAGCATCAGTGGTGATCAAGGTCTATCTGTTGATCAAATTGCTGCCAACATTGCGACGAACCCTAAAACCTATTCGATGGCGTTTTTTGGTTCGATTATTTGGGCTGTTTACTGTAACTACACCCAGCGCGTTGCTAAAGGGCAGAATGCGATTGTGCTTTTCTTTATCGCTACGGCGATCACTCTGTGGATTAAATACGCATTGAGTGATGAAACCGGCATGGTGATGACAACGAGTGCGGCGATTGACTTAGCGTTGGCTGGGGCCTGTATGGGGGCTGGTTATGCACTTTGGAACACGGCGATTCTTGGTGGCAACATGGTGTTTTTGGCAACCATGTCGTATTTCACACCAATCTTTTCGACTGTGCTCTCTTCTTTAATTTTGGGTTTAACATTGAACATCGCTTTTTGGCAGGGCGTATGTATGGTAACCGTTGGCTCGCTGGCTTGCTGGTGGGTAACAAGAGAAAAGCCGACAGCAAAGGTGTCGGCTTCTGAAGAGGTGTTATCTCAAACTTAATCTGGTTTTAGGTTACGCTTATTTTAGAGCGCCAGTTCAGACGTAAAGCTAGCTTGCGACATTAAGATTCAATTGAAGATCATACGGCATCTTCGATAGGCGTCGCTTAAGTTGGCGGCGCGTACGTTCAATATCATCGACCGCAATCGCATCTTGGTCGTTGGTATGAATATCAACGTTGATTCTTAGCTCAGGGCCAACCTTAGTTACCCCCATTAACTCCAAATCTTGATCCGCTTCTTTGTCTACGGCGATAACGTTCTTATCTACCGCATCACAAATATCTTTGGTCGCCGACATCATCAGCAATTCGCGCATTGCTTCACGTAACATGTCGACAGGCACTTTGATGAAGTAGAAAGACATTAACAACATCATCATTGGATCAGCATACACCGCGTATTCAGCAAACGGAGAGTAAGTCACCACCCAAGCCACAACAAAACCTGCTGTTACCGCCACACTTAATAGAGTGTCCATCTGCCACTGTTTAGATTCAGCTTGAATCAAACCAGAAGAAATACGTTTACTTTTATTGGTGATGTACCACCAAGCGTAACCACACCCCAATACGTTGAAAAGGCCAAATAGAGTCGCGACCGAAGCATCAACTTCACGGCCACCCGTCATTAGAGCCCCAATGGCTGAGTAAAGCGAGTAACCGACTACAAGCAAAATCACAACGGCTTTAATGGCAATAACAATCGGTTCAATGATTGCTCGACCAAACGGGAATGCCGTATCTGAAGGGCGGTTAATGTACTTAGAGGCTGCGAGTGACAATAAAGTTAACAGTAAGCTGATAAGAGAGTAAACACCGTCAAATACAATGACCAGAGAGCCAACGAGCAGACCCAATACCAATCCGCCAATAGCGAAGCCTGATGCTAAAAGGGCTGAGAATAATAATACTCGGTTTTCGTTTTGGCTTTTCCTGTCACACATAAAATTTTCCAGATGTTTTTGATAACTTCATTGTTCTAATATTGAACGGATTTTACAAACTTTATCTGAATGGTTTTACGGGTTATAAAGATGACTTGTTATTAATCTAATGAAATTCAATTAGTTAAGATTAAATTTAGGTGTCAATATAGTTGACGATGAGTGTTTTCAAGAGGAGGCCGCCTGTTTGATCTATTGGTGTGGAAGGACAAATCGGGGTCAAAAAAACATTTTAGAAATCAAACAAGTAATCGCTGATTTGATCCGCTAACCAATTCATACCTGGGTGTTCTGCCATACCTGCTGCGGTAAACATACAGTAATCTTCTTGTGTTAGACCGTATGTGTGCTTAATCACTGCCAATTCCTGCTCGCGCAGTAAGTGGCGAATCAATGGCTCAGGCATTACGCCCCATGCATCTTCTCGTAGGATAGTATCCAACATAAAATCGAAGCTAGAGAAGCCGATGTATCGGCGAGAGAAGGGCTCAAGTTCTGGATTATCTTTTTCATTAAGATAAACCATAGTTGCTTGCATCGAATTTCGCAGTACTTCATCCGACACTCGTCGCATCGCACTCAAATCATGCCCTTTTTTACATACCGACATCATTCGAATCTTACCAAGTGGGTTATAGATAATTCTTGGGTCATCGACACGTTCGTAATCGACGCCAAAGGCGAAATCGACTTGTTGAGTTTCAACCAAGTTGGCGAGATCGCCACTGGACGCTAAGACAAAGTTGAAAGAAGTTGAAGGGTATTTGTTGTTTAGGGCGTGAGATAAACTTTGCCACATTTCATCGGGGAGTGAGTCATCGCGTGCAATCCAAATCTCGGCGTTGAACTCACCCGAAACATGTAAACAGGTTTGCTTAATGCGCGCTGCCGTCACCAACATGCCTTCACAGTCCTTGTAAATGGCTTTTCCCGCCTCAGACAGTTCAACATGGTTGCCACTGCGAACAAACAACTCGACATTCAACTCCTTTTCCAAAGCTTTGATCGACATGCTCAGTTTGGTTCGGTTGCATTCAAGTTGTCGAGCGGCTTCAGAGACAGATCCTAAATCAGCAACAGAACAAAAGGCTTGGACTTGAGAAAGGTTCATTTCATTTCCATATTGAACAGGAGTGGAACATATTATCTGAATATTGTGCTGACTATCTTAGAAATAGTCCATCTTTGCATGATAACTCTATGACGAATTGACGAATTTGGTTTACTCTGGGGACAGTTCCGAACCTACAAGAAGTAAAGATGGAGGCCATGATGGCGAAACAATGGGACGAGTACGCACCGGATTGGGATAAAGATCCCGCGACCGCAGTATTTGCACAGTCCACATTTGACCAGTTAACACAGCTCGTTGATTTGAATGGAACCCGTGTCCTTGATTTTGGTTGTGGTACAGGGTTACTCAGCCAGAAAATCGCTCCCTTAGCAAAAGAGATCATTGCTCTTGATATCTCAGAAGGGATGATTGAAGAGTTGGATAAGAAAGAGTTAGCGAACGTTGAACCGGTTGTTGATATTCTATCGCGCGGGCTCGCAGCGCAGCATCCAGCATTCAGAAACCAGTTTGATTTAGTTGTCGCCTCTTCGGTGTGTGGTTTCATCCCTAACCTACAAGACACCGTCAGTCTGATTTACACCTTGCTGGAAAACGATGGTATTTTTGTGCACTGGGATTGGTACCTAGACAGTGACGGTGAAGATTATGGCATTAGTCTACAGCGCTCTGAAAATGTATTGAGTGCAGCCGGTTTCTCGATTGTTGAAGTCTCGACACCGTTTTCGATTGACACGCCACAAGGTGCGTTAAAGGTATTAATGGGTGTCGGTCGTAAACAAGTGCTTCCTGATCTGTAGGCGACTCGAGGGTTTCTCACTCTTTGCTGATACCAATACAGACAATAAAACCCACATCAACGGTTTAGAGCCAGTGATGTGGGTTTTTTATTCTTACCGGTTTGTGCTGCATATAGGGCGGCTTGGTCTGTGTTGTCTCAGTTCATCTATCCTTACGTTTTTAATTTTCTATTGCTTAACGTCAGCTTTCGATAAGCCAATAATCACGAGTGGATTTACAGGTTATTTCCATTTGGGAAATACAGTCTTGAATACATTTCATTAGTGGAAATGTAAGTGTGAGCGATAAAATAAATCCATAATAATATTAAGGGTTTTATCATGAGCCACCAGTCTGTGTCATCTACGCCAGTACCTCTTTCAGAGCAACAACAACGTTTTCGCCATATCATTTCAGATAGCAAACTGTCTCCAAAGCAGAAGTCGAGCTATCTTGCCTTAGAAGCTGAAGCCAGCCTGCCGTATATGCCGGTAAGCAAAGAAGTCGAGCAAGCCTTACAACAAGGTGTGTTGTGTGACATGTTTGAAGGGCATGCCCCATTTAAGCCGCGCTATGTACTTCCAGATTATTCTAAATACTTACATCAAGGCTCAGAGTATTTAGAGCTTAGCGCGGCAACCAACTTCGATGAAGCATTGAACATGCTCACCATCCTTTACCACCATGTTCCTTCTGTCACTTCCATTCCAGTTTACCTAGGTCAGTTGGATGATGTGTTGATGCCTTTCGTGGGCGACTTAACGGAAGATCAGGTATACCAAAAGATTAAGCTGTTCTGGATCATGTTGGATCGCACACTGCCAGATGCGTTCATGCACGTAAACATCGGGCCGACAGACAACATTGTCTGTCGTACGATTTTGCGTGTCGATGCGGAACTGAAACAGATCGCGCCAAACTTAACCTTTATGTACGACCCAACCGTGACCCCTGATGATCTACTTCGTCATGCGGCGAGCAACATCTGCGAATGCAGTAAACCACATATCGCGAACTATCCGGCACATGCCAAGGCATACGGCGACAAGCGTTTTGGTATTGTGAGCTGCTATAACTCTCTGCCGTTAGCCGGTGGTTCAAACACCTTAGTGCGTATGAATCTCAAGCAAGTGGCGTTGAAATCAGAGAGTAGTGCGGATTTCTTACAGCATGTGTTGCCGAACTACAGTGCTATCATGATCGAATTAATGAACGCACGTAGTCGTTTTTTACATGAAAAGTCTCACTTTTTTGAAGGCTTCTTAACCAAAGAAGGGCTGATTCAAGAAGATCGGTTCGCACCAATGTTTGGCATTTATGGCATGGCGGAAGCAGTCAACATCTTGATGGAGAAAGAGGGCCTAGCAGGGCGCTATGGTCACGATGAACAGGCGAATCAACTCGGTCACCGTATCTCTGAAAAGCTGGCGGAGATCGTGGAAAGCTCTGAAGTGAAATATGGGCTGGAAGGTAAAGCTCTGTTGCACGCTCAAGGCGGTATTAGTTTAGATGAAGATGTGACTCCAGGTGTCCGTATTCCTTATGGCACCGAACCGGATCCTGTCTCTTATGTTCGTGCGACTGCGGGTCACCATAAGTTCTACACCTCGGGTATCAGTGACATTCTAACCATCGACGAGACAGTGAAATCAAATCCAGAAGCGATGTTCAACTTGTGTAAAGGTGCGATTCAAGCGGGTTATCGAGAGTTCACGGCTAACGTGGCATCAAACGATTTGGTTCGTGTGACGGGTTACATGATTAAGCTGTCTGATATTGCCAAGTATGACGAGCAAGGCTCACGCACCAATACCACCTTTTTAGGTGCTGAAGCTGCGAAGAATACGGGCATATTAGAGCGTAAACCACGTGTGGCGAGCTTAGAGATGTCACCGACGTACCAATAGCACCCTGATCTAACGGATCCCCATAACCAAACAATACGAATGATGAAAATTTCTGATCTAACAACTCAAATGGCTAGGGTTAAAAATAATAAGACAGAAAAACAAGCGAAGGTCAGCCGTGTGCTGACCTTTTCTTGTGTTGATGGCCCGGGAAACCGCTTGGTGCTGTTTCTTCAGGGCTGCAATTTTGACTGTATTACCTGTCACAACCCCCACACCATCAACCACTGTAACCATTGTGGTGACTGTGTTAGCGTCTGTCCGAGCCGTGCTTTAAGCATGGTTGATGGCAACGTGAAGTGGGCCCCAGTAGCCTGCACCCACTGCGACCATTGCATTGATATCTGCGACCATAAGTCGAGCCCGAAAATGACCTCAATGACGGTCTCGGAGGTGCTTGAACTCGTCAGGCATAATCAGTTTTTCTTGAGTGGTATTACCGTTTCTGGCGGTGAAGCGACGATGCAACTGCCGTTTATCATCGAGTTATTCAAAGCGATAAAAAGCGATGTTCAGTTGTCGCACTTAACGTGCTTTATCGATAGTAATGGTTCGCTGTCACTGCAAGGGTGGGACAAGGTGTTGCCTTATCTCGATGGTGCGATGATTGACTTAAAATCATGGCAATCGGAAACGCATCAATGGTTAGTGGGCAGAGGCAACCATCGGGTGTTTAAAACCATTGACTACCTTGCAGATAAAGGAAAACTGCACGAAGTTAGGTTGCTGCATATCCCCAATAAAAGCGACCTTGAGGACGAAATTGAACAGGTGGGGCGTTACTTGAAGGCGCTACCACGTGATGTTCGAATTCGGCTGAATGCATTTCAACACCATGGTGTGATTGGAGAGGCTTTAGAGTGGCCGAAATGCACAGAACAACAGGTGCAGAGCTTTTACGATAAGCTCTACGCTATTGTACAAAGGCCGATGCAAACTCCGGAGGTCTATATCTAATAATTTCTTTTCAAAATAGAGCCTTTCTAAAACTCGCCTCGTTCGCTAACTCTGCTGCAACAAAGTCGAGGCGTCTAAAAACATTCAGCCTCTAAAAACACTCAGCTTCTAAAAACAAGTCACACAACCATTTGATCGCTTGGTCATTCATATTGGGCTTGTTCCACACCAAGCTATACGCCACCTTACCGTAATCAAAAGGCAGTGGTTTACTGACCAACCCTTGTGCTTGCTTAGCATGCTCAGCCCACTGTTTAGAGCAAGTGAACAGGAAAGGCGTATGGTGGCACAACACAGCCGCAGCGCCAAAGTCCGCGACCGATATCGCCATCTCTCTTGGCTTATGATATTGAACTAAGTTTTGCTCAAAGTAAGGCTGAGACAGTTCGTTATCTAAAATCCCAATGTGTTTATAATCTAAATAGCCTTCCACCGACAGTTCTTGCTGCGCAAGAGGGTGATGCGCGTTCATTAAACAAACCATTTCATCGGTAAGAATGGTTTCCCAAACCAACTCTTTATCGTCCGTTGGTGGCTGCGAAATATCATGGGGCAGCAAGATTAAATTGACCTGGCCACTGAGTAAAGCATCGAAGCCGAGCTGCTGTTTCGAATAGATGTTGAACTTCGCTTTTGGTGCCAGTCTAGTCGTGATTTTACTTATCTTCGACGCGAACACCTCAAAGGTACTTTCACGCATCGAAAGAGAAAAGCTGCCTTGGTATTCTTGAGGGGTAAAACTTTTCTGATGAAGCAACCCATTCATGCTGGAAAGGATCGCGTGAACGGTTGGAGCTATCTTCAGAGCAAAGGGAGTCGGGATAAGTTGGGTGCCGTCTCGATAGAAAAGCTCGTCGTTGAGGATGTCACGTAGCTGAGATAATGTTTTGCTTATACTTGAAGGGCTGACAAAGAGTTGTTCTGAGGTTTGAGTGACGCTGTGTGTGTTCAGCATAATATGCAGCGCAGTGAGGTGTTTAAGACTCACTCTTGATAAATGTAAGTAATCCATTCACAACTCACTCAATGCGTGACAACGGTAGGTTTAAGATCTTATAACAGAAATTAGCGCGCTAACTTGTGATGAGCTCGCGAAAAATGACCAGCACAAAACGCGCCAACAATTGATAGTTCACCGGCTAAACATAATGCAGCACAGACTTCAGCTAGGGCTTGTGATTTACCGTTGCCGTGCAGTCCTAGCAAGTCTAGACACGCCTTTTGGCTTGGTAGGCTGGTACCGCCTCCGACTGTCCCTAACATCAAGTTCGGCAGTGTTACGCTCGCGTATAAGCCGCCTTCTTTGTTCAGTTCCATTCGTGTCATACCAATTGCAGATTCAGCCACACACGCTGCGTCTTGGCCACAAGCAATGTAAAGTGCCGCAAGCGCATTTGCATAATGAGCGTTGATACCGATAGTACCACTCAAAGCGCCACCGACGGTGGTCATTTGACCAAACTGGACCATCTTTTCTGGCGTGGTATGTAGGTACTTAGCGACAAGCTCTGCAGAGATATTCACCTCGGCTGTGACCTTTTTACCACGAACGCTACGCAAGGTTTGAGTATTGGCTTTTTTGTCGCCTGACAAGTTGCCATCAAGGAACGCGTGATCGGGTTTGACCGGCGTATTTTCAATGATGTACTCAAAAACAGCGTTGGTCGCAATCGTCACCATATTCTGACCGGACGCGTCTCCGGTTAGAAATTCGAACACCAAATAGACATGATTGCCTTCGATGTTGATATTGATGTCAGTCAGTTTACCGTGTGAAGTGGTAGACTCTGCCAATGTTTTAAACTGGTCGTATTGGGTAACCGCCCAAGCCACAAATTGTCCTGCTTCAACTAAGCCCCGAAATGCGAAACCTGGTGTACGTGTCACGCCTTCATTGAGTAACATCGCACTTGCGCCGCCACAAGCGGTGATCAATGTTGATCCGCGGTTATAAGACGCAACAAGCGCCGCTTCTGTGGTTGCTAACGGAACGAGGTAATCGCCTTTTGCAAATAGGCCATTAACTCTTAAAGGACCGGATATGCCAACAGGAACTTTAACGGTGCCAATAAAATGCTCGATGTTTTTTTCATAGGCTTGCATCTGACTTTGAGTATGGGGATCAAGCAACTGTTGCTGTGATTCTGAATTGTCGAGAGAAGCCCAACGGCGCGATAGATTTTTTTCTGTCAGGTACGGGCTTGGAGTCAGTTTATTGACTGGCTTCTCAAAATGAGGTTGCAGCTTATTTTCTAATTCGTCTGCGGAGATGGCACCTCCTAAAATAGAAACATAGTCACGGCGATGCAGGTTGAGTTTTGGCATAATTACTACGAAGTCAAATTTGTGCGGCAAGAATAGTTTGCGCTGATTCTACCGAGTAATAAACCAGAAACAAGCATCAGATATAATGAGTTACAGTTTGTGGACTTATCGCGACAAAAAGCATCGAGAGTGATTGAAACTATCAGGTTAAGGACATAGAAAAGACGTAAGATCGTGTCTAGATTAGATATGGATATCGAGAATACGACCAATGGCATCGTTTTGACGATTAACGACACTCGCACCAATACGATTATAATTTGCACTTTGTGTCAGTTTTAGCAAGGCTTCACTTGAGGATGGAATAAGTTCAGGTTGTTTGTCTTTTGAAGAAAGAGATTTTTCAGGTGCAATTTGATTAAAACTGAGATCGCTAGCTTGGAAAGTATCGTCGGATTCTAGAGAATGTTGGGAGGCTTGGTTGAGCTCGATTGCGGCTTCTTCAGCCATGTTTGCTGACTGCTGGATAATGGCGTAACCAGGTTGAATACCAGATATCGACATAGCAGAACCTTTTATTGACGTATGAAATGAGTCTAGGCGGGCGATATTTTGAGCGCGATGGTGAACAGATGAAGTCTACGTTGAAAATGTGAACTTAAGCGAAAATGTGAACTTAAGCAAAAATAGTGATCTGCCTATTAACTGAACAGGTCATTTAGCGCGTTTAACTCTTCATCAGTAAGCACGGTACGTTTGTCGCTCTCAAGGTTACCATCTATTTCGCCTTGTAACACTTTCAGTTGCTGCGAATTAAGATGTTGTAACTGTTGTTTAAACTCTTCAAATTGTTGTGTATTCATAATGTGACCTTGGTGCAAATCCATATGCTCAATTGAGCATAGACTATTGGTGCGTGAAATCAAACAATATTCAATGAATAATTCATTGCAATTTGTTACTTCCGAGAACTAATACACTATAAATCGCCTTGCTTGTTTATTGTCCGAAAAGTGTTAGGCGATGTTATGGGGAGGTCAATCCATGTCAGGAATATTATTATAATGTAAAAACCCCCAAGCTATTGCGATATGGGGGTTATGACGGTAGTGCCACTGGTTACGTCGTGTGGTTAGGTGGAAGTGTGAAGATATGCGGTGTTCAATATTTAACCATCGTTCGCTATCTTTTTGTTTTTAATTCATTTGTTTTCTACTCAGAGTGATCGCTTTCAAGCGGTTTGTCTATTTTTACCTTGACCGCGAATTTGGTTGCTAGCGTATGTAACTCGGGAAGCATCCGATAAATCAAATGGAGTTGTTGTAAAACCATTCTGACCGAGCTTTCATCTTCTTCTCGCCACTCATTCAAGCGCTGGTCCAGTTCAGGGTCGTAAGCATTTTTCACTTCGCATTGCTCTTGATGAGAGAACAGTTGCTCATTGAGCGCATCTAAGTGCTCGTGTATGACGCTGTGTGCGTCTAGAACGAGTTTATGTGTCGCTTCATCGTCAATGCGAGTTCTATGCGCTCCCAAGGCCGAAATGTAGCTGAGCATAGCGTGGTTAAGCGTCAAAAATCGAAAACTTTCATCTTCAGAGGTTCGATATTTGCCGGGTTCAACTAACATGCTGCTGATAGCGAGGGTGAGATTAGCGTCGTTATTGTGTGCGTTACGGCGGGCAATACGATAATTTAAGGTGTCCTTTTTCCCGATGCGATATTGGCCAATGATTTGATCCAAATAATTTTTATTGGCATCGAGGGCATCAGCCATGACTTTGTGAAGTCGTTTCGATTGCCAGTCAGGTAATATGTAAATCACCGCTAAAACAGCAAGGGCGCAGCCAATAAAGGTATCGGCCAATCTCGGTAGAACGACCGCATAACCCTCACCAAGTTGATTAAAGCAAAATAAGACCAATAAGGTGATAAAACCAGTAGCGAAACCATAGTTGTTAATGCGTAACGCGAAGAACATCACGCCACTGACAACGATGAATACCAGTTGGCTCTCTTGAGAAGGGAAGAATGTTAATAGCAGAACCCCAATCAACAAGCCAGCGACTGTGCCAATGACTCGAGCGGTCAGCTTTTGTCGAGTGGCACTGTAATTGGGTTGGCACACGAATAAGGTCGTCAATAGGATCCAATAGCCACGTTCGATATCAAAACCTTGAATTATCCCGTAGCCAAGCGTCAGTGTGATTGCCATCCGAGCGGCGTGGCGAAACAACATAGAATCGGTATTCAGGTTCGCTCTGATCTTTTGCCACATGGCTGTTAACGTATGTGGATTGGTATCGTTTAATACACCTTCTTCTAACTTTATGACGTCTGGGTTGCTGATGTTTGATAGCTGCTTTTCAACAGTGGCTAAGTTATTGAAAAGGTAATCTAACTGGTTCAACAACGGTTTCCATTCAGGTTTATTCTTCTGATGAAGGTGAGTGAGGGAGGACATCAGTTCATCAAGAGCTAAAACAGATTTGTCACCGTGTTGATACTCTGCGCCGACTTTAAGTGAACTCGCGACTTCTTTACACGCTGTGGCTTGTGCCTCTAGTAGGTATTTAAAGCGGAATAGCACATCTGAACGTTCGAAGTGCTTGGCCAGTTCTTGATAGCGATAGTGGGTTGAGCTCACTCGTTCATGAATGTCTTGGGCAATAAAGTAGGTATTTAGGAATCTATCACTAGGGCCGTCAATATGCCCTCGTTTAGAGCGGTTAAGCAGTGTTGCTTTACACATGTTGAGTGCATTCACAGTACTTGCGTTTAATTTAGACTCAATAATACGGTGAGGTTGAGGAATAAGGTCTGATACTGGGTAGAATAGCTCGGCCTTGGATTCCATGTAAGTGCCGATCTGATCAAATACCGTAGCAAGGTTTTGCTGGACAGGTTGCATTGGCCATACAATTTGCCAAATCATTGACATAAAGTAGTACCAAGCGGCCCCTGTCAGTAATAGCAATGGCTGAAACCATAGGTTGGTGCTTTCATGAGCACCGAGCATGGTATAGATGGCGACCAGCAGAGAGCCGAATGCAATACTCGCGTATTTAGGCCCAATCGCACCAAGTATAATGAACGAAAATGTTGAGACAAAAAGCCCTAGTGCGAACAACCAAGGTGTATTGAAAAGTAATTCAATAGAAAAGGCCGCGATCGCAAAGCAGATAAACGTAAGACTGAGAGCTTTCAAGCGACCAGTGAAGCTATCGTCGCTTTCTGCTAGCGCGGCTGCGATGATACCTAAAATGAGAGGTGTGATGAGTGTGTTTTGTCCATAGTACCAAGTAGGCACCACAACACCGAGCAGAGTTATGAGGATTAATACACTGTAATTTATGGTTTTATTCGCCCAATAAAGACGTAATTTGGCAGAGAAGTCCACAGTTGCTCACTTAACACACTAAAACCATAATCCTAACAGAAATCAAGCACAACAATTTGATACTTATCCATAATTGCCCTTAAGTGGTCATGAAAGCGTCGATAAGAGATGAGATATTATTAATTATCATTGCATCATGATATAAATTCACTATTCCTAATTAAAGAGCATGCTCCAATGCAGCTAAGCGCTAATAAGACTGCACAGTTTTTTATTCAAAATGAGTATCATCAGGTTGAGCTTGATGGTCCACGTCTACGGTTATCTTCGGTGGGAAGTGAAGAACGCATCCCGTTTACTATTTGGAGTGGCAAGATCGCGATAAAACGTGGCTTGTTTTGGGGATCGTTGCAGTTCTTTGCTCATCAACAAGATGGGAAGCAACGCTGTTGGTTAGTTCAAGGCCTTCCTTGGGCTCAGTGTCGTCAGTTTGCTCGCTCAGCGGTTGCAGCATACCAAAAATGGCATGACACACAGTGTCAACAGCTGGCTGAACATGTCCCTCAGTGGGAAGCCGAACTGACACGTCTAGAGCAACTTCCTGCCTTCTTACCGCATTCTAAGGTCAACGCTTGGGTTGACATGGTTAACTTTGGTTTGGAAAGCATGAACATGAGCTTAGAAGAAGCCGTTCAACGCATGCCAAAGCGTGTCGCGACAATGCAGCAATGGTTATCGGAAACCGAAATCAAGCAAGCGGAACGCAACCTGCAATGGTTAGAGACAGAAAGACAAAACTGGGCGGTATTGTTTGCGCAATGTGAGTCGTCCCCATTGAATTTGTCTCAGCAATACGCCGTTTTGATGAACGACGACCATAACCTGATCCTTGCGGGGGCGGGTTCTGGAAAAACAAGCGTATTGACGGCTCGCGTCTCTTATTTATTGCAAAGTCATCAGGCCCAAGCTGAAGAACTGTTATTGCTCGCATTTGGACGTGAAGCCGCTATCGAAATGAAGCAACGTCTCGACAGCAAAATTGGTTTATCAGCCGACAAAGTCGAAGTCAGTACTTTTCATCAGTTAGGTTTAAAAATACTGAATCAAGTCGAAAGTGAACGGGTTGTTATCTCCCCCCTCGCTTTAGATGACAATCAACGCCAAGCATGGTGTATTGATTGGTTGAAAAAGCACTGGATGACACCAACCAACTTCAAGCGCTGGCAAAAGCACCTGTCCAAATGGCCAATCGCCTATTTAACCGGTGATGACGAGCTTGGCAGCCACGTCTCTAACCTTAAATTGATAGGTTGGCTAGAAAAACAACTTGAGCAGTTGAATGCATCGGGCTTATCAAAAAAAGAAGTACAAGAACGGCTCATCGACCATAAAGACTACACACGTTTGAATAGTGAACTTTCACTGTGTTGGCCATGTGTTACCGCTTGGCAAAAAGCACTAAAAGAAGAGAATCATATCGACTTCTCTATCATGATCAGTCGAGCGACTCAATACGTTGAAAAGGGCAAGTTTATCTCTCCTTGGAAATTTATCATGATCGATGAATACCAAGATATCTCTCCTGATCGCCTTGCTCTGGTTGAAGCATTGTGTAACCAGTCGAAAGCCGACCACCAAGCCTCTATCTTTGCAGTAGGTGATGATTGGCAATCTATCTACCAGTTTGCAGGGGCAGATGTTGATTTAACCACGGGGTTTAAATCGCGTTTTAAGAGTTCAACAATTCACCACTTGGATACGACTTACCGATTTAATAATCAGTTAGGTGCTGTTGCGAACCGATTTGTACAGGAAAACCCAATTCAATTGCCCAAAGAACTAAACAGCTTTAAGCAACAGAAACAAAAGGCCGTCTACAGTGCGCCAAGCAAAGAAGTCGAAAAAATCCTTGATCAATTAAACCGACAATCCAAAGGCAAAACCAATAAGTCTGTATTGCTGCTGGGCCGTAATCATTACCACAAACCAGAATTACTGGAAGAATGGAAAAAAATCTATACCTCAATCGATATCAATTTCATGACTTGTCACGCCAGTAAGGGCAAAGAAGCCGATTTTGTGATTATTCTTTGTGTGGATGAAGGTCAGTTCCCTGCGAAGAAGAAGCAACTGCACATCGATGGTGCATTAACAGAATCGTCAGATGAGTTTCCTTATGCTGAAGAACGACGTTTATTCTATGTCGCTATGACACGCGCGAAAGAGAAAGTATGGGTTACACATAGCGGCGATGGCTCGGGTTTTGTACAAGAGCTTCATGGCTCTGATTATCCAGTGGTCCGTAAAAAGTAATGGTAAGACGGCTTATTTAAAATGAAATTGTCACTCACAGCATACAAGGGGAACACTCATTTACTTTGAAATATTCTTGATAGGGGGCTAACAACGCCATTAGCCCCTCGATCAATGATGTGAGTATAAATTTGTGTCGTTTTTAAATCAGAGTGTCCAAGTTGTTCTTGAACCGTTCTAATATCAGCGCCGCTTTGAAGAAGATGTGTCGCAAATGAATGCCTTAAAGTGTGGCATGAGATATTTTTTTCAATATTCGCTTTTTGAGCCGCTATCTTAATGTGCTTTTGTAGCGCCGTCGGATGAATATGATGTCTACGTAATTCACCTGTTTTTACATCGATAGACAAACGAGGGGATGGAAAGAGAAATTGCCAATTTGAGCTTTTTTCTGCGTTTGGATATTTTTTTGCGAGTGCGTCGGGCATGTGCACACCTGAAAATGCGTCATCATGTATATCTTGCTGGTAATAGTTTACGGACCTCTGTTGCTGCTGTTTAATGCTGGAAAAAAGCTCCGGAGCGATGGTTACCAAGCGGTTTTTGCCCCCCTTTCCTTGCCATACACGTACAGATTTATATTCAAAGTCGATATCTTGTATTCGCAAGCGTACACACTCCATTAAACGCAGACCTGATCCATACATTAATTGATACGGCAGCTTGTAGTTGATCGAACAGTGGCTAAAGAGTCGGCTTATTTCTTCTTGAGTCATCACTGTTGGCAATTTTCGAGACTTGTCTGAACGCCGAAATTGCATGTCGAGATCGACCGGTTCTTGGATGATCTCTTTGTATAGAAAAACCAACGCATTGAGCGCAAGGCTTTGTGTTTTCTTTGCTGACTTTTTATTAACAACCAAGTGTGTCAAGAAGTCTTCAACATGTCTCGATGTTAAGCTTTTGGGGTGCTTTTTATCATGATACAAAATATATTGATGAATCCAATATATATAAGATTTTGTTGTACGAAGAGCATAGTGCCTACCAAGCATATACTCTTGTATATAAGATAAAAAAGGTGAATTTTTCATTTCGGCCTTAACTGTTTATACATACATGGTTTGCAGTTTGGCACATTGATTCAGGCTATATGGAAAAATTCATCATTTTGGGATGAAGGCAGTGAGACTTAGCACTTAAGTTACTGTTATTTTACATAAATACGGGGTATGGTTAACGTAATTAAGATACTAGATAGATGAATTCTATATTTAAATATAGAAATTTACCGTCTAATAGCTGTTAGTTTGCAAAGGGCAGAAAAGCGTTTTGGTCTAAAAGCTGGGTTCTTCGTTCTAGCTATACACCTGTTATTTCCCAAAGACTTTTCATCGAAATAGGCATCTCGCGTAGCCTGTTTTTCGGTTAATTAGCTTCTGTGTTACTCATTTCTTCCGTGTTAGTAAGGTTCATTTCTCAATGTTCTTGCGCGCTGCTTCTTTGGTTTTGAAAGTTAAGTGTGAGCATTGAAAATTGCATTTGCGGTTGTCGGCATCTATGAAAGTCTTCTTAGCCAAGCTCGTTTTGTTGTGTGAATTTGATATTCGTAGTTTTCAATTTTACATCTGCGTTCAAAGCCAGTAGTTTGGTTGTCAATTCAGCACCTTGGCGCTAAACCTTGGGTTTATCGCGGTAGCAAACTAACAAAACGCTTAAGACGGACTAACAAACGCTTGGCATTTTTGGTTCGGTTTGGTTTTGTGATTAAGGTGTTCAAATTGGGTTGGGTGGTAGGTTTGTTAGCCACTTAGCTTAGCGTTAGTTTGCAAAGGGCAGAAAAGCGTTTTGGTTTAAAAGCTGGGTTTTGCGTTCTAGCTATACACCTGTTCGTTTTCTAATTTCATGAACTTTCCGGTGGCACTATGTGTGCAGTGTTTGTGGTGGGTTAGTCGTTTACGGGCTCTAATTTTTTCGCCACGTTATTTGGTGTGGTTTCTTTTTTGTTGCGGCTAAGTTGCTCTCAACTGGCTTTGTCGCACTTGGCTGTTAAGTTCATCGAACGAATCCTTTGCCAGTTATTGTCCTTCAAACCGTAGTTGTCTGGCGCATGTCGCTTCTTAGCCAAGGACGTTTGGCGTGTGGGTTTGAGATTCGTAGTTTTCAATTTTACATCTTCGTTTAAAGCCAGTAGTTTGGTCGTCAATTCAGCACCTTGGCGCTAAACCTTTGGTTTATCGCGGTAGCAAACTAACAAAACGCTTAAGACGGACTAACAAACGCTCGGCATTTTCGGTTCGGTTTAGTTTAGTGATTAAGGTGCTCAAATTGGGTTGGGTGGTAAGTTTGTTAGCCACTTAGCTTAGCGTTATGTGTTTCGAGGTTTAAAATGAGCGATTATTTTTGGAAAACATATACTGAACAGCTGGTAAATTCGCTTACCGCTAATAATGAAATTATAAAGTTTACTAGCAATCCAGCTGTTATTGGTGCATATGCAGAATCTGCGGTGACTGAGCTAATTCGAAATTTTATGACACCACATATATGCTCTACAGGAAGTCTTATCGGTACAGCTCAAGTAGGAGAGAAGTTAAAGCAGTTGGATCTTATGATTTGGAGTCCTACACCTTTACCTGCGATATTTGATACTGCAGGCTTTGCGTTAGTTCCGCAACAGAGTGTGCATGGAGTTATTGAAATTAAGAGGTCAGCCTATAGCTCTGTTGGAAAAAATATGAAGGATACACTGGACTGGGTCGAGAAAAATGTAGAAGGTTATCGCCAGTTAAAACCCGAGGTGTTGAAGTTTGTTCAAGAAGGCGGAGATCTTAATATGTTGGTAGGCAAGTTACCTCATGAAGTCTTCGATATCGATGAAAACCATATTGCTCTGGGAATTGTTTGTGTTAAAGAGAGCAAACAAAAAGACAAAACTCTAGATTCGTTAATTGAAGCCGGTCGCGCTGTTGTCCTTCAGGAAATCGATGTAAATGGTAAAATTAAGGTAAATACTTCACATGTATTGCATCTTCTTGAATATTTAAAAAGTGTAAGAAGCCGCATAGTTAAAAAGTTGGATTATGAAGGTGTTGATGTTACGGGTATAGCTGAGAAGTTAGGGGAAAAATCGCCAGGGTCATTGAAAAAACAACACACATAACAAACTGTTTAAGAGTGATTCGCAACGCGTGGCATTTTTACTATGCGTTGTGCTTAGTGTTTAAGGTGGTTTGCGGAGGCTTTTGTATTGCGTTGCTCACACCTTAACAGGGCGTTATATTTATTTTCAAATCATGAAGCTACTCTAAATCCAATCTTCCAAATTTTGGTATCGTCTTCCATTTAGGGGAGATTTATGAGTTATCAAGATAAGTTAGAAAGAGCTGACAATCACCTAAAGGTTTTGGGGCTTTCTTGTAATACAGACAAGACAATTGTATATAGATTTTTGCGAAATCGAGGCATCCAGTTAAAACCGGTATATTGGGAGTCTCTTCCGACAAACATAGTCTTGAAATTCATTGAATTCTTCTTCGTATACCTGCTTATAACGTATCTGTTTAGCCTAGCCCAAGAGAATTCTATGTTCATGGATACCTTAACAAATGCTCTCATAGCAAGCTCAGCATTCTCTATTGCAATCAGTATTTACTATCTCATCGTGGCTAGAAGAAAATCTCTTATAAAGTGGGAAAAGGTATAGAGGTATCATAAATATAACAAAGCGTTTAAGACGGATTCCCAACGCTTGGCATTTTCGGTTTGATTCGGCTTTAGTGTTTACGGCACAATGGTTTAGGTCAGGTGGTAGCGTTGCTCACCACTTAACGCGGCGTTAGCAGTCAAAATTTAGTTAGGAGTAAAATGGAAAGCTCAGAGGTTCTAACCCATATCCTTCAGTTTTTGAAGCCTAGCTCTGCAATTCTAGGGCTTTTAGCTGTGCTTAAGTTTTTCCACTCAGTACTGGACTCAGGTAGAGTTTATAAAATCAAGCAACTGGAGTTCTTAAACTGTTGTTTAAAAGATCCTGAAAGTGGTGGCAAGGCATATACGATTGAAAAATTGATAGAGAGTTCATATAAGGTGCATATACCCTATGAGCAAACACTAGTCATTATGGAGCATGAGAAAAGGCAGACATTGTTTGCTCTTTATAAATCATCAGAAAAGTATCTAGACTTTAAAGAAAGGCAGTTTTCTTTATTACCGAAGTTTTCTTCCCCTAAAGCAATTCGATATGAAAAATATAGATCTCAAACCATAGCTGCACTTAAATATTATCTGTCTGCTTTATTGGGTTGCTTTGCAGCGGTTATAGCGTATCAAAAGTTTTTCATTCCAGGCTTGTTTGAT
The DNA here is from genome assembly GCF_024347295.1 of Vibrio artabrorum. Taxonomy (NCBI): domain Bacteria; kingdom Pseudomonadati; phylum Pseudomonadota; class Gammaproteobacteria; order Vibrionales; family Vibrionaceae; genus Vibrio; species Vibrio artabrorum. The sequence goes on along the minus strand of NZ_AP025459.1, from coordinate 1,314,867 downwards.
ATAAATGTAGGGACATATAACATAGTATGGTTTTCGGCTTTGATCTTCATTGCGTTAGCTCTGTTCGTATATGCATTTCAGAGCCTTGTGAATGAAAGTAGCATTATTCAAGCCCAAAAGTTCGTGAAATACTTTCAATTAAGTAAAGCTCCTAAAAGGATCGTTTGGGCGTACTAATTGTCTGCTACCAAACAATTTAAGAGTGATTCGGCACGCGTGGCATTTTTGCTATGCATCGGTTTAAGTGATTAGGGTGATATGCGGTAACATTGGTATTGCGTGCCTCACACCTTAATTGGGCGTTAGCAGTATTTTTGGAGTTTCAGTTGGAATATTATCGAGAAGTTGTTGAGTTACTCGGTGGCGTAACGTTGGTGCTTGGTGGATTGTTTGCGTTTATCAGCAAAATTTGGCTCAGTAGAATCATTGAGCGAAACAAAAGTGATTTAGCTATTGAGCTAAAGAAACTTGAACAAGATTTAACGTCGGCAAACCAACGTTTAGATGCGCAACTACAGCACTCTGTGTTTGTTTCTCAAGTCCAGTTTGACAAAGAGTACAGAATTTATGGTGATGCTTGGGAACTTCTAGTTGAATTAAAAATTGTTACTTCACAGTTGCGTCCAATTTTTGATCATATTGATCCTTCTCAAAGTGAAGAAGAAAGGAAAGCCGAAAGGTATAACCAATTCATAAACCCTTTTAATGCTTTTTCCACAACATTAGAAAAGAACAAACCATTTTTCTCTGAATCAGTCTACACCGCTCTGAGCGCTGTGCGTAATGCTTGTTATGACGAGAGTGTTGATTATAAGTATGGTAAATCTGCTGATCGGGATTATTACGAAAAGGCAGTGGAAAACAATAGAAATATCGGAAAATTAGTTGATTTAGCTTGTGAGGCAATGAGGTTCCGCTTGAATGAAGTTCAGGTGAAATAAATACTGCTAACAAACTGTTCAAGAGGGATTCGCAACGCGTGGCATTTTTACTATGCGTTGGTTTTGGTGTTTAAGGTGGTATGCAGCGGCTTTGGTATTGCGTTGCTCACCCCTTAACAGGGCGTTATATTTATTTTCAAATCATGAAGCTACTCTAAATCCAATCTTCCAAATTTTGGTATCGTCTTCCATTTAGGGGAGATTTATGAGTTATCAAGATAAGTTAGAAAGAGCTGACAATCACCTAAAGGTTTTGGGGCTTTCTTGTAATACAGACAAGACAATTGTATATAGATTTTTGCGAAATCGAGGCATCCAGTTAAAACCGGTATATTGGGAGTCTCTTCCGACAAACATAGTCTTGAAATTCATTGAATTCTTCTTCGTATACCTGCTTATAACGTATCTGTTTAGCCTAGCCCAAGAGAATTCTATGTTCATGGATACCTTAACAAATGCTCTCATAGCAAGCTCAGCATTCTCTATTGCAATCAGTATTTACTATCTCATCGTGGCTAGAAGAAAATCTCTTATAAAGTGGGAAAAGGTATAGAGGTATCATAAATATAACAAAGCGTTTAAGACGGATTCCCAACGCTTGGCATTTTCGGTTTGATTCGGCTTTAGTGTTTACGGCACAATGGTTTAGGTCAGGTGGTAGCGTTGCTCACCACTTAACGCGGCGTTAGTTTGCAAAGGGCAGAAAAGCGTTTTGGTCTAAAAGCTGGTTTTTGCGTTCTAGCTATACACCTGTTCGTTTTCTAATCTCACGAACTTTCCGGTGGCACTGTGTGTGCAGTGTTTGTGGTGGGTTAGTCGTTTACTGGTTCTAACTTTTTCGCTACGTTCTTTGGCGCGGCTTCTTTTTTGTGGGGGCTAAGTTGCTCTCAACAGGTTTTGTCGTACTTGGCTGTTAAGTTCATCGGACGAATCCTTTGCCAGCTCTAATCCTTCAAACTGTGGTTGTCTCGCGCATGTCGCTTCTTAGCCAAGCTCGTTTTGTTGGTTGGTTTTGAGTTCTGTCGTTTTCAATTTTACATCTACGTTCAAAGCCAGTAGTTTAGTAGTCAATTCAGCACCTTGGCGCTAAACCTTTGGTTTGTCGCGGTAGCAAACTAACAAAACGCTTAAGACGGACTAACAAACGCTCGGCATTTTCAGTTCGGTTTAGTTTTGTGATTAAGGTGCTCAAATTGGGTTAGGTGGTAAGTTTGTTAGCCACTTAGCTTAGCGTTAAATAACAGGAGCTTAAAGTGAGTGATTTTGATGACTTTGACGGAGTAGAAGAGTTCTACAAAGGTACGTTAAGAAAACTAAAATCTGATATTTATGAAGAATTTGTATTAGGAGTAGTGTCGACGAATAAGGTTGATATACATGGTGATCAAATGAGTTTAGAGGCTCTAAAAAGTACAGAGATTGCCATCAATAAACATGGCTTACCCTTGAACGCTCATCATGATCCAAGAATAGCAACTTTTGGTCGTACTCTAGCGGCAAAAATGCTCACTAGCCGTGATGGTGAAAAAACCTATGTTTTTGCTGTTATTGCAACGTACTCAAAGTCATTTTATCGACCGTTTCCAACAGAAATGAGTGCCTTAAACTCAGCCTACATTCCCACTGAAACTGATGTTTCATTTGGAGATGTTGAGATTGAATACAGCAATATTGAGCTTGATGAAGACATAATCACAAGTGCATTAGCTAACGCACCTGAATTCGTTGCGACAAAACCATATATAGCGGTTCGAAAGGCTGCTGATCCGGTAACGATATTAAGTATTGCCATACCCGCAAGCATAGCCCTCCCATTTTTAACTGGTTACTTTAATAAGTTAGGTGAACAAACTGCTAACCATCAAGAAAGGTTTGCTAGTTGGCTGGTAAACTCAATTGTGAAAAAGGTTAACAAACGAGTTCTCTATAATTTCAATACTCCTTATCGTGGATGTTTGGTGGAATTTATCATCGAGACAAACAGTCCAGTATTAATTAAAGACTCTATTAGTCAAATTACAGATGCTAGCAATAATGCAAAAAAACTCATTGACAACTTAGTCGATGAGAGTCCAAAACGGTTGGTTTATGTTTACCACAATGACGACAAAATGTGGGTGCCTGAGCATGTCACGCTAGGTAGTGGGCAAGTTCTTACTGACCGACCATATCTGATGAGCATGGAAGAGTTTGGAGGCTTAAGTATAGGTGCAAGGATCGCTGATTAATGTTATTTAACAAACTGTTTAAGAGTGATTCGCAACGCTTGGCATTTTAACTATGCGTTGCGTTTAGTGTTTAATGTGGTATGCGGAAGCATCGGTATTGCGTTACTCACACCTTAACAGGGCGTTAGTTTGCAAAGGGCAGAAAAGCGTTTTGGTCTAAAAGCTGGGTTCTTCGTTCTAGCTATACACCTGTTATTTCCCAAAGACTTTTCATCGAAATAGGCATCTCGCGTAGCCCGTTTTTCGGTTAATTAGCTTCCGTGTTACTCATTTCTTCTGTGTTAGTAAGGTTCATTTCTCAATGTTCTTGCGCGCTGCTTCTTTGGTTTTGAAGGTTAAGTTTGAGCATTGAAGATTGCATTTGCGGTTGTCGGCATCTATGAAAGTCTTCTTAGCCAAGCCCGTTTTGTTGTGTGAATTTGATATTCGTAGTTTTCAATTTTACATCTGCGTTCAAAGCCAGTAGTTTGGTTGTCAATTCAGCACCTTGGCGCTAAACCTTTGGTTTGTCGCGGTGGCAAACTAACAAAACGCTTAAGACGGACTAACAAACGCTCGGCATTTTTGGTTCGGTTTAGTTTTGTGATTAAGGTGTTCAAATTGGGTTGGGTGGCAGGTTTGTTAGCCACTTAGCTTAGCGTTAGTTTGCAAGAGGAAAAACGCAGCTATATCGCAAGATCTAGTGGTAAAAGCTCAAGGTTTAAGTTGTCGTATTGGCTTTCAATTTTAGTGTTAACTAGAGTGGTGAAAATCCAAAATTGGCATCGTTTCAACGTTTGGTTTGTTCTTTGGTACGGTGACTTTGGGGTTAACTGAGTCGAACTTTTTTGCTGAAACTCTGCTCGTTGAGTTTGTTGGTACAAAAGCTGATTTACTCGCTGAGATGGCGTTTTCTCTGGTGTGGTATGTTCATGTGGTTTCGGTGGCTTTGTTGAAAGTCCGCATTGTGAGATTGGTTTTCCAAAAGTGCTTTTTGGTGTTGTCAGTTCGTTTTCTGCGGCGTTGTTTGTTCCACGTGGTTTCATTGAGTAGCCGCTTTGAAACTACGCCTGACTTGAGTGCATCAAAACACATAGAGTTTATTGTTTTCAAAATTTAAAATAACGTAAAATCAACGCTTTGGGTTTGCAAACTAACAAACTGCTCAAGAGGGATTCGCAACGCGTGGCATTTTTACTATGCGTTGAATTTAGTGGTTAAGGTGGTATGCGGCGGCTTCGGTATTGCGTTGCTCACCCCTTAGCAGGGCGTTATGAAGCTGCTGTTAATGTATCTTTTTGTAGGTGGTTTCGTTCTTCAAAGGCTGTGCTTTTCTACCATCTAATTAAAATCTTCTTAGGCTTAAATCTTGCTGTTTCCTTTGCTTTTAAGCCTATTGGGATATGTCGAAAGAATAATATGCCAATAGGCTTTGTGCTCTAAAACTAGACCGAGTTGTGGCAATTATCTTCACCGTGAGTTTATCGTTCGGCTCTTCTTTGCAACCTCACTTTTTGCGTTCGCTTGGAGTGACTTTCAGGTAATCATTGTGGGTCAGCAGTCGGCGCTTATTTCAGAGGCTAGGGCGTTGGCATTGAGTTAAGTGGCACGGTTTAGCGCCTTTTCATAACAAATTGCTTAAATGGACTGGCAACGCTTGGCATTTTCAGTTCCAATGAGTTTCATGATTAAGGTGGGTTGCTTCTGGTTAGGTGCTTTGCCAGCCACTTAGCAAAGCGTTAGTTTGCAAAGGGCAGAAAAGCGTTTTGGTCTAAAAGCTGGGTTCTTCGTTCTAGCTATACACCTGTTATTTCCCAAAGACTTTTCAGCGAAATAGGCATCTCGCGTAGCCCGTTTTTCGGTTAATTAGCTTCTGTGTTACTCATTTCTTCCGTGTTAGTAAGGTTCATTTCTCAATGTTCTTGCGCGCTGCTTCTTTGGTTTTGAAAGTTAAGTGTGAGCATTGAAAATTGCATTTGCGGTTGTCGGCATCTATGAAAGTCTTCTTAGCCAAGCCCGTTTTGTTGTGTGAATTTGATATTCGTAGTTTTCAATTTTACATCTGCGTTCAAAGCCAGTAGTTTGGTAGTCAATTCAGCACCTTGGCGCTAAACTTTGGGTTTGTCGCGGTAGCAAACTAACAAAACGCTTAAGACGGACTAACAAACGCTCGGCATTTTTGATTCGGTTTGGCTGCGTGATTAAGGTGCTCAAATTGGGTTAGGTGGTAGGTTTGTTAGCCACTTAGCTTAGCGTTAGTTTGCAAAGGGCAGAAAAGCGTTTTGGTCTAAAAGCTTGGTTCTGCGTTCTAGCTATACACCTGTTATTTCCCAAAGACTTTTCATCGAAATAGGCATCTCACGTAGCCTGTTTTTCAGTTAATTAGCTTCTGTGTTATTCATTTCTTTCGTGTTAGTAAGATTCATTTCTCAATGTTCTTGCGCGCTGCTTCTTTGGTTTTGAAAGTTAAGTGTGAGCATTGAAAATTGCATTTGCGGTTGTCGGCATCTATGAAAGTCTTCTTAGCCAAGCCCGTTTTGTTGTGTGAATTTGATATTCGTAGTTTTCAATTTTACATCTGCGTTCAAAGCCAGTAGTTTGGTAGTCAATTCAGCACCTTGGCGCTAAACTTTGGGTTTGTCGCGGTAGCAAACTAACAAAACGCTTAAGACGGACTAACAAACGCTCGGCATTTTTGATTCGGTTTGGCTGCGTGATTAAGGTGCTCAAATTGGGTTAGGTGGTAGGTTTGTTAGCCACTTAGCTTAGCGTTAGTTTGCAAAGGGCAGAAAAGCGTTTTGGTCTAAAAGCTGGGTTTTGCGTTCTAGCTATACACCTGTTATTTCCCAAAGACTTTTCATCGAAATAGGCATCTCGCGTAGCCCGTTTTTCACTTAATTGGCTTCCGTGTTACTCATTTCTTCTGTGTTAGTAAGGTTCATTTCTTAATGTTCTTGCGCGCTGCTTCTTTGGTTTTGAAAGTTAAGTGTGAGCATTGAGAAAATTGCATTTGCGGTTGTCGGCATCTATGAAAGTCTTCTTAGCCAAGCCCGTTTTGTTGTGTGAATTTGATATTCGTAGTTTTCAATTTTACATCTGCGTTTAAAGCCAGTAGTTTGGTCGTCAATTCAGCACCTTGGCGCTAAACCTTGGGTTTATCGCGGTAGCAAACTAACAAAACGCTTAAGACGGACTAACAAACGCTCGGCATTTTTAGTTTGGTTTAGTTTTGTGATTAAGGTGCTCAAATTGGGTTAGGTGGCAGGTTTGTTAGCCACTTAGCTTAGCGTTAGTTTGCAAAGGGCAGAAAAGCGTTTTGGTCTAAAAGCTGGGTTTTGCGTTCTAGCTATACACCTGTTCGTTTTCTAATCTCACGAACTTTCCGGTGGCACTATGTGGGAAGTGTTTGTGGTGGGTTAGTCGTTTACGGGTTCTAACTGTTTCGCCACGTTATTTGGTGTGGTTTCTTTTTTGTTGCGGCTAAATTGCTCTCAACAGGTTTTGTCGCACTTGGCTGTTTAGTTCATCGAACGAATCCTTTGCCAGTTCTAGTCCTTCAAACCGTAGTTGGTCGGCGCATGTCGCTTCTTAGCCAAGCCCGTTTTGTTGGTTGGTTTTGAGTTCTGTCGTTTTCAATTTTACATCTGCGTTCAAAGCCAGTAGTTTGGTGGTCAATTCAGCACCTTGGCGCTAAACCTTGGATTTGTCGCGGTAGCAAACTAACAAAACGCTTAAGACGGACTAACAAACGCTCGGCATTTTCAGTTTGGTTTGGTTTTGTGATTAAGGCGTTCAAATTGGGTTAGGTGGTAAGTTTGTTAGCCACTTAGCTTAGCGTTAGTTTGCAAAGGGCAGAAAAGCGTTTTGGTCTAAAAGCTGGTTTTTGCGTTCTAGCTATACACCTGTTCGTTTTCTAATCTCACGAACTTTCCGGGGGCACTGTGTGTGCAGTGTTTGTGGTGGGTTAGTCGTTTACTGGTTCTAACTTTTTCGCTACGTTCTTTGGCGCGGCTTCTTTTTTGTGGGGGCTAAGTTGCTCTCAACAGGTTTTGTCGTACTTGGCTGTTAAGTTCATCGGACGAATCCTTTGCCAGCTCTAATCCTTCAAACTGTGGTTGTCTCGCGCATGTCGCTTCTTAGCCAAGCTCGTTTTGTTGGTTGGTTTTGAGTTCTGTCGTTTTCAATTTTACATCTGCGTTCAAAACAAGTAGTTTTATAGTTAATTCAGCACCTTGGCGCTAAACCTTTGGCTTTATCGCGGTGGCAAACTAACAAAGCGCTTAAGACGGACTAACAAACGCTTGGCATTTTTGATTCGGTTTAGTTGTGTGATTAAGGTGTTCAAATTGGGTGGGGTGGCAGGTTTGTTAGCCACTTAGCTTAGCGTTAGTTTGCAAAGGGCAGAAAAGCGTTTTGGTCTAAAAGCTGGGTTCTTCGTTCTAGCTATACACCTGTTATTTCCCAAAGACTTTTCATCGAAATAGGTATCTCGCGTAGCCCGTTTTTCGGCTAATTGGCTTCCGTGTTACTCATTTCTTTCGTGTTAGTAAGATTCATTTCTCAATGTTCTTGCGCGCTGCTTCTTTGGTTTTGAAAGTTAAGTGTGAGCATTGAAAATTGCATTTGCGGTTGTCGGCATCTATGAAAGTCTTCTTAGCCAAGCCCGTTTTGTTGTATGAATTTGATATTCGTCGTTTTCAATTTTACATCTCCGTTCAAAGCCAGTAGTTTGGTAGTCAATTCAGCACCTTGGTGCTAAACCTTTGGTTTGTCGCGGTGGCAAACTAACAAAACGCTTAAGACGGACTAACAAACGCTCGGCATTTTCAGTTTGGTTTGGTTTTGTGATTAAGGCGTTCAAATTGGGTTAGGTGGCAGGTTTGTTAGCCACTTAGCTTAGCGTTAGTTTGCAAAGGGCAGAAAAGCGTTTTGGTCTAAAAGCTGGGTTCTTCGTTCTAGCTATACACCTGTTATTTCCCAAAGACTTTTCATCGAAATAGGCATCTCGCGTAGCCTGTTTTTCGGTTAATTAGCTTCTGTGTTACTCATTTCTTCCGTGTTAGTAAGGTTCATTTCTCAATGTTCTTGCGCGCTGCTTCTTTGGTTTTGAAAGTTAAGTGTGAGCATTGAAAATTGCATTTGCGGTTGTCGGCATCTATGAAAGTCTTCTTAGCCAAGCTCGTTTTGTTGTGTGAATTTGATATTCGTAGTTTTCAATTTTACATCTTCGTTCAAAGCCAGTAGTTTGATTGTCAATTCAGCACCTTGGCGCTAAACCTTGGGTTTATCGCGGTAGCAAACTAACAAAACGCTTAAGACGGACTAACAAACGCTCGGCATTTTTGGTTCGGTTTAGTTTTGTGATTAAGGTGCTCAAATTGGGTTAGGTGGCAGGTTTGTTAGCCACTTAGCCTAGCGTTAGTTTGCAAAGGGCAGAAAAGCGTTTTGGTCTAAAAGCTGGGTTTTGCGTTCTAGCTATACACCTGTTATTTCCCAAAGACTTTTCATCGAAATAGGCATCTCGCGTAGCCCGTTTTTCACTTAATTGGCTTCCGTGTTACTCATTTCTTCTGTGTTAGTAAGGTTCATTTCTTAATGTTCTTGCGCGCTGCTTCTTTGGTTTTGAAAGTTAAGTGTGAGCATTGAGAAAATTGCATTTGCGGTTGTCGGCATCTATGAAAGTCTTCTTAGCCAAGCCCGTTTTGTTGTGTGAATTTGATATTCGTAGTTTTCAATTTTACATCTGCGTTTAAAGCCAGTAGTTTGGTCGTCAATTCAGCACCTTGGCGCTAAACCTTGGGTTTATCGCGGTAGCAAACTAACAAAACGCTTAAGACGGACTAACAAACGCTCGGCATTTTTAGTTTGGTTTAGTTTTGTGATTAAGGTGCTCAAATTGGGTTAGGTGGCAGGTTTGTTAGCCACTTAGCTTAGCGTTATACGACTTTATTAAATTAGGAGAACTAAATGGACTTAGATATCTATCAGGTTGATTCATTTACAAGTGAAGCATTCAAAGGTAATCCTGCTGGAGTCTGTATAACAAACAATGGCTTAAGTGATAGCTTAATGCTATCAATTGCTGAAGAAATGGCTGTGTCCGAAACGGCTTTTTTATCGCTTTCTGATATGACGCTAAAGTGGTTTACTCCAAAAGCGGAGGTAAAGCTATGCGGTCACGGAACTCTTGCTGTTGCTCATGTCCTGAAAGAAAGGGGGCAAGTAAGTACGCACGATACTGTTAATTTTGAAACCTTGTCTGGCACCTTAACTGCACTGGTCAACGAATCTACAATTGAACTGGATTTTCCGTCACCAATCCTTGAATTCGACATTTCTCCCTGTCAGGTGCTTTTGGATAATTTAGGCATAGAGGCATGTAAAATAGTTACCTTTGGTAGCTTTGATTCGAAGGTTTTCATTGAAATTGATAGTGAGGAAACATTACTGAGCGTCCAGCCAAATTTTGAGGCAATGAAACAAACCAAGGGGCGTGGAGTTCTAGTTACTACACGTTCAAATAGTAACGAGTTAGATTTTGTTTCGAGGTACTTTGCACCTTGGGTAGGTGTAAACGAAGACCCCGTTACAGGTTCTGCGCATTGTGCTTTAACTGTTTATTGGTCAGGAAAGCTGGGTAAGTTAAAACTACAAGGCTATCAGGCCTCTGAACGAGGTGGTTATGTTGCTACCGAGCTTTTATCTAATGGGCGTACGAAGTTAATAGGCTCAGCAGTGACCGTCATTAAAGGGACTCTGCAGGTACCAGTCGTATAACAAACAATTTAAGAGGGATTCCCAACGCTTGGCATTTTTGCTTCTACTTCAGTTGTAGTGTTTATGGCACAATGATTTAGGTGTGGGTGGCAGCGTTGTTCACCCCTTAATTGGGCGTTATATTTTTAATTGAGATTCAAGAACATGGATGAAAGAAGTCAGACGTATCTGAACCAATATTTAAGCTCATTACCTAGCGAAATTGCGAAAAGTTATAGGTCTTTCAGTTCAGACTATTTTTGCGCAGATGAGTACAACGCCAATTTATGTGCTGATCTTATACTGCGCGGAGAAAAGCGAGCTTCGTGTAGCTTGGAGTATTGGTATAGTCAAAAAGGTGAACTCATGCCAGAAGTTGGTCACCTCCAAGTTGTTACTGACTGGGATGGAAAGCCAATCTGTATCATCGAACTCACCTCAGTCACTACATGTAAATACTGCGATGTCGCAGCAGAGTTTGCGGCAGAAGAGGGCGAGGGTAACAAGTCATTGAGTTGGTGGCGCGAAGCTCATTGGAAGTTTTTTAGCTTAGAGTGCGACGAACTAGGGATTAATCCAACAGAAGGTATGTTGTTGGTTTTAGAACGCTTTAAGGTCGTCTATAAATAAAAATATAACAAACAATTTAAGAGGGATTCCCAACGCTTGGCATTTTTGCTTCTACTTCATTTTTAGTGGTTACGGAACAGTGTTTTAGGTTGGGTGGTAGCGTTGCTCACCCCTTAATTGGGCGTTATGAAGCTGCTGTTAACGTATCTTTTTGTAGGTGGTTTTGTTCTTCAAAGGCTGTGCTTTTCTACCATCTAATTAAAATCTTCTTAGGCTTAAATCTTGCTGTTTCCTTTGCTTTTAAGCCTATTGGGATATGTCGAAAGAATAATATGCCATCTGACTTTATGCTCTAAAACTAGATCGAGTTGTGGCAATTATCTTCACCATGAGTTTATCGTTCGGCTCTTCTTTGCAACCTCACTTTTTGCGTTCGCTTGAAGTGACTTTCAGGTAATCATTGTGTGTCAGCAGTCGGCGCTTATTTCAGAGGCTAGGGCGTTGGCATTGAGTTATGTGGCACGGTTTAGCGCCTTTTCATAACAAATTGCTTAAATGGACTGGCAACGCTTGGCATTTTCAGTTCCAATGAGTTTAATGATTAAAGTGCGTTGCTTCTGGTTGAGTGCTTTGCCAGCCACTTAGCAAAGCGTTAGTTTGCAAAGGGCAGAAAAGCATTTTGGTCTAAAAGCTTGGTTCTTCGTTCTAGCTATACACCTGTTATTTCCCAAAGATTTTTCATCGAAATAGGCATCTCGCGTAGCCCGTTTCTCGGTTAATTAGCTTCCGTGTTACTCATTTCTTCCGTGTTAGTAAGGTTCATTTCTCAATGTTCTTGCGCGCTGCTTCTTTGGTTTTGAAAGTTAAGTGTGGGCATTGAAAATTGCATTTGCGGTTGTCGGCATCTATGAAAGTCTTCTTAGCCAAGCCCGTTTTGTTGTGTGAATTTGATATTCGTAGTTTTCAATTTTACATCTCCGTTCAAAGCCAGTAGTTTGGTAGTCAATTCAGCACCTTGGCGCTAAACCTTTGGTTTATCGCGGTAGCAAACTAACAAAACGCTTAAGACGGACTAACAAACGCTTGGCATTTTCAGTTCGGTTTGGCTGCGTGATTAAGGTGCTCAGATTGAGGTGGGTGGTAAGTTTGTTAGCCACTTAGCTTAGCGTTAAGCGTATGGAGTGTAAATGAGCGTATTTCGGACCAATATAAAAATAGAAGATCCAGCATATAGAAATATCCGTGATGGTAAGCATCGTATGGAGCTCTTCGGTAGGGAATTGACCGAGTTTTTGTGGTTAAAATTCGAACCATTAAGCGACTTACATTTTGTTGAGCAGCTTGCTATAGATTTTGATGCACGATTTTGGGAAATGGACCTAACTGTAGGTTTAATAGAGCAAGGTCATGGTGTGTCTTGCCCTAAACCGGGGCCTGATGTTTGCGTTGGCAGCGTTGATGGAAATATATGGTTTGAGGCAATTGCACCTCAGCCGGGAAAAGGAGCTGATAAGGTTCCTGAAATAGTGCCCGGTATTGCACAAGACGTTCCTGACGAACAGATTGTATTACGTTACACATCCGCAATAGAAGAGAAATTCCGAAAATACAATGAGTATGTTGGAAAGGGAATTATATCTAAAACCGAACCTTACGTTATAGCTATCAATGGTTGCCAACTGCCCAGTGCAAGAGCTGACTTTGACCCACCTAGAATAATTCGCAGCGTTTTTCCTATAGGTGGTCAGTTTGTAACATTTGACAGAAAAACTGGTGGTGTTGTGGATAGTGGCTTTAATTTCAAAGCTGCCGTCAAAAAAGCAAAAGGTGCTGATGTGTCAATCGATTATTTTCTTCAACCTAAATATGCTGGTATAAGCGCAATCTTGTTTTCTTGCTCCGATTGCTGTAACCGCGTGACTGATGGTAACGACTGGATCGTTATTCATAATCCTTTAGCAACTAACCCGTTGCCCCAAAAATTAGTTTCGTGCCATCGAGAGTATGTAGCGACCAAAATTGATCAAGAAACATATGAATTGCAGCACAGTTAAAGAATACGCTTAACAATAAATTTAAGAGTGATTCACAACGCTCGGCGCTCTCACTTCAAGCAAGTTTAGTGTTTATGGCACAATGCGTTAGGTAAGGTGTTAGCGTTGTTCACACCTTAATTTGGCGTTATATTTCTTTTCAGTTCAATACGTTATAATGCTAAAACTAAGTCGAAAGCCGAAACGTGAATGCGTCTCTCAGTGGTGGTCTCCTGAGACTGATGATGGCAGCCTCGATTTACTTTGCGTCAAATCCACCTGTTTTTATGGTGCAGTTTCTCTTAGCGGAAATTGTGGGGTTTTTAACTAGTCAGACTAAGGAGGGAGAGCTTATGGGTATGAAAATTATCAACAAAATTAGTAGTAAATTTAAGCAACTTTCAAAATGTGTTGCCATGTTTTGGGAGAACCACCGCTCTTTTAAGTTTAACTTACTGATGATCTGGTGAAACTCCAGTGAAAAGAACGAATTAGTAGGTACGTATAGCCTAAATCACCTATAGCGTACTGAAATATAACAAGCAATTTAAGAGGGATTCTCAACGCTTGGCATTTTTGCTTCTACTTCAAATTTAGTGTATATGGCACAATGCTTTAGGTTTGGGTGGAGGCGTTGTTCACCCCTTAATTGGGCGTTATAGCTCAGGAGATAAAATTGGAACAAGAGTTGGCATTTAAAGCATCAGATTTGATGCCTATCGTGACTGCAGCAGCTGCATTGTTAGGTGTTTACATTACAAATCTTGCTCAGGAGAGACGAGCAAAGGCTGATTTTCGAAATAAAGTAATGCTTCAAGAACGAGTACTTAAGAGAGAAAAGCTTGAGGAAATGCACACTCTTTTTCAGAAATGGGAGCTTGATGTTTCGGGGCTATATTTAATTTATATACCTGTGTATAAGGGTGAATATTCAGCTGAAGAGGCGATGGAACTTTCGCAGAAAAATCGTCTTCAAGAAAAGGGTGACCAACAACGATTTCAAACTCTCATGCAGCTATACTTTCCTGATCTTGAAATAGAATACAACTTTGTTTTTGAAGAGCGCGGCAAGGCACTCGCATATTGCAAACCTGGTGGTGAATTCAAGCGTGCAGATTTAAAGAAATTCTATACAGCTCAAGAAAACTTTGAAGCACAAACAAAATTATTTAGAGAGCTCATGGCGCAAAAAATAGCAGAGCTATAACAAACAATTTAAGAGTGATTCAGCACGCTTGGCATTTTTGGTTTGAGTTGAACTCAGTGTTTATGGTGGTCAAATTGAGTGTTGGGGTCGCGTGCTTCACACCTTAATTGGGCGTTAGTTTGCAAAGGGCAGAAAAGCGTTTTGGTCTAAAAGCTTGGTTCTGCGTTCTAGCTATACACCTGTTATTTCCCAAAGACTTTTCAGCGAAATAGGCATCTCGCGTAGCCCGTTTTTCGGTTAATTGACTTCCGTGTTACTCATTTCTTTCGTGTTAGTAAGATTCATTTCTCAATTTTCTTGCGCGCTGCTTCTTTGGTTTTGAAAGTTAAGTGTGAGCATTGAAAATTGCATTTGCGGTTGTCGGCATCTATGAAAGTCTTCTTAGCCAAGCCCGTTTTGTTGTATGAATTTGATATTCGTAGTTTTCAATTTTACATCTCCGTTCAAAGCCAGTAGTTTGTTAGTCAATTCAGCACCTTGGCGCTAAACCTTTGGTTTATCGCGGTAGCAAACTAACAAAACGCTTAAGACGGACTAACAAACGCTCGGCATTTTCGGTTCGGTTTAGTTTAGTGATTAAGGTGTTCAAATTGGGTTAGGTGGTAGGTTTGTTAGCCACTGAGCTTAGCGTTAGAACTAAAAGGAGATTTTGAGTGCTCAAAAAACATTTTATAACTCAAGAATTACCAAGCAAAGATGGTTACACATGGACTTTAGCTAGTCGTTTGGGGAGTATGTTAACTGAAGTTGAGGCTTTGTATGGTGAACGTGATAAGTCATGGACATTTGTAGGGCTAGAATTTGAAGAAAATGGACCTCAAAATTGGTTTCCTGGCAATTGTGGCAATATAGCTATTCAACTAAATACAAATGCTATTAATGATGAAGTATTAGCTCATTATCAGCTTGCACATGAAGTTGTACATCTTCTTGCTCCGAGTGGTGCAAGAGGGGCTCCAGTAATAGAGGAGGGGTTAGCAACTATGTATTCAGAAAATTACCTATCAGCCAACTATGGAATAACAGATTATTCCAAGTTTACCAATCTAGATTCATATATTGAGGCTGCAAGGCTTGTACGAGAGTTGCTAGCATTTGATCCCGATGCAATACGAAAATTAAGGGATATAGAGCCGTCATTTAAAAAAATGTCTTTGGATACATTTGCAGAAGCTGGGCTTGATTACACTAAAGGTAAGATAACCAAGCTAGTTGCAAGCTTTGTGCGTGAATAGTTCTAACAAAGCATTTAAGAGTGATTCCCAACGCTTGGCATTTTTCATTCCATCGTTGGGCTCAGTGTTTACGGTGGTATGGTTGGGTTTCGTGGTAGCGTTGCTCACACCTTAATGCGGCGTTAGTTTGCAAAGGGCAGAAAAGCGTTTTGGTCTAAAAGCTTGGTTCTTCGTTCTAGCTATACACCTGTTATTTCCCAAAGACTTTTCATCGAAATAGGCATCTCGCGTAGCCTGTTTTTCGGTTAATTAGCTTCTGTGTTACTCATTTCTTCCGTGTTAGTAAGGTTCATTTCTCAATGTTCTTGCGCGCTGCTTCTTTGGTTTTGAAAGTTAAGTGTGAGCATTGAAAATTGCATTTGCGGTTGTCGGCATCTATGAAAGTCTTCTTAGCCAAGCCCGTTTTGTTGTGTGAATTTGATATTCGTAGTTTTCAATTTTACATCTCCGTTCAAAGCCAGTAGTTTGGTAGTCAATTCAGCACCTTGGCGCTAAACCTTTGGTTTGTCGCGGTGGCAAACTAACAAAACGCTTAAGACGGACTAACAAACGCTCGGCATTTTCAGTTTGGTTTGGTTTTGTGATTAAGGCGTTCAAATTGGGTTAGGTGGCAGGTTTGTTAGCCACTTAGCTTAGCGTTAGTTTGCAAAGGGCAGAAAAGCATTTTTGGTCTAAAGCTTAGTTCTACGTTCTTGCTATTCACCTAGTAGTTCCCAAATACTTGTCATCGAAACTCTCATCGCACGTAGCCAGTTTCACGGTTAATTAGCTACCGTGTTATTCATTTCTTTCGTGTCAGTAAGGTTCATTTCTCAAAGTTCTTTGGCTCTGTTTCTTTGGTGTTTCCGCTTGAATTTGAATATTGAAGTACGGTACTTGTGGTCGTTAAGTTCTGCGAAAGTCTCCTTTGCCAAGTTCGTTTTGTGGCTCAATCTGAGTTTCGTAGTCTTCGATTTTATTTCGGTGTTCAAAGCCAGTAGTTTTGTAATTAATTCAGCATCTTGTCGCTAAACTTTGGCTTCATCGTGTTGGCAAACTAACAAAGTGTTAAAGACGGATTCCCAACGCTTGCGAGTTCTGGCTTCAAGTTTTAGTGTGGTGATTATGGTATGTTGTCTTGAGTTCGGTGGGCGTTGCTCACCACTTAACACGGCTACATGGATTCCCCCGGTTGTCAAACATCCGCTAAACTTATGTTGATGGGTTTTGGACTGCCGCTCTACATTCGGCCTACTTATCGACGATTCGCATACGTCGTGGCCCTGATGACTTGCGCGACTGCGGTGCCTTATTCGTTAGATGACATCTAGTGTGTCCGCCGCATTAACAGGCTCTCCGCAAGTGGTCTTAACCTATCTCCATCATTAGCGTCTGCAATGACCCGGTGGTTTTAACTCTTTATGCTGCTTAAGTTTCTACTTAAGCAGCATAGTTTTCATATTCGGTTTGATTGTGTAAAAGCGACCATATAATTCGTGCGTTCTTCGCGGCAAGTGCCACTATCGCTCGGTTCATTCCTCTTCGTTCTAGAACGCCTCGACACCACTGACTTAGCTTATCTTGCTTGTCGCCAAGGTTAGCAATGACTGTCCTTGCCCCGTGAACTAATAGTGTTCGCAAGTATTTGTCGCCGTGTTTGGTTATCCGACCTAAGCGAGGCTTTCCTCCCGTCGAATATTGCTTTGGTACGAGTCCTAGCCAAGCAGAGAAATCACGGCTTTTATCAAATTGAGAACCATTGCCTATCGAAGCAAGTATCGCAGTAGCGGTTTGCGGTCCAATGCCACGAACCTTCATCACTCGTTGAACATTAGCGCTGACCTTAGCAAAAGACTCGAAGACTTGTTCAGTATCGGCGATACGTTGATTCAACTCTCCAAGGTGGTGATAAGCATCGGCAATCACCGTTCTTGCGAGATGTGGCAGTTCATTTTCTGCATCTTCAAGGATTAAGGGAACGTGTTTCATTAATGAAGAGCGGCCAACAGGAATGATTAACCCGAACTCAGAGAGTAGGGCGCGCATGCGATTCATAAGGGCGGTGCGTTCACGAACCCAATGCTCTCTCATTCTATGTACCGATAAGATGGCTTGTTGCTCGGGGGATTTTACGGGTACAAAGCGAGTTGATGGACGCTGAACAGCTTCGCATATGGCAACAGCATCATTAAGGTCGTTCTTTCCTTTAGTTCGATAAGGAATTACGTATTTAACGGCCATAATGCGGGCGTCGTGCCCAAGTTTATTGAGTGTTCTTGCCCAATAATGTGCACCACCACACGCTTCAACGCCTATACGCATGAGTGGCATATTTGCTATTGTAGTCAGTAGTTTAGAGCGAGTTACCGACTTATGAAGTATGACCTTACCATTTTGGTCTACGGCATGAAGACTGAAGTGGTTTTTAGCTAGGTCGATACCGCAGAAATAAGAATAATCAGACATAGTGCCTCCGGTGCAATTAAGTACCACATAAGTGTGGCATATCCTCGGTAGGGGGAATCCATGTCATTCGTTAGGTGCTTGGAGGAAATAATGAATTCAAAGGAAGTTGTCCTAGCTTTTTGGGATGCAATGAAAACTAATGACTTTGCCAAAGCGAGTGAGTGGCTTAGTCCTAATTTCGAAGGCTTTTGGCCTCAATCAAATGAACTTACATTGGGTAGAGAAAATTTCACAGCTATTAATTCCTATTACCCCGCAAATGGTGTTTGGGAGTTTGAAGTTCATTCGGTAGTTTGTGACGGAGCAACGGTCGTAACTGATGTTTCGATTACAGATAGTGTTCAAAAAGCCCGTGCTATTACTTTTCATACCGTTGAAAACGGTTTGATCATCAAGCAAAAAGAATTCTGGCCTGATCCTATGGAAGCACAAGAATGGCGCTCAAAATGGGTAAAGGTTGTACAAGAATAAGCTACGCACCTAACAAGCAATTTAAGAGGGATTCACAACGCTTGGCATTTTTGCTTCTACTTCAAATTTAGTGGCTATGGCACAATGCTTTAGGTTTGGGTGGAGGCGTTGTTCACCCCTTAATTGGGCGTTAGTTTGCAAAGGGCAGAAAAGCGTTTTGGTCTAAAAGCTTGGTTCTGCGTTCTAGCTATACACCTGTTATTTCCCAAAGACTTTTCATCGAAATAGGCATCTCACGTAGCCTGTTTTTCAGTTAATTAGCTTCTGTGTTATTCATTTCTTTCGTGTTAGTAAGATTCATTTCTCAATGTTCTTGCGCGCTGCTTCTTTGGTTTTGAAAGTTAAGTGTGAGCATTGAAAATTGCATTTGCTGTTGTCGGCATCTATGAAAGTCTTCTTAGCCAAGCTCGTTTTGTTGGTTGGTTTTGAGTTCTGTCGTTTTCAATTTTACATCTGCGTTCAAAGCCAGTAGTTTGGTTGTCAATTCAGCACCTTGACGCTAAACCTTGGGTTTATCGCGGTAGCAAACTAACAAAACGCTTAAGACGGACTAACAAACGCTCGGCATTTTTGGTTCGGTTTAGTTTTGTGATTAAGGTGCTCAAATTGGGTTGGGTGGCAGGTTTGTTAGCCACTTAGCTTTAGCGTTAAATGTAATCGTCAAGGAGGGCGTAAATGAAAGTATATGGTGACCTACAATCAGGAAACTGTTTAAAAGTTAAGATGTTACTATCGTTTTTAAATATTAAGCATGAGTGGATTCATGTGAACATTTTAGATGGTGAAACAAAAACAACTGAATTTCTATCTAAATACCCGAATGGAAAAATTCCTGCGGTTGAATTAGATGATGGGCGTTATCTGTGCGAATCAAATGCAATTTTAGGGTACTTTTCTGAAAATACAGCATTTCTACCAAAAGATACGTACTTAAAAGCAAAGGTATATGAATGGTTATTCTTCGAACAATACAGTCATGAGCCATTCATTGCTGTAGCTCGTTTTATTCAAAAATATTTAGGTATGCCAAAAGAAAGAAAAGCTGAATATGTTTCACTTCAAGAGGGTGGTCATAAAGCTCTACAATTAATGGAAAGCCAATTGAGTAAAACTAGGTATCTAGTTGGTGATGAAATGACAATTGCTGATATTTCTCTTTATGCTTATAGTCATGTTGCAGATGAAGGTGGTTTCGATTTGACTCAATATCCAGCAATTCAAAATTGGTGTTATCGTATTCAATCAACACCAGGATACGTAGGTATGGCGTAAATTACATTTAACAAATGCATCAACACGATTTGCTACATTCGGCGTTCTAGGTTTCTTTGGTTTTACCGTGTTAAGTGGTAAATTTAGGCTTAATCTGCATGGTAGCAAACGTGTTATGCAGGCGTTAGCAGTTCAAGGAGAACAAAATGATTGAAAGGAAGCGGGGTGTCTATCAAGGTCGAAATAAATCATCAGCATATAAAGACTTGGTATGGACGGTAGCAACATCATCAGACACTTCTCTGGATATAGTTGGCCAAACTAAACTGACGCTAGAAACGATAGAACAAAACCTCGAAGAATTGGGTTCTGATAAAACTCAAATAGTAAGTGCGCAGGTGTTTATCGCCAATATGCCAGATAAACCTAAAATGGATAAAGTTTGGTGCGAGTGGCTGGGTGAAACTCCAGAACACTGGCCTCAACGAGCGTGCCTAGGTGTTGCGTTAGAAGGTGACGTACTTATTGAAGTCACAGTAACAGCGGTAAGACGTTAAAACACTGCTAACAAACTGTTTAAGAGTGATTCGCAACGCGTGGCATTTTTACTATGCGTTGGCTTCAGTGTTTAAGGTGGTATGGTTAAGTTTGGTGGTCGCGTTGTTCACACCTTAATGCGGCGTTAACTGTATTACGGAGGCAGTGGCATGATTACAATTCGAGAGTACGTTGAATCGGATGCTCAAGCACTCTGGGGTATTCACTTTTACACGATTCGTAACGTGAATATTCGTGATTACTCTCAAGAGCAAGTAGAGGCATGGGCTCCAGAGTGCCTTGATTTATCAGTTTGGAAAACGCGAATATCTGGTTTGTCACCATTTGTTGCTGAGGTAGATAACACTATTGTTGGTTATACTGATTTACAACCAAATGGGTTAATTGACCACTTCTTTTGTCATCATGAATATCAAGGTCAGGGCGTGGGCAAAGCACTCATGTCTCATGTGCTTAGCATGGCAGAACAACGTGGAATTAGGCGTCTGTATTCTGAAGTAAGTATTACAGCCAGACCATTTTATGAATATTTTGGGTTTAAAGTAGTTCAAACTCAAGAAATGGAGGTTCGTGGTCAAAAACTAAGAAACTTCGTCATGGAAAAATACAGTTAACAAAGCATTTAAGAGTGATTCGCAACGCTTGGCGTTTTCGCTTCGCTCAAGTATAGCCAAGCGCCGCTCACACCTTAATGCGGCGTTAGGCGATGGGCAGGAAAGTTCTTTATTCTCATCTTCTTGGTTATCTTTGACCATTCGTTTATCTAAGTCGGCAATTTGGTATTGTCGGCTCAAATTATTGAACCTCTCCAACCGTAAAACATGCCAAAATTCGTGGGTTGCCTCATTGGTTTTCAGTGTTGGATAGTGGTGAGTTTGACTTGCTCAAAATGTGGCAAGGGCAAGTCAATTGAGGCTTTCGATTTCGCTGCTAGTTTGTCGCTTTGGCATTTTCGGGTTCAAAACCTGCATTGTTGTTGAAGGTCAGCATTTCGTGGTTGTCGAAATTTCGGCTGAAACATAGTGGCTTTTCTGGTTCTTGAATCACAAAAAGTCAGTGGGTGTTTGGTTGCTTATTTGGTTTCGGGTACTCTGCTTTAAAAACAACTTAAACATTGGTGGAAAACTTCGCCTAACAAGGCGTTTAAGGCGGATTCACAACGCTTGGCGGTTTTGGTTCAAGTCAACTTAAGTGTTTAAGGTACAAAGGGGTAGGTTTGGTGGTTGGCGTTGTTCACCACTTAACGCGGCGTTATGCGATTCAATAGTATGGAAGCAAAATGGTAGAAATAGAGAAGATTAACGAATCAAATATTGGGGCAATTAAGCTTATTCGTTTAGCTGATGAACAAGTTAAGTTTGCTGGTACAGCTGATGAATTCATATCAAGTGCAAGTGAGACAACTCATTTACATGTCATAAAAAACAACGGTTCAGTAGTCGGTTTCTTCAAATTGGATGTTGATTATTCTTCTAACTATGAGTTTTGTCCGCCAGATGGGCTAGGATTAAGAGCTTTTGCTATCGACACTAGTCAGCAAGGTAAAGGGTTAGGCACGAAGGCGGTCAAAGCTCTCTTTCCCTACTTAAAAGCCCACTACTCAGCGTTCAATTGGATTTACCTGACAGTTAATTGCAAAAATCCAGGAGCAAAAGTGTGTTACGAAAAAGGTGGTTTTGAAAACTGTTTTGAACAGTATTTGGGTGGTCTAGCGGGTCCTCAATACATAATGTGCGCAAAAATCGCATAACAAAGCGTTTAAGAGTGATTCCAAACGCTTGCCGGTTTCGCTTCGCTCACAGTATGGCAAGCGCTTGTCACACCTTAACGCAGCGTTAGTTTGCAAAGGGCAGAAAAGCGTTTTGGTCTAAAAACTGGGTTTTGCGTTCTAGCTATACACCTGTTATTTCCCAAAGACTTTTCATCGAAATAGGCATCTCGCGTAGCCCGTTTTTCACTTAATTGGCTTCCGTGTTACTCATTTCTTCTGTGTTAGTAAGGTTCATTTCTCAATGTTCTTGCGCGCTGCTTCTTTGGTTTTGAAAGTTAAGTGTGAGCATTGAAAATTGCATTTGCGGTTGTCGGCATCTATGAAAGTCTTCTTAGCTAATCCCGTTTTGTTGTGTGAATTTGATATTCGTAGTTTTCAATTTTACATCTGCGTTCAAAGCCAGTAGTTTGGTCGTCAATTCAGCACCTTGGCGCTAAATCTTGGGTTTATCGCGGTAGCAAACTAACAAAACGCTTAAGACGGACTAACAAACGCTCGGCATTTTCAGTTCGGTTTAGTTTTGTGATTAAGGTGCTCAAATTGGGTTAGGTGGTAAGTTTGTTAGCCACTTAGCTTAGCGTTAGTTTGCAACGGGCAGAAAAGCGTTTTGGTCTAAAAGCTCGGTTCTTCGTTCTAGCTATACACCTGTTCGTTTTCTAATCTAACGAACTTTCCGGTGGCACTGTGTGTGCAGTGTTTGTGGTGGGTTAGTCGTTTACTGGTTCTAACTTTTTCGCTACGTTCTTTGGCGCGGCTTCTTTTTTGTGGGGGCTAAGTTGCTCTCAACAGGTTTTGTCGTACTTGGCTGTTAAGTTCATCGGACGAATCCTTTGCCAGCTCTAATCCTTCAAACTGTGGTTGTCTCGCGCATGTCGCTTCTTAGCCAAGCTCGTTTTGTTGGTTGGTTTTGAGTTCTGTCGTTTTCAATTTTATATCTACGTTCAAAGCCAGTAGTTTGGTCGTCAATTCAGCACCTTGGCGCTAAACCTTGGGTTTGTCGCGGTAGCAAACTAACAAAACGCTTAAGACGGACTAACAAACGCCCGGCATTTTCGGTTCGGTTTAGTTTTGTGATTAAGGTGTTCAAATTGGGTTGGGTGGCAGGTTTGTTAGCCACTTAGCTTAGCGTTATACGCTTTTGAGGAAATAATCCAATATGAACAAGGTAGTATTCAGAAATTGCGATGAAAATAGTGAGTATTGGGTTGCTCTAGAAAAGTTGTTTCAAACTGAATGGTCTGATTTTCTGTTCGTAAATACCTATAAACCCGAAAGTAACCTCCCACCGGTGATTGTTGCTCTCAGAGATAATCAAGTTATTGGTGGTCTCTCATATTCGCGCTTCAAAGAACCTCATGGTGACTCAGAAGTTATTTGGTTTAATGCTGTTTATGTTTTACCGGAGTGGCGTGGTCAAGGTATTGCTAGTGAACTGATTAACCGAGGTGTTAGCCAAGTATCAGCAACAGTTCAAAGTAACTTGTATGCTTACACCAATGTACCACCGCTGTACGAGTCTTTAGGCTGGTTAGCGGTTGATATTGAAAGTGAGCTAAATCATAAGGTTATGAAGGTTCCGTTGTAGTGTCAGCACGCGTATAACAAAGCATTTAAGAGTGATTCGCAACGCTTGGCAGTTTCGCTTCGCTCAAGTATAGCCAAGCGCCGCTCACACCTTAATGCGGCGTTAGTTTGCAAAGGGCAGAAAAGCGTTTTGGTCTAAAAGCTGGGTTCTTCGTTCTAGCTATACACCTGTTATTTCCCAAAGACTTTTCATCGAAATAGGTATCTCGCGTAGCCCGTTTTTCGGCTAATTGGCTTCCGTGTTACTCATTTCTTTCGTGTTAGTAAGATTCATTTCTCAATGTTCTTGCGCGCTGCTTCTTTGGTTTTGAAAGTTAAGTGTGAGCATTGAAAATTGCATTTGCGGTTGTCGGCATCTATGAAAGTCTTCTTAGCCAAGCCCGTTTTGTTGTATGAATTTGATATTCGTCGTTTTCAATTTTACATCTCCGTTCAAAGCCAGTAGTTTGGTAGTCAATTCAGCACCTTGGTGCTAAACCTTTGGTTTGTCGCGGTGGCAAACTAACAAAACGCTTAAGACGGACTAACAAACGCTCGGCATTTTCAGTTTGGTTTGGTTTTGTGATTAAGGCGTTCAAATTGGGTTAGGTGGCAGGTTTGTTAGCCACTTAGCTTAGCGTTATGAAGCTGCTGTTAACGTATCTTTTTGTAGGTGGTTTTGTTCTTCAAAGGCTGTGCTTTTCTACCATCTAATTAAAATCCTCTTAGGCTTAAATCTTGCTGTTTCCTTTGCTTTTAAGCCTATTGGGATATGTCGAAAGAATAATATGCCATGTGACTTTATGCTCTAAAACTAGATCGAGTTGTGGCAATTATCTTCACCGTGAGTTTATCGTTCGGCACTTCTTTGTTTCCTCACTTTTTGCGTTTGCTTGGAGTGACTTTCAGGTAATCATTGTGGGCCAGCAGTCGGCGCTTATTTCAGAGGCTAGGGCGTTGGCATTGAGTTAAGTGGCACGGTTTAGCGCCTTTTCATAACAAATTGCTTAAATGGACTGGCAACGCTTGGCATTTTCAGTTCCAATGAGTTTAATGATTAAGGTGCGTTGCTTCTGGTTGAGTGCTTTGCCAGCCACTTAGCAAAGCGTTAGTTTGCAAAGGGTAGAAAAGCATTTTTGGTCTAAAAGCTTGGTTCTTCGTTCTAGCTATACACCTGTTATTTCCCAAAGATTTTTCATCGAAATAGGCATCTCGCGTAGCCTGTTTTCCGGTTAATTGGCTTCCGTGTTACTCATTTCTTTCGTGTTAGTAAGATTCATTTCTTAATGTTCTTGCGCGCTGCTTCTTTGGTTTTGAAAGTTAAGTGTGAGCATTGAAAATTGCATTTGCGGTTGTCGGCATCTATGAAAGTCTTCTTAGCCAAGCTCGTTTTGTTGGTTGGTTTTGAGTTCTGTCGTTTTCAATTTTACATCTGCGTTCAAAGCCAGTAGTTTGGTTGTCAATTCAGCACCTTGGCGCTAAACCTTGGGTTTATCGCGGTAGCAAACTAACAAAACGCTTAAGACGGACTAACAAACGCTTGGCATTTTTGGTTCGGTTTAGTTGTGTGATTAAGGTGTTCAAATTGGGTTGGGTGGCAGGTTTGTTAGCCACTTAGCTTAGCGTTAGTTTGCAAAGGGCAGAAAAGCGTTTTGGTCTAAAAGCTGGGTTTTGCGTTCTAGCTATACACCTGTTCATTTTCTAATCTCACGAACTTTCCGGTGGCACTATGTGAGCAGTGTTTGTGGTGGGTTAGTCGTTTACGGGTTCTAACTTTTTCGCTACGTTCTGTGGCGCGGTTTCTTTTTCGTTGTGGCTAAGTTGAGCTTAACTGGCTTTGTCGCACTTGGGTGTTAAAGTTCAGCGAACGAATCCTTTGTCAGTAGAAATATCTCAAACCGTGGTTGGTCGGCGCATGTCGCTTCTTAGCCAAGCTCGTTTTGTTGGTTGGTTTTGAGTTCTGTCGTTTTCAATTTTACATCTGCGTTCAAAGCCAGTAGTTTGGTCGTCAATTCAGCACCTTGGCGCTAAACCTTGGGTTTATCGCGGTAGCAAACTAACAAAACGCTTAAGACGGACTAACAAACGCTCGGCATTTTTGGTTCGGTTTGGCTGCGTGATTAAGGTGCTCAAATTGGGTTAGGTGGCAGGTTTGTTAGCCACTTAGCTTAGCGTTATATGTAAAGCTCAGTTTCGTCATATTAAATAAGTAGAGAATCTAAAATATGTTATTTACAACAGATCTAATTTCGCTGGCAGTAAAGAAGCTCGTTGAAAGCTATTCCTACGACTCCAGTTCAAAAACATCTATCGAGTTGAGCGAAGAAGCAACGAAAGCTGAGATCGAATCTCGCATACTATTATCCGGTGCTAAGGTTGAACAAGAGTTAGCTATTGCACGGCGTATAGATTCGGCAGAGGAAGTTGAAATAGAAGAGTATTACGATAATAGCGGTAAGGGAAACTTGGGTGTTACAACTGATGGCTCTAGCATATCCGCCGGTCTAGGTGGGGAAGGGCGAAAAGTAACTAAACGTATCATTAAGTTCAAAGGTTACGCACCAATTATACAAAGTGATGAACAATAGTCATATTTACATATAACAAAGCGTTTAAGACGGATTCCCAACGCTTGGCATTTTCGGTTTGCCTTGAATTTAGTGTTTACGGCACAATGGTTTAGGTAGGGTGGTTTGCGTTGCTCACCACTTAACGCGGCGTTAGTTTGCAAAGGGCAGAAAAGCGTTTTGGTCTAAAAGCTGGGTTTTGCGTTCTAGCTATACACCTGTTCGTTTTCTAATCTCACGAACTTTCCGGTGGCACTATGTGGGAAGTGTTTGTTGTGGGTTAGTCGTTTACGGGTTCTAACTTTTTCGCTACGTTCTTTTGCGCGGCTTCTTTTTCGTTGCGGCTAAGTTGTTCTTAACTGGCTTTGTCGCACTTGGCTGTTAAGTTCATCGAACGAATCCTTTGTCAGCTCTAATCCTTCAAACTGTGGTTGTCTGGCGCATGTCGCTTCTTAGCCAAGCCCGTTTTGTTGTATGAATTTGATATTCGTAGTTTTCAATTTTACATCTCCGTTCAAAGCCAGTAGTTTGGTAGTCAATTCAGCACCTTGGCGTTAAACCTTGGGTTTATCGCGGTAGCAAACTAACAAAACGCTTAAGACGGACTAACAAACGCTCGGCATTTTCAGTTCGGTTTAGTTTTGTGATTAAGGTGCTCAAATTGGGTTGGGGGGTAGGTTTGTTAGCCACTTAGCTTAGCGTTAGGTGCTTGGAGGAAATAATGAATTCAAAGGAAGTTGTCCTAGCTTTTTGGGATGCAATGAAAACTAATGACTTGCCAAAGCGAGTGAGTGGCTTAGTCCTAATTTCGAAGGCTTTTGGCCTCAATCAAATGAACTTACATTGGGTAGAGAAAATTTCACAGCTATTAATTCCTATTACCCCGCAAATGGTGTTTGGGAGTTTGAAGTTCATTCGGTAGTTTGTGACGGAGCAACGGTCGTAACTGATGTTTCGATTACAGATAGTGTTCAAAAAGCCCGTGCTATTACTTTTCATACCGTTGAAAACGGTTTGATCATCAAGCAAAAAGAATTCTGGCCTGATCCTATGGAAGCACAAGAATGGCGCTCAAAATGGGTAAAGGTTGTACAAGAATAAGCTACGCACCTAACAAACAATTTAAGAGTGATTCGTAACGCTTGGCGGTTTTACTATGCGTTGAGTCATGTGTTTAGGGTGCAATACTGTAGCTTCGGTGTTGCGTTACTCACACCTTAATTGGGCGTTAGTTTGCAAAGGGCAGAAAAGCGTGTTGGTCTAAAAGCTGGGTTTTGCGTTCTAGCTATACACCTATTCGTTTTCTAATCTCACGAACTTTCCGGTGGCACTGTGTGTGCAGTGTTTGTGGTGGGTTAGTCGTTTACTGGTTCTAACTTTTTCGCTACGTTCTTTGGCGCGGCTTCTTTTTTGTGGGGGCTAAGTTGCTCTCAACAGGTTTTGTCGTACTTGGCTGTTAAGTTCATCGGACGAATCCTTTGCCAGCTCTAATCCTTCAAACTGTGGTTGTCTCGCGCATGTCGCTTCTTAGCCAAGCTCGTTTTGTTGGTTGGTTTTGAGTTCTGTCGTTTTCAATTTTACATCTACGTTCAAAGCCAGTAGTTTAGTAGTCAATTCAGCACCTTGGCGCTAAACCTTTGGTTTGTCGCGGTAGCAAACTAACAAAACGCTTAAGACGGACTAACAAACGCTTGGCATTTTTGGTTCGGTTTGGTTTTGTGATTAAGGTGTTCAAATTGAGGTGGCTGGTAGGTTTGTTAGCCACTTAGCTTAGCGTTAGTTTGCAAAGGGCAGAAAAGCGTTTTGGTCTAAAAGCTGGGTTTTGCGTTCTAGCTATACACCTGTTCGTTTTCTAATCTCACGAACTTTCCGGTGGCACTATGTGGGAAGTGTTTGTTGTGGGTTAGTCGTTTACGGGTTCTAATTTTTTCGCTACGTTCTTTTGCGCGGCTTCTTTTTCGTTGCGGCTAAGTTGTTCTTAACTGGCTTTGTCGCACTTGGCTGTTAAGTTCATCGAACAAATCCTTTGTCAGTTATTGTCCTTCAAACCGTAGTTGTCTGGCGCATGTCGCTTCTTAGCCAAGCCCGTTTTGTTGTATGAATTTGATATTCGTAGTTTTCAATTTTACATCTCCGTTCAAAGCCAGTAGTTTGGTAGTCAATTCAGCACCTTGGCGCTAAACCTTTGGTTTGTCGCGGTGGCAAACTAACAAAACGCTTAAGACGGACTAACAAACGCTCGGCATTTTCAGTTTGGTTTGGTTTTGTGATTAAGGCGTTCAAATTGGGTTAGGTGGCAGGTTTGTTAGCCACTTAGCTTAGCGTTAGTTTGCAAAGGGCAGAAAAGCGTTTGTGGTCTAAAAGCCTTGTTCTGCGTTCTAGCTATTCACCTGTTATTTCCCAAAGACTTTTCATCGAAATAGGCATCTCGCGTAGCCTGTTTTTCGGTTAATTAGCTTCTGTGTTACTCATTTCTTCCGTGTTAGTAAGGTTCATTTCTCAATGTTCTTGCGCGCTGCTTCTTTGGTTTTGAAAGTTAAGTGTGAGCATTGAAAATTGCATTTGCGGTTGTCGGCATCTATGAAAGTCTTCTTAGCCAAGCCCGTTTTGTTGTGTGAATTTGATATTCGTAGTTTTCAATTTTACATCTGCGTTCAAAGCCAGTAGTTTGGTTGTCAATTCAGCACCTTGGCGCTAAACCTTGGGTTTATCGCGGTAGCAAACTAACAAAACACTTAAGACGGACTAACAAACGCTTGGCATTTTTGGTTCGGTTTAGTTGTGTGATTAAGGTGTTCAAATTGGGTTGGGTGGTAAGTTTGTTAGCCACTTAGCTTAGCGTTATGAAGCTGCTGTTAACGTATCTTTTTGTAGGTAGTTTTGTTCATCAAAGGCTGTGCTTTTCTACCATCTAATTAAAATCTTCTTAGGCTTAAATCTTGCTGTTTCCTTTGCTTTTAAGCCTATTGGGATATGTCGAAAGAATAATATGCCAATAGGCTTTGTGCTCTAAAACTAGATCGAGTTGTGGCAATTATCTTCACAGTGAGTTTATCGTTCGGCACTTCATTGCAACCTCACTTTTTGCGTTCGCTTGAAGTGACTTTCAGGTAATCATTGTGGGTCAGCAGTCGGCGCTTATTTCAGAGGCTAGGGCGTTGGCATTGAGTTAAGTGGCGCGGTTTAGCGCTTTTTCATAACAAATTGCTTAAATGGACTGGCAACGCTTGGCATTTTCAGTTCCAATGAGTTCAATGATTAAGGTGCGTTGCTTCTGGTTAGGTGCTTTGCCAGCCACTTAGCAAAGCGTTATAAATACAGTCAAAATCATCGCGAGGGAGCAGTAATGATAATTAGCAATACATTAGAACCAGGAGACTTAGGTCATATCGTTAAGCAGCATGGCTTACTTTACTCGAAAGAGTATGGCTATGACTTTACCTTTGAAGCATACGTTGCAGAGCCTCTAGCTCAGTTTGCAAAACGTAATGGTAAACGAGAGAAGATTTGGTTGGCCCGTATGGATGGTGAATTGGTCGGCACGATTTGTATTTGTGAAAACTCAAATACTGAAGCTCAACTTCGGTGGTTCTCAGTAGATCCAAAGGCTCGCGGAAAAGGTTTAGGAAAAACTCTAATTAAGCAGGCACTTAGCTTTTGTCTTGAGGAAAACTATTCCAAAGTAGTCCTTTGGACAGTTGCAGGTTTAGCTGTTTCAAAGTCACTCTATATCAAAAATGGATTTCAATTAATCCATGAGAAAGAGTGCGAACTTTGGGGGCAAGTTCAGCTTGAACAGTGCTACGAAAAATATTTATAACGAGCAATTTAAGAGGGATTCCCAACGCTTGGCATTTTTGGTTCTACTTCAAATTAAGTGTTTATGGCACAATGCTTTAGGTTTGGGTGAAGGCGTTGTTCACCCCTTAATTGGGCGTTAGTTTGCAAAGGGCAGAAAAGCGTTTTGGTCTAAAAGCTTGGTTCTGCGTTCTAGCTATACACCTGTTATTTCCCAAAGACTTTTCTGCGAAATAGGCATCTCGCGTAGCCCGTTTTTTGGTTAATTGGCTTCCGTGTTACTCATTTCTTTCGTGTTAGTAAGATTCATTTCTCAATGTTCTTGCGCGCTGCTTCTTTGGTTTTGAAAGTTAAGTGTGAGCATTGAAAATTGCATTTGCGGTTGTCGGCATCTATGAAAGTCTTCTTAGCCAAGCTCGTTTTGTTGGTTGGTTTTGAGTTCTGTCGTTTTCAATTTTACATCTGCGTTCAAAGCCAGTAGTTTGGTGGTCAATTCAGCACCTTGGCGCTAAACCTTGGGTTTATCGCGGTAGCAAACTAACAAAACGCTTAAGACGGACTAACAAACGCTTGGCATTTTTGGTTCGGTTTAGTTGTGTGATTAAGGTGTTCAAATTGAGGTGGGTGGCAGGTTTGTTAGCCACTTAGCTTTAGCGTTATAAGTCACATGGAGTTTGATTTAGTATGAAGCATCGAGAGTGCCCTAATTGTCAGCAGAAGATTGCACTTAGTTGGTTTTTATTTAGTGCAAACAGGACAAGGTATCGCTGTACACAATGTTCAGCTCTGATCGGATGGACACAAAGACGAACGTTTTTAGGTATGTTTGTTGGCGGTTCATCAGCGTTGAGTTTCACTTTACTTGAATCGTTGGTTCCTTCAATGAGTATACGAGTAATAATAATACTAATTTTGGCAGTCATACTGGCACTTTCAGTATCGAAGCAGTTCAAAATAATTGACGAAAGTGCCTTATAACAAGCACTTTAAACGGAACGTCAACAGCTGGCTATTGTTCGTTCCTCACAATTTTAGCCAACTATTTCCGTCCGTTTAAGTGGGCGTTATGACTCAGAGAGAGTTCGAGGTACTAAATGTATATTTACAGGAAAAACTCAGATAAGAAGTTCTACTCAATCGAACATCTAAACTATATGGTTTGGTGTTATTCAGCTATATGTGCTGGGTGTTTTGCGTTTTTTCTGGCTTTATTGAGCGCGAGCTCGAATTTGGAATTATTTCAGTCGAATTGGATCAGAGTGTCGATTTTCTCATATGCATTATCTTTGGGGGCTTCACTGTTTACGCTGATGACCATCGTCAATTACAAGGCATACCCAAAAACACTTTACCGTGTACTTTTCCGGTCACGTTTGAACTTTGTAGCGGGTATAGGCGTTTGGTTATCAATTGTTGCTACATTTTGTCTAATATCTTACTTTTCCTTATTCGGTTCGGTAGCTGGAATATTTGTCTTATTGGGCAGTATGAAGTGCCTGAAAGGAATCTTTGCAATCGAAGAGTTTGATGAAGAAGAAGTCGAAGAACGTCTATCAAGAATTGAGTCATAACAAGCAATTCAAGCAGATTCGCAACGCTCGGCATTTTCAGTTTGAATCAGCTTTAGTGTTTACGGCACAATGGTTTAGCTACGTGGTAGCGTTGCTCACTACTTAATTGGGCGTTAGTTTGCAAAGGGCAGAAAAGCGTTTTGGTCTAAAAGCTGGGTTTTGCGTTCTAGCTATACACCTGTTCGTTTTCTAATCTCACGAACTTTCCGGTGGCACTATGTGGGAAGTGTTTGTGGTGGGTTAGTCGTTTACGGGTTCTAACTGTTTCGCCACGTTATTTGGTGTGGTTTCTTTTTTGTTGCGGCTAAATTGCTCTCAACAGGTTTTGTCGCACTTGGCTGTTTAGTTCATCGAACGAATCCTTTGCCAGTTCTAGTCCTTCAAACCGTAGTTGGTCGGCGCATGTCGCTTCTTAGCCAAGCCCGTTTTGTTGGTTGGTTTTGAGTTCTGTCGTTTTCAATTTTACATCTGCGTTCAAAGCCAGTAGTTTGGTGGTCAATTCAGCACCTTGGCGCTAAACCTTGGATTTGTCGCGGTAGCAAACTAACAAAACGCTTAAGACGGACTAACAAACGCTCGGCATTTTCAGTTTGGTTTGGTTTTGTGATTAAGGCGTTCAAATTGGGTTAGGTGGTAAGTTTGTTAGCCACTTAGCTTAGCGTTAGTTTGCAAAGGGCAGAAAAGCGTTTTGGTCTAAAAGCTGGGTTCTGCGTTCTAGCTATACACCTGTTATTTCCCAAAGACTTTTCATCGAAATAGGTATCTCGCGTAGCCCGTTTTTCGGTTAATTGGCTTCCGTGTTACTCATTTCTTCCGTGTTAGTAAGATTCATTTCTCAATGTTCTTGCGCGCTGCTTCTTTGGTTTTGAAAGTTAAGTGTGAGCATTGAAAATTGCATTTGCGGTTATCGGCATCTATGAAAGTCTTCTTAGCCAAGCCCGTTTTGTTGTGTGAATTTGATATTCGTAGTTTTCAATTTTACATCTGCATTCAAAGCCAGTAGTTTGGTTGTCAATTCAGCACCTTGGCGCTAAACCTTGGGTTTATCGCGGTAGCAAACTAACAAAACGCTTAAGACGGACTAACAAACGCTCGGCATTTTCGGTTCGGTTTAGTTTTGTGATTAAGGTGCTCAAATTGAGGTGAGTGGTAAGTTTGTTAGCCACTTAGCTTAGCGTTATAAGCACGTGCAATCAACAGGAGTCCAGATGGAAAGTGAAAGGCTAGAATTGGTTCCACCATCATTAAAATATGCAGATGCAATGTATCAAGTGATAGATGAATCTAGGCGTGAACTTTCTCAATTTTTGCCTTGGGTTTCAGATGAGTTCTGGTTCAATATCATCGAAAAAGAAACTGGAATGTTTGTAGGTGCAATTGGTTTTATTGTCAGAGACAAGAGTGTGCCTTACTTTGAGATTGGCTATTGGTTGAAAACATCAAAAACTGGTTTGGGCTATGTGAGTGAAGCTATTGGGTTGGTAGAGCAATTTGCTTTTATCAATAAGTCGGCTCAACGAGTCGAAATAAAAATGGCTGGTTCAAATCTCAGGAGTCAGTTAGTAGCCAAGCGTTGTGGCTACAAGCTTGAAGCTCATTTAGCCAACGCAAGACGCTTACCATCTGGCGAGTTAGATAGTACAGTTGTTTACGCAAAAATGTGCTTATAACAAACTGTTCAAGAGGGATTCGCAACGCGTGGCATTCTCACTATGCGTTGGCTTTAGTGTTTAAGGTGGTATGCGGCGGCTTCGGTATTGCGTTGCTCACCCCTTAACAGGGCGTTATGAAGCTGCTGTTAACGTATCTTTTTGTAGGTGGTTTTGTTCTTCAAAGGCTGTGCTTTTCTACCATCTAATTAAAATCCTCTTAGGCTTAAATCTTGCTGTTTCCTTTGCTTTTAAGCCTATTGGGATATGTCGAAAGAATAATATGCCATGTGACTTTATGCTCTAAAACTAGATCGAGTTGTGGCAATTATCTTCACCGTGAGTTTATCGTTCGGCACTTCTTTGTTTCCTCACTTTTTGCGTTTGCTTGGAGTGACTTTCAGGTAATCATTGTGGGCCAGCAGTCGGCGCTTATTTCAGAGGCTAGGGCGTTGGCATTGAGTTAAGTGGCACGGTTTAGCGCCTTTTCATAACAAATTGCTTAAATGGACTGGCAACGCTTGGCATTTTCAGTTCCAATGAGTTTAATGATTAAGGTGCGTTGCTTCTGGTTGAGTGCTTTGCCAGCCACTTAGCAAAGCGTTAAGTGTTTCAATGTAAAAAGGAGTTTATTTTGGCAATAAGTACAAAAGACATAAAAATGTTGTGGAGTCTGTGTGGTGGATTTTGTTCAAACCCATGTTGTAGAGAGGATTGATCTGCTCCAGTCAGACTGGACACCGCATTAAGCGACATATTGTTTTTCAAAGTTAACTGGGCTTAGATACCCAAGAGCACTGTGCCTTCTTGTTCGATTATAATCAACTTCGATATATTCAAAAAGCGCTTGGCGCATCTCTTCTCGCGTCATTATCGGCTCGTATTGGATGGCTTCTACTTTCATTGTGTGGAAAAAGCTTTCAACACAGGCGTTATCCCAGCAATTTCCCTTCCTACTCATACTTTGTTTTAAATTATGAGCTGCGATTAAGTCTCGGTAGTCTTTTGAGCAATATTGGCTGCCTCTATCACTATGGATAATCATTCCTTCTGGCATGCCTCTGCGGAACAAAGCCATTGATAGCGCATCACAGACAAGAGTTGCGGTCATTCTTGTACTCATTGACCAACCAACGACTTGCCGTGAATACAGGTCGATAATAACAGCTAAATACATCCAGCCTTCGCTAGTCGCGAGATAGGTGATATCTCCAGCCCATTTTTGATTTGGGGCTGTCGCATTAAAGTCTTGGTCAAGCAAGTTCGGGGCAACGGGAAGCCTATGCTTACTGTCTGTCGTGCTTTTGAACTTACGGGCGGCCTTCGCAACGAGTCCCTGACGCTTCATGCTCGCGGCGATGGTTTTTACATCGTGCTTATTACCATTTTCTTCAAGTTCTTTTTGAATACGCCTTGCACCATCACGTTCCTTTTTATCATCAAAGACTTCGCGAACTTTGATATCAAGTTGCTTGCGGTGCTCGTTTCGTTGAGTGACTTTATTGCGATTATCAATCCAGTAATAAAACCCACTTCGAGAAACCCCAAACACCTTAGCCATACGGACAATCCTATATTGCATAAGGTGTTTGAGCATAAACTCATAGCAATCTACTTTAGATTTTTCGCGAAGTAGGTGGCGGCCTTTTTTACGATATCTAGCTCTTCAGCTTGCTCTGCCAATAATCGTTTGAGTTTGGCATTTTCGGTGGCGAGCTCTCTTTCTCTATCACTGACTTTCGCGTCTTTTTTGACGGCTTTACGCCATCCATAGATCTGGGATTCATATAACGATAGCTGCCGTGCAGCCGCAGCGACCCCCACTTTCTCTGCTAACTTAAGTGCTTCAGCTTTAAATTCAGGAGCATGTTTGATTCGTATTTTCTTAGTTGTCATTGTTCACCTCGTTAGTGATTGTACTCACTTAACTCAGTGTCCAAAACTTTTGGTGCGGATCAGTTTTGAAGTTGACACCATCGCAGTACAACGCAGAACACCACCAATCGTATGCTAATGTCGCAAGTAAAACCTCCCATACAGTTATCGGTCAAGAGTTTGATAATGTAGCAGTTGTTATTGACGAATTTTTTACATACGATGCTAACGGTATGCTGATATACCAATCAAGAACATACTATAACTCTGTTAAAATGCTATTTCAAAATATCACACGAACTAGAAAGCGCTTGAAATTAGTTATAATAGCTAATAAGCCTGTATTGAATAGATGCCTTTCTATCTTAAAGTAATGGGGCCAGGCAACTAACAAAGCATTTAAGAGTGATTCGCAACGCTTGGCAGTTTCGCTTCGCTCAAGTATAGCCAAGCGCCGCTCACACCTTAATGCGGCGTTATATTTCTCGCATGGTTTCAGGTTTATAAAACTTTTTTCACAGTTCCTCTATCTGCGATAGTTTCAATGACTTTCTCGTCCGAAATGTCTAGAAACCACTCGCCGTTTGCGCGCTGTTTGTGAAATGCTTTATGTAAACTCTTTTCCAACTTGATGGCGTTCTTCTTCGTTTCGAAGACTAGTGATAGTTTCAGCTTTGTTGGGCTAGAGGTTTGCATGTCACGCAGACGTTTCTTAGGGTCTTTGCTTATACCTATTTTGCAATAGTTCGTCCCGCTTTGCCTAATAACGTAAAGCAATTGAGCTCGCTGTATCTTACTCGCCATCGTGAAACCAGATAGTGTGATGTTTCCGCTATTGGCTCTAGTCAGTACTAAGCCATGTTTTTTCATAGTTCGATAAAGACGTGAAACTTCACTACTTGGAATTAAACTACCATTTTGCTGCGACAAAGAATGTAGAAATTGCTTCTCAACGTAGTGTAGTGTCTTATCTGCCTTTTCGAATAAAGCGTTTATGCATAATTGTATGCCATAGGTTCGGATTTTAGATTCTCGTTCGAGCGCTAGGTTTGCTTTCTTTTCAGCTGTGCGCTCACGTTTTAACTCTTTCTTACTTAGATTCTTCTTATGCGTAATTTGAGTTTTAGCTACCGATTTATTCCGTTCAAGGTAGTCAACAGGCGGAACCAATGTTGGGAGTAGCGTTTCAATTTCGTTAAGGTAACTCTTGTTTCTGCTTGCCCTTACAAATTCGATAAATCGATATAGCGTAACTTTCTTTCCAATCAAACGTTTCTTCCACCCGCCAGTTGGGGGCCAGTTTACGCCAAGCACTTGTAATTGGGCTTTGCTATACCCCCCTTTGGGTGTTTTGGCTTTAGTTAGGCGTTCTTCAGTCAACGTAATCAATCTATTCATGTGAAAAATCTGCATTCCAACAGGGCGTTCAGTATAACAATGTGCCTTTTAATTCCCTAGGGAGGCTTGAGATAAATATAACAAGGCGTTTAAGACAGATTCCCAACGCTTGGCATTTTTCATTCCATCGTTAGGTTTTGTGTTTAAGATGGTATGGTTAGGTTTCGTGGTGGCGTTGCTCACTACTTAACGCGGCGTTATGTGAATAGGGAAATTATGACATTACGAGTAGTGCCAGAATTATATTGCTTCGATATGGATGTTAGTAAATCTTACTTTATCAATGTGTTAGGCTTTGCTCTAAAGTATGAACGTATTGACGAAAAGTTTGCTTACTTAACTCTCGACGGCGTAGATATCATGCTGGAGGGAATTGATGGTAATAGTCGCAAGTGGGTTCCTGGTAAATTTGAAGCACCTTTAGGTAGAGGGGTTAACTTTCAATGGGATGTCGCGGATATTGAGCGCATTTATGCTCGTGTACGTGAGCAATCATTGGATTCGATATATTTGCCTCTGGAATCTAAGTCTTATCAGTGCGGAGATTCGGTGGTAACTCAAAAGCAATTTATAGCTCAAACCCCTGATGGTTACTTGTTTCGTTTTTGTCAGGATGTACGCTGATAAAATTCACATAACAAAGCGCTTAAGACGGACTAACAAACGCTTGGCATTTTCGGTTCGGTTTAGTTTTGTGATTAAGGTGCTCAAATTGGGTTAGGTGGTAGGTTTGTTAGCCACTTAGCAAAGCGTTAGGTTTTTAAGGCAAGTTCATGGAAATTATCAGGTTTCAACCTCATCATTATGAAGCTACAGCAAGGATTTACTTGGAATCCAGAGTCACTACTTTTTCTTTCATTGATACAACTGCATATTGTCTGACAGACTTTGCTAAAGATACTGATGGTGAAGAAATTTGGGTTGCTGTAGAGCAGGGCATAGTTGTTGGTTTTATCTCCATTTGGAGTTCTGAAAACTTCATTCATCATCTGTTTGTTAGTCCACAACACCTTAAACGAGGTGTCGGTTTAAAATTATTGAACCATGCAAAAAAAGTAAGCAATAGCTTGAGTCTCAAAAGTCTTGTTAAAAATGCCAATGCTACCGACTTTTACATTTCTCAAGGATTCACAATCCAAGAGACAGTCGAAAAAGGGCATGAAAGTTATCACCTAATGAGCTTCGAGGCACAAACCTAACAAACAATTTAAGAGGGATTCCCAACGCTTGGCATTTTTGCTTCTACTTCAAATCTAGTGGTTACGGTACAATGCTTTAGGTTGGGTGCTAGCGTTGCTCACCCCTTAATTGGGCGTTATGCAAAATAGGATTTCGTTATGATCGAAGACCCAAAACCAAGTAATTGGAAAGACTTGCAGATTGGAGTTTGCAAAATCCTCAATGAAGTAGGTATTAGTGCTGAACTTGAGAAAAAAATCAAAACGCCTCGGGGAAGTGTGGAAATTGATGTCTATGGAGTTGATCGAAATAGCGTAGAGCAAATAAAGTACATTATAGAGTGCAAAAACTGGGGTAAGCCCGTAGCTCAGCATGTAGTTCACTCATTCACAACAGTTCTACAGGAAACTGGTGGTCATATTGGAATTTTAGTTTCTAAGGAGGGGTTTCAAGAAGGTGCGCTTAGCTACATAAACAATACAAATATAGTTGCCTTTACTTACGCTGAGTTTCAACAAAGATATTTTAAACTTTGGTATATAAAATATTTTTGCCCAAAAATATTTGAAGCCATTGATACATTTTTTCAGTACATTGAACCAATTAACTCTAGACGCTCTCGGCATGTTGAGCAGCTTTCAAAAGCTCAACGAAAAGAATATGATGCATTGTGTTCTCAATACGAGATGTTTGGGATGGTTATGGCGATGCTAAGTAGTGATAAGTTTGCTCACGACTCAGAACCTAGTGGCGTATTTGACATTGAAGAGTTCAAGCGAAAAACTGCGACGCTTGGTGAAGAGTTTCAATATCAATCAAATTATTATCGAGATTTGATCGATGAAATCTCTCAGCACAGCCAAAGTATTTCTCAAAAATTCCACTCTGTCTTTGGTGGTAATATTTTTGCATAACAAGCAATTTAAGAGGGATTCACAACGCTTGGCATTTTTGCTTCTACTTCAAATTTAGTGTTTATGGCACAATGCTTTAGGTTTGGGTGGAGGCGTTGTTCACCCCTTAATTGGGCGTTAGTTGCCCACCGATTACAATCAATCGGTAGGGAATTTCTGCTTCTGGTGTAGAACTCGCATTATGCGAATAATTGAACCTTCTACCCAGTACGAAACGATCATTGAGATTTCGGGAATAATGAGTAATCGTCCTCGAATTCCATCCCGTTGAACACCCATCAATGGTTGTTCGAGTAAGTTTTCTACTTTAGCCTCAATAATTTCATCAGTTTTTTCAGCCGCATCAGGGTTAAAGTCATAAAGAAACTCAAAGATCTTCTCACGATCATTTAGCGATTCTTCTTCCCATAAAATCATTGCTGGCCTCGATTACGAATTTTGGCCTTTCGTTCAGCCATCCGTGCTTTAGCAGAGTTATGTTCAACAAATGAAGATTTTCCTGAGTCAAACTTCTCAAATGCTAGGTTTATTTGTTCAGTTAACCAAGCGTCATGAGATAATGTTTTTCTTTGTTGCTCAGCCATTTGTTCAGTAAGTTCACGGCAAGCATCGCTGAGTGTGCGACCTTGGCTCTCAGCCATTTGTTGGGCTAAACGTTTAATTTCGTCATCAACACGAAATTGAATTCTAGTGTCCATGAGTAGCTCCCTAAGTTTACGTGTGTACAAATGTTAGCACTAGAGTCGAACGAGGGCAACTAACAAACGGCTCAAGAGGGATTGCCAACGCTTGGCGACTTTAGTACAAAATTGAAGCCCAGTGTTTACAGTGTGTTTTTTGAGTCCGGCGGAGCGTTGTCAACCCCTTAGCCGGGCGTTAGTTTGCAAAGGGCAGAAAAGCGTTTTGGTCTAAAAGCTTGGTTCTTCGTTCTAGCTATACACCTGTTATTTCCCAAAGACTTTTCATCGAAATAGGCATCTCGCGTAGCCTGTTTTTCGGTTAATTAGCTTCTGTGTTACTCATTTCTTTCGTGTTAGTAAGATTCATTTCTCAATGTTCTTGCGCGCTGCTTCTTTGGTTTTGAAAGTTAAGTGTGAGCATTGAAAATTGCATTTGCGGTTGTCGGCATCTATGAAAGTCTTCTTAGCCAAGCTCGTTTTGTTGTGTGAATTTGATATTCGTAGTTTTCAATTTTACATCTCCGTTCAAAGCCAGTAGTTTGGTAGTCAATTCAGCACCTTGGCGCTAAACCTTTGGTTTATCGCGGTAGCAAACTAACAAAACGCTTAAGACGGACTAACAAACGCTCGGCATTTTCAGTTTGGTTTAGTTTTGTGATTAAGGTGCTCAAATTGGGTTAGGTGGCAGGTTTGTTAGCCACTTAGCTTAGCGTTATACGAACTCTGAGAATGCAGTTTTTTGGTTCAGTTCAGCGATTGAACCATTAGTTTTTTAGGTGTGAAAGTAGGGTGGTTTTCCTTTTTCTTTGTTGCCTTTTGGTGTTCGTTTCATCAGGTTCGGCATTGAACTATTATTGCCCTAAATTCAGGTGTTTCAGCGGCTAGTTTACGCTTCAATTGTTCTTTGGTTATGCCTCATTTTAGTCTGCATCAGTGTTTTTCCCTCAACATTTTCAATCCCAATTGTTGTTGGGATATTTGGTTTATCTGCTCCAAACTGGCTGAAACCAAATCGTACAAATGGTGTAAGAAAAAGGGATTGCTTCGTTTCACAGTTATTGCTGTTGATTGGATATTTTGCTCGCTTAATTGAGCCAGCCTAATTAAACTCAATTTACAGCAAAGCTTGGTAAATCAGTTCTTTACCAAGTTAATTGGAGCGAAAGCAAGGCTCGTATAACAAAGCAATCAACACGATGCTATTTACATTCGGCATTCGCGGTTTGGAGTATAATTTGTTTTGTAAGTCGGTCTTTCGCACGTGTTATTGCGGCGTTATAAGCTCTCAAAAAAAAAGAGGTCTTTCGACCTCTTCTGCACTGTTTAGTGTACTTCAATTAGTTTAGGCAAGTATTCAAGAGCTACTGGGTCTCGTCCTTTAAAGTAGTCTTTTGCCTTACTTGGTATCCAAACTTCATCAACAAACTTAATAAATAACGGTAATAGTTCGTTTGGATACTCGCGAGCATCACGAGTGTGCCCATTGCCAAATAGGTGGCTATACATTTGGTAACTATCAGCATGCTCAGGGTGGTTATCTGTTAGGTAACTGGAAAATAGCCTACCAACGCTGACATCTGGTCGAATGTCTTTGCCATCTTGAGCTTGGTCTGGAATTTCATAGCCTAACATTTCTAATGAACCGTATAGACGAATGAATAACTCACTAACTACTGAAAAGTAGCCTCTCGAAACGCGTCCATAGTTCAAGTTAAATCGGTTTACAAAACCGGGTAGTTTTACCTTTCCGTAGTGACCCGTCTTTCGAATCTCGGGTAGAACTTCTCTAGTTACCCAGCGTTGGAACTTTTTCGCGTTTGGTTTCTTACTCGCGAAAACTAGTTCGTAAAGTGCGGCTTCACTGATGAGGACATACATGTGCCCTCCAATCGGATGAGGAGACAGCATTTTGTCTTCCGCATCTAACTTATCGATTGGTGCTTTTCTATCGGCGTAGTCAAGAGCAGCGGTTACTTCATCTGCAATAAAATAAAACTCATCTCCGAGTTGAATTGTAGTCAACTCGTGTAAGTTAAAATCTTCGAGGGTGTTTGGAATAACGGAAAGTTGCATCTGCGCTCTCGCTCTTTAAGCTTGGTTTTAGTATGGGTATGATACTACAACAATATGCAACTGTGTCTACCGACATGTATCAGTATTTCTGTGGGTTTGGTATGTTTACGTACGTGAATCAACATACGGAGCGCAACGTGGCTACGCTTATAACAAAGCGTTTAAGACGGATTCCCAACGCTCGGCATTTTCGGCTTATTTTTGGTTAAGTGTTTATGTCACAATGGTTTAGGTATGGTGGTAGGCGTTGCTCACCACTTAACGCGGCGTTAGTTTGCAAAGGGCAGAAAAGCGTTTTGGTCTAAAAGCTGGGTTCTTCGTTCTAGCTATACACCTGTTATTTCCCAAAGACTTTTCAGCGAAATAGGCATCTCGCGTAGCCCGTTTTTCGGTTAATTAGCTTCTGTGTTACTCATTTCTTCCGTGTTAGTAAGGTTCATTTCTCAATGTTCTTGCGCGCTGCTTCTTTGGTTTTGAAAGTTAAGTGTGAGCATTGAAAATTGCATTTGCGGTTGTCGGCATCTATGAAAGTCTTCTTAGCCAAGCCCGTTTTGTTGTGTGAATTTGATATTCGTAGTTTTCAATTTTACATCTGCGTTCAAAGCCAGTAGTTTGGTAGTCAATTCAGCACCTTGGCGCTAAACTTTGGGTTTGTCGCGGTAGCAAACTAACAAAACGCTTAAGACGGACTAACAAACGCTCGGCATTTTTGATTCGGTTTGGCTGCGTGATTAAGGTGCTCAAATTGGGTTAGGTGGTAGGTTTGTTAGCCACTTAGCTTAGCGTTATGCGTAAAACACCGGAGGAGTTATTTTGATCGTAGTTAGAAAAGCTACTGAAGCTGATGTTCACATAATTTATGAATTAAGAAGACGCGCTATTTTAGACAAATGTGCAGCCCATTATACGAAAGAACAGCTCTCCTTGTGGACGCATGGTGGAGTTTCTGATGGCTTTGTTCAAGATGTAATTAATACTTTTTACGTTTCTGAAACTGATGGTCAAGTAATTGGTAGTGGTAAGCTTAATATCGAAACAGGTATGGTAGACGCTATTTTTGTAGCGCCTGAATACTTTGGAGTCGGTGCGGCCAAAAAAATGCTCAATTTTTTAGAAATCTTGGCCAAAGAAAATGGTTTGTGCTTGCTAAAATTAGAGTCCACTTTAAATGCTGCACCTTTCTATCGCTCTTTTGGATTTATGGGGGATAAAGTATCTACTTACCATTCACCAAGAGGTATTAGTCTGGATTGTATTCCAATGACAAAATCACTGGAACAACACGCATAACAAATTGTTCAAGTGGGATTCGCAACACGTGGCATTTTTACTATGCGTTGTTTTAAGTGATTAAGGTGGTATGCGACAACTTCGGTATTGCGTTGCTCACCCCTTAACAAGGCGTTATAAGGTTCAGATTATGTCGAAAACTATCATAGAGTTCCTAAAGAATATTGATATTGTCGATTTCTCTAAAAAATACAATGATTGGCTTATCTCAGAGTTGAGCGAGCCTGTTGCTGACTTGGCAAGACAAGGTTGGACGATTCCTGCATTTATAAATTGGTTGGGTATTACTAGTTTTGAACCATTGAAAAGCGATCAAAACCTACTAATAGAGTCTTGGGAAAATAACTATAACCAAAATGCCGAAAGTCTCCTTGAGGACATACTTGATGATTGCCCTGAGCAATGGAAAGACCTAATGCATGAATGCATTAGCTGTTACCTTGCAGGGAAATATGTGATTTGTATTCCTGCACTTTTAGTAATATTTGAAGGTTTATTGTCTATTAAAATATATAATTTCGATGTTAATAAAACCCATTATCAAGATCCAATTAAGAACGGTATTGAAAGTAATCACTATGCAGGAATAGATACTCTTAAGATGCTTTCTATCAAAGAATATGTCAGAAATCTGTTTAAACCTTCAGCATTTTCGGGTGGCGTTCCTAATGACTTAAACCGACATTGGGTTATGCATGGTCGTGGGCGTATAAGCTCGAATAAGCTTGAAGCTTTACAACTATTTAATGCAGTTGGAACTTTGTTAACGGTGAAAACGTTGTGGGCAGAAATGTATTCAAGTGAACAAACCTTATAACAAAGCATTTAAGAGTGATTCCCAACGCTTGGCATTTTTCATTCCATCGTTGGGTTTTGTGTTTACGGTGGTATGGTTTAGTTTCGTGGTAGCGTTGCTCACACCTTAATGCGGCGTTAGTTTGCAAAGGGCAGAAAAGCGTTTTGGTCTAAAAGCTGGGTTCTTCGTTCTAGCTATACACCTGTTATTTCCCAAAGACTTTTCATCGAAATAGGCATCTCGCGTAGCCTGTTTTTCGGTTAATTAGCTTCTGTGTTACTCATTTCTTCCGTGTTAGTAAGGTTCATTTCTCAATGTTCTTGCGCGCTGCTTCTTTGGTTTTGAAAGTTAAGTGTGAGCATTGAAAATTGCATTTGCGGTTGTCGGCATCTATGAAAGTCTTCTTAGCCAAGCTCGTTTTGTTGTGTGAATTTGATATTCGTAGTTTTCAATTTTACATCTGCGTTCAAAGCCAGTAGTTTGGTTGTCAATTCAGCACCTTGGCGCTAAACCTTGGGTTTATCGCGGTAGCAAACTAACAAAACGCTTAAGACGGACTAACAAACGCTTGGCATTTTTGGTTCGGTTTGGTTTTGTGATTAAGGTGTTCAAATTGGGTTGGGTGGTAGGTTTGTTAGCCACTTAGCTTAGCGTTAGTTTGCAAAGGGCAGAAAAGCGTTTTGGTTTAAAAGCTGGGTTTTGCGTTCTAGCTATACACCTGTTCGTTTTCTAATTTCATGAACTTTCCGGTGGCACTATGTGTGCAGTGTTTGTGGTGGGTTAGTCGTTTACGGGCTCTAATTTTTTCGCCACGTTATTTGGTGTGGTTTCTTTTTTGTTGCGGCTAAGTTGCTCTCAACTGGCTTTGTCGCACTTGGCTGTTAAGTTCATCGAACGAATCCTTTGCCAGTTATTGTCCTTCAAACCGTAGTTGTCTGGCGCATGTCGCTTCTTAGCCAAGGACGTTTGGCGTGTGGGTTTGAGATTCGTAGTTTTCAATTTTACATCTTCGTTTAAAGCCAGTAGTTTGGTCGTCAATTCAGCACCTTGGCGCTAAACCTTTGGTTTATCGCGGTAGCAAACTAACAAAACGCTTAAGACGGACTAACAAACGCTCGGCATTTTCGGTTCGGTTTAGTTTAGTGATTAAGGTGCTCAAATTGGGTTGGGTGGTAAGTTTGTTAGCCACTTAGCTTAGCGTTAGTTTGCAAAGGGCAGAAAAGCGTTTTGGTCTAAAAGCTGGTTTTTGCGTTCTAGCTATACACCTGTTCGTTTTCTAATCTCACGAACTTTCCGGGGGCACTGTGTGTGCAGTGTTTGTGGTGGGTTAGTCGTTTACTGGTTCTAACTTTTTCGCTACGTTCTTTGGCGCGGCTTCTTTTTTGTGGGGGCTAAGTTGCTCTCAACAGGTTTTGTCGTACTTGGCTGTTAAGTTCATCGGACGAATCCTTTGCCAGCTCTAATCCTTCAAACTGTGGTTGTCTCGCGCATGTCGCTTCTTAGCCAAGCTCGTTTTGTTGGTTGGTTTTGAGTTCTGTCGTTTTCAATTTTACATCTGCGTTCAAAACAAGTAGTTTTATAGTTAATTCAGCACCTTGGCGCTAAACCTTTGGCTTTATCGCGGTGGCAAACTAACAAAGCGCTTAAGACGGACTAACAAACGCTTGGCATTTTTGATTCGGTTTAGTTGTGTGATTAAGGTGTTCAAATTGGGTGGGGTGGCAGGTTTGTTAGCCACTTAGCTTAGCGTTAGTTTGCAAAGGGCAGAAAAGCGTTTTGGTCTAAAAGCTTGGTTCTGCGTTTTAGCTATACACCTGTTATTTCCCAAAGACTTTTCAGCGAAATAGGCATCTCGCGTAGCCCGTTTTTCGGTTAATTGGCTTCCGTGTTACTCATTTCTTTCGTGTTAGTAAGATTCATTTCTCAATGTTCTTGCGCGCTGCTTCTTTGGTTTTGAAAGTTAAGTGTGAGCATTGAAAATTGCATTTGCGGTTGTCGGCAT
The DNA here is from genome assembly GCF_024347295.1 of Vibrio artabrorum. Taxonomy (NCBI): domain Bacteria; kingdom Pseudomonadati; phylum Pseudomonadota; class Gammaproteobacteria; order Vibrionales; family Vibrionaceae; genus Vibrio; species Vibrio artabrorum. The sequence continues at coordinate 1,270,106 of NZ_AP025459.1, read as the reverse complement.
CTATGAAAGTCTTCTTAGCCAAGCTCGTTTTGTTGTGTGAATTTGATATTCGTAGTTTTCAATTTTACATCTGCATTCAAAGCCAGTAGTTTGGTTGTCAATTCAGCACCTTGGCGCTAAACCTTGGGTTTATCGCGGTAGCAAACTAACAAAACGCTTAAGACGGACTAACAAACGCTCGGCATTTTCGGTTCGGTTTAGTTTTGTGATTAAGGTGCTCAAATTGAGGTGAGTGGTAAGTTTGTTAGCCACTTAGCTTAGCGTTATGCGTCACGAGGGAATTCATGTCAAAAGTAACATTAAAAGGTTTTATTTTAGTTCCTGAATCGGATCTTGAATTGGTAAAAAATGAGTTGGTGAACCATAAGCGTCTTACTCTAGAAGAGATTGGTTGTATTACGTTTAGCGTCACTGAAAATTCAGAGAATCCTCTTCGTTTTGACGTTTATGAAGAGTTCACTGATAAAGCTGCTTTCGAGCGCCATCAAAAAAGAGTTAAGGCTTCTAACTGGGGCAAAGTGACGGTAAATGTTGAACGTTACTATGAAATCTTTGAGTAAACGCATAACAAACGCTTCAAGAGGGACAGCCAACGCGCGGCATTTTTACTATGCGTTGGTTTTTGTGATTACGGTGTTATGCGGTAAGTTGGTAGTAGCGTTGGCTGCCCCTTAAGCGGGCGTTATGTGTTTCGAGGTTTAAAATGAGCGATTATTTTTGGAAAACATATACTGAACAGCTGGTAAATTCGCTTACCGCTAATAATGAAATTATAAAGTTTACTAGCAATCCAGCTGTTATTGGTGCATATGCAGAATCTGCGGTGACTGAGCTAATTCGAAATTTTATGACACCACATATATGCTCTACAGGAAGTCTTATCGGTACAGCTCAAGTAGGAGAGAAGTTAAAGCAGTTGGATCTTATGATTTGGAGTCCTACACCTTTACCTGCGATATTTGATACTGCAGGCTTTGCGTTAGTTCCGCAACAGAGTGTGCATGGAGTTATTGAAATTAAGAGGTCAGCCTATAGCTCTGTTGGAAAAAATATGAAGGATACACTGGACTGGGTCGAGAAAAATGTAGAAGGTTATCGCCAGTTAAAACCCGAGGTGTTGAAGTTTGTTCAAGAAGGCGGAGATCTTAATATGTTGGTAGGCAAGTTACCTCATGAAGTCTTCGATATCGATGAAAACCATATTGCTCTGGGAATTGTTTGTGTTAAAGAGAGCAAACAAAAAGACAAAACTCTAGATTCGTTAATTGAAGCCGGTCGCGCTGTTGTCCTTCAGGAAATCGATGTAAATGGTAAAATTAAGGTAAATACTTCACATGTATTGCATCTTCTTGAATATTTAAAAAGTGTAAGAAGCCGCATAGTTAAAAAGTTGGATTATGAAGGTGTTGATGTTACGGGTATAGCTGAGAAGTTAGGGGAAAAATCGCCAGGGTCATTGAAAAAACAACACACATAACAAACTGTTTAAGAGTGATTCGCAACGCGTGGCATTTTTACTATGCGTTGTGCTTAGTGTTTAAGGTGGTTTGCGGAGGCTTTTGTATTGCGTTGCTCACACCTTAACAGGGCGTTAGCCTTCTTTCCAAGCATGTGGAATCAAATAGAGGAAATGCACATGAATAAGTACCAAAAATACCCATTAAACTGTTCATCTTGTAATGCATTAACTCCTCATACTTTGATTTCAACATTTAACGATGATGAACAAAGTAAAGAGAAGCCAAGTGCGTTTTCATTTATCCGGGCGCTTGGCTTCTCTTTCGAAGTTTTTTGGCGAAGTTTAGTCGGCTCTTCTTACTATATTGCTAAAGAAAAACTATACCGTTGTGACAAATGCGGCAAAGTAGAGAAGCATTGAAAACAAAAAGGCTAACAAAGCATTCAAGAGGGATTCACAACGCTTGGCAATTTTAGTTTGAATCGGTTTTAGTGTTTACGGCACAATGGGTTAGGTTAGGTGGTGGCGTTGTTCACCCCTTAATGCGGCGTTAGTTTGCAAAGGGCAGAAAAGCGTTTTGGTCTAAAAGCTGGGTTCTTCGTTCTAGCTATACACCTGTTATTTCCCAAAGACTTTTCATCGAAATAGGCATCTCGCGTAGCCCGTTTTTCGGTTAATTGGCTTCCGTGTTACTCATTTCTTTCGTGTTAGTAAGATTCATTTCTCAATGTTCTTGCGCGCTGCTTCTTTGGTTTTGAAAGTTAAGTGTGAGCATTGAAAATTGCATTTGTGGTTGTCGGCATCTATGAAAGTCTTCTTAGCCAAGCTCGTTTTGTTGGTTGGTTTTGAGTTCTGTCGTTTTCAATTTTACATCTGCGTTCAAAGCCAGTAGTTTGGTTGTCAATTCAGCACCTTGGCGCTAAACCTTGGGTTTATCGCGGTAGCAAACTAACAAAACGCTTAAGACGGACTAACAAACGCTCGGCATTTTCAGTTCGGTTTAGTTTTGTGATTAAGGTGCTCAAATTGGGTTAGGTGGTAAGTTTGTTAGCCACTTAGCTTAGCGTTAGTTTGCAAAGGGCAGAAAAGCGTTTTGGTCTAAAAGCTGGGTTCTTCGTTCTAGCTATACACCTGTTATTTCCCAAAGACTTTTTCATCGAAATAGGCATCTCGCGTAGCCTGTTTTTCGGTTAATTAGCTTCTGTGTTACTCATTTCTTTCGTGTTAGTAAGATTCATTTCTTAATGTTCTTGCGCGCTGCTTCTTTGGTTTTGAAAGTTAAGTGTGAGCATTGAAAATTGCATTTGCGGTTGTCGGCATCTATGAAAGTCTTCTTAGCCAAGCCCGTTTTGTTGTGTGAATTTGATATTCGTAGTTTTCAATTTTACATCTCCGTTCAAAGCCAGTAGTTTGGTAGTCAATTCAGCACCTTGGCGCTAAACCTTTGGTTTATCGCGGTAGCAAACTAACAAAACGCTTAAGACGGACTAACAAACGCTCGGCATTTTCAGTTTGGTTTAGTTTTGTGATTAAGGTGCTCAAATTGGGTTAGGTGGCAGGTTTGTTAGCCACTTAGCTTAGCGTTAGCAATACTAGTCACCCATTCGGTGGAGATAGATGAAAGAAACATATAATGTATTGAAAGGCATATACTTTCATGAACAGCAAGTTCGAGAACAAATGATTCCTAGAGTCCAGATTAACTTAGGGGTCTATATTACTTTTCTAGCTATGTTTGCATATATGGTGCGGATGATGGATTACGACTCTAATCTATATGCAATTGGTTCATTCTATGTGTTTGGGTTAATCTTCTTAATCTTGATTATTCTTTCAATGAAGTATACAAAAATTGCTTTTGTTGGGGCTGAGTATCGAAATTTTTCTAAGGCGACCGAAGTACTAGAGTACAACACTAAGCTTCACGAACGTGTTGACGAAATTGCTAAATACAATGAAACATATGGTACAAAAGAACTTACACCAGATCCCGACAAGCACACTGATAGGTTTACGATACGCCTGCTTACTCAATGTATTGATCATAATTCAGCTATAAATGAATCTAGAAGAATTGCAATAAAGTGTTCAATTGAATGGTTGATTAAATCTATTGTACCCTTAGGTCTACTTTCAGCTGTTTTTGTAGTCGCTGATTTAGATGTTTCCTCACCTCGGAAAAACACCCTTATTCAAGATAAAAATGTTGCAAAGGAAATCTCAGTTCTATCTAGTGCACTATTTCAAAAATCTACAATTCCAGAACTAACAACAGATGAGGTCATTATGTCTGACGAAAAAAATGAAGCTCCAAAAGCACCACCGCCACCACCATCGATGCCAGTAGAACCTACGTGGCAGATCTCTACCGAAGATACATCTAATTTTAATGCTGGTGATATCGCAGACAGCGAGTAAGATATTGCTAACAAAGCATTTAAGAGTGATTCCCAACGCATGGCATTTTTCATTCCATCGTTGGGTTTAGTGTTTACGGTGGTCTGGTTAAGTTTTGTGGTAGCGTTGCTCACACCTTAATGCGGCGTTAGTTTGCAAAGGGCAGAAAAGCGTTTTGGTCTAAAAGCTGGGTTCTTCGTTCTAGCTATACACCTGTTATTTCCCAAAGACTTTTCATCGAAATAGGCATCTCGCGTAGCCCGTTTTTCGGTTAATTGGCTTCCGTGTTACTCATTTCTTTCGTGTTAGTAAGATTCATTTCTCAATGTTCTTGCGCGCTGCTTCTTTGGTTTTGAAAGTTAAGTGTGAGCATTGAAAATTGCATTTGCGGTTGTCGGCATCTATGAAAGTCTTCTTAGCCAAGCCCGTTTTGTTGTGTGAATTTGATATTCGTAGTTTTCAATTTTACATCTCCGTTCAAAGCCAGTAGTTTGGTAGTCAATTCAGCACCTTGGCGCTAAACCTTTGGTTTGTCGCGGTGGCAAACTAACAAAACGCTTAAGACGGACTAACAAACGCTCGGCATTTTCAGTTTGGTTTGGTTTTGTGATTAAGGCGTTCAAATTGGGTTAGGTGGCAGGTTTGTTAGCCACTTAGCTTAGCGTTAGTTTGCAAAGGGCAGAAAAGCGTTTTGGTCTAAAAGCTGGGTTCTTCGTTCTAGCTATACACCTGTTATTTCCCAAAGACTTTTCATCGAAATAGGTATCTCGCGTAGCCCGTTTTTCGGCTAATTGGCTTCCGTGTTACTCATTTCTTTCGTGTTAGTAAGATTCATTTCTCAATGTTCTTGCGCGCTGCTTCTTTGGTTTTGAAAGTTAAGTGTGAGCATTGAAAATTGCATTTGCGGTTGTCGGCATCTATGAAAGTCTTCTTAGCCAAGCCCGTTTTGTTGTGTGAATTTGATATTCGTAGTTTTCAATTTTACATCTCCGTTCAAAGCCAGTAGTTTGGTAGTCAATTCAGCACCTTGGCGCTAAACCTTGGGTTTATCGCGGTAGCAAACTAACAAAACGCTTAAGACGGACTAACAAACGCTCGGCATTTTTGGTTCGGTTTAGTTTTGTGATTAAGGTGCTCAAATTGGGTTGGGTGGCAGGTTTGTTAGCCACTTAGCTTTAGCGTTAGTTTGCAAAGGGCAGAAAAGCGTTTTGGTCTAAAAGCTGGGTTTTGCGTTCTAGCTATACACCTGTTCGTTTTCTAATCTCACGAACTTTCCGGTGGCACTATGTTGGAAGTGTTTGTTGTGGGTTAGTCGTTTACGGGTTCTAACTTTTTCGCTACGTTCTTTTGCGCGGCTTCTTTTTCGTTGCGGCTAAGTTGTTCTTAACTGGCTTTGTCGCACTTGGCTGTTAAGTTCATCGAACGAATCCTTTGTCAGCTCTAATCCTTCAAACTGTGGTTGTCTGGCGCATGTCGCTTCTTAGCCAAGCTCGTTTTGTTGGTTGGTTTTGAGTTCTGTCGTTTTCAGTTTTACATCTGCGTTTAAAGCCAGTAGTTTGATGGTCAATTCAGCACCTTGGCGCTAAACCTTGGGTTTATCGCGGTAGCAAACTAACAAAACGCTTAAGACGGACTAACAAACGCTTGGCATTTTTGGTTCGGTTTGGTTTTGTGATTAAGGTGTTCAAATTGGGTTGGGTGGTAGGTTTGTTAGCCACTTAGCTTAGCGTTAGTTTGCAAGGGGCAGAAAAGCGTTTTGGTCTAAAAGCTGGGTTTTGCGTTCTAGCTATACACCTGTTATCTCCCAAAGACTTTTCATCGAAATAGGCATCTCACGTAGCCTGTTTTTCAGTTAATTAGCTTCTGTGTTATTCATTTCTTTCGTGTTAGTAAGATTCATTTCTCAATGTTCTTGCGCGCTGCTTCTTTGGTTTTGAAAGTTAAGTGTGAGCATTGAAAATTGCATTTGTGGTTGTCGGCATCTATGAAAGTCTTCTTAGCCAAGCCCGTTTTGTTGTATGAATTTGATATTCGTAGTTTTCAATTTTACATCTTCGTTTAAAGCCAGTAGTTTGGTTGTCAATTCAGCACCTTGGCGCTAAACCTTTGGTTTATCGCGGTAGCAAACTAACAAAACGCTTAAGACGGACTAACAAACGCTCGGCATTTTCAGTTCGGTTTAGTTTTGTGATTAAGGTGCTCAAATTGGGTTAGGTGGCAGGTTTGTTAGCCACTTAGCTTAGCGTTATAAATACAGTCAAAATCATCGCGAGGGAGCAGTAATGATAATTAGCAATACATTAGAACCAGGAGACTTAGGTCATATTGATCCGCACCAAAAGTTTTGGACACTGAGTTAAGTGAGTACAATCACTAACGAGGTGAACAATGACAACTAAGAAAACACGAATCAAACATACTCCTGAATTTAAAGCTGAAGCACTTAAGTTAGCAGAGAAAGTGGGGGTCGCTGCGGCTGCACGGCAGCTATCGTTATATGAATCCCAGATCTATGGATGGCGTAAAGCCGTCAAAAAAGACGCGAAAGTCAGTGATAGAGAAAGAGAGCTCGTCACCGAAAATGCCAAACTCAAACGATTATTGGCAGAGCAAGCTGAAGAGCTAGATATCGTAAAAAAGGCCGCCACCTACTTCGCGAAAAATCTAAAGTAGATTGCTATGAGTTTATGCTCAAACACCTTATGCAATATAGGATTGTCCGTATGGCTAAGGTGTTTGGGATTTCTCGAAGTGGGTTTTATTACTGGATTGATAATCGCAATAAAGTCACTCAACGAAACGAGCACCGCAAGCAACTTGATATCAAAGTTCGCGAAGTCTTTGATGATAAAAAGGAACGTGATGGTGCAAGGCGTATTCAAAAAGAACTTGAAGAAAATGGTAATAAGCACGATGTAAAAACCATCGCCGCGAGCATGAAGCGTCAGGGACTCGTTGCGAAGGCCGCCCGTAAGTTCAAAAGCACGACAGACAGTAAGCATAGGCTTCCCGTTGCCCCGAACTTGCTTGACCAAGACTTTAATGCGACAGCCCCAAATCAAAAATGGGCTGGAGATATCACCTATCTCGCGACTAGCGAAGGCTGGATGTATTTAGCTGTTATTATCGACCTGTATTCACGGCAAGTCGTTGGTTGGTCAATGAGTACAAGAATGACCGCAACTCTTGTCTGTGATGCGCTATCAATGGCTTTGTTCCGCAGAGGCATGCCAGAAGGAATGATTATCCATAGTGATAGAGGCAGCCAATATTGCTCAAAAGACTACCGAGACTTAATCGCAGCTCATAATTTAAAACAAAGTATGAGTAGGAAGGGAAATTGCTGGGATAACGCCTGTGTTGAAAGCTTTTTCCACACAATGAAAGTAGAAGCCATCCAATACGAGCCGATAATGACGCGAGAAGAGATGCGCCAAGCGCTTTTTGAATATATCGAAGTTGATTATAATCGAACAAGAAGGCACAGTGCTCTTGGGTATCTAAGCCCAGTTAACTTTGAAAAACAATATGTCGCTTAATGCGGTGTCCAGTCTGACTGGAGCAGATCAGGCGGAAAGACAGCAACAATGGTGACATAAAATGAAACTAAAGACGTTGCTAAAATTCCTTGTTAAAGACAGTGTTTGACTTGCTTGGTGGTGATTTGAGATACCATAGTCATAACAAAGCGTTTAAGGCGGATTCACAACGCTTGGCATTTTCAATTTGCTTGTGCTTAAGTGTTTACGGCACAATGCTTTAGGTGAGTGGTAGCGTTGTTCACCACTTAACGCAGCGTTATATTTATTGGAGTAAGTTGGTACTAAATGTCATTAGAAAAAGTGGTCGAAAAGTTTAAATCGGGTCTGCAGTATTGTGTTGGGGCGTATATATTTCTGTTTCTGATGACTAAGGCTTGGTCATTTATTGGTTTGCCGACAGGTTCCATAGAAGAATACCAAATTATCAAATATGTTCTTTCGACGAGCATCTTAGCCCTAGTTAGTCAGGCTGTAATGGTTTCAGCTGCAATTGAGCTAGCTTATATGTTGTTCACCCCTGGTCCTGATGAAGCAGTCGATCCATTGATTCTCGGTATTGCAGGAACTGCATTGTTGGTGATGTCTGACGAAAATTCAGCTAAAACAGACAGTATGCTTTATGACTCAATTGCTGTTTTCCTATTCGCAGTTTCTTTGGCAATACTTTTTTATCTGCGCTTTATGCTGACAAAGTGGTTCCCTAAACAGTTTAAGGATAACTTCGACAAAGGTTCATTTGAGAATGAAGCTAGTGAGGTTGAGTCCATACATCCAAAGAAAACGGTAAAGGAAAGTAAGTCGGCAGCATAAATATAACAAACTGTTTAAGAGTGATTCGCAACGCGTGGCATTTTTACCATGCGTTGTTTTTAGTGTTTAAGGTGGTATGCGGTGGCTTCGGTATTGCGTTGCTCACACCTTAACAGGGCGTTAGGCTACAGGAGAAAACTGTGCTAGATAATAAAGTAAGATATTTTATTTGGAATGTTATTCATCCCATAAACGAGATATTTCATCTTGTAGGTAAGAAATCCCTTCCTGTATACAATGATGACCAGTATTCACTACTACAAGAAAAGCTGGGACGGGTGTGCGCAAAAGTATTGCATGTGTTTGAACAGCCGGAGTTTTCAACAGAGCATGGCATAACAAAGCGTAATGTGCTAAACAAAGACGACGGAGCTTTTCACCGTGTCTTGAGCTTTGGAATCAAGGAAAAGCACGGACGTGTGAGCAATCAGAACTACTCCGAATTTGATTTAGTCATCCCTCTGTGTGCCTATGTGTACACCGATAGCAAGGTATATGACTACTTTTACGCTCCTCAACTTCGTGACGAAGGTGGTAGGGAGTTCTGTATTCTACAGGATCTTGAACATTGTATTAATACGCTAATCGCTCTTTATGATCTTAGGATTCAATTTAATATTGAACTGTGTGCTATTGAGCCTAAATACTCTGTTGAAAACGAAACAGTAAACCTACACACGATAGACTCATACAACTACTTTGAGAACGGAATGACTTCAAGTTGCAACTTGCGTACATTTGAGTTCAGCAATAACAGTTGGGTTCCCGCCGACCTACCATTTTCGATCGATTTTAGGCTAGTAAAGCCGGAGTCAGTAGCCTAACAAACAATTTAAGAGGGATTCCCAACGCTTGGCATTTTTGCTTCTACTTCAAGTTTAGTGTTTATGGCACAATGCTTTAGGTTGGGGGGTAGCGTTGCTCACCCCTTAATTGGGCGTTATACGAATAAGGTGGATACAAGGATGATCGAGACAGAACGGCTAATACTAAAACCAGTAATGATTGAGGATATTGATATCTATAAGCAAATCATGTCTTGCCCATTGATGAGCCAATATCTTCCAAAATCTGCACCTTATAATGATGATGAAATCTTTCAGCATGTAGCTAAAAGAATTGAACACTGGAAGCTGGGTTTTGGCTCTTTTATTGTTTATTCAAAAGTTAATCCAGAGGTTAAGCTCGGCTATGTTGGTGTAGAAACCTCGCCAAATGTTGAATGTAGTGATATTCGATATGGCTTTATGAAAAACGCTCAAGGAAAGGGTTATGCATATGAAGCTGCTAACGCTGTTTTGAGGTTTACATTTGGGTTGGGCAATCATAAGAAGATATATGGTGTGGCAGTAAAAGATAATATCCCCTCAATTAAAATCCTAGAAAAATTAGGCATGGAAATTGATGTTTCAGTAGTCATTTATAATGATGAGAAGTTAGTCACTCTATCTGTTGAGCAATTCGTATAACAAAGCAATCAACACGATGCTAATTACACTCGGCGTTTGTGGTTTGAAGTATAATTGGTTTGGTAATTAAGGCGTTCGCACGTGTTATTGCGGCGTTAGGCATCAGGAGGATATATGAACAGTAACACTAGGGCATGTATAGCGTATATCACTGGCTTACTTCATGGCAGAACTGCGAGTTCAGTTTATGATTATTCCCAATCAAGACACATAAGTGTCAGTGGCACAGTAACTGAAAGTACCGTAAATGTTTATGACTATGATCGTGGTTGTCATATTACAGGAAGTGCTAACAGCCTTTATGATTACGGAAATGGTGCGCATATACAACTGAACATGAATGGTAGCCAGTTTAGTGGGTATGACTATGACTCGGGCAATCACTATAGCGGCACAGTAAATGGCGGCTCAGTATCAATATATGATTACGAAACGTCCCAACATTATAGCTATAGCGTGTAAATGCCTAACAATCTGTTTAAGAGTGATTCGCAACGCTTGGCATTTTTACCATGCGTTGCGTTTAGTTTTTAAGGTGGTATGCGGCGGCTCTGGTGTTGCGTTGCTCACACCTTAACAGGGCGTTATGTGAATAGGGAAATTATGACATTACGAGTAGTGCCAGAATTATATTGCTTCGATATGGATGTTAGTAAATCTTACTTTATCAATGTGTTAGGCTTTGCTCTAAAGTATGAACGTATTGACGAAAAGTTTGCTTACTTAACTCTCGACGGCGTAGATATCATGCTGGAGGGAATTGATGGTAATAGTCGCAAGTGGGTTCCTGGTAAATTTGAAGCACCTTTAGGTAGAGGGGTTAACTTTCAATGGGATGTCGCGGATATTGAGCGCATTTATGCTCGTGTACGTGAGCAATCATTGGATTCGATATATTTGCCTCTGGAATCTAAGTCTTATCAGTGCGGAGATTCGGTGGTAACTCAAAAGCAATTTATAGCTCAAACCCCTGATGGTTACTTGTTTCGTTTTTGTCAGGATGTACGCTGATAAAATTCACATAACAAAGCGCTTAAGACGGACTAACAAACGCTTGGCATTTTCGGTTCGGTTTAGTTTTGTGATTAAGGTGCTCAAATTGGGTTAGGTGGTAGGTTTGTTAGCCACTTAGCTTAGCGTTAGGCTACAAAGGAGGCAAAGTGAAAAAATATTTATCTGTCGCATTTATTCTATTTTCTTTTGGGGCTCAGGCTGGGTTTTGTTCGATGCAATTAAAAGATGAAGCAAATGTCTTTAAAGTTAATTGCGCTTTGGATCGTAGCTTTTGTAATGTAACAGGCTATTTTTCTGACTCAGAATTAGAAAAAGGTTTTAAGGGCGTTGTTGCTACATTTCAAAAAACACCTGAAGCGTTTCGAAAATTGCGCTCATCTCTACGAATCGATACCTTTCGAAGCGGGGAGTATGAATTTGGCTCACCTCCCGGTTATTTTGCTGCTTTAGAACAAGCTGAAAAAATGATGCTTGGTGAAGCGAGTCTAGACCTTGTTTTTTTTGACTCTGAGTCCGGTAAGAGAGCTCCTGAACCGAAAATGGAATGTGTGGAAACTAAACTCTCGGCACAGTAGCCTAACAAAGCATTTAAGAGTGATTCGCAACGCTTGGCAGTTTCGCTTCGCTCAAGTATAGCCAAGCGCCGCTCACACCTTAATGCGGCGTTATGAAGCTGCTGTTAACGTATCTTTTTGTAGGTGGTTTTGTTCTTCAAAGGCTGTGCTTTTCTACCATCTAATTAAAATCCTCTTAGGCTTAAATCTTGCTGTTTCCTTTGCTTTTAAGCCTATTGGGATATGTCGAAAGAATAATATGCCATGTGACTTTATGCTCTAAAACTAGATCGAGTTGTGGCAATTATCTTCACCGTGAGTTTATCGTTCGGCACTTCTTTGTTTCCTCACTTTTTGCGTTTGCTTGGAGTGACTTTCAGGTAATCATTGTGGGCCAGCAGTCGGCGCTTATTTCAGAGGCTAGGGCGTTGGCATTGAGTTAAGTGGCGCGGTTTAGCGCCTTTTCATAACAAATTGCTTAAATGGACTGGCAACGCTTGGCATTTTCAGTTCCAATGAGTTCAATGATTAAGGTGCGTTGCTTCTGGTTAGGTGCTTTGCCAGCCACTTAGCAAAGCGTTATGAAACAAGGAGAGTTTAGCAATTGAATATACAAACAGATAGATTAGAAATGGTTCAAATTACGGCTGATGACTGGGATTTATTTCAGTCTCTAAATCAAGATCCAGAAGTAATAAGCTTATGCTTCGATGAACCATCACCTGAAGCAATTAGGGAAAGTTTTGAGTCAAGGCTACCTGTTTGGAGTAACAGTTCTGAGCACTGGTTGTGCTTGACGATGACTCTGACTGAAACTGGTGAGAAAATAGGTGTTACTGGTTTCCGTATCGCCGATGGTAGTGCAGAAGTGGGTTATCTGATTCTACCTAAATATCACGGTCGAGGCTTTGGTACTGAATCGTTAAAAGCGTTGATTTCATGGGCATCTGAAGAGCAAGGAATTCGTTCCTTCGGCGCAATAGTCACGGAAGGTAATATTGGCTCAGAGAAAGTTCTGACCAAGGCTGGGTTTTCTCTAACCAAGGTCGTGCCGGAAGCTTATCAAATTGGTGGAAAATTGTACGCAGACCATATATACAATTACGAAAATATTGTTTCATAACAAGGCGTTTAAGGCAGATTCCCAACGCTTGGCGTTCTCAGTTCAAGGTTGGGCTTAGTGTTTATGGCGTAATGGTTTAGGTTAGGTGGTTGGCGTTGCTCACTACTTAACGCGGCTACATGGATTCCCCCGGTTGTCAAACATCCGCTAAACTTATGTTGATGGGTTTTGGACTGTCGCTCTACATTCGGCCTACTTATCGACGATTCGCATACGTCGTGGCCCTGATGACTTGCGCGACTGCGATGCCTTATTCGTTAGATGACATCTAGTGTGTCCGCCGCATTAACAGGCTCTCCGCAAGTGGTCTTAACCTATCTCCATCATTAGCGTCTGCAATGATCCGGTGGGTTTAACTCTTTATGCTGCTTAGGTTTCTACTTAAGCAGCATAGTTTTCATATTCGGTTTGATTGTGTAAAAGCGACCATATAATTCGTGCGTTCGTCGCGGCAAGTGCCACTATCGCTCGGTTCATTCCTCTTCGTTCTAGAACGCCTCGACACCACTGACTTAGCTTATCTTGCTTGTCGCCAAGGTTAGCAATGACTGTCCTTGCCCCGTGAACTAATAGTGTTCGCAAGTATTTGTCGCCGTGTTTGGTTATCCGACCTAAGCGAGGCTTTCCTCCCGTCGAATATTGCTTTGGTACGAGTCCTAGCCAAGCAGAGAAATCACGGCTTTTATCAAATTGAGGACCATTGCCTATCGAAGCAAGTATCGCAGTAGCGGTTTGCGGTCCAATACCTCGAACTTTCATCACTCGTTGAACATTAGCGCTGACCTTAGCAAAAGAGTCAAAGACTTGCTCTGTATCGGCGATACGTTGATTCAACTCTCCAAGGTGGTGATAAGCATCGGCAATCACCGTTCTTGCGAGATGTGGCAGTTCATTTTCTGCATCTTCAAGGATTAAGGGAACGTGTTTCAGCAATGAAGAGCGGCCAACAGGAATGATTAACCCGAACTCAGAGAGTAGGGCGCGCATGCGATTCATAAGCGCGGTGCGTTCACGAACCCAATGCTCTCTCATTCTATGTACCGATAAGATGGCTTGTTGCTCGGGGGATTTTACGGGTACAAAGCGAGTTGATGGACGCTGAACAGCTTCGCATATGGCAACAGCATCATTAAGGTCGTTCTTTCCTTTAGTTCGATAAGGAATTACGTATTTAACGGCCATAATGCGGGCGTCGTGCCCAATTTTATGGAGTGTTCTTGCCCAATAATGTGCACCACCACACGCTTCAACGCCTATACGCATGAGTGGCATATTTGCTATTGTAGTCAGTAGTTTAGAGCGAGTTACCGACTTATGAAGTATGACCTTACCATTTTGGTCTACGGCATGAAGACTGAAGTGGTTTTTAGCTAGGTCGATACCGCAGAAATAAGAATAATCAGACATGGTGCCTCCGATGCATTTAAGTACCACATAAGTGTGGCAGATCCTCGGTAGGGGGAATCCATGTCATTCGTTATGAGCCTGCTTTATACGTGACTTGGGCTGAGAAATTTCAAATATCTTATGAAATAGAATGCTATGAGGAATAACCTCAAAGTAATCAATTTTTAGAGAGCTTAAAGTTATGTTGAAACGAATAGAAAAAGTACTAGATCTCAATGACATTGCTTATGAAAGCAGTGAAAGTACCATGTATATAAAACTTGGTGGCCTCAGTTCAAGAGTTCAAATTAAGTATGACTATACGAATAACACCTACAAATTTAGTTGTGGGGAATTAAGAATGTTTATTTCCAGTATCATCTTCTTTTGTCTGGCATTTAACATGCTCTCTCAAGGAGCTCTTGGGCTATGGAATGGATATGCAGCAGGCTTAATGTTTGCCGTAGCCATTGGTAATCTGTTTTCGATGATATCAACGAATGTACAAATGTTAGATTTACGAGCACAATTCCGTCAGGAAGGCGTGTACTTGAAGTCTGGCATATAACAAACCATTCAACAGTGATTCAGCATACCCGGCAATTTTGGTTTGGGTCTAGTTCCGTGTTGACGGTGTTCAAATTGAGTTTTGTGGTCGCGTGCTTTACACGTTAATTGCGCGTTATGTGCTTTATCGGAAAATCGACAAAGTAGTGTAGAATCAGTGTTTTGAGATAATTGGGAACCACTATGTCTAAGCCCGTTCAGCAGCAAATCGGTAATGTAGCTCTAGTCGTCGAGAATTACGATGATGCTATCGAGTTTTATACGCAAAAACTTCAATTCACATTAGTTGAAGACACCGACTTAGGCGGTGGTAAGCGCTGGGTTCAGGTTTCCCCTCCAAATTCCAATGGTACAAATCTTCTTTTGGCTCAAGCGAGCACCGAGGAACAATCTAAAGCAGTAGGTAACCAAACTGGTGGTCGAGTATTTTTGTTTCTACGAACCAACGATTTCTGGCGAGACTATGAATTAATGAAATCAAATGGTGTGGTATTCCTCGAAGCTCCGCGAGTAGAAGAGTACGGCACCGTTGTGGTGTTCCAAGATTTATATGGAACTAAGTGGGACTTATTACAACTAAACAGCGCAACCCATTAGCACGCACATAACAATAAATTTAAGAGTGATTCACAACGTTTGGCGCCTTCACTTCAAATCTGTTTAGTGGTTATGTCACAATGCGTGAGCTATCGTATTACGTTGCTCACACCTTAACAGGGCGCTAGCTCTCTTATGAGCTTCATCACAAAGTCAAAAATCGTGGTGGATTTGACGTTCTTTATAGCAATCGATTCAGGAGGAATTATGAACACTAGGTTTTGTGAAAAATGTGGGAAGGATACTGAACACAAAGAAGTTATGAAGCAAAAACCATCGAAATACGGTAAGTCAAAAAAAGAACAGTTCAAAGCATTTTTAGATGGTTTTTTTAGTGGTCCCGCTGCTTCTTTACCTGGAGGTGCTTCTCTAGAGTTAACTGACAGGTATGTTGTTTGTACAATTTGTGGTAAAGCAACCATAGAAAATCATGGTCAAGAGTTTCAATAGCTTATGCGACATACAGAGAGCGAACAATCAATTTGAGACGGATTCTCAACGCTAGGCATTTTTGCTTCTACGTTAAATTTAGTGTTTATGGCACCATGCTTTAGGTCGGTGGCAATGTTGCTCACACTTTATTTTGGTGCTAATTTGCGACAAAGAACCAAGGGGTTTCGTGTAAGAAATGAAAGTAAGTATTAGACCTGCAAGAGAAAATGAGTTGGATTCTATCCACGCTTTGGTTATCTCAAATGACGAATGGACTAAGTTCAATGGGCCTTATTTTCCATACTCTCATCCATCCTTAGAGCAGTTTAAAAACTCTTCATTTCAGCGTCTTTTATTGGGCTTAGATTCGCAATTGATCACAGTTGATGATATTCCAGTGGGAATGGTCAGTTGTTACTGGGAATGTGAAGAAACTCGTTGGCTTGAAGCTGGTGTTATTATTTACGATAAAGAGTATTGGGGTAAAGGCATTGCTGCTTTAGCGATTCCGATATGGGTGTCGTATCTGTTCGAAAGTAAGGAAATTGAAAGGGTTGGTTTTACTACTTGGTCAGGTAATCTTCGAATGATGTCATTGGCTTTGAAATTGGGTTTTCAGCAAGAAGCTAGGCTGCGAAAAGTTCGTTATTACAATGGCGAGTATTATGATTCAGTCAAATATGGGGTGTTGCGCTCGGAGTGGTTAGAACGCAACTAACAAGCCTTTAGGGTTGATTCGCAACGTGTTGTATTTTTACTGTGCGTTAATCTTCGTGATTAAGGTGATATGTTGTGGCATCGGTATTGCGTGCCTCACGCCTTAATTTGGCGTTATAAGCTTCGGGGAAAATTATGGAAAGTATCATCAAACAAGCAATTGAATTTCGAAAAGAGGCTAAGTATCAAGAGTCGAGAGCTTTGCTAAAAACGCTATTGGACGATGAGACTTATTCTGCTAAGGCTCACTTGCAAATTGCTTGGTCGTACGACAATGAGGGTAAAGAGCAAGAAGCGGTTGCTCATTATCTGTCATCTCTTTCAGGCCTATTACCTTCGGTAGAAAGGTTTGATGCTTTGTTTGGATTAGCGAGCACCTATCGAAGTCTCGGCATGTATTCGGAGGCGTCAAGCTATTTCGAGCAAACTCTAAGCGAGTACCCGAGTTGTATTGAAGTTCAGCCTTTCTATGCCATGTGTCTCTACAACTTGGGACGCCATAAAGAAGCAACATCTTTGTTACTCGAGCTTTTAGTATCGACCACGAACAGTGATGCCATTAAAGAGTATCAGCGAGCTATTTCTTTATACGCACAAGATTTAGATAGAACGTGGTAACATGAAGGACGCTTATAACAAGAACTTTAAAGGTGATTCACAATGCTTGGTGCCCTCACTTCAATCGATTTAGTGTTATAGCACAATGGTTTAGGTCTGGTGCTAGACGTTTCACCACTTAATGCGGCGTTAGCACACAGGTTCAAAGTTCGTGATAAAGGAAGAGGTAAATGTCTAAGGATGAAATGCTTCTACATTGTGGAAACTGTAACCAGAAGACTGGTCATAGAAGACTAAGTGCATCTGAAGTCGAAGCACTGCAGCGAGTAAAAAATAGTACCAAGTCTCGAATTCTCAATATCGTTTTTGGTGTTCTATTGGGCTCAAGTAAATCAGAATCGCAGGTTAGCTATTTCAGGTGTAAGGTCTGTAATGCGGAGCATGATAGCAATGAAGGTATGCCTAACGGTTGGAATTAGTTAATTATGTGGTCACAAACGCTTGGCATTTTGAATCAGCAGGATTAAAAATAACTTATTTAACAAAGTTTTATATCGTTTTTTAGGCGGCTGTATTATGTGGTAATATTTAGACCTAATGCTTATAAGGATACTATCGTGAAAAAATTATTGGTTCTAGGTTTGATTGCTACTCTAGCGGGTTGTGCTGACTCTCATCATTTAAATATGTCTAATACCGAAGTAGTTAATAAAATATCAGCAAGTTCATCTGTTTATGTCGCATTATCAGAGGATGGACGTTATGGCGAGAAAGACTATAAAGGTTCTGGAGCATTATTAAGTAATGTTATTAAGTCGGGCTTACTGACTAAAATGAACGATGTCACGGTTGCTAACGACGCTGGCTCATTGAAAGAATCGATTAAGCTTGCTGAAAGCAATGGTTCAGATTATTTGTTTTACCCAACAATTATGCATTGGGAAGATCGAGCAACGGAATGGTCGGGTAAAGCTGATAAAGTTAAAGTGAAAATTGTGACTTGGGATATTAAACATAATGTTGAACTAAGCTCGGTGATTATTGATGGCTCAAGCGGGCTTGCAACATTGGGTGGCGATCATCCACAAGACTTATTGCCTGAGCCTGTTAACGCGTATATTGATACTCTTTTTGCAGCACCAGTTCAAAATTAAGTACACGCTAAAACAAATGCATCAACACGATTGGCTACATTTGGCATTCTAGTTACTGCATTAAGTGGTCATTTTGATCTTGAGCTGCATGGTAGAAAAAACGTGTTATGCCGGCATTAAATGCTTTCAGATTTGCGTGAAAACCTCAGTATATGGCCTTTAAATTTTTGTTCTAGATAATCAGTATTGTCAGGTCTGATGTGATCACTCGTAAATCCAAATTCACTCATTTTCGAGCTCAGTTTATTTTTACGTCCTCGGTCTGGGTCAACAAGAATAATATCGCATGTCTGATTAGCATGGTTTTGAATGAACTGAGCTAACAATGAGATGTGTTGGTCCTCATATAAAAGGTCGCTACCAATAATTAAGTCAAAAAGGCCGAGCTGACAGTTCGTATCTGCCCAGTCGACACGTTCGAAAGCAATTTTTTTTCGATTATTCAGTTGAGTATTTCTGTCTAGGAAGGTTTTTACTTCGGGATGATAATCAGTGGCAGTGATATTTGCCATTTGCTCATTTAGAAGTAAGCTTGATAGCCCAATGCCGCAACCGACTTCAAGAATTCGTTTGCTATGAGTGTCTAAGTTAAGTACGTGGTGGGCTAGAACTAAACTGGATGGCCAAACCACCCCGAAAATCGGCCATGAAGCAGAAGAAATGCCTAAGTTTTTTGCCGTGTTTTTAGGGTCGCTAAACTGTTGTTTATCTCGTAAAGTGCATAAATGTATATCATTGTTTCCAATGACAATTGTTTGGTAACAAATGCGAAGTTTGGTTGTCATAATGGTTCTTGGTTAGATAGCAAAGCTAAGCCAAATACTAATAATCCATAGATGACGAAACAAAAAGTATGCTCAGAATAGAGTAAATTGAGCTTAGTGCAAGGTATTTAATCCGTGTTTGAGGTTGATTGCCAATGCTTGGCATTTCAGCTTAAGTGTCGATGATGTGTTGGGGGCGAGCGTTGCTCATACCGTTACAGGGCGTAATGGGCTTGGAGGTAAAATGAACGATATTTTAGAGTTAGTAGTAGAAGAACTGAAAGAAAAATATGCTCCCCATACGATTATCCTTTACGGTTCTTATGCTCGAAATGAAGCAACAGAGACAAGTGATATCGATATTGCCTGTATTTGGGACAATCCGGAAGAACATAAAGATGCGAGATTGTTTCACGGTACATTTCTTGATGTGTGGATTTATCCCACTGCATTTCTTGATACCATTCCAGAGGCATCGTTAAGGTTTGGAGACGGGAAAGTCATCCATGATGCTCGCGGTTTAGGCGAGAGCTACCTTACCAGAGTTAAGCAAAAGCTTGCCGGCGGTAAGGAACCAATGTCTGACGTAAATAGAGTACATATTCAAGAGTGGGTGACTAAAATGCTTGAGCGAGCAAGTGATGGTAATTTAGACGGAAATTATCGTCGAACTTGGCTTCAATACGAATTATTGGAGTTATATTTTGAGGTTCGTGGCATGTGGTTTTTGGGATCCAAGAAGAGTTTTAATTATTTACAGACGCATGATGAAGCCGTTTACCGTCTTTTTGAGCAAGTTTACAAAGATCCATTAAATCTTAACTTATTGAGAAAATTAGCCAAACAAGTCGTCCGTAACTAACAAAAGACTACGGCGGCAATGATTAATTTTTGAGGCTCTATTTATCCGACATCGAATGGTCTCTTGGCATTGAATTTAAGGTCACAAACTAAGCCACTCATAACGCGAGTTTTTGCTATATAGCTGGGTCAGTTTGAGGTGAGCATGTTCGGTATAATGTGCGATGAGAGCTGCGTCGTAATGATTGAATTAATCCTATTTACGATGATCGGTAATCTCCGTTTGCCGAATGTTTCTCGTTTTAAGGCATTAATGTTCAGTATAATTGCATCGTAGTTCACTTAATTATGCCGTTATTGGGGAATGGAGGGAAAATGATATCAATGGATGATTTTGAAATTGGAAATACAGCCTTTCGATACAAGCGCGATGAATTTCCTTTATCTAAAATAAAAAACGCGAGAGTTAAATTGAATACTGTGAAGGATCATGCTTTAAAGCTGTTTTTAATGGGGGCTATTGTATCAAGCGTTGTATGGGTTATCTGTCCCGAAGGTTTTGGGATTGTTATAGCACCGATAGCCTTCATTTTAGGCGTAGTGTTCACTATATTCACTATTAAAAAGTATGAGCTTCAGGTCGAGTTTGAGCATATTGATGAAACGGGTTTGCAATGGGTTTCTGTTGCAGGTTCCA
Source organism: Vibrio artabrorum (assembly GCF_024347295.1). Classification (NCBI taxonomy): domain Bacteria; kingdom Pseudomonadati; phylum Pseudomonadota; class Gammaproteobacteria; order Vibrionales; family Vibrionaceae; genus Vibrio; species Vibrio artabrorum. The sequence continues at coordinate 1,250,065 of NZ_AP025459.1, read as the reverse complement.
GTAAACCAGAGTCAAAAACGATATTTGAAAAACAAGTCAATGCAGTTAAGCGAGCTATTACCGGATAAAGTTTTCAAGACAGACTCGCTAACGTTCGACGTTTTTGGTTTGGTTGGATTTTGTGAGCAAGGTAGCAAGCTTTCAGTAGGGTGGCGTTGCTCACTATTTAATAGAGCGTTAGTTGTTATGAGGTGCGAATGAAATTCTTAATCGCTATAAGTATTGCTGTATTACTCAATGCATGTGCCACAACACCTCAAAAACTTCGTAATTCAGCCCCTGTTTTCGAGTCGACGAGTATGAGAGAGGCCTCTGTTTTAGCGGGCTGCATTACCGAAAAATGGGAGAATGTAGATTACTTCCTTTACAGCCCGATTGTAAACTCGCGAACGTTACCCTCAGGTTATGAAGTCACACAATATCTGGATGGCGTATTGGTTCACTTGGCTGATATAGAACAGATTTCGAAGGGAAGTCAGGTGACAGTCTATACTGAATCGTTAAATCTGGGGGAGAACTCTGCAGTTAAAGCTGTGGAGATCTGTGAACAATAAAACTAAATTACTCAAGAATCACGCCTTGAAGAGCAACACGGACAAAGTAGGACTCATTACCGTTAAATTAAACTCACTCATTTAGTAGGATATAACCCATACATTAATACGATTAATAAATTCGTCATTGCAGATTATCTTTGGATTTTCTCATATTAACTGGTAACTTTGGACTTAATCTGTGTAGTAGTCAACGAGTTATGCAGGGGTTATGTGTCGAGTTTAATTAGTGTTTTGGAGTAGAAATGAACAATAAGCTTATCGGGATTGTACTTATCATTGCAGGTATTTTTCTAGCATTTTGGGGATACAATATTTACGATTCTGCTGAATCTCAATTGACACGTGCATTCAGTGGTCATTCACCAATCGAGGCATGGTTAGGAATGGTTGGCGGTATAGTGGCAATTATAATTGGTATCAAAAGAGTTAAATAATGATTACTTCGTAGCGAGTAACTAACTCTAGCAAACTGTATAGCGTCAATCACTTAATTTTGGCGCTGTTTATCCCACATAGTTCTCCCTCTCGCGATTGCATTTAGTAAAAATCCCCATCAACAACGTTAATGGAGATTTTTTATTAATAGACTGTTCAAGTTATCTTATATGAACGGTACTAGCATGTTTATTCAGGGATTTTAATATGCCCTAAGTTCATCACTATTTCGCTAAAAGCTCTTTCGCTGTATTGACAACATTTTCAGTCGTGAAGCCAAACATCTTGAACAGTTCGCCTGCTGGTGCAGATTCGCCGAACGTTGTCATACCGATGATCTTGCCACCGAAACCCACGTACTTGTACCAGAAGTCAGCGATGCCCGCTTCAACAGCAATACGCGCTGTAACGTCTGATGGAAGTACAGATTCACGGTACTGTGCGTCTTGCTTGTCGAACGCATCAGTGGCAGGCATAGAGACTACGCGTACTGCTTTACCTTCAGCGGTGAGTTGTGCAGCGGCATCAACCGCAAGCTCAACTTCAGAACCCGTTGCAATGATGATTAGCTCTGGCTTACCAGCACAATCTTTCAGGATGTAACCACCCTTAGCGATGTTAGCCACTTGCTCAGCGTCACGATCTTGTTGTGCAAGGTTTTGACGAGAGAAGATAAGTGCAGAAGGACCCTCTTTACGTTCGATTGCCAGTTTCCAAGCCACGGCAGACTCAACTTGGTCACATGGGCGCCATGTGCTCATGTTTGGAGTCAAACGTAGAGACGCGATCTGCTCCACCGGTTGGTGTGTCGGACCATCTTCGCCTAGGCCGATAGAATCGTGAGTGTAAACTTGGATGTTCTGAACTTTCATCAGAGCCGCCATACGCATTGCGTTACGTGCGTATTCCATGAACATTAGGAACGTTGCGCCGTAAGGTACGAAACCACCGTGCAGAGCGATACCGTTCATGATCGCTGTCATACCGAATTCACGTACACCGTAGTGGATGTAGTTACCAGAGAAGTCAGTTGCTTCAAGCGACTTAGAACCCGACCACATAGTCAGGTTAGAAGGTGCAAGGTCAGCAGAGCCGCCCATGAATTCCGGTAGCATAGCACCGAACGCTTCTAGTGCATTTTGAGAAGCTTTACGTGAAGCGATGTTTGCTGGGTTAGCTTGAAGATCAGCAATGATTGCGTTTGCTTTCTCTTCCCACTGCGCAGGAAGATCACCGTTTACGCGACGTTTGAATTCTGCTGCCAGCTCTGGGTATGCTGCTTCATAAGCTGCAAGTTTCTCGTTCCACGCTGCTTCCTTAGCTGCGCCTGCTTCTTTCGCATCCCACTCTGAGTAAACTTCCGACGGAATTTCAAAAGGACCGTGCTCCCAACCTAGTTGCTTACGAGTTGCTGCGATTTCGTCAGCGCCTAATGGTGCACCGTGACAGTCGTGCGTACCTGCTTTGTTTGGAGAACCAAAGCCAATTACTGTTTTAGTACAGATTAGAGTCGGGCGAGGATCCGCTTTCGCAGCTTCAATAGCCGCGTTGATAGCGTCAGCATCGTGACCATCAACTGCTGGAATTACGTGCCAGCCGTAAGCTTCAAAACGCTTAGGTGTATCGTCAGAGAACCAACCTTCTACTTCGCCATCGATAGAGATGCCGTTGTCATCCCAGAAAGCAACCAGCTTACCAAGGCCTAGCGTACCGGCTAGAGAACAGGCTTCGTGAGAGATACCTTCCATCAGACAACCATCACCCATGAATGTATAAGTGTAGTGGTCTACGATGTCGTGGCCTTCTTTGTTGAACTGTGCCGCAAGCGCTTTCTCAGCCATTGCCATACCAACAGCGTTGGTGATGCCTTGACCTAGAGGACCTGTCGTTGTCTCGATACCCGGTGCGTAACCGTACTCTGGGTGACCTGGAGTCTTAGAGTGCAGTTGACGGAAGTTCTTAAGATCTTCAATCGAAAGCTCATAACCTGATAGGTGAAGCAGAGAGTAAATTAGCATAGAGCCGTGGCCGTTAGACAGGATAAAACGGTCGCGGTCAGCCCACTCTGGGTTTGACGGGTTGTGGTTTAGGTGAGAGCGCCAAAGTACTTCAGCGATGTCAGCCATGCCCATTGGTGCGCCTGGGTGACCAGAGTTTGCTTGTTGTACACCGTCCATGCTTAGAGCACGAATAGCGTTAGCTAAATGTTTGCGGTTCATAATTGCTTCCAAAATTGATTCGAAATTAAAAATTCGTGGATAGATGTAAAAGAGGAACGAAATTCGTTCCTCTTATTTATTAGGTAGTGATTACAGCTTAGCTGCGATCATGTCTTCTAGTTTGCCTTGGTCAATGGCGAAGTTGCGGATGCCTTCAGCCAGTTTCTCAACAGCCATTGCATCTTGGTTGTGGTCCCAAAGGAACTCAGCGTGAGTCATCGCAGCAGGGCGCTCTTTGGTACCGTTAGAGTCGATCAGCTTCTCTACGACTTCGCCTTCTGCGGCTTCTAGGTCTGCGAGAAGTTGAGGAGCGATAGTTAGACGGTCACAACCAGCAAGTTCAAGGATCTCGCCGATGTTACGGAAGCTTGCGCCCATAACAACAGTCTTGTAACCGTGGTCTTTGTAGTAGTTGTAGATGTCTGAAACAGAAATTACACCTGGATCTTCTGAAGCTTCGAAATCACGACCTTCTTTCGCTTTGTACCAGTCCATGATGCGACCAACGAAAGGAGAGATTAGGAATACGCCAGCTTCAGCACAAGCACGAGCTTGAGCGAAAGAGAATAGAAGCGTTAGGTTACAGTTGATGCCTTCTTTCTCTAGAATTTCAGCAGCACGGATGCCTTCCCAAGTAGAAGCCAGTTTGATAAGGATGCGGTCGTTAGTGATGCCAGCGTCGTTGTACATTTTGATCAGTTGACGCGCTTTAGCCACGCTGCCTTCCATGTCGTAAGAAAGACGAGCATCGACTTCAGTAGAGATACGGCCCGGTACAACTTTCAGGATTTCTTTACCGATGTTCACATTAAGCATGTCGCAAGTGTCTTGAACTTGCTGTGCTTTGTCGTCGCTTTGCGCTTTAGCGTATTCGATAGAAGCATCGATTAGAGGTGCGTACTCAGCAATTTGAGCAGCTTTAAGAATTAGAGATGGGTTAGTTGTTGCATCTTCCGGAGTGTACTTGCTGATCGCTTCGATATCGCCAGTGTCAGCGACAACAGTTGTTAGTTTACGAAGTTGCTCTAATTTATTGCTCATTTTGATCATCCTATGTATCGCATAACACCTCATTAATGGGAGAGGTGTGGGCATTTGCAAGCGAATTAATGAAGTTCTCAATGGTTGTACCAGTGAACCAAACTTATATTAATTTAAATTTTTCTCCGAACGAACATTTGCACAGAACATTTGATCGCTCGATGAGTAAATGATGTAGCCATATTTATCCTATCTAGCATCAAAGTCAACGGTAAATAGTGCGGTATGGTGACTTCAGTCAAATATATTTCGCTCTAGTAATCATGCCCTATGCGAGCAAACGTTTAGTACGTAAAGTGAGGCGAATTAATCAACAGTAAAATCAAGGTTATCAAGCTGAGCAAATGATCCTTGATGTTACATATGCTCAGGAGTAAACTTGCGTATCACTTGCTTAGGCATCGGACATTTGTTCTCCAAGTAGGTAAAGTAATTGTTAAATATAGGGTGGGTGGTAGATGAGTAACAATATCCAAGATGTTTCCGAACAAAACACTGATCTCCTAACGGAAATCGCGGTTGCTTATTATCAAGATGGTGCGACTCAAGAAGAGATCTCTAAAAAGTTCTCTATCTCTCGTGCAAAGGTTGGTCGAATGCTCAGACAAGCCCGTGATGAAGGAATTGTTGACATCACGGTAAAATATCATCCTGTATTCAGCGCCAAGATCGAACAACGTTTGATTGAGCGTTTTGGTGTGAAGCGTGCGCTTGTGGCATTAGATCAACCAACTGAAGAAAAGCAACGCTTGCAGGTGGCAGGCTTGGTGTCGAACTATCTAACGAGCACACTGAGAAATGGTATGGTGGTCACAGTTGGACAAGGCCGAAACGTGTCGTCTGTTGCTCATCATACTGGTGTCATTACGCCACGTGATTGTAAATTCGTCTGTGGCATCGGTGGTATTCACCCAAGGGGAGGGAAGTTTAACGCGGATCATATATGCAGACAGTTAGCCAAGAAGTATGGCGGTTCATCCGAAACCTTGTATGCGCCCGCTTATGCAGAGAATAAAGCGCAAAAAACCGCATTCATGGAAAACAGTACTGTGAAGCAAACGCTCGATCTTGCTCGTAAGGCCGATGTCGCTTTAGTGGGTATTGGTGATATGAGTGAAAATAGCTATATGGTCGACTTAGGCTGGTTTACCGCCGGGGAGGTCGTTCAATCTCGTTTATTACAAGGTGTCGTCGGTGACTTTGCGGGTTATGACTTTTTTGATGTTCACGGCAAAACCGCAAACACAGTAATGAGTGACCGTGTAATTGGTTTGGCCTTGGAAGAGTTTCGCCCAATCGCTGAGGTCATCGCTATCGCAGCAGAGAACAGTAAACCCCTTGCTTTGCTAGGTGCACTAAGAACCGGCGTGGTCGACGTGATTGCAACCAGCGTAAGTAACGCTTTGACGGTGCTAAACTTAGATGAGCAAATGAAACACGTTGAGTTAGAAGGCAATCGTTAAGGTATGAGCGGTATTACGATAGAAAGGGATCCAGTTAGGATCCCATTTTAGTGTGTACCATTATGTGATGCCAAGCCCACAAACGCTTAAACCGGTGCGAGAGGCAGCTCTGTTTTTTTTACTTGAGTTGTCGCCAGATAGTGACATAGCTCATCGTAAGGGATAGGACGAGAGAAGTAGTAGCCTTGCATCAAGTCGCAGTCACAGGCCTTTAGAATCGAGAAGTGTTCGTTTGATTCTACGCCTTCCGCTAAAACCACCATGCCAAAGTTTTTACCAATCGCAATAATGTTTTGCACCATAGTGAGTGACTGTTGATCCACCGCGATGTTCTCAATAAAGCTCTTATCAATCTTAAGTTCGTCGATAGGCAGTGCTTTCAACATGCTTAATGAAGAGTAGCCCGTACCGAAGTCATCTAAAGAGATTTTAATATCGTTTGCCTTAAGAGCTTCGAAAATAGGCTTAACGACAGTCACGTCTTCAATGAACAAGCTCTCCGTAATTTCTAGCGTTAAACAGCTCGGAGATAGCTGATACTTTTCGAGCGTTGCCAGCAAGTGATCAGAGAAGGATTGATGCGAAAATTGACGAACTGATATGTTGATCGACAGCCCAATCTTTTGTTCGGTGGTTCTGTGTAAATGGGCGATCTGCATAATACTGGATTCAATAATAAAAGCCCCCAGCTTTTGCATTAATCCAGTGCTTTCAGCGACAGGTACAAAGACATCGGGTGGAACAAAACCGAGCTCTTCATCAATCCAGCGAACGAGAGCCTCAACCCCATGAACGCTTTTGTCAGTGCGAACCAGAGGCTGAAAAACCATGAATAGTGTTTGTTTTTCAATAGCAAGACGCAGTCTTTGTTCGACTTTAACTTTATAAAGGTGAGCGTCTTGCATCGCCGCAGTAAACATACTGTAGGAGTTTTGCTGTTGTTTCGCTTTGTACATGGAAATATCGGCAGAGCGAAGTAGGCTATCTAAATCTTTTCCGTGTTCAGGGAAACGAGCAATACCAATACTACAACCCAACGAAAATTGAGCGTGTTGAACCTCATAGGGTTGAGACAGCACTTGAATTATTCGTCCTGCGAGGCGTTTAATTTCCGACTCATTCGTGACTGGTGTTAGGAACAAAAATTTATCGCTAGATTCTCGCACCACTAAACTCATGCGAGAACGAAATCTCATTAAACGTAAAGCGATCTGTTTCAGTACTTTGTCCCCGAAGTCATGTCCGTGAGTATCATTGACACATTTGAAATTATCGATATCGATGAACAACAATGAGAACGGCTCTGACTCATTTTTAACCCACTTATCAATATTTCTACGCATGTATAAACGATTTGGCAGGGAGGTTAATGGGTCGTGATTTGCTTGATAAATGAGTTTTTTTCGTGTGCGCTGTTCGTTTTTGGCGATGGATTTAACCAAGGTGTAGAAACTGACTTGTAAGACAACAAAGGCAATAAAGAGAATACCAAACTCTGTAAAGAAGAGGCTATTCACATGAGTGAGGTCGGTTTGGCCGATGACCCAAAGTTTGTAGTCTGGTATGTATTTAACACTGACTAACGCGTGATATTTTTCATCATTGATGATGAAAGAATAGGTCTCTTTGCTTGTTTTAGCTTCATTTACATCGGTCCCGACTTGTTGCACAAAGCTCTGAGTGATGTGTTTCATCAAGTCCGCTCCCTCAGGTTCTAAGTAGGCATCGAGAGAGTCGATATCACTGGAAACGAACTGACGGTAGTTATCGAAGCGAAGTAAGGTGAGCGTATTAAAACGGCCAGTATGCGCATTATTTTCAAAGACAATCGTACTGTCTAAACGTAAATCCGCTGTCATGACCGCATCAATGCTCTGCCCATCAATAGAAATGGATTTTCTCAATGGGATGACAAGGCTATCTAGAGACTTTTGATAGTAAGTTCGACCTAACACCATTTTTTCACTCGCTATAGCCTCTAAAAATGAATCCTTAGTGGCTTTGTCTTGAAGTAGGTTCTTCTGACCAGAGAGTTGCAGGTTAGAGCTGACCGCGAGGTAATTACCTTGAGTATTGAGTAAGCTAAACGCGGCAATAGCCGGGTGGGTATCAAGCAATTTATCCAGAATTGGGCGAATTTGAAAAGAAGCCGTACGGGTAAAGTCCGACTGCTGTGCGAGATGGTTTCCTACCACTTCAAGTAAGGCTTCTTGGCTTGTTAATAGTGAGTTGACAGAGCTTGAAAATAACTCGACTTGAAGGTGTTGTTGCTCCGTGAATTCATTTCTATTTGATTGCCATTTGGTGACGCCCAACACGGCGAAAAGTATCAGGGTAAGCAGTACGATAAGAGCGTACAGCGACCAGATATTTTTCTTAAATAGAGCCATGAGATGCCTTTTATTGGTAACGATTTTTAGCTGAGTACAAGTGACAAAGTAACAGTTTGTCAGCATGATTCATGTTGGTTGAAAATAATCATGATCAAAGTTTCGGTGATTCAATCGTGCTACCACGACTGAATGAGATGCTTGCGTGAAACCTGAACATTTAAAAAATACAGAGAACGATTAACCGATGCTTCCTGACGGTTTAGAGCTGAAAAAGATTGTCGCATAATGACGCAACAACGTTAATTTAGTTCTCGATTCAAATGAAGATAGCGTTAACTTGGTAGCAAAGTGTTTAATTTTTGCGAGTTTAAACCACCTAAGAAATTGAAATGCCTTATGCGTGCGCATTATATTCTAACTGTAGCAGTAAGCGAAGTTGAATTACTTGTGAGTCACGGCGATAGGCAGTTTGTCGTTAGCCCCCCATTCCGTCCATGAACCATCGTAAACGCCCATTTCACCAGTATAGCCAGCGAGTTTAGCCGCCAATAATATGATGCAGGCTGTTACTCCAGAGCCACAGCTAAAAAACATAGGTAGAGAAGGGGTTAATGTTAACGTTGAAAAGATATTGATAAGCTCATCTTGAGGTTTGAGCTGGCCGTTATCGAGTACTTGTTTAAAGGGTAGACAAAGGGAGTTTGGAATATGTCCACTGCGTAAGCCTTCACGTGGTTCTGGAACTTCTGAATCGAAGCGAGCTTGAGAACGAGCATCGACAATGTTTGCGCTCTTGTCCGTTGAATAACGTTCGATCTGTTGAGCATTGACAAAATAGCGGCTTTGAATATGACCTTCAAAATTGCCCGCTTTTTCTTGTGCTTTGTAGTCAGTATCTGTCGAGTAGCCGGCTTCGATCCAAGCGGGTAAACCGCCATCTAAGACATATACGTTGTTATGCCCCATCGCCATAAACATCCACCATGCACGAGGGGAAGCAAAGGTTCCTGAGTTATCGTAAACGACAATGGTACTCTCTTGATTGATCCCCATTTCTTGTGCGCGTTTGTTGAAGTGTTTTTCGGTCGGGAACATGTGAGGAAGCAGGGTGTGTTTGTTACAAAAGTCTTTATCGTAGTCAAAACGCATCGCCCCAGGAATCATTTGTCCTTTGATCTTTTCTGGCTCGCTCGGAATCTGAAACTCGATACTGGCATCGAGAATGATGAGGTCGTCTTTTTCTAGCAAACGTTGTTGAAGTTGTTCTGGTGAGATAAGCGGCTGATTCATTATTGTTTGATCCATAATTGATGTTTGACGAATACGATTGTTGATTGTTTTAGCGAATACAACGGTTTGAGCAATGGCTACGGTGCAGCTCGACAGTGAATGAACTGATAGCTGCTTTGTCCGGTTATATGATTGTTTAAGGTATCAAGCGCAACGACAGAATCAATAGGGCAGTCAGTGGTTGGAGCAATGGAAACGCGAAATATTTGATTGTCTTGAGTTTGAACCGTGAGATAGCGCCGGTGTCCGTCTAGCGATTGAGTGAGGGTGTTCGACATTACTTTGGCTTGAATGCGTTGCCCTGTCTCTGATGTTAGTGGGAAATAGGTCAGAGCCAATAACACACCCACACCACACATTAGGATAAATAGACCTATTTTTAATTGTCTCATGAGAGTAAGTATTTGAAAGTTATTTTTAAAAGATAAGTCAGATTGGCGTCAAAGTGAATGAAATCAATCAGAAAAATTAACTCCACTTATATTCGATGAATACAAAAAAGTGAGCCTTTCAGCTCACTTTCTATTGATACCGATCCAGTGTTGAATTTATCGATTACCCCAATGTCTCTATGTTTTACCAAATGATCTGAGAATCACGGCTTGATACCACCCGTTGCAGTGGTGGTTGACCATCGTAAAACCAAATTTCGACCAGTAGTGAGTCTTGATTGACTGGAGCCGTAAAGTTGGAAACAAATACGCCGTTATTTAACGAGCCTGCAATCACTTTGCTTGAGTAGTCTGGTTTCAAAGTAGAGTCATCTCGAGTACTGAAGCGGCTATAAACGGTGACAAAAGAGCGAGCGGTTGAAATGCGGCTAATGTCAATGTTGAGGTCAAACGGTTCAATCGAGCTGTAATCAAAGCCATCAGGCACCACCACATCACTCATAGTATAGGTAGGTGTCGCTGCCGCACTTGTCGCTGTCGATGGGGAGGGGGATGGCGTTCCAGTGTCTGGCGTCGATGGTGTGGCTGTTGATGGGGTCGATGTACTGTCTCCTCCATCGCCCCCTCCACAACCGACTAATACCAGTGGCGCTGCAGCTAAAACAACGGTGAATAATTTCTTTATGTGCCAAGTGTGTTGGACAGACATACGTTCTTCCTCACAGAGATTGCAACTTGAATTAACACAATGGTTGTCTCGATATTGTTGAGTGTGAATCTTCATAGCGTCGCTCCTTATGGTTCGTAACGTTGATTGTCTGCAGGGAATTGGTGCCATGTTTGGTTCGTTTCTCCGCCGGATTCTGCGTATTGTTTAAACTCTGGATAAGCGGTGACGATATCCACTTCCTCTCGAGGCCAATCCCATTCATCCGTTGATGTAATGAGTAACGCCCAAGGGTGGTTCTCTGTCGTTTTGAAATATTTGCCAGTTGATGGATTGCTGTCATCGACACCTAACCCAGCCTCGAAGAGGTTAGCAGCATCAAAGGCTTCCGTTGGCGCTTGATCTGGCAAGTGAACTTCCCAACTGCGTCCGGGGTGCAGAGGCAGATTTTCTCCATGGTAGTAACCGGGCGTTGCAAAGATGAACGGGTCGTAAGGCATATCCGTCCATGTGGCAGTACTGATGCCAGAGTCAGATAAGCTGATACCGATTTGAAAAGAGAACTGCTCATTGTCTTTACATGAATTGCGGGTTCGGTAGAACGTACATGACGTGTTGATTTTAGACGTTAAGTCGTCAGCGACAATAAAGATCGATTCACTGCGCCCATCCTCCATATCTAAACCCGTGAAGACGCCGTTATGTTTCATGTAAGAGTTGCCGCTATCAACAGACGATGGCGCCAAGTTTGGTAGGCGAACCGCAAAACCATTTCTGTAACTTGCTCCAACCGCAGCCAAGCGCCCATCAATCGTTGATTTAATCACTTTACCGTCTTTAAGGATCTCAGTGATTCGATACAGGATTACGGCGTCGTTCATGTCGTAGTCAGCTTTATATGGCCAGTTATCCTCGTATGCGAGCGTTGCGTAGCCAGAAGCACTAGGGAAGTAACGAGCTGTGGCACCATCGTTAAGGACATCGACTTGAATATCGACCACTTCACCAGAGGTTGAGCCGCCAAAGTAACTTAAGTTGGTTTGTTGACTGAATCTAAATCGAGCCCATGTCGTTCCGGTCAGTGCGTTGATATCGACATTGAGGAACAGGTCGTTTTCGCCAGCAGCTAACAGATAGTCTGTAAATACTTGCTCGTTGGCGCCATCGAAGCGGCCATCTTGGTTCCAGTCTATCCAAGCCGAAAGGTAACCGGTTGTTGAAGCTTCAATCACCACTTTTGAATCCAGTCCAGCCTCCAGAGCGGTGACAAAACCGATACCACCGTTTGCCCACTCATCATCAATACCGATACTTTCATCCGATTGTGGTGTTACGTAGCCATCGAGGTCGGCGTCGGGAGCGTTTGTGCCTAGCCAAGTCATACCATCCAGTTCATGTCGAGGACCGTTACTGGCCAGTAACGTTAAATAGCTGTCTGGCGCGTCACCGAAGTCGATGTTGGAATCTTCATCGACGACCGGCGCATTCGCACAACGCGCGCCATCATTTTGATTAGACGAAGGGCCATTCGAGACAAACTCAACGGCTGGAACAATCCCCGCTGCAATATTGGTTGCGTTGTCGGGAGATAAGTTGATTCGGTAGATCTTACCGTCTTGATTTCGAGATACATAATAGTAGCCGTTTACATCAAAATAGCCTGCGCCGAATGTCCCCGTTTCTCCGGTGTTTCCAATGTAAGTTTCTGCACCTGTGGTTGGGTTAAATTGGTACAAGCCACCCGAGTTATTATCGATACCATACAGCGAACCATCACTTGGATGGAAAGCAAAGTCAGTCAAATTGACGGTGGCAGGGCTACCTGAAACTTTAGTTACCGTTACGGTTGCATTTGGGTTGCTATCTAAAGGAGAAAGGTCAACCGTGAATAACCCTTTACCAGTACGATAAAGGTAATACACGTGGTCATAGACATCACCGACATAGAAGGTGTGATCGGTTGGTAATCCACTGGTATTGATGACTTCTGCTTGGAAGTCTTTTCCAAGACGAACTAGGCGTTTGTTGGTGGTGTCGTAACCGTAGATGTATCTGTCTGCAAAATCGAAACCTACACCATTGATGTTGCCATCCATCCCCGTATCATCTTCTAACAGAGTGGTTGATCCAGTGACTAGGTTCACGCCCCAAACTTCGACGGGCTTTGACTGAAACAAGTAAGCCTGACTCGGGCAGGTATCGAATGGCGCTGCGTTGGCGACCAATGGTGCACTTAATAGCAAACTTAACGTTGTGATTCTCATATCTACATCCTTGTCATGGAAGGTCTAGGTACTCAATCAAGTTACGTGCCAGTTTTAAGGTGTTGATTATTGGTCTTTTTTGTATTGAAAGTTTCGATTTAGGGGGACTTTCTCAAAATGAGAATTTAAATAAAACGACTTTTATATCGGTTATTGCAAAATGATGCTCCTTTGGTGGTCGAATTTTAGATACAAAAAAGCCCTGAATTACATCAAGGCTGAAAGTGATGGCTTGAATATCGAGAAAATGGCTCGTTGGCTCAGGCTATTTACACACCGAACAATTAGGCATCTTCATTAAATTCATTTCACGCCAGCTGTGAGACATGGCATCGAGAATCAACAGCTTGCCTTGTTTGGGTTGTCCATACTGGGCGATAACTTTAATCGCTTCTAAAGCCTGAGCCGCGCCTACCATGCCAACAACAGGCGCCATAACGCCGGCTTCGACACAGCTTAGAGCCGCGTTGCCGAATAGAGCGCTCAAGCACTGGTAACACGGTGCATTTTCATCTTGATAAGTGAATACGCTGATTTGGCCTTCCATACGAATTGCAGCCCCCGATACGAGAGGCGTTTTCGATGCGTAGCATAAACGGTTCAATTGATTGCGCGTTTCAACGTTATCACTGGCATCCAGTACCAGTGAGTGTGCTTCAATCAACTGAGCAAGCGCTGGGTCATCAAGCCTGCGATCAACCGTTTCAATGGTCAAGTGCGGGTTTAACACCTGTAAAGACTCAGCAGCTGAATTAACCTTCTTCTTACCAATATCAGCGTCAGTGTGAAGCACTTGTCGCTGCAAATTTGAAAGTTCGACAACATCATCATCGATAAGCGTCAGCTTACCAATGCCTGCCGTTGCAAGATATTGAGCAGAGGCACAACCTAAGCCGCCGGCGCCTAACACCAAGATCGAGCTCTGTTTCAGCGCTTCTTGGCCTTCAAAGTCAAACTGTTTAAGAATGATCTGGCGGTTGTAGCGAAGCATTTCTGCATCAGACAGTATTTCCATCAGCAAGCCTCGTTAGTAAAGCGTCGAGTTAAACAATTGAATCTGAACTGTTTCACCAACTTCAACACGACCACGTTCACGCTCCAGTACCACAAAGCAGTTTGCTAAACTCATTGAGCGGAAAGCGCCGGAGCTTTGGTTACCTGTTGTTTCGACGACAAACTGACCGTTTTCAATCGAGTAGATACCACGTTGGTAATCCGTGCGGCCTGGGGCTTTTTTGAATGCAGATTTTGTTATCGCTGGAATCGATTCTGGCGCTGTCCATGCCGAGTGACCGGCTAATTTAGCCAGCATTGGTTGGACCAAAACATACATGGTCATCATCGCTGATACTGGGTTACCCGGCAGGCCGCAAAACCATGCGTCATCCAATTCACCGAATGCGAACGGTTTACCCGGTTTGATTGCCAGTTTCCAGAAGCCAATTTGACCAAGCTCTTCAAGGATGTCTTTGGTGTAATCCGCCTCACCAACGCTCACACCACCAGACGTGATGACAACATCTGCGAGTTCTTGAGCTTTCTCGAAGGTTTCTTTCAGTGTTGCTGGGCAGTCGGGGATGATGCCGAGGTCGATCGCTTCACAACCAAACGCTTCAATCAGCGGTTTAATACCGTAACGATTGCTGTCGTAGATTTGACCGTCTTCAAGAGGCTGACCTAATGGCTTTAACTCATCACCCGTAGAGAAGAAAGCGACTTTCGGCTTATGTAACACCGTCACGTGACTGACCCCCAACGACGCAATCATTGGAATATCGCGAGGCGTTAAACGTTCGCCACGGCTCAGCACAATATCACCTTGTTTGATGTCATCCCCAGTTGGGCGGATGTTATTGTTCAGCTTGATATCGTCTTGTTGAATCTCTATCCCAGCGTCCGTTTCGACGGTATTTTCTTGCATGATGACAGCGTCACACCCTTCAGGGATCTTGGCTCCCGTCATAATGCGAATACAGGTGTTGCTAGGCCATTCGCCTTCAAACGGTTGACCCGCAAAAGATTTGCCCGCTAATGGCAGGACTCTGCTGTTTTTTAGATCCGTTAGGCGCAGCGCGTAACCATCCATTGCTGAGTTATCAAAAGGAGGAACAAAAATAGGGGAAAGAATGTCTTCAGCAAGGACATAACCGAGAGCTTCAGCAAGAGGCAGAGACAGAGTCGTTTGGATGGGTTTGATTGGTGATAGCAGCTTATCTAGCGCATCTTCAATTGGCATCAAGCCCGGAGCGTCGCAACAGCCCATAATTGAAATCCTTTGATAGTCATTATTTTTGATTTTGTGGTTGGCGATGGTGACTCATTAATGATCACATTACGCCTAATTCACCCGTGAAATTACCGCCACTTTAGCATAGTTTAGGCCCCGTAAATAATGACCGCCTTTAAAATATGGCTGTATTTATTCAAAATTCCTAGTATCCTTGTTTGCCATCCAGAAGGGGTTATAAAAGAGGAAGTTCAATGTCAGGTCTTAGCGAATCAGCGAAGTTAGTTAAAGATGCGCTAGCAAGCCGCGGGTTAGAGACACCAATGCGTCCTAATCAGGTTAGCCGAGAAGAGAAGAAGGAACGAATCGAACACCATATGCGCGAGATTCTCACTCTCCTTGAACTTGATCTTACGGACGATAGCCTGGAAGAAACACCGCAACGTATTGCTAAAATGTACGTTGATGAAATTTTCTCTGGTTTGGATTACGCCAACTTCCCTAAAATTACCGTCATTGAAAACAAGATGGGCGTTCGTGAGATGGTACGCGTAAAAGACATTACCGTGACCAGTACTTGTGAACACCATTTAGTGACAATTGATGGTAAAGCCGCAGTTGCTTACATTCCTCAAGGTAAGATCATTGGTCTTTCAAAGATCAATCGAATCGTTCGCTTCTTCGCACAGCGCCCACAAGTTCAAGAGCGTATGACTCAGCAGATCTTGGTTGCATTACAAACGCTACTCGAAACCGATGATGTGGCTGTTACGATGGATGCGGTCCACTACTGTGTGAAATCGCGTGGTGTTATGGATGCAACCAGTGAAACGACGACCACAGCTCTGGGGGGGATTTTTAAATCGAACCCGGCAACGCGACACGAGTTTTTACACGGTCTGCGTTAATGATACTGGTATGATTCAATGAACCCAGTTTGTCCGCTGTAAACGGATGTTGATTGAAAATACTTAAGCCTCGCAATAGCGGGGCTTTTTTGTGTCTGTGGGATGAGTTTGCGGCTGTGGGGATAGTTGCTTCCGACTCAGCCGCTGGTGGCATACTTAAGAAAGGTTAAATAGGCGCTTTAAGTGGTGATAAAGCCCTGATGGTTTGTTTTCTGCTTGATAAAGATGCAAACCATCATAAAAGCTGCCCATGAACGCCACTCGAATTTCATCGTCTGTGCTTCGTGATAAACGAGACAGGAGTTTGGCCGTGACTGCCGCGTGATCATTAGCCAAGCTGTAATCCATTCCGAGTCGTCCTTGAATGAATAACCACAAGTGCGTCACCAATTTTAATTGCTGTGAGTGAGAATGTTGAAACTTGCCGCTATGCTCTTGGCCCAAGGTGTTCTCGAAGACATTTTGCATCACTTCGCTGACTTCTTTGCTACTTTCAAAACGGTAGCTGACATCGATATGAATTTTCGTTAGCAGTCCAAGCAAAGTTTGTCGCTCTGAGTTGTCAGGCTTATTATCACGGGCGTGTTTAAAAAGAGCATGGTTTTCGTCAATAAATGACTTTAACTCTTTTTCATAGTCTGTCTTCAACGCTTTGACTGAATTGAGACCAGCAAGCTGCAAACAAGCTTCAAGTTGAGTTTGGGGCTGAGATTCAGTCTGATTTGGGCTCTCAATCATTACTCTGTAGCTCTTCCCACGTGACTTCTGCCGATTGCGTGTCGCTGTTAACGAACGCAGAGTTACCCGATAGCATGACAGAAAGATCCATTGTGCGCTGTGTCATTTCAGCGAGCTGCTCGATACCGGTGTTATCCAAGCGGACAATTTGAGCTTTTAGATAACCGAATTTGCCTTTGTTTTGCTCCCACCACACGTTCGACTTTGTGTTGAAACTGAAGACGCGCACAGACTTTGATAAGCGAGTCGCTTTTTTCACACGCTCTGGATCGGGTTCGCCAACATCAATCCACTCTAGGATTTGGTCATCTAACGACTTCTGCCATAAATCAGGTTCTTCAATGCTAGACAACCCTTTAGTGAACTCAAGTTCAGGAGAGGCATTGATACAGAAAGCCATGACACGCGCCATCATGCGCTGTTCTGTTTCAGAAGGGTGTTGTGCAACCGTTAGATTAAAAGAGTCGTAATAGTCGCGATTCATATCGGTTAAAGAGATACGAAACTTATAGATTGTCGGTTTGAGAGCCATTGAGAGGGTGTCTTAGGTAGAAATAGTGAAGGGGAATATTACCTTAAATCTCTGAATAGCGGGTAAAAAAATAGCCAGCAGAGGCTGGCTATTTTTAGAAAGCTTTAAAATACTGAATTAAAGTACTTTGATGCTGTCAGCTTGTGGGCCTTTTTGACCTTGAGATACGACGAACTCAACTTTTTGTCCTTCAGCAAGAGTTTTGAAACCTTCGCCTGTGATAGCAGAGAAGTGTGCGAATACGTCTGGGCCGTTTTCTTGTTGAATGAAGCCGAAGCCTTTAGTTTCGTTGAACCATTTTACTGTACCAGTAACTGTGTTAGACATGATGATATCCTAAAATTAAATTTTTATTTTGAGCCAATTGTGGCACTGATAGCGTGGAAAAGTTTATTGCTATTGCGTACAACACAACGGGGTTACTAGTAATCCAACGAAATGTTTATATACAAAGAACTTTCTTTCTAGCCGATTTGGAGTCTAAATCAAATTAAGGGATAGTCAATCGAATCCATAGGTAAAGATTACAGAAATTTGGGACCAGTCAAACTTTGCATTCCTTAAATATCATAGAGTTACAATTATATGGCGGTTTGTTGTTGTTTTTGTGAAAAAGGCAGTTGAAATTGATGACGAATTTGGAGTAATTGCTCTGTTTTGGTGCGTTCATTTTTGCAAATTAAAAGCCGTTCATTGGGTGTTGAGACTGCGTTTAACGGCTTGTATTGATCAATGCCGTGGTAAGGCAAACGCGTTTACTTGAAAGAGCTCTCGACTACTTTTTCAAGCGGTACAGGTTGCCATTATCGGTGCTGAAGAAGATGTCGCCGTTTGGTGACGTTTCGATGTCTCTTATTCTTTCCCCCAACGCCTCTAAAATGCGTTCTTCTTCGATGGCTTCACCTTGTTCATTGACGGTCACAATATTGATGTGAGTCAGTTTTAGTGCGCCAGCCAGCAGCTTGCCTTTTAGTTCTGGGTACTTCTCTCCTTGGTAAACCACCAAGCTGCCCGGAGCGATTGAAGGAACATAGACTTTTTTAGGTGCTGCAACACCCTCTTTGGTTGCAGACTCGCCAACGCTAATAGGGCCCCAATACTCTTTTCCGTGGGAGGTGATTGGCCAACCGTAGTTGGCGCCGGCTTTGATTAGGTTAATTTCATCACCACCGCGCGGACCGTGTTCAATCGACCACAGCTTTTGTGTCGGGAAATCGTAATACAGCCCTTGAGGGTTACGATGACCATAGCTCCAAATCTCATTGAGCACCTTGCTGTTATCCGTGAATGGGTTATCACTGGGTGTGCTGCCATCGGCATTCAATCGCAATATTGATCCGGCGTGAGTCATGGTATCTTGGCCGTTGTCTCGGTCACCACGGTCGCCGATTGAAAAATACAGGTGGCTATCATCAAAGGTGATACGGCTACCAAAATGACGTCCGGTGCCCGTTCTGGATTTCGACACCAACACGTCTGTCCAATTGGTGATTTCATTATTGCTGTAATTAGCAGAAGCCAGTGTCGTTACGCCTTCACCATCGATGTTTTTACTGTAAGTGACGTAGAACTTGCTCATTTCAAAAGGGGACAGTGCGATATCCAATAATCCACCTTGGCCTTTGGCCCAAACATTTGGCAATCTAAATAACGTCTTTTGATCCCCCGTTTGCAAATCAACATGTTTAATGCTTCCCGCTTTTTCTGTGATCAGCATAGAACTCTCATTGACATAAGCCAGCCCCCAAGGAACTTTGAGTCCGTCAGTGATCTTTTCGGCTTGCCATGCCAAAGCAGAGGGGGAAGCGACTGCGCTTGATGCAATGAGTACTTTGGCAAGGTAGAGCGCTGGGCGATAAGTGATCATTAAAGCACCTCGGATGTGATGATGTTGTATTAGTTTAGCTTGTGGGTGACAAGTGGACCGTTCGCTTGAGTAAAATGTGACTATCCACATATTTACTCAACTAATATTGTATGAATAAACAAGCTAGCGTATGTTTACACGAACACCTTTTTTTGGTTAATTCGGCTCACAATGAATATTCACTCTGCAACATCTCATCTGTTTTCTTTGTCTTTATTTTATCCTGCAGATAACAAAGCCATCTCTTATCTTGGACACATGACATTATGAGCCGTGGATTTGATTTTAAATCTATCTTATTGGCATGTTTGGTCATCAGTATTGGCCAGCTCAGTATGGGCTTGGTGTTTCCTTCTTTACCTTGGATCGCGAAAGATTTTGATGTCTCGCTAGAGCAAGCTCAGTTGTTGGTGAGTGTCTATTTGTTAGGTTTCGGGCCTTCTCAGTTTATTTATGGTCCTATCTCGGATGCTTTAGGGCGTAAAAAGGTTCTGCTGAGTGGTTTATTAATCGCTATGCTTGGATTATTGATGATCATCTTCTTCAGTCACTCCTTTACCAGTATGGTGATGGGGCGATTCCTGCAAGGTTTGGGGACTGGTTGTTGCGCGGTTTTGGCTCGCGCCTCCACGCGAGATAGATTCAGTGGGGCAGATTTGCCCTTGGCGATGTCTTATATCGCGATGGTTGCATCGATAACGCCTCTATTCGCGCCGGTTATTGGTGGTTTTATTAACTTCCATTTCGGCTGGCACATGGTGTTTATTTCGTTACTTGGATACGTCTCACTTGCTTGGTTTGTATTGGTGTTCAAGTTTAATGAGACCGTGAATAGGCTCTCGGCGATCCCTTCCCCCAAGACCATGTTCTTTCAATATAAAGCGTTACTGACCTCTCGTTATTTTATGAGTTTTGCGAGCATCGGTTGGCTTAACTTTAGCTTGATGATCACGACGGTCTCAGTGATGCCGTTCATCATGCAAAACCAGATTGGTATGACGTCGGATCAATATGCCATGTGGGCGGTGATTCCTGCGCTAGGTATGCTCGGAGGAACGAGTTTCTGTAGTCGTATCCGTCCTATATTAGGCAACAAGAAAACACTGCTGTGTACGCCGGTATTACACTTTTCCGCGGCCTTATGGCTTTTCTTTTGTCCACTTGATCCTCTGTACCTAATGCTTGGTCAATTCTTGATGATATTGGGTAATGGTATCGCGTTACCTTGTGCTCAGTCTTTAGTGATGTTGCCATATCATAAGAATGCTGGTGCCGCTGCTGCCATGTCTGGCGGTGGGCAAATGATCGTGTCTTCGATCGTGAGTATGGGATTGGTTAAGCTAGGTTTAGGCGAAGCGTGGCACTTATCGATTGTGATCACTGTTTTCACACTGATTACTTTGTTTAATATTTTTCGTGGTTTTGGCACCCAAGAAGCAAGAGAATCTCAGTTAAGCTAATGAGTGAGAACAACACAGTTCTCGCTTCTGAATGTGTAAATTTGGCATAGGTTAATAAAATGTATAACCTAAAGGTCTGACCACTAAAAAGGTAGCCACCATGCCAAATCTCGACCGTATTACTTGTTCTATCGATGAAAACCAAATTGCGACGGTTGTGTTGAATCGGCCCGATAAGCTCAATGCTATTGATATGGCAATGTTCCAAGGCGTGAATAATATGGTGACTCAGCTGAAAAAGAACACCGAAATTCGCGCCGTAATAGTGAAAGGCGAGGGAGCTGATTTTTGTTCAGGGCTTGATGTTAAGTCCCTTTTAACGAGTAAATCTGGGGCAATGAAGCTCTTGTTCAAATGGCTACCGATATTGCCTAACGCTGCACAACGCTTTTCACTGGGTTGGCGAGATATTCCATGCCCGGTCATTTTTGCGATTCATGGTCGTTGTTGGGGAGGTGGTCTGCAATTGGTCTGTGGCGGTGATTTTAGAATTGCTAGCCCCGATGCGAACTTCTCAATATTGGAAGCAAAGTGGGGGTTGATTCCGGATATGGGGGGCGCTATCGCATTTCGAGAGTTAATGCGTAAAGATCATACTTTAGAAATGGCAATGACCGCTAAAGTGATCGACTGTGAAACCGCGAAAGAATATGGATTGGTGACAAAGATTGCCGAAGACCCTTACGCAGAAGCCTATGCATTGGCACTTGAGTGCGCGCATCGGTCGCCAGATGTTGTCGCTGCTAACAAGAAACTCTACAACAAGACTTGGTGGTCAAGCCCTGGCATGGCTGTGTTCTACGAGACTTGGTATCAGATAAAGGTAGGGTTAGGTAAGAACAGGGCGATTGCTGCTCAACGTGAAATGCATCCAGACAAACCACGCCCATACGTCGCCAGAAAGTTTAAATAGCCATTAGCAAGTCGCAGCTCTTGTGAGAACTACTGGCTTAGTCTAAATAAAATTGAACACAGTCGTTTATTAAAACTGGGCGCCCTTCGTGTATTCTCATTTCCCTATCTTTTTTCTCTCTTTCTCATATGAGAGTGCCACTCTCTTAATCTAGATTAAGTTTTCCCTATCTTATTCTCGGTAGTATCCGCACTGAATCAGTGCCCATGTTTAATGGGTAACTCGCGTAATACGATTTTGAGAGGAAGACACTTGAGCACTTTGTTTACAGAAACCCACATTGGCAAGATGAGACTAAAGAACCGCTTCATGAGAAGTGCAACGTGGGAAAATATGGCCACTGAAGATGGGCATATGACAGATAAACTGTACGCTATCTATGAAGAGCTGGCTCAAGGCGAAGTCGGCCTGATCGTGACGGGTTACGCGAACATCGTTGAAGAAGAAAAGCCAAATGCAGGCATGATGGGGATGTATAACGATTCATTCATTGCAGAGTATCAAAAGCTGACTCAACTAGTGCACGATAACGACTCTAAAATCGTGATGCAATTGGCTTATGGTGGCACCAAAACCACGTATGATCTTGGCGAACGCGTGATCTACGCACCAAGTGAAGTGCCAGAAAAAGGAACTCAAACGCTAGGCAAAGCGATGACCAAAGACGAGATCGACTACATTGTTGATGCCTTTGCTCAAGCGTCTTTGAGAGCACAAAAGTCAGGCTTTGATGGCGTTGAGATTCATGCCGCTCACACTTACCTGATTAACCAGTTCTTAAGTCCTTATTACAACCAACGTGAAGATGAATACGGCGGTAGCTTAGAAAACCGCATGAGATTCTTGTTAGAGATCTATACCGCGACGCGTAAGCTGGTGGGGGATGATTTCCCTATATTAGTTAAGCTGACTGCATCGGAGTTTTTTGAAGGTGGTGTCACCTTTGACGAAACACGTATTGTGTGTAAAAAGCTTGAACAAGTGGGCGTGGATGGCATTGTCGTATCAGGTAATATTCATGGTAAAGCAGACACTATGATTGGCGAGTCGCACGATGGTTTTACCATTCAAGCAGAAGGCTACTTCCATGAGTATGGCGATGCGATCAGCCAAGACGTTAATATTCCCGTGATCACGGTTGGCGGCCTGACGGATTTTGATGCTATCGAAGCAATTGCCAACAACACAGGCATAGAATACTTTGCCCTTTCAAGACCGCTGCTTTCTGAACCGCATTTAGTTAAGCGTTGGAAGGACGGAGATAGAAGCCCGGTAGAATGTGAGCGATGCTCTAAGTGTCGTACTAAGCGTGGTAACTTCTGCGTGGTGAATAAAGACCGAAAAGTGCAGCTTGCTCGTATGTAGTTGCTGAACCCAACTCCGAGCGAGAGCCGAAATTTATCGCCGAATCTAAGTTTGAGCCTGTGTAATCGCGCAGGCTTTTATTTATTTCGTATTCTATGAAACGGAATTTGAAACTGTATTCATGTAATACTCATCGTAGTCAATCACGGGTCATTTTAGCTTGTTAAAAACCTCGATAACTTCGTTAGAATGTTTGCTTGTAGAATAACGACTTATCGAAGCTGCTTGTCGAAAAGAGCGGCCTTGTTCTCAAGTTTTTATCCTGCGCTATTTTTGAGCACTTACTTACTGTGATTGGTATGACTCAGATTTCTCAAAGCTAAAGTCGGCGATAACGGATTACGACAGCTGTTGATAAAGTATAACCACAGATTTGTGTCAAAAGACCTGTGTCCCATTTATATTGAAAAACACGTTAAATCAGTTGGCCACTTGCACTTTTTATGTATTCAGAACTATCTTTGAAAGTATATAAGCTTTAAGGTCAAATAATCGACAAATGATGGTTGTAAATGAGAACTTTTTCAACGGTCAGGCAAATATCAGCACAATGGCATTGACCTTACCCTTAGGGAAACCTTTATACTTTGCGCTCCAAAATCAAAGGTAAGCTATGACAAACACATTCCGAATCACTTGGATTACGGTTTTCAGCATCGTTACGATGTTGATGTCTAGCTTTGCCTCCAGTTCAACCGTTGGGTGAAGCAAAAAACACGTCAAGCGCTGGGTTGGAAGTCAACGGAAGGAGCCTTGGCCAGTTTGCATGGTCGAGAAGTGTGGACGATGTTAAAACAAGAGCAGATAGATATTGAAGGGCAGACGGCCTTTGAGCGATTCTACGCACTCGCAGTATAATTGTATCTGTAGGGTTGGTCTGCCACGCCTCTAATTAGATTTGCGACAGAACCGTTTTAGCTCGTCTATTAGTTTTTCGAAGATACTTCTCTGACCTCTTCCTGCCCTAAGCAGCTACGCTGTCACAGGCGAGAGTTCTTATATTGCCATAAGAACAACTATGTATCGCTAATACGAATGAATCGGCGATACATCTTAAACTGCAGTAGTTGATTTTCTCGTTTTTACTACAACATTAAGGTTTCCTAACGTATTGCCCCAAAAAGAACCGATGCTAACTCCTGATAAAACACAGAAAACTGTGATAAAAGAAGCAGAGCTCACGATTTGGGGATCAACTGCAATAAAAGCAGAAAATACATAATGTGAAATAAAAGCAAAGAGTATCAGTAATAGAGAAATGGGTTGTCCCGGTAGTGTTAACATCATCGTATTGGGGTCATATTTAGCCTGACTAATGAAGACTCTATTAACTAATAGAAGACCTAATACTCCTACCACAAGAGAAGCGACAACTATGGTTAAGGTTAAGCTAGTCAACGGTACAGTTGTTGTGATGCCATAAATACCCCATATAAAGAAAAGCATAGGTATAATCAATAATCTTCCAACAGACACTTCCCTTGGTCTTAATGATGTAATCCCGCGACGGACTAAATAGGCAAAAAGAAACCATACCCAAACAGGTGTATTCCTAACTATTTCAATAAACATCTTTTAATCTCTTTTACAGGCGAAATCTTTACTTAAACTACGTATCTAACGAAATAATAAGCTCTCTAACTTCGGCATTATTTAGGAAAAGTGTGTATTTTTTTGCTTCAACACAACCTAAAATTACCACTATAGCTCTAGTGCGTGTTTTAGGATCGCTCCACCAGTTAAACAAGGTGCTACGGCCAAAGCCACTCATTGCGACAACATCGCTTATTTTAATGTGTTTCTTCTTAGTAAACTCATTAAGTGTCATATTTGCAAGTCCTAAAAATAGACCTTAATAGAGAAATAAGTCTACATATTAGACTTTAAGTGGTCAAGCAAAGTTAGTCATGACTTTAGAGTTTTTCCAATACAATTGTTCTGATTCATTGGGCTGTTTTTGCCCAACCCCCGAAATGGGGTTGTAAGCCGGAACCCGCCAAAATTTTGCTAAATCATTTCATATAGGGGGTCTACGCCGGAACCGCCAAAATTTCCGACATAGGATTGTAAGAATGTGAGTCATTTGATTGGTATGGGAATTAAGTTTTTCTATCTACCTATACACTCTAATATCATTGATATGAAGGGCGAAAGGACAAGGATTTTAAGTATTTATTCAGTTGCTTGATGTCTGAAGTAGGTATGCCAGCTAAAGGCGCGAATCCCGATAAAGTTGTTTATGTTCTGCTGAGTGATGACATGAAAATAACATTCAAAAATCAAGTGGATATTCAACCTAATGACGTGGTGCAATTCGTTGTCATGAATACTGGTAAGATTGATCATGAGTTCTCGATTGGCTCTGCCTCAGAGCAGTTAGTACACCGTGAAATGATGAAAAATATGGGGAATCACGCCCATGATTCGGGTAGTACCGTCACCGTTAAGCCGGGAAAAGCGAAGCAGTTGCTATGGCATTTTCATGGTGACAACAAGGTAGAGTTTGCATGTAATATTCCTGGTCATGCGGAAGCGGGGATGGTGAAAAAAGTTACTTTATAGTTTGAATATAGGTGCATACCTAGTTGGAATAAATAACAGCTAGGTATGCTGCTTAGCTACTGGGTTAGAGCTTTAAAACACTAAACCTTTAGTGATAACTATTGCAGACGTAAACGTTTACCTGTATTTTCTCGCCTTTAAAATTGTCACTCAAATTTTTGATTAAGAACGCTCCTTATTGAGCATTCTTTAGTACTACAAAGGAAATAGCATGTCCGAGAATTACGTCCCCCAAGCAAGTGATACACCTGCAAAAGGTCGTTGGTTAGATAACTTCTTCTTAATTTCACAACGTGGCAGTAATGTACGTCGTGAGGTTTTAGCTGGGTTAACAACCTTCTTGGCTATGGTCTATTCAGTCATTGTTATACCAAGCATGTTAGGTACAGCAGGTTTTGATCAAAGCTCAGTATTTATTGCCACTTGTTTGGTTGCAGCATTTGGCTCATTGTTGATGGGGCTTTGGGCAAAATTGCCAATGGCGATTGGTTGTGCCATTTCATTGACCGCTTTTACTGCTTTCAGTTTGGTACTCGGGCAGGGCATCTCTATCCCCGTTGCGCTGGGCGCAGTCTTCCTTATGGGCCTTATCTTTACTGCTATCACCGTGACAGGTGTGCGTCAGTGGATCTTAACCAATTTACCTGAAGGTATTGCACACGGCACTGGCATCGGTATTGGCTTATTTTTACTGCTTATCGCAGCAAGCGGTGTTGGCTTGGTGATCAAAAATCCAGTAGAGGGCTTGCCAGTAACACTCGGTGAATTCACGTCTTTCCCTGTTATCATGTCGATGCTGGGTCTTGCGGCTATTTTCGGCTTAGAGAAACGTCAGGTGCCGGGGGGGATCTTACTGGTGATCATCGCTATCTCAGCATTTGGTTTGATCTTTGACCCTGCTGTTCAATATCAAGGCTTCTTTGCTCTACCAAGCTTTGGTGGTGAAGACTCTTTGATAGGTTCTATGGATATCATGGGGGCGCTTAATCCTATCGTTCTGCCAAGTGTGCTTGCGTTGGTGATGACCGCTATCTTTGATGCGACAGGTACGATTCGCGCAGTAGCCGGCCAAGCAAACCTTCTTGATAAAGATGGCAACATTATCGATGGCGGTAAGGCACTCACTACTGATTCGGTTTCAAGTATTGTTTCTGGCGCAGTCGGTGGCGCTCCAGCAGCGGTTTACATTGAATCTGCAGCGGGCACCGCTGCGGGTGGTAAAACGGGTTTAACAGCAGTAGTGGTAGGTGTACTTTTCTTATTCCTATTGTTCTTGGCCCCAATTAGCTACCTAGTTCCGGCTTACGCAACGTCACCTGCACTGATGTATGTTGGTCTATTGATGTTGAGTAACGTTCGCAAACTGAATTTCGATGACTCTGTGGATGCACTAGCCGGTCTGGTGTGTGCAGTATTCATTGTACTGACGGGTAACATTGTAACCGGTATTATGCTTGGTTTCTTATGTTTAGTGGTCGGTCGCGTATTTGCAGGCGAATGGAAAAAGTTAAACTTAGGTATCGTCTTGATCACGATAGCTCTCGTTGCTTTCTACGCGGGTGGCTGGGCAATTTAAAGCAAATGGCTAAAACACTTTTCACTAATACCTAGCCTTTCGCTGGGTATTTTTTTATGGCGAGCAGAATAAAAGGTGAGGTTGTTCGTCACCCTGTCTTATGACGAGTAGCTTAATAGCGGCACTAAATGGAATCGGTAAAATAGTCAATTCCAGCATGAGTCAGAACTCGGTTACTAAGATCATAGAATATAACCTCTATATCCCAACAATTCCCCTTCCTACTCATGCTTTGTTTTAGATTATGAGCTGCGATTAAATCTCGGTAGTCTTTTGAGCAATATTGGCTTCCCTCTATCACTATCGATAATCACGTCTTCTGGCTGCCTCTGCGGAACAATGCCATTGATAGTGCATCACAGACCAGAGTGGCGGTCATTCTGGTGCTCATTGACCAACCAACGACTTGCCGTGAGTACAGGTCGATAATAACGGCTAAATACATCCAACCTTCGCTAGTCGCGAGATAGGTGATATCTCCAGCCCATTTTTGATTTGGTGCTGTCGCATTAAAGTCTTGTTCAAGCAAGTTCGGGGCAACAGGAAGCCTATGCTTACTGTCTGTCGTACATTTGAACTTACGGGCGGCCTTCGCGACTAAGCTCTGGCGTTTCATGCTCACGGCAATTGTTTTTACATCGTGCTTATTACCATTTGCCTCAAGTTCTTTTTGAATACGCCTTGCACCGTCATGACTTTTATTGTCAGGTACAGGGGTACGTTTTTCATAGCTAAAGTGTTCATCAAGTTCAGATTAAACGTCAGACATTTTCTAACCAAGTTGATTATGCAGGATTTGAATTATCCGATCTGTTCTGGTCAATCTACATGCTGATTTCTTTTATATGCTTCTATAAAGAAGATGATAGGTTACTCGTACCTAAAAGTAGTTCTTTATTTACGAACAACAGTACGCAATAGGTAATTTCTGAGTAATTATTATTGTTAGAAGCTAAGTTGAGTTTTTCCAAATGGTAAAAGAATGGTAGCAAAACTGAGATGATGATTACACGGTAGAACAATTATTATGTTTTTGTTGCGTTCTTAATCTTAACTTAACCTATTGATTTTATGGGGTTTAAATTTCATGATCGATTGGGCTTGTGGTTTAAGTGTTTGTTTTATAAGTGATTTTCTGATTCTTTTCTGGTCTATATAAAGTTAAGGTTAGATTTATATAATAATTCCTAGTTTGAAACTAAATTTATGGAGTTGTTGTGAAGCATAAAATAAAAGCAATGATTGCTCTTATAATAAGTGGTTCTGTTATTTATGAATTACCTTATTTGAGTTATATCTATTATGATTTATTGTTGGAAAGTTTGAATATAAATAATACCGAAATGGGTATATTGATGAGTGTTTATGGATTTATAGCCATGATAGGTTATTTTCCTGGGGGATGGTTAGCAGACCGAGTATCTGCAAGATATTTGCTGAGTTTTTCTCTTTTTTCAGGAGGAATAATAGGCTTATGGTTTTATACATTACCGCCCTCATTTACATCTTTGGTATTAATTTATTCCATATGGGGTGCTACTACATCTCTTACATTTTGGGCTGCATTGATGAAAGCAACAAGGTTGTTGGGAAGTAGCGAAGATCAAGGAAAATTATTTGGAATCTTAGAAGGAGGTCGTGGGTTACTACCAATAATCTATGGACTATTGATTGTCGGTGTCTTTAACTACTTCGGAGCCGGAGTTTTAGGGTTACAAAATGTAATCTTATGCTATGCAGTGCTTGAGCTTATTGGGGCTGTGTTTGTTTGGATTGCGATACCTAGTCAGGATGCAACTAAAGGGGAGAAAACGGGAGCAACTCTTAAAGAAGTTTTAGTAGTAACTAAAAGTAAAGAACTTTGGATGTTGGCTTTAATAATCTTTTCATCATATACACTGTATAGCGGCCTAAGTTATTTTACACCATACATTACTAATTACTATGGAGCGTCTGCGTCACTAGCTGCGACAGTAGGACTCATACGAACATATGGCTTAGCTTTATTTGGCGGGCTGATAAGTGGTTTTATTGCGGATAAAACAGGATCTAAAGTCCGAGTTGTAATGTTTGCAAATATTGTTCCTATTTTATGTCTGGCTGCATTTATTGTTTTTCCTCAGTCAGAAAATTTGCTTATTCCAATTACTGGACTGATATGTCTGCTAGGCTTGGCTGTATTCATGACTCGCGGTGTCTATTTTGCAATTGTAGACGAAATAAAAGTACCAATAAGATACAGCGGGGCAGCAATGGGTTTTATCTCTCTTATCGGATTTATGCCTGAATCATTTGTGTATATATTGTTTGGGTGGTTAATTGACAACTATCCAGGCATTAAGGGTTATCATTATATATTTTCTTATATGATCGCTATTTCCTTCCTTGGATTTGTAATTGCAGCAATTTTATACCGTCAAGTTAAACAACAAAATTTTTACTTCATTGAATCAACTCAATCATAGGGGATATATAAATATGGCTATCAACTTAAAAGGTCGTAGTTTCTTAACATTAATGGATTTTTCACCATTGGAAATTAGGTATTTACTAGATTTATCTCATGACCTGAAATCTAAATGTCGGGCTGGTATAAATGATAAACTTCTTGATGGAAAAGAAATTGTTCTTTTATTTGAAAAAACATCAACACGTACTAGATGCGCGTTTGAAGTTGGTGCAGGACAAGAAGGTGCTCATGTAACATTCTTAGATTCGAATAGCTCACAAATGGGTAAGAAAGAGTCATTAGAAGATACGGCGAAAGTACTAGGTCGATACTATGATGGTATTGAGTACAGAGGCTACGAACAAAGTGTTGTCGAAAAGCTTGCTAAATACGCAGGTGTACCTGTGTGGAATGGATTAACAGACGTAGATCACCCAACACAGATTTTAGCAGACTTAATGACTATTGAAGAGCATGTTCATAAACCATTAAATAAAGTCAAAATTGCTTTTGTTGGCGATACGAGAAACAACATGTGCTACGCATGGATGTATGGCGCAGCTAAGATGGGAATGCACTTTGTGGCTCTTGGTCCGGAAGAACTGTATCCAGATGAAACGATTCTTAAGGAAGTAAACGCTGTTGCCAAAGAAACTGGAGCCCAAATTGAACTGGTGAGCGATGAAAAAGTACTGAATGATGTAGATGTCATTTACACAGACGTATGGGCCGGAATGGGTGAAGAAGATAAGTTACGTGAACGTGTAACGTTGCTGAAGCCATATCAGGTAACACAAGAGTTAGTAAGCAATATTGGGACTGAAGATTGTATCTTTATGCACTGTTTGCCGGCTTATCATGACTTTGAAACTACATTCGCTAAAAAAGCGCTTGATGAGCAGGATATTGATTGTAGGGAAGTGACTGATGAAGTGTTCCGGGCGAAATATTCAGTAGTATTCGATGAAGCTGAAAATAGGATGCACACTATCAAATCTATTATGGTTGCCACCATCTAATATTCTATATTTTTATAGATACTTTAAAAATTAAATAAACGGAAAATAATATGCAGGTATGATGTTCGATTTGTTTGTGCCTGCTATATCTTTGAGAGGCTATTAAAATGGAAAAATATATTCAAGTGCACTCTGAAATTGGAGAACTTAAGCGAGTTCTGCTACACAGACCTGGAGAAGAATTAAATCGTCTTCATCCAGACTATTTGCAAGATATGTTGTTTGAAGACACTCCGTACCTTCCGGTTGCTCAAAAAGAACATGATTTTTTTGCTAATGCGCTAAGAGAAAACGGTGTTGAAGTAGTCTATATGAGAGATCTATTTTCTGAGGCAATGCTTATTCCTCAGGCAAAAGAAGAGTTTATCAATGAATTTATTAGCTTAAGTCATATAAAATCGGAAATTATAAAGTTAGCAGTTAAAAAATTATATATCGAAAAAAAACAGGAAGAATTTATTGATGTTGTATTACAAGGTATAAGGAAAGACGAACTTTCATTTGATAAACCAACTCTGGCGAATTATCTTATGAGTGATTATCCATACGTAGTTGATCCATTGTCAGCAGTATATTATATGCGTGACAATAGCATAAGTGTGGGTGATGGTACTATTATTTCTAGAATGAGTAAGCGATTCAGAGAACGAGAGCCACTTCTACTGAAATATATTCATAAATATGTTCCAAGATTTGTGAATTCCGATATTAAGTACTGGTACGACGATGATGCAGAATATGGTATTGAAGGTGGGGACGTAGCGGTATTGTCTGAAAAAGTGGTCGCTATTGGCTGTTCTGAACGAACGACTTTCGGAGCAATTGAGAACCTATCAGAAAAGCTGCTAAGAAATGGATTCGAACGAGTCGTTGTTTTTGATATGGTTGAGAAAAAACGATCAACTATGCACTTAGATGACATCATGACCATGGTTGATCACGACAAGTTTATAATAAATGCCATGATGGATGACCGCGAAAAAATAAATGTTTACTGTGTTGAGTTATTTGATGAACAGTTAAGTATTGAATTAATGAGCGGAGAGTTAAAAACTATTTTTGAGCAAGTTCTGGAAGTCGAGCATGTTACGCTAATTAGTTGTGGAAATGGTGATTTAGTTGATGGCATTCGTGAAATGTGGAATTTAGGCGCGAATGTACTAACTTTGGCTCCGGGAAAGGTAATCGCTTTTTCTCGTAATGATATTACAAATAAACAATTAGAAGATATTGGTATTGAAGTAATCAAAGTTCCGGATGCTGAGCTAGTAAAAGGAAGAGGTGGTCCTCGTTGTATGTCTATGCCTTTACTAAGAGTTAAAGCACTGTAGTAACGAAAATCCTAAGTGAAATTTAAAATATTAGGTGTTGAATAATTAGATATATTAAATGAATGAATATTTGTTCGTTCAACACCTTATTAAACTAAAATTAAGTAAGTTTAATGATATCAATCAATGAGGTTTTTAATATGCACAAGCCAATTTTAGTTGTAGCTGTCGGTGGGAATGCCTTATTACAACGTGGTGAGATAATGAGTTGTGATAATCAAAAAAAGAGCATTTCTGCTACTTCAGAAGCTTTGGCAAAATTACATGAAAAATATCGATTGGTAGTTGTTCATGGAAATGGTCCGCAAGTGGGCTTACTTGCGCTTCAGAACTTAGCATATCAAGATTGCCCGTCATATCCGTTTGATGTCTTAGGGGCTGAAACTCAGGGCATGATTGGTTACTTAATACAACAGAGTCTTAAAAATAAATTACCAGGTAAGCATGTTACAACAGTATTAACACAAATAGCTGTAGATGAGAATGATCCGGCCATTGTTGATCCAAGTAAGTTTATTGGTCCTATCTATGATCGGGACACAGCAGTTTCATTAGCAGAAGAGAATAATTGGGTGATAAAACCTGACGGCAATAAGTGGCGTCGGGTAGTTCCTTCCCCTGCACCAAAGGCCATTGTTGAATCTGATGCAATAAAATGTCTTTTAGAGCAAGATCACATTGTAATTTGTGGCGGAGGTGGTGGGGCTCCGGTCATTGATAATAAAGGCACTTTAAGCGGATTTGAAGCGGTCATTGATAAAGACATGACCGCTGCGCTTATTGCTAATGAAGTAGGAGCATCAGATCTTCTTATTCTTACTGATGGTACTCACGCGTGTGTTGATTGGGGGTTGCCAACTGAAAGAAAACTTGAAGCAGTTACTATTGATGAGATTGGAATTTATGAGTTTGCGGCCGGTTCAATGGGTCCAAAAGTAGCAGCATGTTGTAATTTTGCTGAAACTGGTGGTACTGGACATATTGGTGATTTGTATCTGGCTTTAGACGTGATGAACCGAAGTACAGGTACTCATATCAGCAAGTAACGTTTCTAGTCTGTTAGCTTATAAACTAGGCCTATATAAATAGGAGAAATATCGACATGAGCGGTATTATTAAAAATTCTCGAAACACAGGCAATGCACCAGAAAGTTCAGCATCTACACAAACTGTCGCATTTTCTCACTACAACAATATCTCTGCACAGCTTCCTCTTAACCCTAAAACCGGTTCTATGGTTGAAGGCGGCGTAAAAGTGCAAGCGGCACAGTGTCTTGAGAACATCAAAGCAATTGTTGAAAGCATCGGTCACGCTATGACTGATGTGGTTCGTATCAATGTTTACATGAAAAATATCATGGATATTGATTCTATCGATGAAGAATACATTGGCTTTTTCCCGGGCTATCTGCCAACGCGCACAGCACTAGCAGTAGCAGCCCTTCCAATGGAAGGTGCTCTGGTTCAGATGGATGCAGTTATCACTAACGGTGAAGGCTCTGGTACTCAGGAGCCGTGTGACTTAATTAAGTTAGTAAGAAACACAGAAGGCGCACCAGTGAGCGCTCTCTCTACTCACTCTGTCGCGTTCTCGCACTACAACCACATCTCTGCTCAGCTACCGGTTAATCCTAAAACAGGCAACATCGTAGTTGGCGGCGCAAAAGAGCAAGCTACTCAGTGTCTTAAAAACATCAAAGCCATCATGGAAGGTGTCGACGTACCTTTTGATGACATCGTCAAAATTAACATTCATGTTCAAAATCTGGACGACGTAGAAGCGGTAAATGAAGCGTACACCACCTTCTTTCCTAGTTCTTCTATCGCAAGAACAGTTGGTTACATGCCAGCACGTTCAGTGGTTGCCGCTTCCGGCCTGCCGATGGACGCACTGGTTCAAATCGATGCAACAGTTTCACATGGTGACGGTACTCCACCGCAAGCAGTTGAAGACAGACACGGTATTGGTATCAAAGCCAATAACACGGATGCAGCACCTAAGAGCCCGTTATCAACTCAGTCGGTGGCATTTTCTCACTACAACAACGTATCTGCTCAGCTTCCTGTTGATGTTGCAACTGGTGCGCTTGTTGCTGGCGGTGCGAAAGAGCAGGCAGAACAATGTCTGAAGAGCATCAAAGCGATTGTTGAAAGCATCAGTCATGAAATGGATGACATTGTTAAGATCAATATCCAGCTTAAAGATGTTGCCGATTTAAACGCAGTAGATGAAATCTACTCAACGTTCTTCAAGGGTGATATGCCGGCAAGAACCGTGATTGGTGTGGCTGATATCCCAATGAGTGCTTCAGTACAGATCGATGCGATTCTTTCCAACGGTGAAGGTACGCCACCGAAGTTATAATACTTTGAACTACGGTCACCTTAAAACTCTGGAATCATGGTGGCCGTTTCTTGTAGGCTAACAAAATGTAGTGGGATTTTTTTACAATGAATGCAATGAGTACAACCAATACTATTAAGATCTCTTATCGGAATAGTCCTGCATTTGATGTGGTGGCTTGTTTACATGCGATCGCAAAAAACAAAGATAAAAAGATAACGAATAAAAGGCTAAATAGTATCGTAAGTGTCATTTCTAAAGAGCTTTATGACGATATTATTGCTTATTCAAAAATTACTTACGATTGGTTGTTGATACTTGATATGGTAACTAGCCTTGATGCTAAAGAAAATATACCGCGATCTATAGATAGCATTCTTGAGGATATTTCGTCTCTCAGTGATTTAGAGTTCTGTAAGTTTTTAATTGGTGAACACAAATTTGATGATGCAATGCTTCAGAGTTTACTTGATATTCCTGAATTATCTTTAGATATGTCTCAGTTTTATCCTTCTTATGTCGATAAAAGAGAACTGTATAATTTTATATACTCACGGGATAAAATTAGAGCTCAAATAATTAATACAATTAACGTGTTTTGGAAAAAAGTTTATCGTTCTATCTGGCACACTAATAGGGTGGGTGCTGATTTTGCACTATCTTCTTTATCGTATAAAGTGGATGGTAATACAAATATACTTCTAAAATCATTAAATAAAAACTTATCCTGCGTATATGGTCAAATTATATACTCTAATATTAATGAATATCCTGTGTTTAACTTTCCTTTTCATCGTGCCATAAAGAAAATAAATGTATACAGTTCGATGTTTTTATTTCCGCATAATTATATGAATACATTTAGTGAGCAATTGAACTTAAGCTATGCTCTGTCTTATGAAAACCAATCAGAAGACAACTTCGTAGATCGAGAACTGGTGAATGAATTAAAATCTGTCTCAGATAAAGTCCGGCTATCAATACTTATAGATACTAGAGATAATCCTATGACTACTTCTCAGATGACAGCTAGATATAGCTTAACAATTGGGAATATCTCAAAGCATATAAAAATTCTTAGAAATGCAAATCTTCTTCACAGGAAGAGAATTAAGCATGAGGTTTTTTATTTTTCTGACAAAGAAAAATTGTCTAATATAATTAGCAGGTTAATTGATGTAACTAATTATAGTGGTCTAATGAAAAAGTAGAAAGATATTATATTGACTAGTATTGACGTTTTGTTAGGTGCTAATTAAATAAGGGAGGGTAATGATGTTCTAAATTGCTTTCTCTTTTTATACCAGACCTATTTGGTTATCTACCCTAAAGGAAATTGTATATTTTACTCCAAACCCTATGTGTCGTGAAGTATGCCTAAGCAATAGGGGTTTATTATATCTTCGTAATTTAAGCTCTATATCGTCGTTACGGACGGGCTTGAATTATATGAAAATTACATAAGTTGCACACTAACTTATATTAAGCTTTAGTTATCTGTAGGGTTGAGATTAATTTTTTACCCTTTTTGTCCCCACTTTGTAGTGCATTCAAACGTACTGGTCTAATGGCGCTGGACACCAAAATGAGAGACAATACTTGTCAGATCAATAAGATGTGATCCGCACCAGAAGTTTTGGACACTGAGTTAAATGAGTCCAATGACTAACGAGGTGAACAATGGCAACTAAGAAAGCACGAATCAAACATGATCTTGAACTTAAAGCTGAAGCACTTAAGTTAGCAGAGAAAGTGGGTGTCGCCGCTGCTGCACAGCAGCTATTTTTATATAAATCCCATAGCTATGGATGGCGTAAAGCCGTTAAAAAAGATGCGAAAGTCAGTGATTGAGAAAGGGAGTTCGCCACCGAAAATGCCCAATTCAAACGATTATTAGCAGAGCAAGCTGAAAAGCTAGATATCGTAAAAAAGGCCGCCATCTACTTCACGAAAAATCTAAAGTAGATTGCTATGAGTTTATGCTCGAACACCTGATGCAATATAAGATTGTCCGTATGGCTAATGTGTTTGGGGTTTCTCGAAGTGGGTTTTATTACTGGATTGATAATCGCAATAAAGTCACTCAACGAAACGAGCACCGCAAGTAATTTGATATCAAAGTTCGTAAAGTCTTTGATGATAAAAAGGAACGTGATGGTGCAAGGCGTATTCAAAAAGAACTTGAAGAAAATGGTAATAAGCACGATGTAAAAACCATCACCGCGAGCATGAAGCGTCAGGGATTAGTTGCGAAGGCAGCCCGTAAGTTCAAATGCACGACAGACAGTAAGCATAGGCTTCCCGTTGCTCCGAACTTGCTGACCGAGACTTAATCGCAGCTCATAATTTAAAACAAAGTATGAGTAGGAAGGGAAATTACTGGGATAACGCCTTTGTTGAAAGCTTTTTCCACTCAATAAAATAGAAGCCATCCAATACGAGCCGATAATGACGCGAGAAGAGATGCGTCAAGCACTCTTTGAGTATATCGAAGTTGATTATAATCGAACAAGAGGCACAGTGCTCTTGGGTATCTAAGCCCAGTTAACTTTGAAAAACAATATGTCGCTTAATGCAGTGTCCAGTCTAACTGGAGCAGATCATTTCACAACTAAACCACAACTTTTGACATTAGGTTTTATAATATTGGACTTGTGAATTCTGAGGGGCCAGAAACAATGAGGACAAAATCGTATATTTTTCACTTGGTCCCCAGTCTAGATCGGCAAAATAGAATCATCTAAAAACCTGAATAGCAGCAAAACAAAATCACGCAAAAAAGCGCTTTAATTTCAAAAGATTGGGATATTGCGAGCAGGAGAGAAAAGTTGGAGCGTGCAGCGGGAATCGAACCCGCATCATCAGCTTGGAAGGCTGAGGTAATAGCCATTATACGATGCACGCACACTGTCTTAGAGTAAGACTGAGGCATTAAGAAGACTGGAGCGTACAGCGGGAATCGAACCCGCATCATCAGCTTGGAAGGCTGAGGTAATAGCCATTATACGATGTACGCGCATCGTCTTAACGAGTTTGATAATGCCACATCTAACTGAAAACGAAACCTTTTTCTTTCATTTTTATTCTAAGTGCTCGTATAACCACCACAACGCTAGTTTTTCACGCAAAAGTCTCGTCATTCCTTCTATCGTTTGGTACATTGACCGCACATTTGTTCTCCCCTAAAGTCCCCATGCCTTCCCAGTACCGAATTAACAAAATTGTTGAAATTGGTGATACTCTACACCGTAGTGGTTGTGCTCCATATAAGCTTGAAAAGTACACTCAATTCTATGCAAAAAAGCATGGTGTTGATGTCATGATCCAAGCGACGCCAACCGCGATTAATTATCAATTTCCTGATCATAACAACGCCGTTATTCTCAAGCGTCAAAAGATAGCTTCGATCAACCTGAGTTTGTTAGCCAATACGATTATTCGTATTAATCAACCGAGCAGTGATCCGGTACCAGAACCCGTAGGCTATTCAAAATTTGTAACGGCACTTGCCAATATGGGGATCCCACCTGCGTATTTGATGTTGGTAGGCAGTACATTGGAAGCGGTTGGTTTTTCTGCGTTATTGGGGTTGATGGTTTGGGCCTGTCAGCAAGTTTTGCACTCACGTCGTGCCATCGCGGTTGAGTTCATTTCGGCCTTGTTAACCGGTATTGCAGTGGCCTTTTTAGCGAGTACGGGCTTACCGATACCGGTATGGGCTTTGTGTATTGCCTCGATCGTGTTGTTTGTTCCGGGCTTGTCCATCGCTAACGCATTAGAGTGTCTAGCATTCAATGATCTAGTTTCTGGTACCAGTTTACTTGGGCAGAGTGCTTTAACCCTGATTAAGCTGTTTGTTGGGATTATTATCGGCCTCAATATTGGTGAAGCGATATGGGGACAAGCGGTATCCATCGATTATACCAATGCGATCCCAATGTGGATGCACATATCAGGCTTGGTGCTGATTTCAGTGTCTATCGGCGTGATATTTAATGCGCGTCCTAAAGATATCATGCTTGGCTTGCCGGTTGCTGTTCTGGGCATGTGGGGGCCATTTTATCTGGGCTTTGACAGCGGTTGGGTTGTGGGTACTTGGGTCACAACCGTGCTGATTACGCTTTACGGAACTTGGATTGCGAAGAAAATGGATCTGACGGGCTCGATTTATATTGTGCAAGGGATCATTATTCTAGTACCGGGTAGTCGTGTGCTTGTCAGTGCCAGCCAGTCGGTATTTGAGCAGTCTGTTTTGCCGATACCCAGCATCGGTTTATCTGCATTATTCATGTTCTCGGCAATTGTCGCGGGGCAAATTACGGCTTACTCTATCTACTCGCCAAAAGTGGAACATTAACTTTTCAATGGCTAACACAAACACAGCTTCGCCGCTGGGCTTGTGTTAGCCTGTGTTGTTTACAGCCATTGGCTCACGTAGCGAAAGCGATCCGGATTTGTGCTCGCTAAGCCATCCCTGAGTCATTAAAATGGCTCTAATTCTAATTTAAATGAAGTCGAAATTTATGTCTTTACCTCCTTGCCCGCAATGCCAATCTGAATATGTCTACCCTGACCAAAACAACCTAATCTGTCCTGAGTGTGCCTATGAATGGAACCCAGATGAGGAGCGTCTAGCAAGAGAAGCTGCCCGAGTTAAAGACATCAACGGTGCAGTATTAGATGCCGGAGACAAAGTGACTTTTACTAAAGATTTAAAAGTGAAAGGAAGCTCGACGGTTCTGAAGATTGGTACCAAAGCCGTTATCAGACGCATCATTGAAGGAAAGGATCACCAACTGGATTGTAAACTTGATGGTGGTGGTGAAATGTTAGTGACGGCTAAATACGTAAAAAAGCAGTGACTTGATACCGGAACTCACGTGTTTAGTCACAGTCTGTTGAGCGAATGAACCGTGATTGGTCAAACCTATTCGCTGTTAATATTGGCTATCAAACCGACTCTAAAATGCGTAGCACCTAATTGATGACGTTATTGGTTAAATTGAATATTTGATCGCTGTTCTATTCCCTTGAAAATACGCGAAAGGGTGAAACATAACGCGAAATAAGCCGCGCCAACAATCAGCCATATCTCGAAGATCAACCCTGACGAATTTGCCATTTCTGTGCCGACAAACGTCATCTCTTGAATAGAAATCAGTGACACAATGGATGTGTCTTTGACTAAAGAGATCGCCTGACCGGCTAAGGGGGGAGTAATCGCCGTTAAGACCTGTGGGCCGACCACAAATCGATACTTAGACAATACCGATAAGCCAAGAGAATCTGCGGCTTCCCATTGCCCTTTAGGAACACTTTCTAAGCCAGCACGAATCACTTCAGCAATATAAGCCGAAGAGAGCAAGCCAAGACAGATAACACCCGAGGCTAAGTTTTCCCATAGGTTAGCGGGACCAAATAGGAAGGCTTGCAGTTGGTTAATTTCACCATTGTGTTCACGTAAAATGCTTTCTAAACCAAGCAAAGGGATCAGTTGGTTAGAGACAAAGAAGTAAAAAATAAAGATAAAGACCAATGGCGGGATATTTCGAACCAATTGGATAAAAATCAGTGCCGGTGTTTTGATTAAAGCGATTTTAGAGTGTCTTGCTACACCTAACAGTGTACCGAAAGAGAGTGCTAACACCATGCTCCACAAGCTCAAACGTAATGTTGCGACTAAGCCTTGGAAGAAATAAGGAATACTGCCTTGAGAAGGTGGAATGAAAATCAGCGTGAACGCATCTTCCCATCGCCACTGGTAGTGAATGCCGACCGCAGAACGATAATAAAGCCAAGCTGAGAATGCACAAATAATGGCAAATAACACGTAATCTAATAGATTGAGGCGTTGATACCAAGGCTTCATGCGAAGATTGGGTTTGGGCGTTGATAGTGCGCTATTACTACTCACATTATTCCTGTTCAAATAATCATCATTCGTAGGCTGTTTTGGGATCTAAAGTGAATCAAAATACAGTGATTCAAATAGTCGATGAACAGGCAGTATAGACAATACACTGCCTAGATCTAGAGCCGCTAACTCTGGTCACCTTGAAAGTGCGCTTAGGTTGAGGTTACTGACCTTGAGCTATCTGATTTTGCCAATCTAGCGTAGAGAACCAGTATTCGTAGCGCTCTTTTAGCCAACCGTCTTCAGTACGAGCTTTGATCCACGCGTTGAAGAACTCCGTTTTATCTGTTTCACCTAGGCGGACAGCAAATGCTTCGTTACCTTTTGATAAGCGCTCATTAAATGGAATGAATAGGGTATCTGCGTTTTTGATCGTTTCGTGCTCTGGTTTAGGGCTCGACGCAATCACCGCATGCGCATTACCGTTTAGCACTTCTTGAAACGCTTGAGCATCATCATCGAACTGAAGCAATTTGGCTTTAGGGAAGGTTTCACGAGCCATTTGAACAGTATATGCGCCGCGACGTACGGCAATTTTTACTCGGCGAGAATTAAAATCCGAGATCTGTGTATAGCCTTTCGCGAGCTCTTTATTGGCTGCAAGTTGAACACCCGAGTGAGAGTAAGGTTCTGTAAACAGGACGCTTTTAGCTCGAGCTTGAGTAATAGACATACCGCCGATGATCACATCAAACTTGTTCGATAGTAGGGAAGGGATAATGCCATCCCATGCTGTCGGAACAAACTCCACTTTCCAACCTGAGTCTTTGGCTAGGCGTTTTGCTACATCAATTTCAAAGCCAACGAGATCGCCTTGCTTATTGCGCATCGCCCAAGGCACAAAAGTCGACATACCAACGCGAAGAGAGCCTCGTTCGTTAATCTTGTCTAAGTTTGGCGTTTCAGAGGCCAGTGCGGGCAAACTGACGGCAAGCGCGAGTAGAGCCGTGATTGCGGTTTTAAATAGCTTCATGCTGATAAATCCTTATTGTGTTCGCCAGTTAGCGCCAAGCTTATGCTCAAGCCAAGCAGCAACGGCAGAAAGTGAAAGTGTAAGTGCAAGATAAATGATTGCCACAGAGAACCAAATTTCAAATGGCATCGCGGTTTCAGAAACAATGTTTCTGGCTTCGGTTGTTAGGTCGAAAATGGCCATGACACTCACAATCGAAGAGTTTTTGATGAGTGATATCACTTCATTTGTCAAAGGCGGCAACGTACGTTGTATCACCTGAGGAAGAATTACATCCCAATAAGTATAGATCTTTGATAAGCCTAAAGATTGAGCAGCTTCAAATTGTCCTCTCGCAATACCATTTAAACCAGCCCGGAAGATTTCGGCGGTGTAAGCCCCTTGGAAAAGTGCCAAGGC
The DNA here is from genome assembly GCF_024347295.1 of Vibrio artabrorum. Lineage (NCBI taxonomy): Bacteria > Pseudomonadati > Pseudomonadota > Gammaproteobacteria > Vibrionales > Vibrionaceae > Vibrio > Vibrio artabrorum. The sequence continues at coordinate 1,208,827 of NZ_AP025459.1, read as the reverse complement.
TAGAACAGCGGTGCTAAAGCGATCCAGCCCTAAGACGGGGCCAAACACAAAATAGAGCAGATAAATTTGTACTAATAATGGCGTATTACGAATCAACTCAACATAACTGCTGGCAAGGGTTCGACCAACCACGGAATTAGAGTTCCGTAACAGGGCCGTGGCTAAGCCAATGCATAGTGTGGCGACTAAAGAAATTAAAGATATATTGATGGTAACCAGTAGCCCTTGCATCAGTTCTGCCGGCCACCATTCGCCATCTTCATAAAAGGCGATGTAATCAGGCACACGCTCCCATTGCCAGCTGTATCCCATGGTTTGTGCGCCAGAATCGAGAATCCAAACAACCGCTGCCACGAGTACAATAATTTGTACTAAAGCGGAAAGGGCGGGTTTAATAATTCGAATCAACATCAATAAGTCAGTATCTGATTTAGGAACGCTTGAGTTCGTTCATGTTGAGGGTTTTCAAAGAGTGCTTGCGGGGTATTGGATTCGACAATTTGTCCTTCATCCATGAAGATAACGCGATCGGCTACTTGTTTCGCAAAGCCCATTTCGTGGGTTACGCATACCATGGTGATACCTTCACTCGCCAGTTCAACCATCACATCGAGCACTTCGTTGATCATCTCCGGATCAAGCGCTGAAGTTGGTTCGTCGAACAAGAGTAATTCTGGCTTCATACACAGGGAGCGGGCGATAGCCACGCGTTGCTGCTGGCCACCAGAAAGTTGTACGGGGTATTTGTTGGCTTGTTCTGCAATGTGCACACGCTCGAGATAGTGCATTGCTATCTTCTCGGCTTCTTGTTTGCTTTTTTTCAGTGTACGTATCGGAGACAGGGTTAGGTTCTCAAGCACAGTAAGATGGGGGAATAAATGAAAGTGCTGAAATACCATTCCGACTTGGCCCGGTGTGTTGAACTTACTCGGCAGCACTTGTTCTAGTACGTAAAGTTCGCCGCTCTCGAAAGCTTCTAGCTGATTGATACAACGGATCAAGGTTGATTTACCCGAACCTGATGGTCCGCAAATCACCACTATCTCTCCTTGTTCAATATTTAAATCGATATCTTTTAGGGCATGGAAATCACCATACCACTTGTTAAGTGACTTAAACCTAACCATTTCCTTGAGATTATCCAAATCGTTGTTCATACCTTGTAAAGAGACGAGTTTACCTTAACAATATAGAAACATGATTGCACATAAAATTAGGGACTTATGAGAGTTTAATAGCATCTTGTAGGGCAAATTAAAAAGCAGCGACCACAATGAACGCTGCTTTATTTGCACGAAAGAAATAGGTAATGGGTTCAGTAAGAGGTAAAAAAACTCTTTGTATAACCGCTCTCTTTGCTTTCTCTCTATTTTACCGCTTAGTGGATTGCCGACTCTAGAATCTCACGTGTTTTCTCAGGCGTGATTGCTTGGTTCTCGCCAAGTTGTAGGTAGCCGTGTGATTCAAGTTGAGCGACAACATTATCAATCGCTGTTGCTTTGTTTGTTTCGTAGCCATCGAACATCGTCGCCACGTCTAGGCTGTGGTAGAAGGCTTCGATTGCCGCGATGGTGCGCTCGGCTAAATCAGCACCGGTTTCTAAGCCAAATACGTTGCGACCCATTTGCTCGAGCTTGCTGCGTTTCGCTTCGATTTGGTTGCGAAGGAGTGACGGTTGAACAATTGCAAGTGAGCGTGCGTGGTCTACGTGCCATAGTGCTGTGAACTCGTGCCCAATCATGTGTGTTGCCCAATCTTGAGGGACACCCGTGCCAATCAGGCCGTTAAGCGCTTGGTTTGCTGTCCACATTAGGTTTGCACGCCACGCATCGTGATCACGTTCGTCGAATTGCTTACCCAGAACAAGGAGGTTCTTAAGCAGTGTTTCTGCATAACCGTCTTGAACCATCGCGTTTGTTGGCATTGTGATGTATTGCTCACATACGTGAACCCATGCATCAACTAAACCGTTAATCAGTTGGCGCTCTGGTAGAGACTTCATTACATCTGGATCCATAACTGCAAACTTAGGCTGTACCGCAGGGTTCATGAATGCCAGTTTCTCTTGAGTCGCTTTACGAGTGATTACGGCACCCATGTTCGATTCAGACCCCGTTGCAGGAAGTGTCAGTACTGCCCCAATGGGGGTCGCTTCTGTCACTTGGTGTTTGCCCGCTAAGATATCCCAACCGTCACCGTCGTACTTAGCTGCTGCTGCAACGTACTTAGAACCGTCGATGACAGAACCACCGCCAACCGCGATAATGAACTCTACGTTTTCTTCTTTAACCAGCGCGACTGCTTTGTCTAGCGTCTCTTTGGTTGGGTTTGCCTCAACACCAGAAAACTCAATCCAAGCGTGATCTTTTAAAGATTCGACTACTTGGTCGTAAACACCGTTGCTCTTGATAGAGCCGCCCCCGTAGATGACGAGTACTTTCTTTGAAGTATCAACCGCTTGGCTGATAGCCTCGATTTGGCGTTGGCCGAAGTGGATGACTGTAGGGTTAACATAAGTAAATTGCATTGTAGGTTCCTTGTGTAAAGCTAGATTTTTATTTTAATGTATTGCTCGATTTTCATATTTGCATATTAGTACAGAATACTAGGGTGTTGAAGGTTGATTTCTCTAAATTAATTGCCTATTTCTACAAAATTGATATTCTTTCTTTGGTCTAGTCTACTTACTGTTAGCGCTTGAAATGGAGAGTCGCCACTTATGAAAACACTTGCTCAGTTATTACAGTCTTATGTTGAACACAAAGGCTGGGATGATCTCGAAGGGATCAGAGAAACTGACATCGAAGGTGTTTGGTTTTATCGGAGCAGTGTTGGCAACCAACGCCAACCGTTTACTTATCAGTCTGGCATCATCATGCTTGGGCAAGGTAAAAAGAACATCTATATTGGAGAAAGGCCAGTCACTTACGCCGCAGGTGACTACCTTGTCGTCGGTGTGCCAATGCCGCTAGAGTGTGAAGCCTTGCCTGTTAATGGTGAGCCCTTGCTTGGTTTATCGATTAGCATTGATTCTCAGCGCTTACATAGCTTAGTTAAAAAGCTCGAAGACCAAGGTTTTCTAGAGAGCTACTGCAACAAACATAAGCTAAGAGCGAGTGGTTTGGAGTCGACACCAATGGAAGAGTCAATGCTGGACAGCTTTACTCGATTGGTCAAAACGCTGCATTGCGGCATCGAAGCCAACATATTGGGTGATGCGATGGTTAATGAGATTGTCTACCGTGCACTAACAGGTTCAGAAGGGCGCGTATTGTTTGATTTAGCTCATCATGACGGCCATTACGCCCGTGTTGCCAAAGCACTGTCTAAAGTGCATCAAGAGTATGACCAAACCATTACCGTTCAATCGCTTGCCGATGAAGCTAACATGAGCGTGTCTGCTTTCCACAATGCTTTTCGTAACGTCACTTTTGAATCGCCACTTCAATACTTAAAGAAGGTCAGGCTCAACAAAGCTAAAGAACTGATTCAGTTAGAGGGGCTTCGCATCAGCGACGCTGCACGCCGAGTTGGCTACTCCAGTCCATCCCAATTCAGCCGCGAATTTAAACGACACTTCAATACCCCCCCTAGAGCGGTATAGCGCTCTAGGGGGGGAGATTATGTTCGATGCACTCATGCTTCATATGCTTGTTAAATTATATGGATAAATGTATCTAATTGTCGGTATTCTCAGTTTATTGGTATTTGATTGTCGTATATATTATTAATGTATTTATCTAGCAGAAGCCCTTTAAAATAATTAGTTAACTAGCCTAAGAGTTTATGCACGCCTATAAGGACGTAAGGCCAATAACTGAGCGAGTAAGGGGTTTTTAGTGTGAACAACTTATCAAATATTATCTAAATTACGGAAAGTGTGCCTCGTTCTATCTGAGATTGTATTCACGAATGTTGAATGTTTAAAAAATAAAATGAATACAGAGCTTGGTCAACGCCATTGCGGCGGATAATTAGTCGTGTTGTGACTAATTATTCGTTAAATTATAGATTCATAGTCAAGTAATAGTCTGATGGGGGTCACGTTTAGCTTAAAATAATTAAATTAATATGGCGCTACTTTAATCATTCTTTCCAATACGATTATTAAATATAAATACGTATGCCTATTTTATAAAAAGGATAATACCGATGAGTAGCGATATCATTAAAGTTTCAAGAAATACTGAAAATGCACCAATTAATTCTGTATCTACACAAACGGTCGCTTTTTCTCATTATAATAACTTTTCTGCTCAATTACCTGTTAATCCAAAAACAGGTGAAATAGTAACTGGTGATATTAAAGACCAAGCAACACAATGCTTAAATAATATTAAAGCGATTGTTGAAAGCATCGACCATGTAATGGATGATGTCGTGAAGATTAATGTTTTCGTTAAGAATATGTCTGATATCGATGCTATTGATGAAGTTTACAAAAGCTTCTTCCACAACAGCCTTCCTACACGCACAGTGGTGGGTGTGGCTGCGCTACCGAACAGTGACGCTTTAGTACAAATGGATGCGCTTATTTCAAACGGCGAAGGCACTAAACCACAAGCACCTTGCGCGCTAGTTAAGGTATCAAGAAATACGGATAATGCGCCTCAAAGTGATGTGTCCACACAGACCGCAGCCTTTTCTCACTACAACAATCTTTCAGCTCAGTTACCTATAGATGTAACCACCGGTGAGTTGGTTAATGGTGGTATCGAAGCGCAAACAGCACAATGCTTAGCAAACATTAAAGCTATTCTAGAGAGCATCGGTCATGTCATGAATGATGTGGTTAAAACCACTATTTACCTCAAAAACATCGAAGATGCTGAAAAGGTAAATGAAGTGTGTACTAAGTTCTTCCCAAGTTATGTTCCAGCACGTACTGTTGTTAACGCGGCTGAACTACCAATGGGCGCTTTAATTCAAATTGATACATCCGTTTCACATGGCGACGGTACACCGCCGCAATTACCAGAAGACACTCGCTTATTGGTTATTGAAACCAATAATACTGCTGCAGCACCATTCATGCCTTATTCGCACACCGTCGCTTTCTCTCACTATAATCATATTTCAGGCCAATTGCCTGTAGACCCGAAAACAAATGAATTAGTTTCTGGTGGGGTAAAAGAACAAGCTGAACAGTGTTTGAGAAATATTAAGTCGATAATTGAAAGTGTTGACCATAGCATGGACGATACGGTGAAAATTAATATTCAACTTAAGGATATTTCAGATATTGATGCGGTAAACGAAATCTACACTACATTCTTTAATGCTGAGTTACCGGCAAGAACGGTAGTAGGGGTTTCAGAGATCCCAATGAATGCTTTAGTACAAATTGATGCTGTTGTTTCTAACTGTGAAGGTACGCCTCCACAAGACGTTGTTGCTTAAACCAAGCGGAACCTTTTTCGACAATAGCGTTTAAATTTCGGACCTAGCCCCTAAACAAGGCGCTAGGTTCGATTATCTGACTAGCCAACCTCATTCCAAGATGTAACACCACCATTAAGCCCCGCCACACCGCTCACTCCAAATACTAAAATCAAGCTTCTACCCGACACATGGTGTTTATTGAGTCGAAGTGTTTTAATATCCAATCAGACGCTTAACGTAAGAAAGAAAACCAGTTTATGTCATTTCGAATTGTTTTAATTTTGTGCCTTACCTTGGTGGGTTGTTCGTCCAATCAAGAGCTGGCTCCTGACACGGCAACCATTACGCTTTTTTATGATGATACATCGATCTCCGCGGGCGTATTAGAAGATAACACATTCAATTCAGTGCTCGCGGATAGGGTTGAAAGTGTCACTTTTTCGGGTTCAATACGAAAACAAGATTCTGGTTATTTAGTTGATATGCGCGTGACTCGAGAAAAGAAAGATCCACGTTCTACTCGACAATTAGACACTTCGCTTTATATGGAACCGGGAAAGTTGGTGAATGTTGGTGGTGTGAATAATGATGTATATAGGCTGGTTTTGAAGTAGTGAATTCAACGTGCGTAATTCATGTGCTTGTGCTTTACTTCAACTTCAGTCATGGTTGCCGAGGTTGATAAGTTTCAATAAGTTGAAATACTTATAGATACAATAGCGTATAGGGAAGGTGCTTATCGAAGCAAGCCCTAATCAATTAGACAGCGAACAGACAAAACAAAGCCACTCAGGTTATGCCTTGAGTGGCTTTGTCGTTTAATACGCTATGCGAAACTGAATCGATTTAGGTATTAAGCAATGCCTTGATCTCTTGCCATCTGGTTCGCTATCTTCGGAGCGTGCCATAAACATGGCAGCAAGATGAACGAAACAGGAACGGCGGTGATCACAATGAACGACTGTAGAGCGGAGATGCCGCCAGAACCCATTGAGATAAGTGCGATCGCGACCACACCCATAATGATACCCCAGAAGGTACGCACCGCAGCGTTCGGCTCTGTCGTACCGGTCATTACTACACTGATGGTGTAGGTCATTGAGTCACCGGTTGTCACGATGAACGTGGTCGTCAAGATAAGGAACAGAATCGCAATCAAAGTCGGGAATGGCAGTTGAGCGGTAATGGCGAGCAGAACCGCTGGAAGGTTGAAGCCTTCGAACGCACTAGAAATCACACCTGGGTTTTCTAATTCAAACGCTAAACCACTACCGCCAACAATACTGAACCAAAAGCATGTCACAAGTGGGGCAATGATGCTGATAGAAACAATCATCTGGCGAATAGTACGACCACGTGAGATACGAGCAATGAAGATTGCCATCATAGGCCCATAGCCTAAGAACCATCCCCAGAAGAATACCGTCCAACCGCCTAGCCATTCCGTATCTTCGCGGTAAAGCGCCATTGGGATGAAGTTATCCACCATTTCACCGATACCTTGCAGATAGCCATCGATGATGAAACTCGTTGGGCCGACCAGCAGGATGTAGCCGATTAGGCACACCGACAAGATGATGTTGTAACGACTGATCAGTTGGATACCTTTGTTCACGCCGCTTAAAGCAGACAGTGTGTACATTGCGATAGCAAAGATAATAACCACACTTTGAGTCGCAAAGCTGTCTGAAATACCAAACAATTCACTTAGCGCATAACTGATTTGTAGGCCAAGGAAGCCGATTGGACCAATAGTCCCCGCCGCGACAGCGACGATACTACAAGCATCAACAACGTGACCAATTGAGCTGTTGATTGCCTTGTCGCCAAGCAGTGGGTAAAGCAGAGTGCGAGGCTTAAGAGGAAGGCCTTTGTCGTAATGCAAGTGCATTAACACGATCGATGACAAACCACCCAAGATTGCCCATGCAAGGAAACCCCAGTGCATGAAAGATTGTGATAAGGCATTGAACGCCATCGCGTGAGGATCCGCGTTGCCATACAGTGGCGGAGCTGAAACAAAGTGAGCAATCGGTTCTGCCGCGGCCCAAAAGACCCCACCACCGGCGAGGAGTGTACATAGGACGATCGACATCCATTTAAACGTGGTCATTTCAGGTAGGGCAAGCGTTCCTAAACGAACGTGACCTGTACGACCGAGTGCAAGCACTAAGCCGATAATGAAGTTGAGTAGCAGTAGGACTTGCCAGAAAGCACCGAACCACTTAGTTGAGTAACTAAAACCGATGTTAACAAGTTCGGACAACACGGAAGTGTTAGTGAAAGCGAGGATGACAAAGAGGGTTAAAAAACTGCCACTAAGCCAAAAGACTGGGTTTCCGAGTTCCAGCTTTTCACCCAGTGATTGGGCTTTGGTGAAATCGATAGAAGTAGATTCTGCGTTGATGTTTTCGTTGGCGACTTGCGTCAAGTTGGACATTATTTCTTCGCTATATTTGGCTTTTTCAAGCCTATGTATTTCTCCCACACTTGCATAGAAATGTGAGGTTCGTCAAAAAAGCCGCCGATATTAACACATTTGTCATCAAAAATGGGCGAATTCCGAAAAGAATTCAAAATTGTCTTTAAATCATGACTTTTTGACCTGTTTTAATGCGAATTATTTCTCGGCTTCAAATGACATATCTGATTATTAAGGGCGTATTTTTTTGCTTCTCCGAAATAAAGGAATATTAGTTATTGGTGCAAAATAAGTGTCGACCTATTGCATGGCATCAGCAAATTAATGCGAGCCATTCTGTAAATGTGGAATATTTTATGTGCTTAATGGTGGCTGTTATCTACAGTTCTTTTGTGAAGATATTTAAGCGGTAAGGAGAGTACCGCTTAAATTAAATATATTGAAACAAGAACTTAAGGGATCGTTAATATGCAATTAAACCAAGGAAGAGTGGCCAAGTCGGTTTTTACACTCAGTACACTCAGCGCGTCATGTTTGATGGCATTCAACAGTTATGCTGCTGTGGATTGTTCAACGTTAGAAGTGTGGGACGCTGCTGCGGTATACACGGGGGGAGATCAGGTTTCACATGACGGCAGTGCTTACACTGCAAATTACTGGAATCAAAATAATAACCCAAGCCAATTTGAAGGCGATTACGCACAATGGAAGAAAGTCGATGTGTGCAGCAGTGACGGAGGTGGCGGTACGCCAAATGAAGCCCCAACAACGTCATTAACGGCGCCAACTGCATCTGATGCGATTATTGAAGGTGATAATGTGGTACTGAGTGCTACCGCGCTAGACGTTGACGGCGCTGTGGTTTCGGTTGAGTTCTTCGTTGATGGTGCATCAGTCGCGGTAGTCACAGCGGCACCTTTCGAAGCAGTTTGGGGTGCAACGCCGGGTAACCATCAGGTTTCGGTTGTAGCAATGGACAATCAAGGTGCAACGAGTGTTGCAAGTACCGTTTCTATTTCTGTTGATTCCGTTAGACCTGGAAATGAGGCACCGACCGTTTCGGTTGCGCTTTCCGCAGCTTCGGTCGATGTTGGCGGTGTGGTAACGCTTACTGCAACAGCCGCAGACAGCGATGGCACCGTGGATAAGGTTGATTTCTATGTGGCTGGCGCTCTTGTCGGTACCGCAGCAACGAGCCCTTACACGTTAGATTACACAACCACTCAAGCGGGGACATTGCCTGTTTATGCGAAAGCGACAGACAACCAAGGTTCGATCACAGATTCGGCATTGGCCTCTTTGACTGTAAACGGCACTTCAACAGTGAGCACATGTCGCCCTGATGGCTTGTATCAAACTCAAGGTATCGATGTTCCTTACTGTACGATTTACGATGGTGAAGGCCGTGAAAAAATGGGTGCGGATCACCCGCGTCGTGTTATTGGTTATTTCACAAGTTGGCGAGCTGGGGATGACCCACAAGCGGCTTACTTAGTCAATGACATTCCTTGGGAGCAACTCACACATATTAATTACGCTTTTGTAAGTATTGGCTCTGATGGCAAAGTAAACGTAGGTGATGTGAACGATCCAAACAATGCAGCGGTTGGCAAAGAGTGGCCGGGCGTGGAAATTGATCCTGCATTAGGCTTCAAAGGTCACTTTGGTGCATTAGCCACAGCGAAGAAGAAACACGATGTGAAAACGCTAATCTCAATCGGTGGTTGGGCGGAAACTGGGGGGCACTTTGCCACTGACGGTAGTCGAGTTGCTGATGGTGGTTTCTACACAATGACGACTAACGCTGACGGTTCTATTAACCATCAAGGTATCGAAACATTTGCAACTTCCGCGGTTGAAATGCTGCGTAAGTACCAGTTTGATGGTTTAGATATCGATTACGAATACCCAACCTCAATGGCGGGCGCAGGTAATCCATACGATAAAGAGTTCATGGAGCCCCGTCGTCAATACCTATGGGCTTCTTACCAAGTGTTGATGAAAGTGCTCCGCGAAAAACTCGATGTGGCGTCCGCACAAGATGGCAATCACTACATGTTAACGATCGCGGCACCTTCTTCTGGTTACCTGTTGCGCGGTATGGAAACATTCGATGTGACTCAGTATCTCGATTACGTAAACATCATGTCTTATGACCTTCACGGAGCTTGGAATGACCATGTAGGGCATAATGCAGCTTTGTTCGATACGGGTAAAGACTCAGAATTGGCTCAGTGGAATGTTTATGACACGGCAGCTTATGGCGGTATCGGTTATCTGAATACAGACTGGGCTTATCATTATTTCCGTGGTTCGATGCCGGCTGGCCGAATCAACATTGGCGTGCCTTACTACACTCGTGGCTGGCAAGGTGTAACCGGTGGCGAAAATGGTCTCTGGGGCCGAGCTGCACTACCAAACCAAGCGGAATGTTCAGCGGGTACCGGTGAAGGTGAGAAAAACAACTGTGGCCATGGTGCAGTTGGTATCGATAACATGTGGCACGATACCGATCCGAAAGGCAACGAAATGGGTGCGGGCTCTAACCCGATGTGGCATGCGAAGAACTTAGAGAAAGGTATTTGGGGTTCTTATGCTGAAGCTTACAAGCTTGATCCTGTGAATGATCCTTCAGATGTTCTAACGGGCACTTACACGAGAAACTACGACAGCGTCGCAGTCGCACCTTGGTTGTGGAATGCAGAGAAGGGCGTGTTCCTTTCAACAGAAGATAAACAATCTATCGATGTGAAAGCAGACTACGTTATCGACAAAGAGATCGGCGGCATCATGTTCTGGGAACTCGCAGGGGACTATAATTGTTATGTACTTGATGCGAATGGCAACCGAACGTCTATCGATACAACCGAACAAGCGTGTAATAGCGGTAACGGTGAGTTCCACATGGGTAACACCATGACGAAAGCTATTTACGATAAGTTTAAGTCTGCAACACCGTATGGAAATAAAGTAGCGACGGGTGCTATTCCAACGGAAGCACTCGATATTGCAGTATCGGTTGGTGGCTTCAAAGTCGGTGACCAAAACTACCCAATTAACCCTAAGATCACCTTCACCAACAACACAGGGCAAGCTCTTCCGGGTGGCACTGAGTTCCAATTCGATATTCCTGTGTCAGCGCCTGATAACGCGAAAGATCAATCGGGTGGTGGTTTAACGGTGATTGCTTCCGGTCATACTCGTGCGGATAACATCGGTGGATTAGATGGCCCCATGCACCGAGTGGCGTTTACTTTGCCTACGTGGGAAGCACTTCCTGCTGGTGGTGTGTATGAGCTAGATATGGTGTATTACTTACCTATTTCAGGTCCGGCTAATTACGCTGTGAATGTCGGTGGTGTTGATTACGCGTTTAGCTTCGAGCAACCAGATCTACCATTAGGTGATATCAGTTCAGGTGGCGGTAACCCTGGCGATGGTGGCACCAACCCAGGTACATGTGATACAACAGGTTTAGCGGTTTACCCAGACTTACCTCAGAAAGATTGGGCGGGTAACCCAAGCCATGCAAACACAGGCGACCAAGTGGTTCATAATGGGAGTGTTTACCAAGCAAACTGGTGGACAAGTTCTGAACCGGGTAGCGATGGTAGCTGGACGAAAGTATGTTCATAACCAGTCGTTTCACTGTTATGTCGAGGCGTTTACGTTGAATATCATTAAGCGCTGAAATACAAGACAATAAGTGTCAATGTCTTAAAGTCCTGTTTCTCAGTAATTTAGTGGTCATTTTCTAAATTAGCGTAAACGCATAATGACAACGCCGAACTGAACCCAGTTCGGCGTTTTTATATCACTCATCGATGGAGCGTAGAACCCTCTTTAAAAGCGATGACAGTCGGTTGATACCAAAGATTAGGTAGAAAAAAGCCCAAACTGTGCTTCTGTTCTTGATTAGAACGAGAGGAACCGTTTGGGCTTTTTCAGAATGATTTGAACCGCGAGTCGCTAGTTTAAGCTTTCGCTGTTTTCATCGCTTGCGTTTTTTTTTCCTTTTGCATTTTTGCAAGGAAGTAGATGTTGACACAAGCGATAAAGCCGTTGGTGGCGGCAACTGGCCATGCGTCAATCATGATGCCGTATGCTGTGAATAGAGCACAGCCAATAAAGTTAAGGACACGTAGACGAACAATGTCTTTCATCGTTAATGAAATAGCGACCATAATAGACGCAGCGTAACCTAAAATTTCAACCATATTGAATTCCATTGTTTGACCCTCTTAAATTTGCCGATACTTTGTCGGTACCAATTCTTCTCTTCATGAGATGATTGAGGAAGCTCCGTGCCTCGAATGGTCTGGTTATGTTTGACGGAAAAACTATACCAAGCCTGTTTTTGTGATTAAACCCCCAAAACGGGTAGAAGTGAAGGTTAGCGATTACGCAAACGTTTAATGACCTTTCTATTAACATAATTACTATTTATGTTGGAGCGTAAACGAATAAAAATATGGGTACGTGTAAAAGCACTGTGAATGACAAAACGATTCAAATATGCAACAAAAATAATAAAAATGTTGAGTTTTCGCTTTGTGATATGCTATCCGGATACCTGATTGTAACGCAGCTATTTACGTAAAATACATTCACTCGGCCAATGCTATGTACTTCAAGTATAGTCAATGGATAGATTGTGTTTTTTTATTTGTAACGAAAGGTAGATTTACGTAAAGCAACGTTAAGTTCGCGCTTCTTTTGCTGGCGTTTGTTTATACTGGTCAAAACGTTAACTTATGGTTTGACTCAATGAAATTGTTCTCCAAATACTCTCTTTCGCTAATCAGTATATTCATTGTAACTAACGCTGCGATGGTTAGTCATGTCGCTGTCGCTTCACCTTCTATTATCCCAAATCCCCCTAGCTTAGGCGCAAAAGGCTACGTCTTAATCGATTTTAATTCAGGGGATATTTTAGTCGAACACAATGCCCACACTAAATTGAATCCAGCTAGCTTGACCAAGCTCATGACCAGTTATGTGGCAGGGCAAGAGATGAAGCGAGGCAACATTTCGGCGAATGATAACGTTAGAATCAGTGAGAATGCGTGGGCTAAGAACTTCCCAGACTCTTCAAAAATGTTTATTGAAGTGAACACTAATGTCGCAATGATGGATCTTTATCGTGGCTTGATTGTTCAGTCGGGCAATGATGCCAGTGTTGCGATAGCGGAGCATGTCGCGGGTTCACAAGATGCTTTTGTCGATTTAATGAATTCTTGGGCAAGGTCTTTAAAACTGGAAAATACCCATTTCGCCAATGCACATGGTTTAGATGCTGACGATTTGTATTCTACTCCTTATGATATCGCTCTAATCGGCCGTGCCATTATTCGTGATTTACCGGATGTGTATGGCTTATACAGCGAACGTTCTTTTAGTTACAACGGCATCACACAGCACAACCGTAATGGCTTGTTGCGTGATAGAAGCTTAACGGTTGATGGCATGAAAACGGGCTACACCTCTGGTGCTGGCTACAGTTTGGCGAGTTCAGCGACACAAGGTGAGATGAGACTTATCGCGGTTGTGATGGGCGCATCGAGTGTTAAGAGCCGTGAGTCAGACAGCAAACAGCTGTTGAGCTATGGTTTCCGTTTCTTCGATACACTAAACCCGCACAAAGGCGGCGATCAAGTGGCTGAAGAGAAGGTATGGTTTGGTGAGCAAGACACGTTGAAGGTGGGTGTTGCCGAAGATATGTTTATTACACTGCCTAAGTCAGACAGTAAAAAGCTGACTGCATCTATCGAGCTTAACTCTGAACTGAAAGCGCCAATTGCAGAAGGTCAAACTCTAGGTGTGGTTCATTACACCGTTGATGGTGAAGATGTTCAAACTCAGCCTTTGATCGCGCTGGAAGCGGTTGAACAGGGCGGTTTGTTCAAACGTTTAATGGACTACGTTAAGCTGTTCTTCGCGAGCCTATTCTAAATAGGTAGGGTGGCGATAAGCCGCAATGAAAAGTCGAAATATTATGGGTGTTGTGACTGAATCACAGTGCCCATTGTTATTTCTACATCAATGAAAACACCATGCCGCACTATCTTTATTAGCCGTAGCGAGCGGTTTCGATTACTATACGCAAAATTTAGCAGTGTAGTCACTTATGACGATAGAGATAAAGAACGTAACCGAACCGGAAGTAACCTGTGCCAATTGTCAGGCATGCTGTTGTCGCTTAGAGGTTATGATCATCACAGATACGGGCGTACCTGAAGAGCACATCGCTTACGATGAATGGGGTGGTGAAACCATGCTGAGGTTAGACGATGGTTGGTGTTCGGCGGTTGATAGAGAAACACTGATGTGTACTATCTACGAAAACCGGCCGTGGATCTGTCGTGAGTTCGAAATGGCCTCTTTTGAATGCGTTGATCAGCGTAAGGATGTCATGGGCTAGGTGTCTGTATCGTTGACGTGAGTAACAAAAAGTATACGACCGACTGGTGATAAGCATATTAGAAAATCAAATGTCAGGGTCGTATATCTTAAGCAGATGTCGAACCCTGATGTGTTTCACGAGATAAGAGTTTTAGCGCGAAAATAAAAACCTAAAACTCAGAAGGCACTTCAAATTCCATCCATTCACCGGTTGTCGGGTGAATCAACTTTAGGTAGCCAGCGTGCAGGTGTAAGCGCTCGCGTTTGTATCCGTATAAGTCGTCACCACGAATCGGCACACCAAGCCCTAATGGATGAGCGCAGTGTACTCGTAGCTGGTGGGTTCGCCCGGTTTTAGGGTACAAGTGAACCTTGGTTTTGCCATTATGAGTGCTCACCGCATGCCAATGAGTTTCTGCATTTCGGCCGTGTTGGTGGCAAACCAGTTGTCTTGGTCTGTCTGTGATGTCGCCGCGCAAAGGAAGGCTGATATCGCCAGATTCACCCGTTATCTCACCATCTAACAAAGCGGTGTAGCGCTTCTCTACGGTTCTATCAATGAACTGCTTCTGAATGTGCTTGTTTGACTCCGCCGTGAGCGCCAAGATCAACAAGCCTGACGTCGACATATCCAATCTATGAATAATCAAAGGGCCAGTCGCATCCGGGTAACGCGCTTTAATGCGTGTATAAACCGAGTCTTCGATAAACTTACCAGGAACCGACAAGAACTCTTCAGGCTTATTGACGACTACGATTTCATCGTCTTCATAAACAATATCAAAAGATTTACCAACCGCGGGGTTTACGATAAGCGGGTTATCTTCTAGCTCTATGCCACTTAGCTGGTGTTCGAGGATCTCAAAGCTTTTACTCTGACAAACCGGGTACAGGTTTGCGTGTTGTCGAATGATATCTGTAGGCGGTAATCCCCACCAAAATTCAGACAAAGCTAACGGCTTGAACCCGTGTTCAAACGCAAAGTTAAGCAACTTAGGTAGGCAGCAGTCACCAGAGCCTTCAAGTGCGTCTTTGCCATCGAGCAACTCGAGTAAATTCTTAGATTGCTTGGCTTGATCCATAAAGCGATAGTGAGAGAGACGTTGAGTTTCCAACTGCTCTGAAATGGCTTGGTGATCTTGCTTACGGTTTTTCAGTTCGCTTTCAATCAAATCAACGTGTGATTGGCGCTCTACGATCTTCTGTTTCCACTCAATACGAAGTGCTTTTAGGTCGCGTTTCTCTTGGCTACTTTGATTGCCCAGTTGTTTGAGCAAATTCGCCGCTGACTCTAGATTCCCTAATGCTTTTTCTTGATTGGCTTGTTCTCTGAGTTCGTTACGCTGAGCTTTGTTCGCGGACATAGCTAACTGAAAGGCTTCGATGGCTTGTGCTGATTCGATTTTTAACCCTTCAAGCTCGGCCAATAATGCGTCTAGGTTGTGCGACTGTTGTAGCTTTTCAATGTCGTCCGCGAGTTGCAACTGGCGAGCAAGGTTCGCACAGTTCTGAGATTTAAACTGTGTTGAATCGAAGGCTGGTGGAACAAAGTGAATGTTGTTTAACTGAGAGACCAAAGCCGGATCTAACTGCAAGCCAGAAAACGCAGAAAGGTAGCCTAACTCTTGCGTGATCGGATTCTGAACAAGCAGCACAGCGTAGAGATTACCTTGCGAGTTTTCATTCACACCACAGTCGACAAGTGATTGCTGAAGCTGCAGCATAGCGAATTCACACACAGGGTGCGGCGTATAGTAATACGGGAACGTAAAGCGAGTCGGTAGCGCTAAATCGACATTCGTGTTTGCTAGGTACAAAGGTGTGTATTGAGCGAGGTTTTCTGGCATTAAGATCAAACTCTATGGCTGTTCAGTTAGAGTTCGGTATTGTTGTCGAAATGAAGACAAATGAGAAGCCAAAGCAGAAGATAAATCGGCTTTGGCTTCATTTAGATTGTTATGTTCATGCTATGGAAGCACGTGTTTGAGTGAAACTCGATCAGTTCGAGTGTTCTAGCTCTACTTGCTCTGCTTTTTGATAAGCAGGGAGGCTCGTTAAAAGCTCACCGTATTTAGCAATGTTCGGGTAAAGCGCGGTTGCACCAAAGTTAGCAGCGATTTCTACGATGAACGACATCATAAAATCTGCACCCGTTAGTGTGTCTGCAACCAAGTAGGTTTTACCTTCAAGTGCATTATTCACGTAAGTTAAGATCTTTTGGTTTTCATCGTCTGCATAACCGCCTAGGAAGTTAGTTTCACAGCCGTCTTTCATCACAAAGATCTTAAGCAACATTGGCAAAATACCTGAGCTTTCAGCGAAGTGAAGCCATTGCGAATATTCCACGTAGTCTGCGGTGCCACGTGTAGGTGCGAACTTACCCTGACCGTATTGGTCGATGAGGTATTCCGTGATAGCACCAGATTCAGTGATCACGACGCCATCGTCTTCAATGACAGGAGACTTACCCAATGGGTGAATGGATTTGAGTTCTGGTGGTGCAAGAAAAGTGACACTGTCTCGTTGGTATGGTTTGACTTGGTAATCTACCCCAAGCTCTTCCAATAGCCAGATGATACGCTTTGAGCGCGACTTATTCAGGTGATGCAAAGTAATCATGATTCTACCTAGTTTAACGGGTTCAGTTTATTGAATTTATTTAGCTTCATTGGTTTTGATTACAAGCTTACCGAAGTTCTGACCTTCCAATAGGCCCATGAATGCTTGTGGCGCATTCTCTAAACCTTCAACCAGGTGCTCACGATAGTGCATCTTGCCTTGAGATAACCATTCTGTCATTTGAACCGCAAACTCGTTGTAACGGTGTGCGTAGTCATCAAAGATGATGAAGCCTTGCATCTTAATTCGTTTAACCAACAGCATACCCATCAGGCTAGACATACGATCTGGGCCTTCAGGCAGTGACGTCGCATTGTATTGAGAGATAAGGCCACACACAGGAATACGAGCACCGGTGTTAAGCAGAGGCATGACGGCATCGAATACCTTGCCACCAACGTTTTCAAAGTAAACGTCGATGCCGTTGTCACACGCTTTAGCCAGTTGCTCTGCGAAGTCGTCAGCTTTGTGGTCGATACACTCATCAAAGCCAAGAACCTCTTTCGCGTACTGGCACTTCTCTTGACCGCCTGCAACGCCGATAACACGACAGCCTTTTAGTTTGCCGATTTGTCCAACGGTTGCACCTACGGCCCCTGTTGCTGCCGCAACGACTAGCGTGTCACCTTGTTTAGGTTGGCCGATATCAAGCAAGCCCATGTAAGCCGTAAAACCAGGCATACCCATGATGCCAAGCGCGTAAGAAGGGTGCGTTGGTTCTTTGCCGAGTTTGATTAGACCTTCACCGTTGGACACTCCAAGATCTTGCCAACCTGTATAAGCCAGTACCCATTCGCCAACTTCGTAATCAGCGTGGTTTGACTCTTCAACCTGACATACGGTTGCGCCAACCATCACTTCATCAATCGCAACGGGATCTGCGTAGGATTTGGCATCGCTCATACGACCACGCATGTATGGGTCTAGAGAAAGATAAACTGAGCGAAGTAACATCTCGCCGTCTTTAATTGTTGGTGCGGCTACTGTCTCTAAACGGAAGTTGTCTTGAGTCGGTGCGCCAACTGGGCGAGAAGCCAATACGATGCGGCGATTGTCTTGTTGAGTCATTGGATATCCTTAATTTATGTTTTATATATTTAGAATTAGACCAGTCGTCTAGTCTTGTTGCCTAAAAATCCCGCCGTCATCAAATTGATAAGAGGGCGGGTTATTTGTTTTAAGCTAAAGCCAATAAAACGCGAAGCGCGTTAGTGGCTTTCACCTTTCAAAATTCGTTCGGTAAGGCTTAAAGCCGACCGTAAGCTATGTGAGCTCTGGCTCAGCTTGCTCAATAAACTTGCGCCTAACCACACAGAATATAGGTTTTGAGCGGCTTCTTGGCTGTCTTTAACCTTTATAGAGCCATTTTCAATACCACCAACAATGCACCGTTCGATGCTGTTGGTCACTTTCTCAGCACCTTTTAATAGCGCTTGGCGCATCGGTTCAGAAAGATCAGAAACTTCCGCACTAAGCTTAACAACCAAGCATTTATGGGCGTTACAGGCTCCGTTTTCTGTCTTGGTCCATAGCGAGAAATAGTTCAAGATTCGCTGATAATGATTACCTTCACCGTGTACTAAAATCGCTTCAATCTTAGTGATGTAGTTTTCAAAATAGTATTGAATCAACGCCTCGCCAAATTGCTCTTTAGATTTAAAATAGTGGTAAAACGATCCTTTCGGCACGTCCGCTTCTTTAAGCAATTGTGATAGCCCAACACCATTAAAGCCGCTGTTCACTATTAACTGATAGCCCACATTCAAAATATGCAGGCGTGTGTCATTGGTTTTTTCGTTCATGAGCATGACTATAAATTAAATTAGACCAGTCGTCTAGTTATCATTTTTCGAGGCGTTATTCTGTCGCAATAAAAGTGTCTTCAAATGTACAGCTATAAAAAAGCCCCGACATCGCTGGTATGCTGGGGCTTAAATCGGTCACTTTGATTACTGGATAGAGATGAGTTCTACATCAAAAATCAGAGTCGATGATGGTGGAATAGGGCCTGAACCGCCTTTGCCGTATGCTAACTGACTCGGGATAAACAGACGAACTTTCTCGCCTTCAACCATGTAAGTTAACCCTTCTTGCCAGCCTTTGATTACTTGCTTAAGGGTAAATGAGATTGGCTCGCCACGCTCAACAGAGCTATCGAAAACAGTGCCATCAATTAAGGTACCATGGTAGTGAACCGTTACTTTACTGTTCTTCGTTGGGTGCTCAGTGCCAGTACCTTTTTCAAGAACCAGATATTGAAGACCGCTGTCAGTCGTAATCACACCTTCTTTAGTGCCGTTCTTGAGTAGGAATTGTTGGCCTTGCTCAAGGTTTTCCTCACCAGACTTATGGTTCATCCAAGTTCGGTAGATCATGAATCCCGCCAAAAGAAGGACAATGACTGGAATGACAAATTTAGACATAGTAAAACCTATTTTTAGTTAATGCTTAGTTCGTGAATCAATCAGCTAAAGCCGTGATTATGGTTGAGTCAAAAGGTAGTTAATCGTTTTCGCGATGCTGGTAACGTCTTGGTGACCGGCTGTCAGTACTTGGTATTTACCATTGACGATAAATGTTGGTACTGAATTGATCTGGCCTTTTACGGAAATCTCTTCAGCTTTCTGAATGTAATTAAAAAGAGTGACTTGCTGCTCTTTATTGAGCTGATATGGGCTGACTAGATCACGAGATGTAAACGCAGTTTCTAGTGCTTGTTGGCGTTGTGCTGGAGTAGCATCCGCACCCATTTGAACGGCACCAAAGAGGTCATCCATGAAAGCGTGATCAGGTGTCGCATCAAGTTGCATCACGGCCGTGTAGTAGATCATTGCACTGATTTGAGCGCTTTCATTGAAGGTAACGTGCATCTTGCCGATAGTTTGATCGGTTAGAGTTTCAATCTCTGGAATGGCACTTTCCATTTTACGGCAGTGCCCACAGTTAAGAGAGAAGATTTCGGTGACTGGAGCGAGATCGAACTCAGTTAGAGCGGTTGGGAGCATTTCGTATTGAACGCCTTTTTGTGGCTCGTTGGTTTCACTGCAGCCCGCGATAATCAATACCACAGAAAGTGCTGTGATGAGTTTAATAAGTGGTTTAAACATAATGTTTACTCTAGCATTAATAATTCCGGAGATTCTAACTATTTAGAATGGATTGGAAAACAATTATAAAGTAAATAAATGCAAACAGATCGCATAACAGGAGGGAAGAAAGCTTTGTTGATGGCTAACTCGTGATCCAAAGCTGTTTTTTGATATGAGCCTTCATTTTGTCTAAAGTTTTTCTCGACGTGCCGATACAGACATTAGTGAAAGGTTAATCTGCATGAGCGGTTGGTGAAGTAATGAGATATTTAGTCATAATGTTAAGCATAGCTTTGGCGGGCTGTAAAACAACATTACCAAACAATATGTTCGGTGATGACATGCTCGCAACTGCACCTCAATCGGATTATGATCTTAAGCACCCGGAATGGGGTGTAGTTCAAACGACATACGTGTCGAGTGATCATGCCTACACAACTCAAAGCCGCACTCAACAACGCGCCACAATTACAACTAACTATGGACGTGGTGTGTCAACAAATGACCCATTGGAAGTCTTTTTAAGACAGAACCGTATCGACTTTGAAGTTCTGCCGGGTAACCATGTCATGGTAAAACTAGAGCAACATGTGAATTTTAAAACAGGCTCTGCATTCCCAGAACCTGATTATAATCAATGGTTGGATACTCTGGGCAGTTACTTGTCGCAACGTCAAGATATTGATGTGGTGATTGAAGGCCACACAGATAATACTGGCAGTGAACGTATTAATGAATCGCTTTCTGAGCAACGCGCAAAAGAAGTGAAAGCTCGATTAGAGCGAAACTCTGTTTCAAGTCGTTCGATTTATACGCGCGGTTTTGGTGAGTATGTCCCTGCTTGTACGAATGCATCTGCACAAGGAAAGGCATGTAACCGTCGTGTTGAGTTGATGCTTATTTTAGCTAAGAAGTAGCGCGGAATTCAAAGTAATTGATAGATTCACCGACATGGAAAATAAAGAGACCAGACATAAAAAATCCCGCAATTGAAGAGGGATTTTTCATGTCTGGTTTTGTTTATGTGAATTGCTTCTCTAAATAAGCAATGATGTCAGAAGATTCATACATCCATTCAGTTTTACCGTCTTTCTCAATGCGTAGGCAAGGCACTTTCACACGGCCACCGCCAGCTTCAAGCTCTGAACGATGCTGTTGGTTATTTTTTGCATCGCGAAGCTCAAATTGAACCGATTGACGTTTCATCGCGCGGCGCACTTTCACACAAAATGGGCATGCTTCGAATTGGTATAATGCGAGGTTTTTTGCTTGCTCATTCACTTGATTTTGCGCTTCTTGAGAGCGTTTTACACCACTCGGGCTGAAAACAAAATTCAATAACAAGATGACACGGCCTAAGAACCAACGGATAAACTTCATAACTCTCTCTACATATTTAAAATTAGCGTTACAATTTGCAGCATTATATACACAAGTTTTGTCAGATGCTCGCAACAAACCGTTAATCTCTATTTTGTCCGTTCGATCGTGTGAGACTTAGCCACATTTAGCCCTAAACGCTTAGACAATCGAGTCAGGTTCGCTCGGTCTGTTTTCAGAACTCGCCCTGCTTGTGCCCAGTTAAAGTTGGCATCTTCCAGCACCCCAGTAATGATGCTACGCTGAAAATCGTCCGTTGCACCACGTAGCCCTGCAGAAAGGTCGACCGTTGGTGTCGATAACGGGGTGTTCTTCACCTGTGTCGTCGCAATAGGCTGATCTTGGTCGAGTGGACCACAATCTTCTTTGTTTATCGTAACTAGGTTCTTGTTGTTGCTTCGAGCCAGCGCCTTAAGTGCTGAACGACTGATCACATGTTCAAGTTCTCGCACGTTACCTGGCCAACTATAACGATTTAGGAAAATAAGAACATCGGAACGAAACTTAACTTGGTTGATGCCAAGCTTACGACGAGCTTGTTCTAGAAAGAAGCCTGCTAGTAAACTGATGTCGTCACCTCGATCTTTCAAGGCAGGCACTGCGATAGGGTAGACAGTGAGTCGGTGGTATAAATCGGCTCTAAATCGACCGTTTTCGACTTCTTTTTTGAGATCTCGGTTGGTTGCCGCTAATACGCGAACATTAATGGTCTTGATGTTGTCTTGGCCCACCGGTTGAATTTCGTTATTTTGTAGTGCACGAAGTAGCTTACTTTGCGCAGCTAACGGCAGTTCGCCAATTTCATCGAGGAATAGTGTGCCACCGTCTGCTAAGGCAAACTTGCCCAGTCGATTTTTATCCGCTCCGGTAAACGCCCCGCGAACATGACCAAACAGTTCACTCTCCACCAAATTTTCAGGAATCGCCGCGCAGTTAACATAGACAAGCGGATTACGTTTACGTTGCGATTGATGATGCAAGGTGCGAGCAACGAGTTCTTTACCGACACCTGTATCGCCATGAATCAGGATATTAAACTCGGAAGGGGCGACAATCGCGATGTCATTCTTTAGCGCGACCATCGCATCACTTTTACCGATAAGTTCGCCACCATCGCGCTCCCATGCTTCAACATTTAACTCTTCCAGCAGTTGTTTCGACTGTTTTGCTTGATGCTCCAACTGTGAAAAGGTTAAAGCCATTTGCATACTGGAAGCTGCAATTGCTGCGAGTACTTCTAGGTTACGTGCTGGAATATTGGAGAACACATTCGGTGTTAAGCTATCAAGCGTTAGAATACCAAGCAGCTTATCGGCAAATAATAGAGGCAAACCCATACAGGCATGCATGGGTAAGTCGCCGTCATGATCTATTAATAAACCGTCAAAAGGGTCGGGTAGTGAGCTATCAGAATCGAATCGAACAGGAGAGCGAGAGGCGCATATCTCAGTAAAGCGAGGGTGTTCTGAAATGATAAAGCGACGGCCGAATGTATCTCGACTGAGGCCTTGCATTGCGATAGGTACAAGCGTATCGCCTTGAAGGCTCAAAAGTGCGACACAATCACATGTGATTGTCTTACGAATCGCGTCGAGTAAGCGATTGAAACGGTCTTGATCATTCACGCCACTCGCAAGGCCAATCGTCATTTCCATGAGAGTTGATGCTGAAATATCTTGCATAAAAGCTTCATACTGTTTGTGTTTTTAAACATGCTAGAGTCTTTATGACACAAATAAAAGGTCTTTTTGACAAGTTTTTAAATAAATATTGGGAAGGGTAGTCATTTACAGCAAGCTATCACGTGTTGGCACTGTTTGTGCATTACCTTTAGTCGCGTGTTGTCTATATGACTGAATACCTAAACGATTGTTGGTCATAATCAACGAATACGAAGGCATTAATCCACGTCATTTTTTATAACAAAAATGTCGCCATAGAGCACATTGACAAAAAATTGCTATAAAGTCACCTTTAAATAAACGAGTCAAATTGACATTAATGGTCAAAAGGCTCAGTGTCCGGAGTAAATCAATGCTAAACAATCTACATATCAACATCATCAAATCGACGATTCCTCTTTTAGAAAATGCAGGCCCGGCTCTAACCCAACACTTCTATCAACGTATGTTTATACATAACCCTGAGTTAAAAGATATCTTCAACATGACTCATCAAAGAACAGGTCGCCAAGGTGTGGCACTGTTTGAAGCTATCGCAGCTTATGCAAAGAACATTGAAAATCTAGCGGCGCTAACTTCAGCCGTCGAACGAATTGCACACAAGCACACAAGTTTTAATATTCAACCTGAGCATTACCAAATTGTTGGTCTTCACCTGATTGAGACATTACGTGAACTAGCTGCTGACGCGTTTACTCCAGAAGTGGAAGAAGCGTGGACAGAAGCTTACTTATTCTTAGCCCAAGTATTCATCGACCGTGAAGCTGAACTTTACCTACAACGAAAGCAAGCTGTCGGTGGTTGGGAAGCTGCGCGTTCGTTTGTTATCGTAAACAAGGTTGAAGAGTCAGCACTGGTTACTAGCTTTATCCTAGAGCCAAAAGATGGCGGTGACGTTTTGGATTACACTCCAGGCCAATACATCGGTATTGAAGTGAAACCTGAAGGTGCGCAGTACAACGAAATTCGTCAATACTCACTGTCAGATAAACCTAATGGAAAAAATTACCGTATTTCAGTGAAGCGTGAAGGCCAAGGTCAAGATGTGCAAGGTGTAGTGTCTAACTACATGCACGATATGGCGGTTATCGGCGATGAAGTTAGCCTGTACGCACCTGCAGGTGACTTTAGGTATCAAGAACGCAGTAAACCAGTGACGCTGATTTCTGCGGGTGTTGGTTTAACACCAATGCAATCTATGCTTGAATTCTTGAACAACGAGCAGAAAAATGAATCGGTTCTATATCTTCACGCATGTGAAAATGCAGAGCAGCACTCTTTCACGACTCGCGTTAAAGATATTGTTTCTGACAAAGGCTGGGAAGCAAAAACCTGGTACATGAACAAAAACGAGTCTGCAAGCGAAAACGTATATGAAGGTCAAATGGATCTAGCTTCTATTTCCGATATTGATGGTTTTCAAGAGAGTGATTTTTATATTTGTGGTCCTATTGGTTTCATGAAAAATATAGTGGATCAGTTAGAGGCACTTAAAGTGGATCGTTCACGCGTGCATTACGAAGTCTTTGGCCCTCACGCTCACTTTTAAATCAGTGGCTGACTCTACGAAGTAACTACGAACTAAAAAGACCTCTTTTTATGAGGTCTTTTTTGGGACGATGATAAAAGTGACTTTTTGAGTTCGATTCAAGAACGCTTGATCTTTTGGGACCGGTAATCAGAATCAAAAAATTCGGGCCAATACATTCTCACGTAGCCGCCAGCGACCCAAGTGACTAATACGGTTGCGATGGTTAGTTCCAAGAAACCAAACTCATGTAGCCAATACCATTGTGGATAGTCGGTACCGAAAAATGTGGTCAAGCGATGCATGGCTACGGCGCTGATTACGGACGGGAATGTGACCGCTGCTATGGAGGGCTGGAATTTAAGACGCATTAATCGGATATAACACAAGTAAATGAGTAGGGTCATCGTAATAGCGATGCCCGCTAAAGCGCCAGTAAGAATTGGGTCTGGTTCGTCAAAGTTAACTAAATATACCGCCAGTGACAGGTTGACAGGTGCTGCCATTATAGCCAATGTTGGTCTGGCTCTTCTTGGAAGTTTTCCTTCAAAAACAAGCCGGTACAATACAACGGGTAACATGAAAAAATAGATCGCAATACAGGTGGATGCCAGCGTTTCGGAAAAGACCGTATGCCCAAACTGTGTCGCCGCTAATGAACTGCTGATTAAGCCTACCGGATACAGAAACCAACTAGGCACGATGTTAGACATTTTGAAATTGATGATCTGAAAGCTGAAAAATAGCACCATCATTGTAAAGTGCAGTAATAGTGCACAAAACCAAATGGGATAGGCAATAACTGGGGATATTTCTGCGAGATAATCGCACAGAATAAGAAGCGCCATGCTCATTGGTGCCATTAAGCTACCACTGATTGGATGGCGGATATCATTCAAGAAAGTACTAAAACTAGTGAGGTAGCGAAGCAAAACGGGGAGTAATAACAGCGCACCTAATACCGCAAGGTAGGGACGAATGACTTCACCAATGTCGGGTATATATAAAGCCCAAGCTTGTCCTAGTCCAATCACTCCAAGTGCTAAAGATGCCTGCGATGGCGGTACATTTTTTACTTGAGTCAATCTTTTCCAGTTCAACGACTTGCTCCAACTTGGCTAATTTTAGAACGTATATTTTGATCACAACGTTCAGATGTGCCACTGATTGGATTTCAATGTCATTGGGCACTTAAACATATTTGGCCCGGATAATAACAAGTTTAAGATTTGCTTTTTTGATTTTGGTTCGGAATCGGGACATTAACCCCGGCTCTGTTGGCCTCATGTTTTTCCGATATCGATCTTTAGCTATCTATCTGAGCGTCACTCGTGAACTTTGTTTTACTGTGGAAGATCTTGTTGTCTCAGTTTTTCATTCTTTAGAGTACGGTTGAGCAGTTGACTGTAAATAGGTTGACCACCAAGCAGCTGAGCAACGATTACTGCACCCAAGCAAGTGATGATCAGTGGCAGAATTAGATAGTAATTATTGGTCATTTCGATCACTAATAAGATGCCTGTAATAGGAGCTCGAACGGTAGCCGCAAATAAGGCGCCCATACCGGCAATCGCAAACATCCCTGGGGCCATATTGAGTTCTGGGAATAGGGCGGTGAAAGTTAAGCCAAATGCATAACCGAACAGCGTGCCAAGTGCGAGCATCGGGGCAAAGATACCGCCAGGAGCGCCAGAGCCAAAACAGAGCAATGTGGTAATCACACGTCCTAAGAATAAGACTAATAAAATATTTGCACTGTACCCACCATTGGTGATGTCCGGAATAATACCGATACCACCACCGGTCAACTCGGGAACGTAAAGGAGTAATATACCAAAACTACCACCAAGCAAAGTCCCCGTGAGCAGATAGCGTTTTGTGTCATTTTTATGGATAGCAACAAACATATCTTGAGCAAGCGTGATCAGCTTATTGAAAATGACGCCAAAGACCCCAAACAATACGCCAAGAAGCAAAAACAGCCATAGCGCGCTCAGTTCGGGTGGGTGGTATTGCGGCATGGTGATAACCGCAGATTGACCATTGATGTAACGGAAAACAATATTAGCAGAAATGGCAGAGATGATGACGGCTTTAATCGAGATAAGAGAATAGCGAAACTGGGGTCTCATTTCTTCAACCACAAACAGGATACCGGCTAACGGTGCGTTAAAAGCCGCTGCGAGCCCGCCGGCCGCGCCTGAGGCCAATAATGTGTGTCGGCTATCGTCGTCTTTTAAACGGAAAATATCCGTCACCATCCGTCCAATGTTGCCGCCCATTTGTACGGTAGGGCCTTCACGACCAAGTACCATACCGGAGCCTAATGCGCCTAATCCACCAAAGAACTTAATAGGAAGTACTCGCCACCATCGAACTGGACGCATGTTATCCATCGCCCCCTCAATTTCGGGAATCCCTGAACCTGACGCTTCTGGAGCGAATCGGTGAACGAGAAAGTAACCAATAAAAGCTAAGATTGCGCTGATCACAAAAGCCGCGAACCAAAGTGGTACAAAATTAGTGATCTCATCTTTTAGCCAATCGGTTCGAGTTTCTGAAATAAAATGAACTGCGATTTCAAAGTAACTACCGACAAGACCGGCAAGTACACCAACGATACAAGCTAGAAAAAGAACCGAGATGGAGGCTTTGTCTCTAGAGAGAAATTGGTTGATAGCGCCCCTTGGCACTTTTGCTAAAAGGGACTGCTTAATTTTCTCTCTTTTTGTCATTAAGGTAAGTTTCCTGAATTGATGCTTTGATGTTGCAGTAAATTATACGCATCATATACAAATCCTATAGCAGTAAAGATGCAAAGTTGAATTCCATTTATAAGCAAGAGTGGAATCGCTGTCACAAAATTGTTCAATTATTTGGTGGTTACTTGAATTTCACCCAAGATGAACCATAGTTAAATCGTAAAGCAACATAACGAACCGCAAGGAGAAGTGAGGTTTTACACACAATTTGGATGGATTCAGAAACAAAGTTTTAGTTCCTCGTTAAATGTTCAGGTCGATATATAAGACTTCCTGATTCGCGAACTCACGATTGAGTAACGAGGGTGAGGCGTACTGAGTAAGTACGCCTTTAGTTCGTCTGGAGCATCCTATTTCCGCATTCTGCTTATCTCTTCTGATTATTATCGCTCCAACCTCTATTAACGAATCTCAGTGTAAACAATCGATTGGGGTCAACTTTTGGGTGATTGAGTATATACTCCCTTAAAAAGGAGAACTGATATGACTAAAAAAGTTCCTACAAACATCATTACGGGTTTCTTGGGTGTTGGTAAAACGACAGCCATCTTGAACCTGCTAAAAAATAAACCTGAGAATGAAAACTGGGCTGTTCTGGTTAATGAGTTCGGGGAAATCGGCATTGACGGTGCATTGATGACAGATCAAGGCGCTTTGATTAAAGAAGTGCCAGGTGGATGCATGTGCTGTACTGCGGGTGTTCCTATGTCGGTGGGTATTAATGCGTTACTTCGTCAAAAACCAGACCGTTTATTGATTGAGCCGACAGGACTTGGTCACCCTAAACAAGTGATTGCGACACTGACTTCAGATCAGTACACACCTTATGTTGATTTAAAAGCGACGCTTGGTTTGGTTGACCCACGAAATCTATCCAATGAAAAGTACACCTCGAATCAGAATTTTAATGATCAATTAGACAGTGCTGATGTGATCATTGGAACCAAGGTCGATCTCGTTCATTCTGAAGATATCGATGTGTTTAATGATTGGGTGACGGATCAAACGCCAGCAAAAGTCTTTCACAAGCTAATCCATGACGGTGAAGTGCCATTGGAAGTGTTGGACATTGAAAGAGTATACGGCAGTGCTTCCTCTCATATTGAAGCGCACCACCACTATCACGCTGAACAAGAGCCTCAATTCCAACTTCCTCCCGGTGAAGCTTTCATCCGTAAAGAGAATAAAGGACAGGGCTATTTTAGTTGTGGTTGGTTGTTTGGCGCAGAGCATAAGTTCGACTTCGATGCGCTATTCTCTATGTTGTCGGATCTAACCGCTGAACGTGTAAAAGCGGTAGTGAACACCGACCAAGGTTGCTACGCATTCAATGTGGCCAATCAAGTGGTGTCTGTGAACGAAATTACGCTTGATGGTTTTGAATCTCGACTGGAAGTGATCGACTCTCAGCTCATGCCGTGGGGCGATCTCGAACAGATTCTACTCAAGCTGTGTGGCATCAAATAGCCCTGTTTTGGCAGTTTGAACCAAGGATCTCGGTGTTTACTTCGTTTAAGGCGGGGTAAACACTAGATTAAATGAGAAAGTTTGCGTCATATCACGATAAATGTGAGATAAATCACTCTAATTACTTTATAGTGCTCGGCTGAAATAAGAATGTAGGCTGTCTGCTTAAGGAACCCGTAACAATGTCATTTTCCTCTCAAGGTTTTGCTCCTGAATTAGTCAAAGCGTTGACTGAGTGTGGTTATGAAAAACTCACTCCAATTCAACAAAAAGCGATTCCAATGGCTCGTAAAGGCCATGATATTTTTGCTACTGCTCAAACCGGTACGGGTAAAACAGCGGCATTTTCATTGCCTGTTATCCAACACCTTTTGAACAGCGGTAAAAAAGCGTCGAGAGGGACGGCTCGCGGCCTTATTCTTGCTCCAACTCGTGAGCTTGCTGCGCAGATCGCTCAAAATATCAAAGACTACGTTAAATACACAGAACTGAGCGTTGCTGCGGTTTACGGTGGTAATAAAATGTCTTCACAAGTTCGTCAACTAGAACTGGGTGTCGATATTTTGGTTGCAACACCTGGCCGTTTAGAGGAGCACTTAGAAGCGGGTAACGTGTCTATCGCCAACCTAGAATTTCTAGTATTCGATGAAGCTGACCGTATCCTTGATATGGGCTTTATCAATGCCGTTCGTAAGATCATGTTGGATGTAGAAACATCACCGCAAATCATGATGTTCTCGGCAACGACTTCGACTCAGTTAAACCAACTGTCTGTTGATATTCTACGTAAACCAAAACGTATTAGTGTTGAGCGCGAAAACTCAACGGCTGCGACTGTTGGTCACGTGGTTTACCCTGTGGATCAAGAACGTAAAACTGAACTGCTTTCTGAGCTTATCGGCCGAAAAAACTGGCGTCAGGTTCTTGTGTTCGTGAACTACAAAGAAACAGCGAATAATGTAGTTAAAGAGCTTAAGCTTGACGGCATTAAAGCGGTACTTTGTCACGGTGATAAAGCGCAAAGCGCTCGTCGTCGTGCGTTGGATGATTTCAAAGAAGGTAGAGCACGTGTGATGGTGGCAACCGACGTTGCGGCTCGTGGCCTTGATATCGAAGACTTACCGCACGTAATTAACTACGACATGCCTTTCCTAGCGGAAGATTATGTTCACCGTATTGGTCGTACAGGTCGCGCAGGTAAACAAGGTCACGCAATCTCTTTCGTTAACCGCGAAGAAGAGCTGACTGTTGTTCAAGTTGAAAAACTGATTCAACAACGTATTCGTCGTGTTGAACAACCGGGTTATGAACCGAAGAAACGTGATGCTTACATCGAGAAGCTGAACACCAAATCGGCTTACAAAAACCGTCAGGGCCGTAAGAATAACGCGAACGAAGAGCCACAAGATCAAGCAAGCGCTGAACGTCGTTTGACTATGATGAAGCGAATTAAAAACCGTCGTAAGTAATTACGGTTGGTGATTGAAAAGAGCCACTGTTATGTGGCTCTTTTTGTTTGTATTGATCGCAATGTTGTTTATTGTCATCACTACTTTGTTTCACCTCGCTTCATTTCGAGCCCGCGTAATAATAAGAAGCATCAAATAAAAGTAAGAACCAGTAAATAAAAATAAGTCGATAAGGTAATAATATGGATAGCACACTACTTTGGGCTTTTATTCCCACGTTTTTCTTTGTGTCAATCACGCCCGGTATGTGTATGACCTTGGCTTTGACGCTAGGAATGAGCATTGGCTACAAGCGTACGTTGTGGATGATGGTGGGTGAAGTTGCGGGTGTGGCAGTGGTTTCCGTTGCCGCGGTATTGGGGATCGCGTCAATAATGCTTAATTACCCGTGGTTATTTACGGGCTTTAAATTTATTGGTGCTGGATACTTATTTTACTTAGGCGTTCAGATGTGGCGCTCAAGAGGCAAGCTAGCAATCAGTACCGACAATCAAGCGGTTCAAATCAATAACGACTGGGATCTTGTAGTTCAAGGCTTCGTCACTGCAATCGCCAATCCGAAAGGGTGGGCATTCATGATTTCGTTACTGCCTCCTTTCATTAACAGTAATAAAGACTTAGCACCGCAGTTGTTCATTCTCGTTTCTATTATTCTGGTTTCAGAATTTGTCTGCATGACCTTGTATGCAACGGGTGGTAAGAGCCTTAAACACATGTTAGGTAAAGCCGATAACGTCAAGTTGATGAACCGCATTGCTGGTACATTGATGATGGGCGTTGGTGTGTGGTTGTTCGTGAGTTAACTGTGATTAACGGTATTGCGATCAGCGATAACGGTTAGAGATCCCCGATTCAGTCGTTCCTCCTTCTCGAGGATGACGCGTACTTGGGATGATGACTACTTAGGATTATGGTGAGTTTTGAAAATTCGGATTCTTACTTAAACCGAAGAATGCATAGAATATAAAAAGAGCGATAGGGCATTTGGCTTTATCGCTCTTTTTGATTTTACTTAGCTAGCGAACGGAAACGAGATAACAGTAAGATTGCTGAGCTTAGCTAGATTTGCGTATTAAACCGCGATTTCACCGCCGTCTTCACGACGAATCACAACCGTAGATGCTCTTGGACGAACGTTGCCCTGAGTCTGAGCCGTTGCATCTTCAGACGATGGCCAATTTGCAGGGTGTTGAATGTTCACAAACAGTGACTTGAAATCTGAGCTAATAGTAAAGCCAGTTACTTCACAACCGTTTGGACCCACAAGGAAGCGTTTAAGCTGTGCTTGGTTGTTTGCATCAATCACCGCGCTGTTGCCGTTGTCATCCGTTAGCTGAGATGGAACCACTGCGAGCATTTGGTCATTGGTGTAGCCAGTGACTTCGTCTGCGCCGTTATCTGTCTGAATCCACAAAATGCCACGAGCATCAAACGCTAAGCCGTCAGGGCTCGCGAATTGGTTCATGTCTGTTAGACCAGAACGGTTAATAGACGTGTTTTCCACTGCTGGTGAGCCAAATACGAAGATATCCCAATCGAACTCGCCTGCCGTCTTGCCTTCATCCCAACGGATAACATGACCGAACTTGTTGTCTACGCGAGGGTTCGCAGAGTTCGCTTCTTTACGCTTGTTGTTATTCGTCAGCGTTAGGTAAGCCGTACCTGTCATTGGGTCAACAGAGCACCATTCAGGGCGATCCATTGGCGTTGCACCAACAAGGTCGGCAGCGCCTGCTGTATTGATGATAAGCGCTGCTTGAGAATCAAATGAATCACCTAGCTTGCCGCCGTTTGTCGTCTTACTGCCCAACGTTAGTGGTAGCCAAGTACCTGAACCGTCATCGTTGAACTTAGCCACATACAGTTGTCACCGGCACTTAGACGATTGCTTGGCTCTGCGTCACGTGGGTCCCATTTCTCCTCAGAAACGAATTTGTACAGGTATTCAAAGCGAGAATCGTGACCAGAGTAGAATACAATCGGCTCGCCTTCGGTCAACTTACCAAACGTACAGCCTTCGTGACGGAAACAACCCAGTGCAGAACGTTTTTTAGCGCGAGAGTTTGCTGTGTATGGGTCGATTTCAACAATGTAGCCGTGACCGTGTGCTTCGTTACGGTAATCGTCCATTGCTGACTCGCCTGTTGGTGTTACGTCAAAACGTGCAAACTCGTCTAAGCGTTCTTGTTTGTTACCTGAAAGCGTATCCCAACCGTAACGTGTTTTGTCTGTAGCGATACCAATACGTTGTTGCGCTGGCGTTGTCTCGCCTTTGTTAACGAAATAACCAGGCCAGTTTTCTTCACACGTTAGGTAAGTGCCCCATGGCGTGTAGCCATTACCACAGTTGTTCAACGTACCACGAGCTTGGCTGCCGTCTTGTGAGAATTTGGTTTTGGTAAATTCACTGTGAGCAACAGGACCAGACAGATCCATTACGGTCGCGCCCGTGTAGCGGCGGTTCAGAGGATCGTTATCGATCATCACCCATTGGTTGCCTTCCAATTTCACACGAACCACACTGACGCCGTGCGCGTTGATCTCTTTACGTACTTCATCAAGGCTAGGGCGGTTACCTTCATCGTATGTCGGACCATTAGCGTGCAGTGCTTTTTGGTCGATGTATTCGTGGTTAATCACCAACAAACCATCGTTGCTGTTGCCATTAAGCGGGAAGAAGTGCATGCCGTCGTGGTGCATGCCCAATGAGTTAGCTTGATCTTGTGCGTTGTTGGTGCCGTCTTCTAACCACGCCTTTCCTTGTTTGTTAAGTGGAGTACCCCAAGGAACCAATACTTGTGCTGTATAGCCTTTTGGCACAACGACACTGTCTGTCAATGAGCCTTTAACCGATTCGAATGCAAGCGTAGCAGTGCTTTTTTGCGGTGCGCTAGATGATGCTATCGCCGCGTGCGCTGTGCTGTGGCCTGCTAAACCAAAAGCACCAAATGCGGTCATTGCACTGATGCCTAAACCGCCTTTGAGAACATTTCTTCTTGAAAGGTTCGCATCTAGAACTTCTTCGAATGGCTTGTTGTTACTCTTGTTAAAACGAGTGCTATCAAATGTTTCCTTGCTCATCTTGACTGCTTCCTATTGGCTGACTTTATTATTCGTTATTCATGACCAACTCGGTTATTAACTAATGAGTTAATAAGTTGGGTCAATGTGTGACTAATCGTGAAGCAGTTAAGTGACAGATTTTTATAGATTTGATTAAGGTTTTGTTTCTGTAGCACGAATTTGCCCTTAACACTCTCGTGCAGTACAAAACTCTTGGGGATTAGGGTAGAACTGTGTATAAATGCTTTATCAAACGAAAAGAGAGACAGTTATGAAATTAGATAAAATCGACAACAAAAATCGCCGCCTACGCAAAAAATTATACCTAGGTGAATTCGCGATTCTGGGTTTTGAACTAAGCTGCAAAACTTCGATTGCTGATTTTGACCAATACGATGTGTTCATTGACGAGTTCATTGATTTCATCGACAGCATCGGTCTGTGCTTTGGTGGTGGCGGCCTTGAGTTGTTTGA
The DNA here is from genome assembly GCF_024347295.1 of Vibrio artabrorum. Lineage (NCBI taxonomy): Bacteria > Pseudomonadati > Pseudomonadota > Gammaproteobacteria > Vibrionales > Vibrionaceae > Vibrio > Vibrio artabrorum. The sequence continues at coordinate 1,175,088 of NZ_AP025459.1, read as the reverse complement.
AGGTTTCTTATGCTCAATTGAGCGCTACCGTTCAGTAACAGAAGCAGAACAACTGCAAGTTGCACAATGGCTTGAAGCTCGCCCAGAAGTGTCTAGCGTTGAAGTCAGTGAGCTTATTGACGCAAATTACATGTTCTAAATTTATGCTGTGCTGTTGGTTTACATCACAGACTTAATTCGGTTGTCTTGCTTGACTGACAACGGCACAATAGAGGCCTGATCGCTATATGGATCAGGCCTTTTTACGTGGCAAAGTTAGGCGATTGAACATACCTCTCTTAACGTCGATATAACGAAGCGACAGAACAACAGAGAGAGTGTAGGGATAGGTGTCTTGTCTCGCTTTCCTTGCTCATTTAGAGAGTAAAATTATTTGGATTGGTTACTTTCACTCAATCCGTTATTGTCATTTATCTTGGCATAAAAATGAAGCAACTCTGTCAGCTCTTTTACCCAGCCAAATGCTTCTGTTGGTGCTTGCAACAAAATTTTCTCGACTTTATTACAGTGAACTTTAAGGCTAATGGCTTGCTCGAGGTTGAACGATATTGCATAGAAGTGCCAAAGCAATAAGCGAGTCATTCGTTCGATATTTTGTTGAGAGTTTTCCGACTCACTAAACGCAAGATTAACTTCACTCAATGCGATCGCCGTCATGCGTAACATCGCATCGAATTTGGCTGATTGCATACGCTCTTCACTGGCCACTTCTTCTTGCTCGAACGTAAATAGTTCCGTCATGGCTTCCTCAGGAACAAGACGATGGATCATTCTTAAACTAAATTCTTCGAGTTCTTCACGAGGCATAGTGGTTAAGCAAGTTAATGTGTAGTCGCGTTGCATGGTGTTCTCTTGGATGGGCAAAAAGGTTGGACAGTTTAATGGAGAAGCGAACTTATCAAAAGCAGATTTTAGACAGACCTACAGCAATAGGACAGTCTGAGCAGTCTAAGCCATAAAATCATATTGAGAAGGTGGTACGTCGGCTTAACCTATCGCGATTCCTTACCGAAGTCATAAATCGCCTTAGTGTTCGTCGATGAAGGGAGTTAAGCGATACCTCAACCATAACGGAGCGCTCCGTTAGGCACACTCCGTAGATAATAGGCAAAAAATTTAGTGATATTTAAAGTGAGAGATTGAACAATCTCCAGTCTGTGCATTAATTCTGAATGAAAAAGCATGTGAATGATAATCCACACCATCATTCCAAATGGTCTCTCCAAAAATCCTACATAATTCGAGCTCACTTACGGAACCGAATTCTTCCATGTGTTTCGCGACAGATAAAAGTTTACCTCTTACCTCTGCAGTTCCTTCCGTGTTGCTCAAGCAGTTGAAAGCCATAGTTTTTTGCATATTACCTAGCCAAAATGTTTCTTGTTATTAAGTTATATGAAAAATCATGATAACAATTTTCTGGCTTTTGTAAATCTATTTTGTGATAAGCCTCTCACTTGAGTGTTGGTGTTGGTCGGGAACTGAGCGAGATTGTTGGTAATTGAAACAATATTTTTACAAATTATTGATAGAACGTTAATTGGTGGTTGATCGGAATGTTTAGCGATGAACATAGTCAGCTAGATACCGAGGTGTCGATGATGCTTTAGTTCAATACGTCTTGAGTTGGTTGCTTTTCTTGACGCACGCCATCGAGTATCGTGGCTTCGTTACGGTATCTTAATGAAAGTTGACGAAATTTTTCGCTGAGTGTGTTGATATCTTTCACTAGGGATTGTGATCCTTGGACGTGTAACAAAGCACTTTGATATTGGAGGAATAATCTTGATACTTCACAATGCTTAGCGAGGGATTGCCACGCACGCTTTAGAGATTGAGCGTCTTCCTGTTTAGCAGAGACAGCATCCGCTCGTTTTAACAGTACTTCAGCAGTAAGATAAGCGGTATTCATATGATTATTGAGCTGTACGTTAAATCTATCTTTGTATTTGTCCCAAAGTTTAATGATCTGCTTTTCTGTGAAATGTGTGGAGAGGAGTGTTTGTGATTGATAACGAAACAAAGCTTGATTGAATTCCAGAGTGTATTGATTGTAGTGCTTTTCAGTAGAGAGTTGACGCTCTAAAAGTGTTTGCCAGTTGTCATGGTTGCATTGGCTTGCGTGTGTGACGGTGGCATTTAAAGAGAGACTTATCATTGTAACGGTTGCCCAAACTCGCATGATTTCCCTCCATTTACAGTGCTCGTTGTAGAGAGTATAGATGAGTGGCTGCATGAGTTGATGTACACTGGACAAATACCTAAAACAGAAAGTTGGTAGATTTGATGAAAAAAGCGCTGATCGCGTTACTTGCGTTGTTAATATTGGGGGGCGGTGGTGGAGCTGCATATTACTTCTTAGTAATGAAAAAAGACCCAATATCACCAGAAAAAAACAAAGCGCCGGTTGCAGAAACCGCAATAAAATCTGAATCTAAACTGGACCCTGTCATGACTCTTAAACCAGAGGCAGAGCAAGAGCCCAAGGACTTTTACGTGGCAGACCGAAAACTTAAAGTGCTAAATGAGCCGAAAAAAGATGGTCTGATAACCGATTACCTTTATAAAGGTAAAAAGGTGACAGTGCTTGAGACAAAAGGGAATTGGGTTCGTATTTCAGATTACATCGTCTTACGCGAGGGGGAACCGCAAACGGCTAAATGGGTTTCGATGTCGGGCTTGTCTAGCAACGAAGTGGTTATCACGGAAAAAGAAAATAAAGAGATCTTGGATTCGTACTTGGTTAAATCCGACGACTTGAAGGCTCATCGAGAGATGTTTCGAAATACGGTGGCTAAGCTGATCTCTGAAGGTGATTGCGCCCCCAGTGATTTTGACGAGTTAGGAGGGTGGGTAAAATCGCTGAAATACCGTAACCGTGATGTATATTTTATTTATTGCGATGGGTTATCGCTGGAAAATAAAATTTATCTCGATGTAAACACGGGTAAAACCTTTACTGAGTAAGGCCATGAATCTGGTATCAACAATGATCCATTTCTTGTTTAAAGAATGGTTTTGGTTGCTCAAATAGACCATCACTTCCTGAAATAAAAAGCCACTGGAGATTGAAGTGGCTTTCTAGTATCAAGAGAATAGGTTTCGGCTCATTTAGTTGTGAATGTCTATTTGATTTCTTTGTCTTTACCGAAAGATAATATCCAAAGGGACACGGCAGCAACACCGATGAAACCACCCAAAATGATTACGGGCATCGCACTGTAACCTAAGATGTGCCAAATAATGCTTTCTAAAGTACTCATTCAATCGCTCCTTATTCCCAGCCTTCAACACCGTGCATGTCTGGTAGTTTATGTGCGATACCTTTGTGACAATCGACGCACGTTTTGTCACCAGAAGCTAGCGCAGTCGAGTGCTGTTTCGCACTACGAGGGCTCTGTTCTGAGAAGTCCATGTAATCGAACTGGTGACAGTTTCGACACTCAAGTGAATCATTATCTTTCATACGTTTCCACTCTCGTTCAGCAAGGTGAGCACGACGTGCTTTGAACTTCTCTTCAGTATTGATGGTTTTCGCAATATAGTGGGCGTATAACTCTTTAGATGCCTGAACCTTACGAACAATTTTGTCTGTCCACTCGTGAGGTACATGGCAATCTGAACAGATAGCACGGACACCAGAGCGGTTAGAGTAGTGAATGGTTTCTTGGATTTCGGCAACAATAGGCGCGTGACAGCCAGAACAGAACTCTTCTGTGTTGGTTGCTTGCATACCGGTGTTAAATGCCCCCCAGAACAAAAGGCCGCCTGCGAATCCTAAGAAAAGCACCACCCCTACCGCGGCTTTACTGGGTGTCGCGAGTCTTTTCCAAAACGCTTTAAGTAATTTTATCATATATAGCCTCTCTTACCTTCTGGCTACGATTAACGCAGTGAATCTACAGGTTTGAATTCATTCTCTACTAATGGTTTAGCATTAGCTTGAGGTACGTGACACTGTAGACAGAAGTAACGACGAGGTGAGACGTCTGCAAGTACCGCATCTTCACGGTTCATGTAGTGAGTTACGCTCACTTTGGTCGCCCCCATTTCTTTTGCGTTTTTCCAGCTGTGGCAAGAAAGACACTTGTTAGCGTTAAGAGAGACTTCATAGTTACGAATCGTATGAGGTATCAAAGGGGGCTGGTAGACGTAGTCACTATCAAGTACTTGGTCACGAGGGAACTTTTTGAAGCTATCGGCTGCGCGCGTTGCTTCCAGTTCACTTGCACCACGCAGAGATTCTAGACCACCAATGCCGCCTGGATTGTCCAGCTCTGCTTGAGCGGCACTCGCTAATAAAAGACCAGCTGATAGTAGGGCAATAATCAGTTTTTTCATGGTTAATTTCTCCGCCTAAAGGCAAATTCTTTGAGTGGACTACTTTTTAAAAAAGTGACGAAAAAAGTAGTCGCAATATTAAATAAGTTAGATCTACGAGCTAAGGGGTTAGAACATATTGCTCTAAGCGACCTTAGTGATCTTAACTGGACACTTCTTGAAATCCGTCTGCTTAGACAGAGGATCCGTAGCATCCAAGATCAACTTATTGATCAGAATTCTTGCATCAAAGAATGGTACGAACACTAACCCTTGTGGTGGGCGGTTACGGCCACGAGTTTCAACGCGAACGCGAACTTCGCCGCGTTTGTTTTCGATAAGAACTTCATCACCACGGCGAAGGCCTCGAGCTTTAGCGTCGGCTGGATGGATATAACACAGTGCATCCGGGACGGCTTTGTAAAGTTCTGGTACGCGACGAGTCATTGTTCCTGTGTGCCAGTGCTCAAGAACACGCCCGGTACATAGCCACATATCGTATTCATCACTTGGTACTTCGGGTGGCGCTTCGTAAGGAGCATTAATGATCAGTGCTTTACCATCTGGTTTACCGTAGAAGTCCCAGTCTGAGCCTTTTTTAGCGTATGGATCTGAACCTTCTTTAAAGCGCCAAAGCGTTTCTTTACCGTCAACAACAGGCCAACGTAGACCGCGTACTTGGTGGTAACGATCGTATGGGGCTAAATCGTGACCGTGGCCACGACCAAAGGACGCATATTCTTCGAATAGACCTTTTTGGACATAGAAGCCTTGAGCTTGTGCATCGTCGTTAAGCTCTTGGGCTTCAGATAATGGGAATGCATCAACGTTACCGTTTTTGTAAAGTACGTCATACATGGTTTTGCCACGATGCTCAGGTGCTTTTGCTAAAAGTTCTTCGCCCCAAACTTCTTCAACAGTGAAGCGTTTTGAGAACTCCATGATTTGCCATAGATCAGACTTCGCTTCACCTACAGTCTTAACTTGTTGGTACCAGGCTTGTGTACGACGCTCTGCATTACCGTAAGCCCCTTCTTTTTCGATCCACATCGCTGTAGGAAGAACAAGGTCAGCCGCTTGAGCAGTTGCTGTTGGGTATGGGTCAGAACATACAATGAAGTTATCCGGGTTACGGTAACCAGGTAGACGCTCAGTATTGATGTTTGGACCCGCTTGCATGTTGTTATTACACATTACCCAGTAAGCGTTGATCTTACCGTCTTTTAGCATACGGTCTTGAGCAACAGCATGAGCCCCTGGCTTAGGTGGGATAGTGCCTTCTGGAAGCTTCCAGATACCTTCCGCAATCTTACGGTGTTTAGGGTTAGCAACCACCATATCTGCCGGTAGACGGTGGGAGAAGGTACCAACTTCACGGGCCGTACCACACGCTGATGGTTGGCCAGTGAGTGAGAATGGGCTGTTACCTGGCGTTGAAATCTTGCCCGTTAGCAGGTGGATGTTGTACACAAGGCTATTCATCCAAACGCCACGAGTATGTTGATTCATACCCATGGTCCAAAGTGACATCACTTTGATGTTTGGATCGGCATATTGCTTAGCGAGCTTAATCAGGTCATCTTGAGAGACTCCTGATATTTCAGAGGCTTTTTCTACTGTGTATTCCGCCACAGATGCTTTGTAGTCTTCGAAGCTAATATCAGTCATTTTGCCTGAGTTAGGGTTCGCTGCGGCTTTTTGCAGTGGATCATCGTCACGAAGCCCGTAACCAATGTCTGTGGTCGCTTGTTTGAAGTTCGTGTGCTTGTTAACGAAGTCCCAGTTAACCGCATCGTTTTGAATGATGTAGTTAGCAATGAAGTTTGCAATCGCGAGATCAGATTGAGGTTCGAAAATGTAACCCGTGTCAGCAAGCTCAAAAGAACGGTGGTAATAAGTAGACAGTACGTTTACTTGAACGTGTGGGTGGCTTAGACGACGGTCTGTAATACGAGTCCAAAGAACGGGGTGCATTTCTGCCATGTTTGAACCCCACAGTACGAATGCGTCTGCGTGTTCAAAGTCATCGTAACAACCCATTGGCTCATCGATACCGAAAGTACGCATGAATGCGCCTACCGCAGAAGCCATACAGTGACGAGCGTTTGGATCGATGTTGTTTGAACGGAAACCGGCTTTCATCATCTTAACCGCAGCATATCCTTCCATTACCGTCCACTGACCTGAACCGAACATCCCCACACCCGTTGGCCCATTTTTCTTCAGCGCAGCTTTCCATTTCTCCGCCATTACGTCGAACGCTTTGTCCCAAGAAACTGGTGCGAAATCACCGTCCTTGTGGAATTCGCCATCTTTCATGCGCAGAAGCGGGGTCTCAAGACGATCTTTGCCGTACATGATTTTTGAAAGGAAGTAGCCTTTTATACAGTTAAGACCTTTGTTTACCGGCGCTTCAGGGTCGCCTTGAGTGGCAACCACTTTGCCGTTTTGAGTGCCAACAAGTACCGAACAGCCAGTACCACAAAAACGACAAGGCGCTTTATCCCACGTGATTTTTGTTTGATCAGAGCTTGCAATCAGGTTGGTTGCGCTTGCCGGTAATGTGACACCTGCAACGGCAGCCGCTGATGCTGCTGCGTTTGCTTTCACAAACGCACGTCTTGTCATTTTCATACTTCACCCTCAACTTGAGAATTGTTGTTTTCAATGGCTAAGTCCGTTTCATGGGGTTCCGTTTCGATTTGGTGATAAACCAAAGCTGTCCCTAAAACGTTCTTAATATTATTTATTGCTTCAATGGTCTCTGTTACAAAACCTTGATTCTCGGTCTCTAAGACCACGATAATTTTGCCTTCAGGACTGTCTCCATAGATTTCAGCGTTATCAAATTTCTCTATTTCAGCTTTAATCTCGGTTAGGTGCTCTGGGCTCACGTGTACAACTAAACTTGATATATGCACTTCATTTCGCGACATAAATGGCTCTCGTAATTTTCGTTTTATGTACAACTCACATGAATAGAGGCGGTAGGACAAACCGCGACACAGGCGCCACAGCCGTTACACGCATCTAACGTGACCTCAGGTAAGGCAACACTGCCAACTCTCAATTGAAATTGAATGGCCATCGGTTCACACATGTCGCCACAACTTCGGCATTCAACATTTTGTTGCGCTAAACACTTATCAGATATTTGCGCTTTTGCTTGCCAAGGGACTTCTTGCTTTGGCTTAAAAATAGGTTCAGGACAAACGTCAGCACATTGATAACAGAAGGTGCATTCATCAATAGAAAAATCGACAGTAGGGAACCCACCATCGCCAACCACAATAATCGCGTTTTCACAGCTCGTAATACATTTACCGCAACGAGTACAGTCATCGGTAAAGCTGTTCGAGTTGTTTATCCAAGGCAAACGTATTTGGCTCGAATCAACTTTCTGTTTAGAAAAAAGGCGTCGCTTTGTTAGGTCTACCACTCAAAATTCCGCATGTTAAATAAATGTTGTAATTATAGGTTGCGATTCTATTCATATTTTGTCATTTGCTCTCATAAATAGTGTAGTTTTTGAAATGATTGTATAAATACCTCCTAAGGGGTAATTGAAGGTGTACGTTGTCTTAGATCAAGAAATTATGGAGTGTCTGGTCACATATTGAATGGAGCTATGAATATTGATATGTGACAATATATAAATTAGTTGGCTATTTATTTATCACTAGGAAGACTATTTTGCTTATAAGACCGGTTTCATCTGTGACGAGCACAATAGCAAAATCGTTGCTCTTTATATTGCTGTTGTCAGTTGCGACAACAGGCTTTGCCGTTTTTACACTGGCTTCGAGCTTGAAGGATGCTGAGGTTGTAAACGTGGCGGGTTCAATGCGTATGCAGAGCTACCGTTTAGCCCATGATATTCAGATAGAATCAATAGATTTCAACTCTCATATTCAAGAGTTCGAAAGGTCTCTTTACTCCCCATCAATGACCAAGTTGGTCAGTTGGAATGTACCTTCTGACATAATTCAGGACTATTATCTGATCATCGGTCGTTGGCACGAATTGAAGCAAGTTTTGAGCAGTCAAGACAGAAAGCACTATCTTGTTTTGGTTGAAAAATTCGTTACCGAAATCGATCATTTCGTCTTTAAATTACAAAAGTTTTCTGAAGATAAGTTAATAAAGTTGGCGTGGGCTGGTGGTATTGGCTTAGGTGGAATTCTCCTCATATCTCTTTTTGTTGTTCATTTTGTACGTAAACAAGTGGTTAAACCTTTGCATGCCTTAGTGGGAGCAAGTCAACGAATCAAGAATCGTGACTTTGGTGTTCAGTTAGAGGTGAGCAACAGTAACGAGTTAGGTATTTTGACGAAAATGTTTAACTCGATGGCTAAAGATTTGGGGGTCCTTTATCGAAATCTTGAAGAGGCTGTCAATAGCAAGACCGCGGAACTGCAGAATGCGAACCAATCATTACAGGCACTCTATTACTCATCTCAAGAGCTAACGGTAACTCGCATTGCCCCAGATAACTTTCGATCTATCTTACGTCATTTACTTAGCCTTGAGGGAATCGAGTCCATCCGGCTAGAGGTTGTAGACAATTCAGATCGCTCATTGATTATGGATGAGGGGTATGATGCGAATCATCGCTATGAAAAGTTTGAAATGAAGTTAGGTGATAATGATCTCATACTCGGATACCTCTATTGCTCCTATGATCAGAGTCACTCGACCAAGGCTCTTATTGAGAGTTTTATTCAACTGTTGTCACGAGCTATACACTACAATCGAGCGCAAAAAAATGCCGAACAACTGATTATTATGGAAGAAAGAGCGACGATCGCACGTGAACTCCACGATTCCTTAGCTCAGTCGTTGTCTTATTTGAAAATCCAAGTCACGCTATTGAAGCGTGTTATTAGCAAGCTACCAGAACACCAGCATAGAGAGCAGTCTGAGCAAATTGCTTCCGAACTTAGTAAAGGCTTAAACGATGCCTATACTCAATTGAGGGAGCTACTGACCACGTTTAGGTTATCGATAAAAGAGGGCGACTTTGGTGAAGCTTTGAGTGCGATGCTTGAGGAGTTTAGCGAAAGGACAGAAGCGAAAATTAACCTGACCAATAATCTGTCATCGATTGAGCTTGATGCGCACAGTCAGGTTCACTTGCTTCAATTGATTCGTGAAGCGACAGTCAACGCAATAAAACATGCCAATGCACAGTTGATAGATGTACGCTGTATTGATGAGTCTGGCGATGTATGCATCGTAATTAAAGATGATGGTACTGGTTTTGATTCCAATAGTTCAAAGATTGATCATTATGGAATGAGTATTATGCAGGAGCGTGCAGTAAGGTTGAACGGTGACTTAACGATTGAAGCCGCTCAAGGTGAAGGTTGTACCGTCACATTGAAATATAAAAGTTTGAAGGGAGCGAAATTTGACGATTTGTAAAGTAATGTTGGTTGACGATCATCCATTGATGCGCAGAGGTATAAGCCAATTACTGAGCTTTGAAGATGAATTCGAAGTGATTGCAGAAGCACGCAATGGCACTGAGGCTGTTGCTTTGGCTCACGAGGAAGAACCTGATTTGATCCTTTTGGATCTTAATATGAAAGGCATGTCTGGCCTGGATACACTGAAGGCACTTCGTACTGATGGTTCAAGCGCTAACATCGTTATTCTAACGGTTTCAGATAGCCCGGCAGACATCGAAGCGATTGTAAAAGCGGGTGCTGATGGCTACTTGTTGAAAGACAGTGAACCTGATGAACTTATCGAGTTACTGAAGCAAGCACATAGCGGTGATAAAGCTTACAGCAGTGTGGTTGCTCGTTATTTAAATGATACTGACAGCCGCAATGATATTTTCGACCAACTAACAGACCGCGAAATGCAGATCCTTCAAGAAGTCGCAAAAGGTTACCGTAACAAGCAAATCGCCGACCATCTGTTTATTTCTGAATCGACAGTCAAGGTACATATGAAAAGCTTACTTAAAAAGCTGCAAGTCCCTTCTCGTACAGCTGCGACAGTCCTGTACTTAGAGCGTTATGGGGAAATGAAGTAGGGTAATATTCTTTTAAGATAACGCTATTTTAAACAGAACTGATTTAATTTTGTCGTCTCTTTATCTCCAACGCTTTGCCTTCTAATAACACTAAAAAGGCGCTGAACTTATTAAGTTCAGCGCCTTTTTGTTTAAGCATTTTATATCGGTATTGATGCTCGTTTGTTCTTTGGAACCAGAGGCTTACGCCGCCATTGGAACCAATACTAGCGTACCAAAGATAACCGTAATAAGACCACAGACAACCGGTACTGACGTGCGTTTTACCACTTCAAATGGGCTGATTTTAGCCATACCAGAAGTTGCCACAATTACGCCTGATACCGGTGAAATGGTACGGCCTAGGTTCGACGCTTGTAGCATAGGGATGATAAGAAACGCAGGGTTTAAGCCCATTTTCGCAGCCAGTGATGGAGCAAGCTCTACGAATGCGTAGAATGGCGCATTACCAGAACCTGTTGCAATTGCAGCCGCAACCGTTAGACCCGTTAGAATCAGCATTAGTGCAATGCCGCCTGCACCGGCATTGTCTGCCAGGTGAAGAAGGTTGTCGATAGCACCAATTGACATTAGACCTTGTGCGAATACGCCCGCTGCAACCAATAGCATTACAACGCCTTTAAATGCATCCGCCATACCTGCATAACAAGAATCAAGGTCTTCAAGCGACTTTTTACCATCAAACTTGTTCACCACGTAGTGAATTACGGCACCCAAGAAGATAGAGCCTACCACGATAGTGTAGATGTCTAGGCTTATGCCAGGAATGGTACGACCGTTAAATAGGAATACACCGATGATTGGTAAGAAAGGAAGAGCCGCGTAAAACGCTGGTGCATCCGCTTCGATTTCAGATACGTCAATTCTTTCCATTGGCGTGTTCTCTTTCTTGTCCAGATACTTGTTCCAGAAGAAAGCCGCAGCTGCCATTACGATGATTGCACAGATAGAAACAGGCAGTACCGTTTGAACGGCGAACACATCAAGAGACATTCCTGATTTCTCTGCTGCGATAACCACATCACCAGAGGTTGGTGAAAGAATGATTGCTGCCGGTGACGCACAAACTGCAACTGCCGCTGGGCGAGAAATACCCATTGCCGTCATCATTGGGAATAGTGTTGCCATTAGTAGCACACCAAGGCCAGTTGCAGAACTTACTGCTAGAGACATTAGACACGCAACGATGTAGGCAGCGACAAGAAGTACATAAGGAGATTTGATAGCAGCAAGTGGTTTAGAGAACTGTTTTACTACCACGTTGTTCGCACCAATGTGCGTCATATAAGAAGCAAAACCACACAGAAGCATGATTTGCATGCCTAGGCCGCCTCCACGGTACTGAAGCATGTACTTAACGAACTCTAATGCGTCAGTCACCATGTTACCTGTTGAAGCGACTTTAGCAGGTAAAACGGTATGACCAATAAGGCCAGTTATAAGAAGTAGGGTAATGCCTGCGGTCAGTAATACACCGGCTGCTTTATAGCCCTTTACGATAAAGTAGCCAACAGCGATGGTAATCACCAATCCGATCAAGAGCTCTAACATAGAAATCTCCACAAAGTTTAAAAAAATACAAGAAACTGTTTCAGAATATGACGATGAATGTACAGAAAACTGCATTGTGGCACGAGGTATAGTTGAGGTTGATGTGATCTAAAACAAACATTTTTTTCGATGTTAATTATGTTTTTACAGCATGAGTAACTACTGTTGTTTAGATGTTAATATAAAACTATATCGTTTCTCAAAATGTCGTTCTCAGCATGAAGGGATAGTTGACTTGTATAAGAAATTTTGCCTAAACAAATTGATGTTTTTCTGGTTTATTACCAGTAATTGCAGGGAAAGGGTTATTTCCTACCTTTAAAGAGGCATTTTTACTTAATGCTATCGAACTTATTCAAGACCTTACGAAGTGAATCTGCTGTTGCCACACAATAGTGTTCAGCAAATCATGAACATTACTTGCACGCGACTAAAATTTATTCAATTGCGTACAGAGTTACGAATTTAGTGGCCTTGTGAAAGATTTCGTTGATTCAATGGCTGGTGAGGTGCGTTGGTGTTATTTGTCTTGACGAGGGAATAGGTTAAAAAAAGAGGGTTTGCACAGAGAACGTGTGTCCTCTGTGTTCGTCACAGCAATAATGGATAGAGTTTTATCTTTGGCGTCTAGCGACTAAAGTAAATCGGTAGTCGTTAGATGTGAAGTAGTTGCGGCTGTATTCAAATACCGTGTTATTGGCGAGGTAACCGCGAGTACGTTTTTCAATGATAGGCTGAGCTGGGTCAATACCTAACTGTTTAGCAACGTCTTCTGGGGGCAGAATCGGCACCAGCTCTTGCTCACTTCTATCAATCACCATGCCTTTAGTGTTCTCAATAAAGTCGTACTTTGATGTCTGCATCACTTGATAAGTGAGATCTGGGAATAGGGCAACAGGTAACCAAGTTTCCTATGTTTGGGGCAGTCAAGTGGCGATGAATGAGCTATTTGGTATCGAAAATCCAAACAATGAGCCACAAGCTGAAATTTGGATGGGGGCTCACCCAAATGGTTGTTCAAAGAGTGCAGAAAATGGCGAACCGCTTTCACATATGATTAATGAAAACAAAACCGAAGTCTTAGGCGAGTACACGGCGGCACGTTTCGGTGAATTACCTTTCCTATTTAAGGTGTTGGCCGCTGAAACACCGTTGTCGATTCAGGTTCACCCGAACAAGCGTAAATCTGAACTAGGTTTTGAGCGAGAGAATGCGCTTGGTATCCCTTTGAATGCGTCTCATCGTAACTACAAAGATCCAAACCACAAGCCTGAGTTGGTTTATGCGTTGACCTTCTACAAAGCGATGAATGGTTTTCGTCCAATCGACGATATTATTGCCTTATTCGAGGAAGCAGATATCCCTTCGTTAGCGATTGAGCTTAATATGCTTAAAGCCAATGCTGATAGTGATTCTCTGAAGTCTTTCTTTAGCGCAATTATGTCACTTGAAGGTGACCGTAAAGCGTCTGCGCTTAATGAGCTTTATGCCGCACATACGCGATCAGCCAAAACGGCCATGGGGCGTGAAGCTCTGCAATACAGCATCGAATTCAAACAGTACTATCCGGGTGATATTGGTTTGTTTGCTCCATTGATGCTCAACACAGTTGAACTGGCGCCGGGTGAAGCGATGTTCCTATTCGCAGAAACCCCCCATGCTTATGTTCAAGGCACAGGCTTGGAGATCATGGCAAACTCAGACAATGTGCTGCGTGCCGGTCTCACCCCTAAATACATAGACGTTCCTGAGCTTATCGACAACACGATCTTTGAGCCGATTAAGCCAGAAGATATTCGTCTTAAGCCTGTATTGAAAGAGGGCAAGATGAGCTATCCGATTCCGGTGGATGACTTTGGCTTTGATATCTTATCTGCGACTGATGAGAGCAAGTCACAGTATTTACGTAGCGCGGAGATCTTGTTCTGTGTGGAAGGCGAGGCGACCGTCACTTCAGAAGGACGGTCAGTTTCTCTTAAGCCCGGAGAATCAGTCTTTGTAAGTAGTCATTCAAATGTTTACCAATATCAAGGGAATGGCATTTTGGCTCGTGCTTTTAACTAGTGCCCCCGTGCTAGCGATCAGCAAAAGAAATGTCAGAGTGCCATTGTAAAGTGGCACTCAATATTGGATTGATGGTTGTTACCTACCTGTCTTTGACAGTCATGATTATTGACCATACCCGCTACTCTGGCGGGTTTTTTCATGATTAGAATGAGCAAGTATAGGCCCGTAGAAAAGACAAACCCTGCGTTAAGAGCAGGGTTTTTTATTGAATCAGTAATGAGTGACTGGTTAAGCAATGTGCGTCATTTTGTTAAGCATAAAGGTTTCAATACAACCTTCAGTAGCAGCCATGTACTCAGCGATGTGTTGGCTCGCTAAGTGTTTCTCTAGATGAGTTTCAGACTCCCAGTTCTCATGAAAAACGAAGTGAGCTGGGTTACTGTTATCTTGATGTAGATCGTAGTTAATACAGCCGTCTTCAGCACGGGTTTTATCGATCAATTTAATCATCTCAGATTTAACCAATTCAGTTTTGTCTTTTTTAGAGACGATCGTTGCAATAATAGTTAGTTTGCTCATTTTCAATTCCTTCGATTTAAACTCGATAACTTGAAGTAATATAAGTATAAATTCAGATTGAAGAAAGAGTTCTGAAATCCAATAACTATGGTTCTTGACATCCATAATCCACACTAGAAAGCATAAAGTAGCTAACAATCAGTTACGCTTATTAAAAAGCCCTCATAGCAATATGAGGGCCTCTGAATAAGAATCAAACTGTGTTGTTATTGGTGTGTTAGCGTATTGTTTTACCTTAAGCGTATTGTTCTACTGTCATCGCCCAATTCTTCTTCTGTAGTTCAAAATTCATCTTGATTTGTTGATAACGAACCTTAAGTACTGAGTGTTCGTACTTCTTCACAACGTCTTCGCGCTTGCTTTCAAGTAGCTGCTTTTTAACTTCGTAATACTCGTTCATGTTTGATACTAGAGCATCAAACTCTTGTTGAAGCTTCTCTGCGATTTGTTGTTTGTCGGCTCGATGCATGATTTTTTGCTGGGTACGTTTAAGTAACATTGACGCTTCGGCTTTCTCGATACGAGCTTGAGGGGTTGTCTTAAGCTTACTTGCCAGTCCCATCAATGAAGCACTTTTGATCAACCACTTTGTTGGATCGTATTGCCACCAGTAGATGCCGTTACGGTAGTCGTTTTCAAAGATGTGGTGGAAGTTGTGATAGCCTTCGCCAAAAGTGAGTACCGCTAGCACACCGTTATCACGGGCCGTGTTTTTGTCGGTAAAAGGTTGGCTACCCCAGATGTGAGCAAGAGAGTTAATGAAGAATGTTGTGTGGTGGTTAAGTACCAAACGAACTGCACCAACGATCAACAACATACCAAGCACATCACCGTAAATGACACCTAATGCGATTGGCACTCCAAAATTCATCAGCAATGCCAGCAGAACGTAGTGCTTATGTTGCCACATCACGATCTTATCCTTTTTAAGGTCACGACAATTTTCATAATTTTCATACATTGATGTTCTGTAGTTACGAATCATCCAGCCAATATGAGAGTACCAAAAGCCACGTTTTGCAGAGTATGGGTCTTTGTCGTTGTTATCGACATGCTTGTGGTGGACACGGTGATCAGAAGACCAGTGAAGCGCGCTGTTCTGCAGGGCAAATGCGCCACCTAATGCAAATAGGAATCTGAGGCTTGAATGCGCTTCAAACGCTTTATGTGACCATAAGCGATGATAGCCTGTCGTGATTGAAAGGTTACAGAACGTAAAGCAGATAGCTAGCCATACCCAGTGCTCCATGCCATAGCCAAAAAAGTAGCCATAAAAAGGAGCTGCAACAACAGCAAGCAGCATACTAAAAGAGAATACAAAAATATTCAGCCAGATTAATGGCGGCTTTTTTGTTGTGGGTTTGTCGGCACTATTCATTAGCAAATTTCCATTTGAGCTTACATCTGTACGCTAGATTATCAGCGTACACGTGTAAGTCAATATTGAAAGTGTAAACGTGTATTAGTATGTTTTGCTTAAGTATTGTATAAAGGTAGTGTGAAATGTAGTAGCAAGTCATAAATGGAAGTAGTAAGGGCTAATAAATGGAAATTAAGGTAGCTGAATATAAAGATTATGAGCGGATTGCCCAATTGCATGCGGATAGCTGGAAGCTATATTACCGTGGCATTCTTGCGGATGATTACTTAGAAAATGAGGTTTTGGAGGACAGATCTGTTATTTGGCAGACGCGTTTGATTAACTCTCCTTTTAATCAACATGTTTTATTGCTTGAGGAAGGCGGTTTACTGGTTGGTTTTGTCTGTGCGTTTGGTAATCACAATTTTGAGCGTGGAACGTTCATTGATGCGTTGCATGTCGACAGCAATTATCGTGGTCGAGGCGTGGGTAAGCGTTTATTGGCTGAGTTATCTAAGTGGTTACAGAAATACTATTCTGATTCAGGTCTTTACCTAGAGGTGATGTCTGAGAACCACCAAGCGATCGCGTTTTATAAGGCGATTGGTGGTAAAGAAGAGCTAGAGCAAGTTTGGAATGCTCCATGTGGTAGTCAAGTGAACGAGAAAGTGATTTCTTGGCGTTCTCCCATTGAGCTTGAACAGAAGACAGCGAGCGTCGTGTACTCATAGTGGTCTCTTTCTGAATGCCACTTCATACACTTAAATCACTTTAAAGTAGAAGAACAAAGATAAAAGCCCCGAGCATTAAATTGCTTGGGGCGTTTTAATGATGGTTGCGATTGTTCCAGTCATAGATTAGGTGGCCTAAAACGTTGAGCGCCTAATCATGCCATGTGATCTTATTTCGACCGCTTTTCTTCGAAATATAGAGTGCTTGATCAGCATCGTCGATTAGTTGCTCTACAGAACCAAGAGCTTGCAATGTATGTTTCACACCGATTGAAATCGTTACTTCTAAACTCAGGCGAGATGGGGACTCTAAAAGGGTGTGAACTAACGATTTGATTGACGCCTCTGTTTCTCCTTGAATTATCACAAGGAACTCTTCCCCACCATATCGAAAGCAGTGACTATTGTGAGGTAATTTTTTTTGAATTTCTTTAGCCAGTTCTTTGATCACCATATCACCCATTTGGTGACCGAAGGTATCATTGATCGATTTGAAATGATCGATATCAATCATAATCGATGTAATCGATAACTCATGATTAATGTTGGGTTCAATCACTTGATGAAGATATAAACGGTTGTAGCAGCCCGTTAGCGCGTCTTGGTAAGATAGCGCCTTAAACATTTTGGATTGCTTGCGAAGTTGGGTTGCTTGTTTGCGCAGTTGTTCTGATTGTGCGAAACGTTTATGCGTTTCCAAGTCACGTCTTATACAGGCAGCTGAGATTAATACATAAGCAGAAAGATAAATCGATATCATCTCTATCTCATGTTGAGGCGCAGTGTCATATATCAGGGGAGCAAGGCCGATGAGGTATGCAGAAAATGCCAAGGATAGCGCTATAATGCCGTACTTGGCTGACATCCTTGAAAATGTACCGATATAAATCATGACGATAATGATACCGCCTTGGTATTGGAAATTGTCCAACTCGATAGCGAGTCGACCCACATAAACTAGGAAAAATGAGATAACGACAAGGAATACGCTCTCGATGCGCTCAAAAATTCTAGGGTTGTTTTTGATGCAATATTTGGCAACAATTATCATGCTCAAACAAAGCACAAATCGAAGAATCATTGGTGTAAGACACTGCGTGCCAAAGTGAATGTAGTCAGTGATAATGAAAGCAAAGAATATTGAGATCGGCATGTAGATGAAATTTACGTATGGCAAATAAACTTCATTGTTGAAATAGGTTTTAAATCTCTGATTATTTAGCCGAGAATAAGAGAGCATAGAAAATCTAACCAAAATTATTACACTACAATTTGCGTAGTATGTCACAATGTTGCTAAGTGTAAATGTTGATTTCCATATATTTGTCAGTATGTTAGCTAGATCAACAAACGTTCAGGGGCAACCTTCACGTTCTACAGAAATAAAACGTGAAGATGACTGGAAGCCAATGTGACTAACGTTTATTTTTCAAGTAACGCTTACGGCGCTCTTCTTTCTTCTTGATCTGTTGTTCGGCTTTCAGCGCAGCCGCTTCTTCCACTTCGATCAGTTCCTGTGTGATCATTTCTGGTAGCTCTAGAGTTACCTTACCTAAAGTCCCGTTACGCAGTTCGTGAAGTAGGATTTCAGAGCATTTATGAATGTCGATATGACCACCGGCACGAAGTGCGCCGCGCTTACGACCAATCGCTTCCATCAACTCGATGTCTGACTCTGGCAGTTCTTCAATTTGGTAACGTTCTTGCAAAAGGTGAGGGTACTGCTTAGCTAAGTATTCGACAGTGTAAAATGCCACTTCATCGTATTCCATTGCTGTATCTTTCACGGCACCTGTTGCGGCTAGGCGGAAACCACTGTGTGGGTTTTCTACTTTAGGCCAAAGGATTCCAGGCGTATCTGAAAGGATCACGCCGTTTTGCAGGTTGATACGTTGTTGACGACGAGTTACCGCTGGTTGGTTGCCGGTAACCGCAATTGTTCGTCCTGCCAAACAGTTGATGATGGTCGATTTACCCACGTTTGGGATGCCCATGATCATCGTACGAATGTTCTTACCCATCTGTTCTCGGTGCGGTGCTAATTTACGTACCAGTTCCATGACGTGGTTGACTTCTTCTTTAACGCTCGTGGTAATCGCAATTGCCTTAACACCTTGCTCTTTCTCGAAGTGCTCAATCCAACGTTGAGTCAGCTCAGGGTCGGCAAGATCACGCTTGTTTAACACTTTTACACAAGGCTTATCGCCACGCAGCGAAGAGATCATTGGGTTTTCACTACTGAACGGGATACGCGCGTCCAGAACTTCGATGATCACATCAACCTGTGGGATAACTTCTTCGATTTCTTTACGGGCTTTATGCATGTGACCCGGAAACCATTGAATAGACATAGAGATAAACCTTGATAAATATATTTGCTGCACATTGTAAGGGTTGGATGATATGTGTAAAGGCATATCTATCCTGACCTTCAATCAGTTGAGAGAATTTGCTTGAAGTATAGGCGACTTGATGATGTTTGCTGACCTGAAAGGGGGATAAGCATTATTCGTCGCTAGGTTTGTGGTCGGGGACAAAAAAGGCAGTTTTGTGACTTCGTTTTACTCGAGTGAAAATGAAATAAAAAAGCTTCCCCAAAGGGGAAGCTCAAGTCATATCTGTTCTCGATTAACATTGAGTAGGGTTTAATACCAATCGTAGTCAATCGCGGGTCATCTTAGCTTGTTAAAAGCCTCGAGAACGTCGTTAGAATGTTTGATTGTAGAATAACGACTTATCGAAGCTGCTTGTCGAAAAGAGCGGCCTTGTTCTCAAGCTTTTTTCTTGCGCTATTTCTGAACACTTACTTACTGTGATTGGTATAAAGCATTTTTTCCAATGTTGTTAGGAAAGTCGCTATGTCTTCTGAACTGATATCACGGTGGGTCACAAAGCGAACAGGGTTGCTTGGTGACATCGTAATGCCTTGTTCCGCTAACTCCCGTGCGATGCGGTTAATATCCACCGACTCGTCTAACTTAGCAAACACAATGTTTGTTTGAATGAAATCAGGATTTACAGAAAATCCCTCTAACTTGCTTAAGCCAATCGCTAACGCTTTGGCATTTGCATGGTCTGTTTTCAGTTGAGCGACATTCTCTGTTAATGCCATCTTACCAGCCGCCGCAAGAATGCCGGCTTGGCGCATGCCGCCCCCGACCATTTTGCGCAAGCGACGCGCTTTGGCGATGTACTCTTTGTTGCCAAGAAGTAGCGAACCAATTGGTGCGCCTAAGCCCTTTGATAAGCAAATGGTCATTGAGTCAAAGTGTTGTGCAATCTCTTTGATGTGAACATCTAATGCTACAGCTGCGTTAAAGACACGTGCGCCATCAAGGTGCATTTGCAAGCCGTGTTGGTTCACGAATTCTCGCGCTTGCGCTAGGTAAGACATTGGCAACACTTTACCATTGATGGTGTTTTCTAGGCTCAGCAGTTTAGTGCGAGCGAAGTGACTGTCATCTGGCTTAATTGCAGCAGCAAGCTTTTTAAAATCCAGCGTGCCGTCTGGGTTATTCTCAATGGGTTGAGGTTGAATCGACCCCAGTACTGCAGCGCCACCGGCTTCGTACTTGTAGTTGTGCGCTTGTTGCCCACAAAGGTATTCGTCGCCACGCTCACAGTGCGCCATCAAACCAAGTAGGTTTGCTTGTGTGCCTGAAGAGGTAAACATTGCCGCTTCAAAACCTGTTTCATTGGCAATCCAGTGTTCAAGTTCGTTGACGGTTGGGTCATCGCCATAAACATCATCACCGACTTCAGCATTGGCCATTGCATCGCGCATAGCTTGTGATGGTTTAGTTACGGTATCAGAACGAAAGTCCATGTTTCTCTCCTAGAGTTCTATAGATAGCCACGCAGTTGGGCTTTGCTTAAACAAGCGATAGTTTTGGTATCGGTGATTTGATCGTGTCGTATTTTGTCGTGCAGCGCTTCTAAGCTCAGTTCGATCACTTCTATGACTTCATCTTCATCGCATTCAAAGCGGGTAGTGAGGCTTAGATTTCGAGCGATGAACAGATGCTGAATTTCATCACAGAAGCCGGCTAAAGGCGTAACTTGCCCTAAACTATGAAAAGACGCTGCACTGTAACCGGTCTCTTCTTCAAGTTCTCTCTCAGCACATTGAAGCGGTGTCTCGCCAACTTCTATTGTGCCCGCGGGTAACTCTAAAAGCCATTTTTTAAGAGAAGGTCGAAACTGGTTAATGAGGATTATATTTCCCGACGAAGTGATGGGAAGAATAACAGCAGCGCCTGGGTGTTGTATTTTGGTATGTTTTACGGTGATGTTTGTCGGTAACGTTACGCTCTCTTCGATAAGAGAAATGCTTTTCCATTGATGGATAATTTTACTCATGCAGTTTGGCCACATTCCTTGTTAATTTGTCAGGATTACGGAAGACATGCACCACCTTAACGTCTATGATGTCGAAAACAAAAGAAAATTTAGGTATAGCGATGGGTTTAGTTATAATTTTTTAAAGTCCGCTTTTGACTTGGAATTTATGATGACACAAAGAAGACGAACATTACCTTCCTATACCAATGTAAAACAATAATGTAACGACCTTGTAATGAGGCACCCATAAATGTATGAAATATATTTACACACTCAACTGTCTAAAGATTTTCGGAGTAACGCATGACCCCTTCTATTTCCTCACATGCTGATAAGGCGCTACTCTCTGAAAGAATTAATAAACTCGCACAGGCACTCTCTGATGGAGTCTATGAACGAGAAGATACGATTAAGCTTTGTTTACTGGCTGCTTTAGCGGGTGAAAGCGTATTTCTACTCGGTCCTCCGGGTATTGCAAAAAGTCTTATCGCTAAGCGTTTAATTCAGGCTTTTGATAACAGTAGTTACTTTGAATATTTGATGACGCGTTTCTCTACGCCAGAGGAAGTATTTGGTCCGCTAAGTATCCAAGAATTAAAAGATAATGGTCGCTATGTAAGGCTAACTGAGGGGTATTTGCCAACAGCACAAGTTGTATTTCTTGATGAAATCTGGAAAGCCGGTCCTGCGATCCTAAATACGCTGCTTACTGTGGTCAATGAAAAAACATTCAAAAATGGCAGTGAAATTGAACGTGTGCCTATGCGCTTGTTGGTCACAGCATCGAATGAACTGCCGGATGAAGACAGTGGTTTAGAAGCTTTATATGATCGAATGTTGGTTCGTGTGTTTGTAAACCGAATTCAAAATAAGCAGAACTTTAAGTCAATGTTGACCACCGGAACTTCTCAAGAAGCGGTCATTCCCAAAGGTTTAGCGATTACCGACATGGAATACCATCAATGGCAGCAAGCGCTTGATAAGCTAGAGCTTACCGACAACGCATTCGATAAGCTGTTCGAACTAAAAAGCATGTTGGAGGAAGCAGTTAAGAAGCAAGGTTTATCGTCAGAATCAGAGTTGTACGTGTCGGATAGACGTTGGAAGAAATCCGTTAAGTTATTGAAAGCGAGTGCTTTTTTTAGTGGTCGAGACTGCGTAAACCCATTAGACATTCTGTTGCTTCAGGACTGTTTATGGCATAACCCTGGATCACGTGATGTGGTTCATGGTGTGGTAAAAGACTTTGCATTGAACCGAGCGTTTGATCAACAAGAATCAAAAGCGCAAATAGAAATGTCACGCGAAGAGTTAGAACAGATCCAAGATGATGTTGAATCTACGCTGTCTGTGTCTCTGTCAATGGAGTCGACCAGTGGTCTTCGACGTAAAGACATCTATCAAAATGATATCAAGAACGTAAAAATGTATAACGTGGGCAATGCGTATAATTTGGTCAAATTGGTCATGTTACAAAGTAATTTATCGGTTTCTGAATCAGAAAAAGGGGACAGTCGTTGGGCTTATGTAGCCAAAGACGATTTTGACCGAGTTCTTAAAGACGGTCATGGCGATATTTATGGTTACGTGAACGAAAATAAAAATCTATGTCGCTTAAAACTCGGCTTGAATGCATCGAACCAATTAGTCATTAAAGATATTGCGAATCGCTCTGTATTGGTGAGCGTAGTGACCACCGCTGGTTTAAACCAAGAGTTGTATAATAATTGGTTGAGTGGGGCAGAAAGGGTGTTAGAGCAACTGTCGGAAGCCGAATTCAATTTAAAAAGAGTACGCATAGATTTCCACGATGCACTGCCTCATCATTATATTGATCCTGCTTTGCCAAAAGCGATGGAAGCCAGCTTGCAAGCGGTAACACAAGATCTGGAAATGACAAAAGAGAAGAGCAATAAGATCGCTCAACGTATTAAGTTTATGAGCCGGTACTTCGAGTAAGGTAGGAGACGAGTATGTTAGGAGCTGACGGCTTAAACCTTGCGCTAATGGTCGCTGAATCAGGAATCATTGAAACGGCGATGAATGACCTCATTGCACGTTCTCAAGTCATGATGGCCACTGAGAGCAACGGTGTGAAAGCGTCGGTAAAAAATCACTTAGTTAAATGGCGTGGGAAAGTGAAAAGCCGTGTAACTAAAGTATGTGAGGCTGACAGGTTCCAAGAGGAAATTGCGCTTTATCAGGAAGTGATCTATTGGAATGAGTCTCAATTCTTTGAAGAGATAGAGGGTGTTATCGAAAAACTTGAGTGGCACTCTGCATTCTATATGCAAGCAAAGCGTCTGATGGAACATAATAAGGGAGTTTATAATTCTATGTTCCCTCATTATTTTTGTGATCAATGGTATCAATCGATATCTGAAGCGATTAAACAAGCTCAAGTCACCGAGCTTGAAACAAGCAAAGAGAAGTTACTGGCCGACTTATACCAGCGCATGGAAACCATGAAAAACATGGACAAAGTCACCCAATCGGGTGATGAAGGCAGTATCGGACGTTTGTGGGATATGGCATCGGCCAAATTAAGTAAAACAGATCTCACCATCATGAAGCGTCATGCTGAGTTTTTAAATAAACATAAAGGCCTACAAGAGATTGCCGAAAAGTTGGGTCGTATGGCGGGTCTAGAAGATGATCCTTCGTTGCATAAAGCACCTGTAGAAGAATTACAGATGATTGAAGAGAAAAGCGATGAGGCGGTCGATGATATTGTAGGGATCCATGAAAGTGATGACCTCAACAAGATGCTTCCAAACGAAACCATGTTTTTAGCCTATCCTGAACTGGAGGTTATCTTTTATAAGCATTTAGCCGATAAGCGTTTATTAAGCTATCGTTCGAAAGGAAAATCTCGCACATTGCGGAAAGTAAAAACGCAAAAACCCGACAGTAAAAATGTCGATATCGAGAAAGGGCCATTTATCGTTTGTGTCGATGCCTCTGGTTCCATGAGTGGCTTCCCTGAACAGTCTGCCAAAGCGATGGCTTATGCGTTGATGCAGATCGCACTCGCGGAAGAGAGAGATTGTTACGTCATTCTATTCTCATCTGAACATATTACTTATGAATTAACTCGCCAAGATGGCTTACGCGAAGCGAGTGATTTCCTAAGCTATTCCTTTCACGGTGGTACGGATTTAGAGCCTGTTCTGATTAAGTCGATTGAGTTGATGACCGGTGGCAAATACAAGAATGCAGACTTGATCGTGCTTTCTGACTTTATTGCACCAAAGCAGTCGGATGAAATGAATGCTCAAGTCGAAAAATTAAAAGAACACAAGAATCGATTTCATGCGGTGTGTCTGTCTAAATATGGCAACCCTCAACTGATGAAGATGTTCGATCATTGCTGGTCCTATCACCCGAGCTTAGTGGGGCGCTTCATGAAGAAGTGGTAACGTTGAATAATCTTATGTATTTGCGAAAGAAATTAGCGGTATGCGCGAAGTTTAAACATTGAGCGCACTATAAAAAAATGATTTTTGCTCAATGTCAGCCTTTAACATTCAAAATATAAGTATAAGAAGCGTACAAGCTGCACTAAATTTAATCTTTTGAGTTCGATAATTAATCACTTGAATTGAAAGATAAAATTTATTGTTGACGAATTTTTTCCTTCCGTTAAAGTACACCTCGTTCTCACGGCTTAGGTCGCTGAGAGATGGTGTTTTTACTTTTCAGTAATCGGCCTCGCAAGATTGCGTTGCCCTGGTGGTGGAATTGGTAGACACAAGGGATTTAAAATCCCTCGGCGTTCGCGCTGTGCCGGTTCAAGTCCGGCCCGGGGCACCATCTATCTTGCTTCTGCTTTCGAGTAGAGTGATGAACAAAGAGTTGTTCTCTTAAATCACAACTAAAGGCGCCTTGGCAGAGTGGCTATGCAGCGGATTGCAAATCCGTGGACCTCGGTTCGACTCCGGGAGGCGCCTCCATTCTTTCTCTTAGTTTGATAAATTAAGAGGTTATAAGAATGAAAATGCGATACTAGCTCAGTTGGTAGAGCGCAACCTTGCCAAGGTTGAGGTCATCGGTTCGAACCCGATGTATCGCTCCAAATTTTGTAATGTTGATTGCCATCAGCATTAAGATGGTGTTTTACTTTTCAGTAATCGGCATCGCAATAAAGAATTGCGTGCCCTGGTGGTGGAATTGGTAGACACAAGGGATTTAAAATCCCTCGGCGTTCGCGCTGTGCCGGTTCAAGTCCGGCCCGGGGCACCATCTATTTGATTGTTACCTTGTTTGGTCGTAATCAAGAGAGTTGTTCTCTTTAAACACTATTGAAGGCGCCTTGGCAGAGTGGCTATGCAGCGGATTGCAAATCCGTGGACCTCGGTTCGACTCCGGGAGGCGCCTCCACTATTTAAGTTGAAAGGCCAGCAGAAATGCTGGCCTTTTTGCTATCTATCATTCTCGTTTCCCTCGTTGCTTACTCTGTTTGCGATCGGTTTGATTGTCGTCTCGCCATGCCACCCTCACTTGATCAATTCGATGTGTTATTTGCTGCTCTGCCTCAATACGATTGGCTTAATCGAAACGAGTAAAAAGGCCTGTTTGGCTCTCTATCACGTTGAATCTCTTATGGCTAATATCTTCATATTTATACACAGTCCATCATCGTTTCGTAATACTTTCATTTGTTATTACATTTAGCCTGGTAAAAATGAAAGTTAGTGTCATTTCTCACAAGTTTGTTGAATCGGCGTAACATCGATCTCTTGTAAATAGTTAAACAGGCGTGTGTGCGCAACGCTTCTTAACCCTACTAAAGGCAAGGTTTATTTCTGTTTTGCTTTAAAATGAATCAATTCCTCCTCTTTTCTTCTACCTCTTTAGGGTAGTTCAATTTCGTCATTGATTTACATCATATTTTCATTTTATTTCATAATTCATTATCCGCTCAGTTAAGAAATATATCACCTTCAGGAATTCTTATGAGCAAGATGAAGCTAGTCGTAGTCGGTAACGGGATGGTTGGCCATCGCTATATCGAAGATTTGGTTGAGAAAACAGATGTTGCCAACATGGACATCACGGTGTTCTGTGAAGAACCTCGTGTAGCGTATGACCGTGTGCACCTTTCTTCTTACTTTTCACACCACACGGCAGACGAACTTTCTTTAGTAAAAGAAGGCTTCTACGAGAAACACGGCATCAACATACTGATCGGCGAACGTGCTATCAACGTTAACCGTGAAAAGAAAACCGTTTACTCAAGCACTGGTCGTGAAATTCAATACGACAAACTTATCCTTGCTACTGGTTCTTTTCCATTCGTACCGCCAATTAAAGGCAACGAAGGTAAAGACTGTTTCGTTTATCGCACAATCGAAGATCTGAAAGCGATTGAAGCAACCGCGAAGAATTCAAAGTCTGGTGTGGTGGTTGGTGGGGGGCTGCTTGGCCTTGAAGCTGCAGGTGCACTAAAAGCGCTTGGCGTAACCACTCATGTTGTTGAGTTTGCTCCAAAGTTGATGGCAGAGCAGCTTGATCTTGCTGGTGGTAATCAGCTTCGTCAAAAGATCGAACGTATGGGCGTAAACGTACATACCAGTAAGAACACGCTTGAGATTGCCGCTGAAGGCACTGAAGCTCGTAACGTGATGCGCTTTGCAGACGGCACTGAGCTAGAAACTGATTTCATCGTATTCTCAGCGGGTATACGCCCTCAAGACAAACTTGCTCGTCAAATGGGGCTGGGTATTGCGCCTCGTGGCGGTATTGAGATTAACGACCACTGTCAAACCACTGATGAAGACATCTACGCAATCGGTGAGTGTGCCTCTTGGAACCAAACGTTCTACGGCCTAGTGGCTCCTGGTTACAAAATGGCGACAGTCGCAGTTGACCACATTGTTGGCAACCAAAGCTCATTTGAAGGGGCTGACATGTCTGCGAAGCTTAAGCTTCTAGGCGTGAAAGTAGGTTCTATCGGTGATGCAAACGGTCGTACTCCTGGTTGTAAGAGCTACGTTTACCAAAACGAAGAGCAAGAAGTTTACAAGCGTATCATCGTTTCTGAAGACAACAAGAAGCTGCTTGGTGCAGTAATGGTTGGTGACACGTCTGACTACGGCGATCTTCTACAGCTTATGCTGAATGAAATCGACCTTCCAGAACACCCAGATGCGTTGATTCTCCCTGCTCACGCTGGGGCTGAAAAGCCAACACTGGGTGCGGACTCGCTTCCTGAGTCTGCTGTTATCTGTTCTTGTTTCGATGTAACGAAAGGCAAGATCGCTCAAGCCGTTGCTGAAGGTCACCACACCATTGGTGATATCAAAGCAGTAACGGGCGCTGGTACAGGTTGTGGTGGTTGTATTCCACTAGTGACTTCAGTACTGAACGCTGAATTGGCTAAAGCAGGCGTAGAAGTTAAGAACGATGTGTGTGAGCACTTTGCTTACTCTCGCCAAGAGCTTTTCCACCTAATTCGCATCGAAGAAATCAAAACATTCGATGAGCTACTAGAGAAATACGGTAAAGGCTACGGCTGTGAAGTCTGTAAGCCTCTAGCAGGTTCTATCCTTGCTTCTTGCTGGGGCGAGCACATCCTTAAGCCTGAGCTAGTGAAGCTGCACGATACCAACGATAACTTCCTCGGTAACATGCAAAAAGACGGTACTTACTCTGTTATCCCTCGTATGGCGGGTGGTGAAGTCACACCTCAAGCGCTAAGCGTTCTTGCGGATGTTGCAGCTGAATACAACTTGTACACCAAGATCACTGGCGCACAACGTATCGGTCTATTCGGTGCTCAAAAAGATGACTTACCCGCTATCTGGAAGAAGTTAATCGCTGCAGGCTACGAAACGGGTCAAGCTTACGCAAAAGCACTTCGTATGGCGAAGACATGTGTAGGTTCAACTTGGTGTCGTTACGGCGTTCAAGATTCAGTTGGCCTAGGCGTGATGATCGAGAACCGTTACAAAGGCATCCGTACTCCTCATAAGATGAAGTTTGGTGTGTCTGGCTGTACTCGTGAGTGTGCGGAAGCGCAAGGTAAAGATTTAGGTCTCATCGCGACTGACGCAGGTTGGAACATGTATGTGTGTGGTAACGGTGGTATGAAGCCTCGTCATGCAGACTTACTGGCAAGCGACCTCGACCAAGAAACGCTGATCAAGTACATCGACCGTTTCATGATGTTCTACATCCGCACGGCTGCGCCACTCCAACGCACTTCGGTATGGATGGACAACCTAGAAGGTGGGGTTGATTACCTACGTGAAGTGATTGTTGACAACAAGCTTGGTATCAATGACCAACTTGAAACTGACATTGCTGGCCTAGTTGATAACTTCGCTTGTGAATGGACAGAAACCATCAACGATGAAGCTCAACTTAAGCGCTTTGCACACTTCATCAATGCTGATGACCGTGATGATAACGTTGTGTTTGTTGAAGATGGTCGTGAACAACACCGTCCAGCGACATTCACCGAGAAACACCCTGAAGCCATTACTTCAAAGCATCAGGGCGACATCATTCACGTTGAACTGGTTTAATTGGGAGACGACATCATGGCATTTATCAAAGTTTGTAAGATCGACGACATTATCCCTGGTACAGGTGTTTGTGCATTGGTTGCTGGTGAGCAAGTGGCTATCTTCCGCCCAACTAAGGCTGAAGAAGTATTCGCGATTAGCAACACAGACCCATACTTCCAATCTAACGTGTTATCGCGCGGTTTGATTGTTGAGCACAAAGAAGCGCTTTGGGTGGCAAGCCCACTTAAAAAGCAACGCTTTAACCTAGCAACGGGTGTCTGTATGGAAGACGAGAACTTCAACGTGAAAGCGTATAAAGCTCGTGTGACCAAAGGCGCGGTTGAAATCTCAGCATAATTCGTCAGCAAGATTTGATAGTTCAAGGGTTCTAGCTGTCGATATTGCCTTAACTCGGCAGTTAGAGCCTTTTCCTATCCAATTTTCACTTTTAATTTAAACTTTTTAAGGACAACCTTATGTCTCCTGATTTCAAACCCGCTGAATTCGTTCAAACGATGATCGATGTGGGTGAAGCAAAAATAAAAACAAGTGCTCGTGATCTTCTGATTCGAAGCACGATGGCGGGTATCATTTTATCTCTGGCGGTGGTTGTCGCTATCACAACTATCGTGCAAACCGGGATTGGCATCGTGGGCGCACTTGTGTTCCCTGTGGGTTTCGTGATTTTAAGTGTAATGGGTTACGATTTGGTCACGGGTGTATTTGGCTTAGCACCTTTAGCGAAATTTGATAACCGTCCTGGTGTGACTTGGGGGCGAGTTTTGCGTTGTTGGGGGCTTGTGGGTCTTGGTAATCTGATCGGTTCTCTGATTGTTGCTTTCCTTGTGGCTTTATCTCTAACGGGCAACTTCTCTTTAGAACCCAACGCCGTTGCGCAAAAGTTCATCGCTGTTTCTACTGGTCGTAGCTTAGGTTTTGAAAATATGGGGATGGATGGATGGATCACCTGTTTCGTACGTGCCATTTTCTGTAACCTGATGGTATGTCTAGGCGTGATTGGTAACATGACCGCTCGCACTGTGTCTGGCCGCGTAGCAATGATGTGGTTCCCAATCTTTATCTTCTTCGCATTGGTCTTTGAGCATACCGTAGTCAACATGTTCCTATTCCCACTGGGTATGATGCTCGGCGCTGATTTTGGTATCGCGACATGGTTGAACTTCAACCTTATCCCAACAATCTTGGGTAATATCGTTGGTGGTTTACTGTTAACCACGGTTCCTTTATACCTAACTCACGCAAAAACGGCACCATCGCTAACTAGCTAAGTAGCTAAGTAGCTAAGTAGCTAAGTAGCCAAGTGATTTAAAGCGCCATTGAGTGTGAGATGAAGAGCTCCAACACAGTGTTTGGGGCTTTTTAGTTTGAATATCCCAAAAGATCATCAACGCGTTGAATTTGGTTGAGCAAAATACCCGATATAGATTGTTTTGTTATAATTACTTCTATCTTCGTTGGTATTTAGCCTGAATATTTATGTCAACACCTGATAGTCTAAGGCATAGGGATTTGGATAAGTCATCGTGAATACAGTGACTTATCGTGTAGGTTTACGCTTGAGATAAAACAAGTAAGCTTTCGGAGCGCAGAATGTCAGAAGTATCGTCATCGATAGTTAAACAAGTCACCAAAGGATTGGTTTCATTAGTAGGGGCAGGTCCGGGTGATCCTGACTTACTTACGCTAAAAGCGGCACGAGTTATTCAACAGGCCGATGTGGTCGTTTATGACCGCTTGGTATCAAAAGATATCTTGGCAATGGCTAATTCCGATGCTGAAATGCTGTATGTGGGCAAAAAGCTCGATCATCACTGTGTGCCGCAAGATCAGATCAACCAACTATTAGTCGCCAAAGCACAAGAGTGTAAGCATGTGGTACGCCTGAAAGGGGGAGACTCATTTATCTTTGGCCGTGGTGGCGAAGAGTGTGAAACGTTAGCTGAGAATGGTGTGAGATTTGAAGTCATTCCGGGCATCACGGCGGCGGCTGGTGCAACCGCGTATGCGGGCATTCCGTTGACTCATCGTGATCACGCGCAGAGTGTCCAGTTTATTACTGGTCACCTTAAGAAAGATGGTGAAAATATTGACTGGCAATCTCTTGCTCAGCACAACCATACCATTGTCTTCTACATGGGTTTAAAAGAGAGTCCCAATATACAAAAAAATCTTTTATATCATGGTATGAGGGCGGATATGCCTGTCGCTATTATTGAAAATGGTACTCGTCGAGAGCAGAAAGTGTTTCGTGGTGATCTAAAAGATTTAGCTAATCTGGCTAAAGACGCAATCAGCCCAGCCTTGATCATTGTAGGTAGTGTCGCTCAACTGCATGACAAACTGGCTTGGTTTCAAGAACAAGTTGAGTAACCTAGATAACACTCAGTGAGTCATTAAATACTGCAGCGACTGTTTTGTCGCTGCATTTCTTGTTGGCGCATTGGCATCTCATCAATGATATTAGTGATCTGATTCCAATCTGTTTTGCCACTCCATCGGTGCTTTTCTTTCCCATCTTTTCCAATCAAAACCGCGGTGTGTGATCCTTTCGGGATCTCATAAATGCTGGTGACTGCCTCTAAGTTAAACTCTTCTTCTAGCCAAGTAGGGACGGTATAACCACTCTCAGCAATAACCATCACAACGACATCTCGTTCGTCCAATTGACAGTTATTGATCAATACTTCATTCAGAAACGCTTTAACGACGGAATCTTCCTTAGGAGCGAAATAAATCAGACTGCGGTGCGGCAAAGGTTTTGAGTGAGAATGGACGGGGTAGGCGAGTACTGAGTTGATGGTTAAGCTCATGATTAACACCGTGCTGATGGTCAGTAGTTTCAGCAAACTAAACCAGAGACCTGAGTTTGATGGTTGATTCAACGTTTGCATCAGTTTGGTTGTGTCGATGCTTACGTTCGATTTGTGTGTTTGTCGGTGCAGCATTGCCAACCTCCCTTCATAAGCGCTAAGCCTGAGTATGATTTGAATGTTACGTAAAGCAGAAGGTGAAGTTCAAAACCATCTAAGAAACGTTCAAAACGAATCTACTTACATTAAGCATAGTTAGGATTGCGCTAAAGATATTAGATTTACGTTAACGATAGCTGACAGGTTCATTTTTATTGAGTAAAGCGACTCGCATTTTTCAATTGGATAGAATAGGGTATACGGAAAATCTCAAGGTATGAATTTATGGAAAATATAGCAATCTTGGTCGACGTTCAGAACGTTTACTACACGACACGCGACAAATACCGTTCTAATTTCGATTATAACCAGTTTTGGTATGTTGCTACTGAAGGGCGTCATGTTGTTGCCGCCAATGCCTACGCAATCTCTAGCCAAGACCCTAAACAGCGTCAGTTCCACCATATCCTTCGCGGTGTTGGCTTTAATGTGAAGTTAAAACCATTTATTCAGCGCAGAGATGGTAGTGCAAAAGGCGATTGGGATGTGGGAATTGCCCTTGATGCGATAGAACTGGCTGAGACAGTGGATACGATTGTTTTAGTTTCTGGGGATGGGGACTTTGAAATCCTTGTTGAGCGAATCAAACAACGCTTCGGTAAACCGGTCGAGGTATATGGTGTTCCTGGATTAACTGCCCAACACTTAATCGATTCAGCCTCGAAATTTGTAGCGATTGAAAAAGATCTTCTGCTTTAGAGGAAATCTCTCACTTTATCATTGAAATCAATAATACTGATAATTAGAATGCAAACTATTCTTATTTATTGGTGTGTGCAATGTCTCGCATTTTAGTTGTTGATGATGATATCCAGTTGTGTGAGTTACTGGGTGAAGTATTGGAAAATGAGGGGTATCACGTCGATACCGCTCATTGCGGTGAATCTGCGCTAGAGTTTATCCAGTCAAACCCTATCGATTTGGTTCTACTGGATGTAATGCTCCCTAATTTAAGTGGTATCCAAGTGGCTAGGCGAATCTGTCAGCGATTTGCTACGCCAATTCTTATGTTGACAGCACTTAATGACGACGCTTCTATGTTAGAGGGGTATCAAGCTGGCGCAGATCAATACATCGCGAAACCTTTCAATGTTCCAGAGTTATTGACCCGCATTAAAGTTATCTTACGTCGGGTAGGTTTTGAGCGTCAAAGGCAATCTCTTGCGTCATCTAATCATGGCTTGTGCGAACAACTCTCTCGTTTACCGCTAACTGGTACAGAAAAAGATTTGTTGGATTACCTTGTTAAAAACCAAGGGATTGTTGTCTCTAAATCCAATCTGCAAATCGATGTGCTTAAGAAAGAACTCTGTCCTTTCGATCGTAACTTAGATATGCATATCAGCAATATACGTCGAAAGCTTGTTCAGGCGGGCTTGTCTAAGCAACACATAAAAACGGTTCGTGGTAAAGGCTATAGCTATTTAGAGTCGGTCGGGGCATGAGTAAAAAATTACTGCGTTACCCCGACTTTATCGCCAAGCGTAAGGATGGCTTGACGTTTCAGTTATTCAGCTATTTAACGGTGATTCTGGTCAGTATCTTGCTTCTTCAAGGAGTGGCAGAGCGAGCGTTGATGAAAGCCTTGTTAAAGGTGCCTGAATCCGTTAAAGCTGAAATGCTTGACCTTGCTTACCAAGCGAATGTGTTGCTCGAAGAAGGGGACATGGACGAGCTGGCGGATTGGGGAAATGCGCAAGCTTATTCTCTCTTCGTTATCGACCAAGATCATCAACCCATCACTCATCGAGACATGCATCCGCATTTTGAATTCAAGTTGAATTATTTGCGCAAGTTAGATCACCAACTGAGTGACCGTGTGAGTAAGCCTATTTTTGGTCTGCCCCTTAACAATGGTAAGACGTTGGTCATTCAATTGCCTGATCAGGTTCACCCAGCCAAATCCTTCGCGCCATACTCATATCTGTTAAAAGCCTTAATCGCTTTTTTCGTGTTGTCACTGTTCTCTATGGGTATGGCGAAAAGCTTACAACAGCCGCTGGATCGTTTAAGAGAAGCAAGCCGAAGGCTCGCACAGGGAGATTTTTCCGTCAGTGTTGTGTCGGAGTTAGGTTCAAGTACGCGTGAGTTTAACGAACTTGCCCATGATTTTGATCATATGACATTTGAAATACAGTCTCTGGCTGAAAAGCAACGTCGATTGCTTCGAGATGTGTCCCATGAACTCAGAACGCCGTTAGCAAGACAAAACCTCGCATTACATTTGTTGC
Source organism: Vibrio artabrorum (assembly GCF_024347295.1). NCBI lineage: Bacteria > Pseudomonadati > Pseudomonadota > Gammaproteobacteria > Vibrionales > Vibrionaceae > Vibrio > Vibrio artabrorum. Next base: position 1,141,424 of record NZ_AP025459.1, on the reverse strand, counting down.
GAGGTAAAGTCGATGAGAGTAACGTCGGTCTACTCGACAGGCTTGAAAATGAAACGGAAGAGATGAATAAGCTGGTCGGCGAAATTCTCGAATTTAGCCGACTAGAGACGTCTCGTTACGAATCTAAGCTGTCTTTGATGAGCTTGGAACAATACTGTTCGTTACTTATTGCGCAAATGCAGAACGATCTAAAGCCAAACCAAACTTTGGTTGGCGAGTTAAGAACGCCGACGAAAATGGTTAATATTGATGAAAGGTTACTTTTAAGGGTTATCGGTAATTTGGTGGGGAATGCGATTAAGTATGCCGGTGATAATGCTCATATTTTGGTGACCACGCATGAACTCGTCCTTGATAAAAGTTACAGTGTCATAGCTGTGGAAGACAACGGCCACGGTATCCCAGATAATAAAATGGCCACAATTTTCGACCCGTTTACACGTCTACAATCAGCTAGAGACAAACAATCGGGTGGTTATGGCCTAGGCCTTGCTATCGTGAAGGAAGCAATGGGTGTGATGAATGGTCATGTTACCGCTGAGAATCGAGAGGGCGGAGGCTTGAGAGTCAATTTGATGTTCCCGATAAGTGATTAGACAGCGGATTATTTTGGTCTTTGAGAGACATAAAAAAACGCCACTGCAATCGCAGCGGCGTTTTTATTTTTATCTATACGCTAAGGCATCGCCATTAATGATCCCTTAAGCTAGGAGATAATAGTGAGACTATGCTTGTTGGTGCGATAGTTTGACTTCTTCTTCTTTCTCGCCTGCGGAAGGGTCGTTGAAGCGAGACTCATCGAGAGAACCTTCAGACTTAGCCACAATGATGGTTACTGCGCTATCGCCTGTGATGTTGACAGCTGTGCGAATCATATCAAGAAGTCGGTCAACACCCATGATAAGAGCAATACCTTCAAGCGGCAGACCGACTTGGTTCAATACCATTGCTAGCATAACGAGACCCACGCCTGGAACACCTGCTGTACCAACAGACGCTAACGTAGCGGTTAGGATAACCATTAAGTAGTCACCCATCGTGAGGTCAATGTTGTATGCCTGTGCAATAAACGCCGTCGCAACACCTTGCATGATAGCCGTACCATCCATGTTCACTGTTGCACCTAGCGGAATGGTGAATGAGGCTACTTTGTTATCAACACCCATACGGTTTTTCGCCGTTTCCATTGTGACAGGAATCGTTGCGTTTGAAGACGCTGTTGAAAATGCAAACATAATCGCATCTTCCATCTTACGTAAGAACATCATCGGGCTTAAACCAGTGAACCCTTTTAACATCAGGCTGTAAGTCACTAGGCCGTGCAGTAGTAGGGTTCCCGCAAGCACTAAGAAGTACTCTGCTAGGCTCCAAATTGCGCTTAAAGCAAGTCCTGAGAACATTTTTGCCATCAAGAAGAACACGCCATAAGGGGCAAGGTTCATCAGGAGCGCGACCAACTTCATGATAACTTCATTTAAGTCTGCGAAAACAGCAGCGATACGTTCGCCCGGTTTACCTGCAGCACTAATAGCAATACCAAACAATACGGCAAACACGATGACTTGCAGTGTTTTACCTTCAGCCATCGCCTGTATAGGGTTGGTTGGGAACATGTCAATGATGACTTGACCCAAAGATGGTGCGTCCGCTGATTTGAATGAGCTTGCCGCTGTTAAGTCGGCACCTGCCCCCGGTTGGAATAAGTTACCAATGGTTAGAGCGAGTGTGATAGCAACGGCAGTTGTACCAATATAGAGCGCCAGTGTTTTGCCACCCATACGGCCTAAAGTTGATATGTCTTTAAGCGAACTCGTTCCACATACTAGTGAAACGAACACCAGTGGAACAACAAGCATTTTTAAACTCGCAACAAATATTTGTCCTCCGACTTCAAAGAGCCCATGAACGATATAGTTGTTAACAAACCCGCTTTCTGCAAAAAAGGATTGAATGGCAAATCCCGTAAGTACACCCACGACCATACCGAGGATAACTCGTCCAGTCAGAGACATAGGTTTCTTGGTATTCATTTAGAACACTCCTTATTATTTATAACTTTGACACCTTTTCAAAGTGAGCAGGAGATTAGCAGTCGGTGTATTAAATCGAAAAACAAAAAATCACTCCGGGATTGCAGATGTGATCTGGCTCACTGATATTTTTGTGAAATAAACAAATAAAACCATGAATATTCACAATAAACTTACAAAACTCGATACCTCTATACATAAATAGGCCATTTCACAGGTAATAAATAAGACGAAGCTTTTTACTGCGTCCCACTCATTTATCGAATCGGGAGTAAAAACAAGGTTGTAGCCCAGTAGGTAAAGCAAACGATGGATTTTTCATTCCGCCAGAGCCTTGAATTCTTTTCTAAAGTTCAGGGGGCATCTCTCCTCTGAATGCAAAGAATGTAAATTCAATGCAAATGGTAATGGTTATCACTTATATTCCCTCTCGAGAATGATTCAGTGGTACCGGAAACGGTTTAACGAGCACATCGACTAAATAGAAAGTGTTCGTCTAAAAGAATAAAAGCGGAGAAAAGGACATGTTTTCAAAGAGCCCATTAGCTTTAGTGATTGGTGCAGTATTAGCGTCACCAGCGGTATTGGCAGAAACAGTAAAAACAGACGAGCATATGGTCGTTGAAGGTCGTGACTACGGTTACAAAGCTGACACGAACACAACAGCCATGCGCATGGAGGCAACTCAATTAGAGACTCCGGGACAAATCTCAGTCATTGATGAACAAATTATTGATGAGCAGCGTGCTAGCACATTAGGGAAAGTTCTTAAAAATGACGCTTCTGTTGGTGCGGGCTCTAAGTCAACAAACCGTGAACGCTTTACACTTCGTGGTTTTGATCTCGACAGTAGCTCTGGTTATTTGCGTGATGGTGTTCAACACTGGTCTCACTATCGCCAGCCTGTCGAACTTTTAGAGCGCGTAGAAGTATTAAAAGGCCCTGCGGGTCTCCTTTACGGTAAGTCAGCGCCGGGTGGCCTTGTCAACATGGTGTCTAAGAAGCCTACGTATGAAACACAAATTAATGTTAGTCAGGATATGGGTTCTGATCACTACACTCGCACGACAACGGATGTTAGTGGCTCATTGAATGATGAGCAAACTTTACGTGCTCGTCTTATTGTTTCACAAGAAAACCAAGATTCTTACCGTACACGTTTTGATGGTACGGATGTCGAAACCGATCGTTTTGTGGGTGGTTTGTTTGTTGATTACGATATCAACGAAGATATCATGTTGTCGGTTCATTATGATCGTACGATAGAAGAGGGCGATTTAGACAATGGTTCTAAAATCGACACATCGACGGGTAAAGTGATTGAGCCTAACACTGTGAACGATCAGTGTTTTGCTCAAACAGACAATGACGTTGCCAATTACGGAGTATCGGTAACGGCCCATCTAAGCGAAGCTTGGTCTATGAAAACAGGCATGAACCGCCAGTTCTATGAACGTCAACGTACAGAATCGAACAACACGGTATATGACGATAAGAACGGTGGCTACGGCTACAAGGTGTCAGACCGTCATGATGAATGGACGTTTGATACCGCTTACGTAGACTTTACGGGTGACTTTGATGCGCTAGGTGTTAACCATCGTCTGCTTGTTGGTGTGAATGGCTTACATTACGACTATGCACGTTTATATGACTCTGGCTACACCTGTGTTAACGCAACAGAAGCAGAAGCCGTCGCAGCATGTGGTAACGGTTTTGATATGCCTTCTAACGTTAGCTACAAGAATGATAGCAAAGTTGATCACTCAGAAAGCCAGCACTACGGTCTTTACGTTCAAGATTTAGTGACATTGAATGACCAATGGCAAGTGCTCGCGGGCGTGCGTTTTGCTCACGATAAAACGAAGAGCAGTAAAGGTGTAGAGGAGAGTTACAACAACATCCTTCCCAAAGCCGGCCTAATCTATTCACCAGCTCCAAACGGTTCTATTTACGCGGTTTACTCTGAAAGTTTCGAGCCTGTTGGTGAAATTACAGATCAAGATGATGTGAATTTTGGACAATCTCAAGAGGCAAAAAAAGGTACACTTTACGAGCTAGGCTCTAAGTGGGAACTGTTTGATGAGCGCCTGTTGGTATCGGGCGCATTGTTCCAGATCACTCAGTCGAACATGCAAGTGACTGAAGACCTTGACCCCGCAAGCAATAACGGTAAAGAGACACGCACAACCCAAGTGGGCGAGCAAGTTCATACTGGTGTCGAGTTGTCGGCTACTGGCTACATGACCGATGCCTTTTCTCTGAGTGCATCAACCATGCTTTTGGAGGCGGAATACCAGAATGACCCAGCACTGGCAGGCAAAACGCCAGCAGATGTCCCAGAGTTTACCGCCAGTATTTGGTCTACTTATTCGTTTAATAACGGTACTGATGTCAACTTAGGTGTTTATCATGTTGGTGAGCGTTACACTGAAGATGCAAACACCTTCAAAAAGGACGCCTACACGCGTGTCGATATGGGGATCGCACATACAATGAAGTACGACGAAAACCTCGCTTTTGTTGCTCGTTTCAATGTAGAAAACCTGTTTGATACTGATTATCTTGAAGGGGGCAGCACAAGCGGTGTCGTGGTTGGCGAGGGTCGCAACTACATGGCGACTTTACAAGTAAAATACTAATTTGATAATCGAGTATTATTGCTAGCATAAATACGCAGGGGAAAACAGCGGATTTCCCCTTTCGTGATTCTGCTATTTCGCAAAATATCTCTAGTAATGTGAGTGACTTTTAATGATGATGAGACTGTTTATCAATAAAATTCATTTGACCTTCTTCTATAGTAAATAACGATAATTATGACTCTTTTTAAAACTAGCTTAGCGCTCGCGATTACCTTGGTTGCAACGCCTTTGATGGCAAACAGCTTAGATCAAGCTCAATCCATTCAAAACAAGACCAATAACACATCGGCGTCGAGCCAAAAAGTTATTGATCAAAGCTCACAAGCAACGTTAATGCTACAAGCTGAGATTGAGCGTCTGCAAGAAGAAGTAAAAAACCTAGATATCTATCACGACCACTTGGTTGCCTTGGTTGGGAGCCAGAATCAAGAAGCGAAGAGCATTGAAGATCAGATCGCTGAAATTAAGTACACACGTCAAGGTATTGTGCCTTTGATGTATAAAATGATTGATGGTCTGCAACAGTTGGTTGAACAAGATGTGCCAATCAAGAAACAACAGCGTTTAGAAAGAGTTGAAAAGCTGCAAGCAATGATGACTCGCGCTGATGTGAGTGATGCAGAAAAATACCGTCGTATTCTAGAAGCTTACCAAATAGAGATGGATTACGGAATCAAGCTGGGTGCGTATCAAGGTCGTGTAGCACTGAGCAGCGACAGAACGATTGAAGCTGATGTACTCCACTTAGGTCGTATCTCTTTAGTGGCTCGCAACCTAAAGGGCAGTCAATATTGGGCTTGGAATCAAACACAAAATCAGTGGCAAGCGCTCGATTCATCCATAAAATCTGAATTAGATAAAGCTTACGATATTGCGAACCAACAAGCGGCACCAAGCTTGATAACGTTACCTGTTTCTTTAACCGTTGCGGAGGTTAAGTAATGAACTTAAAACCATTCGCCGCGCTGATTTGTATGGCCTCTATTTCATTTTCTGCTTTTTCTGCATCAGACACGACGGCTCAACTAGTGAATAAAGCAAAAATGGAGAGCCGTGCTCAAGCTTCTCACAATTTAGTACGTGAAGCTGATTTCAAAAAGAGAGAACAAGAACTCAAAGCGCTTAAAGCTCAACTTGAAGCGAAGCGCACTTCTATTCAAAATGCGACCGATGTGCTGACTCAGACATTCAGTGACAACGAAAACAAGCTCGCTCGCTTGGAAGAGAAGTTGCGTTTAGAGACCGGTAGCTTAGGCGAGTTGTTCGGTGTCGTGCGTCAAAATGCCAAAGAACTCGGTGCCGAGCTGAGTACAACAGTAAACAGTGTGGATCGTGCTGAACACACGGCAACCGTTACCCAAATCATGGATGCTAAATCACTGCCTTCAATGCCACAGCTGACAGGTTTGTGGATGAGCATGGTTGAGCAGATTAAAGCGAGCACAGAGCTGAGTAAAACCCAAATAGCGTTCATCAACGGTGAAGGCAACACACAAACTGTCGACGCTTACCGTCTAGGCTCCATTGGCCTAGTGACCGATCAAGGCTACGTAAACTGGAACACTCAGCGTCAAGATGCGATAGCGTATTTAAAACAGCCGTCGAATGGCCCAACATTGGCGTCGCTTTCTGCATTAGCAAATGGCGAAGTATCGAATGTGGTTGTCGATCCTTCTCGTGGGCGCATGCTAGAACAATTGGCTTTGGAACCTAGCCTAACCGATCGCCTTCAAGCGGGTGGCGTGGTTGGTAAAGTGATCATCGGATTCTTGGTTATTGGCTTAATCATCGCATTGGTTCGCGGTATTTCTTTGGCTATCGCTCGCCAGAAAATTCGCGCACAACTCAAGGCTCCAGATCAAGCGGGTGACAACCCTCTAGGTCGGGTTCTTGCGGTTTACAACAAAGAGCAAAACCGAACGGTTGAAGCGCTAGAGCTGCGTCTTTTAGAAGCGGTAGTCGATGAGCAGACTCACTTAGAGAAAGGTTTATCGATGCTTAAGCTATTGGCAGCACTAGCACCAATGCTTGGTTTGTTAGGTACAGTAACCGGCATGATCGAAACATTCCAAGTGATCACCCAGTTTGGCAATGGCGACCCTAAAGTGATGGCGGGAGGTATTTCGATGGCGCTGGTAACCACCGTACTTGGTCTTGTTGCAGCAATGCCTCTTCTATTCGCCCACAACATTCTTAGCACTCAGGCTGAGAACATTCGTAATATTCTTGAGAAACAAGGTATCGGTCTTGTTGCTGATCAGGCAGAAAAGAGAGCTGAATCGAACCCTGTTGGCTCACCTGTTGGGACTGTGGCGTAATGGATATTTTGTCGGCTTCTCTATTACCAGCAAGTTGGTTAACGAGTGACTGGCTGCTGTCTTTGTCAAGCTTTATGGAGCAGGGCGGTTTCGTCCTGTGGTGGTTAGCCGCAGTTGTCCTAGTATTTTGGGTGCTTGTGGTAGAACGTATACTTTATCTTGCGTTCTACTTTCCAAAGCAACGTCAGGTTTGGATTACTCAGTGGCATGAACGAGAAGAGCACTCTTCTTGGTATGCTAAAGCCATTCGTGAAGGTTGGTTGGGGCAAGCGAGTATCTTACTTAACCAGAACTTGAATTTTATTAAGCTATTAGTCTCTATTTGCCCGATGTTGGGGTTGTTAGGTACCGTCACCGGTATGATCTCTGTTTTTGATGTGATGGCGACTCAAGGAAGCAGTGACCCTAAATTGATGGCTTCAGGTATCTCGTTGGCAACGCTACCAACCATGGCGGGTATGGTTGCTGCTTTGGCAGGCATGTTTGTTCACGCGCGTTTAGCAAAAGTGTGTCACCACTTAGAATTGAAATTAGAAAAATCTTTAAGGAGTCAACGATGAGACTCGGTCGACGTCATTCTAAAAACGAAGAGGCTCAAATAGACCTTACTTCGATGCTTGATATTGTATTTATCATGCTTATCTTCTTTATCGTGACCAGTTCATTTGTTCGTGAATCAGGGGTTGAAGTCAATCGCCCACAAGCGTCTAACGTCGTCAGCCAAAAGGATGCGGGCATCTTTGTTGCGATTACTTCTGCAAACGACATTTATATAGATAAACGTGTTGTTGATGTTGAACGTGTTCAAGCGACATTAGAACATTTGTTATTAGAACAACCCGATGCTTCTTTGGTTATTCAGGCGGACGAACACGCATATAACGGTACGGTTGTTAAAGTGATGGACGCCGCCAAAAGTGCGGGTGTTAAAAATATTGCGCTTGCGGCTGATAAGCGATGATCTGGGAGGATCTTGAACAATGATTCGCCTATTTCTTGCTCTACCTCTGGCGGGCGCATTGGGTCTAGCTCTTTTTTCTTTTATGGCTTGGATGGTCGATAATGGTCATCAACGTTCAGCAGACAACCGTGAGACGTTAAGTTTCAATATGGTGATGGTGGAACAAGAACAACAAGTTCAAAGAAGACAACGTGTCGTTCCTGAAAAACCAGAAATGCCAGAGCCGCCACCGAAAGCACAAGCGTCTCAATCACAAGCGGAAGTGACGCCACTCAACTCAATGTCGTCACTGCCTTCATTGAATTTGGATACATCAATTGATGGTTTAGCGATTAACGCGCCAACCTTTTCTGATTTTGGGTCAAACCAACAGGCAATGCCTTTGTATCGAGTCGAACCGCGTTATCCAGCAAAAGCGTTAAAACGTGGTGCTGAAGGCTATGTCATGATGTCTTTTACCATCGATGAAACGGGACGACCTGTCAACATTCAAGTCACGGATGCAAATCCACGTCGAATGTTTGAACGTGAAGCCGTGAGAGCACTTAAAAAATGGAAATATCAACCGAAAGTTGTTGATGGAAAAGCGATAGCTCAAGTTGGTCAAACCGTGAAACTCGAGTTTAAGTTGGCAAAATGATGAAACAGATATGGATATTAGTGGGCGTGTTATTAATGCCTCTAACAACACAAGCCCAAGCGTTATCTCAATATACGGCTATTCGTGTTCAAAAGGCCTATCAACTGGCTCAAGATGAACAGGTTAAGCAGGCCATTGATGTACTGGCGGATTTAGATCTCTCTAAAGGTTACGATAAAGCCTATGTAGCACGTATGCTTGGTGTATTTTATTGGCAAGATGGTAAAACTGATGCGGCGATTAAGCAGCTCACTTATGCCGTCGATACGCATTTGCTCGTTGATGAGCAAGCTTGGGTCACGAAGCGCATGCTGGCTGATTTGTTGTTGAACGATCAGCAGTGCAAAAAGGCGCTTCGGTACTATTACGAGTTAGTGAAAACAGCACCAGAAAAGGAAAAGAAAGACACGCTTTGGATGCGAATTGCACAAGCTGAATACCAAATGAAGAACTGGTCGAAAGTACTCGTGGCCATCGGTAATCATGATAAGTTCAATTCAAAACCTGAGTTATCACCTCTATCGTTAAAACTCGGTGCACAGCTTCAGTTAAAGCAGTGGAAACCGTCGATTCCTACATTGGAAAGCCTCATTGAACTTCAACCAGAGAAAGATAATTGGTGGCGTCAACTGGTCGGTATTCAGTTAAGACTGGATCGTTACCGAGATGCATTGAATACCTTAGCACTGGCTGATCTCCAAGGCGTTGAGCTTAAAAAATCAGATCGACGGCTACTGGCTCAATTGTATGCCAAACGTGGTATTCCAGAGCGAGCCGCACAAGAAATAGCTAAGTTAGATGATGAGAACAGCGACGTTCAACTTCTCGCAGAGCAAGCCACGTATTGGCAATTAGCGAAAGAGTGGGACAATGCCATTAAAGTGTGGACGTTGGCGTCTCAAAAAGATGCTCAGTATCATTGGAATGTAGCTCAACTACTGGTTCAGCAAGGTTACTACGATCGAGCATTGGTTGTGTTAGACAAAGTGAAAGACAAAAACAAACAAGCTGACGTGGCATTAGCGAAAGTACGTTCATGGTACAAGCTTAAGAAGCTTGATAACGCGCTCGCGCAAGCCAAGCGTGCAAATAACATTGAACCGTCATCTGAAGCACAAGGTTGGATTAAATACCTGACTCAGCTTAGAAAAGTCAGTGATAAAGGAAATGTCTAATTCCTGATAGTGAAAACCGAACACAACAAGCATAACATTAACGATGGGTGCCATTTGCTCGCTCCAATGACACCCATCGTTAATGTTGGTGACTTAAGCTCATCTCGCTATATTGTATGGATTTATGGATTTAAGGCTCACACATCGTGCCACTAGACGTAGCACTTTGAATAACACCACTGTTGTCCGTTATCCAGTTAATGGAGCAGTCGCGATAAGGATTTTTAAAGGTGTGTAAAGTGTTGCCATCCTCCCATAACGTCTTCATTTCAACCCAAGCATAGTGTCGAGACGCCCAAAAACTGATGGGGCGCGAGCGTTCACTGAGATACAACGCCTGTACATCGCTGATGTTTGCCCCTATGTATTGTTGGAGACGCTCTTCTGTGCCGGGTATTAGGCTACTGCACGCTGTTATAAGCGTCATAAAAGCCAAAACAATAATACGCATTTCAAAATCCCTTTAGGCTAAATTAGCGCTCATAAATCGGTTATTCGCTCAGTTTTTAACAAACTACATCAACCAAAGAGTCCACCGCGTTTACATGGTTGTCAAAGTGTTGGAAAGCTCAAATAGTCTCAACTTTCACACCTTAAAGTCACAGTTGCTACCTTACACCAACCTCAATCAAGTATGTTGATACTGAGATTTTTAAGGTTTGCCCCCTGTTATTAATGAGAATGATGACGAGTGAACCATTCTCTCTAGTACAAGTTAGCAAGAATAGGCAAACAGTTCGATGACTTCCCATGTAATGTTGCGTAAATTTCCTTACGTCATTTGCAAATGTAAACAATCTGCGAACGTAAACAATGTAAATTAAATGTCAATACGAATGATTATCAACTAGATTGTCGCCATGAAATTTATAGGTATTAGTTTGTATGTCGTTAAAAAGTAGGGCGATCCAATCTTGGGCTCGTCGACTTCATGTTTATATTTCAATGGCGCTTCTGTTTGTTGTTCTTTTCTTCTCGGTAACGGGTATCACCCTAAATCGACCTGAGTTATTTGAGTCAAGCCAACCCAATATACAACGCTCTACGCTAACACTCCCCGCCAGTTTGTTCACGATCGAAGACGGACGATTAAAAGTCGATGATAACGCCTTTGAAGCATTTCTTTTTGAAGAGGCTGATTTATCTGGTGTTGCTTCTGGTTTAGACATCTACACCGAAATTGAAGATGGAGCATTGCTTGTCGGTGAAGTGTCAATGGACTTCAAAGGGCCAGGCTACAACGGTTCGGTGTTTGTTGATCTGACGTCTGAAACGGTGGAAGTCGAAACCACGAATTACGGCGTGATTGCTCTGTTGAACGACCTACATAAAGGGCGTAACAGCGGCGAAGTTTGGAAGTGGTTCATCGATATCACTGCGCTGCTGATGATCTTTTTTGTTCTCACCGGTGTGTGCTTGCTACTCCCTAAGAAAAAAACGCTCAATACCTCCATTAAATGGACGGTCGTTGGCTCTGTAATCTCACTTGCTGTTTATTTTGTTGCTGTGCCTTAACTCTTCACTCGCTTGATCAATCAGTATCAAGAAAAGTCAAAGGTTAAACGGATTAAAAGGTTGTTAAACATGAAAAAAATCAACTGGAGCAAGGCACTTCTTGCGTTGTCTCTTTTACCAAGCCTAGGTATGGCACAAGCGATTCCTGATTCGGCAAAAATGGATGTCAGTTTTGAGCTGCCAAAGATAGATACCTCAATGTATGCACGCCCTTATGTGGCGGTGTGGGTAGAAAACAGTGAGCGAAAGTCAGTAAAAACCATTGAGCTTTGGGTTGGTAAAGACGAATGGCTTAAAGATTTACGTAGCTGGTGGAGAAAAGTTGGACGCTACGATCGTGAACTCGTTGATGCTGTGACATCGGCAACGCGCCCAGCTGGCAAGTACCGTTTCGTTTGGGATGGTAAGAGCGATGACGGCCAGCCCCTAGACCAAGGTGAATATACCGTTCACATCGAAGTGGTTCGTGAACACGGTGGCCGTAACTACTTGCGTCAAAAAGTATCACTTACGGATGCAAATGCGTTTTATCAGTTAAAGGCAACCAAAGAGACGGGTGAAATCACCTTGAATTACCTCGTTAAATAGCCGATGCGCCGGTTAATACCTGCGATGACTCACCAGTGAGAAAAGGATCGGCGTTTGTCATCGTTAGACCTCATTGGGTGACATGGTTAAAAAATATCAATAACGGAATTGAACATAATGAAACAGACAAAAATGAAAGTACTGGCTTTAGCGGGTGTTGTGGCGTTCGGTTTAGCGGCAACGACTACAGCCCAAGCACACCCCCGTTGGGTATTACCGTCTCACTTCACGGTATCGAAAGAGGGGGGGGATTGGCTGACGTTTGACGTGACTGCGTCTCACGGCACATTCGTTTTCGATAAGCCCGCAGGCAGTGAAAATACGCAGGTCATCATGCCCGATGGCCGAAGCGAGCGTCCAAACTTTGTCGTTCGCGGTAAACGTCGTTCAATTTTCGATTTCTACTTTGAAGAAGAAGGTACGCATAAAGTCGCGATTAATAATGAACCTTCTTACTATACGCATTACAAAGCGGGCCGTCGTGATACCGTGAAAAGGATCAAAGCGAACAAGGCAGACCGCGATTCCGTCCTTCCTAAAGAATCACGTGACATGGTAACGCAGCTCAGTTTCACACGCGCTGAAAGTTACATCACAGTCGGTAAGCCATCAGATTCAGTCTTTAAGATTGAGGGTAAGCTTCTTGAAATGAAACCAGTAACACACCCTTCAGACATCATTGAAGGCGAACCTGTAACATTCCAATTCTTCTATAACGGTGAAGTTCAGAAAGACGTGACCGCGGAGATCACCCGTGAAGGCACGCTTTACCGCAACCACCAAGAGCAGATTGATGTTGTGAGTGATGAGAATGGCGAAATCACGTTCACACCGGATGTGGCGGGTCGTTATGTCATGAAAGCAAACTACAAAGGTGAGTTGATCAATAACCCACTGGCAGACAAAGCCAGTGCCAACGTCCACTTAACCTTCGAAGCACTGCTTCAATAATTGGCTTTATCGAGGAGGTTCCTCGATGTTGAGACCAACAACGGTTTATCACCATTATGAGTTCAAAAACAGGGGCTCATTTGAGCCCTGTATCACTCAGTCTCGTACTGAGAAATTGCATTGTGTCTAGGGTACAAATCATGACAATAAAAACAAAACTAAACGCGGTAGTCGCCCCATGCATGGCTCTGGGACTTGGTTTCGCTGCATTACCTGCGCAAGCACACTTTCCCCTTATGAGTTGTTGGTTTGAAGGCCAAATGGTGGCCTGTGAAGCGGGCTACTCAGACGGCAGTAAAGCGATTGATTATACAGTCGAGATGTACGACTACGAAGACAACTTAATTGCAAAAGAGTTGACGGACAAGCGCTCTATTGTTGAATTTTCCAACCCTGATACTGAGTTCTACCTTGTGTTTGATTCTGGCCATGAGTTTCCTGTTGAAGTCGACGTTATCGAGATCAGTGAGAAATGATGATTCAAGGTGTGCGTGCTGATACGGGCGGCAGAGAAGGCAAATGGGTAGGGCTGATCATGGTGTTCATTCTGAGCTTTGCTGTGGTTGCTATCCCATTTCACCAAGCAGAATCGCATATCGAAGCGGTACTCGATCATCAAATCTTAGTGACCGATGTTGAGCAGAAAAACTTGGCGATGTTATCCGAGCTGCGTTTGGCTCATGAAGAGATTCGTGACCAGCGCATGGACTCTGACGGCGAATGGCCAAGTGTTGCGTCACTTAAAGATGAATGGGTCGCGCCATTTGTTGAAGACCAGAGTTGGAAGCGCAAAGGTTCTCATACTTGGTTATTGGACGAGCGTGGTTACTACGTCGCGTTAGCAAGTGAACATGCGGCACTAAGTGAACAAGCTACGCCAACCGATCATGGCTTCGCGGATTCCTTTATTTTGAACGCCAACAGTGTTTCTCCTGAAATCTGGATTTACCTAGGAGGCGTAGCAAGTCAACCGACTCATTTTGATGAGAACACACTGGAGTCAGCAGGTTGGAAAATGGTCGTCAATGAATCACAAGTTGAACAGCATGATGCTGCTTCTCATTAAGTACTCCGGCTTACAAAAATGCTCACAAATTATAAGAGATTTACTATGCGAATTATGACTCTATTGATGTCGTTATTAGCGGTGTTAATGACACCCAATGCATTGGCAAAAGAATACAAGGTCGACAGCGATAAGCTGACGATTGGCATAACCCTTCAGCCTTACTACAGCTACGTAAAAGCCGTCGTGGGTGACAAAGTGAACATCCTTCCTTTGGTTGATGCTGGCTTTAATCCGCATAATTACTTGCCACAACCGAACGACTTAAAGCGATTGAGCCAGATGGACGCCATCGTGGTAAACGGTATTGGTCATGACGACTTCGCACTAAAAGTAATCTTAGCCGCGCAACGTGATGACTTAGTGGTGATCGAAGCGAACAAAGAAGTGCCTTTACTGCCGGCATTAGGCCAGTCAGTGGGTCAAGGCGCGGTGAATCCGCACACGTTTGTTGGACTTTCGACAACCATCCAAAAGGTTTACACCATCGCGAGTGAAGTCTCTAAGCTCGACCCAGACAACGCGGTTTTTTATCGTAACAATGCGCGTCAATACGCTAAGCAATTTCGCTTTATGAAGCGCGATGCGATGTTGTCACTAGGTGAACTCGATACTTCAGGTATGAAGGTGGCGACCACGCATAATGCTTATGGCTATATCTTGCAAGAGTTTGGTGTGGATGTGGCAGCGGTGATTGAGCCTGCACACGGTGTTGAACCAAGTGCGAGCCAGCTGCAAGAGACGATCGAAAAGATCCGCGCATCGGGCATTGATGTGTTGTTCTATGAGTTAAACATGCCAAACCGTTTTGTTGACACCATTGAAGCGGAAACGGGCGTGCAGCTTTACCGTTTTTCTCACATGACGCACGGCGAATATCAAGACGATAAAGTTGAAGTTGAGATGAAGAAGAACCTAGAAACGCTGATCGAAGCCATGAAATTTGCGGCTGCGAACCAAGCTAAAAGCGGGAACGCATAATGTTAGGTCCATCGATTTCAATCAATCAACTTGGTCTGCAGTACGACAACAACGTCATTCTTGACGATATTTCACTTGAACTTAAAGCGGGTGAGTGCCATGTGATCATGGGACCAAACGGCGGTGGTAAAACCTCTTTGCTGCGCTCGGTTCTTGGTTTGACGCCTTTCTCTGGGCAAATCAATATTCATTGGCCAGAAAAGCCAAGTATTGGTTACGTTCCTCAAAAAGCGACCTTTGAATCGAGCTTACCTCTTACAGTCATGGATTTCGTGTTGCTTAACCAAACTCGAATTCCTCTATTTTGGCGTGGTAAGTCCAAGCAGTTGGATCTGGCATTAGCGCAGTTGGATCGAGTGGGTATGGCGACACGTAGCGATCGCCGCATGGGACAGTTGTCGGGCGGTGAGCAGCAACGCGTGTTGTTTGCTCAAGCGTTGTTGGATAACCCAAGCTTATTAGTGTTGGACGAACCAACGACCGGCATGGATGAGCAGGGCGTTCGTTACCTTGAATCGCTGATTCGTGAATGTGTTGACGAGGGTCGCACGATCCTTGCGGTTCACCACGATGTCACCGCAGTACGTCGCCTTGAAGCCAATGTACATGTTGTGAATCGATTCTTGGTGGATAGTGGTCCACATGAACAAGTACTGCACCCAAGTAAAATTGAAAGCTTATTCCAGCATTACAGCAGTGGCGCTGCGATGAACAAACCAAAGGAGGTTGCGTAATGGATTGGTTACGACACCTTGCCATAAGTGGTGTTGAAGCGGGTTGGTTATCAGACAGCTTCATGTATGCGTTCATGGTCAATGCCTTGGTGGCGGCACTATTACTTGGCCCGTTATTAGGTGGTCTTGGCACTTTAGTGATAGCAAAACGTCTGGCTTTCTTCTCGGAAGCGGTCGGTCACGCGGCATTAACCGGTATCGCTATTGGAGTGTTGCTTGGCGAGCCACCGGAAAACCCAATTATTGGACTGTTTAGTTTCTGTATGATCTTCGCGCTGCTTCTTCATTTTGTAAGAAACAGAACCAATGTGCCATACGATACCTTAGTCGGCGTTTTCCTTGCACTAGCGTTAGCGGTGGGCGCGGCGTTACTGATGTACGTTGCACGCAAAATCAATATTCACATGCTTGAGAACGTATTGTTTGGCTCTATTTTGACGGTAACAGACCAAGACTTAGCGATTCTTGCAGGCAGTTGCGCGATCATCATTTTGCTCTTAATTCCGACGTTCAATCGTATTCTTTTGACTTGTATCAGCCCAGATATTGCCAAGGTTCGTGGTTATAACACCAGTTTTTACGACTACTTGTTTGTCATGATGATCACCTTAGTGACGATTGCCGCGGTGAAGATTGTCGGTGCCGTTCTGGTTGGCGCGTTATTGCTGATTCCAGGTGCTACCGCTCGCTTGCTGACTAAACGTATGGGTAGTTTTGTGCTGCTGTCTGCCTTGTTGGCAACTATCGCGTGTGTAGTCGGAACGGTTTTACCTATGGAGCTAAAACTGCCCGTACCATCAGGCGCTTCAATCATCATCGTTTCTGCGACATTTTTCTTAGCAGCAACACTCTATCGAATTATGAGAAAGGCATAATCATGACCCCTTTAATGAATCGTATCTCAAGCTCAGTGAAGGCAACGACTCAAGCGGGCGCACTAAGCTGCCTATTTTGGGCTGGCTCAATGGTGTCTATCAATGCTAATGCTGAGGATATCCTCACCAGTACACCGGTGACTTATGCTTTGGCGACAGAGCTAACCAAAGGCACTGACATTACCACCGAATATCTACCGCCAAAGCGCTATGGTATTGATCGTCTGCCAAACTGGTTTGGTAGTAAGGGCGCAAGCAAAGTCTTACAATCCGGTAAAAGGGCAACGGTTGTATTAACGCTGTCGTCCATCTGGCCGGCGGACCCTACTTTCATATACGCAAGGCAGGGTAACATCCGTTTAGTGGAAGTGGATGCCGCTCAAGCGATCACACCGCGTGCTCAAGGTGTCGCAGCACTGACGTTATCGAGTGGTGATGTGTCTAAGTATGCGTGGTTAAACCCAACCAACTTAACGCGCATGGCGGCGATCGTAGCTGACGACTTTAAGTTATTGTGGCCGGCGCAGGCTGATGCCATTGATGGCAACCTACAACGTGTCATGCTTGATGTGCGTGAACTGATAAACAAGCAACAAGCGGTATTGCTGGATAATGACGTTGATTCAGTATTGTTGCTTTCAGAAAGCTTGGAAGATTTTGCTTCAGGTAGCCAACTGTTCGTTGTAGAGCGTATGTTCAAAGCTGAACTTGAATGGACAGAGCAAGACAAAGCCAAACTCAAAGCGATGTTTTCAGAAGATGATGCACTGTGGTTAGTGACCACGAAAAAGCCCACGACTTTGCTTCAGTCACTGGTACCGATTGAACGAATGCTTGTTGTTGATCCGGTAGATCGTTGGGGAAGCGCGGGGATTCATGCAAAAGCGCCATTTACACGCTGGGAAGTTCGGCCTTTTAAAGGCTAATCAGCGCGATTAAAAATGGTAGGATCAAAAAAGCAGCCCAATTAGAGGCTGCTTTTTTGTTCTTGTCTGTTGGCTCTTGGAGAGTATCAGACAAGAGAGCTGCGAGTTTATAACTTACTCTGCAGCTTTTGTCTCTTCGACTTCAACAGTCGCTTCAACTGTGCCTTCAGCTTGCTCTTGAGCGGCTTTAGCCTGTTCTTCAGCTTCCATTTTTGCACGGTCAGCTTTAGAAATGTAGCGAGGCTTGTTGCTACCATGCAGTTTCGAATTCGCTTGTTTCTGCTTCTTCTTTAGAATTTGGTTGATTTTTTTCTTACGGTTCATTGCTGCATAGCCTTGTATTTAGTTTAGGCGGTGGAGGATAATCATTTTAGATCTAGAACTCAATATTTACATGGTATTCAGCAAGGAAAATATCACTATGCAGGCAGTCGAGACCGAACGTTTACGATTAAGAATGATCACACCTCAAGATGCGGTGTTTATTCAACGATTATACAGCTCACAAGATTTCCTACGTTATATTGGAGACAAGGGCATTACTGATACTGACAAGGCTGTTGAATACATCGAAAATAACATTCTCACGATGCACAGAGAGAAGGGAGTGTGCTTACTAATGGTCGAAATCAAAGATTGTTCCATCCCAATTGGTATCTGTGGATTAATTAAACGAGAGACTTTAGCGTCACATGATATTGGTTATGGTTTTGTCCCTGAAGCGTACGGTCAAGGTTTTGCACGAGAAGCGGCACAAGCGATAATTGAACAAGCGAAACATCACGCTGATATCGATCATTTAGTTGCCATCACGACCTCAGATAACATTCGAAGTATCGCATTGCTGACAAAATTAGGTTTTGTCTTTGAGCGAGTCGAAGACGTATTAAGTGAAAGTGTTAATCTCAACCTGTACGGTTTATCTCTGGGCAATTAATCATGTTTCAACATAACAACATTCTACAAGGCGAACTCGCAACGGAGTACAAAACCGTGATTGCGATGGTGCACATCTACTGTAAAGATCACCACGGTGCAGTGCGTCAGAATGGCGCGTTATGTGAAGAGTGTGAGCAACTGTTACGCTATGCCGAAACGCGACTTGATCGCTGCCCTTATGGTGAAACCAAACCGACTTGTAACAAGTGTCCAATACATTGCTATAAGCCCGAACCGAAACAGCAGATGCGGTTAGTGATGCGTTATGCTGGGCCTAGAATGTTACTTAAGCATCCGATTTTAGCGTTCAGGCATTTGTTTCATGAGCAACGAAAAGTGCCCGATAAGCCATTGCCGAATGTGTCGAATCGCCATATCCGAATGGATAAAAATAGTGATATCTCTAGAGAACGAGGCAACAAAAAGGTTTGATTTACCAAACCTTTTTGTTTCTATTTAATACTTAACTGTAAACCTAGATTGGTCAATTTAGAGGGTTATGCAGTTTGCGGCTCTTCGTGGGTCACTGTTAGGTTGTTGATCCAGCGTCGGCTTAGGTAGCGGTGTGAACATATGGCCAGTTTGACCACTTCTTCTACCAACATCAGGCCATAGATGTATTTGAAATCCCATCCCGCGACAAAGGCACCGTACACACATACTGGAATGCCAACCATCCACATCGCAATAAAATCCATGCGTAGACAAAACGCGTTGTCACCACCAGCACGAATAATACCGTTAATGATCACCATGTTTAGCATGCGAATCACCACAGCAAAACACATGATCATGATTGCTGGTGCTGCGAGTGGGTATAACTTCTCGTCTGTTAAATTCAGCCAACTCAATACGTGCTCCTTGCCGACGAAGAGAAGAAGACCGACAACCGCGCCAAAGCCAACGACGGCTTTAATGAAGGTCAGTCCCATACTCATCGCTTCATCAAACTCATCACGACCCAATGAATGACCTAGCAGTACTGAACACGCCACTGAAATACCGAAAAATACCGAATAACACAGCGATTCAAAGGGCGCGAGCATAGAGAATACAGCCAACTCTGTTGTCCCCATATGACCGAAGATCATTTGGTACGCCATGGTGCCCATTGCCCACAATACGGCATTCATTGTTAATGGCAGTGCAATACGACGGTAAGACAACCACAATGACGGACGATGTGGTGAACTTGGTGTCGTTAATAGCCAGTGTTTACGCATACGCATATAGCCATACATCAAGCCAACTTGAATTGCGCGAGCTAGTGTCGTTGCAAGCGCTGCACCCGCAACACCCATCGCAGGAATACCAAAGGCACCTTTAATCAGAATGAAGTTAAGTGCAATGTTGAGTGCAATGGTCACCGCCCCTAATAATAGAGGTGTTACAGTGTCACCCGATGAGCGTAGGCTGGCTTCTACCACGACAACAATATGAGTCAGAAGTAGGACAGGGAAGCCGTACCAAAGATAAGTCGCGCCGAGTGCTATCACAGTTTGATCGCTGGTTTGCAACATCATTAAAAAGTGGGAGCCAAGAGTGATGATAGCAGTAACAGGCAGCAGAACTTTTAGACCAAACACCATTGCAATGGATGATACGGTGCGTGCGCTTTTACGGTCGTTTTTTCCCCAATATTGCGCAACCAGTGTGCCGTTTGCTGAGGCTAAGCCAGCCATAATCATAATTGCTACGAAGTGCCACTTTGATGCAATTCCCACTGCTGCTGTCGCTTCCATACCGTAGTCACTAACCATCAGTACGTCAGCAAGGGCTAGAATTGCGACAAGCGCACTTTGTAATGCAACAGGTAAACCGAGCTTGAGAATGCGCGGTAATATGCTCTCAGCCGTGTTTTTGTTGTATAATTCAGGGTTGGTGTTAGTAGTCATAGGTTCTCCAATTTATGGCAGAACTATAGTGAGTTGAGGCGGATAAAAACATGTTCAAAAAACAACAAAACCTGTGCGAATCCGTCATTGAACAAATGCGACCTAAATCGAGATGGCAAGATGACGTCTTTTTAGCTGAAGCGTGCAAAGAACGTTTTTTGACCGTTGAAGATATCCCAGAAATGAAGAGTAGTGGGGTTTACATGGCCGGTATGGCTAAGCTGTACGATGCTTATTGGGTGGAACGCGAATCAGTGGACGTGCATACGCTCATTTTCACACAAGAAGGGGGCGGTATACT
This sequence comes from Vibrio artabrorum, assembly GCF_024347295.1. Lineage (NCBI taxonomy): Bacteria > Pseudomonadati > Pseudomonadota > Gammaproteobacteria > Vibrionales > Vibrionaceae > Vibrio > Vibrio artabrorum. The sequence goes on along the minus strand of NZ_AP025459.1, from coordinate 1,120,884 downwards.
GACGACGTCTACCTCGGTGCAAGCCATTACGCCGTATACGTTAGTTGTTCTTCCGGCTGAAACCTCTTTCCGTTTTGAGCTTGACCCGCAATACAATTATTGGAAGATGGCGTGGATGTTGACACCGTCGACTCCTCAGTGGCAACACATTGCAAGTTTAGGTCAGCGTATTGTGCCGTTCGGAGAATGTGAACAAATCTGGTCGTTAATGAACTTGGTTTACTTTGAAATTGGTGGCAGAGCGAGTTATAGAAAGTTGCTTATGAGTGAGATCATTCGGAGTTTGACCGGCTTTGAACCTAAGTCGACAAGTACCACTGCGCGAGTTCAGGCACTCTACAATGAAATCGAGAGCAGTCTCCATTTGGCGTGGACAGTTGCAGGGATGGCTGAGCGTGTCTTTATCAGTGAAGAGCAGTTAAACCGGGTCACCAAGTCATTGTTTAATGTCTCGCCTCGCCGCAAATTGATTCAGCTCAGAATGGATAAATCGACCAGTTTATTGAAGCAGCAAGATTGGTCGGTGTCGATGATTGCCAATCGTTTAGGCTACAAAGATCCTTATAACTTCTCGCATCGATTTAAAAAGCATTTCGGTTTATCACCCAGCCAATATCGAAAGAGTTATCAGATATTAGACAGAGATTAAGTAATAAAGCGCATCATTTAGCGAGTTCATCAATATTTAGCGCATTCACCGATTTTCAATTGATGCAAAACAAAAAGGCCCGGAGTTTAAACGTAAAGTCCTCACTCAGAGCCTTAGTGGCAAATATTTATTGTCCTGAAGTTACTCGCCTGCAATCTGCAAAGGAGAGCGCTTTAGGCTCGCGACCAGCATGTATATCGTTGTCGCAAGCAGAGACGCGAACAGGTACGTGAACAGCCCTGCTTGTGAATTCATAAAGCTGTCTGCAACGATGGGGCCAACAACAGAACCGATGCTGTAGCAAAGCAGCATAATTTGAGTCACTGACACCAAGTAGTTTGGGTCAAGGTTGCGGCACCCCAAGTTAATCGCGATTGGGTACAGCGCAAATGTTGCCATGCCCAAAACGAACAGGCTCATGCCTAATACGTAGAAATCGTGATTGATAGTCAACACGCCAATGCTTGCAACCCCTAGTAGGCAGAACAGAGCCATTAATAACACTTGTCCTACGTGGTGAGATAACCAAGTCACCATTGGTTGTACAGCCATGCCACCGATGATCACTAAAGCCATCAAACCGCCTATGTCTTCGTGAGCAATGTTACGTTGAGCAAGTTCAACTGGCATCAAACCATAAATCGCCCCGAGTGTTAATCCAGATACAATGCAGCCAATGAGCGCGCTGTGGCTTAATTTGCTGATCTGCTTTAAAGACAAAGATTGCGCATCGTGGATCTGTGGTGGCGTTGCTTGTCCGTACATCAGCACAATGATCGCACCAAACAGAAGGGTGAACATTGCGATGAAAGGTACCCCACCAGTAATACCTAGGTAACCGATACCAAGCTGACCAACGGCAGAACCGCCGTACAGTGAGCACATGTAGATAGCGAGGCGTTTTGCTCGTTGTGATTCGTCACCGCTCATTAGCCAAGACTCTACAATCACGAAGATACCTGCAACCGCCACACCTGCCACAAAGCGAGCGAATAGCCATACTGCTTGATGTGGGATCAATGGCAATACAAGGATCGTGGCGATGAACACACTCAATGCGATGACGAACGCGTCTTTGTGACCAACACGCGCAATGGCACGTTCAATCAATAATGTACCAGCCAGTAGACCTGCATAGAATGCACTCGCCAACCAACTCGATAAATTTTTGTCTAAGCCATACTCAGACAGCATTAATGGTAATGAACTCATTAAGTAGCCTGAAGCGATCGCGTAAAAAGACAATGCAATAACAGGGACCGTTATGCGAGTTGTTGGTTGGATATTGTCCAATGCAGGAGCCTCTGATAGTCGAAGGAACGATGAATTTTCCGCGACTATGGAGGAGAAATTGGATTGGGTAAAACGAATAAAAATAGTCGTCAAGATAAAATAAATTTATCACCACTCTAAACTAAAATACCATTGCGACATTTCACAATTCAGCCAGATTTTATACGGTCGAAAAGCCGTTAAGCTGTTGTTCTATAGTGGTTTAATTTATAGAGAGACGGTAAAGTGGTTGGCTTGTTCTGATTGGGTTCGCATTGACGCTTATCTGTTAAATCGTCCCTTTACGGTATTGGCATGACGAGTTACCACTCTACTTGCGAAAGGCATGTCGAACGTTAGCACTATCATAAAGAGCGACGCGCTCAGGTATCTCTTCAATACTCTTTTTTGTTGAAGAAAACTGGTGATTAGAAAGGTTCCCAGTTTGACTCAATGGATTTTATTTATGGATAATATCTCGGCATTTCAATCAGCATCTGTGAGATTTTCTCTTTGATGCTGATGGGGCGTTGATCTTAGCCCGTCACCACACGATTTGAGACATACCCATAAAGTGATGACAAGGCTCTCTAACCTATTTTTTTGTGCTTACTTAGAATAAAGCAAAAATGAAATTCAATAGCTCACCCCCATGTTATTTGGTTAGAGCTTGATTCAGCCATTGATCAAATTGACCTTTTGGTAGCGCACCGTTTATCGTATCGACACGTTTACCGTCTTTAAACACCATCACGGTCGGAATGCTTCTGATTTGATACATTGCCGCGAGCTGCTGCTGTGCTTCAGTATCAATCTTAACGAATCGAACATCTCCAGAGCGTTCTTTTGCAACGTCGCTGAACACAGGCGCAAAACCGACAGCAAGCTTCTGTGGATTTGTTTTTATTATCAAGAAAACTTTAATTAGTTGATTTTGTTGAAAATAAATGTTTTTTCAATTAATCGATGTTATTGACAACTTATCAACCCAGTACTAGCTTTATTATTAATTCAATAATTGAAGGTATCTTGCGTATGAATACTAGTATTTTGAGCAAATTATCTCTTCTATCTGGTGCTATATCAAAGCCATTAAGCTTACAGGTGAGCGCTGTAATTGACTCAGTTTACCCAGAAGGATATGAAACAAAAAAGATACAGATATTTAATATTTATGCAGCTTTCTTGTATTCTCAGGATTTGACGAAATTTAACGGTATCGAGATCTTTAGTAATAAAGATAAGTTTCAATCCCATCTAGACATGCTCATTGGTTTTATTTATGCAGAGCAAGAAGGTTTGAAATTTAAAACAATAACAACCTTCTCCAAGCCTATTCATAATGTGATGTGCACACTTGCCAAAGTCAATAACATTGATATTCCTACAAGAACATTTGGCATTACAAAGATTAGTCATTATATCCAGGACTGCATTAGTAAATATCAATCACTGCCAGTCAATGATGATAAACTGGCCTATCTAAATGGTTGGTTGATTACATCACAGGAGCGTAGAAATGTTGTGGTTCAGCTGGACTTTCTCTACGTGAAATATGGTCGTTATTTTACTGATAAAATACATGATGCCTTAAGGATTTATGGATTAGGGCAGAAAACAAACACGCTCCAATCGAGAATCTTTGAGCTGATAAATTTACTTGAGGTTGTATCGATATTAGATAAAAAAGGCACGATTGAATCTTTCGAGTTATTACTTGATGAAAATAATGTACAAGTGACTTTTTATAAAGTATTTCAAATTAAATTATCAGAATGCATCTTCAAAAATAACAATTTAGTTGCCTTTAATAGGGCGCTTATAACATCAATTGAGGCGTATGAATCTGCGTTTATTAATAGAAGGGTTTACCCTTCTCCTTTGAAGCCTTTTATTAGACCTAAAGTTTTACAAGTTCAAAACCCACCCAGTTTCTCTAGTGGCGGTAAAACAAGTGAATTGGAAAAGGTGCGTTGGTTTGCTGATATCCCTTTACAGATTAAAGATGAGGAGGCAATCGAGATTATAGAGGCGCGTAATAATCGAGATATGGGATATTTAAAAACGGTTTTAGTAAGTCATTTTCACGATATTAAAAGGAGACAAGAAAGAAATAAAGCATTTATTGAGAATGGTAGAGTTAAACCCATAACAGGAAACGTAGGTGGTCGTGGTGCTATAGCTCACCCTATTGGTAGTGTGCATTTAGAAAACACCGTAGCTACTTTTTATCATTATGGCATTGGAGGCTATAAAGGTACCGATTATGATGTTTTTCTTGGATTTAGATCTAAGACATACGAGCTAATTAAGGAGCTTAATCTTCCTACAAATTCGACACTGTTTACCTTGACCGCATTACTTGTTATTGAACACCCTAAGATCACCCCTGCATGGCTTCAAAAACTCCAATTGTTTAATGAATACGGTAAAAGACAAGGCTACTTTCAGGTTGGGAAGAAGTTCATATTGTCGAGTGAAAAGGAGCGTAGAGGGCGTAATTTGGCGCAACAAGATGTAGTTTTAAATGACTTTTCCAAATTAATTGTGGATTTTATTGTGGAGCACACCGAGCTTGCCAGAGAGCATTTGAAATCCATCGGCAACCCCAACTGGATGTACCTGCTGCTGACTTGCTCACACAACCAAGTTTTTCGCCCACAAACATCGGCCGCTTTATACCAGAAAAAGCCTTTTTTTATTCGTTTACTTAAAGAAAAAGCCAATATCGCTTATGAGTATGGCTTGTCTGATCAGGATGTTGATAGTATCGCCAGTGTTATTACCCATAGGGCAATTCGTCGTCACCGAGGGCTTCAGATTTATTTAGAGACGCGATCACTAAGCGCTGTTGCTGATGCTTTAGGACATAAAGAAGCACAACGTCAATTGCTGGAGTCCTACCTACCCAAGCCACTAATGGATTTCTTTACCGAACGAGTTGTTCGTCAGTTTCAAAAAGCTATTACTCTTAAAGCGATGGAAAAATCTCCTTACTTGTTAGATGCAGTGAACATGTCCTATGAGCAAATTGAAGAGTTTATGGAGAATCATGGTTTAAGTGAGATTCCTGATTTAAATGCGGATTCGTTTGACAAGGTGGTTTCAACAGCTGAAAAAAGCATCTTTGACAACATCGTATTTACTGTCACAGTACCATTAATTCAATTGCTTATCAGCATTAGAGCCATCATTGAAACTGATGGCGATGAATCCAATTTTCATGATCTCGTTGAGCACTGGTATCAATCTGCATCCTATATATTAAAACGGTTTGAAATAGGGGATTTTTCGGACAGTGATGAAATTCAAGATATGTACAATAAAGCCAAAGGCCTTCCGCTAAACCACGATATCATTAAAGAGGCGATTTCATGTTAACAGCCGTATCTAATCATATTTATTTTGAGGAGCTTACTGGTGATATTGTAGATAACCCCGAGATCCTTAATGGAATGCACATAAATACGCTGTCTCGATTAACAGCTTATGCCGTTGAGAAGGATGACTTTCGGGTTCTTGCTTTATTAAGTCAGATTCACACTGGTATCCCAATGCAAGAGGACTACCTGCCAGAATGGTGGTTATCGGATTTTCATGATGACATTACAACAGTGAAATTTGATCACCAAAAAAAAACAAAAGAAATCCGTTGGTGTGACATTACGTTGGGTGACGGAAAACTTCTAACAAGCGACAAACATAAGCCATTGCTAAATGCTTTTAAGTTTTGGCTAATCGCCTATGATAACCCTCACGAGAATGGCGGTAAGTTAGTTAGTTCAAAAACAGCCGTCAAAAAGTACAACCAGATCCTCGTACTCATAAATACTATTTTATTGAACGGTGATTCGTTAAAACTGCCGGAATTCCATTTGCAAAAGGTAACAGATGAGTTTTGGTTAAAATTGCTCTTAACGATTGCGAAACACTCTGGCTCAGTCATAAATGAACTTTATGAAACAAACTCTCGAATAAAGGACCTTTTAGATAACGTTGTTGTCCCAACAGAGGAAGTTGAGGCATTCAAGGTTAAATACCCTCACACTACTCGTGAACTAGCTAGTGATGACATGACTCTAAATCTTAAAGACAGGGTGAAAGCTTGTTGTTGGCTTCATAAGCAGCGTTATTATGCAAATAAAACAAGGGATAAATATGGTCATCGCAAGCCTCAAGGCAATAACGTCGTCCTCAAAAAGTTGCTGTTCGAGGGAATAATTTTTACCGATGATATTACCATTCCCACTATTCCAGAATTAGAATTAAAGCCAATACCTATTAGTACGGAATACAAAGCAATAGCAAATAAAGAAAGGGGCAATGGAAGCTCGCCAGATAGTCTCGGCTACTGGCTAAATGTTATTAAAATGATTAATACTAATGTTGACAAAATCGGTGTTTGTGATTTTAGACCTGTAACAAGCGATATATCTGTTGCTACAATTCAAAAACTTGCCACACTTCGTAAGCAAGGGCGTACTAAAACATTACCCCCTGAATTTGTTTTCGACTTATTTAGGGATAGCTATGAGCTTCTAAAACAATTTTGCCCACCGCCAAAAGAAAAAGGAATTAACTTTTGGGCTAACATGTTGGATTTATTGGTAGAAGCGAATTCAAAATTATCAGGACAAGACACCAATCCTCAGCGACCTAATTCTCGGTCAATGGCATTTGACGAATCACTCCATTGGAATATGCCAACTAGTGAGCTTGGCCATTGGCTTAAATTTGAAGCCATTGATTTAGTTCACTCATGTTTTAAGAAACTAGGTGTCAAGCAGTTCGAAGCTATATCTTCGAGTGATAAGAGTCGTCATACACGAATCCGAAACAACGAATCGATGCTTGAACTTTTCAATATTTTACAAGGTGCAGTTCAGCTACTTGTTGGTGCTATTATGGCAAGGCGAGTTGATGAACTTGTAAGTATGAAACCGTATGGAAACCTTGTTTATATTGACGATCACGGTAAGAGCTTAACCGATAGTAACCCTTACATTGACGATAATGAGGGCTGGTCTTTGCGGTTTAGCGTCAAAAAGACAGGGATTAAAGGTAAGAACTTAACGGAAGTCAGGCCAATCCCGTTATCTATTGCTCGCTTTGTTTGGCAGTTGGAGCAGTTTAATCAACAAGCTATTGAATCAAGTTTGGATAAAAAAGGCGAACTATGTCTGTTTAATTATATTGATACGCAAACATTTAAAATGGGCAAGCGTAATTCTGATGGATTCAATGCAGCGTTTGATGCGCTATGCGATTATTTTGAGACAGCAACCGTTGAGATAGGTAATGGTAAATACCGTCGTCATTATGTGAGGCAGCACCAATTAAGACGCTTCTTTGCTTTAGTATTTTTCTGGTCAAAAGGTTATGAAAATATGGAAGCGCTTCGCTGGATGCTTGCTCACTCAGATCTAGAACACTTACATAATTATATTACTGAGTCTGAATCAGGCGCAGTGCTTAATAGTGCAAAAGCAAGCACCATTGTTCAGAGTGTAATCGGTAGAAAATCAATGATCGATGACCTTAATGAAGTTGAGAAACTTCGAAAAACCATTGCTAAGAGATTGACAAACGATGCCTCTAGAATGCTGTACGTTAAGGCGTTGGATGAAGCAGTTTGGGATTTTGAAGATGGAAATGAATATCAGACTGTTCCGCATATAAAAAAGCTTCAAGCGGAACAAGATTTAGAAAATGAAGTGTTAACGTTATTAGAAGATGGCTCCATAGCGTTGTATCCAGAGTTTTTTACAGTTGAGAATGAGAATGGAGAGGAAGTCAAAAGCTTCAACCTTATTTTGAAAGTTAATGAGTTGGAGAATGAATGATGAATAAGGAAATAAATCAGAATAAAATATGGAAAACAAGAGATTACCTAAATGAAATTATTGGCTCACCTAAATTATTCAAAGAAGATAAGGAGCTACTAAAACAATTAAAATCTCAAGGAGGACTCGCTAAGCTTGAATCTCTGGATCGCAATATTGAGCCATGCGCTTTAAACACCTTTAAATCTAACGCGGACGAGGTTTTCGGTGGAGGCTTTGATGCAATTGATCAGCTACGAAAAAATGCAGTGAATGCTCTTGAGTTCGAGATTAAGGAAAATAAGTCACGCAAGGGTAGTTTGAACACCCATGCTGGTCAAAAAAAACGTATCTTGGATCAAAAGAAAGAGATTGAAGCACTACAAAGAGAGAACATGTTACTCACTGCGTTACTGCGTGAATCTCGATCAAAAATGAAGACGCTCGCAATATACAAAGGGACAGAAGAACAGCGTTGGGAGGTTTATCTTACTGCTAACCATCAGATTCAGAATGTTTGCGATCTGTATTTTGAAGGTAATATATGATTACCAATACATTAAGGGGTGTTGAATTTTGGACGCATTTGGGTGTTCCAAGTATTGCAAAGAAGCGAAAACCAATTGATGTCCCTTTTCTTAGTTATTCCAACTACAAACCTTGTATGGAAGCTAATGCCTTTATGCACCACTTAGCAGTGCAAAAAAACCTTAAAGCAACAACGATTAGGACGTATGCGGATAAGCTTGTGCACTTAATTCGCTTTATAGATAGTCAACCTATGTTGAGTCGCTTTAGCCAACTTACAGATAGTTCGTTTACTCTTTTCATACAGAATCTTACATTAGAAGTAAAACCTAATGGCGAACCTAAACGGTCATCGACGGAGGTTGCGAAGATCGGTGAAATTTGCGTCAAATTCCTTCATTTTGTCCAGACATTTCAAGACTTAACTCACTTTATTGGTCATGATGAAACTAGCGCTATATTTGTCATTGAGAAGAGGCGATCTATCTTTATCGAGGGCAGGAAAGATAAAAAAGAAGTTACAACTTTCACGCATCCATCATTCCCCAGAAAGGGAGCGATAAAGAGTCGCCACCCTGTCAGTCAGGAGGATGCTCTCAAAATATGGAAATACATCAATAGCCAAAAGAAAGATGTTTCTTATATCAAAGATACCAAATTGAAAAGGCTGGCGAAAAGGGAGAAGTACGATAAACGAAAACGTGATAAAGCGATCTATGTATCAATGGAAATGCTTGGTGCACGTGTCGAAGAGCTTCATACTCTTAGATATAGTGATTATATTGATGCGCGACGAACAGGAACACTTAGAGTCAAAACTAGTAAAAAACGAAATGAAGAAGATAATGTTCGTTATCTACCTGTCGATCATACATTTTTAGAGCAAATAATCAGTTATATAGACGTTAGAAACCGCGTTATGAAGAAGTTTATGGTTAAGCATGATTATCTATTTATTAGTTTAAATAATGGTCAACCATTTAGTGCTAAATCTTGGACTAAATACATCAAACAATGGGCTGACGAGTTAGCAATTACAGGACGAGTGTCCCCCCACCTGTGGCGACATGCTCGATTTACAAATTGGATGATAGATCGAATTTTGGTGTCAAAAGAAATCAACAGTAAAGACGATTTTAGGAAAAATGTTCTCCATACCATGCAGTTCAAGAAGGAGTTACAGCAGTTCTCAGGCCACACCCTTATTAGCTCTCTAGACATTTATCTGGATCTAGCTTGGGAGCAACTTCATGGTTATGCGAAGGTTTATAGTGCTGCTTCTCTAAAAACAACTGTAGAGAGTGTAGAGCGTAGAATCGAAGATATAGAGTCTCAGATGGAAAGGAATGAACTCACAGTCGAACAAGCGATGCAGAGCGTTAAATATCTACTTTCGGCATTTAAGAAAGATGTTGAAAACGCCATAGCCAATGGAAGTAAAGAGGACTAGCCTCTTAATCCCATCAATATGGATTACAGTATGGTCCTTTCTTGGCTGTAAATACACTTATCTCACATAACCGACCGCTAAGGCTTTAATAAGTATACCTAGGCTCAGAGCTATTGAATTTCCGACCACTACACCGTTCCACTATGAATAACACGAGTATTATTGATAATAAATTCTTTTATTATAAATTTCTACTTTGACTCAGTGCCAAGATGAGTTTCTTTCTTTCACTCTCAGTCATTTGAGAAATAATGCATGCTAGTTCAGCTGAGCTTTCATCTTCACAGAAAAAATAATTGAGTGGGACACCTAGTTCATCAGCGATTAGCTTTAAGGTTTGAACATCTGGGGCGTGCTTGCCTTTCTCGTATTGATTCATTCGAGGGCTTGCTGAACTAGCATCCATACCTATGCTTTCTCCCAAGGCTTTTTGAGAGAGTTTTGCTTTTTTTCGAGCTTGTTTGAGTCGCTCGGGGATTGGGTTTTTAAATGACACTTAGATTTCATTTCTCAGGTCTCAATTTAACTAAGATTTTCTTAGTTTTATGGATTTCTGTATACTAAGCAATACTTAGTTTTTAGTTGGTGTGATTTTGGGAATGAAACGGGCTCGAAGAATTAGTGCGGTCATGCACAAGTTGTTGATAGAAAATGGGTTAGATGGATTCACCGTGCTAGAAGCGAGAGATTTCTGGCTATCCCTTGAGAATGTAGGCACCAATTCTACCGAAGCTCGCAAAAAGGTGTACCGAGCAATTTTTCACTTTGAAAAGAAAAGTTGGTTGCGGAGTGAGGGCTCTGGTCGGAAAAAACGTTACTTTCAAGCGGAACAATTTAAAGAGTTACATAACACTGTCACCACGAATAACCAAGCGGATAGAAAACCCAAAATACCCATTCAAAACTATTCCATTTTAAGCAATGAACGTAACGAATATAAAGGTGAATTGGAAATAATACTTGGGGAGATTGACGAGTATCAGTCGATCGTATCTCGATTTCCTGAACTAGAGGATAAACTGGCCCTTTTGCATCAAGAGGCTAAAGAACGCGCCGCTTTATTGCTCGGTAAAGTGAACGTTTTAACAAAGGTTCTTAATACTCTCTATGAAGGAAATGAACCGTGTTAAGGGGATGGCAAAGTGAATGCTCTGACAGAGCGTTGGAAAAATATCAATCTAACGGCTCCTATTTCTTTTGCCAAGCTACACCTGGAGCAGGTAAGACAATACTTGCCGCTAATATTGCTTCAAGACTGCTACAAAGTGACATGGTAGATCTTGTATTGTGTTTCTCGCCATCATTGACGGTTTCTGATGGTATAAAAAGAACCTTCTCATCGATACTTAATTGCACATTTAATGGTGGTATGGGAGCTATAGGGCAATCTTTAACATACCAATCTATCCAGTTCCTCAATGATGAGTTTTGGCAAACATTGCGGAATCACAGGGTCTTTGTTGTCTTTGATGAAATACACCACTGCTCTGGCTCTGAGGTTGAAAATGCGAACATTTGGGGGCAGCAAGTTCTCACAAAGATTCAAGGGCTTGCTACTTTTACCCTCGCACTTTCAGGTACACCGTGGCGTTCAGACTCTTTACCCATTGCCATGGGTGAGTACAGCAACCCAGACGGACAGCTTCTTGTGGATTACCAATACACTCTTAAACAAGCTATAGCTGATGGTGTTTGTAGAACGCCTAAAATCGTCTTGGTTGATAATGAACACTTGTCTGTGAGTAGTAGCGAAAAAGTAGAATCCTTTTCATCAATATTAGAGATGCTTAAACAGACAAAAGCATCCTACCAGAGTGTTATTCACAACCAAGACGCGATGGAATATCTACTCGGTTTAGGATGTGAGCGGTTAGAAAAAGTACGTATCAGCTCCCCCAATGCCGGTGGGCTGATTGTTGCAGCGTCGGTTCAACATGCGCAAACAATCAAAGAGATACTATCTCAAAAGTTTGGGCAAACCGTTTCTATCGTCACTTATCGACATGAAGAGCCGCTGGCAGAAATAGAGCGTTATCGACAAAGTGACGCACAATGGATTGTTAGTGTAGGTATGATCAGTGAGGGTACTGATATTCCGCGCCTTCAAGTATGTTGCCATATGAGTTCGGTCAAAACGGAATTGTATTTCAGGCAGGTGCTCGGACGAATACTTCGTGTGAACAATACAATAAACCAACAAGCGTGGTTATTCACTTTTGCTGAACAAAGTCTGATTGAGTTTTCTGAAAGGATTGAACAGGATATTCCTGAGTCTTGTCTCTATGTAAGTATGGGGAAACCTATCGAAACAGAGTTCTCTGATCGAGGAAATAGCTTAAGTGTCGCGCTTCCGCTTGAGTCCCAAAATAGTGGGAGAACAACAGTATCTTGGGAAAGCGGTACAGACAGTTCAAATAGTCTCAATGGAACACTAGGGACATTTGATGAGCTTCGACTTGGGGCATTTAAGCAGAGAGTGATCTCGGCTTTCTCTTCCATGTAGTTGAAATAACTTAATATATCGAGTTAAACAGTTGCTAGGAAAATGATTTAGCTTAAGAAACTAAACGTACAAGTAGGGGAAACTTACTGAAGTAGTACACGAAACGGGACGGCTCTGTTTCTAAACTGAATTACGCTACAAAGCTTGGTTTATCTTCAGAAATAATGAAACTACTTGGTGAAGTGATTCTTCAATTTAATAACTTTGCCTAGGAAACCTGTTATTTTAAACGTGGTGATAAGTATTCGATTCTTGTTAGTTTTGTTGATAATAAACTGTTATGACAAAGTTTTTTGCCCTAAAGTGAGTATTGAATGAGTGATATCTTGAATGTGATGCATGAGACAATAAATGATTTGTATGAATGTGGTGCTGTTGATCACATAACGTTAAGCCAGTTTGAGGAAATATGTTTAACATTATCCAATGACGATGATGGAGTACAGGAAAGTAAAGAAAGCTCTTAGTGATAGACTACGGTCATTTCCCCTCGATAGTTGAGCCCAAAAAAGTCGCTTGGTAGTTGCGATACCAACAGAGTCGCTCGGTGATCACCATGATAACTTGAGCTCAGCTAACGTATTTTTGCCTCCGTATTAGTTCACCCGCACTTATTACCCCGCTGTGATTCAAAATAATGATTAAAAAGCCTTACTTCTGAAATGATGGATTAGCTATTTTAGCTAATTTTGCTAAAATTCTGAGTTCGAAGTTACAGAACGTATTGAGGGTATTGTGAACAAAGTGATTAAAGAAAATATCAAACAAGCACTTGCCTCCGCTCCACGAAACGGATTTATGGCTGAACTTCACTTGCAGTCGATTAAGTACGCTGATGAGTTGGTTAACATTACAGCGAGGGAGTTTTGTGAAGAGTTGGGGTTAAAACCTAGCTATGGCACAGAGTTCAGTAAGATGAGAAACCTCACCACACGCCTAAAAGCCGCAGGCTTAGATACCAACAAATTATAACCGCCCAATTCTTATAAAGGTTTACCAACATGGCCATAAAAAAAACAGAACTCTATTCATCTCTTTGGGCTAGCTGTGACGAACTGCGTGGCGGTATGGATGCCAGCCAATACAAAGACTACGTACTAACCATGCTGTTCATGAAATACGTCTCTGACAAATACAAAGGCGTGCGTCGTGGCATGATCAAAGTGCCAGAGGGGGCGAGCTACGACGATATGGTTGAGGCCAAAGGCGACAAAGAGATTGGCGATAAAATAAATAAAATCATCGCAGCGCTTGCGGAAGCCAACGATCTTAAAGGTGTGATTGATGTTGCCGACTTTAACGACGAGGACAAGTTAGGCAAAGGCAAAGACATGATCGATCGCCTAACTAAGCTAGTCGGTATCTTCCAAGGGTTAGATCTTTCTGCCAACCGTGCCGATGGCGATGACTTACTGGGTGACGCCTATGAGTACCTTATGCGCCATTTTGCTACCGAATCTGGTAAGTCTAAAGGTCAGTTTTATACACCATCAGAAGTGTCTAGTATTCTTGCCAAAGTTGTGGGCATTACCAAAGACACACCACTAGAGGCATCGGTTTATGACCCAACGTGTGGCTCTGGTTCTTTATTATTAAAAGCCAGCGATGAAGCCCCACGTGGTTTATCTATCTATGGTCAAGAGATGGATAACGCTACTAGTGCATTGGCACGTATGAACATGATTTTGCATGATAATGCTACAGCAAAGGTATTTAAAGGTAACACCCTGTCTGAACCAGAGTGGAAAGACGGCCCCAATCAGCTTAAAACCTTCGATTTCTGTGTTGCTAACCCACCATTCTCTAACAAGAACTGGACCAGTGGCTTAAACCCGGAAAATGATTTATATGATCGTTTTACTTGGGGCATTCCACCTGAAAAAAATGGTGATTACACTTTCTTATTGCATATCCTTAAAAGCTTAAAGAGTACTGGTAAAGGTGCGGTTATCTTGCCTCACGGTGTGTTATTCCGTGGTAATGCAGAAGCTACAATCCGTGAGAACCTCATCAAGCAAGGTTACATTAAAGGTATCATTGGCTTACCGGCTAACTTGTTCTACGGCACAGGTATTCCTGCTTGTATTATCGTTATCGATAAAGAGCATGCACAGAAAGCGGTTGCATTCTTTAAAGAAGGCGATGAGTCTCTGCCGATTATTACAGGCCGTTCAATTTTTATGGTGGATGCGAGCAAAGGCTTTATCAAAGATGGCAATAAAAACCGCTTGCGTAGCCAAGACATTCATAAAATTGTCGATGTGTTTACCAAAGGTCAAGAGCTTGAGCGTTTCAGCCGCTTAGTGCCAATTGATGAGATCGCTGCTAACAATTACAACCTAAATATTCCTCGTTATATCGACTCATCAGAGCCAGAAGATCTACACGATTTAAGTGCGCACCTGCAAGGAGGTATACCAAATCGCGATCTTGACGCGCTTGAGCGTTACTGGAAAGTATTCCCTAATATTCGCGCGACACTGTTTGAGCCCGCTCGTAAGAGGTATAGCAATGCGTTAGTTGAAGCAAGCGAAGTGAAAAGTCGTATTCTGGCGCACCAAGAGTTTAAAGACTTTGCTCAGCGAAGCTTAAAACCATTTGATGCTTGGGTTAAACAGACTCAGCTTAAGGAAATCAAGCAAGGTGATAGCCCTAAAGATCTAATCTTCGATATTTCAGAGCAACTATTAAGCGGATATGCCAATAGCGACCTGTTGAGCAAATACGACATCTACCAAATCTTGATGGATTACTGGGCAGATACCATGCAAGACGACGTGTATGTGTTGATGCAAGATGATTGGCAAGCCGGCAATACGATACGTGAGCTTGTTGCTAAAAAAGGTGAAAAGCTCAAAGAAACACCAGACTTAGTGATTGCTAAGAAAAAATACAAAGCCGAACTTATCCCACCAAGCTTAATTGTTGCTCGCTACTTTGTAGATGAACAGGCACACGTAGATGCTTTACAGGTGAAGCTAGATGAAGCTAATCAAGTTCTAGATAGCTTAGTTGAAGAACATTCTGGGGATGACGGGGTGCTTTCATCGATCAGTAATAAGACCGAGGCTAATGCTGCGCTTAATGATTTTGTCGAGTTGGCCTGGAAAGGCTTGGATAGGCAATCTTTTGATGCGTACCAAGAATCAAAAGCTAAAGTGGAAATACTTCAACAGCAACTAATAGCTGCTTCTGAGTTTCCAGTTTTTGATTTAGCCAAAAATGCAAAAGGAAAACTTACCCTCAAAGGGATTAAAGCTCTGTTGGGAACGGTCGAACCTAATCAAGAATCTCAATTAGATACCTATATTGAACTAGACAGAAAAATCAAAGAACAGAACAAGATCATTAAACCCGCTTTCGCAAAAGGGCTCGAGCAAGTTTATGAAGCACTTGAGATAGGGTCTGATTCTGTTTTCCTAGCAGAGGTTAAGGTTGTTCAATCGTATCTTGCTTTGTTAGATAAAGTAGCCGTAGCTAAGACTGAATTGAAAGAAGCACAAGAGGCTTTGGATCTAGCAGTATTTAATAAATACCCTGAATTGACTATTGATGAAGTAAAAGCGCTGATAGTGGACGACAAATGGCTTGCCACTTTACAAGCCAACATTGTTGTTGAAATTGAACGTGTTACTCAACAAATGGCAAACCGTGTTAAGCAACTGGAAGAACGTTACAGCACACCATTGCCAACACTCACTAATTCCGTCGATGACCTTAGTGAAAGAGTGGCAGAGCACCTAAAATTAATGGGTTTGGAGTTGAACGAATGACACAAACTACTGATTGGCTAACTACAGATATCGGTAGTTTTGCACCATTACAACGTGGATTTGATTTACCAAATCGTGAGCGAGTCAATGGAGATTATCCTGTTGTATATTCTAATGGTGTGATGAACTTTCATCATAAATACCAAGTTAAAGGTCCGGGGGTTGTTACAGGAAGATCTGGGACAATTGGTAAAGTTCATTATGTCGAAAATGATTATTGGCCTCATAACACAGCGTTGTGGGTTAAAGAGTTCAATAATGCAGTTCCTAAGTTTGTATATTACCTATACAGCTACATAGGCTTTGAACGCTTTAGCAGTGGTTCAGGCGTGCCTACTTTAAATAGGAATGATGCACATGGTTTTGTTATTAATGTGCCTCAGAAAAAAGAAGAACAAACCTCCATTGCCAATGCCTTATCCGATGTAGATGCGCTGTTAACGGAATTGGAAAAGCTGATCGCGAAAAAACAAGCGATTAAAACCGCCACCATGCAGCAATTGCTTACAGGTAAAACCCGTTTGCCTCAGTTTGCTACTTACACTGAGGGGGAGAAACAAGGACAGCTGAAAGGCACTAAAATGTGTGAGCTAGTGGAGATTCCGGAGGATTGGGATGGAAAAACATTTGGTGAGGTGATGTCTATTAGACATGGGAAAGATCAAAAAGCAGTCCAAGTAGTTGACGGACTTTATCCGATCTTTGGTACTGGCGGAAAAATGGGCACTACCAATATCCCTCTTTATGATAAGCCTTCGGTACTGATTGGACGAAAAGGTACAATAAACAAGCCAAGATATGCTGATAATCCTTTCTGGACCGTAGATACCTTATTTTATTCGGAAATCTCGTCTAAAGCTGATCCTAAATTCATATTTTACAAGTTCAGTATGATTGATTGGATGCAATACAATGAAGCTTCTGGTGTTCCTAGCCTAAACGCTTCAACTATTGAAAGCGTTACAGCTTCTTTTCCTAGTAAACAAGAACAAACCGCCATCGCCATCATCCTCTCGGATATGGATAGCGAGATTCAAACCCTAGAACAGCGCTTAACGAAAACCCGCCAAATTAAACAAGGCATGATGCAAGAGCTGCTGACAGGTAGAACTCGTTTGCCGTTTGAAAAGGAATAAGGATCAAGGATGTCTGACAATAATGAATTAGTATTAAAGCCAATTAGTGAACTTTTAGATAAGTCATTTTACATCCCTGCATATCAGAGGGGCTATCGTTGGACTGAGCGACAAGTTACCGAGCTTCTTAATGATATTAAAGAGTTTCAGCAACAAGCAGAGGAAGGCCCAAGAGAGGCCTTTTACTGCTTACAGCCTATTGTAGTAAAAAAGCACAACGATTCTTGGGAGCTTGTTGATGGGCAGCAACGATTAACGACTATTTTTATCATACTTACCTGTCTCAAAGAAGTTGCGACTCTTTTGGGGCTTGGTAGTTACAAATTGAGTTACGAAACGAGGGAAAACAGCGCTGCTTTCTTGGAAAATATTAATACGGAACGTAGTAATGAAAATATAGATTTTTTCCATATTAGCCAAGCTAAGGAAGCAATAGTAAAGTGGTTCGCAAAGCAAGAGCCCACATACAAGGTCAAATTTTTACAAACATTACTCAATAGTGATGAGATGGGTAAAAATGTAAAGATAATTTGGTATGAAATTGGTCAATCAGAAAATGCGACAGCAGTATTTACGCGGCTCAATGTTGGTAAAATCCCACTAGTCAATGCAGAGCTAGTTAAAGCTCTGTTCTTAAAGTCGAGTAACTTTAGTAAAAGTCATGATGCAAAGCACCTACATCAGTTAAGCATTGCTAAAGAATGGGATGCGATTGAAAAATGTCTTCAAGATGATGCCTTTTGGTATTTTATTAGCAACAAGCCAAATAAAACCAATCGAATAGAGCTTGTGCTAAACCTTGCATCTAAAGATCTTTGTTCTGAAGGTATTCAGCGCGGTGACCCATTAAAAACGTTCCTTCAATTTAATCAACTGCTTATGGACAGTTCAAAGAGTGTTGTTACGGAATGGCTAAAAATCAAACAATGCTTTATGACGCTAGAGGAATGGTATAACGATAGGGCGCTATTCCACCTTATTGGTTACTTGGTAACACAAGATATCTCAATCGATGCGTTGTTTTTACTGCATAAGCAATCTAGTAGTAAGTTGGCCTTCAAAAAGGCACTGATACATAAGATCTTCACTCCTTTGTTTTCTCCCCTTTCTTTAGATAATTTATCGCTAGAATCTATAGCTGAGGCATTGATGCAGCTGAATTATGGTCGTGATAATCAAAAAATAAAGAAGTTATTGATATTGTTTAATGTTGCTAGCTTGCTCGCTAACCCTAAAACAAACACTCGTTTTCAATTTGAGAGATTTAAGGCTGAAGACTGGGACATAGAACATATACGCTCGGTGGCTTCAGAGATGCCAAACAGTAAGGATAAGCAAAAAGTATGGTTGAGAAATATTGTTGAATACATTTCTGATGAACATGCTTTTGAACCGGATGAGCGGCCAGACAGTTATATCGAAGACGCTCAAAAAATCAAAGAGTCGGCATCTGCGTTGTTAGAAAGTAGACTGTTTGACTCTGTACTATTTGAGAACATCTTCCAAAAAGTCATAGAGTTATATGATCCGCATAGCCATGAAGAGGTTGATAATTCAATTGGGAACCTGACATTGTTAGACAGTTATACCAATCGTAGCTATCAAAATGCTGTTTTTCCTATAAAAAGGTTTCGTATCATCGCTCTCGACAAGCAAGCGACATTTGTTCCTTTGTGCACCAAAAATGTATTTTTAAAATATTACAGTAAGCAAGTCGATAAGATGCTTTTTTGGGAGTCAAAAGATAGCCAAGACCATCAGCAGGCAATCGCTGAAATGGTATATGGTTTTTTAGGTGGTAAAGGAGTGTATCGATGAACAAGGGACAAAGTTTAACGTTTTATGGCCTATTTAATGTCGTTGATATTATTGAAATTCCTATACTTCAGCGTGATTATGCTCAGGGTAGAAAAGAGGCTATTGATGTAAGAACATTATTTCTAAATTCTCTATATGATGCTCTGCTGGTTACTAATGTTCGCGAGACTCAACCACTTGACTTAGACTTTGTGTATGGAAACTTTGAAGGGGAAAATAGTAAGACTTTTTCGGTGCTTGATGGCCAGCAGCGTTTAACCACCTTATTCCTATTGCACTGGTTTCTGGCGTTAAAACATGATCAATTAGATGCGTTTAGAGATAGGTTTGTTATCAACGACGGTGACTCATGCAGCTCACGTTTTACATATAAAACAAGGCATAGTACAACTGAGTTTTTTGATGCGCTTACTTCAACAGAATTTGACTATACACAAGGTCCTGTTAGCGAATTGATACTAGATAGCCAATGGTTCTATTCATCGTGGAAACAAGACCCTACGGTTCAGTCTTGCTTGTCGATGTTAGATGACATCGCAATAAAGTTCGGCAAGGATGATATTAACCTTTATGAGCGAATTACCAATACCGCTAATCCTTACATTACATTTCAATTTTTAAATCTGCATTCGTTTGGCTTATCTGATGAGCTTTATATTAAAATGAATGCAAGAGGAAAGCCTTTAACTGCATTTGAGAACTTTAAAGCTTGGTTATTCGGCAAGGCTGATATGACTTCGCAGTATGACAACTTTGAGCATAAAGTTGACCGGGAGTGGACTGATTTATTTTGGAGGAAAAGTGTCGAAGATAAAGTAAGCTTTGATTCACTTTATTTGCGTTTCTTCAACTTATTAGCTTTTTATCATAGCTGTGAAATGACCAAAGGTAGTTACACACTGCTCCCTATTGAGGATAAAGGCTGGCTTCGGGATATACGTGAATCTCGCGGTTACATTCCACACTCTAAACTTGAAAAGATACAAGCATTCGAAAGAAAAGATCTTAATCGTATATCCAAGGTTTTAGATTTTATGGTTGCTAACAGTAATAGCAGCATTTCGAATCTATTTCGTTCGGTCGTTACAAACTCTAGTAATCTCCCTCAAATGAAATTCTATGCATTAATGCTATTTATAGAAAATGCTCCTGATATTGATGCTTGGGATGACAATACTAGAGTTCAATTGTATCGATGGCTAAGGGTTACCAATAACCTAATCAATAATCACCGTATTGATGATATGTCATCATTTATAGCTGCTATAAAAGCACTTCATCAGATGTCAAAGTATAGTTTGTCTATCTATGAAAACATGACCAGTGAATCTTTTGAAACAGTCGGTTTTACGAGCGAGCAATGGAAGGAGGAAGTAGTAAAAGCCTATCTGATTTTGAACGATAGGAATTGGGAGGCAGCTTTAAAGCAGTATGAGTCTCATACCTATCTAAAGGGGAAAGTGGGTTTCATATTAAAAATGGCGTACATAGATGAACATTATCAGCTTAATGCTTTCCAGCATTATGCCAGTAAAGTAAGTACCTTGCTGAGCCCTGAAATTTTGGGGTCTTCTGAATATCTTCTTCAAAGAGCCCTCCTCTCTATAGATAATTACTTAATCGAAGATGGCTATTGTCGCCTTTCATTTGGAGTTCCAAATAGTGGTAGTTACCGTGAAAGATCTGAAAACTGGTTAAGTGTTGCAGCTCAACCTGCATTCACTGAGCTGGTCAAAAAAATCAGTAGTGATGTTTATGACCTGGTAAGTGCAGACTTGAGGAGTATTGTCGAATCGAGTGACGTGACCGGTTGGAGAGGGTTAATAGTTAAGAATCCCGATACTATACGCTATTGCTCTAAAAAGCTGATCCATAAACAGGGAGAGTTGGTGTACCTACTCTCCAAAACCAACCGAAGAGGCTATCACGCTGAGCTTTATAGCTATGTTCTGAATTTAAGGCTTCATGCTTTAGAAAGTGAAGGCAGATTACCTGATGGTGTCGCAGCTTTATCTTATGAATATGTTTATGGTGATGAGACCCCAAAAGCTAGGGTTAAAGTTGATGGTGAAGTGCTAGGTATTTGCTTTAAATCTAATAAATATGTTGTAAAAAACAAGGTTCCTCACTCTCTCTACCCTAGTTATCTTGTCGATTCAGAAATAGAGACTCCAGATAGAATAGTGAATGTTCTGCTTTCTCTAGGAATTGAAAAGGAATCTATTTCATGAGTACAGTTGGCCAAAAGGAGCGAAAAACACAAGAGCGCTTAGTTCAGTTCTTTAAGCAGCAATTAGGGTATGACTATTTAGGCGATTGGGAATACCGAGAGGGTAATCGAAATATCGAAACCGCTCTGCTAACCGATTGGCTTGCAGAGCGTGGTGTATCCGAAGCGCTTATTAAACGAACACTGAGAAAACTCGATGCTGCCGCAGCATTGGGTGAAGGCAAAAAGCTCTATGATGCCAATAAAGAGGTCTACCGCTTACTTCGTTATGGCGTAAAAGAGAAAGAAGGCACAGGCCAGCAAAACCAAACCGTGTGGCTGATTGATTGGGAAAATCCAGAAGCGAACGACTTTGCTATCGCAGAAGAAGTGACTATCCAGGGGGAGAAGAAAAAGCGCCCTGATATCGTTATCTATGTGAATGGTATTGCGCTAGGTGTCATTGAGCTAAAGCGCTCATCGGTGTCTGTAAGTGAAGGTATTCGCCAGAATCTCGATAACCAGAAAAAAGACTTTATTCGTAATTTCTTTACCACCATGCAGCTAGTGATGGCGGGGAATGACACCCAAGGACTGCGCTACGGCACCATTGAAACATCTGAAAAATACTACCTAGAGTGGAAAGAGCAGCCAAGCGCTCATCAACTCCCTAATGAAACGGTTAAGACTGAAACATTACTTGATGAACATACCGCGCAGCTATGTGAGAAAAAACGCTTCTTACAACTACTGCATGACTTTATCGTGTTCGATGCAGGCATTAAGAAAACCTGTCGTCATAATCAGTTCTTTGGCATCCAAGCGGCTAAGAAGCACATCACCTCAAGACAGGGCGGCATTATTTGGCACACTCAAGGCTCGGGTAAGAGCTTGACGATGGTTTGGTTAGCCAAGTGGATTCGAGAGAATGTCACGGATTCTAGGGTACTCGTCATCACCGACAGAAAAGAGCTCGATGAACAGATTGAAAAAGTATATACCGGTGTGGATGAGGATATCTATCGCACAAAAAGCGGAAGCGACCTTGTAGCTACGCTTAATGAGCCAAACCCTTGGTTGATGTGTTCACTCGTACACAAGTTTGGCCGAAATGGTGAAGACCCAACTGAAAGTGAAAAAAATGAGACAACCGATGAATTTATTAAGGACTTGAAAGGGGCTCTGCCAGACGATTTTAGTGCGAAGGGGAGCTTGTTTGTACTGGTTGATGAGTGTCATAGAACCCAGTCTGGAAAACTGCACGAGGCGATGAAAGCAATATTACCTGAGGCCATGTTTATTGGTTTTACAGGTACGCCACTCATGAAAAAGGACAAGAAAAAGTCTCTAGAGATATTTGGACCTTATATTCATACCTATAAATTCGATGAGGCGGTGAGTGACGGCGTGGTGCTTGACTTGCGCTATGAAGCCCGGGGTATCGATCAGCATTTAACATCCAGTAAAGGGGTGGATACTTGGTTTGATGCTAATACTCAGGGACTCTCGAACCTAGCTAAAATACAACTCAAAGAAAAATGGGGCACGATGCAAAAGGTTCTTTCGAGTAAGTCGAGGCTTGAGCGTATCGTGATGGATATTTGGCTTGATATGAAGCGAAAGCCTGCACTGGTCTCTGGGCGAGGCAATGCTATGTTGGTGTGTGCCAGTGTTCACCAAGCCTGTGTGGTGTACGATTTATTTAGCAAGACTGACCTTGCGGGTAAATGCGCGATTGTCACCAGTTACCAACCAGCTGCAAGTTCGATTAAAGGCGAAGAGTCTGGTGCTGGCCAAACAGAAAAGCTGTTTAAATATGAAACCTACCGCAAAATGCTTGCAGATTACTTTGAGCAAAGTGAAGAAGAAGCAGCTAAGCGTGTCGAAGAGTTTGAGCTGAAAGTGAAAGAGCGTTTTATCAAAGAGCCTGGTCAAATGCGTTTGTTGATCGTCGTTGATAAACTATTAACAGGATTTGACGCACCTTCGGCTACCTATCTTTACATCGATAAAAAAATGGCCGACCACAACTTATTTCAGGCAATCTGTCGTGTAAACAGGTTAGATGGGGACGATAAAGAGTATGGCTATATTGTTGATTATAAGGATCTCTTCCGTTCTCTAGATAAAGCAATTAAAGACTATACTGCCGAGGCTTTTGACGGCTACGATGATGAAGATGTAGCGGGACTTCTAAAAGATAGATTGAAAGAGGCGAGAACTGACTTAGACAATGCACTAGAAGTGGCGAGAGCTCTCTGTGAGCCAGTAAAAGCCCCTAGGGGCACTCAAGCTTTTATGCACTATTTTGTTGGTGAATCGGGCGCGGAATCAACCAATGAAGATGAGCGAAGTGAAAAAGAAGCGCTGCGACTCACCCTTTATCAAGCGGTCGCTAAGCTTATCCGTTCCTATACCAATTTAGCCAACGAAATGGAGCAAGCGGGCTATACCGCAGAGGAAGCGCAGAGTATCAAGCAAGAAGTCGCCTATTTTGAAAAAGTAAGAGATGAAGTGAAGCTGAGTAGCGGTGACTTACTTGAAATGAAGCGTTTTGAGCCAGCGATGCGTCAATTACTCGACATGTATATTCGTGCTGATGACAGTGAAACCCTGATGGACTTTGAAGAGTTTGGCTTAATCGATTTGGTGGTAAACAACGATAGCAAAGGGTTGCAATCATTGCCTGAAGACATTCGTAAAAACGAAGAAGCCATGGCTGAAGCAATTGAGAATAACGTTCGTAAAACAATTGTCGATGAAAATCCAGTAAACCCCAAATACTTTGAAAGTATGGCGACACTGCTTGATGAGTTAATTAAGCAGAGGCGAGAGCAAGTCATCAGCTACCAAGAGTATTTAGAGCAAATACGAGCATTAGCCAAGAAAGTTGTCAACCCGACAAGTAACGCTGCTCATAATTATCCAGAGTCCGTTGATACTCTTGCAAAGCAAGCGCTATATGACAACTTTGGTAATGATGAGGTGCTCACTACACAAGTCGATACAGCTGTTCGGTTGAATAAAGAAGCTGATTGGCTTGGCGATACGTTCAAAGAGCGCAAAATCGAAAACGCGATCCTTGAAGCGACTAATGATTTTGAGATGGACGATGACAATGCTATTGATGAACAGTTGGACCGTATGATGGATATCATCAAAGCGCAAAGAGAATACCATTAATGGCGACGACCGATAGTTATGAAGTAACCATTGCTGGTATTGAGCTCACCGTTAATCGTAAAGCGATAAACAATATTCACTTAAGTGTATTGCCGCCTAATGGCGCAGTGCGTTTGTCTGTGCCTGTGGCAACGAGTGAACAAGCAATCCGCCTAGCGGTAATCAATAAGCTTTCATGGATAAAACAGCAGCAAGCTGATTTTGCTAGCCAGCGCCGTCAATCTGTTAGAGAAATGGTTAGTGGTGAGAGCCACTATCTTTGGGGACAACGTTATTTGCTCAGAATTGTAGAAACACCATGTAAACACTTCGTCAAGGTAAAAGGTAATCGTATTGAGCTTGGTATCGGGAGCAAAACCACTACAGACAATCGTTTGAAGCTGCTTAATGAATTTTATCGATCCGAAATTAAAGCCTCATTGTCTACGCTTTTACCCTTGTGGCAAGAAAAACTGGGGGTTGAAGCGAATGCCGTTGGCATCAAGAAAATGAAAACTAAGTGGGGTAGCTGTAATAGCACTAACAAACGTATCTGGCTGAACCTTGAGCTCGCTAAAAAGCCGCCAGAGTGCTTGGAGTTCATTCTAGTTCATGAGCTTACCCATCTATTAGAACGTCACCACAACGACCGTTTCAGAGCCTTGATGGATGAGCACTTGCAGGATTGGCGCGAACGTAGACGCTTACTCAATAGCTTGCCTCTGGCGTATGAGGATTGGAGTTATTAGTTTCTTACCTTCATCTTACTTCGACGGATGGTTTTGGGTCTGCGTGAATGGAATTGTTGCACTTAACTTTAGAATCGACATATGAGGGCACTAAAAGAGGACTAACATCAAATTGAACATGTGTTCGGTCAGCTTTTTCGCTTGTGCTTACTAGTCTACATCCTGTCTTTTATCCTAACGTACGTAGTGCAACTCATAAGCATTTTTCAACCAAGCCGGAAAAGGGTTACTGTATCCCTTTCGAATGCCAGGAACGACAAGAGCCACAGTTAGTGGCTCTTGTCGTGCTACCTATAGTCAACATTCTATTAGCTGAGAATAACAGGGCTAATAGAATGTCCTCGTTAAGCTGCTTTGCAATTACGTAGAGTTCAAATTGATACCATTACTTCTGGCCAGACAGTAAATAGCAGCTCATAGAAAAAGCAGAGATACTTGCGGCTCCCGGGATCAACTGAATGGCACAAGCTTACTTTTGTCCCCAAACGGTTTGGCTCTAAGATTTTAACTCAATACTGTTGTCTTAGGCTGACCTATTCTAACTAATACTTTATTATGTGCTCAGATTGGTATGTCGGATTGTGCATATTATGCCTGCATTTTTATAAAGTTAGTTAATAACGAGGTAAACCTTGGAAATAGAACTTTGGGAAGGAGGGCTTCAAGCCCAAGAAATTAAAGCCATTGATATGATTAAAGCTGCTTTTGCCAAACCGAAATTGAAGAGTAGCAAATCAGCACGTGGTGGTTCTCTACAAGATCAACTGCGCAGTATTGGTGGTTCATCAATGTTCCCATGGAAAGGATATGCTGGATTTAGGTTTGTGGATTCAGATCGTGGCTACGAAGGGGAGTTTGACCTTGTCATTGTGACTCATTGTAATGTTTTCATTATTGAGTTGAAAGATTGGAATCATGGTGAGATTACTTGTAGTCAGGATAAATGGTACAAGAATAATCAGCTGATGGGACGCTCTCCTGTGAGTGTCACGCGAAACAAAAAGTTCTTGTTGGACAATAAGCTTAAACGTGAGAAACACCGATTTAGCAATAAAGGTTTCACACCGTTTGTTCATTTTTTCGTTGTGATGTCAGGCAATGCTGATTTTAGCAAACTCCCAGATACAGAATTACATCACACGATCAGCCTAGATGAGTTCTTAACTTACGCCGATCAAAAAACATTCAATGATAAGTTTCGTCCTCATCCAAATGCGCAAGTTCTGAACCAAGATTTCGCTATTTTCGATGAACTGTTCTTAGGCAACTCAACCGCACCTAAACAAATTAGTGTAAATGGCTACAAAGCTGAATCACTGATATTTGATGAACACCCAACCAAGTTGTACAAGGAATTTTTAGCGAAATCAGAATCATCCAAACAGGACGAAGCGTTACTGCGTGTCTGGAATTTTAAAAATTTTGATGGGGTGAAAGGCGGGACACCTGAAGGTCGATATAGCATCGTTTCTCGGGAGCGAGAGGTGCTCAGCTATATCAAGCACCAGAACTTAGACTTATATAAACACTGTTTACGTTCTTTAACCAATGTACAGCCTGATGATGTAACGACTGAATTTAACGAAGTATTTGAACTACCACCAAACCATAGTCGATTTAACGAATTCATTGGTAAGTTTGGTAAAAACTTCTCTGAAGTTGACCGCGCAAACTTAGTTAAGTTGCTAGTAGCTAAGTTTGCAGACTTGCATAGGATGAAAGTTGCTCATCGTGATTTAGGAGACCATAGTCTTTGGATTTCTCCTGGTAAAGAGATTGCATTATCTAACTTCATCTCTGCCTACCATCAACCCATTGGCACTGTTGGTGATTATCGCTCACAGTTATCTATATCGGGTAAAAATGCGGATGATGAGCTGTCCCCATTTCAAAGTGATGTAAAAACACTTGGCATTTTATGTTGGCATATTTTGAATGATGAACGAATTTCGCCGGTTAGTTTAGAAAAACTAGATGAGAACCTAGCTTCTTGCCCAGAATGGTACGGTTTGGTCATAGAAAATGCAATTGCTGGGGGGCGTTATCATAATGCTGAAGAACTGTTTGATGCGTTAAAAGAAGCTGAGCCGAGCGATGCATGTACATTTGAATTTGATGATAGTGAACTTGAGCCCTATAGAAGAAACATTAGTCACTCCCGTCAATATCGTGAAGATGATGACCTTATCGTGGAAACTGACGAGAAGGAAGTTTATGTATCAGATGGGTTAATGGTAAAAGCATGGCTTAATGTTAATCCATCAGTTGATGACCCAGCACTAAGCTATAAAGTACTGCACTTTTTACAACGTCTTGAGAAGATCAGATCGATAAACCCACCATACCTGCCATGTGTTAGAGAGTTTGGTATTGCCACTAAGTCTTCAAGCCTATTTATGGTAACAGATAAGGTTGAAGGGTTAACTTGGAATAAGGTATCAATTGGCAGCAAGCAACGTTTGGCGGTGATTGATAAGTTAGTTGAGTCTGTAGAGCATTTACACGGGCTAGGCCTCTATCATGGCGATTTACACCCAGAGAACATTATTCTAACTAAGACAGTTGACGGTTTTGACTTAACGTTTATAGATGTGCCTGATTTCTCTGCTAATGGTGATGAACCGAAAAATCATCTTTATAGCCCCGAAAATATAGATAACTGTACACCTTTTGAGCGTGATAATTTTGCAGTCATGAGGTTGTCGTTCGAACTACTAGGTGGTGAATGGGGAGTCGATTTAAGTGAATTACCAGAACTCAGTGATGCCCTAAAGGTTGAGGCGAGCGATCCTAGTGCAGGATTCAAAGATCTTGTTCGATTTAAAGCAGCTTTAAAACCTAAGAAATCTGTATCCATTGCCCCAGTTACTATTAGCAGCAACAAAGATTTTGAAATGATTACAATTTATCCCGATAACGGAAAACTGTATGTCCATGTCGAGAAAAGTAACCAAAACAGTACTGATGTAATGGTTACATTTTATGGGCTTGGCGGTAGTGCTCGTGTCATTTACACAACGAATGAAAAAGGCTTTATTGTTTCTTTCCCACCTCGTGCACGAGACTCCATTCATCCGAAAGATATTGAAAGATGCCAACTGGTTTTAGACTTTGCCATCACGATTAAGTCTGGTTCTGTTATGGAATTAAGCCAATTAACTAAAAAGTTGATGGGCAATGAGTCATTTAATAGAACAGTAGAAACGGTACTTAAACCAGTTGAAGATGAGGAGAAAGTTGATGGGCTTACTAGCCAACTAGCTCAAGTATTTAAAAACATTGAGGCTAAAAATACGTCTCCAGATCATCTTGTAATATCAACTGATAAATTGTGGAAAGCAGTTCTGGAGACTGAAACCCAAGCCTATCCATATATTGAGGTAATTGGGGGGGCAAACGAAGTAAAAGATTCTGATGACGAACTAATTCTTCCATACACTTCTGACGTTGATGCACTAGGGCAATTTAATAAAAATGATGTTATTGAAGCTTTAAGAATTGTAGGCGAGGATGAAGTTCGCCTCGGTGAAGTTAAGCTTAAACAAAGTGCACTCAATGAGATTAGATTACATCGCGTCGGTTTCAAAGCAAGGAATCTAGAGGATGGAGACCAAGTTTTCTTCCGTACAAAGCAAGATAAAGCTTCTTACGTTAAACGTAAGGCAGCTTTAGAGCGCATTTTGGAACATGAAAGTGTTGTTAGTAACCTGGCTCAGTATTTTGATCCAGATTGCAGCTCTCCGACGGTACAATATGATAAGCCAGTGACATCTGACGACTTTGCTCGTTACGATCGTACCGATGAGCATAACAATAAAATTAGCCTGAATCAGCAACAGAGGAAAGCATTCCAGCAACTATTAAGTAACGGGCCTCTTTCAATGTTACAAGGTCCCCCTGGGACAGGTAAGACGGAGTTCATTGCGGCATTTGTGCACCACTTGATAGAAAAGCAGAATGTAAAAAATATTCTTCTAGTTAGTCAATCGCATGAAGCCGTTAATACGGCAGCAGAAAGGATTCGCAAGCACTGTTCTCGTCTTGACACGGAATTGGATGTTGTTCGATTTAGTAACCGAGAAGGTGCAGTTTCAACAGGTCTTAAAGATGTTTACTCAAATGCGATAGTTGCAGAAAAAAGAGAGTTATTTAGAGCTGAAGCAAAGTATCGAGTTGCATCGTTGTCTCAAGCTCTTGGCTTACAGGCTGAGTTTTTGACTGATTTGGTGGAAGCTGAGCTCACTTTGTTTAAGCAGATTGATACTTTGCATAAATCATTGGAGTCGATGAAGGATGGGGGGCTTGAAAAAGATGAGCAGCACATCATTAAGACAAATGTAGTTGATTTAGATGCGACTATCCGCGAAGCATTAAGTAGCAAATATGGCATTAGTTACGACGAAAATTTAGATGTTCGGAATGCAAAAACCAAGGTGATTCAGTACTTATGTTCGAGATATTCAGTTAGGCCTGACGAAGCAGGAAAAGCTATAGCACTAGCCAATATCTCAGGCGATATGTTAGATGTACTTGAAACAGAGCGTGTTAATTATGATGAGTTTTTTGCTCGTTCTAGACAATTAGTGACTGGTACTTGTGTTGGTATAGGGCAACGTCATTTAGGTATCGCCGATAATCAATACGATTGGGTTATTATCGATGAAGCAGCTCGTTCAATAGCGAGTGAGCTTGCTATTGCGATGCAATCGGGCAAAAGAGTTTTACTCGTCGGTGACCATCAACAATTACCTCCTTTGTATTCTGATGCACATAAAAAAGCATTGGCTCTTAAACTTGGTTTGGCCGACAAAGACATTGATATCGACGCTGTTTTGCAAAGTGATTTCGCGAGAGCGTTTGAATCACCATACGGTCAGCAAGCAGGCGCATCCTTGCTGACACAGTATCGTATGGCACCACCTATTGGAAATATCGTTTCGGATACTTTCTATAAGGGTGAACTACAAAATGGTGAGCGTAAAGTTCCTGATATCTATGGTGCTGCTCCTGAAATGCTGCAAAGCGTGGTGTCTTGGGTTGATACATCGCATTTGGGTGACAAGGCTGACCATCGCAGGGATCGTGGCGTCAGTATATATAACCGAACAGAAGCAGATATCATTATCAATTTATTAAAAGATATCGCTAATAAACCTGAGTTTGTCGCGGAGCTAAAGGGCGTGGTGAAAAAAGGTGAAGCAGCCATTGGTGTTATTTGCATGTACGGCGAACAAAAAAGACTAATTCGCCAAAAGTTCAAAGAGATAGAGTGGAGCGATGACTTCAAGGACCTTATTAAAATTGATACTGTTGATAGCTATCAAGGTAAAGAAAACAGAGTCATTATCCTCTCTGTGACTCGCTCAAGTCGCGATAAGAAACCAAAGTTTTTGAGAACTCCGAATCGCATTAATGTCGCAATTTCTAGGGCAATGGATCGGTTGATGATTGTTGGTTCAACCCATATGTGGCAAGGACACAACAGTACACTGCCGTTAGGCAAAGTACTAAGTTACATATCTGGACAAACCAAAGATTCGTCTGACTATCGTATCCACAAAATTAATTGCGACCTTAATGGAGTCAAATAATGACTGAAGAAATTAGATCAAATTATCATGAGGTAGATTTCATAGTACCTGCTCAGCGTTTTAACTTCCGCTTTTCATACGTGACTAAGCAGGGACTTTCGTTCATGAGAGAGTTTGTGCTGAGGTTAGTGCAACTAGCACCTATGAAACCATCTCAGATTGCAACTTATTTAGGTTTAAATAAGCTTGAAGTTAATGAAGCTATTGGTGATTTGATGGACAAAGGGGACCTTGTTTTTAATGAGCTAGGTCTTGTTCAACTCACCCAGCAATCAGCAGGGTACTTCAAAGGGATTGGCAAACCGCCTCAAACCAACTCAATCCAAGAAACTGGTGCTGCGCTTTCATTTGAACTTTGTGGCTTTAACTGCATTGGGAGTAAACGCAGTTCGGGTGGGTGGCATACTGGCATCAAGTTGTCCGTTGATAATAAAAAGCTATCCGAAACAGAAGGGTTAGCAAAGTCAAACTTTCAAAGGAATTTCTATCAATTATTGGATAATGAGTACTTAAAAGGAGTTCGTACCGAAGGAAGTGAACGGCCTAGTATTTATACAATTGATTCCGTCAGTAAATTAACACAAGATCCAATGCGTTTAACGACTTACTTTGCAATTGATCAAGAAGGAAAAGCCATTGAACGAGAAGACTTCGATAATTTAAATGACTCATCTGAAGTGCATGAAGCAATAACTATTGCGTTAAATCAATCCCAAAAGGGCCAGAACATTCAAGAGATTGGTGTGGCTATGAAATCTTTTGGTGATACTTGGACAAAAGATATATTCAATAGCAACTCAATAGATATTGCAGCATTAGGACATCGTTATGCAGAAGCTTTGCTTGATGATAAAAAAGAAATTCCATTTGTAGGTCCCATTTATGCTGGAAATAACTGGGAGCATATTCGAAAGATCTTGAAGGGACTTCCAGCGTCTTTCATGAAATCAAAGGATAAAGCTGTAAAGCAATTTACGTGGATTGCACCTTCTGATGCTTTTTGGGGAAAAAGTAAAAAGCTTGAGCTTTGTTTCAATGAAATAGAACAAGCGCAGCTTACACAAGAAAATAATCCTCAACGTATATACACCCCTTACATTTATCTGCCGTTGTCAGATGTGACGGATAGGCGGACGATTGGAGCTTGGAAAAATGATTTTAGGAATGGGTCAAATAACCTCCATGGCATAATTGAGGGTTTTCTTGGGGGAAGTGTAGAGGTCATTGTACTTGAGGGAACTTTCGCGGTTGTATGCTACCACGTGTCAAGGCCAGAAACACATCCCGTCAGCATTCCGGTAGGTTTCATAACAACGGATTTAAAACTGATAAATACTATTTCTGATATTGCGGAAGATTATATTGGTGGCTCATCTTCATTCAATAACAAGCATAATTTAGGGTTGTTAGAGAAATTATGATATCGAGGATTTTTAGTAAGTAAAGCGACAACCTTGTGTACAACAGCTCCACCATCGATGGTGGAGCTTTTCAAATTCTTCATACCTGCACGTATCGATTAACCTCTAACATTCAACTTTCCGAAACACGTCTATATCCTGAAATGTGCAAGGATAAAAATAGGTAGTGGCGTACAAGCAGAGAAAGTTATCAACCTTAGTCTAGTAATCTTTATTGTCAGGTAGTGCCTTTAGTTACCCAGCGACACATTCATGATGTATTGGAAATAAATTAAATTCTAGAATAAATCCAGACTATATATGTAAAGGTGATTATTATTAATATTTATCACTAACAAATTTACGTTTTATACATTTACTGGGGACCAGCTAAAAAATTAAACTAGATAAATAGCGCTCTATTTCCATATAAAAAGTTATATTCTATTTGAGCGAACCTCGAGAAAAGAGCTTACTTATGATTGACAAGATTTAAGCCGCAGTTACCGCATCCACAAAACATGGGTTACACCATGTCGCCCAGAAGTCGACAACCACAGGCTGTGAACTGTTCAAGATGGATTGGAAATTCAGTGACGTTCCTTCGATAGGCGCGCCGTCGAGCAGCGCTGTTTTGCATTTACCACATGTGGGGCTTTCTGAAACTCTTTCTGAAGGAACTCGGTTTACGCCATTACAAGAAGGGCAGCGTGTGTTGAATGTAGACATAACTTTCTCTTTTTATTGCCACTCTGTGGCTAACGCGATTTACGAATCACGCACGGAGCGCTTATACTGTTTAAAACAAGAATACGATACTTAAATAAATACAAACAATAAACAGGTAAATGATGACAAAATTTTACGCCGAAATTACTGGCTGGGGAAAGTGTCTGCCACCAGCCGTGCTGTCCAATGATGATCTAAGTACTTTCATTGAGACATCTGACGAGTGGATTCGAACTCGAACCGGTATCGAAAACCGTCGTATCAGTCATGTCAATACCTCTGAGTTAGCGACGGTTGCCGCGCAACATGCCATGGCGTGTGCTGGTCTAACGGCTGAAGACATCGACCTCGTTATCATTGCAACGTGCAGCCCTGATTCTCTTATCCCAAATATCGCCTCTAAGGTTCAACAGAACTTGGGCATTAAGAGTGCAGCCGCTTTTGACCTCAACGCGGCGTGTACCGGCTTCATCTACGGTGTTGAAACAGCGACTCGACTGATTCAAGCGGGCAACTACCGTAATGCAATCGTTGTGGGTGCAGAACGCCTTTCATTCTTCATCGATTGGACTAAGCGTGATACCGCGGTTCTTTTTGGAGACGGTGCGGGCGCGGTGGTTTTATCGCGTACTGAAGAACAAGTGGGTTTACAAGAAGCTCAAATCGGCTGCGATGCTGAAGGGCGTGACATTCTCGCGGTACCAAAATTCGGTACATCCATGGATCGTTTTGCGGCTGATAACGGTTACTGGGACTTCGATTTCGTGGGTAAAGAGATCTTTAAGCGTGCAGTAAAAGGTATGGGGGCTGCGGCGCACACTGTGTTGAGCCGAACTGGTATCTCTACCGATAACATCGACGTGGTGATTCCGCACCAAGCGAATATCCGAATTATTCAAACTCTGTGTGATATGGCGGGTATTGAGCGCTCAAAAGCGTTTGTTAACATCCAAAACTACGGCAACACATCGGCTGCTACCGTGCCAATTGCACTGTGTGAATCATTAGAGCAAGGCTTCGTTAAGCCGAACTCCAATATCCTTGTCGCGGCATTTGGAGCAGGTTTAACATGGGGAGCTGGCCATATTAAGTGGGGCAGTCGCGTTGAACCACTAGGTCAATCGGATGCTAAGCTTCCGCAAGCTGATAAATCGGCGTTAGAGCTTCTAGAAAGCGCGATTTTACACTGTAAAACGCGTCCTAACTCAGAGAACGAGTAGCAGGATGACGTTGTTCAGCTCATGAACCAAACCGGTCTCGATTAAGCGGTTTGAGTGTATATTGCTCAACATAGCACTTAATATTTTTAGTGGTTACACTGTCACCTTTAGCAAGGGCTAATGTGGTTGTAATCTAAAGAGAGAACGCTTGATAAAAGTTAACATTAGAAGGGCTCATTGGAGCCCTTTTGTTATGTATTAGGAAATGTTTTGAAGAAAGTTTTAGCCATTGGCTACGTTTGGCCTGAACCGAATTCATCGGCGGCAGGCAGCCACATGATGTCTCTTTTACGCTTATTTAAAAGGCAAGGGTGGTGCGTTGAATTTGCCACGCCCGCTCAAGAAACCGAGCACATGATTGATCTCTCAGAAGAGGGGATCACAAGCCAATCTATACAATTAAATTGTGATAGCTTTGATGATTACATTGATGATCTGCAACCTGATATCGTGATGTTTGACCGTTTTATGATGGAAGAGCAGTTTGGCTGGCGTGTTGAGAAGGTATGTCCGAATGCGTTCAAACTATTGGATACTGAAGACTTACAGTTTCTGCGTAATGCGCGCCACGAAGCGGTTAAGAAAGAGACGGAACTGACCAAAGCACATCTGCATAGTGACTTAGCTAAACGTGAAATTGCCGCGATTTTGCGCTGTGATCTTTCGTTGATCATCTCAAGTCATGAGATGGAACTGCTTCAATCTGAGTTCAAAATCGATCCCACACTGCTTCATCATCTGCCGTTCATGGTGGATCTTAATACGCTTCCTGAGAGCACGAAAAGCTTTGAAGAACGTCAGCATTTCATGACGATAGGCAACTTTAGACATGCACCTAACTGGGATGCGGTGCTTCAGTTACAAAAGATTTGGCCGAAGATCCGCAAACAGTTGCCTGAATCTGAGCTTCATATTTATGGATCGTATCCGCCGCCAAAAGCGACCGCATTACACAACCCTAAAACCGGTTTCCATATCAAAGGTTGGGCAAAAGACGCTCAAGAAGTGATGGAGCAGGCGCGTGTATGTTTAGCGCCACTGCGTTTTGGTGCAGGGATCAAAGGGAAGTTACTTGACGCGATGAAGCTGCAAACTCCAAATGTGACCAGTGAGATTGGTCGTGAAGGCATGTTGCCGCAAGGTGAGTTGCAATGGCCGGGCGCGGTTGCAGACGATATCGATGCGTTTGCGGAAGAAGCGGTAGCTCTTTATCAAGATCAAGAGAAGTGGCTTAAGACCCAAAGTCAATGTCATTCAATTCTTGAAGCGCATTATGAGCAGAATCAACTGGGTAACCGATTGATCAAGCGGTTGATTGCCCTAGATTCTGAGCTTGAATCACATCGACTCGATAATTTCTTTGGTTCGATGCTCAAGCACCACAGCATGGCAAGTACTAAGTACATGTCGCAGTGGATAGCAGAAAAGAATAAGGCTAAGTAACGGTTGCGGTACGAATGATAGCGTATCAATCAAAACTCATCATAAGCCCTTAGGTTAATGCCTAGGGCTTTTTTGTATCGGCTTAGATTTTGTCTTTCCTCGTTGTTGTCGTCCTAATTTTCGATACAGTAAACGTGTCTCTAACACATCGCAATCTCATTACATTAGTGTTGACTAATTTACATTTATTAGTAAACTCTAATTTAAGTTAAGGTGATGAGTTTATAGGTAAGTCATTTTGGGAGAGGTCTGTGATTAATTTAATACCTTGGAATGCTTTTTTTGGTGGCATGTTGTTAGGTGTGTCAGCAATCGTTCTTATGTTAGGCATTGGGCGAGTAGCAGGGATCAGTGGCATTGTTAGCCGTCTGTTGCCACTCAATTCAAATAAAGGTCTGAAGTCAGGTCCGGATGCGCGAATTGGCCAAACCGAAAAACATTGGCGACTTGCTTTTATTGTTGGAATGGTAGCGAGTGGTTGGTTATTGATTCCAACAGGATACCAACTTCCTCAATTGGAAGAGATGAATTTAGCGCTCGTTATTATTGCTGGCCTTTTGGTCGGCTTTGGTACTAAGACGGCAAATGGCTGCACTAGTGGCCATGGTATTGTGGGGATGGCACGTTTATCCAAACGGTCAATCGTGGCGACCTGTGTCTTTATGAGTGTGGCCATCGCAACTGTGCTTGTCAAAAATCTGATTGGCTTGGGGGCATAATGAAAAACTCGTCATTTACTATAGTTATCGGTTTACTTTCAGGCATTCTGTTTGGGTCTGGCATGATCATTTCAGGTATGGTTGATCCTAAGAAGGTGCTTGGTTTTTTAGATATTACAGGTGATTGGGACATCAGCTTGGCATTCGTTATGGGTGGCGCGCTATTGGTGTTCGCTCCGTTTTACCATCTGGTGATTAAACAGCGCGCTCAAGCCGTTAATGGTGAGCCTCTAGACAGCAGCAATAATCCGTTAATCGATAGAAAGTTGATCTTAGGTTCAACAGCCTTTGGTTTAGGCTGGGGTATTGCCGGTTTTTGCCCGGGACCTGCGGTAACCAGCCTCAGCGGTGGCAATTCAATTGTGTGGGTATTTATGATCAGTATGCTAATGGGTATGTGGCTGGCAGGTCGTACGAATAAAACCGGCTAGTATTTTTTGCATAGGCTCAGATGATGGGTTGTTAGCTGCTCGAACAGAGAGGTTGACTCGCTTTAAGTCGAAAAGCGAGTCAGCCTTTTTTATATCTAGTGTTATTTATACCAAGATCTACTGTTGGATAGTCGTGGAAACTGGGCAGTGATCACCGAGTTTATAATTCAGCACGTCTTGCGTTTCAAATATCTCTTGTTTTGCCGGAGTTGCGTTTAGTGACTTACTGACGACAATATGATCAATCACCGAGCGAAACTGATGCGTTCGGTGGTTATTGCGGTTTGAACGTACCTTACAATCTGCGCGGGTTTTCCTTGTTGCTAACTGAGCGTCGGTATTTTTAGTTAAGTCTTTCCACATCCAATCTCTTGAGTACGAAAGGTTATGGTTGAAATCGCCGAGTATCGCGTAATCCTGACCGTTGCGTTCTCTTTGCTGTATCCACTGATTAAGTTGCTGTGCTTGCGCTTTGAGCCTTGAACAATTGCTATTTGACTTGTAAGCGCCGCTGCAACCTGATTTTAAATGCACAGACAACATGTGAATCGGCTTGGTTGCCGTTTCTACGACCATGTAACTGGCAAACCTAAGCTTACTGCTGGCACTCGATTCCAAAGGAAAGTCGGCGTAGTCGGTGAGTGTGATTCCTTTACGAACCGCGAACCCTGTGTATTGATTCACTTCTTTAAATTGTCGACTCCTGTTTTTGGGTAATGAGCGATCAGACATCAAGATTTCATATTGATCGCCAGCGATGCGCTGAATGGTGTTTACGTCACCGACTTCTTGAAAGGCAACCACATCGGCATTCAAGGATTGAAAATACTGTTCGAGTTTATCGTAATCCGCTTGGTCCCGTTGCTCAGAAAACTTATTCACAGCAGTGCTGTCTGACAACCATTCAATATTCCAACTGAAAATGGTCAAAGGTTCGGCAAATGCATGGCTACTGAGTAAGCAAGCAAACATTATCCACTTTTGCCATCGATTCATGTTAAATGCCCTTAATTTGGCGGGTTAATATAGTTGAGCCTTTATCCTACAACACTTACCAAAAATTCAACTCATTTTCGCTGTTTTTTTGTTGTTACATTGTTTCTTTTAGACTTGAGAACTGACGTAATAATATTGAATTGATCTTGGTCTACGTGAGTATTTTATTGATCTAAATCAATACTCAAATTAGGTGGTTCTCGTTAAATACGCCACAATATCTAGTGTTAGTTAAACGAGAATTCGCTCTATATAGTGTGTTTGTGGATAAGTCTGTGAATACATCAAGAGTAAGGAGAAGTGGTGAAATCAATCGTAATCAAGCGTGATGGCTCAAGAGCTCCATTCAGCAGAGATCGCATCCAAGCTGCAGTGGAAGCAGCATCAGACAAAGCCGATAAAGAAATTGCTATTTATGCACTGAATGTAGCGCTAGCTGTTGAGTTGAAGCTCGAAGACTACGATGAAGTTCATATCTCTGAAATCCAGACTTTGGTCGAGAACGAGCTAATGCAGGGACCATATAAGTCTCTAGCTCGTGCTTATATTGAATATCGTCATGACCGTGATACTGCCCGTGAAAAGCAAAGTGCGCTAACACGTGAGATCGAAGGTTTGATCGAAGAGAGCAATGTTGATCTGATCAATGAGAATGCCAACAAAGACGGTAAAGTTATCCCAACTCAGCGTGACTTGTTGGCGGGTATCGTGGCT
The DNA here is from genome assembly GCF_024347295.1 of Vibrio artabrorum. NCBI lineage: Bacteria > Pseudomonadati > Pseudomonadota > Gammaproteobacteria > Vibrionales > Vibrionaceae > Vibrio > Vibrio artabrorum. The sequence continues at coordinate 1,082,570 of NZ_AP025459.1, read as the reverse complement.
AAGCACTACGCAAAAACACACATTTTGCCGCGTGACATCGTACAAGCTCACGAGTGTGGTGACATTCACTATCACGATCTCGACTACGCACCGTTCTTTCCAATGTTTAACTGTATGCTTATCGACTTGAAAGGCATGTTAACGCATGGCTTCAAGATGGGTAACGCGGAAATCGACACACCTAAGTCGATTTCTACGGCGACAGCGGTAACCGCACAGATCATCGCGCAAGTGGCGAGCCATATTTACGGCGGTACAACGATTAACCGTATCGACGAGGTTTTAGAACCTTACGTAATGGCAAGCTACGAGAAGCATTTATCGTTAGCAAAAGAGTGGGACATTCATAGCCCAGAAGCTTTTGCTATCTCTCGTACTGAGAAAGAGTGTTACGACGCGTTCCAGTCTTTGGAGTACGAAGTAAACACGCTACACACGGCTAACGGTCAAACACCATTCGTTACGTTTGGTTTTGGTTTAGGCGAAAGCTGGGGTTCGAAACTGATCCAGCAATCTATCTTGAAGAACCGCATCGCAGGTTTGGGTAAGAACCGTAAAACAGCAGTATTCCCTAAACTGGTGTTCGCAATCAAAGATGGTTTGAACCACCAGAAACAAGATCCAAATTACGACATTAAGCAATTAGCGCTTGAATGTGCATCTAAGCGTATGTACCCAGACATTCTAAACTACGACAAAGTGGTAGAAGTGACAGGGTCATTTAAAACGCCTATGGGATGCCGTAGCTTCTTGAATACTTACGAAGAAAATGGTGAGTTGATTCATGAAGGGCGTAACAACTTAGGTGTTGTTAGCTTAAACTTGCCACGTATTGCAATTAACGCGAAGCAAGATATGGTTAAGTTTTACGAACTGCTTGATGAAAAACTGAAGCTAGCTCGTCGCGCACTAGAAACGCGTATTTCTCGTCTAGAAAACGTGAAAGCGCGTGTGGCGCCAATCCTATACATGGAAGGTGCGTGTGGCGTTCGCTTGAAAGCAGACGACTCTATTGCTGATATCTTCAAGAACGGTCGTGCGTCTGTTTCTCTTGGCTACATCGGTATCCACGAAGCAATGACTGCGCTGTACGGCACTGATGTGCACTTGTACGATGACGGCGAAATGCGTACTAAAGCGCTTGAACTTGTGGCGTACATGAAGCGTGAAGTGGAGTCTTGGACCAAAGAGACGGGCTACGCATTCAGCTTATACGGCACACCAAGTGAAAACCTATGTAGTCGTTTCTGTAGTATTGACACTAAAGAGTTTGGTGTTATTGAAGGCGTAACAGACCGCGGATACTACACCAACAGCTTCCACTTAGACGTTCAGAAGAAAGTGAACCCATACGACAAGATCGATTTCGAGATGCCTTATCCTGATATCTCTAGCGGTGGCTTCATCTGTTACGGTGAATTCCCGAATATGCAGAAGAACATTGAAGCATTAGAAAATGTGTGGGACTACAGCTACACACGCGTACCTTACTACGGCACGAATACACCCATTGATGAGTGTTACGAGTGTGGGTACAACGGGGAGTTTGACTGTACAAGTAAGGGCTTTACTTGTCCTAAGTGCGGCAACCACGACTCAACGAAAGTGTCGGTAACACGCCGCGTTTGTGGTTACCTTGGTAGCCCGGATGCACGACCATTTAATTTCGGTAAACAAGAAGAAGTTAAACGCCGCGTGAAGCACCTTTAGTCAGGTTCATGATTTTTAGATACAAGATTGGTATTTAGAAACAGCATGGGTATCGGCGCTATGTCGATACCCATTCTTTCGCTTCAACGCTAGCCATTCCCCGTGTCAAACCATTAAGCAATCACGAGTTTCAATACTGCCTTATGAATTATCACCAATATCACCCAATCGACGTTGTCAACGGCCCCGGAACACGCTGCACTTTGTTTGTATCGGGCTGTGTGCACCAGTGTCGTGGGTGTTATAACCAATCGACGCAGAGATTGGACTCTGGTCACTTGTTCACGCAAGAGTTACAAGATCGCATCGTTGCTGATCTTAATGATCCTCGAATCAAGCGCCGTGGGTTATCGCTTTCTGGTGGTGATCCGCTGCATCCTGCGAACGTGTCTGAAGTGCTTAAGCTTGTTCAGCGTGTCAAAGCAGAATGTGAAGGTAAAGATATTTGGATGTGGACTGGCTATGAGTTAACTGAGCTTGATGAAAAGCAGAAGCAAGTATTGGAATACGTTGATACTCTGATTGACGGTCGTTTCGAACAAGATAAAGCGGATCCTATGCTAGATTGGAGAGGCAGTTCTAACCAAATCATTCATCAATTTAGAGTTTAGTGGATCAACATCAAGCTAAATGGCTCTGTGATTATGTAAAGAAAAAACCTCAATCGACCGTTGAGGTTTTTTGCTTTTGGGGTGTACTCAATTCTACTGTGATGAAATATTAAACTATCTGAAGTCCGGAATGTTGGGATGGGGGGAATTTAACTAGGATTATCGGCTAAAAAACCTAACTTAGGCGAATTTCTGTTTCTTAAATCATCGGTTAAATGATAACTTGGAGTTCATTACTTGAATTTCAAAGGGTTGTGACTTTCATGTTTTCACATCTACCAAAACCAACTTTAGATCCAATTCTATCTCTTTCCGTCGCTTATCGTAGCGATCCTCGCACTGATAAAGTCGATTTAGGCATTGGTGTTTATAAAAATGATCAAGGTGAAACACCTATAATGAAAGCCGTTTCTATGGCTCAAGATAGGGTTGTCGAAACGCAAAAGACCAAAGCGTATGTTGGCCTAGCAGGCTGTGAAGAGTTTAACCAGAGCATGGTTGATCTGCTGCTTAAAGGGACTTCAGTCATGGACCGTGTTGCTGCGATCCAAACGCCAGGTGCAAGTGGTGCGCTTCGTATGTTGGGCGACTTAATGAAAGTCTCTCAACCAAATACCACGGTTTGGATTTCAAACCCAAGCTACGTTAACCATAAACCGGTAATGGAAGCTGCAGGCTTAAAAGTTCGTTATTACCATTACTTTAGTCCAGAAACGAAGCAAGTTGATACGACAAAGATGTTGGACGACCTTTCAAAAGCGGGTCCGTCAGACGTTGTATTACTGCATGGTTGCTGTCATAACCCAACAGGTGCCGACATCGACTTTGAAGCGTGGCAGGAAATCACCAAATTATCACAAAAAAATGGTTTTATACCGTTCGTTGATATTGCCTACCAAGGCTTTGGTGACGGACTAGAAGAAGACGCGAAAGGCCTTCAACATATGGCGAATAACGTCGAAGAGATGTTGATCACCACTTCTTGTTCGAAAAACTTTGGCTTATACCGTGAAAGAACAGGGGCAGCAATCGTGATCGGTAAGAACAGCGAGCACGTTGGAAATGCAAAAGGTAAACTGCTTACGCTGGCTCGTTCAACTTACACTATGCCACCAGATCATGGTGCAGCATTGGTCAAGACGATTCTACAGAATCAAGAGCTAACCGCTATTTGGAAGCAAGAATTAAGTCAAATGCAACAACGTTTGTTAAATCTTCGCCAAAGTTTATGTGACGAATTGCGAAATACTTATAACACGTCACAATTTGACTTCATTGAAAAGCATAAAGGTATGTTTACTGTACTAGGCTTTAAAGAAACTCAAATGAATCAATTACGTGAAGAGTATGGCATTTATGGTGTTGGTGATGGTCGCATCAATATCGCCGGTCTTTCTGAATCTCATATTCCTTATGTAGCAAAGGCGATAGCTAACGTAGCAAAATAGAAGGTGACTGAATGTATAATTGGAAAGCGATTGTAACTCTTATGTTAAGCGGAGGTCTGTTTGCTTGTTCAACGACGACTCAAGTCCCAGTCGAGCCAGATCAAAAGCCGCAAATTGAAGAACCGATTGCAGGTGACTCTTCTAAGATTGACACTGCGGAAGGCGAAAAAGTAACACAACCCGCAGAGAAGCCTGAAGAAGTAAAGCCAACGGAACCAGAGAAAAAGCCGGTACCGGTTGAGAAACCAGTAGAAAAAGCGGTGAAGACAAGCGACGGTAAACTGATTCTAGGTGAAGAGGAGTGGGTGTTTGTACCTGGTCTGAAAGAATCGTTTAAAGCTCGTGTCGATACGGGCGCGACAACCTCTTCAATCAGTGCGGTTGATATTGTTAATTTTGAACGCGATGGAAAAGATTGGGTTAAATTCAAAATTGAACATGACGGTATAACAACAGAAGAGATCAGCTTACCTGTAGAGCGCTGGGTTAAAATCAAGCAATCAAGCGCAGAAGGTACACAACGACGTGCTGTGGTTGTTGCTGCGATTCAAATCGGTGACCTAAAAGATAAAACCGAATTTACGTTAGCCGATCGAACACACCTCTCTTTCCCATTATTGTTGGGTAGAAGTTTCTTCAGAGACGTTGCCGTTGTCGATGTTGGCCAAAAATACGTTCAGAAAAAAGTGGCTAAATAGCGTCAAGCGCGTTTAACTCAGATTCGCTCTGGCACTTTTATTGTTTAATGAATCTAACCCCTGCTAATGGAATTAACAGGGGTTTTTTCTTTTTATTGCCCAATAACCGAGGAAATGTAACTAATTGCGCTTTGTTCGCTATCCGTTCACTGTTTAACCTCGACAATGTGATCCTGATCTCTATATAATCCGCGCTTCGTTTTATGTTTAATCCATACTTTCGTACTGCTTATTTAGGCGTGTAAACACGCTTAATCATTATCTGTCAGTACATGCTTAGGAATTAGTTCTTTGATATCTACCGCGAACATCACAATGCAATTTGGCGCAGAGCCGCTGTTTGAAAACATCTCTGCTAAATTTGGTAACGGCAACCGCTACGGTTTGATCGGCGCCAATGGTTGCGGAAAATCAACGTTTATGAAAATCCTAAGTGGAGCGTTAGCGCCAAGTTCGGGCAACGTGTCGATCACGCCAGGAGAAAAACTGGGGGTTTTAAGCCAAGATCAGTTCGCGTTTGAACAGTATAGCGTAATTGACGTTGTGATCATGGGTGACAGAAAGCTGTGGCAAGTAAAGCAAGAACGTGACCGTATTTACTCTTTACCAGAAATGAGCGAAGACGACGGTATGAAAGTCGCTGAACTTGAAAGCGAGTTCGCGGAAATGGATGGCTACACAGCAGAAAGCCGCGCCGGTGACATCCTAATCCAAGCCGGTATCGAAGAAGAGTTCCACTTTGGCTTGATGCAGCAGGTTGCTCCGGGGTGGAAATTACGTGTTCTTTTGGCGCAAGCGTTGTTCGCAAACCCAGATATTTTGTTACTCGATGAACCAACCAACAACTTGGACATTCACACGATCAACTGGCTTGCTGAAGAGCTAAACCAGCGTAAATGCACAATGATCATCATTTCGCATGATAGACACTTTCTCAACTCTGTATGTACGCATATGGCGGATATAGACTACGGTGAACTGCGTATTTACCCTGGTAACTACGAGTACTTCCTCGAAGCATCGGGGTTGATTCGTGACCAACTTCTAGCGAGCAATGCTAAGAAAGCGGCTGAAATTAGTGAGCTTCAAGATTTCGTTAACCGTTTTGGTGCGAACGCATCCAAAGCCAAACAAGCAAGTTCTCGTGCTAAGAAAATGGACAAAATCACGCTTGATGAAGTGAAATCATCCAGTCGTATGAGCCCTTCAATTGATTTTGGTGAAGGTAAAAAATTACACCGTCAAGCGCTAGAGATTCAAGACCTTGGTCACGGCTTCGATGGCGAAACACTGTTTGCTGGTGGTAACTTATTACTTGAAGCAGGTACTCGTCTTGCGGTTATTGGTGAGAATGGCGTGGGTAAAACCACACTCTTAAAATGCCTAGTGCAAGAACTGAAACAAAACGAAGGTATCGTGAAATGGTCTGAAAACGCATCGGTAGGCTACTGCCCACAAGATAGTACGTCTGACTTTGATAACGACTTAAGTATCTTCGATTGGATCTCACAATGGCGCACAGTGAAGCACGATGACCTAATGGTACGTGGTATTTTAGGTCGTCTATTGTTTACTGCTGATGATGCGAATAAGAAAGCGCGTAACTGTTCTGGTGGTGAGAAGAACCGTCTGCTATTTGGTAAGCTAATGATGCAAGACATCAACGTGCTTGTTATGGATGAACCGACCAACCACATGGATATGGAAGCAATCCAAGCGCTGAACGATGCGTTAAAAGTTTATACTGGTACGTTGATTTTCGTAAGCCATGACCGCGAATTTGTTTCGTCACTAGCGACCCACATTATTGATGTGAAAGACCAACAATTGGTGAGCTTCCAGGGTACTTATGAAGAGTACTTAGATCATCAGAAAAAGATGTTGATGGTGAATTTATAAGGAAGGTATTGCTCATAAAACACAAGGGGAATATGAGCGATAGCTAGCTGCTGATAGTAAAAAGCCCCGAGCATAATCGCTCAGGGCTTTTTATTTGGTATCGCAGATTCATGAATCTAGATTAGAAGCCGAATCGAGCAGACATTAAGATTTGATGTCCATAGGTACCATTATTTCGTAGATCGACACCAACAGAAAGTTGTTCGGTGGAGTGAAAACGAGCGCCAAAACCAACAATGGACTTAGTATCATCATTATCGATAAGCTGCCCCAGTCGTGCATTGACTTCAATATTTGCAATTACCCAAGCTCGCACCCCAATATTCACTTCTGTTTTGATCTTGTTTTCGTCATTGCGTTCGATGTTATGCAATAACATCTGACCATACATATCAGCGAACTGACCAATAGGGCCATTAAACCCTACGCCACCGGCAGCATCCCAGTCATCTTCGAAACCACTATCAATACGACCGATAAAATGAGCATTTTGAGTGAACAGGGTTGTGAACTCGCCACCAAACGTTGTTGGGCTTGCTCCCATGCGCATCTCGAATGTGTTGTAGTTAAAGTTGTTTGCAGACGCAGAGAATGAACACAGTGCAGCTAACCCTAAAAGGGCAGTCTTGTTTGTGCGACCTAGCATGGTAACTCCATATAAATTATATTTTCTAGCAGTATATACAAAATAGCTAGCAATATGCAGGCCATTTATTTGAAGTTGACCATTTTTTCTGTGTTTTAAGTGATCAATTTACAAAATTTGGATGTGATCGACTTCAATCTCGGGTGTGTTACCACCTTCATATTCACCAAAGATACGGACTTTGGTGTCAGCGGTTAGCGGCTGTAATAAGTGAATGTCGTCATCGAGTTCAATTTGAATTTCACGCTGTCCATCAGAGAAAATAAACGTGTCATTGTTGAGCTGACGAACAATCTTACCGTCTACAATCGCATCTTGCTCGGTAAGCATACGAGTGTTGTCGAGTAGACTGGCAATAGAAACCGTTTCGATCGGTCCGCTATAAACAATTCCGTGCTCGTGTTTATTGTCATCGTGGTCACTGGCAACCGCGAAAGTAGGAGCAAGAATAATAGTGGTTGCGATCGTCAATAGGGTGTTTTTCATGATGAATCCTTAGGTGTTGACTTTTGATTTAAACAATTGTTTTGAGGGCGACATTAGACAACGTTAAGATTGAATCCACAGTGAGCAAGGCATTCATTTTCTGTTCATTTTATTGAGCATCTACTCGGTAATGACGTTAATATAGTGCGAGATAAGTACCGTCTTAACGTTAGGTGTCGTGAGCCCATCCCATGATGATGATGTCTGTCGCCATTCTCTCGGCCATCAAGTGATACGAACCTAAGATGAAGAACACACAATTAAGGATTTCAATACAAATGCGATCACCACTAAGCGCCCTTATGGTTCAAGGGACAACATCAGATGCAGGGAAAAGTGTTTTGGTGGCAGGTTTATGCCGTGTTTTGGCTCGAAAAGGAATCAAAGTCGCCCCCTTCAAACCACAAAATATGGCTTTGAACAGTGCTGTAACCAAAGATGGTGGCGAAATAGGCCGTGCACAAGCAGTACAGGCACAAGCGTGTAATATCGAACCCAGCGTGCATATGAACCCAGTACTGCTAAAACCTAACTCAGATACCGGAGCGCAAGTTATTCTTCAAGGCCGAGCGCTGAGCAATATGGAAGCGACCGGTTATCATGATTACAAGAAAGTGGCGATGACTACGGTTATCGATTCTTTTGATCGACTTTTTGCAGAATATGAAAGCATCATGATTGAAGGTGCTGGTAGCCCCGCTGAAATTAATCTTCGTGAAAATGATATCGCCAACATGGGATTTGCTGAAAAAGCGGATATCCCGGTAATTATCGTGGCAGACATTGACCGTGGTGGCGTTTTTGCGCATCTCTACGGCACATTAGCGCTATTGTCTGAGTCCGAACAGGCTCGCGTAAAAGGCTTTGTCATTAACCGCTTTAGAGGTGATATTGCGCTTCTTCAGTCTGGTTTAGATTGGCTAGAAGAGAAAACAGGAAAGCCGGTCATTGGGGTATTGCCATATTTGCATGGCTTTAATCTTGAAGCGGAAGATGCCATTACTTCTGCACAAGAATCTAATGGGGAGGCTAAGCTTAAGGTTGTGGTGCCTGTGCTAACGCGAATCAGTAATCATACAGATTTTGATGCGTTGAGGCTTAATCCATCGATAGATTTGCGTTATGTCGGCAAAGGTGAACGACTCAATAACGCTGATTTGATCGTGTTACCGGGTACAAAGTCTGTTCGAGCGGATCTGGATTATCTAAAACAGCAAGGGTGGGATAAAGACGTTCAGCGTCATCTACGCTTGGGTGGTAAAGTGGTCGGGATCTGTGGTGGTTACCAGATGTTAGGGAAGCTCATCCACGATCCGAGTGGTGTTGAGGGGGATCCTGGTAGCAGTGAAGGGCTCGGATATCTCAATATAGAAACGACCTTAACGCAACAGAAAACGTTAACCAATGTGCGCGGTACTATGACACTTGATGGTAAAAAAGCGCCAGTCAAAGGGTATGAAATTCACGTTGGTAAGACGGATGTCAAAGAAGCACTGTTGCCGATTCAATTGGAATCAGGCAGCCTAGATGGCGCAGTGAATCAAGATAACTCGATTTTTGGTACTTATCTACATGGCGTGTTCGATAGTAGTGATGCACTATCGCTTATTTGCGAATGGGCAGGTGCCAACGACGTGACATCGATTGATCACGAACAGCTTAAAGAGGTGGGAATTAATCGAATCGCAGATGCTATTGAAGAGCACTTGAATCTTGACTTACTTTGGCCGGAACTCCCAGTGTTAACCAGAACTGAACAAGAATCATAGATAAGAGAGAATAATGAGAAAGCAAATCATCCTTTTTAGCCTAGCGTTTAGTTCCCTGTTGAGTTCGATGAATATTCTGGCCGCAGAAAAGCTACGAATTTACGCCGCATCATCTATGACCAACGCTGTTAACCTACTGGTTGAAGAGTTTGAGAAAGAGCATTCAGTCGATGTCATCCCTGTGTATGCGAGCACGTCTTCTTTGGTGCGACAAATTGAACGAGGAGCACCCACCGATATTTTTATTTCAGCAAACGACACGTGGATGACGTATTTAGTCGATAGGAAGCTGGTTTTGAGTGACAATGTCACAAACTTGTGTGAAAACGAACTCGTGCTGATTTCTCCGAAAGGAACATCGGTAACATTCGACCAGTCAAAAGGTGAACAATGGGTTAATTTTCTGACTAATGAAAGGCTTGCGATTGGCAACACGCTTTCGGTTCCGGCTGGTATTTATGCGAAAGAAGCATTAGAAACATTGGGCGTATGGGATGATGTGAAGAACCGATTAGCACCAAGTAACAATGTTCGTATGGCGTTGGCCTTAGTCGAGCGCGGTGAAGCGAAGCTTGGCATTGTCTATAAAACCGATGCGTTACTCTCTAAAGAAGTGAACTTAGTGTCGACATTTCCATCCGATCTACACACCCCTATACGTTACCCTGTAGCGAATTTGAGCAATAAGGCCATTGCGAAAGACTTTTATGCTTTCCTTAAGAGTGATAAAGCCAAAGAGATCCTGAATAGCTTTGGATTTAAAGTGAATAAATGATGTATTTATCGGAATACGAATACCAAGCTTTAATGCTGAGCTTAAAAGTCGCTGGATTTGCCATCTTATGGCTTATTCCTATCGGCATTGGTTTAGCGTGGCTGCTTGCTAAAAAACAATTTGTGGGCAAAAGTATTGTAGAGAGCATCGTCCATTTACCTTTGGTACTTCCACCTGTCGTCATTGGTTATTTGCTGCTAGTGATGATGGGCAGACAAGGCATCATCGGTGCGTGGCTTAACGACGTTTTTGGTGTGGTATTCAGTTTTAGTTGGAAGGGCGCTTCACTCGCTTGTGTGGTTGTGGCGTTGCCATTAATGGTTCGCTCTATTAGATTGAGCCTAGAAACGGTAGACAGTAAACTCGAAGAGGCCGCCGCGACACTCGGCGCTTCTCCGATTCGAGTGTTTTTCACTATCACCTTACCTTTAATGATCCCGGGGATCATAACGGGCACCATGCTTTCATTCGCGAGAAGCCTCGGTGAGTTTGGTGCCACCATCAGCTTTGTTTCCAATATTCCCGGTGAAACACAAACGATCCCACTGGCCATGTACACCTTTATCGAAACACCCGGCGCAGAAATGGAAGCGGCGCGCTTATGTGTTATATCTATCGTAATCGCGCTCGGCTCATTGATGCTATCTGAATGGTTAAATAGAAAATCATCGCAGCGTTTAGGGGGAAGAGCATGAGTGCTTTGATACTCCGGTACCAACAACAGCTTGGTGAATCGTTTTTTGACATTGATTTAGAATTGCCGAGTCATGGTATTACTGCCATTTTCGGTCGTTCCGGTGCCGGTAAAACATCACTTATCAATGCGATTAGTGGACTTAAACCGCCGGACAAGGGCGTAATCAGTGTGTCAGGACGGACCTTATTTGATAGTGATAGTGGCATTAACTTGCCGGCTCATAAACGTAACGTGGGTTATGTGTTCCAAGAGTCGCGATTATTTCCGCACATGAAGGTGGTGGCGAATCTTAAGTACGGAATGAAAAGGGTCGATAAAGCGCACTTTGAGCAGATAGTCTCTTTGTTGTCTCTCGGTTTATTATTAGACCGTTACCCGGTAAGCTTGTCAGGGGGGGAAAGGCAACGTGTTGCGATAGGTCGTGCTTTGCTTTCTAAACCAAGCATTTTACTGATGGATGAGCCTCTAGCGTCTCTCGATTTACCCCGTAAGCGCGAGGTGATGCCTTTTTTGGAAAATCTCTCTGAAACGGTTCAGATCCCGATCATTTACGTGACCCATAGTCTTAACGAAATTTTACGCTTGGCAAATCAGTTAGTGATAATCGACCAGGGGAAAGTCATTTCATCCGGCAGAACGGAAGAGGTATGGGCATCAAGAGCCATGCAACCGTGGCAATCTTTCTCAGAACAGAGCTCACTATTTGAAGCACGCTTAACGGAACATAATGATGATTATGCATTGTCACGTTTGACAATAGGGAAATCGACGTCGTTATGGGTTCAGAAGGTATCCAGCGAGATCGGTACTGCTTTGAGACTGCAAGTTAGGGCAAACGACGTTTCTATTTCGCTAGAAAAGCCAAATGGGACTTCCATACGTAATATTCTCCCTGTGACCATTAAAAGTATAGAGACGCACCAGCAAGGCACAGACAAACAGAGTGTGTCTGTCGAGTTAGAGTTAGAGTCTGGATGCTATCTATGGGCAACCATTACCTTATGGGCACTGGACGAGTTGAATCTAGACATAGGGCAACGTGTTTACGCGCAAATAAAAGGTGTGAGTGTCGCTCAACGAGATATTGCCGTGACGCATTGATTTGTTTATTGATGTTTGACATTAACGGCGCAAAGAGAGACCAATGTCGTGTTATACCGGATAAATGGACGTTTACGTCACAATCTATGTGTCTGAGTGAGCATTGTGACAAACGAAAAGACACCATAGAGCAATAAAGGCAATGGAATGCGTGGGCACAAAAAAAGCCGCGAGTTTGAACTAACATGCGGCTTAGTCATTACTATGCTGTTGGCGCTTAGATTGTGTTCAGCGCTTGGCGACTTACTTAGTAAAAACTTCTTTAAAATCACGCTTCAAGATAGCGTCGCGACGAGCTTTCTTGATTTGTTTAACCATGTCTTTGACACAGTTGTGTAGAACTTGGTCTAGCAGTTGCGCACGGTACTCTTCTTTTTCTTCATCAGTCATGTCTTCAGGTAATTTAAGAGTTGGGAACTCTTCCATTACATTGATGCCTGCAAAAGCTTGACTAACAGAGATAAGCGCGTGGAATTGTTCGAAATTGTCTAAAACATTTTGTGCGCTTGCTGGAAGGCTGCTCCATGCTTCACGTACTGCTTCCTCAGACACTTCATGAATAGAAGTAACCATAAAGTGCATCTCTTTTGGAACTTCATCAAATTCGATAACTTGACGAAGCTCTGGTGAGACAGTGGCTAAATCGATTTCTTGTGGTTCGTTGCTTGTCGCGTCTGACATAGTATTTCTCTTCAAAAAGAAACTATGCTAAAAAAATCTGTAAAAAAGTCAACATAATATAGAAATTAGGGCATGATTTAAGCCTCAATTTGAGCTACTTTCAATATTAAGCACTAGATAAAGGTGATGTGATGATAGAAAAAGGTTCATCGATGCGCATATTGTTGGTTGATGACGTTCAACTAGATCGGATGCAACTTGCTATTCGACTCAAACAACTGGGTCACATTGTCGAAGCTGTTGGTAGCGGAAAACAAGCCCTGAATGTTTATTGTGATTTTGATCCTGAACTTGTTTTACTTGATATTAGTATGCCAGACATGGACGGTTTTGAAGTGGCGAGCGAAGTCCGTAGGCAATTTCCTGAATGGGTACCTATCATCTTTTTAAGTGGGCATGAAGAGCCTGAAATGATTGCTAAAGCGATTGATGCAGGGGGCGACGATTACCTTATCAAACCTGTTAATAAAGTCGTTTTGAATTCCAAGCTGATTGCCATGCAGCGCATTGCACATATGAGGCGAGAGTTAAAGCAAAGTACTGCCAAACTTGAAGAACTGAATATACTCCTACAACAGCAAGCTAATGAAGACGGTTTAACTAAGTTATATAATCGTCGATATATGGATACTAAGCTTGAAGAGAGCATTGCTTGGCATGGGCGAAGAAAGGTATGTATGTCAGTGATTCTTTTAGATGTAGACTTTTTTAAGCCTTACAATGATAATTATGGGCATATTCAAGGGGATAGATGCTTACAGAGCCTCGCAACTATCTTAAAGCGATTGTTTGTACGTGCCGGTGAATATGTAGGTCGCTATGGTGGAGAAGAATTTATTCTAATTCTAAGTGATACCGATGGCGAAAACGCTCATGTACAGGCTTCGCGAATCAAAGAAGCGCTGCATGAAATGAATTACGCGCATGCTCATTCTAGGGTGTCTGATCGGGTGACCGTGTCGCAAGGTGTTCTGTCATTTGTACCTAGAGGGGATGAGCCTATCGCCTCAATTTATGAACAGGTGGATCAATCGCTTTATCAAGCAAAACAAAGCGGCAGAAACACCTTTATACATCACAGCATTGTAAAGCTTGCTCGTGAATAGGCGAACTCATTTAGATATTTGATTTTATACTTCTAATAGCACTAAGCTAGGAAGCAATTTAGTGAAAAAATATGTCGTATTTTAAGTTTTACTCAACAGTATTAACAAACAGGGCAACCGTATTATCACTGCTTTGTACTGTTTTTCCCTCGGTAGTTAATGCTTCTGCGTTGTCAAATTCTTCCAGAAAGAATATCGAACAAACGTTCGCGGCAGGCGTATTGCTTAACGATACGGATGTATTTACCTTTGGCGTTAATAATTTCGATCCGAATAAAGTCTTTCGTTTAGATAATGACCAAATTGGCTCCAGTGACTCGGTGGAGCGGAGACAAGATATTACATCGATAATCCTGCCATACACGTTTGAACTGCCACAGTACATTGAAGATAATCATCAAGAGGTGACCTTACGTCTGTCTGCCCTAAGAATTGAAAAGGACATCTCGTTCGCCCCTAACGTGCAGAGTGATCTTCAAAAAGAATCGGTTGTTTCTGGTTATGTCGAATTTGCTAACATAACCCAATTAGATGACCACTGGAGCTTCACTTCTGCGATTGGTAACCACTTTTCTTACTATCGTAACGACTTTGAGTATCGTTCTTCAATCTCTGAGCCCATTCGAGGATTATTAGATGGCGTCTATGTTAATACTGACGCATGGGCATACATCATTGAGCCTAAAATCAAACTCACATATGAAGATAAGAGTGACTGGGGAAAATACAAATTCAGTTCCAGTTGGCATTACTTCAAAGGTGTTGGATGGGGCGAGGCGAATAATGGTAACGTTGGTCGCCCTGAAGGTTGGTACATCGCAAATGAGGCGAAAGTATTCTATGACTTGATACATTGGGATAAAAACGTCACCTCGATGTACTCGAGTATCAAAAGGATTGAAATTGGTGGTGATACTGTTAATTCAATGGGGACGAGATCTTATTATGAAGGCAGTATAGGTTGGTTGCTCGACCCTAACCTTTTTAATGATTGGGTTGATAACGTAGGTATCGGATTTACGATCAATTACGGAAGTAATCTAAAAGGAGGGAGCTTGGTTATTTTCTTTAACCAAGACTAATGACCTTCTCTTCTGCTTGTTGACGCTTCTGTTCGGCTTACTGCAAACTATTGCGATACCAAACTTTCGCATAGCCTGTTTCGGCCCGCTTCTTTGGCTTTGTAAAGTGCGTTATCAGCAAGTTTCAATACATCTTCAGGCTGTTTGGTTGTTGTGTTATCAGACAGACCAATACTTATGGTGACGTTTACCGTTTTCATCGGTTGGTTACTATACCCACGTTTTTTTATGCCTAATTCATGATTCTCCGGACGACTGTTGGTATTACGAATAATCATGTCGTATTTCTGTATATTAGCAATGAGCGTTTGTAAGTGTGGCTTTACTTGTTCAGCATGCTTACTTTTAAAAAGGATCGTGAACTCTTCACCACCGTAGCGATAAGCACGAGCACCACCGCCTGTCTCGGTAATAAGGCGGGCTACCAGTCTTAGTACGTCATCACCGATATCATGCCCGTAGGTATCATTAAACTTTTTGAAGTGATCGATATCGATCATCGCCATTGAGTATTTACGGCCTAAATGTTTCATATCAACTTCTAACGCATGTCGGCCAGGGATGTTAGTCAGTTGGTCGTTAAATGCCATATCGTGGCTTGCTGACATCACATAAATGATCATTAAGAGCCCTAATGTTGAAAACATAGTGCTTGAGATGAATTGGACATCAAAAAGGATGAATGTGCATGATGTAAGTAAGATAGTGCTATAAACCACAGCATCAATAGAGCGGTTATAAATCAAAACTAAAATGGATGTTAAGCCCAGTAAACTTAGACTATATAAAACAAGAACAAATGGCAGTCTAGATAAGCCGTTAACCGTAAATAGGACTCCTTCACTCCATGATTTAAAACCGCCATCTTGGAAGTAAGATACAAAAAGCTGTGCCCAAATGATAAACAGCGCGACGATGATGGCATAAAGTAGCATCGATTTTGAGTTAACGCCGTTATTCGGAAACGCATAGACCAATAAACAGGCAACGGGTAGTAAAGTAGCCAGTAGAGACAGCTCAAGTAAAGTCGTGCCGGTATTCAGTGGCGTTTGCAAACGAATTTGGATTATGAGGTACGCCACAAGTAAGCTAAGAGACACCATTGCCATTCTACCTTGTCTGAAGGTATGGCATAACAAAACGGCAAAGCTCAAAAGAATGTACGGCAGGTTGCTAGCAAAGCCTAGGTTTGAAACCGTCACATGGATGACACTGTTCATACCTAAAAATATCATTGCCAACAGAACTAGGGGAGAGCAAAATCGAAACAAGCTCGACGTTACGAAAGAAGATGTCATTTATATGGTGAACCTGAGTTTACTGATGATCTTATAATGTTCATATAGGTCACATTTTAATATGCCATTGCCAAACTTTTGCACACATTGGTGTAAGAGCAAGGCATACACTCCATTCGATGCACCCTATATGTATTTGATTTGCTATTCGTGTTAGAGCAAGCTAGACATTATATATGAAAAATCAACGAGTCGTTATGGATACTTATCAAAAGGTCATATGTAAACATTAATGGTCAATATTAGTCCATTATTAAGAATGACATTATTAAACGCTATAGACGGAGATGTGGTATGCAAATCAGTGTGGATGTACATAACTATATGGAAACACTCGTTGGACATGTTTTGAGTAGTGATAAATATGTTTCTAGTTATACCAACGAACAGTTGGCTGATCTTGCATGCCTGGCGTTGGGTCAACTTAAACCCATTTATATCCGCTTTGATATCGATTTTCTTTCCGCATTGCCAGAAAACAAATTGGTGCTCTATAAACGAAATAGTGTGATTGCGGTCAAAAATGCAGAAAGCATGATTATTGACGATCGAAGACGTGAACGTGACGACAATGTTCCCGTAATATTTAGTCAACACATATTTGATGATGACGTAGAATTACAATGGTATGAAAAGCCGTTGTTGAATGGCAAATAGTCATGATATTTTAAAGGCAGTTCAGTTAGTTAATGAGGGTTAACCAGTGGGATTTTTTTCTAGATTATTTGGTGGTAAAGAAAAAACTGAACAAAAAGTAGAAATTGAACCAGTGGAATACAAAGGGTTCAGTATTTACCAAGATGCCATTGCAGAGTCTGGTCAGTACCGCGTTGCTGGGCGAATTGAGAAAGAAGTCGATGGCGAAATCAAAACTCATCGCTTTATTCGTTCTGATGTCGTTTCAAACAAAGAAGATGCTAATCAATTGATGCTCAAAAAATCACAGATGTTCATTGATCAAATGAGCGGTAATATTTTTAGTTAATCAATTAATATTAGGTTGATGTCGGTCATCATTTATGGAACTTTCAAGTGTCTATGTTGAAAGTTTTTTTCGTTTTAGATACAAGGACCAGCGAGTGGGTTGTTACTAAAAGGGTGGCTAGTCAGTGATTTGAGGCATTGCTTTAAGGAAGCCAACTTTTGTCGAAATGAAGCGCCGAAAACTCAACTAAATCGTTATAAGTAATAACTTTTCCTGTTCTTTGAATAAAACGCTTGAAGTATTAGTTGTCGTTAGATACAAACGAACAAGTCATTGTGCCAATAGTCAAGGAATCGCTATGCAAATTGGTGTACCAAGAGAAACACTCGCGGGAGAAACGCGAGTCGCTGCTTCGCCGAAATCGGTAGAACAGCTATTAAAATTAGGGTTTGAAGTTTGTGTTGAGTCACAAGCTGGTGCGTTAGCAAGTTTTGAAGATGCAGCGTATGAACAAGCTGGAGCAAAAGTTGTTACCGCCGATGAGGCTTGGAAGTCCGATATTATCTTTAAAGTTAACGCTCCGATCGTTGACGATAATAAAAATGAAATCGAATTACTCAAAGATGGCGCAACATTGGTCAGCTTTATTTGGCCAGCGCAAAACCCAGAATTAATGGAACAATTGTCCACTCGCAATATTAACGTGATGGCGATGGATTCTGTCCCACGAATTTCAAGAGCTCAAGCACTCGATGCATTGAGTTCTATGGCAAACATCGCAGGTTATCGTGCTGTTGTTGAAGCCGCGCATGAATTTGGTCGATTTTTTACCGGTCAAATTACAGCAGCTGGTAAAGTTCCGCCCGCAAAAGTATTGGTTGCCGGTGCGGGTGTTGCTGGCTTGGCAGCAATAGGCGCGGCGGGTAGCTTAGGCGCTATCGTTCGTTCGTTCGATGTTCGCCCTGAAGTAAAAGAACAAGTTGAGTCAATGGGCGCGGAGTTCTTGGAAGTGGATTTCCAAGAAGATACCGGTGCGGGTGATGGCTACGCTAAAGAGATGTCTGAAGCATTCAATAAGAAAGCCGAAGAGCTTTATGCCGCTCAAGCGAAAGACGTCGATATCATCATTACAACGGCGCTGATTCCAGGTCGCCCTGCGCCTAAGCTGATTACCAAAGAGATGGTAGACAGCATGAGTGCAGGTAGTGTGATTGTAGACCTTGCGGCAGCCAATGGCGGTAACTGTGAATACACGGTTGCGGATCAAGTCATTACAACGGCGAATGGCGTAAAGGTTGTCGGTTACACCGATATGGTTGGTCGTCTACCGACTCAATCATCTCAACTGTATGCAACGAATCTAGTTAACCTGCTGAAACTGCTTTGCAAAGAGAAAGATGGCAACATCAATATCGACTTTGAAGATGTTGTTCTGCGTGGTGTTACTGTCGTTAAAGAGGGCGAGGTCACTTGGCCAGCTCCACCGATTCAAGTTTCAGCTCAACCACAACAAGCTAAGCCAAAAGCGGCCAAACCAGAGCCTAAAGTTGAAGAACCTGTTTCTCCAATGAAGAAAGCGGCAGGCATGGCAATTGCTGTTGGTGCATTCGCTTGGGTAGCTTCGGTTGCTCCAGCTGCGTTCTTATCTCACTTTACCGTTTTTGTTCTCGCTTGTGTGGTGGGTTATTACGTAGTTTGGAATGTCAGCCATTCTCTGCATACGCCTTTGATGTCCGTGACGAACGCGATTTCGGGGATCATTGTAGTAGGTGCACTGTTACAGATCGGACAAGGAAGTGGCGTCGTCACGTTCTTATCATTTATTGCCGTATTAATTGCAAGTATCAATATCTTTGGTGGCTTTACCGTGACCAAACGTATGCTTGAAATGTTCCGTAAAGACTAAGGAGTAACAGATGTCTGAAGGATTAGTACAAGCAGCTTATATTGTTGCTGCTGTATTTTTTATCATGAGTTTGGCTGGATTATCGAAACAGGAATCTGCACGTGCGGGTAACTATTACGGTATTACAGGTATGGCAATCGCATTGATCGCGACGATCTTTGGCCCTCATTCTGCTGGTATTGTGTGGATCATTATTGCAATGGTGATCGGCGGTGGCATTGGTATCCACTACGCAAGAAAAGTAGAAATGACTGAAATGCCTGAGCTGGTGGCTATTCTGCACAGCTTTGTGGGTATGGCGGCGGTACTTGTGGGTTATAACAGCTATATCGATCCACCGACTGCTGTTTCGATCAACCCTGCAGATATTCATGCAGAGCACGTTATCCACTTAGTGGAAGTGTTCCTTGGGGTATTTATCGGTGCGGTCACTTTCACGGGTTCTATTGTTGCGTTTGGTAAGCTTCGCGGCGTTATCTCTTCGTCTGCATTGAACATCCCTCATAAGCACAAGTGGAACCTAGCGGCTATCGTAATTTCTGCACTGCTGATGATCATGTTTGTGAAAGCGGATGGCAGCATGTTTGCGTTAATGGTGATGACACTGATTGCTTTCGCATTCGGCTATCATTTAGTGGCATCGATTGGCGGCGCTGATATGCCAGTCGTGGTTTCTATGCTGAACTCGTATTCTGGTTGGGCAGCAGCAGCAGCAGGTTTCATGCTGGCGAATGATTTGCTTATCGTAACCGGTGCGTTGGTTGGTTCGTCGGGTGCAATTCTCTCTTACATTATGTGTAAGGCGATGAATCGCTCGTTCATTAGCGTTATTGCGGGTGGATTTGGCCAAGAAGTGGCTGTGTCTGATGGCGATGAAGAGCAGGGTGAACACCGTGAAACATCAGCTGAAGATGTGGCTGATATGCTGAAAAACTCAAAATCAGTAATTATCACTCCTGGATACGGCATGGCAGTAGCACAAGCTCAATATCCCGTTCACGCCATCACTGAAAAGCTGCGTGCTCAAGGTATTAAGGTTCGATTTGGTATCCACCCTGTTGCTGGTAGATTACCGGGTCACATGAACGTACTGCTTGCTGAAGCAAAAGTACCTTACGATGTCGTTCTTGAAATGGACGAAATCAATGATGACTTTGATGATACAGATACGGTATTGGTTATCGGTGCGAATGACACTGTGAATCCAGCTGCGTTAGAAGATCCAAATAGCCCAATTGCTGGTATGCCAGTACTGGAAGTTTGGAATGCTCAAAATGTTATCGTATTTAAACGTTCGATGAACACGGGTTATGCAGGTGTGCAGAATCCATTGTTCTTTAAAGAAAACACGCAAATGCTGTTTGGTGATGCGAAACAGAGTTGCTTGGGAATCTTAGAGCACCTTTAATCTTAAAATAAGAAGGAACTCGTTATGAGTTCCTTCTATTTACTGGCCTATCTTGCAGCGAGCTATCCTCCAATCGTTGTCACGTGTGATACTTATTGTTTTTCGTCCCGTTAAAAATTTATCTTTGACAGCAGATGGTATATATTTGATTGGTCAATATTAATTTGTGCTAGTTTGTGATCATCAAAAGAACTTTTATCCTCCTTGTTAGTCTGTTATCCATCTCGGTAAATGTATTTGCTGAAGATTCTTTACCTGAGCGTATCGATAACTTCACTAAACTATTTGATCATGAAACGGCTATTGAGTCTTACGATATTCGACTGCTTCAAGCTGATTATCCTACTCGATTGATTATGCCGTCCTCAATGCTGCCACAAACGGCCCAATACCCATTAAAAGACATCCAACGCTTATATCAGTTATCTAAAACCTGTAGCGGTAAGTTACCATTAAGCCCCTTAATTACGGAACCTTTGGTTTTTACCCGAGCATTATGTAAAGGAACTAAACTGTCCGACCGTTGGTTTAGTCGTAGTGGTTTAATCCATCCTGGCGGAGGGTCTTATGCCGCAAGATACGTTGAACAGCATCCTGAAAAGTTCGATGACTTAAAGCGCTTTATGCACATTCAAGAGCGACCAAACACTGAACACGATGAACTGTTATCTCGGTTGCAAAAAATGGATAGTGACGCTATTACTGCGCTGTTATCCGGTGCCAGCATGTTTGTTGAGCTTGACGAGATGTGGGTGAAACGTGGTGACAGGTATTACTTATATAAAGAGTCTGTCTGGAACGAAAATGCAACGCAAGTTGGATTATCATTCAGCTTGTCGTCAGAAGGCAATAGTTGTTTCGTGCAGCGTGGTAACGTGTGTTGGGAGATCGAAGATCACTCAGAGCTGCTGCAAGTCGCGATGTTTATTTTGCTCATAGCGAATATCGCGCTTGTGTCGGGTTGGTCACTTTATCGCTGGAATAGCCGTAAGCAAGAGATGAAAAGCCGTATGTTGGTACTTCAAATACTGACTCATGAGTTAAGAACACCCATTGCGAGTCTATCATTGACAGTTGAAGGATTTAGACGTGAATTCGAACAGTTGCCAGAGACAGTATATGACGAATTTCGTCGATTATGTGAAGATACTCGTCGCTTAAGGCAGTTGGCGGAAGCCAGTAAAGACTACTTACAATCGGATAACCAACCATTGGCCACTGAGTGGGTGCCAAGCGTAGAAGATTGGCTACAATATAAAGTTGAAGAAGATTTTGCACCGGGAATTGAACTGCGTGTGAATAAAGATATTGCTGCAAAAGTGAACGTATATTGGTTAGGTACTTGTATCGATAACTTAATCAGAAACGCCGTAAAGTACGGTGTGCCTCCTATAATACTAGAACTGAATACTTCTGACAAAAAGCTGACATTTAAAGTTATAGATAATGGAGACTTATCCCGCAAAGATTGGGGGCAACTAAGAAAGCCATTCGTGAGTAAGAGTGGGCTAGGTTTAGGTCTGACAATAGTGGAATCTATGGTCGGAAAAATGGGCGGTCATATGACGCTTATCGGCCCCCCAACAACATTTATTTTGGAGATACCTTGTGAAACAGACATTGCTTCTCGTTGAAGATGATAAAAATTTAGCTGACGGTTTATTGGTTAGCCTTGAGCAAGCTGGATATGAATGTTTGCATGCAGAGCTCATCTCTGAAGTTGAAGGCTATTGGGAGCAAGCGGATCTTGTGATTTTAGACCGTCAACTTCCTGATGGTGACTCAGTAGACTTTCTTCCAAATTGGAAGAAAAAGAAAGACATTCCGGTTATTTTACTGACGGCTCTCGTTACCGTAAAAGATAAAGTGGCAGGCCTAGATTCGGGGGCAAATGATTACTTAACGAAGCCATTCGCTGAAGCTGAGCTTTTTGCTCGAATTCGTGCCCAACTCCGTCTACCAGACACCGAAGAAAAAGATGAATCAAAAGTAACTGCTCAGAATCTTGTTATCGATAAAGCCACTCGTGAAGTATTTTTCCATGAGCAAGAAACAACGCTAACGCGTACTGAATTTGATCTTCTGTTGTTCTTAGCAAGTAATCTTGGACGCGTGTTTACACGTGATGAACTGCTTGACCATGTGTGGGGTTACAATCACTTCCCAACAACCCGTACCGTCGATACCCACGTGTTGCAACTTAGGCAGAAGCTACCAGGCTTAGAAATCGAAACATTACGTGGTGTTGGTTATAAGATGAAAGCGTAATGAAAAAAGCCTTACTTCCTGTATTAATGTTATTGAGCCTCATCAATACGGCGCATGCTGCTGATTGGTTTAAGAATAATGATGCGTTAACTCAAGTTCACAAACATTTATTAAACAATGACTTACCTCAGATGTTTGATTCATTGGTGGAAGTTTGGCAAATCAACGCTTCGGAGTATCGAGAAGAGCATCTTAATACACTGTTTGCTCAAGCATTGAACAAAGATTGTGGAAAAACTCTTACTAAAAAGACGTTACCTGATTGGATCAGCTCTGTGGTGATCAAAAGAATGATGATTCAGAGCCCCGGTCGAGACACTTTCCGTGTAGAAATCAATGTCGAGTCTAGTAACAACATTAAAAATATCACTTTCGAGAAGTGGGTAGATAAGGTCGTTTCATCAGACAGTGAATTCTCTAAAGATGACCAAGGGGGCAATGGCTCGTCTGATCATCGATATTACAAACGGTACAATCTGTCTACGCAACTTAATCCAGGCTTGTATCGTTTGAGCGTTAAAACTGACGCTCGGGATTCTTGGAGTACTTGGGTCATTCTCGGTAAGGTTGTTACGCGTCAACAAGTTCGTTGGGCATCCAAAGATACTTGGTTAATTGATAAAAAAGAGCTATTAAATCCTTATTGTCCATTGCCTAAGCTCGACGTTGGTTTGTTCGATTATGTCGACGAAAAATATGACAAGGTGTGGGGTAAAAGCTATGAATCTGATTATCCCAAAAGCTTAGCCAATGAAGACTTACCAAATGATCGCTATGTATTGGCTGTTTCAATGGTGCAATCTCGCTGGCAAGGAGACATTTCAGTCGAACAAGTACAAACGATCAGTAAAACGTATGATATTTCTAGCGAAGAGGAGTTAAAGTAATTTAGAATTGTGCCGTTAACTAAGTAATGGATCTAATAAAGATGAACGGCATGAACAAAACTACTAAGCTACTCGCAGCGTCAATTGCATTCGCCAGTCTTCCTCTATCAGCAGCAAACTACGCGATCGAAGCGCGTGGTGATGCGATGGGTAGTGTTGGTGTGGTTTCTGCAAACTTCCTAACTGCGCCATTCTACAACCCAGCACTGGTTGCAATCTATCGTAGAAACGATGACATAGGTATGATTACGCCGAGTTTTGGTGGTAGTTATAATGATCCTAACGATATGAAATCAAATATCGACGACGTCATCGATGCAACGAACACGTCTGATCTCGATGCCGCTCTCAACAAGCTTGATGGTAATCAAGCCAATGTTAATCTCGGCGGGGTAGTTGCATTTGCCCTCCCAAATCGATTTTTAGCAGCTAACCTTTTTGCTAAAGCCTATACCGAATCATTTGCGACACCTGAGGTTTTTACTACCGGTAGTGATATTGATAAACTTGAACTGTCTGCCATTGAGGCTGTTTCAATTGGTGTCACCGAAGTTGGGCTTTCTCTTGCGAAATACCAAACCTTTATGGGGCAGCACCTCTCGTTTGGTATCACACCAAAAATTCAACGTATTTATACATACAATTACGTTGCTTCAGTTAACGATTACGATTTATCTGACGTAAGAGAAAATGGCGGTGGTGAAACAGCCTTCAATATGGATGCCGGTGCACTTTGGTTCTTCGGCCCATTCCGAGTCGGTGTGTCAGCAACTAACTTGCTCGCTCGGGATATTGAAACCAAAGATTCAAGCAAAGAGCTAACAAGCAGTACGAGCCGTGCTACTCATCAAGTGGGCGGTAAATACACTTATAAACTGGAGCCTGTGTATACGGTAGGAGCGGGTATTGTCGCAGACTACTTTACGCTAAGTGTTGATTACGATTTAAATGAAGCTGAAAAGTTTACGTCGTTTAAAGACAATGAACAGATGATTCGTGTTGGTACCGAAGTCGATCTGTTGCGTCAACTTAAGCTAAGAGCGGGCTATTACAAGAACCTAGCTTACTCTGATTCAGAGGGAACCGTCACTGCCGGTATTGGCCTGTCACCATTAAACTTATTCCAGTTAGATATTAGTGCTAACTACACGAATGAAAATGCAATGGGCGCTTCTATCAATTTCCTTGCTAGTTACTAACACTCCTTATATAGTTCTGCTCCCAAACAAAGGAGCAGAGCATGCTAAATGACTTACCAACCCTTTCTCATGAAGAGCAACAAAAAGCGGTTGAACGAATTCAAGAAATGATGACCCAAGGTATCAGCACCGCACAAGCGATCAAAATCGTGGCTGAGCAAATTCGTGAAGAAATGAGCAACAAAGAAGAGTAGGGCAATCGCCCTTCTTTTTTGGTGCACTGGCGCACTATAACTAAATTTATTTCTCTCCAATATTTTATTCTGCACTCATTAACATTAAACTCAACCGCACTCCGTAAGACGCTATCTTTACTTTTACCCTTTAACATCAGTTACTTACCGTAGAGTAATCGACTTTGTCGCGTCATAAACAAAGCTCACCTGTAATAAAGCTACAGAAAGTGGTGAATGAATAACATCCAGCTATAGGGGTGTCAGTATTTCTGTCACTATGCGTAAGTTATTAAAATATCGTATTTTTTAAGAGTGCGTGATGCTGTAACTTCCAATTTTGAAGTTTGACAAGATCTAGATGAGAGAGATAAACGGAAAATAGCGGGTCTACATAGGTTGTAAAGTTACTTGTGGATTTGCAAAGTTAGTTAAAAATGATTTGGTTTGGTCTAAAGCTAGATTTAAGCTAATAGTAAACACAAGTGAGGTATCCAAACTATGGAGGATATCGGTCTTTTTATTTAGTTGCAGTGTCACTTTTTAAGCACTAAAGATCTTAGTTAGAGGTAATCTCAACTTTTTAAATCACTTTTGTTTGCTTTTATCTTTGAGGTGAACTCATATAATTCTATCTAAGTGGCATTACAGTTATGCTCTCAACAGGAATGTAGCTAGGTGTAATTTTTGAGGCACTTTTTTGAATATACCAATAAGAATTAATGATCAATTCTAGTACACACTACAAATAGAACAAATAGAACAAATAGAACAAATAGACTCGTCGCGTATGTAAGATCTTGAACCTAACCAACGGCCACGCCCACAAGGTTTACACACCGTACCGACTCATGGATACAAACCGATACATAAGGTCACAGAAGTCTGCGTAATGGTGACCAGGCTTCTCATCATTAACCATGTCAATTGGAGACCATACATGTAAATATTGGTTAGCGAAGTTGTCATGTGAAAACTCGAGTCGTTTGAGGCACTCAGTTTAATCGAGATTTAAAGGAAAACTGCCGTTGAAAAAAACTCTCCCACCACTGCGTATTATGTACGTTATGTTAAATTGGTTTTAATAGTAAATAGGCAGCTCTTTTTTGCATATATGCCCTGCCTTTGAAGTATCGGTATTCTGATACTGTCTATTTAACCATATTAGGTATTTACCATAAAATACCTAATATCCAGTGATCATAATCTTCGATTGTCTCACTGGAATTAGTGAAAGATAATTAACCGCCGGCGAATTTAACTTTGTAGCCTTTCTTTTCAAGATGCGCTTTAATTTTATCGCGAGCATCACCTTGAATTTCAATATGACCATCTTTAACTGAACCGCCACAGCCGCAAACTTTTTTAAGTTCTGCCGCCATTAGTTTCAACGGAGCATCATCTAGGTCTAAGCCCGTAACGACTGAAACCCCTTTGCCTTTACGACCTTTTGTTTCTTTTTGGATTCGAACAATGCCATCACCCTTAGGGCGTTGGATTTTTTCTTCTTTAGGTGTGATACGACCTGTTTCTGTTGAATATACAAGGCTCATAATATTATTTCTTTTGTTGCTCTGCTTTTTGTTTAGCAAGTAAGTAAGCTTCTATATGACGCTGAATTGCCATTTTTCCACCTTTAATTAGGCGCCCATTAAACATGCAATACCACGCATTCGGCTCACCGGTGTCATTCTTAATTTGATAGCCGTTGAAGCTCTCAGTTCCACCCGCTCCTCTAGGCTTACTCAACGCTGTAAACTCTTTAGGATCGATAATAGATGCAGTATCAATCCACCAATCGATGCTTTTTTTTACGGCCGCAAGATTGCCTTGAATGACATTCTTCTTTAACTTAGCTTGCCAGATTGTGTTATTGGCATCTATCGATTGCAAATGGATGTTGCGATAAATTGAATTAGCCATATCTATTAATCATCTTTTTGTTTTCACTACACTAATCATAAGTATACTTTTCATCATATCAAGAATAATATGGTTAAAATAGCTGCTGAGGTACAGTAATTTGAGAAAAAAAGTCCCTATTTTAACCGAAACCGTAATAATTAATGCTTTTGTTGACAAACTGAACAGCCAAGCGAGCGTTGAAATTATTGATGAATTAACAGGGTGCCAGTATTCTCGCAACTCATTGTTAGCTATTTATAATGACTGGAACCGCTATCATGCCTTTTGTGTTAAACATAGTATCAATACGCTTCCAGCCTCTATTACTGCCGTTCGTCGTTTTCTCGAAACTGAATCCCAAATTAGAAAATTTGCATCTATTAAACGTTACACTGCAACACTGAGCTTATTACATACGGTGCTAAACTTTGCCAACCCAATAAAGCATAAGCAAGTCCGCTTTACTCTGCTCCACTTACAGGCTCGAATGGCTGGTGACGCTAAGCAAACCCATGCCATGACATCAGCACACCTTACTCAATTAAATTCGCTGCTTAAACATAAAAACGCAAACTTAAAAGAAATTCGTGACATTGCTATTTACAATGTGATGTTTGAGTGTGCTTTAAAGCGTTCAGAGCTTAAAGCGCTATCGATGCGAGATATTAAAAGTCGCGATCAAGGTTATCAAATCACCATCAAACATGCGGCTTATAAGCTGTCAAAAAGGGCCAATGATTCACTGCTTCAGTGGCTTTCGTTTGCCGGTAATGACGATGACCTCCCATTGTTTCGCGCAATAGACAAGCATGAAAATATTGGACTTCAACCTTTAGATGATTCGTCTATCTATAGGATATTGAGAAATGCGAGTGATCTGCTTAGTCTGCCAGGGAATTATCATTTTTCAGGAAATTCAATTCGTATCGGTGCTGCGCAAGAGTTATCGAAACAAGGCCTTAAGGTAAGAGAAATTCAGAGTTTTGGACGCTGGCTTAGCGTAGCAATGCCAGCGCAATATGTTGGGCACGTCGCTACAGCCGAAAAAGAAAAAATGAAATTTAAAGCGATAGTGCCTTGGCAATAAACTCAAAAAGGCACTATGTAATCTTAGATACGTTAAGTTTAGACGAACTAAAGGAGGCTGGTTCTAACGCAATTTTCTAGGAACTCGCTAAATTTATAACCGTCGTTTTCAACCATTTTCGGGAACATTGAAATTGGTGTCATACCTGGGAAGGTATTGACTTCATTGAGGTAAATCTTATTGTCTTGCGTTAAGAAAAAATCAATACGCGATAAGTGACGAAGCTTCATTTGAGTAAAGACTTTACGCGCGCTATCTGCAATCAACATTCGTTGCTCGTCGGTTAGGTTGCTCGCTTCCACTTCGGTGATAGAGTGACTGTTGGCGCTGTATTTTTCTTCATAAGAATAGAATGCACCATTTGGGGCAATCACTTCGCCCGGCTTACTGATGTGAAGTTCTCCATCCATTTCATAAGCTGCAACTTCTAGCTCTCTCGGTATCACTGATTGTTCAATAAGTACTTGATCCGAGAAGGTAAACGCCTTGTTTATCGCTTCGCTTAAGTCTTCAACTTGATTGACTTGATAACAACCAACAGAAGAACCTTGTCGAGCTGCCTTTACGAAAACTTTTCCCCAAGTATCAAACGCTTGAGTCGCTTGTAAGTGCGTTTTTTCTGTGTTGTCAGATAAGAACAAGTATGGCGTATTTGGAATACCAAGTGCGTCATACCATAGTTTAGATGTGATCTTATTAAAGCTGTTGTTACTTGCTTCAGGTCCACAACCTAGATACGGGATTTTGGCCATTTCAAACAGAGATTGAATGTCACCCGTTTCCCCTGGGAAACCGTGAATGCAAGGCACGATGAAATCGACTTTAGATTTGAGATTGTTACCACATAAAGTTTGGTTATTAATATCAAGATAGACTAACTCTCCCGAATCAAGACACCAACCTTCACTCTTAATCTCAACTCTTAAAACATTAAAATCTGCAACGCTATTGAGTTCAGCATAAAGATAATTGGCTGAAACTACGGACACTTCATGCTCAGAAGATCCACCGCCGCAAAGTAAAAGGATGTTTGTGGTGTTCATGGGTAAATTCGGTCCTTGAAACTAGGAATACTGACTGCAATGATAAACAAAAGTCGAAATAGGTACAGTGTTTTGAACACGAAAATCGCGTTCTTATGATCGAGCGATTAACTATTAAACAGAACTGTTTGTCTTAAAAATAAAAGAAGGAGCATGTGCTCCCTCTATATCGATTTAAACTTAGTTCAACTTGTTAAGCGTCGGGTATTCAGAGTTTTTGATATCATCAATGCTCTTAACGAACGGCTTCAAGTTTTGGAAAGTGGCCGGCAAGGTCGCAATGGCTTTCTTAGCTTCTAAGCGTGTAGCGTAGTCACCGTAAAGAACGGTAAACCATTTCGTGCCATTAACCATTTTGTAGTTTTCCCAAACAGGTTGCTGTGTCATCGGGAGCATTTTTACGAAAGAGTCGACTTTATTTTGGGTGCCTACCGCTACCACTTGAACGGTGTAACCGAAGCGCTGGTTCATCTCTTGTTGTTTCTTGGTTGGGCCTACAACAGTGGCAATTGGCTTAACTGCCGTTGTTTGAGTCACTTTTTGTTCAACCGGCGCGGTCTTGACAACAGGTTGTTCAACATTCTCTTCAACAACACTCGTTTGTTCAGATTGAGATACAACGGGTGCTTCAACTTTGGCTGTTTTGTACTCTTCTTGATAACTATCTGAAGTTACATTTGTAACGTAATCGCCAGACACACATGCAGCCAAGAACAGTGGCAAAGTCACAATTGCAAATTTTTTCATAGGAAACTCTATATCCTTAATAATAATTACTATAAATCATGCCGATACGTCGGTTCAGAATCAAGTTAACTTTGAGATTATACATCATTAGTGGGTGACCTATTTCACAAACTTTATGCCATATTTGCTTATTATTCTAAAATCGGTGTATTTGACATCAACCTGCAACTGAAAAGTGGGTTACGATGAACTAACGCGCATTGCCAGGATATGTCTATGAATCATCTTGATCCCCTACTCAAACCCCGCTCAATCGCTGTAGTTGGTGCTTCTCAACAAGAAACGCGAGCGGGATATATCGTTATGAATAATCTGCTGCACGGGGATTTTAAAGGTGCGGTAATGCCAGTTACGCCTAAATATGACTCTGTTGCAGGCGTACTTTCTTACAAGAACATTTTATCACTGCCTATCGTGCCCGATCTTGCTATTTTATGTACCAATGCAACGAGAAATATCGCGATTTTTGATGAGTTAGCGGAGAAAGGTATCGCGTCTGTCATTGTTATGTCATCTGACATGCACCGTATCAGTGATAATGGTGAGACCTTTGAATCCCGATGCCTAGCGATCGCAAAAAAGCATAACATTCGTGTACTTGGTCCAAATAGCCTTGGCATTATTATTCCATGGTTAAAGCTAAATGCCTCTTTCTCTCCTGTCACGGCTCTACCTGGTAAAATTGCGTTTGTTTCACAATCTGCAGCCGTGTGTACTACGATTCTCGATTGGGCAAATGATAAAGAGATTGGTTTCTCGGCGTTTATCTCGATAGGTAATGGCGGCGATATCGAATTCTCGGAATTGTTGGATTATCTGAGCACCGACTCCCACACTGAAGCAATCTTGCTCTATCTTGATAGTATTAAAGATGCAAGACGCTTTATCTCTGCAGCACGTGCCGCCTCGCGTAATCGAAGAATTCTGGTGCTTAAAGGTGGAAGAACCGTGAAAGGGCGAGCGGCTGCAATCGCCCATACCGGCGGTGTCGACACATTAGATATTATCTATGATTCAGCCATTCGACGCAGCGGCATGTTGCGAGTTAAAAACTTACATGAACTGTTCGCTGCGGTAGAAACTCTGACTCATTCAGTGCCCTTGAGAGGCGAGCGCTTGGCGATTGTTACCAATGGCGGCGGCCCTGCTATTATGGCGGTCGACACCTTATTTGACCGTGGCGGAAAGCTTGCTGAGCTATCAGAAGAGACAGTCGAAAAATTGAACGAGGTTTTGCCAGAAAGTTGGTCTTATAGCAATCCTATCGACATTGTTGGCGATGCCGGTGATCAACGCTATATCGACACCATAAACATCTTACTCGATGGCGATGAAGCGGATGCGATTTTGATCATGCACAGCCCTTCAGCCATTGCACATTCAACTAAAACCGCAGAGCGAATCATTGAAGCCATTAAAAAGCACCCTCGCCACAAGCGATTTAACATCCTGACCAATTGGTCTGGAGAGCTAACAGCAAGGCCAGCACGAAAGCGGTTTACCGAAGCGGGTTTCCCTACCTATCGAACACCTGAAAGCTCAGTGGTCGCATTCATGCACTTAGTCGAGTACCGACGTAACCAACGTCAACTGAAGGAAACGCCGACCACGGCAGAAAAAGTACACATTGAAGACTTAGCGGATGCGAAAAATTGGATAAAACGACAACTACTGGATAAAAACACAGTTAGTCTTGATACTCATCAAAATAGCCAGTTCTTCAAGAGTTTCAATCTCGATGTATTACCGACCTGGATCGCATCTGATCCGAGTGAAGCGGTACACATTGCCGAAACCATTGGTTATCCCGTTGCAGTGAAATTACGTTCACCGGATATTGCGCATAAGTCGGACGTACAAGGTGTGATGCTGAATCTACGAAACAGCAATGAAGTCGCAAATGCAGCTCAGGCAATTCTCGATCGCTCTCAATTATCGTTCCCTACTGCCCATATCCACGGTCTGTTAATTCAAGGTATGGCGAAGCTTGCAGGAGGCCAAGAGTTGCGTGTTAAAGTCATTACAGACCAAACTTTTGGCCCCATAATTTTACTCGGCCAAGGCGGTTCAGAGTGGGATGAGTCTATCGATGCTGCCGCTGCGTTCCCACCGCTAAACATGACACTGGCACGCTACTTGATAATTCGGGCGATAAAAAGTGGCAAGATCCGCCTACAAAAACTCCCTAATCCAATCGATATTGCGGGACTTTCTGAATTATTGGTGCGTATATCGCAAATGGTGGTTGATTGTCCGGAGATACATGATTTGGATATCCATCCAGTACTGGCTAATGGAGATAAGTTTACCATTTTAGACGCCGATATTATTTTGAAAGCTTACGAAGGAGACCCTCAAGAGCGACTTGCTATCCGTCCTTACCCGGTTGAGCTTGAAGAACAAATCCAGTTAAAAGATGGGACGCAAGTGTTGCTACGCCCTATTTTACCGGAAGATGAACCGCTTCATGCTGACTTCATTAGCCATGTGTCTAAAGAAGATCTCTATAAACGTTTCTTTAGTGATGTGGGTGAGTTTAATCATGAGGCATTGGCCAATTTCACTCAAATTGATTTCGATCGAGAGATAGCATTTGTGGTTGTTCGTAAGGAACAAGGCGTTCCTGCTATTATCGGGGTGTCGAGAGCCTTGATTAATCCAGAAAATACCGACGCAGAGTTTGCGATATTAATACGTTCTGATCTCAAAGGTATCGGTTTAGGTCGAATTCTTCTCACTAAGGTAATCGACTACTGCCGAGCCAAACAGACCAAGCAGATGTCAGGTATGACAATGCCGACAAACAGAGGGATGCTAACACTCGCTCAAAAACTCGGTTTTAAGCTAGAGATCAGTTTTGAAGACGGTACTGCGGACATGGTATTGCCATTACTTAAGTGACCATGTCTTTTTAAGGTGTTGAATACACCATGATTTAGCGTCGCCCATTTTGTTGCGTCGCCAAGCCATAACGATATCGATCGGCTGTGGTTCTGTTCCCGAAATCTGCTGTAGAACGCCCGATTCAATTAAAGGTGTAGCAACGCTAGTCGGTAAAGTACCAATCCCTAATCCACTTATCAGAGCCTCTACTTTTGCAGGGAAGCTTGTCACAGTTAGCCGTGGCTGTTTTTCTAAAATATTAATACTTAATGCTGGTTGATCACGAGCGGTATCCGCAATGGCAATAACCCTGTAACTTTCCCTTGCTTTTTGGTTAAATTCACCAGAACGTTTGTGTACATAATGGTTTGACGCTGCAACCCAAACCATTTCCATTTTACCGATAACGTCACTTTTAAGACCGTTAGGAATGGTGTCAACCTTTGGGCACACGAGTAAGTCGGCACGATCGTCGATAAGCGCCTCCCAACAGCCCGCTAATATTTCTTCTTGTAAACGAACGCGTGTCTTACTGATTTTTCCAAGCTCATCGACCATTGGAAAAAAATGAGTAATCGGAATAATACCATCAAAGGCAATGGTTAAATCCAACTCCCAACCATTGGCGAGAATGCTCGCCTCATTAACGAGTCGTTCTGTTGCTCCAAGAATTACCCTACCTTGCTCAAGTATCAATTGGCCTGCTTCTGT
Source organism: Vibrio artabrorum (assembly GCF_024347295.1). NCBI lineage: Bacteria > Pseudomonadati > Pseudomonadota > Gammaproteobacteria > Vibrionales > Vibrionaceae > Vibrio > Vibrio artabrorum. The sequence goes on along the minus strand of NZ_AP025459.1, from coordinate 1,049,421 downwards.
AAAATTCGCTCGATGTCCAGAACGGTCAAAAATCATAATATCTAAGTCTTGCTCTAATTTCTGAATTTGGTAACTCAGCGATGATGGTGCTCTATCCATTTCATTTGCCGCAGCGGCGAAACTTCCCCGACGCTCGATGGCATCGAGTATGTGTAGTGCTTCAAGTGTTATTGGACTATGCATAGCTTTCCTATTATTAAAATGAGATTTAGTTCACAAAAATACAAGCCTTTAGAAAATCAATACCGTTGTAAAAAGTCATTGGATACAGTTACTTAAGCTCACTCATTATCCATGGATTGATTCAATTCAAAAAAACAAGTAAATACAAATAATAGTAATTATCATTTAGATCCAATATTATCAATCACAGACCACGATAATACTATGAAACTAAGGTAACTATTCGATGTATAAGCAATCCCTACTCTCAGCTTCAATCATTTTGGCGCTTTCATCAACATCAGCTTTCGCTGAAGATTATGCCCTATTTGACGAGGTTGTTGTATCGTCAACTCGCACGAATCAAACTCTTATCAATACCGCGGCCTCTGTGACGGTTATCTCTGATAAGCAAATTGAGGAGAACATGGCAAAAGATGTGAACGAAATCTTCGAATACACACCAGGTATCACGATGAACTCGAGTCCTCGCCAAGGGGCGCAGACTATCAATATTCGTGGCATAGAAGGCAAACGCGTTAAGATTTTGGTCGATGGGTCCTCTCAACCAGGCTCATTTGACGGTGGTCCTTACGCATTTATTAACTCTAGCGGTATTTCAATCGATCCTGACATGATCAAAAGTGTCGAAATTATCAAAGGTGCGGCTTCAAGTTTACACGGAAGTGACGCTATTGGTGGTGTGGTTGCCTTTGAAACGAAAGACCCTACTGATTTCTTGAAAGCGGGCGAAGACTTCGGTGGCCACGCGAAACTATCTTACTCTTCAGAAGATAACGCTTTCAGTGAGCATGTTGCCTTAGCGAATCGATTTGGTGATTTAGAAACATTGGTTGCCTACACTCGCCGTGACGGTAAAGAGCTGCAAAACTTCCGTGACTCTAATAACTTAGAGAATTACGCAGTAGAAAATCAAGACACATCAGCGGATAACCTATTGGTAAAACTGCAATATCAATTGAATGAAAGCCATCGTATTGAGTTTCTCGCTGAGCTCATCAAAGATACTTCAGACTCGGACATTTATCACTCAAGCTACGATAGCTACACGGGTGCAGATGATACAGAGCAAAATCGATTTGCGATTAAACACATTTGGTTCGCTGATGGTGCTATCGCTGACACCGTGACAAGTAAGGTGTCATACATATCTAAAGAAGAAAATGGTGTGACGAAGCGTTTTAAACCAGCGGGGCCAGGTATGCCACCTTGGGTGCCAGCGAACAACGATAACTTGCAAACGAAAGACTATGAATACACCGAAGATAAGCTTGAGGTCGAAACGCAGTTAGATAAAGAGATTAACAACCATTACCTCGTTTACGGTGCAACATATACTCATAGTGATATCAGCAATACCAACATGGAGTATAATTCTGATCCTGCGACCCCTGATCAGCTTTATGTGTACACTCCTGATGCGAAAGAGCAAAAATTTGGCCTGTTTGTTCAAGACGAAATGAGCTTAATGAACGACAAACTGATTGTTACTCCAGGTGTTCGTTTTGACTACTTCTCAACGGACCCTGGTAATAATACCGCAGAATCATTAACTGATTTCTCAGATTCTGCGGTAACTGGACGTTTAGGCTCAACATACAAAATTACTGATACAGGCACCCTTTTTGGCCAAATTAGCCAAGGCTTTAGAGCCCCTTCTTTCGATGAACTGTACTACACGTATGACAACCCAGGACATGGTTACGTAAATGACCCCAACCCGGATCTTAAGTCTGAAACCAGTATCTCTTACGAACTAGGTTACCGTCATAATACACAGGCTTCGTCGTCTGAAATTGCTGCTTATTACAGTGATTACGATGACTTCATCGAAAATGTGGTCACGAAAAAAGTGGGCGGAACAACACACTACTCTAACGTTAACTTAGATTCGGCAACAATTAAGGGGGTTGAATTCTCCAACACGTTACTGTGGGATGTTTTGGTCGGTGCACCAAAAGGAATTTCAACTCACTTCGCTGCTTCATATACAGAGGGTGAAGATGGAAACGGTCATGCACTAAATAGTGTAAACCCTTGGAATGCTGTATTAGGTCTTAACTACGATGCGCCAAACCAAAACTGGGGGACTAGCCTTAAGTTAAACTACACGGCTAACAAGTCTGGTTCAGACATTAACTTCGATGACGAAAGCGGTGGCAACGCGGGTCAAACTGAACTCCCGAGTGCTACGGTTGTTGACCTAACGGCTTACTACAAGCCAATGAAGGACCTGACTATTCGTGGTGGTGTATTCAACTTGACTAACGAAGAGTACTATCGTTGGAACGATATTCGTGGCGACGATCAGCTCTACAAAGAGAACTCGCAAGCAGAAAGAAACTACGGCATTTCAGCTAAATACGAATTCTAATTTATTCAATAATCTACATCGCAGAGACTAAAAAGCCAGCTAAATGCTGGCTTTTATCTATTTCACTAAAAGTGGTATGAAAAAGGTGATAAGTGAAATTATTTCGCTGTCATTTCTTTTTTTACCATTACTGCGGCTGCAATAATGAAAGTGATGATTAGACCAAGTTCCATGATTAACTCCAAAGAAAATTAACATTAAATACACAACTTGAGAGAATGATAGCATACCGAATACAGAATGACACTTTTTACACTGTCATTGACTCTTTAAACGATTTAGATCAAAAAAGGATGCTTTTAAACATCCTTTAAAATTAAATCAACTTGGAAAACCATTAGGGTTTGTTGATTGCCAACGCCAGGTATCTTCGGTCATTTCACTCAGGGTTCGCGTTGCATTCCAACCCAGCTCTTTTTGAGCTTTTGCTGGATCGGCCCAACATTCCGCGATATCACCAGGGCGACGTTCAACCAGTTTATAAGGGATTTGTTTACCGCTTGCTTTTTCGAATGCTTTTACCATGTCTAAAACACTTGAACCATTGCCGGTGCCAAGGTTGTAGATATGAAGACCATCTTTACGCCCTACTTTCTCAAGTGCAGCAATATGGCCATCAGATAGATCCATAACGTGAATGTAATCTCGAACGCCAGTACCGTCTTTCGTTGGGTAGTCATTACCAAATATAGATAAGTACTCGCGTCGCCCCACCGCAACTTGAGAGACAAATGGCATCAAGTTATTGGGAATACCTTGTGGGTCTTCTCCCAACTCTCCACTTGGATGTGAACCGACTGGGTTAAAATAACGCAGCAGTGTAATGCTCCAGTCTGGATTGGCTTTTTGGAAATCAGTTAAACACTCTTCTACCATCAACTTACTACGCCCATAAGGGTTAGTTGCACTTGTTGGGAAGTCTTCTGTAATCGGAACGCTAGCGGGATCGCCGTAAACAGTAGCAGACGAACTAAACACCAACGTTTTCACATTGGCTTCGCGCATTGCATCAACCAGTACTAGCGAACCATTAACATTATTGTCGTAGTACTCAAGTGGTTTTTCGACAGATTCACCGACCGCTTTCAGGCCAGCAAAATGAATTACCGCTTCGATGCTATGTTCTTTCATGGTTTTAATCAAAAGCGCTTTATCACGAACGTCACCTTCAATAAAATTAGGGCGAACGCCAGACACTTTTTCAATACGCTCAAGAACACTTGGTTTGCTGTTGTACAAGTTATCAAACAGTACTGGCGTCATGCCTGCGTTAATCATCTGGATACTTGTATGGCTACCAATGTAACCCATGCCACCTGTCACTAGAACATTCATGTTTGATAACCTTATCTAAATAGATGAATCTATTGCCATGATACCTTAAGTCGAGGCCCAGTCACAAATACCGGATACCATTAATTCTTTTCGACGAGCATTGATTGACAGTGAAACAGTGTCTGCCAAAGGGCGTTAACGGGTGGCATCTTTGAGGTAAACGCCCTACTTTTACTAATGGTACGTTCGTAGATAACAATATCAAAAACTTGAATTACATCACTGTTAAATTTTTTATTTTGTATCAACGTCTTTAAATACCTCTAACATAAAAGGTCAACCCAAGTGACAACCAAGATAATGCTTAATTGCGACATGGGAGAGAGTTACGGAAAATGGAAGATGGGTGACGATGAGTCAGTCATGGAGTGGGTTGATATGGCAAACATTGCTTGCGGTTTTCACGCGTCGGATCCACATGTGATGTCAAAGACCATCAAACTGGCACAGCATTACCGTACTCAAATTGGTGCTCATCCCGGCTACCAAGATTTGGTTGGGTTTGGACGTCGCTCAATCCCACATACCATGGATCAAATAAGTGAATTAGTGTGTTATCAAGTCGGCGCATTACAAGCCCTTTGCCGCTATCACCATGCCTCTGTTGGGTATGTGAAACCTCATGGTGCCCTTTATAACGATATGATGGCGAACATCGATATTTTTAACGCTGTTGCTCAAGCGGTGGCTGAATTTAATATCCCTCTCATGATTCTTTCTTCATCTGATAACCAACAATATTTAGATATAGCAGACGATCACGACTTACCTCTACTGTTTGAAGCATTCGCTGATCGAGCTTACTTAAATAACGGTCAATTGGCGCTACGCACGCAAAAAGGGGCGGTATACGTAAATCAAGATGATATCTATAACCAAGTCATGCAAATCGTTAATTATGGATCTGTAACGACGATTGAGGGTGAGCGACTGTCTATTGAAGCGGATACCATCTGTGTACATGGTGACAACCCCCAATCTACCGCACTGATTAGAAAAATCAGACAAGATCTAAATGCATTGAATTAGTTGGATCCACTAAATCCTATGTACAACTTAGGACATAGCCGTTAGACCGCTAAATTTGGAAACGAACATATCATAACGAATGGAAACAAAATGTCGACGAATCCCATTGAATTCAATATTGCGCCTGTTGCTGAGTGCAGCGTGTTAGTGACTTTAACGATACCCCCCTCAACCCATCGTTCTCCCACCATTTACGCGCAGTATATTGCGCGCGCTTGTGATGCAATTCGTCAAAACCTAGCCACCGTTTTAATGAATGTAACCCCAGCTTACTACTCAATATTGGTTGACTATTTACCTTATCGAATTTCAGAACAGCAATGTATAACACAACTAAATTTGCTGTTAACCCAGACCCTATCTTCATCCATAAAGACCAATGACACGGGCAATATTATTGAATTACCCGCGTATTATTCACTAGAAACAGCGCTCGATTTACATAGATATCAAGAAAAAGGCTTATCACTTAACGATATCATTCAATACCACACCTCACAGACGTACTGCGTCAGTGCCATTGGGTTTATGCCAGGCTTTGCATTCATGTCAGATGTGGTTAGTGAGCTTATTTTACCGCGCCATTCAACGCCTCGCTTAGCTGTGCCAAAAGGCAGTATCGCAATCGCAGGGTCAAAAACAGCGGTTTACCCATCAGAATCACCTGGTGGTTGGAACATTATTGGTCATTGCCCGTTGCCGTTGTTTGATCACCACCAATTAAAGAGTGCACAGGGTACACAACCGTCACTATCACTGCTAAATGTCGGTGATACGGTCCATTTTACATCAATCTCGAAAAGAGAGTTTATCAAGTTAAGTCGAGGTGTCACCAATGGTTAACTCAGCCGTGACACCCACAATTACGGTGATCAAGCCCGGCCCACTTTCTCTTATCCAAGATTTTGGCCGGTTTGGGGTTGCTCATCTTGGCTTAACACAGGGAGGGCCTGTTGATGACTACTCCTATAGTTGGGCAAACCATCTGCTCGGCAATCCTGTTAACCGAGCTGCGTTGGAGGTGACTCTTGGGCAATGTGTTTTAAGAATCGATTATGATTGTGAGATGGCTTTATGTGGCGGTGATTTACAGGCTAAGCTCGATGGTAAACCTCTTGATAACTGGAGCACCTTCCAAGCTTTTAAAGGACAAATTCTCTCATTTGGTAAAGCGATGAACGGGTTGCGGTCATATATCGCAATTAAAGGGGGCTTCCACGTTCCCATGACGATGCACAGTTGTGCGACCGTGACACGAGAAAAGATCGGTGGACTAAACCAAGATGGGCAAGCCTGCCAGAAGGGACAGACTATCAATTTTATCCAACACGATTTATGCCGACCATTTAAAGCCGTGAGCGTCACCTTCCGATATCAACCTGATTACAATTTACCGGTTAACTTAAGAGTGATTGAAAGCTATCAAAGTACCCTATTTTCAGAATCAGCAAAGAAGACGTTGTATAACGCGCGTTACCTCGTTGACCAACATTCAAATCGAATGGGTTATCGCCTCAGTGGTGACCCCATCACTTCCCCTGACATAACCTTACTATCGGAAGGGATTGCACTTGGTGCTATTCAAATCCCACCAGATGGACAACCTATCGTGTTGCTTAATGATAGACAAACCATTGGTGGCTACCCGAAAGTAGGATGTGTTGCAAGAATCGACCTACCGCGCTTAGCACAAGCAAAAACTGGACATGCGATAACATTTAGCAAAGGCGACCGTTTGGGCTTGCAAGAGGTTTGGTGTCAATGGGCGCAATTTTTCGGTTATTAGTGGTTTTATTTTTATGTATTTCAATAAGCAAAATAACGAAAGAAACGTCTCAATTAAAAATCCAGCTGACGGTTAACCATAAGCTGGATTTTTTGCGACTGAATTTAAGCGGTTTGAGGTTTGCTACACTTTTTAAACGCGATTTTGCCCAAAAACTTTGGCGAGAGCATCTGGATAACCCCGCTCTTTTGTCAAACCTATGGCTCTGTTTTCAATATCATTCGAATTTAGTGACATTGTCACTTGGTGGGTATCTTCAATCGATACCGCCTCCGCAATATCAAACCAATGCTCAGCCACTTTTTGGGCTGCCTCTAACGTTGAGGATGCTTTTACGACTTCAAGCCGCGCATAACGGTCACCGCAGAATGAAACGTCTGACGCTCTTAAACTCGGATCGGCTCCAGGGATCTGCTGCGCACCAAACAGAGGCTTACCTCCAACCTGTGCGGAACGAAAGCTGGGTATGAACTGAGACATGTGTCTAATAGCGGCTCGAGTTCTTAGCTCTAACTCCTCTTCACTCCAACCAGAAACGATTTTCTTAAGAAGTTTCGATGGCAGTTGAGGCTGTGAAGAGTCGGTAGACGATGAAACCAACCCGCCTTCAAACAGAGTGATCCCTTCAGTCATTCCGTGAAGCTGAAACACTCCGTCTGCGTACGGCGTTAATTGAGCCATACCTTGCGGTGTTCCTCTTGGACCATGAAAGATAACCTCTGGCCACTCTTCCTGACACTTTTGGCCATATGGCCACTCAGTCACGTAGGCGGCTTTAAATTCAACCAGTCGTTGTTGCTTAGAACCCACAAAGTCATCCACAATGCCGGTTTCGAAGCCACTGGCGTTAATTAAATAGTCGGTAGTGAGTTTGCAGCGTTGGTTATCAATATCGGTATAGGTCAAAGACCAACCTTGCCCCGTAGATTCAACCGATTGTAAGCGGCTGTTGGTCAATACCGTACAATTGGGCTGTTGTTCTAAAGAAAGCTGAGCCGTCGCAGAGAGTCGGAATACACTCCAACCGTACTCTTGAACCATAACAACAGGATACTTAAGCGTCTCTAAATCGGTATGTTTTGCAAAAGGAATACACCAATCATCGAGTGATGTCGGTTGCTGAGGTTGCGTTCTCTCTGCTATCGCTAACAAGTCCTCTTTACTATACAGTTTGTAATAGTCTTGTGGGCGACCAAGCACTTGGTGGTTTTGATCTTGGTTTACAAGCTCTGTATAAGCATGCTTGATTGTTTTCAAGCGAGGAAGCAGATCCAACGGTTCCCCACCATCACTATGTGGGACAGCGATAATGGTCGGACGAATGTTTATCGTATGAGGAAATAAACGCACGGTATCAATGGACTGCCTAAGCAACTGAAGACACTGTTCTACCGAAATATCGCGATATAAATTGCCCCCCGCATGCAGGTGGCAAATGGGTGGCCCATTCACCAAACTCGGTCCTTTTTCCAAGAGAGTGACCTCAAAGCCCAACTCGCTAAAGTGAATCGCACTTGTCGTTCCGGCTATGCCACCACCAACAATAGCAATAGAAGGTTGAATTATATCCATTTTGTTGTGGCTCATTGTGTTCTGTTGGATAGGATTAACTGACGTCATTCTACTTTTGTTCTGCTCTGAATTAAAACACATTTTTATCAAGGTCTTAGCTTAACCGTTATTATTAACGGCGCAAAAAACATAAATAACCTCTTGACTTAATAACTCAGGATCGCGTGTTAAAGGTTATTCTAACGGCCATATTTGTCTTAAGTGACGCCACATAAAGGCTGCCTCATTACTCGTAAAACCGTGCGGTCAACTTATCCCTAAAGTTATCCACTGTTTTTGTGGATAACTGTTGATAACGTTCTTGCACAAATGCACAACCCCTTTGTTTACAGGGACTAACCGTTGTTCATTAAATCTGCGTTATTGAACAATTAGTTTTTAAAAATGCTGAAAGATGCCGATTTTAAAGTGCAAATCTATCACTTTTGCATTGAATTAAGCCAATAAAAAACGGTCTAGAGTGAGAACGAAATAATTGGCACATAACTCAGTACCAATTATTTCGTTTAACACCGTTTCTGACTCATCAAAAAATCAACTCAAATCCTTGCTGACGGGTGCCAATAGACGCTGAATTAAACTGCTTACTACACCTGCAAGTGTTATAAAGGTAACAACGGGTAAAGCAATCCATAGCATAGGGTGAAGTGAAGGTTCCAATTCAAAACCGAAACTCATTACTCCAGCCACACTAAGCTCTGCTGCTAATGAAGCAATGGAGCCAGCAACGAATGCCATCAACCCATATTCACACCAAATGGTGTTTAGGATACGTTTCTTGCTTGCTCCTAATGTGCGGTATAAGCGTATCTCTTGCTGTCTTTGAGATAAACTCAACCTCAGCAGAGTAAAAATGAGCAAGAGTCCAGCGACAACACCTAATGCAGCCAACACCGTGATTGACCAAACAATTTGCTTGAGTAACTCTTGAATCTTGCTGCCCATCTTACGAATATCCATCAAACTTACGGTTGGATGATTTCGGGAGAGTTCGTTTAGCATTTGACTGTGTTGGTCTTCGAGCCTGAAGCTCACCAACCAAGTAGAAGGAATCGATCTCAAAACATCCGGTGTAAAAATGAAATAAAAGTTAGGTTTCATTTCACGCCACTCTACCTTTCGGATGCTGTTGACGTTTGCAGAAACACTTTGGCTATTAATCGTAAACGAGAGTTCGTCACCTATTTTCAACCCAAGCTGTTCTGCGACATCAGATTCAACCGAGACGCCCTGCTCTCTTGTCCAACGCCCTTTTAATACTTCATTATACTCAGGTATTGAATCGCCCCACGTGAAGTTAATTTCACGTCGAAGCGCATCCGTTTCATTTGCGGTATCACTGTATTCGGACGCCTCGACCCCATTGATGGTGGTCAGTCTTCCTCGAATAATTGGAAACGCCTGAGTGCGTTCGACGTCATTCGCATCAAGGGCCATAATGTAGCTGTCTTTCTCATAGCTCGCAATGTTGAGAGCAAAGGCATTCGGCGCGTTCTCAGGAAGGGTTTGTTGCCAATCTGACAATAAATCACTTCTTACTAACCAAATGATCGATAACAACATTAAAGATAACGCCAAACAACCAAATTGGATGCCCGTTGCTAATGGTGTACGGTTGATTCGGCTTAACGCTAAACGCATTGATGTTGACGTTGGCAGTTTGCCTAAAAGACGCAAGACAACGGTACTGACTATCGCAAGAACTAAGAACAAACTCACGATACCTACTAAGACTATCCACACCAGCATGTTATCGCCGTACATCAGTATCATCGGAATCATTGGCACGAGTAACAGGAGATATTTCTTATCGCTTTCATTTGATCGATGACTCGATTGGATGACACTAATTGCAGAGGTGTTGACTAACCCGAGCAACGGAATACCCAGTGCAGGAACCCCAATTAAAATGCTCGACACAATGGCTAACATCGCGGGTTCAATGCCATAGCTAGGAAGTGGTGACGGTAATAACTCTCCTAAAGGTATACGCAGTAAAAATTCTAAACCTATCCCTATCGTGATCCCTAAGGCTGCACCGATAAGCACCAATAACGATACCTGTATCGATAACCATTTGATGATCCAAGGTTTATTCGCCCCGAGGCTTTTTAACATGGCGATGGTTTTTCGACGGCTTGCCACGTAATGTTGGCAAGTTAACACCAAAGTCGTTGCAGCCATGATGACCACGATAGCCACCGTGAGTGATAAATATTGTTTGGTACGTTCAAACATATCGTTGGTGCGACTGGCTGAATCTTTCGTGCGCCAGCGATCGCTCGGAGTGAGTTCAATACTGTTTTGGGCTGCTTTTAATTGTGTTTCATCACCGTTCAAAAACAGCCTATAACTCACACGACTGCCCGGTTGAATCGCGCCAGTGGCTGCGACATCGTGTTTGTGAATCAACACGGCAGGCATCTGTTGGAAAGGATTAAAACTCAAACCAGGCTCTTGCACGATACGCCCTGTTATCGTTAAATTGGCATCGCCTATAGTGACAGTGTCACCTATTTCAACATCCAACTGAGCAAATATACGTTCATCGAGCCAAAGTTCACCCGGCTCAACATGGTGGCGAATAACTTTACCCGCCCCTTCCAATATCATCTCGCCGCGCAGTGGATAATTGCTTTCTAACGCTTTAACAGTAACTAGCTGCATCGAACTATCACTGAATGCCATGGTTGAAAAGCGAGTTAATTGAGCGCTGTCTAACTGTTCAACACGAGTAAGATCCAGTAATGCTTGAGGAATGGGGTTGGCAGAGACAAACACGCTATCGGCCGTTAACGCGTCCTTTCCCTGCTTAACAATCACCTGCTCCATACGCTCGGCCAGCGCTGACAACGCGAACACGCAAGCAATAATCAACGTTAAAGCCATTGATACTGGCCATAGTTGCCCATGACGAATTTCTTCGACGCTCCATGACAGCAAGCGTTTGTTGAGTCCCTTAGATGAGTTCAATTTAAACTTCCTCGATATGACCCACATGCATTTTCAACGTGCGTTGACAACGCTGTGCGAGTTTAGGATCGTGTGTCACCAGAACAAGCGTCGTGCCATGCAATGAATTCAGTTCAAACAGCAGTTCAACGATGGTTGCTGCCGTTTGTTGGTCGAGGTTGCCGGTTGGTTCATCAGCAAACAACACTTTTGGCTTGATCATGAAAGCACGGGCTAAGGCGACCCTTTGCTGCTCACCACCAGAAAGCTGTGATGGCAAATGCCCGAGCCTATCTTGTAAACCAACAGACTCTAATAAAGCCGTTGCGCGCTCAATATCTTCATCCTCACCTTTCAACAAACATGGTAACGTGACATTTTGCAGTGCAGAAAGGCTTGGAATCAACAGAAAACTTTGGAAAACAAAACCGACAGATTCGCTGCGAATGTTAGCTCTTGCTTCATCATCAAGCTGTGACAAAGGCTGTCCCAATAAACTGATTTCGCCCGTCGTAGGAACATCAAGGCCAGCAAGTAACGTCATTAGAGTCGATTTTCCGGCACCGGAGGTCCCGACAATTGCCACGCTTTCACCTTCACGGATATCAATATTGACGTGTTCTAATATTGTTAAATGTTCTTGATTAGTAGACACTGTCTTGGAAACAGCTTCAGCTTTTATGATGGATGTATGCATGACTCGACTCATTTCCTTTTTATTTATTTTTTTATTTTCAACGGCTTCTTTGGCTCAAAGCTCTGCGTTAGAGAAAAGCGCCACGCTGCTGGTACTTGGCGATAGCTTGAGTGCGGGTTACAACATGGATATCAAGCAAAGTTGGCCAAGTTTATTACCGGACGTGTTAGCGAACTATGACAAAGCGGTCACGGTCGTTAACGGGAGCATTTCTGGTGATACAACGGGTAATGGATTAGCACGTTTACCGCAGCTCCTTGAATCACATACGCCCGACATCGTACTGATTGAACTTGGAGCTAATGATGGGCTTCGTGGTTTTCCACCCAAACTAATGTCAGCAAATTTGGAAAAAATCATTGATCAGGTCGTCTCTGCCGGTGCCAAACCGATTATGATGCAAATTAAAATTCCGCCGAATTACGGTAAGCGTTATAACCAGCAATTTGAATACGTTTATACGTCTCTTTCTGATCATAAAAACATACCGCTTTTGCCTTTTTTTCTAGAGCATATCATTCTAAAACCCGAATGGATGATGAACGATGGGCTGCATCCAAAACCAGAGGCTCAACCTTGGATCGCTGAATTTGTCGCCAAAGAATTATATCAGTATCTTTAGGTTTTAATGGTCTAGCTCAATAAAGTTTACACAGCTTTACGTTAAACTGGATGCATATCACTGTTAACTGTAAGGTTATTTATGCTGATCGAACCAATTATAAAGGGTGTGGTTGCCAAAAGTGCTCACCCTCTTGGCTGTCAAGAAGCTGTAAAGCAACAAATCAAGTTTGTTAAGAGCGCGCCGCAAATCAAAGATGGCCCTAAACGAGTACTGATTATCGGCGCTTCCTCAGGCTTTGGCCTTGCCGCTCGTATTGCGCTTACCTTTGGCGGCGCCAAAGCTGACACGATCGGTGTCTCATTTGAGCGTGGGCCTAATGAAAAATCATTAGGCAGTGCTGGTTGGTACAACAATATCTACTTCAAAAAACAAGCCGAACTTGAACAACGTACCGCGATTAACATTGTTGGCGATGCCTTTTCTACCGAGACTCGAGAGCAGGTAATTGAAGCCATAGAAACCTACTTTGAAGGTGAAGTCGACCTGGTGATTTATAGCTTAGCCGCAGGAGTAAGGCCTAAGCCAAACTCTGAAGAATTCTGGCGGTCTGCGATCAAACCGATCGGTGAAAGCGTTACTGGCGCCACCATTTCTCTGGAACACGACAACTGGGTGACCAATACCCTTGATTCCGCGACGGAAGAAGAAGCCGAAAGCACACTTAAGGTGATGGGTGGCGAAGATTGGGAACAATGGATAGATGAGCTCATCAACGCTGAATCTATTGCTCCGGGATGTAAGACAATCGCGTTTTCTTATGTGGGTCCAGAAGTGACACACCCTATCTATCTCGATGGTACTTTAGGGCGCGCTAAGATCGATCTTCATCAAACAAGCCACGCATTGAACCTTAAACTCGCAAACTTCGGCGGTAATGCTTATGCCACTGTGTGTAAGGCGCTGGTCACTAAAGCGAGCGTATTCATTCCAGGTTTAAGTCCTTATCTGCTTGCGTTATATAAAGTGATGAAAGAGAAAGAGACGCACGAAGGCTGCATTCAGCAAATGCAGCGTCTGTTCAGCAGCAAATTATATGGCCAAGAAAAGGTGCCGCTTGATGGCGAACGACTGATACGAATCGATGAGTGGGAACTCGATCCAGAAACACAAGCTCATGTGAGTAAACTACTGGAAGCCATGAATGAAAACAACTTCCAATCAATCGGCGATTATAAAGGATTTAAAGAAGAGTTTTTACAGCTAAACGGGTTTGCTCAACCATTGGTAGATTATAATGAGCAGCTTAACCCCCAAGAATTTGTAAAGTTGATCCCCTAATCGAAACGGCTCTCATAACTGAGACCTCGATTCATTTTTAAAAGCCTCCGCATAATTGCGGAGGTTTTTTCTAACAACCTTTCTTATACTTCCTATACAAAGATTCTCATTTTTGTTCACCCAGATAAGCACAGGATGTGTAGATGCTTTTAGCATAGTCGACTCGGAGTCATATGAAGAAAATTAAAACTCTAGATTTAGATATCCCAAAAGATATGGAGTGCGGTTGGCAAAATATTGTGGACCTGTTAGCTCAGATTGTTCAAGTGCCATCGGCACTGATTATGCGCGTTCATACTAATTATATTGAAGTTTTCTCGACGAGCCACAATAAGGAAAACCCTTACAACAAAGGTAATTCTGAAACATTAGGCAGCGGGCTTTACTGTGAAAGCGTGATGGAGTCTCAACAACAACTCATGGTTCCTAACGCTTTGGCTGACCCTAAATGGCAAAATAACCCAGATATAAAGCTAGGTTTAGTCTCGTATTGTGGTATTCCCTTACTTTGGCCAAACGGTGAGATCTTTGGCACCATATGCATTTTAGATTCAAAAGAAAACCACTACACACCGACTTACATCAAATTATTACAAAGTTTCCGTACTTCCATAGAGTCTCAGCTGACAACTCTGTTCCAACACGCGAAGTTGACTCAGGTGAATCGCGAATTAATCCATCGAGTTCATACTCGAACCAAGGATCTCGCAAGTCTCAATTATTCATTAAACCAAGAGATCGATAAACGCCGTTCCGCGGAAAAAAAGATTAATTTCCAAAAGAATTACGATCAAGGTACCGGTTTTTTGAACCGCAGTGCATTTGAGTGTGTCTTAAATCAAAAGTTATTATCTAAAGCAAAACTGACGGGATGTTCATGTGCGGTCATTCATATCGGATTCACGAACGGTAGGCGCATACAAGCTCGTTATGGTTATAACGCTTTAGACCAAGTGCTGATCGAATATCGACGACGGATCAACAGCATTGCTGATCTTGAAGTATTCACTGGACGCCCTACTTCGATCGATCTGGTACTTGCGTTCAATGTAAAAGATTTACGGCAACGCCTCGAACAACTCTGTCAGACTTTGGTCACTGTAGGCCATTCCGAATTCACGGTCGATGATGACAAAATTCATTTACATGCCTTTATTGGGATTGCGATTGCTGAACAGGAAGATGATGCGGAAATTGTGATGAAAAAATCCTCTGAAGCGATGCTTGCCTGTAAAGACTCTGGACAAAAATTCGCTTACTATTCTAAATCTCATACTGAAATGCAGAGTCATATCAATAAGATTGAGAGCTATTTGTTGCACGCCGTTCGTAACGATGATCTTATGCTCAATTTCCAACCCAAAGTGTGTCCTTTAACTCATCGTTGGGTCGGTGCTGAAGCTCTACTACGTTGGCGTCACCCTATTTTAGGGGATATCTCTAACGAAACCCTGATACACATGGCCGAGCAAAATGGTCTCATTTTTGAAGTAGGGAGTTTTGTTCTACGTAATGCGATTGAAAAAGCCAAAGAGTGGTCAGAACACGTCAAAAACTTCAAAATGGCCGTCAATGTGTCAGCGGTACAACTTAAGAATGCGCACTTCGCTGAGCAAGTCACCCATCTATTAGACACTTATCACCTTGATCCTCATTTCTTAGAGCTTGAAGTCACCGAGAGTGGATTGATTGCCGATGAAGTGGTGGCAAAGAACACACTCGAATCGCTGCACGACATTGGCGTGACGCTGTCACTGGATGACTTTGGTACAGGTTACGCCTCTTTTAGCTATCTGAAAAAATTCCCTTTCGATATCATAAAAATTGATAAGAGCTTTATTGACCAAATGCTACTCTCCAATGAAGACTCTGAAATTGTCAGGTCCATCGTTCAAATTGCTAAAAAGCTCGACTTAAAAGTCGCAATGGAAGGCATAGAGTCCGAAGCTCAAGAGAAATTTATTCTCAATGAAGGTTGTGATATCGGGCAAGGCTTCTTTTACGGTAAACCGATGTCGAGCCAAGAATTTGAACACAGCTTAATCAATCAAAACTATTTAGGGACGACCCGTTACGCTTAAAACGAAAAAGATCAGTTAGTTTTGGATTTAGGCCGAGTTTCTCTTTACTCTATAGGTGGTGATTTTTATAATCGCCGCCTTTCTGTTTTATCTTTCCCCTTATATAGGCATTCCTCGTTATGGATCAGTTGACTGCAAAGCTTAAAAAGCTCGAAAAACAAAACTACCGTGCATATCAACAAATTAAAGGTCAATACGACTTTGCTGATTTTGAATTACACATCGACCACATCCAAGGTGACCCTTACGCGTCAGCTTCTCGTTTTCGTGCAACGCGCGCGTGGTCTTTGACCGGGTTAGATTGGCTGAAAGAAAAATCTTACGAATACCAAGTCGCCGCTCGTGACTTTATCGCACGTAGCTTCTCTGAGTTCGCGAAACAAGAATCGACCGTGTCTATCGCCTTGACGGGTCAAACGGTATTAGACCACACTGCCGTTGTTTTCACAGAGCACGGTATCGAAATTCGTTTTCGTATTAACCTGCCGGCAGATGGTCGCAGTATCCTTGCAAAGAAAGCCATCAACATTATTACCTTCTATTTGCCTAAGTTTATTCGTCGTGCGACGCTGGAGCGTGAACTCAACATCGATGCGATGATCAAGCATTGTGAAACCATTGAAGACCAAGAAGCGCTGCGCGCTCAATTAAATGAACATAACCTAGCGGCATTCATAGCGAACGGGAGTATCTTGCCACGTATTGCCGGCAACTGTGACCTTCCGATGAAAGACGCGGTACCTTTCGCAGCGCCAGACTCGTTGAGTGTTACTTTAACTACTCCAAACCAAGGTGACGTGACCGGTCTAGGCATTCCAAAAGGCATTACGCTGATCGTTGGCGGTGGTTTTCATGGTAAATCGACACTTTTGAACGCTATTGAACGTTCTATCTATAACCACATCCCTGGTGATGGACGTGAAGGTATCGTAACGGCAATGGATACGATGAAAATTCGTGCGGAAGATGGTCGATGTGTGCATAACTTAAATCTGTCAAACTACATCAACCATTTACCGATGCAGAAAGACACGTCTGATTTCAGCACTCAAGACGCTTCTGGTTCTACGTCACAAGCCGCTTGGTTGCAAGAATCGATTGAAGCCGGAGTTCAAACTCTACTTATCGATGAAGATACGTCAGCGACTAACTTTATGATTCGTGACGAGCGCATGCAGGCTCTTGTCTCTAAAGGTGATGAGCCTATCACCCCTCTTGTTGACCGTATTGGCCAACTGCGCGACGAAATGAACGTATCTACCGTCGTCGTTATGGGAGGATCCGGTGATTACCTAGACGTAGCAAATACCGTTATACAAATGCACGACTACCAAGCCGTCGATGTGACAGAAAAAGCACAAGCCGTGATTGCTCAGCATCCAACTCAGCGTAATAATGAATGCGAAACGGCTTTAGAGATGTTTGTTCCGCGACCATTGAACCGTGCTTCCCTAATGAAGATTCTTACCGATGGTAAGTTCCGCGTAAACGCTAAAGGCAAAGAGTCACTCAGATTTGGTAAAGAGTTCGCGGATCTCTCTGCGCTTGAGCAATTAGAGTCCACTTCAGAGGTTAATGCGATTGGGTGGGCTTGGTTCCAGTTCGCTCAACAACCCGGTTGGTCAGACAATCCAGCAAAAGAGTTTAACGCAATTTTAAGTGATGAATGGTACGCAAACATGCCTAAGTATGGCGACTTAGCAAAACCAAGAACATTGGATATTATGGCGGCTCTGAATCGTATGCGTAAATCTCAGTTTAAACCTTCACACTAGGTATAATCTACAACTGCGTCAATGATTATCATTACCTGTGGCTTTCATGAATGAGAGCCACTTTTGTATTGCTCCCTTCTTGAATTTTTATTGGTGCGTAAGCTCAACAAAAAAATCAAAAAGACGATACCAAAGCAAAGATTCTAACGCTAACTCATCATAAATACGTCATATGATCAACAACACACTTATTTATCCCTGTTATCTTGGATAATCTTACAAATCATGACATAGCTTTTACAAAACTATAGTGATATTCGGATAAAGTTCTGATTCTACAAATGTAACTAAACGTAAAAACCTGAGGCTTTAATGAACCACAAACGCGTAAAAATGCGTGATCATAATAGCGAAGTCAAACTATTTAGAAACCGAGTAATCGTCGCATTTGCTGGGATATTAGTCTTCACACTCGTTTTAATTGGCAACCTATACCGACTCCAAGTAGAAGAGTTCAAAAGTTATCAAACGCGAGCGAATGGTAACAGAATTAAAGTGCTCCCTATCGCTCCTACGCGTGGTTTGATCTATGACCGAAATGGCGTTTTATTAGCTGAAAACAGGCTCGTTTATGATTTGAGCATGATTCCAGAGAAAATTGATAATGTTGAGGATATGCTCGAAAAACTCAACAACTATATTCCACTCAACGATGAACAAATTGCCAGTTTCAATAAGCGCTATCACAATACGCGCCGATTTAAGCCTGTCACCATATTAGACAATCTCACTGAAGAAAATATCGCTAAGTTTTCGGCCCACCAATATCAATTTCCTGGCTTGTCGATTAATACAAGTCTAAGACGTTTTTACCCTAACGGTGAGGTGCTCACTCATATGTTGGGCTATGTTGCACATATCAATGACAGTGACTTAAGAAAACTGCAAGAGCAAGGTAAAGATGCGAATTATCAAGCGACTACCACCATTGGTAAGTTGGGCATAGAAAGGTACTACGAAGATTTGCTACATGGACAAAAAGGCTATCAAGAAGTAGAAGTTAATAGCCGTGGCCGTGTCGTAAGAACCATCGAGTATGTGCCACCAATAGCAGGGAAAGATATTGTTCTTAATATAGACATTAAGTTACAAAAATACGTATTCGAACAACTTAAGAATCGCCCAGGCAGCGCCGTGATTTTGGATCCTAAAGACAATAGCGTATTGGCGATGGCATCCAGCCCTAGCTATGACCCAAATCTATTTGTTGATGGTATTTCGACTAAGGAATATCAAGCTTTATTGAATGACCCAGCTCATCCGTTAATCAATAGAACAACTTTAGGTGTCTATCCACCCGCCTCGACCGTAAAACCATTTATGGCTGTTGCGGGGTTACAAGAGCATGTTATTTCGCCAAATACCATCCGTAACGATCATGGTGTTTGGCGAATACCAGGCTCTAAATCCAATTCTAAAGCATGGCGAGATTGGAAACGTTGGGGGCACGGACCGGTCAATGTAACGAGAGCGATTGAAGAGTCCGTTGATTCATTCTTCTATCAAACTGCGTTTGATTTGGGTATCGATCGTATTTCGACTTGGATGAATCGCTTTGGCTTTGGTAAGCCGACAGGGATTGACATCTATGAAGAGAGCAATGCCAACATGCCAACCCGTGAATGGAAAATGATGCGCTACCACACACCTTGGTACCAAGGTGATACCGTTCCAATCGGTATTGGTCAAGGTTATTGGACGTCGACACCTCTTCAATTGGCCAAAGCTACCTCTATTTTGATCAATCACGGTAAAGTAATGCCTCCCCATATTCTAAGAGCGACCTTGGATCATGGAGAACCCTTTGATACTCAAACCCTTGTTGTACCAAAGCCGATGAAATCGATTGAAGAAGTACCAGACGCAATTTGGGATATTCCAATCAATGCAATGAGACTGGTGAATAATGGCAGTCGAGGCAGCGGTAGAAGAGCCTTTAAAGGGGCTGACTATGTAAGTGGTGGAAAATCAGGAACCGCGCAAGTGTTTGATTTGGCTAAAAATCAGATATACAACTCGAAAACACTCGCAAAGCACTTACTCGATCATGCGCTTTACACCGCGTTTGCACCGTATAAACATCCTCAATACGTCGCAACAGTGGTCATTGAACATGGTAACGGTGGCTCAAAGATCGGCGCTCCATATATTCGCAAAGTACTGGATTACGCCTTTAAACATCAGAAAGACAAACCTCAAGAACATTGATTGCGTGTAAGCTAACGCTTAACGGATGGATTCTATTGACTAAAAATCCCCTTTATACGGGGATTTTTATGTATGTTCAGTGCAATTAAAGTCGTCATAATTAAAGTGCAACCACCTAGCGCCTCAAGACATGCCATGCTTCACATAATGTCTGAAACTTAGCCGTATTGCCCTCATCCCTATCTGGATGCCAGCGTAGTGCAAGACGTCTCCAGCGCTTTCGTATGTCTTGATGAGTTGCATCCAATGGCAATTCAAACAAACGGAGTGCATGGCTTCTGTCCATATCGGTTTCACTGCCACCGACAAACCTCTTGTAACGAGTCCAAAACTCATTCAACAACCTTTTTACTTCACCCTCATCCGCTTCATAGTTGATCCAGTTGATGTAGTAATCACGCAGTGGGTCGTTGAGATCAATGGTATGAGTGTTGCCATGATAACGTCCACTCATCAATACAATGTCCATGGCTTGAACCTGCAACCAACTGTCTGGATACAAGGCCTCTTGCAACTGGTAGAGTGCATTCATGATCAAAAAGTTTTTCTTAAACAGCTCTTTTTCTGGCGTAGGATCGAGTGCAGGCATTAAACCAAGATCATTGAGGTGCGTCGCCAGCGTATGAACTTTCCAACCGCCCGACTGATGTTTCAGCACTTCCATAATCGGCCAAAGCAAAGGGTTTTCCATATAAGATTGGTTGATTATGCTGCTATCTTGATGGCTTGCTGTATTGGGCTTATCTACCATAGTTAAGTGAACTCATTACCAGATGCATTAATGAACTTCTATTCAAGATGATTTATATGTATTTGTCGAGTCACAAATCATCACATACTACTCCTTGCCTTGACCTCGGCTCACAAAGTAAAACAACGAGCCCGCTCTAATGTCATAGTCAATAGGAGCTGTGGTTGGATTATTTCATCGTTACCTTACCGCCAATAAACTTGTAAGCTGGTGTACCTCGAACCAAGGTGTCTCGCGCAAATTCAATCCCACATTGAGGGCACATACACGACTCGGTCGTGAAATCTTCAACGATGCGTTCCTTAAAGCACTTCACGAGTGCGCCTTTGCCACCTTTCCGATACTTAAAAAGTTGCGTTTTGCATTTGGCACAGAAAATCTGAACCGTCTTGGTCGGTTGTTTCTTGTTTGGTTTAGCCATAGACGTTAATGATTGTACTCTTTATTTCTTACGTTTAGGGGCAACAAGAACCAAGCTGATCCCAAGCAAAATAACGGTAGAAGAAATTATAAATTGCATTGTGACAGGTTCAGAGAGTATCAAAACACCGCCGAGTGTCGCGATGACAGGCACGGACAGCTGCGCAATGGATGCAACCACGGTATTCAGTTTTTTCACCACGTGATACCACAAGCTATACCCTACACCCGAAGCCACCGAGCCCGAGATAACCGCGTAAATCAAACCTTGCTCACTGATAGAGACTTGAGGCATTGCATTTGGTATTAGAACCAGAAGGCTTAAACCGACAAAGATAATGAGCGAGCTAAATCCGAAGTTAGCGGTCGTCGATTGCAGTGCGTTTAAAGATTTCTTTCCTGCCAATGTGTAAATGCCCCACCCAACTCCGGCCAGAGACATCAAGATGATAGAAACTGAGTCTGGAGTCTGTGTCGATTCCGTTGGCATTAACAAGTAAACAAGCCCTGCCACAGATAACAAACACCCGGCCCACTCAAGTAATGACATTCTGTTTCCAGAGAACCAGTGCGCGGCGATCATCGTAAATTGAACGGCGACAAACAACACCAGAGCACCAAGACCTGCGCCAAGCTCTAAGTAAGCAAATGAGAAACTAAACATATACACGAGCAGTGATAATATTGATGTGAATTGAAACTGTAACTTCAGCTTTGTATATACCGATGTGTTGTTGTTTGCTAACTTTTGTTTAGACTTAGATTGGCAAGATAAAGTGCATAAAATCAGAAGTGTAAGCGCACCAGACAAGATGCGCACGATCGAAAAACTCAAAGGATCAATCGCTTGATCCATTAAAGCCCAACGGCACAAGACTGAATTTGCCGCAAATGCCACCAGCGTAATCAATGTGAGAATCACAGTTTGCATTGTATTGCCTTGATAGCGTTTATTCACGTTTTAGTCAACGTCAGGCTTTACCCAAACTTGGCTAAAATCGAACCAACCTAACGCATTACATTTAGCGTTTTGTAATGTACCGCACTGATCTTTGTTTACACCTAACCAACAATGAAACATCGGAATCAGTTGATTGCTTTGCACAAGTTGCTTACCTAACTGCCTTGCCGGGAATTGCTCAAATTCACCCGATCGCCAACGATCAATCATGTGGCACCATTGTTCGAAGTCTTCTGCTGGGCTAGATTCATCTAAAAAACTGTAATCCATCAACCACCCCGCCAACGCATCATCTCTATTGTTCGCGATACCCATTGGGTTAATCCAAATATCAACATTATCGGGGTGTGGCGGAACGATTTCGTAACCCAAAAGCTCAACATCAACATTGTATTGCTTCAACACCGTAACGATGGCCTTAGCCAGTGTTGGGAACATTGTGTGCTGGCATTGATATGCCAATTTTATACTCGGTTTCCCATTGGCGGGTGGACAAGGACAAACCGGTGTCTTGAGTTTGATGTCATACCAACCAGGTTTAATTCCATAAGCATGTAGCACACCCAAATCAATAACCGTTTCTTTCGGGATATGCACAAACAAATCAGCTGCATTCAAAGCGTTGGATAAGAACTCCGCCCACTGTGGATCTTGTGCAATACCCTGCTTTCTATTCAGCAATAAATAGGTACAGCCCGGATCGAGTTCGACCTCATCGCTGTCTCCTCGATCAGCCATTACCGGTTTAGAAAGGCTTGGATAAACCATTGAAGAATAAGCTTCATCGACCACCCAAACCTCTACGCGATCAATCAATGGTCTGAAACCAAAGTAACCATTGAAAGCGGTTAGCACGAGTTGCTTCTCGTCGTTCTTATCAATGCGATACGGACCGGTACCAATCGGTCGAATATCATAGTCTTCACCGCGTAAAGTCATCGGTAAAGTGACTTTAGCGATCGATTCCGTTAAGGCAAGGGGAAAATATTTATCAGGGCGAGTTAAGAAGACATCGACAACGCAGTTTGCCGGTGAGGAGACATCTTTAATATGAGAGAACATATTGAGCGGTTCGAGTGCAAGAAGTGTATCCACCACATGACTCGTTAGTAGAGGCTCCCCATTGTGAAAACGAACCCCCGGACGCAGGAAAAATCGCCATTGATGATCACTGATTTTTTGCCATGAATGAGCAAGATCGGGTTGTAGCTCGTCGTTTTCGTCTAGGCGAGTTAAACCACTGAATACCTGACAAGCGATGTGCTGTTCAGAACGGCGCATTGATTTAGTGGGGTTAAGCATGGAGAGCGGTCGATAGTAAGGCAAACGAATAACTTGTTCACCTTCTTGATATTGCACTCCTAAGTAATTTTGAATCACTTGAGTCAGCTTGGCAGCGTTATGGTCGAGTACTGAGAGAGCTTGTCCGATTTTTCCTTCTTGCAAGTAGCGACGTGCCAAGTTTTCACTAACATCACAACGATTCTGTTTAAAGATCAGTTGAGATAACTTCCCTCGGCCAGCCGCAGGTAACCATTCTACCCACCCTTCTTCTTCAAGCTTGTTCAGTACCATACGGGCATTACGACGGGTACAACAGAGAACGTCCGTTATGTCGTCGAGCTGAACATCAGCATCTTTACCGTCAAAGTATTCAAATAGGGTTTCAAATTGAACACGAAGTCTTGGGCTACTCATAAAGAGGAAAACTTATTCAAAGGATATTAAATTCAGTTTCCCTATTTTATGAGCCAAAATCAATCGAAATAAACGCATTTATTGCCCATCATTACATCACATCACAGCCGATTTCATTGGCGATATCGCGGAGCTGTTGCTCGTTGTCTAATTTTATCGACCATTTACACTCAGACCCGTTGGCAGAAATAACGTTTGCCCCTTTTCCGATCAGTTGAATCGCGTCAACCTGTGCGTGCAGTGTCACTCTATGCTCACCATCCAGACGAACAACCAACTCATGCGCTGTCGCAATCACTTTTCCGCTTTTAAAGGTTATGACCATGGGTTTCTCTAACTAAAATGCACCGTTTATAGATGGCGTTAATAAGCTTAAGGTTAGGGTCGAATACTGTTCCCAACCTATGTGTCGAGTTAGCGTTTGTGCTTCTTCACGGCAATGGTTAAGCGGCTAGTACAAACCAAGCGTTGACGCTCATCTGTGATATTTATCTGCCATACTTGAGTAGATACACCAAGGTGAATCGGCTCAGCAGTGCCTATAACATACCCTTCACGCATCGATCGAACGTGATTTGCATTGATATCGAGCCCAACGCAATAGTAGCCATCTGGCACGCAAAAGTTTGCTGCTAGTGAACCCAGTGTTTCCGCTAACACCACCGATGCGCCGCCATGAAGCATACCCAGTGGTTGGTGCGTAAAATGGCAAACCGGCATGGTTGCAACCAAAGCGTTGTCGTTGACCTCGGTGTAAACAATGTTGAGATGTTCAATTAAGGTATTTTTTGAGGTCGCGTTGAAGGTATCTAAGTCAACGGGCTTTTTCCAAATACTCATGTGGTTTCCTTAATGATTAACTTTTTGTCACACGTCGCTTTATTACCGATCATGGTTATTAACAGCGATAACATAAGTTAATGTTAACATGCATAAAAAACGAAGACACAAAGGATATTGTATGACGTCATGGATGAAGTATGCCTCGCTTCATTACTGACGTCGCATTAGACGCCTCGGAATACCAACAATACCGAGGCATAGTGAAGTTATCGAGGTTTTTAACAAGCTAGGATGACCCGTTATTGACTTCGATTGGTATCACTGGTTAAGTCCCCAGAATGTGTAATGGTAGGCTTAATAGCTGATCACCGGTCGATGCAAAATACCAGATAACACCGATCAAGCTGCTCACTAAACCCACGTACCAGAGGAATGCTACGACTTGACCGTATTTGTCTAACGGCAACAAGTGACTGTGATGACGCCCTTTCCATTCGAAGAGTATTTCAACACTGCCCATGATCAATAAGAAACCAAATAGAGTTAAATTCAACTGATAACTCAATACCACGCCAGCCACAGCAGCCGCGACACACAGTACGATACCAAGCATACTGTTCATCGAGAAACTGATACTTTTGAGAACATGCCCGCCATCAAGAGGCAAAATAGGTAGCAGGTTGAATAGGTTTAATAAAGCGTTAAATACCGCAAGGCCGGCAAAAAACATTTCGCCAGTTACCCAATACAACACCATAAAGAGTAAAGACAATATCAGGCCGAACAATGGCCCCATGATTGAGATAACCACATCTTGCCAGCGCGTATTAATCTTTTCATCGGACAGCGCCAAACCACCAAGGAATGGGATTAAGTAGATCCCTTTGGTTTTCATGCCAAAGTATTTCATCGCTCTGATATGACCGTACTCATGGAACATTAAACAAGCGATTAAGGCCAAAGCAAACTGAATTGAAAACAACCATGAATAGGCCGCTAAACTGGCAGAAGCAAGTACGACCTTGATTAGCTTGGCGCTTTTTAGCGCCTTCATACCAAGCGACACCAATCCAATCAAGCTAAAACGCTTTTCCGGCTTAGGCGCGACAACCGGGGTTTGTTGCTCGATATCTTTAGTGTTTCGATTGCCTTCGGTAATAGTTTGGCCATTGACCGATGCTTTATACGTCATCTCAAACGGTTGCCATTGAACGGTTGATTCAACGTGACACTGCAACGTTTCTTCGCCCGACCGTAATGTAAATGCATGTGTTCGTACGTCTTCTTGGTCAGTAGTCGCATCTAACTGAGACACCAAAGTATTATCCCAATATAACTGTTGCCACCCTGCCATTGACCCTTCTAATCGAAGCGGTTTCCCAAGAAACTCTATCGCGAGTAATTCCAAACTAAAATTCCAAATTAAAGACTTCTAACAAGAGTCGATATTATGCCGATTTAGCGATTAACGGTAAACATAAACAAAGTTGTTACATATTGATCAGTTGAATACTTACTGTCTATCTACACCAAATGCTAGGCTAACCGCAGCCATTTTTACCTCATCAACGACAGTAACAGCGCTAGCTCATCGTTTTTATTAAAACTTAAAACACCAATGGTTGATCTCAGCTAAAATTAATCAAGACAGAATACCGTACGACCTCTTTCTTTATTGCTAATAAAGTGGATAATAGCCCGGTAATTTAATACCTAATATATGTGAGTCCATTATGTCTTCTGAAGCTACTATGCTAGAACGCTGCCAATCTAAATGTGAACTATGTGGTTCTGATTCTTCTCTTACTGCATACGCAGTGCCGCCACACAGCCACGTAACAGTGGATCACGGCATCATGGTATGTGACAAATGTCTTGGTGAGATTGATGATCCTAAAGATATCAACCACTGGCGTTGCCTGACTGACAGTATGTGGAGCCAAGAAGCGCCAGTTCAAGTAATGGCATGGCGTCAACTTACTCGTCTGAACTCTGAAAGCTGGGCTCAAGACGCACTAGACATGATGTACCTTGAAGAAGAAACATCAGTTTGGGCACAAATCGGCATGTCTGCTGATGACAAGCCTCTTGACGTGAATGGCGTAGAGCTTAAAAAAGGTGACGACGTAACAGTAATCAAAGACTTGCCAGTCAAAGGGACTAACCAAGTGATTAAGCAAGGTACTGTTATCCGTGGTATCAGTGTTGGTGACGATCCTAAGCTTGTTTCTGGTAAAACCAACGGCGGTCAATCAATGTACGTCATCGCTGAGTTCTGCCGTAAGAAGTAATTCTTCTTTTCGCTGAACAAAATCTAAAAAGGCGCTAATCAATAATTAGCGCCTTTTTAATATCTCAAATTTTCACGACTTAAAACGATCCAGAAGTTGCTCTCGGTACTCTTTAATGACCGACACCAAAGAGCCTTTGATACCACTGACTTGTTTCGAATGCGGACACCACAACGCGAATCCAAATTTGAATCCTTCCACCATTTGCACAGAGTGAATGGGCTCTATTGAATGTTTTGAAAATTCAGAGTCGGTAAAAAAAGCTTTAGGGAGAAGCGCCCACCCGAAACCCTCTTCAAGCATTTTTATCACTAACGAAAGCTGATCAATCTCTTCATAGTCAGAGCTCACGATAATCTTTTCAGACATCCCTTCATCAATCAGAGACTTCAATACGAACTGTTTAGAGTTCTTTAGTGCCACCAACACTTCGTCTTTATCCATATTTGAGAGTTCTCCCCCTTTCTGTCCGAATGGGTAGAACTCAAAGTGACCAAGGAAAGTAGAATCAAAACTGTGCATTGCTCGGCTATTATGAGCATTCACAAGTCCAAAGTGATACTCCCCGCTTTGTATCCCTTGTTTGATTTCGTTCTTATTCCTAACCAGGAAGTTCACTCGCATCATGGGATAGTCGTGCTTAAGTCGTTTGCGTATATCGACCAAAACACGTTGTGGAACGAAACTCGAATACGCAATTGTAATTTTCTCTAGCCCACCATAAGAGAGGCTCAACGCCACCTTGTCAAAAGTACGAGCTTGTTCAATCGTCTGTTTTGCGTAGTGATAAAGGAGGTGTCCGTCCTCAGTCGGTTCAACCGATCGCCCGACCCTATTAAAAAGACTCACCGCAAGATGATCTTCCAAGTTTGTAATCACCTGACCTACGGTCGTTCTGTGCTTGTTGAGCTTTACCGCCGCCTTGCTAAATGACCGCTGTTCATAGACGGTCACAAACGCGAGAAGTTGTTCAATACTAAAGTTCATTTTGATGTGCTTACTTTCTTAGTTATAGATGACGGAATCGCCCGACCTCTCCGCTTTATCCTTGCCTAGTATATACCTAAAAACCGTATTTTGATGGATCTGATCCTCTATATGCGATTATCTGAATGGTAAAAACTCATTTATCGTTAACTGATTCAAACAACAGAGAAAAGAACATGAACACAATGCCACATGAGCTTGCGTGGGGTGAGATCTACTTCCCTCCTTTGCTATTGGTTATCGCGTTAGCTTATGTATTGACGATATTGACTGGCTCAATCGTGACAAAACTTGGGTTACATAAATATGTCGCTTTTCCTGCAATTGCCGAATTAAGCTTGATCGTAATTTTCGTCGGCGTTATCGGTCAATTCATCACCATCTTCTGAGGCATTCACCTTGATTAAACGTTATCTCATCACGCTACTACTGGTCGTTGCCGCAAGCTTTGTGGTCTATCGCTATTACCAATCTTATTCAAGTAATCCTTGGACTAGAGATGGTCAGGTCAGCGCATATATCATTTCAATTACTCCCCGAGTGACAGGGCAAGTGACTAAAGTCCATATTGAGGACAATACACAGGTGGCGAAAGGCGACTTACTGTTTGAGATCGACCCAAGCATTTATCAAGCGGCCTACAATAAAGCGTTAGCGACCCAAAAACAGGCTCGTGCGCTATTAGCGAAAGCGAAAAACGAAGAGCAACGTGCGTTGAACTTAGAAAAGAGAACGCCTGGGGCTATGCCTGTGCTGACATTGAATAACCTGAATAATGCGGTTGAGACAAATGCAGCAAACGTTGCACTAGCAAAAGCCAATGTTGAAGAAGCGCATTTAAATCTTGAATACACTAAGGTGTACGCGCCAACAAACGGTTACATCACCAACTTAAACCTACGAGAAGGCTCTCAAGTCGTCGCGAATACACCAGTAGTGGCGCTGATCGATGAAGACAGTTTCTGGATCGAAGGCTATTTCAAAGAAACTGATCTGGTTAATGTTAGCCCTAACGACAAAGCGCTTGTCACTCTTATGATGCACAATAATATTCAACTGGAAGGCCATATCAAAAGCATTGGGTTTGGTATTGCAACACAAGACGGCAGCACTGGTCATGACCTTCTTCCTAACGTAAACCCAAACTTTCAATGGATCCGTCTTGCTCAACGCATACCCATCAAAGTCGCACTCGATAACGTGCCTAAAGACTTACAACTTCGTGTCGGCATGACCGCTTCAATCAAAATAATCAAATAGTTGGATGACTTTTATGTTCAGTGCATCAACCAAAGAAGCGATTAAAGCGGCTCTCGCGATTGTCATCTCTATCTGTATGGCGTTGTGGTTTCAATGGGAGAAACCCTATTGGGCGGCCATTGCGGTAGCAGTCATGGCACTGAACGAGAGCTTTGCTCATTCAATAAACAAAGGCCACAACCGAATAATGGGCACCTTGTTAGGAACGGGCTATGCCTTTTTCTTGATTGCGATGTTTTCTCAAGACCGTTTTCTATTCCTGATGTTTTTCACCTTATTTCTCGCTCTCTGCATCTTCATGTCGAGTGATGATAAATACGGTTATGTCTTTTCTATAGGCTTTGCTGTCTGCTCGATCATCGCTTTCATGGGTGGCTTCGATAACCAAATTACTTTCTACTTTGCCGTACTGCGAATACAAGAAACTCTGCTAGGCGTTATCACCTTCTCGGTGGTTTATCGTCTAATCTGGCCGGTAAGCACTGAACAGAATTTTGTCCAACGATTTGAAACAAGCCGACAAACACTGATAACAGCAATGCGCGATACCAACAACCTTGATATAGAAGCCTTAGAGTCCAATACCGCTAATATTGAAAAGCTCTATCAACTGTTGGATTTGCCGCTTGCTGGCAGTTATCACCTAAAAGAAAATAGTCGCGCATGGCGTTTACGAATCAACGAAATGGCGCATATTCAAGATCGTCTGCTTGAACTCGCCGCAGATGAACTGACTCAACCGATTGATTGGCTAGCACTCACAAAAAAAATGGAAAAACTAGAGTTAATGACACCAAACTCGTCATTGATTGATGAAGTGCCATTTGTAATGAGTAAGAAGAAAAACGCTTCTTGGCACCCTGAGCACCGTACGTTTGTTCAACACCTGAATGAAGATGGGAGAAAAGTCTTACAAGGTGTCTCGATGTTTATCACGTCGTTATTGGTTTGGATATACCTGCCTGTACCGGGTGGTTTTATTTTCCCGATGATTGCTGGCGTGTTTTCTTCAATGCTTCCAACTATGCCGCCAAGCGTTATTAAGGATGCGTTTTTTGGGGTTATTGGAACAGGTACGGTTATCTTACTTCAATACATCTTTATGATGCCGATGATGACTGAATTGTGGCAATTGGCGCTGTTCTATTTCATCAACAGCATTGTTATATGGAAAGTGTTCGCGACACCTAAACTGATGGTGCACCGAATACTTGGAATAAACCTGCTGGTCGTACTGACATCTGGTGCGCTTAATCTAACACCAGTTTATCAGATTCAAACACCATTGCTGATGTTAACCACACTGCTCATCATTTTGATGATAGGCAAATTATTTACCGACCTCTTTAGAGTCAAGAGTATCGCTTAATCTCGTTACGTCGATTAGCTTAACTTGGGATAAGAAAACAAGAAAGGCGCTGATTAGCGCCTTTGGATACTCTATTGTTTACTGATTCTGGATCAGTTGTTGTTTAACCACACATCTTGGTTTTGTGGAGCTTTCTTCTTCTTTTTCTTCTTGCCTGTACCAGCCGGTGGCGCAACAGGTTTTAGTGCTGCGATCAGTTCAGCTGTCGCTTCTTCATCCACTTCAAAGCCCTCAATTTGCTCACGTTCAAGACGAATTTTGTTCTTCTTCTCGATGATTTTGAAGTGATGGTAATCTTCGTGATCGATCAGAGATAACGCTAGACCAACCTCACCCGCACGACCACTTCGGCCAATACGGTGCATGTAGTCTGATGGGCTACGCGGTAAATCAAAGTTGATAACAACAGGAAGCTTTTCGATATCCAGACCACGTGCTGCGATGTCTGTCGCGATCAGAACATCAATCTCGCCAGATTTGAAATCTTCAAGGATACGAGTACGTGAACCTTGTCCTTTATCGCCGTGGAATACTTCTGCGATGATGCCGCGTTTGTAAAGCTTGTCTGCTAGGTGCTCACAGCTGTTCTTTGCGTTTACGAAGATCAGTGCTTGGCGCCATTCGTGTTGTTGAATCAGGTGCGCTAACAATGCAGTCTTACGGCCTTTTTCTACTTCGAATACACGTTGAACCAGAGTGCTTGCATTGGCACTTTGAAGTTGAACTTCAATAGGATCGTTCAGTAGTTCATGAGTCAGCGTTTGAACTTGCTCTGGAAACGTCGCAGAGAACAATAAGGTTTGTTTCTTGCTTGGCAATAACTTTAAGATCGCATCAAGTTCTTCGGTAAAACCTAGGCTTAGCATTCGGTCAGCTTCATCAAGTACTAACGTTTTTACTCTGTCTAGCTTGATTGCGTTACTAGAAATGAGATCAAGCAGACGACCCGGTGTTGCCACCAAGATATCAGTGCCGCCACGTAGCGCCTGCATCTGGGTGTTTATCGATACACCACCAAACACACAAACGGTTTTAATCGCACCATTGAAATGCACAGCGTAAGATTTAACGCTGTCAGCCACTTGCTTAGCAAGCTCACGAGTAGGAACCAAAATAAGGCCTGAGACAAAGTTGCCTTTGCCTGAACGGCGGTCTAGAGGCGCATCTTCATGGATCTGTTGTAATAGCGGTAATGCGAATGCTGCGGTTTTACCAGAACCGGTATTGGCGCCTGCAATTAAATCGCGTCCTGCTAACACACTTGGAATAACTTGCGCTTGGATAGGCGTTGGCTGTTGATATTCAAGCTCAGATAAACGAGCCATCAAAGGAGAGATTAAGCCAAGATCAGAGAAGTTGGTTGGTGTTGTGGTGTTAGTCATTAATTGCAGGAACTCAAAGCTAAAATAATAGCGCGCTATACTAACGTATTTCCGCGCTATTACGTAACTAAATCGCCCTTTTGCTTATCAAAAACATATTTGAATCGGACCCTCAGTAAGCAGCATTGAACAATGGTTTATGCCATCCGTTCATCACAGTTAAGAGAGGTTTCATTCGGTTGTTTAAGTGGCCGCTGACCTTACGCAATCGAAAGCCTATCATGCAGCGATTTTCTTTCAGATACAAAAACGCCAACTTCAAAAGCTGGCGTTTTTTTTAAATTCTATATTTCTTTATTCTTATGCATCGCGCTGAAATTAAAGGTTGATACCGATATCTCGTTGCATGTGACCTGATAGGTCGCTTGCGTAATTACTGCGTGGAGCGTTGTCTACGAATAGAATATCGAAAATGTGTGCAATCAGTCCTTTGAAGTTAACCGAGTAGGTCTTCTTATCCATAGAGTTAGGAACAGCGATAGTATTCATTTGCATTGCTTGAGCCATGATTGCCTCTCTATAAACTTGTTGATGTAATTCGTTTTGATGACAAGAATAATAGACGATCTTTTGCCGGTTAAAAAATGACTAAAATTGGATTGTCAGATTAGTTTTTCTTATGAAACAGGCCGTTAACAATATTGCCAAATATATATTCACGATCAATGATTACAAATTCATACCAGTGCTTAGTTCATGCATTTAGTACAAATAAACTTCAAATAACAATGGTTGATGTTACAAAATATTTACACAAATAAATTCCTCACTTCATCAACCACGTATTCACTATCGACTTTTAGATAAGTTATATTTGTTTTTGATTGACGGGTTCAGCGACTGGTTTTTCAGCATAAATCGACGCTATAACCGCCACCGTCATTGTGGAAATCAGCACAGCCAATGACCAATAAGTTGGGATAGCCCATTCACTGTCAACCAATAGCATTTTCACACCAATGAACACCATGATAAATGCCAGTGCAGGTTTCAAGTAGATGAACTTATCCATCATACCTTGCAGCACAAAATACAACGAACGAAGGCCAAGTAACGCAAACACGTTTGCAGCGAGGACCAAGAACGGTTCTTGTGTTACCGCAAAGATCGCAGGAATTGAGTCCAATGCAAACATCACGTCCATCACTGCTATCGCACCGATTACCAACATCATTGGAGTGAATGCCCATTTAGCCCCCTGTTTAACCAATAACGCAGGACCATGGAAATCCTCGGTTACCGGCATCACTTTACGAAGTAGCTTTTCAGGCAGTGCATTCACACTCTCCTCTTCGCCCTTATCTAACGCCAGTTTAATACCAGTACCAATCAAGAACGCCGCAAACACGTAAAGTACCCAGTGATATTCCGCTAATAGTTGCGCACCAAGTGCGATCATGATGGCACGAAGCACTAATGCGCCAATGACGCCCCAAAGAAGTGCGCGAGGTCTCAAGTGCTCAGGCACTTGGTATTGAGCAAAAATCATCGCAAAAACAAACAAGTTGTCCACGCTAAGGGATTTTTCCAGTAAGTAACCAGTAATAAATGACACCGTTGCTTTTTGCGCGGTGTAGTCACTGTTCGGCGCGTAAATATCCCAAAATAGGTAAATAGAGCCAGCAAACATAAACGCGAGTACAAACCAGAAAACACTCCAGATCGTCGCTTTCTTGATCGTGACGTTACCGCCACGTGTCTGATAGATGTCAATTGAGACGAGAACAATCGTCAGCAGGAAAAAACCTACATAAGTCGCCATGATTGGCGATGAAAAAAAGGATTCACTATTGGTGGTTAATAGAGATTGAGTTGAGTTCATTATTCCTCCGGGCGGAAGAACTGTACAAAGACCTTCCGCAAACAGAACATATCAAGTTCCACTGCGGATCTTGACTGCGATTGCGTTGGTCTCGTTGAAGTGAAATATGGGATTTCACCTTTACACACCGGATAGGTTTTTGGCCTAACGAGATGACGATATGTAAACTTGCGCTAACTACTCCCCAAACGCGTGGATAGTATTCCCGAATTTGGATTTCGTCTACATAAATCTGAACAAAAAAACAAAAAAGGAGCAAACTGCTCCTTTTTTCTTTATCACGATGTCACATGCATTAATCAACAGAACGCGAGCGACTCTACCATCCTTCGACAGCGTCTATAATCCGGCCGCAGGTACCCAGTATACCAACGCAGACCAAACCGACACCCAACCAACAACAGCGGCAGCGTCCAACCAATCTTTCTTATCCATGCTTTTCCTCCACAGGACGTTACCCACAGAACAAAGCATAAACAGTGCCAATTTCACAAACCTAAAATAGTAATATTCAGATGAATTTACTTAAAACACTCCATGCAATTCAACGGTTCATTGTGCTGCAGTGACTCAGGGTGATCTTGTAAAAATTCAATAAAGCAGTCCGCCATTGAGTCTGTAGTCACAGTTCCATCACCAATCATATCCAGAACGGCGTTATAGCCTTCCTTGCCCTTCATTGTATAGGCTGATGATGCCCCTCGATAAATTTTCTCACGAGACACTGCTTGCCAACCTGATGCTTCCGAGCGTATTTCTAGATGGTGAATACGGTGTCCTAAAGGGGCTTCTTTGTGATAGCAAAATCTCAAATTGTAGGTATAAGGAAAACTGCCAGAACCCGTGCCAACGACACCATTATCTAACGCATTATTAATTGCACCTTCAAGCATATCTGCAATCGTTTCACCTTTAACCTCATAAACACCAATGGGTACGGCAAACGGTAGTAATTTTCCGGCAATATCGGCAACTGAGACATCTCCACTGTTGAGAGAGTTCCTTACGCCTCCAGAGTTATGAATGGCAAATTCTACGTTGTGACCTTTCTTATTCATTCGATAATGAAAGGACTGAGCGACCAAAGGTGCGAGTTGGCTTGGTCCTTGTTCATCCGGAATGCGCACATGTCGGAGTTTCGTTTCTGCGTGGGCAATCACTTGTTGTTGAAGTTTCCTAACTCTAGGCTGATATTTATCGGTAAGAATACTTTGTAGTTCTGGATCTTTCTTACACACTGCAATATTTTGATGATTGTTTAAGAACTCACACGCCAAATCGTGGGCACCATCTTGACCGACTTCACTCAATTTGGCGTCTATAAACAGGCGGCGTCCCAGCAGCAGTTCATTTTTACCATTAAAGTGAGTAACCTTACCTGCAGAGTCAAATTCAATTTCACAGTGCCCCAAGCTCATTGCATGAAAACCCGCTTGGACGACGTATGTGTCGCCGACTTTAACACCATAGTCATCGTCTTTTACTAAGCCAATATCAGAGAAGTCACCTTGCAATCGATGACTATGCCCGCCAACAATCACACCGATGCCTGCTACGTTCGCTGCGAGGTCTAAATCGGCTTCGTAACCAAGGTGACTCAGCAGTACAACCTTATTGATGCCAGCGCGGTGAATTTGATCAATGGTCGCTTTTGCCGTTTCAAGTGCGTTTTCAAATGGTGTATCAATATCAGGATTTGCTATGCCCGCCATTTGGTCAATGCTTAAGCCAAATATTGCCACTTTTTCTCCGTCAAAATCTTTGGTGATGAACGAAGCGCTACGAGTTTCGGTCTGGTAAGACTTAACAAGGTGGTTATTCGATAAGGTATGAGCTTTATTGATATCCTCATTCGATAAATTCCAGTTACCCGCCAACAATGGAAATTGGATTCTCTTCGCGAAAATAGCAACCGGTTCATTGCCCATATCAAGCTCATGATTTCCGAGCGTCATAGCATCAATATTCAGTGCATTTAACAGGTCAGCATTGGCTCTTCCTTTAAATAGAGAAAAATACAAAGTCCCTTGGAAGCAGTCTCCTGCGTGCAGGAACAAGGTTCCGATCTTTTGACGTTGGGCATCTTGTTCTATTTGTTTAAAGCGTGTTGAAATTCGAGCAAAACCACCAGCACTGACATAAGGCTCTATGATATGGCCGTTCATTTTAATTGATAGCTGTAAAGAGGTGGGTTCAAAGTATGAATGAGTGTCATTGATGTGTGC
The DNA here is from genome assembly GCF_024347295.1 of Vibrio artabrorum. Taxonomy (NCBI): domain Bacteria; kingdom Pseudomonadati; phylum Pseudomonadota; class Gammaproteobacteria; order Vibrionales; family Vibrionaceae; genus Vibrio; species Vibrio artabrorum. Next base: position 1,013,577 of record NZ_AP025459.1, on the reverse strand, counting down.
CAACACTATTTTTGCTGGCTTATTCTTTTTAGTCATATTCTTTTCTCTCATTGTCCCTTCATACTAGGTTGAGAATCATGACAGAATCGTGAATTTTATGAAACTACACTGCAAAAAAATACTCAAGATAGATCAAAACGGTCTTTGTGCGCCGTATAACTAAACAACGTGTTTTGTGACAAGAGTGCATACTGGAAGTTAATTTTTCGATTATGATTAAAGATATCTGTTAGCTTTCAAATAATTAGCTGCGTCTTCCGTTAGGAGTAAGCTTATGCAACTAGAAAGAATCGAGATTTCTGGCTTTCGAGGTATTAAGCGTATGTCGCTCGCGTTTGATGAGCTAACCACGCTGATAGGTGAAAATACGTGGGGTAAGTCTTCATTATTGGACGCCCTTTCCGTCGTTCTGCCTTCAGACGGCGTGCCATATCACTTTGAAATGACCGATTTTCATGTCGATTACTCTGTTTCTCATACACAGTCTCAACATCTGCAAATTGTTCTCGCGTTAAAAGCCAACGATAAGAGTGAACTTAATGCGGGTCGTTATCGCAAACTCAAACCTATTTGGGTTCAAGATGAATTCGGAGTCTTCCGCATCTACTATCGAATCAGTGCGACATTAGAGCAGTACGAAACCACCACTCATTATGCATTTTTAGACATAGAGGGTAACCCGTTAAAACTGCATCATTCGCAAAAGCTTGCTCAAGAATTAATGACATTGCACCCAGTGATTCGCTTACGAGATGCTAGGCACTTCGAGCGTCCTTTTCACAATAAAACACCCAATAACGGAAACGGAAACGGAAATAATACGAGCAATGGCGCAAATGGTAATGGGCGTCAGGCTCGAATAGAGAAGCGTATTGATAATACCTGTCGTCGTTTAATGGCCATTCCTGGCCATGTTAACAAAGGTGAAATGCGCAGCAGTCTTGAGTCAATGCAAAGCCTTATTGAACATTACTTTTCTTTCAAAAGCACTTCTCGTCGTAACCCAAGAAAACAGAGAGATGGCTTACTTTATTCGGCTGGTGCAAATGACAAAAGCATTCATCAATTAGTCGAAGAGACCAAAAACAAACAAACTCGACTATTATTCATGGGGTTACTGAATGCCTATCTACAAGCCAAAGGGCCGAACGAATTAAGACGATGCGCGCGCCCTCTTTTGATCCTCGAAGATCCGGAAGGCCGATTACACCCAACCCACTTAGCCAGAGCATGGAGTTTGATGCAGAAATTACCGATGCAAAAAATTCTCACCACAAACAGTGGCGATCTCCTCGCGGCGGTACCGCTACAATCAATACGTCGATTAGTTCGTCACTCAGACAAAACCATCGCTAACCACCTCAATATGAACCATTTCAGTAAAGATGAGCTAAGACGAATCGGCTTTCATATTCGCTTCCATCGCTCTGGTGCTCTGTTTGCTCGCTGCTGGCTATTAGTGGAGGGAGAAACGGAAGTTTGGCTGTTTAATGAATTAGCGAACCAATGCGGTTATAACCTTGCAGCCGAAGGTGTTCAAATCATCGAGTTCGCGCAATCTGGGCTCAAAGCACTGATCAAGGTCGCACAAGAGTTTGGTATCGACTGGCATGTAGTCACCGATGGCGATGCCGCCGGTAAAAAGTACGCGGCAACCGTGTTGTCAAAGCTTGGCCATGATCAAGAACGTCATCGCTTGACCGAACTGCCTGAAAAAGACATCGAGCATTATCTATATATGAATGGGTTTGAGAGCTTTTTCCGAGACATGGTTAAGATCCCATACGATCACCCTATCCCGCCAAAGAAAGTCGTCGCCAAAGTATTGAAGAAACATGCAAAACCCGACCTTGCGCTCGCTATTGTTTCTCATTGTGAGGATCAAGGACAAGCCTGTATTCCGCTGTTGTTGAGATGGACACTAAAACGCGTAATTACCATGGCAAATGGCAATACCTAAACAGAATTTGTTTGATAGGGACTATCAGTTGGTCTGCTGATGAAATCTCTAACTTATTAGCGTCACTCAAACAAAAAGGCACACCGAGTGGTGTGCCTGTATAAAGTGATAGACCCATTCATGGGGGTTATCTGACAAGATTACACCGTAACCTTACCCTACAATCATGCTTTCTAACGCCGTTATCGAGCGCTTTAACTCACGAAGATGACCCATTATTGACTACGAACGGCATTTTACCTGTTTAGCATGTTGTGCAACCACTTCTGAAGATTGAGTCGATTTCTCGTGAAGCCATAGCCCCGTTGCTTTCATCAAGTATCCAAATACACCACCAAGCAGTAAAGATGGCACCACAAGTTGCCAATCACCACCTGCCGCAAACGTCGCACAACAACCAATGAAGGTTCCCGGGATATAACCTAACCACGCTTGTTTTGCTTGGATGCACATAAAAAAAGCCACAATAGCGGTAATCATATAGCCTAAAATCTCTAACCCCGCGAAGGTTGAGCTTTCGATAATCACCATCGCCCAGAATACGCCTGTCATATTCGTTAATAAGCTACCCGCTAACCCTTTCACACCGCCTGTTGGGGATGCGAAATAACTGGTGCAACCTAAGAAACCTGCCCATGACAATAGGCCAAAAGAGATAGCAATCCACCCCCATAGACCAGACAATATACCCGTTGTTAATGAAATCGCGACTAATGTACTCATACTCTTTCTAAAGCCGAATTATAGGAGTTTCTACAACCGGATTTAGCCTCACTTAAAATCAAGTAGGTATACTATGAGAAGCTCCCCTTTTTGATGAGGACCTGCATCACATTAACAATGTATGAGAATGCACATTTATCACAAAAAAGAGACTTAAATCACTAATTCAACAATAATCGTTATAATTACTTTGTCTATTTGGCGCTAAATAATAGAAGACTTACCTTTCATCATTCGCTTTCCCTCTCGCTTAAGACACTCAGCAAGTGGATTCTCTGCCATATCAGCACGCCAAATAAAGGTTAACGTTCTTTCCATTTCAAGATCAGGCACGTTCAACGTCACCAGTTGTCCTGACTCAACAAACGGTTCAACATCGAGATAAGGTAGGCACGTTAAATATGGGCCATTTGCAACCAAACTTCTTAGAACAGGGATGTGTTCATACTCTCGCCATACATCAAGATCGGCAATAAAATGATGAATAGAGCTATCAAAAACTTTGCGAGTCCCTGAACCATGTTCGCGCAATACCCATTTCGCTTGCTCTAATTGTGCCAAACTCACCCGTTCTCGCTTCGAAAACGGGTGATGTGCTGATGCCACGACCGTCAAATGGTCAGTACACCATACTTCTTGGTGAACACGATTGTCATCGCAGCGACCTTCGATAACACCCAAGTCATATTGATAATCTAATACGCCATCAATAACCGCTTGGGTACTTTGCACGCCAAGCGAGATCCGCATCTCTGGAAAGTCATTATCAATAATACTGATAAGGTCAGGAACGAGGTGTTCCGCAGGAGTTTGACTCGCCCCTAATTTAAGCTCACCACTCAATAAATGTTGCTCGTAGAAACCCATTTCAATTTGCTTAGCATCTTGCAGTAAACGCTTCGCTTTAGGCCTAAGCCACATGCCCCAATGAGTCAATGCCATTTGCTTGCCTTGCCTTTCGAATAAAGGCCTACCGAGCATTTTTTCCAGCTGTGCAAGCGACATACTTGTCGCCGACTGAGTCAGTGCCAACTTGTCTGCGGCGTGACTCACACTGCCTGAATCCGCTACTGCATCAAATACCGCGAGTTGTTTCAATGAATAACGCAAAATTCATCCTTAATTTTTAAATACTTAATGTCCGAATGCCGGTTTTTCTGTCACGACAAAGAGCGCTCAATTTCATTCTACTCTTAACAAAATCGATATCAATAAATCTGATGTAGTTTCTAAAAATTATCAATTTTACCTCTGTCTCATCACACCCTAATCTGAAATGGCAGGACACAACATACCCTGTCAAACATTAGGAATAACTCAATCATTAACACAAGGGATTAAACATGACCGATTGTTCAAGGGGCGGATATGACCATAAGTACTTCTAAAAATGATCAACTGTTCTCACCATCAGAAATGATGGCGCAAGCAGAGAAGTTCGCATTAAGCAAAGCACATAAAACCGACAGCATGATATTGAGCTTGGCAATCATGGCCGGTGCATTCATAGGACTCGCTTTTTTATTCTACATTACCGTTACCACGGGTAGTGCTAACACAGGATGGGGATTGAGCCGCTTAGCGGGCGGGCTTGCCTTTAGTATGGGTTTAATCTTGATTGTGATTTGCGGTGGAGAGTTATTCACCAGCTCAGTGCTATCAAGTATCTCATGGGCCAACAAGCAGATAACGTTCAACAAGATGATGTCTATCTGGGGCAAGGTCTATGTTGGTAACTTTATTGGTGCCATGTTCCTTTTGACTTTGGTCAGCGCTGCCGGCCTATATCAACTTGATGGCGGACAATGGGGGTTGAATGCTCTGAATATCGCTCAACACAAGCTTCACCATAGCCCTATTCAAGCTTTCGCTCTGGGTGTGCTTTGTAACTTATTGGTTTGTTTAGCGATCTGGCTAACCTTTAGTTCAGCAAATGCGATGACCAAAGCAATGATGACCGTATTGCCCGTAGCAATGTTTGTGAGTTCAGGATTTGAACACTGTGTGGCGAATATGTTCATGGTCCCACTAGGCATCACCATTCAAGCATTCGCACCAGAAAGTTTTTGGATGCAAATTGGCGCGACACCAGCCCAGTACGCAGACCTAAATATCATGAAATTTGTTACCGCAAACTTAATACCGGTGACAATCGGTAACATCGTAGGCGGCTCAGTATTGGTTGGCTTAGCCAATTGGAGCATTTACCGACGCCCACAACTTAAAGCAGCAAAAATTAACGCGATTACACAAACAACAGAAATTACGTCAGTTAAGGAAATCACTATGAATACAGCAACTACTATTAAGCACATCATGAATACTCAACCAATGACACTGAGCGTAGAAATGCCAACATCCGTTGCGATCGATTCACTTTTAAACGCGCAACTTGTTAGCGCTCCTGTCTGTGATATAGAAGGTCGTCTAGTGGGTATATTTTCTGTTCACGATGTAATGGTTGACCTTTGGTGCCAAGACTATATCCCGACGCAAGGTCAAAAAGTCGTCGATCTAATGAGCCGTGATGTTGTGGCTATCGATGTTAACGATAAGCTCGTCGATGTTGCTGAGTTCCTATGTATCGATAAAGAGCAGCTTTACCCAACAACAAGCATGGGGTTTGCAACTCGCCTAACGTCCCTTTCTCTAGAAGAGCGTGCTAAAGCGATGAAAGTAAGCCAACCACACATGCTGCCAGTGTTAGAAAATGGTGTGATGGTCGGGGTGCTGACTCGCATAGAAGTAATGCTGGCACTCCGTCCAATCTACGGTGACCGACTCAACGTGGTTCCTCAAGCTGAACTAGAAACGGCTTAAATAGCGACTGTTTACAAGGCAAGCGCTTCACTAGAAACAAAGTAACGAATCTTAGGTTGAACTGTAGTTCAATTAGATAACTCAGTCATGGCAACGTTGACTGGCTAGAGACAAATGGCGGCTTTTAACGTACTAAACGGTTTGACACAAAACAGACCTAAACGCGCTGCCATTGACCTCAATAAAAAAGGCGTAAAGTTTTCACTTTACGCCTTTCTCTCTTTCCAACTGTCGCTCTAGATATCGAATAAACGGTTTCATACATAAAAGCTTTCATATCTATTAATAATCGCGATAGCTGGGTTAGCCTGATGAGTAAGTTAAACAATAACTTCAGTAACCAACAACATTATCCCCTAATTGGTTACTTCTTTACGCCTTCAACGTGTAGATCCATATCGACATAGCTTGAAGCACCCATTACTGGAATGTTGAAATCAGCAAGTTCTAAACGAGTTGTACCAACGAAACCTGCACGCTCACCGCCCCATGGGTCTTGACCAGCACCGATGAATTCAGCTTCAATAACGATAGGCTTAGTGACACCGTGAAGTTTAAGGTCACCCATAACTTCAAGTTTGCCGTCGCCTTTATCAACCACTTTTGTACTGTTGAATGTCGCCTCTGAGAACTTACCAGCATCAATAAAGTCAGAACTGCGGATATGCTTATCACGTTCTGCGTGGTTTGAATCAAGACTCGTAGTATCAATTGTCACGTTTACTTTGGATGCTTCAACATTACTTTCGTCAAATGAGAAGTCACCAGAGAACGTGTTAAAACGGCCTTGAATAAAACTGTAACCTAGATGGCTAACTTTAAAGTTAACTGAAGCATGCGCACCTTTTGTATCAATCACGTAATCGGCGGCGTTCGTAGTGAAAGGCATTGCCATTGCAAATGCTAATCCTGTCGCGATAATTGACTTTTTCATTTTGAAGCTCCTATCATTTTTCGTAGCGTATCGTCTTTGTCGACAACGTGGTGTTTTATCGCCGCTAAGGCGTGCACTGATGCCATGATGATCAGTACCCAGGCAGCACAGTAGTGAACCGTCCCTGCAAGATCAGACTGGTTAGCAAACAGTTCACCCATGCTTGGAACAGTAAACCAATTGAAAACGTCGATCCCGCGGCCATCTGATGTCGAAATCAAATAACCAGAAATAAATAAAACCGCTAAGTTAAGGTACATAAAACCATGAACGATCTTCGCGGCTAAAACTTCGTAGCTTTTACCTTCCAGCTTAGGTGACGCGGTAACAACCTTCCAAAGAAAGCGAATAACGGTAACAGTAGCTAAAAGGATACCAACTGAACGATGATAGTCTGGTGCTGTTTTGTACCACTCACTGTAGTACGAGAGATCAACCATCCACAGGCCTACACCAAATAAGCCAAAAATCGCGAGTGCTGATGCCCAATGCATTATTCTTGCTAGAGGGTTATAATTTTTAACGTTGTTTTCCATGCCTCTCTTCCAAATGTTAACGATGAGTATCGGTTTGAAAATCGTGCTCTACACCAAATCTGTGTAACATATTATTTACCACGTTTTAGATTAGTTACATCATTTCAAATCAAACGAATTATTCAAATTTTTTGAACAAGTGATTTTTCAAACAAGTGTGCGTTGCCTCTAAATCTCAACAACCTGTTCGATCTCATAGAGCTCGTCTGAAATATCTAACATTTTACGTTCTATGACTGTTTGAGCATCTTCAATCCCTTTATTGTAGTAAACCGCACCAAATTTTTTACTTATGAAGTCAACCAAAAATTCTGTATCAAACTGACCAAGCTCAACATCGAGTTCATCTTGTAAGTACTTTTGAAGCGTATGTACAAGTTCAGACTTTTGTTTCGAATCCAATTGAATAGACATAAATGTTTCCTAATAATGAGTAAGTAAATCAACTGTTAGCGATAAATGGGGATTATGTTAACTTATTATAATTTAAGATAATTACGAATAGAGAGCTATTGTTATCGTTAAAAATGCGCTGTATTGCCTAATTTTGATAGAGGGATCAAGAACTCGCACTTTGACCATAGGTAATAACACAGCAATTACCGTACTATGGACTATCAACAAGATAACAACTGTGTATGAGGGACTTCATTGTTATTAGATCTAGTGATTCAAAGCGTCAGTCAGTTTCAAGAGGATTGTCTAAAACTCTGTGAACATCATTACCCTACAGTACACAATCAAGGGATCAGTGAGCACCACATCGGCAAAGCCTTCGCTCGGCGAATGGAACATACTTTTGTTAATTTCAATCATGTAAGTAGTGTCAGCCCACTTGAAATGCTTTCCTCCGGAGAAAACCCTCGACACTTCCGAATTTCGTCTGAAATAGGCACGGTTTGGGTGATCAGTCACCACATGGTCAGCGCTGGAAAAACATGTCGTAAAAAGTTGATGTTGGATATTCATAACTGGCAGCAAGAGTATGGGTTTGCAATCCAACCCAACGACCTTTTAATTATTGTTTCTGACCACTGGATAAGCCGAAGCAAAAACAGCGGCGAACTGTTGCACTGGTGGATGGGAGAACTCCCTGATGAAATAACAGAATACAGCCAACAGGGTATCACTCTAAGAGAGAGTGATTCTCAATTCGCGATTGATTTGAATAACAACTTCAAAATTAGCCCATGTTTCATTAAGTTTGGGCACCCTTTAAAACGTTCAGGAAATCAACAATTAGTTCGTAAATATCTACAGCTTTATGCCGTACTTCAATGGTAATAAAAGTAGCGATCAAATTTAGACCCGCACTCAAGATTTGTTAAACTAAATCAATATTTAATAAACGTTGCATGATCTCAGCTTTTAGTTTCATCATTGAATGTTGTTTACATATATACTCTTTAAAACCATAGTTTAATACCCGAGGTCAGATCAGAACCTTAACCCTACCCCCTCAGTTGCATAGGCATTCTAGCCTTATATTTACTCAAACGAATAAGATACAGGCCTCTCTCAGTACTCACAATTTGTTAACGTCGCAGTTGGCGACTTTACAATAAGTAATTAAAAATAGAACAAAATGTAAAAACACTGAGCACTTCGCATTGTGATTATGTGCCATTTGTTATGAATATATATTAAAAGAATTCACTCTATATTTTAATTAATTGACAAATTACCTACACCTGTCAATATTGTGACACATGTAACGTATTCTCCCGTTATAAGATTAAGCATTTTTATTGGCGACTATGATTTTATCTGACAGAAGTGAATTTAGTAATTGCATATCTATGGATTCTGATAGGCAATTTATTGCCCACTATCAAAACCTAACACTGAAAAGTGTTTATCAACCGATATTTGATCATTCTACAACCCAGGTCGGTGTGGAGGCTTTGGTTCGTATATCTAATCGTCAAGGTGAGGTTGTCCGTCCTGATCAATTTTTCCATTCAGACGAAACCTCCTACACAGATAAGGTCAATGTCGAAAGACTCAGTCGTGCGATACATATCCGTAATTTTGCACAATCAACGGTTCGGCATCTAGATTTATTTTTGAACGTTCTTCCTAACGTTGGCGAGTTGTTTGCGACAAAAAATGTCAGCGATGGCCTGTTAGCTAAACGGTTACTAGAGCTTAATCTTTCATGCCAACAGATCGTCATGGAGTTAGTCGAGTTGAATGCTATAAGTGAGGAACGATTAAAAAAGGCTGCCACGTCACTTGCCAAAAACGGATTCCAAATTGCAGTCGATGACTTTGGAACACAAGCATCAACAGAACACCGAGTTCGTTACATCAACCCAAACATTATCAAAATAGACCGATCCGTGATGCTCAACTTCGAGAATGGCGAGCACCTCGAAATGGAGAAAGCACTTGAACTTGCAAACCAAATTGGCGCAAAAACGGTCATAGAAGGCATTGAGACTCCCGAGCAACTCGCAGCGATGCAAAGTTTGGGCTTCGATATGTATCAAGGTTATCTATTGGCCATGCCAAAACCAGTTGACCTTGATCTGCGTTTGGTTATCTAGCCTCTCTTTCTATTATTCACTAGCGTCATCTCCTATTCACAATATAGTAGTCATAAAACATTCGGTTAATAGAGAGAATTGGCCTAACGATATTTTAATCCCTCCCCCCTTAGTAAACACTTTCCCCATATAATATGGAACATCACAGGTTCCGTTATTAAAGTCAGCAGCTAAATAAACCTTTCCCAAAATATATGGGACGCTTGATTCCATCGTTGTGAGTGAGCACATCACTGAGCATTTTTTTTAATGTCGAGACTCATCAGATTGACTGCCCGTCAGTACAATATTCTTATTTAAGTCCAAACAGTGTAGAATATATAAATCAAGTAAACGTACGAAATCAAGATGACGGTAAAAAAGCAAGGAAGAAGAAGCGCGAAAGACGCTGAAGAAACTCAAATTCAAATAATGGCTGTTGCAGCAGAACTGTTTTGCACTTCAGGCTATGAACGAGTGTCGTTACGTAATATCAGTGAAAAAGCGGGGGTATCTCATAGTCTTATCCGTCATCACTTTGGTAGTAAAGAGAAAATATGGCATGCAATAAGTGATTGCTTGCACAACTATTTTCAGTCTTACATTAGTAAAGTCATACAAGAATTACCAAAAGACGTCACGCCAAATATTTCAATCTACTTGTTTACTATGCATCTTTTTAGCAACATGATTCACTTTCGTCGACCGATACAACTCCTATCGGATTCTGTGCGTCAAGAAGATAACCTCGTTGATTATTTCATCAGTAATGGGGGGAGTCTTGAAGATGAAATCGGTAAGCTGGCAGATCAATACAATGATACCAATCCAGACAACATCGTTAATATTAATGAAATAAAGTGGCAAATGATCATGTATGCCAATGGAGCAACGTGCCTAACCCCGTTTATGGAAAGCACATGGAACGAAAATGAAAATGAAAATGAAACGGTAACGACACCTGAAGAAGCTCTAATGAAGCATTGGCAAATGTTTAATTCGCAAATGATCAGTCAATTTGGTGTTGAAGAAGAGTGGAAGCTTAACCCGATTAGCCTAGAAGAACTGATTTATGACGTACCTTGCAAATGGAAGTATAACCCTGAGCATAATGAATCTTGATAACACTTTTTCAGGTCCGAAGTTAGTTTAATATAAAAATGCTCCATGACAGAATTAACTGTCACGGAGTGTTTTTATATGTACTCATAATTAAACGGAGTTAAGCGTTAAAATCGCTTATTTTCGACGCGCTTTACCGCGATTTTGGTGGATTTTGAGCTTTGCCTTCATTTTGCGTTTTTCTGATGAACGACTCTTACTGCGGCCACCGCGATCGGGCGCGAGATCTTTTTCTAGGCTTGGTTCAAAGCCTTCTAGCCACTCTTGAGGCAAACGCGTATCAAGTAATCGCTCAATATCACCCAGTAGGTAAGCTTCATCCTGACTCATCAAAGAGATCGCTAAACCGCTGTTACCGGCACGACCCGTTCGTCCGATACGGTGAACGTAATCTTCCGCTTTGAATGGCATGTCATAGTTCACAACTTGTTCTAGCTGCTGAATATCGATACCACGGGCTGCTACGTCGGTTGCGATCAACGCGCGAACTTTGCCTGATTTGAAATCGTCCAATGCTTTTTGACGCGCACCCTGGCTCTTATCGCCATTGATTGATGCCGCTTTGATACCGTCTAACTTAAGCTCTTTAACAAGAGCATCTGTGCCCTGCTTCGTTTTCGTAAACACCAACACTTGTTGCCAATTCTTTGAGCCAATCAAATACGCCAATAATTCACTTTTACGCGATTTATCTACCGGGTAAACCATCTGGGTAACGGTCTCTGCTGTGCTGTTTTTTGGTGTTACTTGAATTTCACTTGGCTTTTGCATCATACGGTGTGCAATCGCTTTGATTTTGTTATCAAACGTCGCAGAGAAGAACAGGGTTTGACGCACTTCGTTCATGCGAGAAAGAATACGTTTGATGTCAGGCATGAAACCCATATCTAACATACGGTCTGCTTCATCCAGTACCAGCACTTCTGTTTGGCTCAACATGATGTTCCTAGTGAACATGTGATCGATAAGACGACCAGGCGTCGCGACAAGAATATCTGCACCACCGCGTAGGTTATCCGTTTGCACCTTCATGCTCACGCCGCCATAGGCCACCACGACTTTAATGTCGGTGCCCTTTGCGTAGCTAGTTACGTTATCGAAGACCTGTTGTGCCAATTCACGAGTTGGTACTAACACAAGCGCGCGAACGAGCTTAGGGTTCGGAATAACGTTGTCTTTCGTCTCGATTAATCTTTGAATAATCGGTAAACCAAACGCGGCCGTTTTACCGGTACCCGTTTGAGCACCAGCCAGTACATCTTTGCCTTCTAATACCAATGGAATCGCTTGCTCTTGAACACTGGTCGGAGCCGTAAAGTTAAGCTCAGACAGCGTGGCAAGAAGATGCTCAGATAATCCTAGTTGGTGAAAAGATTTTGTAGATTCAGACATAGTATGATGCTCAAAGATTAAATAGGCGCGGATTGTAGCAAACCTGCATTACGCTGTTTACCTTTCCTTTTGATTTTTCTTCATTTGAAGCGCATTAAACTGCTTCGCTTCTTCTAACACGTTGGGATAAAGCTCATCAAAGTGACACTGCAACGTGTCGTAGTGACGGTCGAGTTCATCATAACATGCCTCGAGCATACTGAGTTTGGGCCTTCTCAACGCCATTCGCTGCAATACCACCTCTATAGATGACATCTCTTGATAGCTCTCTAACCATCTATGCTCAGCCATTTTCTGATGAACCATAACGAAATTTTCTGGCCAGTGTGGCTCTTGATGTTCAAAGATCTGCTCATGGCTATCGAAACAAAAACGCTCTAATGTCTGCTGCGAGAACTGTGCCCAATGATTGGCTAAGCAGTGATCCCAAAAGACATCGAGTGCAATAGGCGCAAAGCGTCGTGTTTGGTCTGAGAAAAGCGATTTTGCAGAACGAGATACATCATGACCATCAGTATAGCTATCAACAAATCGATGAAGCCTAATACCGTCAGAAAGTGCATCAGAATAGCGTTTATTAGGATTGCCTTTAACAAAATCACCTAACAGGTTACCGGCTAAGTTGCTGTTACAGTGCTTGGCGATGTGAAGGTGTGCGAGAAAGTTCATTGAACCTCATTAAAGTATCGAGAACTAAGTAACAGAGTAAACGTACTCGTTTATCTTCGCGAACTTTAATGAGGATAGTTTTGATATGACGTGTGAGCGAATGAGAGTTGCTCAGTTTAGAATTGCTCACTTTAAGAAGCGTTAGCTAAGAAAACTTTTAGCTTTAAAAGCGTTTCCGTTGAAACTGAATTAAAGATCTTAAAGCTTAGTTCGAAGACTTGAAAAGCTCTTCTGCTAACGGTTTCACTGTCTGTTCGTAGTCAGACAAATCAATGCCAATTTCCATAGCATCTAACAACTCTAGACTTTCGTCATTATAAGATTGGTCACTCATTGTGCCCCCTCTATTCCTTGATGTGGACATGATGTCCTATTAACCAGTGCACCATCTTGGACTTATATTATGTCACTTTGATGAACGCACTCTACTCTACCCATTCCATATTTATAGCTTGAAGCTACTCGCGATCATTAACGCTTTTTTACGCTAAAGGGGTATACGCGAACGACATATGTACTGTCACCTTACACTAAGTACAACAAATTACTCTAACAATTTCGAAGCTGATCATGGTCAAACGTTTGCTTTAGCATTGAATCTCGGTTAATTCACAATGTCGTAAACATGAGTTTACAGTGGTTATTTTTGATTACATCAATCATTGCTTTTGGTATTAAACTCAATCAGAATACATCAAAATCGAGATATTCTTTGGGTTTATGCGCTTAAGCCAGAAGAATTACAATAAAAACACACCCTAACGTAAAGAATTATATACAATGAATAAATCAAAGGTTTTTGGTAGTACTTTGATCATTGCAGGCACCACAATTGGTGCTGGCATGCTCGCTCTTCCACTTGCTTCTGCAGGTATTGGCTTTTCAACTTCACTTTTCTTGATGCTGGGTTTATGGGCATTAATGGCTTTTACTGCGCTATTAATGGTCGAACTTCACCAATTCGCAGAATCTGATGCAACCCTACACACGTTAGCTCACAACATTTTAGGGACAAAAGGAAAATGGATTGCGAGCTTTGCGGTGATGTTTCTATTTTACGCTTTGTGTGCCGCTTACATCGCGGGTGGTGGTGCACAGTTTAATCAACGTATCTCGGATATTTCCGGTATTGAACTCAACGGCCAGATCACAACCCTTTTATTTACCCTGTTAGTTGCTGGTGTTGTAACGATTGGTACTCACAGTGTTGATAAAGTTAACCGCGTCTTATTTGGTTTAAAGCTCGTTGCGATGGTACTAGTACTTAGCTTCCTCGCGCCCAACATCACAACTCAATACCTACTGAGTATGCCTTTACAACAAGGCCTGATTGTTGCAGCGATTCCTGTTGTCTTCACCTCTTTTGGGTTCCATGGCAGCATTCCATCGATCGTTCGTTACCTAGATGGCGACGTTCGTTCTTTGCGTAAGGTGATGATTGTAGGTTCTGCCCTGCCATTGATTATCTACGTTTTCTGGCAGAGTGTGACTCTGGGTGTCGTAAGCCAAGAGCAACTACTTTCTGATACTAGCTTGGGTGCGCTTTTAGTCTCACTGTCACAAACCGTTCATCAATCAAACCTAAACGTGATCGTCGGTGTGTTCGCAGACCTCGCACTGCTAACATCTTTTATCGGGGTAAGCTTGGGGTTGTTTGAATTCATGGGTGATTCTTTGAGTAAGAAACTAGGCAATGCAAAACGTGTAAAGACAGCCGCTATCACTTTCTTACCACCACTGGGTTTTGCTTTATTTTACCCACAAGGTTTTATCATGGCGTTAGGCTACGCAGCCATCGCACTGTCAGTGCTCGCAATTCTGTTACCAACAGTGATGGTCTATAAAGTTCGTTACACTGACTTCTCTGTGAAGCCTCAAAGTCCAGAAGCGACATATCAAGTGCTAGGAGGAAGCAAAGCGTTGTTTTTAGCGGGTAGCGTTGGCGTGTTTATCATTGCCATTCAAATTCTTATTTCAGTAGGGTTACTGCCTTCACTTGGCTAACAAGATTTGGTGAAGGTTATAAGTCAATCGACATATCATCCGTCGATCATCTGATGTGATTAAAGATGTCGCTCAAACTCATCAAATGCCGTATCTAAACTTACAGAAGAGTCAGTTTCGCCATCTCAGACTTTGAGCGAGTGAGAATTAAAGCAAACTCAGAAGGACTCGTTATGAGTCCTTCTTTACTGAATCACGTTAATAACGAAAACCATGATCACTAACGAGAAAATACTCATTACCATGAAGCAAGTCGCAAAGGGAATAGATTACCAATGGCTAAAACTGTTTAAAATTCAAGCTTAGAGGTAACATTATGTAACGGGTCTTTTTTCGCTTACCCTCTTGCTGCAGGTGGCACATAATGAATAAAACAGAAGCACCAAACACCGATAATATTACATGCCCTTTATGTCAACACGACGAATATCTACTTTCAGAAAGTGGAGAAAAGTTCACCTGTGCATCTTGTGGTTTTCACACCGAACAATTAAGTAAAGTAGTCAGCCTTCAACTAGGTTCTACCCCACCAAAGCTGCCGAATTCTGCATACCACCACTTGAGCAGTGTTTGCCATTAATCCAAACTGAAATCTCATCTAAACTGTAGATATCCTGAGCCGCGAGTTCTGCTGAGCCGGCTTCGGGTTCTACGATGGCTTCATCAATACTTGGGCGTAATCGAAACGATTGAATTCCCGCGCGAACACCAGCCTCAATCCCTTTCAGCGTATCATCCACGTAGATGCATTCATTCGGTAAAAAGCCCATATTCATGGCCGTGTACATAATCAGATCAGGTTCTGGTTTCCAACTATTGGCATCAAACGCTGAAAACACTTTACCTTTGAAGTCATCGAGCATACCTGTCATCGCCAATGAAGATTCAACTCTAGATTTCGGTGCGTTGGAAGCGATACAAAACTCAATGCCTTGTTGTTTGAGAAATTCAATAAGCTCAATTGCCCCGTCCATTGGCTTTAAATGACGCTGAAATAGGGTCTCTAATTCAGTGCGATATAACGGTTCAAGGGTATCAATCGAGATAGATAGCCCAAGACGCTCTTGTGTATCCATTAAGATATCTGCCAGCTTACCACCTTGAAAGTGCGCGTAGCATTCTTTGACGTTCAACTTCGCCCCAAAGCCACTAAAAACGTTCACCAAAGCGCGACAGCACAGCTTTTCACTATCTATAAGTGTTCCGTCACAATCGAAAATCACACATTTTGTCTGCTCTAATCGCATAGACATTTCACTCACATTTGATCCAAGCTTTATCCTATAAGGTTATGCCAATAAACGGGATGATTCAGATAACATTTTATCGATCCCTGCTTATTTCTCTTCGCGAAATATGCGATAGATCACCTTATGACTGTAGATAAACATCAAATATCATTCGTTCAATCATGATTGTGTAGCACCAAATGCTGCTTGGTATTTCTATTTTGTTCTATATCAGTTCAAAATAGAAATCTGTGCTAACGAGCTTCAAGGCAGGCGAAAAAAATACACATCAATTAATCATTAACTAGAGGACTCAGTCAATGGATAGCGTTAAACATTACCAATAAAAAACAGCGAAAAAAGGTGAAGAGTTAGCTCGCGACCAACGCCTGAAGTGTCTGTGGCTCACCTACAGACATAGAGACATATTCGACACTGCTTGTGTCTGGAGAAGTATCGCGAATAGCGATGAACTCAGGCAAATGATCTAACAACAACGTGGTCAACTTAGGATCGAACTGACGACCACACTCTCGCTCAAACAAGCCAACAACCCTCTCTAATGGCCATGGTTCTTTATAACAACGGGCGCTAAGTAGCGCATCAAAGACATCAGCTACGGCGGTAATGCGAGCAAACAAGTGAATGTCCTCACCAGCTTTGCCTGTCGGATACCCTTTTCCATCCCAGCGTTCATGATGCTCATAAGCAATGATCGCCGCAAGGTTGGTGATATCACCAGCTCCACTTTTCAGTAAATGATAACCCGCAGTAGTGTGCTGCTTCATGATAACCCACTCTTCTTCCGTTAGCTTATCAGGCTTATCGAGAATATATTCAGGAACAGAGATTTTTCCCACATCATGCATTGGACTGATGATTTCTATCATCTCAATCTCGCGATGACTCAAACCATAATGCTTAGCAAGTAACGCTGATAACTTGGCGACACGCTTAACGTGATTGCCTGTTTCACCAGAGCGCGTTTCAATGGCTTCCCCCAAAACATGAATCATGTCTTTTTGAACACTGAGTGTCTGCTTCTGTAGCGATAAGATTCGTTTATTTTTTTTAGCGAGCTCTTTCTTTTGACGTAACGTAATAAATTGCATGATGACAATTAAGCTTAACGCTAAAATAACCAGACTCAAACCAACCAGCAACTGAAGGTTCTTACGTATAAAAGAAGCGGGTTTATGGATTACCACCGATTTTTCAGGTAGTGCATCCTCACTGATATCAAATTTTTTCATGGCAAGGTAATTAAAAACAAAGCGTTGGTTATCACCCGGTACGAACGAGGGGGCGAAACCGAGATCCATATACTTATCGAGGGCATCAACGGCCTCTTCACCTATGCTTTGTGAATGATTCACATAGCCACCGAGTACCTCGCCCGAAATATAGAATTGCCACAAAGCAAACACCGGCGCAGCACTCGCTTTAGATAAGGTATCTGCCACCTCTTGGTAAGTATGGTAAAGGCCTTGTTTCAACTCTGTGTTGTAGTGGCTGAGCAAAACCGCATCGTCTGCCGAGATCCCTTCCAAAAACTGGCGGGTATGCTCTAGTGATAGATCACGAATTTCGACCAAATTAACATTTGGAAACTCAGCCATTATGCGATGAATTTCTGTGTGAATCAGTTCGGAAGTTACACTAGAATCATTGATAAAATAGAGGTTCTTTAGATGAGGTCTTAATTTGCAAATCAGCTTAATATTAACGTCTATCTGATCATTCTCATAAAGCACGGTTGCTCTATCAGACACTGCGTACATGTCAGTACTGAAATCATTGATGCCAGCAGCAACGACCGGTGTGCTTCTATCAATCAAATCAGGCAGAGATTTAAGAAAATTGGCCGCGTGATCGTCTGTTACGATGACGCCATCAAATTTATAACCGGCATATTTCGTACGTAAGTAGCTCGCAAGAGAGTCGTAGTACTGAGGGCTGTGGACACGTTTTGAATCCAAATACTCGATTGAGAGCTTAACTTCGCTTTGAGATTGACTGAAAGCACGGTCTATCCCTTTTTGGAGGTCAGCGGTCCATTGATAAGAAGGTTCGTAGGAGTGCAACACTAGGATTTGTTTAACACCCCAACCATGTGCAGAAATAGCTGGAGAAAAAGCGCTAACGCATAATACAGCGATTGAGATCAATAGCTTGTACATACAACACAATTACCCCTTTTTTAAAAACAAGCATTGTACTCAGATTAACGCCTTATCAAAGCACCTTTATTTCTCGATCCAAACTTTATCGCCAAAAACATGATCTCGTACAAAAAAGTCACGCAGCTGTTTAGCAAAGCCTTCGATATCTTGATCATTGTTGTTAACAATATCCGATAGCAACAGACAATCCTCACCTTCAGTGACAATCGCGCTCGCCACAACATCGCCATTTTGAGTGCCAATAAACAAGGTGTGCGCTTCCGACAACATAATCTGACTTAAGAACTCCAAAATATTCGCTCTTTCGGTTTCATCTTTGTAGGCGCTGGCTTGATTCAGTGAAAAAAGAACCGTCAATTTATGAAAGTCGACTTTATGCAGTTCATCAATTTGAGTTGGAGTTTGGTCTTGTGGGAGAAGCTGATAAGTCTTTTGGGAAAGTTGTTTTTTATAGACATCTAAACCAAGAAGGCTCTCTTTCGCGGGGTATGCAATATCCAGTTGGCTAAATAGCCAATGGTTCTTCTGATGTGCAATTTCAGGTATTTCATTATTCATTCTTTTAGTACCTACGTTTAGTATTCCAAACATCACCGTGATTCGGAACAACACATGGTCGACAAAAGAGCCGATCTAAAGATAGAAAGCATACAGAGCATGACTAAGGCCAACAAGCACTTTAAAAGCCTTATGTTTTTCATTAACCACAACAAGCCTTTAAGAACTCAACGAAAAGCTCTACACTCGTATCCAAGCTTTCAATTTCCTGATAGTAAATAGAACGATATAAATAAAAAGGACTTCTTATGAAAAAAGCCTTAATAGCAGCCAGTATCATCGCAATGTTAGCTGGCTGTTCGGACAATGAAGTTGGCGACGTCTCTCTGGGTCTCTTCACTATGAAAGACATCAAAATATCTTCGTTAGACGATGATAAAATCACCGGTGTGACTTGTCATATCGCATCAATCGAAGCAAACCTTAGCCTTTCAGATCCGAGTGATAGTTCTATTTCTTGTCGTCAAACGGGTGATATTACACCTGAAATGATTGCAACAATTGACAAGAGTGAATCAGGTGAAGTGGTATTCAAGCAGTCGAAAAGTATTTTCTTCAAAACGATGAAAGTCAGACGTATTTATGATGCAGAGAATCAAACGCTACTCTACTTGTCTTACACCACTAAAGAGACCGAGGGTAGTTTCAAACACAGCCTGTCCACCGTGCCATTGTGGGGAACAAAGGCTTATGTTGACCCCGCGACGTTAGCCCCAATCGAATAGAGACATCGAATCACCTGTACAGTCATTGTGCAGGTGATTCAAAATGTAATAAAAATGAAAGAAACAGAATTAAAATGTGATATTATGCGGCAAAATTTTTTCACTGTATTTTTCATATGAAGTTTCCTGGACAGCGTAAATCTAAGCACTATTTTCCAACTCACGCACGTGATCCGTTGGTCAACCAAATTCAACAAACGCCCAAGCTTCACCGCGCCACGATTGTCGGTGTCGGTCAAACTATTGTTGATATCGAAGCCCGTGTTGACAACTCGTTCCTAGAAAAATACCAGTTGAGTAAAGGTCACTCTCTCGTATTGGAAGAAAGCAAAGCTGATGCGCTGTACGAAGAGTTAGTTGAACGAGGGTTGATCACGCATCAATATCCTGGCGATACTATTGGCAATACATTACATAACTATTCTGTACTTGCAGACAGTAAATCGGTCCTGCTTGGTGTTATGTCTAAGAAGATTGAAGTCGGCTCATTTGGTTATCGTTACCTATGCCGTACATCTTCTCGCATGAACCTAAACCACCTACAAACGGTTGATGGTCCAATTGGCCGTTGCTACACACTTATTTCTGAAGATGGTGAACGTACGTTTGCGATCAATGAAGGGCACATGAACCAACTGCTTCCAGAGAGCATTCCTGAAAAAGTGTTCGAGAAAGCTTCTGCATTGGTTGTGTCGTCATACCTAATGCGTGGAAAACCCGAAGATCCGATGCCAAAAGCGGTACGAAAAGCGATCGAGTACGCGAAAGCGCACAATGTGCCTGTTGTACTCACGCTTGGTACTAAGTATGTGATCGAAGGTAACGCTGAGTGGTGGCAAGAATACCTGAAAGAAAACGTCACCATCGTCGCGATGAACGAAGACGAAGGTGAAGCATTAACGGGTGAAAAAGATCCACTACTTGCTGCTAACAAAGCGCTTGAGTGGGTTGATCTAGTCCTATGTACTGCGGGGCCTATTGGTCTTTACATGGCAGGTTATACCGACGAATTAGCCAAGCGTGAAACCACTCTGCCGCTATTGCCGGGTAACATCCCAGAGTTCAACAAGTATGAATTCAGCCGTGCGATGCGCAAGCAAGACTGTCAAAACCCAGTAAAAGTCTACTCTCACATTGGTCCTTATCTCGGAGGTCCACTTGAGATCAAGAACACCAATGGCGCTGGTGATGGTGCGCTTTCTGCTCTACTTCACGACATGGCCGCCAACAGCTATCACCAAGTCAACGTGCCGAATTCGGAGAAACATGAATTCACGTGTCTAACGTACTCGTCACTGTCTCAAATTTGTAAATACGCCAACCGTGTAAGCTATGAAGTTCTGACTCAACACTCTCCTCGCCTGTCTCGTGCACTACCAGAGCGTGAAGACAGTTTAGAAGAAACATACTGGGACCGCTAAACGACCCTAGGTTGTCACCGAAGTAGAATTGCTATTTAATTTCTCAAAGGGCTGCTATTTGCAGCCCTTTGTCTATGAAGATATTGGGTATTAACCGATAAGTACGTACAATGACAGGTAATCAGACGAATATTTTGCTTGTTTAAGATTTGATCTTGCGCAATGACTTTTAAGATCGGTAATTCCCAAGCACATAATTCATGTGGTTTGTCTTTACTTGAGAGATTTATACAGTATTATCGCCACGCAAACGTTTACGTACCACCTTTAGGTTCTGATATAAGGATCAAATATGCTGTCTGATATTGATATTTGTCGCTCTACCCCCCTTAAAAACATCAGTGAAGTTGCTGAACGAGCTGGCCTTCAACACAACGAACACCAACCATTAGGGCAACACAAATCTAAAGTGTCTCTCATGTCGCTAGAACGCCTCGATAACCAAAAAGATGGCAAGTTAGTTTTAGTCACCGCGATTACACCAACTCCTCTAGGTGAAGGGAAAACCGTTACCACCATCGGTTTAGCGCAAGGTCTAGCAAAAATAAATCAATCGGTAATCGCCTGTATTCGTCAACCTTCCATGGGCCCGGTCTTTGGTGTTAAAGGAGGGGCTGCGGGTGGTGGTTACTCTCAAGTTGCCCCTATGGAACAATTGAACCTGCATCTGACCGGCGACATTCATGCAGTAACAGCGGCTCACAACCTTGCCTCTGCCGCGATTGACGCACGCTTGTATCATGAACAACGTGAAGGTTTGGATGCCTTTGAAGCGCGCAGTGGTTTAAAAGCATTGGACATAGACCCCAATCGAATCGTATGGCGACGCGTCGTTGATCATAATGATCGCGCATTACGTATGATCACAGTTGGCAAAAACGAAGCTAAAAAAACCATTAACGGCGTTGAGCGCGAAGACGGATTCGATATCTCAGCCGCTTCAGAGCTAATGGCGATTCTTGCTCTAGCGGATGACCTGCAAGATTTAAGAAAGCGCATCGGACGAGTAGTGCTTGCATACAATAGACAAGGCTTGCCATTAACTGCAGATGATTTCAACGTTGCTGGCGCGATGACCGTCACAATGAAAGATTCCATTGAGCCTACATTGATGCAAACCCTTGAAGGCGTTCCAACCCTAATACACGCAGGGCCTTTCGCGAACATCGCCCATGGCAACTCTTCCATTATTGCTGATAAAATCGCATTGAAGCTGAGTGATTTTGTTGTAACTGAAGGTGGCTTCGGTTCCGATATGGGGTTCGAGAAAGCGTGCAATATCAAAGTGAAAGCATCAAATAAAAAGCCCGACTGCGCCGTTATCGTCGCAACATTACGTGGTTTAAAAGCAAACTCTGGCCTCTACGATTTTAAACCGGGTACTCCGTTACCAGATTCAATCTTTAATGATGACCAAGACGCACTTATTGCAGGCTTTGAGAACCTTAAATGGCATATCAATAACGTTAAGCAATACCAAGTGCCAACGGTTGTTGCGATTAACCGATTCCCACAGGATTCAGCTCAAGAGCTGGGTACTTTGAAACAGATGATCAGCGATTTCGACCCAAGCGTCAGCGTTGAAGTAAGCGAAGCATTTGGTCAAGGTGGCGAAGGGGCGACTCAGTTGGCTCAAGCGGTAGTCAAAGCGTGTCAAGAAGAGTGTGAATTTAAGCCTTTGTATCACTCTGAGCAAAGCCTAGAAGAAAAGCTAATGGCAGTCGCTGAAGTGGGTTATGGTGCGTCAAATATCTCTCTGTCACCCCTTGCAAAGCAACAACTCGACGATTTCAACAAACATGGATACAGTCATCTATCGGTTTGTTTGGCCAAAACACCACTCTCTATCTCTACCGAAGCACACATCAAAGGCGCCCCAACCCAGTTTAACGTTCCCGTTAGAGAGCTAAAACTTTGTGCGGGAGCCGGCTTTATTTACGCTTTGTGCGGTAATGTAATGACCATGCCCGGATTACCCGATAAACCAGCATTTATGTCGTTAGACATTGACGAGCAAGGCAACGTCATTGGCTTGAGTTAATCATTAAAATACATCCAGCCAAGTACTCCAAACTTTGAAAATTTGCCTACTCATCACGAAACAATCGTGCCGTGATGAGCAGGTATCAGCGATTAGCAGAAGAGCCCACTATTCGGTCAACAAATAAGCACCTTTGAAACAAGTCGCTATTGAACTGTAGCCATATGCAAATCTTAATCTAAATTCTGGGTGAAGATCACATTAAATGCCTTTTTAAATCTATAGTATTGCGCTGATTCTTTGAGGACAGTGATGAATACAAATATAAAAAAACTAATCGGCCAATTTCTCTGCACACTGTTTGCTCTTGGATTAGTTCCCGCCCTCTATTTTAAGTCTGAATTTAATAGGATAGACGTTGACTACGCGTTAAATATTAAGCAATCCAGTAAAAATCAAATCGAATACATCTTCCACAAGCTAGCCAGTATTATGAAGGAAACGTTTAATGCTGTGCCTTCAATGGCAGATTCAAAAATATTACTGCGCGCGATTAAAGACCCTTCATTAGATCATCAACAAGCGCTCAATGATCAATGGGTGGTACTGGCACAAAGCCACCAATATTACTCTCGCCTGCGTTACCTAGACTTAGACGGAAATGAAGTTTTCAACCTAAGTTATAACAACCAAAAAGCGACGATGGTGCCCAGTAACGAGCTACAGAATAAATCAAGCCGCAGCTACTTTAAAACCCTCCAACAATTACACATTGGTGAAGTCAAATCGGATAACATCGATCTAGAACTCGACCATGGAGAAATCGCCTACCCATTAGCTCCTGTGCTAAGAATAATGACACCTGTCACTTCCGAAGGTCGAATTTTAGGCTACTTTATCGCAAACCTAGACATGCTAAAAATATACAAGCGTCTGATTTATCAAGTAAGTTCATCGGCAACCGAGCCTGTAATCCTTAATAAATTGGGCCACATCATTTTAGGGCCAAATATTGAAGAAGCATTCGGTCATTTAATTGAAGCACATTCAGATAACACTTATGCAAAGCAATATCCAAAGCTTTGGCTGTCGATTCAAAGCGAAACATCTTCCAGCTATTTTGATGGTGACAATTGGTACTTTCACTCAAGAATCGATGCTAATTTAACGCAGTTGTCGGACCCAGCGTATATGGTAATTCGTATGCAAAACCAACAATTTAAAAAGCAGTATCTTAAAGACAAGCAATCAACCGTTATTCAATCCGTTGCTTTGTTTATCTTAATTTCAATAATTTCAGTCGCTTTCGTGCTTTGGAATAGAAACCACAAAAAAAACAGTATCGAAAGCCAAGTAGCCAAAGCAGCGATGAACGGTATGTCGGCTTTGGTGATTACCAATAGAAATAATAGAATTATTAAAGTAAACCAAGAGTTTACGCGTGTTAGCGGCTATGAATTCGAAGACGTAAAAGGCCGTCAACCTTCCATGTTTGCCTCTGGGCGCTACACTCAAGAGTTCTACATCAATATGTGGACTGAACTCCAAAAAGTAGGCGTATGGGAAGGTGAAGTCGTCAATCGCTGCAAAGATGGTTCGTTAATTACGGAAATACTCAGAATACAAACCATCAAAGACTCTAAGGGTATCATTCAATTCTATGTCGCGTCTTTTGTCGATATCAGTAAACATAAAGCTCTCGAGAAAAAACTCCGGGCACTGAGTGAAAAAGACACATTAGCAGAGTGTTGGAATCGACGTAAATTCGACCTCGAACTTCGCGAGGAATGCCGTCGTGTCGATCATTCTCCATCGCAAAGTCAATCTTGCTTAGCTGTCTTAGATATCGATCATTTTAAACGTATTAACGATAGTTTTGGCCACGATTATGGGGACCGCGTGATTCAAAAAGTCGCGAAAACCTTACAACGTGAAAGTCGTGAAAATGACTTAGTTGCGCGCATCGGTGGCGAAGAGTTTGGTATTATTTTCCCGAAAACCACGACCGAAGAAGCCGAGTTCATACTCAACCGCTTAAAAGTGGCAGTCAGCATTGAGTTCGACGATATCGTGACAGTCAGTTGCGGAGTGACCAATATTACCAATGACCCCACTCTCAACTATAAGTGCGCCGATTTAGCCTTATACGAAGCAAAAGCAGCGGGGCGAAATAATGTATGCTTACTCCTCAGTAGCGAAATGAGCGAAATTGCCTAACAAGGCATACGATGCCCATTAAAGGATAATTCCTTATGCATCGTTAAAACTGTTTTTCATCACAGAGATCCATCTGTGAGAAAGTTACTGATACCTTAAGCAACATTCAGTATCATGAGTCCATATTACCGTTCAACATGGATGTTTATGTTACACATCTCTAACTCTGTTTCGATTCAAGACTGGGAACTTCAATTAACGGCGATCCGAGCACAAGGCGCCGGTGGCCAAAACGTCAATAAAGTATCGAGTGCTATCCATTTACGTTTTGACATCAATCATTCTACCCTACCAGATTTCTATAAAGAGAGACTCCTCGTACACAAAGACAGCCGTATCACCAAAGATGGCGTGATTATCATTAAAGCGCAGCAGTACCGGACTCAAGAACAAAACCGAGACGATGCTTTAGCACGCTTGAAAGAGTTGATCCTAGAGGCAACAAAAGTGCAAAAAACAAGAAGAGCAACCAAGCCAACGCGTGGATCTCAGAAAAGACGCTTAGAATCGAAAAAGCAAAGAAGCACCACCAAGCAACTTCGTGGAAGAGTGAGCTAATTGGCTGATACCCTGCCTCATCGAATCACATCACCGATGCAGCGAATGATGTTTTTTGACCGAGAGAATTAGCTTTATCAATAGCATCCGCTCTTCACTGTTCAATAAACGACTGGCAGCAGTCACATCTTCCGCGGTCGTTTGAGACACACCGACCACATCAAGCACGACATCCAAATCTGTGAGTTTCAAGGTTCTCATAATCGAACGATATTGAGACATTTTGATATCGGCCTCACCCCGTTCAATACGCTGATAAGTTTTCAAACTCATCCCGGCACTTGAAGCTAATTTTTCTTGCGACAAATGAGCTTGCTTTCTACGCTCAATCAACGCCATCACGATAGGCTCTTGTGACATAAGCTTTCCCTCACTGGACAGTTATGACCTAAATTCAGCAAGAAGCAGACCATATTGACTAACAGCCGTTTACATAAGCCATTAACAGCCTATTATGCAGCCGATAAAAACGTTACGTTTCATCATGATATCTATCATAAACGTGCAAGCGAGTGAACTTGAATATCAAGTATTAGGGAATAATAGAAATTGCAAATTGAGAATGACAAAGACGTACAGTTGGAAATTGCGAATCAATATGAACTGGCCTTTCCTTGCATTAAACAAGCATTAAAATCAAAAAATACGCTGAGCGAGATCAAAGTGATTCAGCATAGGCTGTTAACCTACAAAGAGATATTGCTTCATCAGAATATGTTGAATGAAAACGAACTAAAAAACGCTTTTTCAGCATTGAAACCCAGTGAGAAACGGACGGTGCAAGCGGGGATAAAAACGATTGATGACACAGTTAAAGAGATTGATGACATCATTGAAAAATACAGCAGGAAAGTGATTCTAACCTTGAGTTAGACACTCATTAGATGACCAAAAAAGTTTGCTTACCCCTTTAAGGATGATACCAATCACAGTAAGTCGACACGCGTCGACTTACCCTCTATGTAAAACGCGACGTTATGCCACTTTTCTCATTCCTGTGACCAACATCAGCATACCGAGCAAAGCAAATGAAATACTGCCACCACTGCTTGAACCAAACGAAATTGGTCGGTTTACATAGGCTGATCGTTTGGCATCCGTTGAGACAAACTTAGCCGTTTCATTACCAGCAACCACACTAACAATCCAATTTTTATAGTCATAGATTTCAGTAAATACAGACGTCACCTTACGGTTACCACCACATATTTCTGGCCCAAAACTGGTGATTCCAACTTGCTTGTAATCCGCGCCATCTTTCCAATACACGGGGCCACCTGAATCACCTTGGCACGTACCACCATATAATTTTGTGGCTTTACTATAGTCCCCGATAAAACAAATTTGTTTATCCGTTAAGTTTGAACCTGCCGAGAACGCTGAGGCACAAGTCGCGTTATCTACATAATTCAGGTTAGCCTTCTGCAGCAAAGTTGTCCCGTCAAAGCCTGAACGCGTATCACCGTGCCCTACAGCAACAAAGTCATGGACACCCATACGATAATCATCGTTTAACGGAGGATTAACCACATCGTTAACTGAATCGATATTGAGTGCACTTTCCAGCTTTAAGATGGCAACATCATTTGGTAATAGCTGGTTCAAACTGTTCGAGTAATCATCGCGATAATACACCTCAGAGACTCGGACTTTTTCAACGTTTCCATAAGGGAATTGCGAGGTATCTTGTAATTGAGGGATGACAACCGTAAATAACTGAGCCTCCTTATCGCCATAAATACAGTGTGCTGCCGTTAAAATATGCGTAGGATCTAAAATTGTTCCGCCACAGTAGGAGCCAACGGAGTAAAGACCATCATAATCAATACGATCAATAAACAAGCTTGCCATTGAAGGAAAATCCGTTACCGATGCATTGCTACCATTAACGATATAAGGCGTTACCTCGACGTTAGGAGCCGCTTCGAGCGTATTTTCTGCCGCCATAACACTTGACGTGACAATAAATGGCGCTAACAGCCCCAAAACGGCTTTGTGAAGCGGACGCATTATATGGTTGATAGACATAGATAACCCCTTGTAACCCTTACTACTTATTGACAAGAATGATGAATCGACACAATAGCACGTCGCACCTTTAGTATAGTAACAATTTGTAAGAGGTTTACCACAACGCTTACTTTATACATCCATGTCTAGGCCGCCGTTTCCAATGATATTCAACCGAGTTGATACCGCCCAATCGACAAAAAGCCTACTGTTAATATCCTCAATAAATTGAGTAACAGTAGGCTTTGGTTAAATTGGTGATCTTTTCTTAAAAGCGATTAGCCACGGTAGTAACGCTGAGGAACGAATGGCATTTTTTCTACTGTCATTGGCAGTTTCTTACCACGCACTTCAGCGAAAACCTCAGTACCAATCACCGCGAGGTCGCTACGCACATAGGCCATAGAAACTGGCTTACCCGCGTTAGGCCCAGCCGTACCGCTGGTTACCACACCAATCTTGTTATCTTCGGCATCAAACAATTCAGCACCTTCACGGACAGGTGCCTTAGTTTGACCAACAAGCCCAACACGCTTACGTTGAACATCTTTGGTTGCGATTTGCTCAAGGATGATATCGGCACCCGGGAAACCGCCTGCACGCTCACCATCAGTACGACGAACTTTTTGGATGCCCCATAAAAGGCTAGCTTCTACTGGTGTTGTCGTTGTATCTAAATCGTGACCGTATAAACACAAACCACACTCAAGACGAAGGGAATCACGAGCACCAAGGCCAATCCACTCAACTTCAGCTTCTGAGGTTAGCTTACGCGCCAATGCTTCTGCGTGATCGTTAGGAACTGAGATCTCGTAGCCATCTTCACCGGTATAACCACTGCGGCTCACGATGCATTCAACGCCATCGATATCGATTTTTTGCACATCCATGAACAGCATCTCTGCAACGCTTGGTTGGAAACGAGCAAGAACCTCAGACGCTTTAGGGCCTTGAAGTGCTAACAGAGCGCGGTCATCAATCACTTCCATCTCGACATCAGCAGGAAGGTGTGCCGTGAGATGATCGATGTCCTGTGCCTTACACGCTGCATTGACAACAACAAATAGGTGATCGCCTAGATTAGCAACCATCAGATCGTCCATAATGCCGCCCTGTTCATTGGTAAAGAACGCATAGCGCTGCTTACCGGAAGGAAGGTCAATAATATCGACAGGAACCAAAGATTCTAAGACAGCTGCGGCATTAGCGCCATGAAGACGAAGTTGCCCCATGTGAGAAACATCAAAAAGACCGGCAGCAGCACGAGTGTGTAAGTGCTCTTTCTTTACACCTAATGGGTACTGAACGGGCATATCATAGCCAGCGAAAGGCACCATTTTTGCGCCCTCTTCAACGTGAAGTGCATGCAGCGGTGTTTTTAGTAGGTCTTGATGAGCGTGTTCTTGAGTCATTTTATTCTCCATGAAGCATGCAGGCTTTCCTATACCAAGCCTGCCACTTATATCTCTATGTCGAGTCGTCCTAACGAGTGTGAATTCCATTAGAAAGAGCAGATAGCAAAAAGGATGTCTTTTACTCAGGTCTTATCGTTAGCGTTATAAATAAAGGCTGCGATCAAAAACCTTTACCAATCACTTTTAATCATTCACTTCCGTAAACTTGAATCGACATGAGTAAACCGTGTTTATTATAATAAACAAGCATGCGACAATTTTGCCCCCTTAACAAGATGAAAACAGATCAAAATGTGACAGTTAACCCATTGGAAGCTCGATATCGCCCGATAAAAGAGATGATATTGAGTGGTTTTAGCACAACACCTCGCCAATTTGGTCACATTAGTCGCGTTAGCAAACGGTTGCATTCACTATAGGAAATTCTCATTTTGTTGATTTATTTTGCGGTCACCCACAAAATCAGCGCATCTTCTGAGCTAGTGGATATCAGCATGTGTCCCATATTCGCGTCGTAATATAAGCTATCGCCTTCGCTCATAGGAACGGGTTCGTAAAATTCTGAATAGAACATTACATCGCCAGAGATAATCATCAAAAACTCTTCACCATCGTGACGCACCCAATCATTGTACTCTTCAAAAGCACGAGCTCTTACACGGCTTTTAAACGGCATCATCTTCTTATTAGAAAGTTCAGTGGCAAGCAACTCATGTTCATAAGTTGGAGTGGGATGAGGTTTTCCTTGGCCAGCCTTGGTTAAATCTCGACGCCCAGTTGCGACTTTTTTCCTTGGTGGTTCAAAGAGTTGAGGCATATCGATTTGCAAACCTACCGCCAACTTCTGCATCGCTTGAAAGGTTGGTGAAATTTGTTCGTTCTCAATTTTACTCAATGTTGAACGTGCTAATCCGGTACGTTGACTCGCCTCTTCCAGCGTGATTCCGAGCTTACTGCGGATATCTTTTATGCGCTGACCCAATTTAAGAGGCTCAATATTCTGATCTAGCGTTTCCTTCGCCAAGGTTAAAGATGGGTACTCATCGTAGATGTCTTCTGACATAGGTCCCTCATTCGTATTGTGCATTTTATCTATTCATTTGATTGTGGCATGAAGCACTTTATTGATTAAAGAGTAGTCTCAGAAATAAAGCGTGCTCCCTGTAACAAAATAAGAAAAACTGTTTCCTATTGGAAATTATTGTTGAAAATTGAATTTAACAGGGCTATGTTATCGACTTGTTAGCTGAAAACATACCACTTAAGCTAGCAAAAATGAGTGTTTTGAAATTTGTAATAGTTGTTTTTCACCCGATTTTTGGGTACCAATTCGTGCTGCATCGCCCCTACAATGATCGATTTGACGCAATAAAAGTATGTTTATACCACTAATAATGCAAACGATTCCGATGCAGAAATTAATGTAAGACCTAATGGATTATAAAAACAATCACCATTAGCTTAATGAAAGGTCTCGACAATGAACGCTTACCAAAACCATAGCTTAGACAGCTTTTTCACTACCAACTTATCGGCAACCGATGACGCTGTGTTTGCCGGAATCCAAGCAGAGAACACTCGCCAAAACGAACAAATCGAACTGATTGCGTCTGAGAACATCGTTTCTAAAGCCGTAATGCAAGCACAAGGCACCTGCCTAACCAACAAATACGCAGAAGGTTACCCAGGCCGTCGTTATTACGGCGGTTGCGAGCACGTTGACACGGTCGAATCCATTGCGATAGAACGCGCCAAACAGTTGTTCAAGTGTGAATACGCAAACGTACAGCCGCACTCGGGCGCTCAGGCAAACGGCGCAGTCAAACTTGCCCTACTTCAACCGGGCGACACCATTCTTGGTATGTCTTTAGACGCTGGTGGTCACCTGACACATGGGGCACGTCCTGCCATGTCAGGTAAGTGGTTCAATGCGGTGCAATATGGTGTTGATCGCGACACACTTGAAATCGATTACCAAGCCGTTCGTGCTTTAGCTATCGAAAGCCAACCAAAAATGATTATTGCAGGGGGCAGTGCCATCCCACGCGTGATTGATTTCGCTAAATTCCGTGAAATCGCGGACGAAGTTGGCGCTATCCTAATGGTCGATATGGCACACATTGCTGGCCTTATCGCGACAGGTGCCCACCCTAGCCCTCTACCACACGCGCACGTCGTCACGACAACAACACACAAAACATTGCGTGGCCCACGCGGCGGTATGATTCTGACTAACCACGAAGACATCAACAAAAAGATCAATTCTGCCGTGTTCCCGGGTCTACAAGGCGGCCCGCTGATGCACGTTATCGCGGCTAAAGCCGTGGCGTTTGGCGAAGCGCTTGGCCCTGAGTTTCATACTTATATTGATTCAGTGATCAACAACGCAAAAGTTCTCGCTGAAGTGTTGCAAACTCGCGGTTGTGACATTGTGACTGGCGGTACGGACACGCACCTAATGCTGGTTGACCTTCGCCCTAAAGGCTTGAAAGGTAACGTAACAGAAGAAGCACTAGAGCGTGCGGGCATCACATGTAACAAAAATGGTATCCCCTTCGATACAGAAAAGCCGATGGTGACTTCTGGTATTCGTTTAGGTACGCCAGCCGGAACCAGTCGTGGTTTTGGCGTTGAAGAATTCAAACTTATCGGTGAATGGATCGGCGATGTACTTGATGGCTTAGTTGAAAGCCCTGAAGGCAATGCTGAAGTTGAGCAACGTGTTCGCAAGCAAGTTAAAGCGCTTTGCAAACGCTTCCCTCTTTATCGTTAAACCGTTTTTAAGATTTAAATTAAAACCTCATAAATTTTTGGAGAATAAGCAATGGACAATACACTAAAGTTTGCAGATAGCCACGAGTGGGTAAAAGACAACGGTGACGGCACTGTAACTATTGGTATTTCTGAGCACGCTCAAGAGCTACTCGGTGACGTTGTGTTTGTTGACCTGCCTGATACTGACGACGAAATTGAAGCGGGTGAAAGCTTCTCTCTCGTTGAATCAGTAAAAGCAGCTTCTGATATCTACGCACCAATCTCTGGCGAAATCGTAGAAATCAACGAAGAGTTAGAAGATAGCCCAGAGCTTATCAACGAAGAACCTTATGAAGGTGGTTGGATTGTTAAAGTGAAGATGTCTGACCCGTCTGAACTCGATAACCTTAAAGATGCGGAAGAATACCTAAGCGCTATCGAAGAAGACTAATTAGGTACCCTCATTACGTTAAAAGCTGCTCTTTGGAGCAGCTTAATTTTAAGGGCTAGCTCACGGCTCCAAAGAGAAAGTAGAACGATATCATGACTGAATTACTTCAAAGCCAATTACTGAAAGACTTGGATACCCAACACGAGTTTGTTGCTCGTCATAACGGCCCTAATAAAGCAGACCAGCAAAAAATGCTTGAAGCGATCAACGCAACGAGCTTAGACGCGCTGATCGACGAGACGGTTCCAGCACAAATCCGCCTTGAAAAACCAATGACACTGGCTGCGCCAATGAGCGAAATGGATATGCTGACCTCTCTTAAAGAGATCGCTAACCTAAACCAAGTGAAACGCACCTTCATTGGCCAAGGCTACTACAACACATTCACGCCAAACGTTATTCTACGTAACGTATTAGAGAATCCAGGCTGGTACACGGCTTACACACCATACCAACCAGAGATTTCTCAAGGTCGCCTTGAAGCTCTACTGAATTACCAACAAATGGTCATGGACCTAACCGGTATGGAAATCGCAAACGCATCCCTTCTTGACGAAGCGACCGCGGCTGGCGAAGCAATGACACTGTGTAAGCGTGCCGGTAAAAGCAAGAGCAAAGTATTCTTCGTTGCTGACGATGTTCACCCTCAAACACTCGAAGTGGTGAAAACTCGTGCTAAACACATCGGTTTCGAAGTCATGGTCGGTACGCTTGAAACACTGCCAGAACAAGACGTATTTGGTGCGCTTCTTCAATATCCCGGAACAACAGGCGAAGTTCGCGATCTAACCGATATCATTGCAAAAGCTCAAGCCAATAAAACACTGGTTACAGTGGCGACCGATCTACTTGCCTCTGCTCTATTGAAACCGGCTGGCGAAATGGGCGCAGACGTCGTTATCGGCAGCGCGCAACGTTTCGGCGTTCCTATGGGTTACGGCGGTCCACATGCGGCATTCATGGGCACTCGTGAAAAGCATAAGCGCACCATGCCGGGTCGTGTTATCGGTGTTTCCATCGATACTCACGGTAATCAAGCGCTGCGTATGGCCATGCAAACTCGTGAGCAACACATCCGCCGTGAAAAAGCAACATCCAACATCTGTACTGCTCAAGCACTTTTGGCAAACATGGCCTCTTTCTATGCGGTATACCACGGTGCAAAAGGCCTTCGTACCATTGCTCGTCGTACTCACCACATGACAGCTATCCTAGCGGCTGGCCTAACTAAAGCCGGTTACGAGCTAACAAATAACAGCTTCTTTGATACCATCACGCTGAACACAGAAGACAAGACAGATGCACTGTACGCAAAAGCGCAAGCAGGTGACATCAACCTTCGCCTTCTTAAGGGTAAGATCGGTATCAGCTTAGATGAAACAACAACGATCGACGACGTAAATGCCCTATTCGCTATCTTCGACGTGAAAGAAGACGTTCAAGCACTCTCTTCTGACATTGCATCCAACGAGTTTGCCGCTATTCCAGAGAACTGCCGTCGTGAGTCAGAGTTCCTAACTCACCCAGTCTTCAACACCCACCACAGCGAAACGCAAATGATGCGTTACCTAAAACAGCTTGAGAACAAAGACTTCTCACTCACGCACGGCATGATCCCACTGGGCAGCTGTACGATGAAGCTGAACGCTGCTGCTGAGATGATTCCAGTCACATGGCCTGAGTTTGGTTCTATCCACCCATTCGCACCGATTGAGCAAGCTGCTGGATACACTGCACTAGCAAAAGATCTTAAAGAGAAGCTATGTGAAATCACCGGTTACGACGACTTCTCACTACAGCCTAACTCTGGTGCATCTGGCGAATACGCAGGTCTAATCGCGATTCAACGTTACCACGCAAGCCGCGGTGAAGCTCACCGTAACGTTTGTCTGATCCCAAGTTCGGCGCACGGTACTAACCCTGCAACAGCGTCTATGGTTTCAATGAAGGTCGTCGTTGTTAAGTGTGATGAAGATGGCAACATCGACATGGCAGACCTAGCAGCGAAGATCGAGAAGCACAAAGAAAACCTATCAAGCATCATGATCACTTACCCTTCTACGCACGGCGTATACGAAGAGCAAGTGAAAGAAGTGTGCGAACAAGTACACGCAGCGGGCGGTCAGGTTTACCTCGACGGCGCGAACATGAACGCTCAAGTAGGCCTAACTTCACCTGGCTTCATCGGTTCAGACGTGTCTCACTTGAACCTACACAAAACATTCTGTATTCCACACGGCGGTGGCGGTCCGGGTATGGGTCCTATCGGTGTTAAATCGCACCTAGCTCCTTTCCTACCAGGTCACATCGAAAACGGTGTACAAGGTTCGGACTACGCGGTTTCAGCTGCCGATCTAGGTAGTGCTTCCATTCTACCTATCTCTTGGGCTTACATCGCAATGATGGGCGAATCAGGCCTAACAGACGCAACCAAAGTAGCGATTCTGAACGCGAACTACGTGATGGAGAAACTACGCCCTCACTACCCTGTTCTTTATCGTGGTATTAATGGCCGCGTCGCGCACGAATGCATTATCGATATTCGTCCACTAAAAGAAGACACAGGCATCAGCGAGGAAGATATCGCGAAACGTCTCATGGACTTCGGTTTCCACGCACCGACAATGTCTTTCCCAGTAGCGGGCACATTAATGATAGAGCCGACTGAATCGGAAGATTTGGAAGAGCTAGACCGTTTCTGTGATGCGATGATCGCCATCCGTGAAGAGATGGCGAAGGTTAAGAATGGTGAATGGCCACTGGATAACAACCCGCTTGTTAACGCGCCACACACTCAAGTTGACCTTTCAGGCGCAGAATGGGATCGCCCTTACTCTCGCGAACTGGCTTGCTTCCCATCGAAAGCAACGAAAAACGCGAAGTACTGGCCGACGGTTAACCGTGTAGATAACGTATATGGCGACCGCAACCTAATCTGCTCGTGCCCAAGCATCGACAACTACGAAGATTAGTTTTGTAGATTGAGGATGACTGATTAAGTTGGTTAACGATTTAATGAAGATGGTTATCTTAATGTAGTTGGTTAATTCCTAATAATTCAAAAGCGAACCCTTACAAGGTTCGCTTTTTGCTTTGTGGACAATCTGGCGTTAATCAAATTAGAGGCTCATTAACTCGAAAATGGACAGAACCTTGCCAGTTACATTACTAAATTAGGATATAACCGATTAGTTGAAGTATAGGAAGTTAACGCACAATTAAGATGTGAGCCACGCTACCACTGCACTCTACTTGGACGCCGTAAACACTAAACTAAACCCAAAATGCCAAGCGTGGGGAATCACTCTTAAATTGTTTGTTATATGCCTTTCGTGCACCTATACTTAATGCGCACTAAAAATACGCATAGGTAATTATCATGAGAAACTCATATAGTACGCAAGCACCCAAAAAGGCTGCAAACTTAAGCTTAAACAGCGAACTACTCGCTGAAGCTAAGCGACTAAACATAAACCTCTCTGCAACAATGGAAAAAGCTCTTGAAAAAGAAGTGAAACAACGCCGTAAAACTGAGTGGTTAGAGCTCAATGCAGATGCGATTAGCGCTTGCAATGAACTAACAGAAAATCACGGCCTGTTTTCCGATTCTTACCGAGTATTCTAATGTCACAATTTTCACTATACCAAAATAACAATAAAAGCACTGCTACCGCTTACCCATACTTTGTTGATGTTCAAAGTGAAATGCTTGATACGCTGAATACCCGACTGGTGATTCCCTTAACACCGGTTGAAATGTTAGAGAAGAAAGCCCCTACCCACCTGTGCCCAGTGATCCACATTGATGAAGGCGACTTCGTAATCCTAACTCATCAAATGGCGAGTGTTCCAACTAAAATCCTGCGTGATCCTGTGAATGAGTTGAGCACTTTTAGAAATGAGATTATTGCTGCTATCGACTTTCTGATTACTGGCATATAACGAATGACATGGATCCCCCCCTTACGAGGATCTGCCACACTTATGTGGTACTTAATTGCACCGGAGGCACCATGTCTGATTTTTCTTATTTCTGCAGTATCGACCTAGCTAAAAACCACTTCAGTCTTCATGCCGTAGACCAAAATGGTAAGGTCATACTTCATAAGTCGGTAACTCGCTCTAAACTACTGACTACAATAGCAAATATGCCACTCATGCGTATAGGCGTTGAAGCGTGTGGTGGTGCACATTATTGGGCAAGAACACTCAATAAACTTGGGCACGACGCCCGCATTATGGCCGTTAAATACGTAATTCCTTATCGAACTAAAGGAAAGAACGACCTTAATGATGCTGTTGCCATATGCGAAGCTGTTCAGCGTCCATCAACTCGCTTTGTACCCGTAAAATCCCATCAGAACCCCAGCTTTTGCTAAATCCCGCATTGCCGCTTGCGTAATCGATGTGCCCGTACCTAGCATGATCGCGGTCGTGTTTGCGATAGGAATATTCCAATAAAGACTTTCTTTACCTTGGTCGGTAACATATTCAACTCGCCCAGCATTGACCAATACACGACAATGCTGCAGGTAATAAAGATTGGCACGCTTGGAGTGTAGGATCGTTTTCAGATCGCTCGGACTCATTACTTTGGCCATAGATTCACCTAATGACTAATGTTAAGCCCTAGTTTCACTCAAATCTTTCTAACTTATCGTGATGTGTAATACATAATCTTCACCGTATTGCTCCCCATCTCTGCATTGATATCACTTCAAAGGCCAACCCAATATTTCGCTTTTTTTAATTCTAGATTTCAAATTATGTGGCGAATTAACCATTGACCTTACCGTAAGGGAAAGGTTTAAGGTGAGTGAAACCAACAATGAATAAGGAGACGACGATGGGATGTTGTAATAAGGCGCCAAAAGGTGGTGCACCACTCGGCTTACTGCTAAAAGTGATGCTTGGCATCGGTGTTTTTGTGTTTGTACTGGCCATGTGGCAGTAGAAGCACTTTGGGTATTGGCACGAACTTTAACGCAAAGATAAGTCAGCATAGGGTGCCAAAAGTATATTGGCGCCCTATTTTTTTGTTAACTCTACTTGGCGAATAGTTGAGCGTAATGGGCGCGGTAGCACATCCAGAAAGCGTCAATACAGCCAAAGATAATCCGATTTTTTGATACAACATTTTGATTCCTTGTCGTTTTTTAGTGATGCAGTGCTTAATATGAAACTAAAAGCGAATCGACCGACAAATGGTTTCAATATCGTGTTTTTGTCTAGCCGGTAATTTCACTAATTGTACTCACCTCAGCTCATTCATAACAATAACTTATACCTTTCAATTTAGTGATTTGCCTAGCAAATAACAAAGTTGCACCATCGGTATATTTATTAAGAAAACATACGCTTATATAAACGACAACAGAATTGAAGCCGCTATATCAGGGATATCCAACTTGATCGCTGATACCCAGTAAATCGAATGCTTGACCCTAAACTATAAGGTGTTTATATTATCGCCGCCCAACGGGGCACATCCTAAAATGCACACCGGCCATCCTGCCATCATTCGTGTATTTATATTGGTGTTGTGAACTTCCATGCTAACGAAACTTCGTCCTTTTACTCGTGAATCGGGTGCGCTTATGCACCTTTCGATTCCAATCATTTTGACTCAAATAGCTACCCAAGCGATGGGATTTGTCGATACGACAATGGCTGGCCAAGTAAGCCCTGCCGATCTCGCGGCGATCGCACTTGGTACCAGCCTTTGGATTCCTGTGTTGTTATTGCTGCGTGGCGTGATTATGGCGCTAACGCCTGTTGTTGCTTACCACCGAGGCGCACGAGACTTTCAAAGTATCTCTGTTGAATTCTTCCAGATGGTTTGGCTCGCATTAATTGCTAGCGTCCTGCTTATCGCCTATTTAGTGAGTGCGAAACCGATCTTAGAATGGATTGGAGTGGCCGCTGAGATCATTCCGATTGGCAGCGACTATGCTTTTGCCCTCGCCTTCGGTGTGCCGGGTATTGCCCTGTTCTACACTTTGAATGGCTTTTGCGAGGGCATGAACAACACCAAAGTACCAATGATCATCTCAGTGGTCGGTTTGTTAGTGAATATCCCGGTCAACTACGTACTGATCTACGGTAAGTTTGGCTTCCCTGAAATGGGCGCTGTGGGTTGTGGTTGGGCGACAAGCATAGTGTATTGGCTAATGTCGGGAATGCTCTATTCCTACATTAAAGGCCACCACCAATACAAAAATATCATTAACTTTGCAGACGCCAAGCCAAAAGCAAAAGAGATGATTCACCTTTTAAGGTTAGGCTTGCCTATCGGAATGAACATCGCGGTGTGTGGCAGCATATTTGCCGTTATTGCGTTGATGATTGGTCGTATAGGTGCAGAGAACGTGGCGGCCGCGCAAATTGCACTTAACATTTCAAGCCTGACTTATGTGATTCCAATGAGTATCTCATTTGGCATTACGATTCGCGTTGGACACGCGTTAGGAGAAAAGGATGAACTTAGCGCAATAGAACGCAGCAAAGTCGGCATCGTGGTTGCTGCGTTAATTTCGTTGCTCTCGGTTGCAATGTTCCTTCTATTCCCAGAGTGGATCATTAGACTTTACACCACCGACCCTACGATAAGCGCAACCGCAGCAGTGTTGTTGACGTTTACGGCTATGTACCAATTCAGTGATGCGCTGCAAACGTCTGCGAATGGTGCATTACGTGGTTATAAAGACACGAAAGTCCCGATGATTTTAGCGATCGCTTCCTATTGGGGCTTAGCACTGCCCTTAGGTATGGTGCTGGGCTTAACAGACGGCATTGTTCCAGCGATGGGTGAAGAAGGTTTTTGGATTGGTATTCTAACGGGATTAAGCGTATCGGCTGCGCTGATGTTGATTCGCTTGCGATACGTGATTAAGAAGCGTGACTTGCCATCAGCAAATGTTTCAATAGCAAGCTAAGATCGACCAATAAGCTAATACAAAAAAGCGCGTTATTGCCACTCGGTAATAGCGCGCTTTTTCTATTCAAATCAACGTTAATCTAAACAGAGTCGTTTAGTTGATCCGATTAACACCCGTGATTCACTTCACGCACTGTACCTTCACAACCACCAACCGGACATTCATTGCCCGTAACTCAGCCAACAAAAATATCGGTATAGTCTAAAATTTAGTAATTCGAAACTTCAATCAGATTACCATCAGGATCACGAAGATAAACCGAGACAATTTTTCCGATTGCACCGGTTCGTGGCACCGGTCCCTCTTCGATGACGATGCCCTGCTCTTGGATATGTTCAACTACTTCAGCAATTGGGGTATTGGTAATAAAGCAGAGATCTGCACTACCGACTTGTACACGGCTTGCCTTTGGTTCGAACTCGCTACCACTGAGGTGTAAATTGATCTTCTGCGTCCCAAATGACAACGCCAATCGACCCTCGCCAAATTCGATGGGCTTCATTCCAAGCACTTTTTGGTAAAAATCGACCGTAACTTGTAAATCACTCACGGTTAATACCAAATGATCCAACTGACTGATTTCCATCATTAGCTTCCTTGTAAATAAGAGTGGTGAGCGCTTATTCCGCTGACGCTGTATATTTCGTCCATATTTGAACAGAACCATTAAAGCTCATCTTAACAACGTTCTGAGGATGAGTTTACTATAGTAATCCGAACACAAGACGATGCATACAAAGAGAAAGCATGTATACGTTAATAAATGCGTGGTGAGTTATCTGAAAGTCGTATAAAAAGCCCAGCATAACTGGGCTTTCGTTGCCTATTAGCTTCGGGGAACAAAGTCGAGCACTGAATCAAATGACCATTGTGCGGACCATGCGCCATTGGGTACAGCCGTCACTTTTGGTGCACCGTTCGCGTCTTCAGTATTGATGACAGAATTCGACTGGTCAGTGCAACTGTTCTGGATGCGGTAATAGCTTTCATACTTCACCTTTCGGTTTATTATTATGAGTGATACGTTAAGTACCCCACGACATAAGCCGAGGGATACCAAACTGTTATTCGTAAAACTTAGGGTTCCAGAAGTCTCTATTTGCGTCTAAGAGATCGTCAAAAACAGCTTGCCCAACTCGATGTGAAGGAACGGTTTTATTCAATAAAATCGATTGAATCGCCTTTTCCTTAGAGCCTTCCAAACAAGCTTCTACCGCTAGCTTTTCATAACCTTTTTGCATTTCCATCATGGCTCGATGGAATACTGGCACATAGCCAACAGCAACCGGCTCAACACCGCTTGCTCCTATATAACAAGGAACTTCAACAACAGCGTCATGATCAAAATTACCGATAGCACCATTGTTTTTTACATTAACGATGAAACGATCTTTCTTGTCATGAATGATTGAACACGCAATATCGACGATATAATTACCATGATGACCACTCACAAGTTCACAATCGCGAGTCGATTTATTGCTAATAACACGACGGCATTCTTCATAGACTTTCACCTCTCGCCCCGCAAGTACATAATCTGCTCGGGTAAATTCATGATCAAATTGTTCCATCATTTCATCATGGAAGTAATAATATTGAAGGTACGTCAAAGGTAGGTATTGCGGGAATGCCTTAAAACCTTTGATGATATTATTATGCGTTTTTTGCCAATAATCGTCGTGTTCACCATCAACAGTGACATCTTCGAACTCTGTAAGCTGTCCAGAAAGCACATCATCACGAAGCTTAGGAAGTAAGTCATTACCATCCTTATCATAGATGTGGGTGTACCAACCAAAGTGATTAAGACCAAAGTACTTGAAGGTTAAATCGCTCTCCTTGAATCCAAGGTAATCGGCTATCACATCTTGCTGACCAATTGGCATATCACAAATACACAGCATTTTTGCGTCAGGAAACTTACGGTAGACCGCTTCTGAAACCATGGCTTCTGGGTTGGTATAATTCAACAACCAAGCATTAGGACAAACTCGCTGTGCCACAGCTACTAGCTCCAAAATCGCAGGAATAGCTCGCAAGGCAAAAGAGAATCCGCCTAAACCACATGTCTCCTGGCCGATAATGTTATGTTTGTAGCAGATATGCTCGTCTATTGAGCGTTGCTCATTTTTCCCTGGTCTT
This sequence comes from Vibrio artabrorum, assembly GCF_024347295.1. Classification (NCBI taxonomy): domain Bacteria; kingdom Pseudomonadati; phylum Pseudomonadota; class Gammaproteobacteria; order Vibrionales; family Vibrionaceae; genus Vibrio; species Vibrio artabrorum. The sequence continues at coordinate 972,304 of NZ_AP025459.1, read as the reverse complement.
ATTTGAATGAAGACAAAATCGGCTCCGGTCAGCGCCTCTTCAATGTCAGTCGTCCAAGTTGCCTTAATGTCAGGTCTGACCTCAGACAGATAAATCTCATTAAACTCCCCCATTAACTTCGCACGTTGATGATCGACATCGTGCAAGCACAGCTCTGCTAATTTAAGTTCATCAGCCTTCTCGACCATCGCAGCCAAAATCCCAGGAGTGTGGCTCGCACCTGAACCAACGATTACGATTTTTTTGCCTTTATTCATCTTCAATACCCTTTGTGCAAATGCACTTAAATTTCCAAAATAGTTAAGCTTCTAAAGCCCGATCAAATTCTTTCATCACTTCAATCACTTCAGTACCGATAACGATCTGAATCGATTTATCACCCATTCTTACTACACGTTTTGCTCCCGTGCGCATGATGGCTTCTTCATCAATAATGGATGTATCATGGAGTTCTAAACGGAGACGAGTCACACAACAGCCAGCTTCATCGATGTTTTCTCTGCCGCCAACAAAGGCCAGAAGCTTTTTCGCCATATATGCATAGTTGCTATGAGAGAGTTTTAGCTCTTCCTCTTCTTTAGTACGCTCAGCACCATAATCAATCTCAGGTTCACGCCCTTCGATTTGATAGTCATACTTTTCAATCATGAATTTGAATGAAAAGTAGTAGATAGCAAAGAAAGCCAATCCCACTGGGATGATCATCCAACTGTTATTACCCATATTGAAATTGGTCACATAGTCGATTGCTGTAAATCCGACAGCAAATCCAAGACGCACATCAAGCATGTATAAAATCAAGCCAGCAAGGCCTACAAAGAACGCATGCATAAAGTAAAGCGGTGGCGCTTTGAAGATAAAACTGAATTCAAGTGGCTCAGTAACACCTGCAAAGATTGATGTTGCAGCACCGGCACCATAAAGAGCTTTGGCTTTTTCTTTTTGACTTTCCTTTGCGGTTCTGTACATCGCCAAAGCGGCGCCCGGAAGACCGAATAACATAGGAACGTAGAACATAGCTAGAATACCGCCAGCAGTTGGATCTCCCGAGATAAAGCGAGGGATTTCCCCCGTCACGACGGTACCGGTAGAGGTGACATAACTTCCAACTTCAAAAAACACATACGAGTTGATGACATGATGTAACCCGAATGGAATCAGAGAACGGTTTAGGAAACCAAATAAGAATGCACCTAGAGCACCAGCACCTAGCAACGCAACAGCAAAAGCGTCTAAGCCAGATTCCACCGGTGACCAAACCTGTGCGAACAATAAGCCAAATGGCACGGCTGCAAGCGGAGCAAGCGTTACGACAAATTTTTCACCCGTGAAAAATGAAAACATACTAGGCGTTTTCCAGTCACGGCTATAGTTGTATAGAATCGCGGTTGCTGAACCAACAATTATCCCTGCAAATATCCCCATATTTAAATCTGGGTTCACGAAGGCCAACGCCTTTTTAAAGACCATCAGAGCAAGAATTGCACCTAATATCGTTGTTGTCTTATCCTTTGACTTAGTGAATGCAACCGATGCACCCACTACAAAGAGTAAATCCATATTGCCAAAAATGACGTCTGCGGCCATTCGTAATAACTCAGAATCTATTAAGTCTGGCTGACCAAATCGGGACAATATACCTGCAACAGGTTGTGCGACAATGGGGATAAGCATTGCTCTGCCCAGCTTGGAAAGCTGGTTATTTATCTTTGATAGTATTGGTAGCATTTTTATTTCCTAAAGTTCTTTAAAGGTACATAGTTCACAGTTACTGTTGAAATATTCAATAAGACGCTTATTAGTTAACGCTTTTGTTTCGTAGATTCTTGGGATATTAAAACTGGAGTTTTCCATGATTTCTCTATCGATGTAGGCTGGATGCCACATAATTTCCACGGCTTTATTTCCTTTAGCCAACTCGAGAGAATCTATAATTTCGTCGACTATTCTCTCTTCTAGGTCGCCGCTTTTATTTAGTGAATTCCCCTTTCTTAAATAAGGTTCTATTAATAGAGAGTTGCATGGTATTGCTTCACGCATAAAAATATCCATGCCTATATTCGCTATTTCTTTGGTATACCCTGTTGGTAAGTCAAGAGCCTTAAGTTCAACCGTTTTTACGTTTCTAATGGCAATTCCAAACTCTTTGGCGAGTCGGATAGTTATCGCCATATTATTTTTATATCGATGTATATGGTGGTGGGAGTCTAGGTGAGTTGGTTGTATTCCTGAAGCAATGACTTTCTCTATTTGAGCCTTAAATTCTCGGTAGACTTCATCATCATCAACCGCAGAATCATCCTGCTCCCAGAAACTAATTTTCTTAAACGTTCCACATTTTTCTGTCAGTGTTTTATGGTCTGAAAGTAGTGGTCTTCCACACGTTAAGGTGCAATGAACACCAATGGCTAACTGGGGATTTTGTTTTGACAACTCTACGGCATGATCAAACCCATCCATATGTGCCATTATCGTCGCAGAGTTCAGAATCCCATAACGATGCGCATCGATGATTCCATAATTTATTGCGTTTGAATATCCAAAATCGTCAGCGTTATTTATTACACGTAGCTTCATATTTTATCGCCCCAAATGGTGTAATTTATTGGTTGAGGCAATACTAGCAGTGACAATGTGCGTAAAATTTGATCAACCTCACGATATAACCTGAGCTACATTTGTTATGTCATTTATGAGACATATAATATAAGTTGTATGATCTTGTCATATAAACAATGAGGTAAATAAGTCATGAAAACCCTTCTTTATGAAAGAGTTAGGTCTGAAATAGAACAAAGAATTGAGCAACGCCTTTACGAAGCCGGAGAGAAATTACCGACAGAAGCTGAGCTATGTAAAGAGTTTAATGTATCGAGAATTACGATTAGAAAAGCAATGAAAATGCTCTACGAGTCTGGAATCATAATTGGTGTTCGTGGCAGTGGTAACTTTGTCAGAGAGCATCACTCTCAAATGTACAAATATCGTCTAGATAGCTTTGCGGAAGAAAATATTTCAAGCGATTACAAGAACAAAGTCATCAACTTTACTTTAATCCCTGCTCCAAAAGAAATCGCTCAATTATTGAAGATCGGTAATGACGAGTATGTACATCACGCTAAAAGAATCAGATTCAAGGACGGGAAACCCATTCAACTTGAAGAGTGCTGGATGCCTAAATCTCTTTTCCCTGACCTTAGTGTTGCAACGCTAGAAGGGTCAAAATATCATTATATAGAAAATATAAAGGGCTATGAAATAGAGAAGGATGATCAGACCTTAGTTCCGATATTGCCAAGTAAAGACATATGTAAAGAGTTAAACATTAGTAGACATAAGCCAATATTAAAAATATCAAGTGTTGGCTACTTAACCGATGGCAATCCATTTGAAGTATCAAGGGTATACTTTAATACTCATGGCTATAACGTAACGATTGTTGCCACTCGTTAAATTCACTTTCAATAAATGGGCAACACTATTTTATGGGTTTAATTTAACATAACAAGACATTACTTATCTGATCGAACACGACAAATGCAAACCTAAAAACTTAATTTAAATTTACTTTAACACTGTTATTACCGAATAATTTCAGATGAACAGTAAATCATTACTTATATATTAAATTACTTATTTAGGATGCACATTTATGAAACTAACTTATCTAGCCGGTGCGGCATTGCTAACATTAGCCTCTACTTCCTATGCTAATCCGGTAGTATTTGGCAATGTCGATGACGGTCAGCTTACTCTAGGTGGTGATGCAGAACTTAACTTGAACTTTAACAACGAGTCCGCGTCTAGTAAATACAAACTGGCGAATGACGGCAGCAACTTCAACCAAGATGGTAGGCTATCGTTCACTGTAGATGGTGCTAAGAGTGTCAACAATAAAACAATATCATTTAGATTCAATCCACTATATAACACTGATGGATCAGTATCTCTCGATGATGCTTGGCTAAACATTGATGCTGATAGTACTGCATTAAAAGCGGGTCGTTTCGAAGCAGCCGATCTATTCCCAAAAGGGCAAGATGTGTTTGTGAACCAAGCTGGCAATGCTAGCGATTCAGCTATAGCGAATGAAAACTTTTATTTATATGAAATGAAAGAAGGTAGAGGTCGTGCTGCTGAAGCGGGACAATTGATGCTTATTCAGAAGTTTGGCAATCTTACCGCTGAAGTTAATACAATATTTGGTAAGCGAACTGACATATTCACTAAGGTTGATACTGGAACGTCAGTAAATGATTCTCTTTATGTTCGCCCTGTGCTCACATATAAGAACGATGGATTCAACCTTTCAGGTGGTATGGAAGCGCAAGTTCTTTCTGATACCGCTATCGTTAATGGCAAAGATATAGGTAAGCGACTTGGTTTTGGCGTATCAACGGGCTATGCAACAGAGAACATTCAATTCTTGGCTAATTTTGCCCAAATGAATGCTAAGAATGAAACAGACCGATCATTTGGCGTGAATACAACATTATATAACTTTGGCATTGGCTATATTCGCGGAACGAACGACGTTAAAACAGTCACTGTTAATGGCAAGGAGTCAGGTGCATTAGACACTATCTATACGTCATATGCATATAATCAGGCTTTAGGCTTCGATAACTTTGACATACTGGTTGGAGCCTACTATTCAATCTATTCAGAAGACAATAAATCCGGTGATGCTAAAAATGTTGGTGGCCGTATGCGCTTGAAATACTACTTCTAATCGTTCTCCTACGTGCTCTGATGTGATGGACGCACCTACCTTGTACCGTGTTACACCAAACTAATAGTGTAACAAAGCCCTAAATGGCAAAATGCCATATTTCGGACTTGTATTAGGGTTCCATTCATTGGTGATAATGAAACACAGACTTCAAATTGCAATAATGAGAAAAGCCCAGCATAACTGGGCTTTCGTTGCCTATTAGCTTCGGGGAACAAAGTCGAGCACTGAATCAAATGACCATTGTGCGGACCATGCGCCATTGGGTACAGCCGTCACTTTTGGTACACCGTTCGCGTCTTCAGTATTGATGACTGAATTCGACTGGTCAGTGCAACTGTTCTGATTAGCGTTTAGGGCAAACAGAATGGTTATGGCGCCGCGACTTTATTGCTCGCGACTGTCTTGATGTATTCACTGGGCGACAAACCAAATTTGCCTTTAAAGCGCTGACTAAAACGCCCTTCCGATTGATAACCGCAAGACTGAGCCAACATCGCAACATTCTGCTGTCCGTTTTGCATCAGATAAAGCGCGTGACTCAACCGAACTTCAGCCAACACCTCACGATATTGCATACCTTCCAGTTTGAGCTTTCGAATCAGCGTGGCTCGGCTCATCGCAAAACGCTCCGCTACCGACTCTAGCGGATGCTTCTCATCTGGCGAAAGTGAAAGATAATGGCTGAGCTTTTGGCTAAACGAAACGTTGGCACTGGCAAACAATCGATGTAACACCCCTTTTTCAGCAAGTTGCTGGTACAAGCCCTGTAACCAAAACTGTTGCGTCTCTTTGCTCATGCTCTGTGTATCAAACGAAAACAGCGCGTTGAGTGAGTCTTGTAAGTTTCGATCCGCTTGCACTGTCGGTAGCCCCAGATCATTCGAACGTTCCTCACTTAAATCAAGCATCGCCTGACAAGGTTGGAATTGAAAGCTGAACACGCGCGACAAGAAACGCCCTCTGTGGGGCATGTTCTCAAAGCTTAGTGACGCTGATGCCTCACACAATAACAGCTCAGAATGTGAGAGTTCGGCCGCTGAATCTTTCCAAAACAGGCGCTTACTGCCTGTAATGATCTGAATGATACTCGGGGATAGAATCCTCACATTACGCAGCTTTTGTAACTGCTCTGCACGAAAGATCGTCACTTGATATTGATGATTCATCTCATCCCCTTGTTTACTTATTATGTACGTGTATAAGCTTTTAACGTACACAAGCGATTAACGTGTATAAGTTGCGGTCAGTTTCGCTTTGTCTAAAGCCATGCTGTTCAACGTGAAGCCAACCACTGCCGACGGCGTGTTTTCGTCGAGGTTAAGTTTGTCCGTTGGCAATGCCCAAACTGTGAACTGGTAACGGTGCATGCCATCGTTTTCTGGAGGACATGCGCCACCGAAGCCAACGGTGCCGTAATCAATGCGACCTTCTTTGCCACCGACTTTAGCGATGTCGACACCGCGAGGTAGCTCGTTCACAGTTGCAGGGATATCAAACGCAACCCAGTGCCAGAAGCCACTTTCAGTCGGAGCATCGGGATCATAAGCTGTAATCGCAAAGCTTTTGGTGCCTGCTGGTGCATCTTTCCACATTAATTGTGGTGATAGGTTATCGCCGTCACAACCCCAACTTGAGTATTCAAAAGTCTTCGCCATTGGGTGACCTTCTTGAATATCGTTACTGGTTAATTCGAACGCCTGAGCAGAGCCTGCAGCCAAAATACTGATTGCCAATACTGATTTGATGATGAGTTTCATGATGGTTCCTCTTATTAGGTATGAGCCCAGTATAGACCCCTCCGCTTACTCAATAGTGACAATAAGTACACAATTATCTAGTTTAAGCCGCCAATATGATACTTACTGTATTTTCAATTGATTATTTTAAAGCATGACCTACTCGACAATTTTTTGTTAAAGGAACACTTGTTGACATTCAGGTTACAAATCTCGCCCAAAACTCTTTAGACTTGCCCCACGACTTTTAACGAGAATGATTGGATGCGCAGGTTTACATTAGCTCTTTGCTTGATCTTTTGGCTCCCGACTCTAGTCAATGCACAAAGTTTGCAAGACAAGTGGCAAACCTTGTATCAACTGAGCTGGGAATCATCCCCAATCCTAGTATCTCAACAAGAGTTGGCTCAGTATCCGAAAGTTCTGCTTCATGAACGTAGCCGCTATCCTGATTTCAACCAATTCAGCTGGGACGACATCGCAGCGTTAGCGTCAATACAAGATCACTGCCGAACGATTGAAAGTAATAACCCTTCATTACATGATGCCATCGAGTTCGAGCTCGCTCTGTGTCAGCAACAAGCATTGGATTCGATTTGGTTTGCAGCACACTCCAAACGTCACCCTGCCGGTGGCAGCTTTGCTGATCGTTATTTGGCAGTTTACCCAGACGTAAGCGAGCAAATACGTCCATTTTTGAGTATTACCAACCCTCAGCATCCTTTATATACCAAGCTAGAGTCGCTAACAGCTCAAGGCAGAGAAGCACTGCTCAATGGATACCGCGCTTGGCAACAAGGCGATGTGCTTTGGTTGAGTGGTGAACAAGGCTGGAAAGCCATTCCCTTAGATGTATGGCAGCCTATCGCAGATCAGCAAGAGGTATCTTTGGCAGGTGAAACCTGTACTTTTCGTTACAGCAACGTGTGCTTAAGCGAGCCTAGCAATGACAATCTGATCATGAAAATCTTGATCTTTTCATTGCTGTTAACGTTGCTTTCCGGGCTAGGTAGAGTCTTATACCTAAGAACAAAACAACGAAAAGAGAGGCAGTTCGTTTTACAGCTTCTTACTCATGAACTGCGCACGCCCATTACTAGCCTAGGTCTAACCGTCGAGATGTTCAGAAATTGCTACGATGACTTTTCTGATGAAACTCAAAGTGCGGTTTGGCGTTTAATATCTGACTATCAAAGGCTCTCTCAGCTCACCGAAAACAGCAAAGTGTACCTAAGTTCGGATCAGTCAGAACCTTTGTTGAAGCAAAACGCATCATTAGAAGAGTGGCTTGATCATGTCTGTGAAAAGCACAATATTTCTTATCAATGCGAAGCGCGTGAAGTTGAACTAAATCAGCCTTATTACTGGCTAACCATCTGTTTGGATAATCTAATCAAGAATGCCAAACAACACGGTAAAGGTGAGGTTTTGGTCAAGGTCGAGCTCGGAGACAAGCTGACGATTGAGGTACAAGACGAGGGGCACTTCCCTTCGCCGATACAACGACTCATGTCCCGTGTCACGCCAAGTGAAGCGCACAAACTGGATAACATGGGCATTGGTCTGACTATTGTCGAGCACTTGATGAAGCAAGCAAATGGCCGCCTTATTATTCTTCGTAACCCAACCCGATGTATTTTGGAAATTGCTTATGAACACCCTACTGCTGATTGAAGACGACCAACTGCTTGGACAAGGCCTCGTCAGCTTCTTTGAATCCAATGGTTACCAATGCCTTTGGGCGAAGGATTCAGAGAGTGCCAGTAAGCAATGGTTCCGCGCCGATCTAGTGATACTGGATCGACAGCTTGAAGATGGGGACAGCTTGCAACACCTTCCAAACTGGTTGCTCCTCAAAGCGCTGCCTGTGATTGTGTTAACCGCTAAAGTAGAAGTTCAACAACGTGTTGAAGGTTTAATGGCGGGTGCCAAAGATTACGTCACTAAGCCATTTTCGAACGACGAATTGCTCGCCCGAGTCATTACCCAGCTTCGTCCGTTAGGGGTGAGCCTCTTAAATTACGCAAATATCCAAATCAACTTGTCGGAGCGGATCGCTTATCTGGATGAAAGCCCAGTCACACTAAAACCTAAAGAATTTCAACTATTGGTACTGTTTGTGCAGAACCAAAGTCGTGTGTTTCACCGAGATGAGTTACTCAATAAGATTTGGGGGTATCAGGCCTTTCCTAGTACCCGAACCATTGATAATCACATCCTACGCTTACGCCAGAAGCTGCCGACATTGAATATCGAAACACATCGCGGCGTTGGTTACCGCTTAGCCGGGGAATCATAATGAAAGTTCCTTCGTTAGCGGCACTGCTCTGCACCTTGCCGCTCGTAAGTCATGCGGCATGGTTTACCGACACGCCATTGCAGCACACCTATCAATCGCTGCTTGATGGTCAACCTCAAGTTGCGTGGCAAGAGCTGCAAATCGCACTCGATCAACAAACACTCGATAGTGAACTTTGGCTGCCAGTCAAACAAGAGATATTGAGCCAAACTCAATGTGGAACCTCACTAAAACAAAGTGCTGAGCCGAAACACCACATTCAAGTCAGTTTCATTCGACGCTATGGCCTGTCGTCACACGGTTATCAAATCAAAGTCTCTGCCGAGCAACTAAACAAAGGCTTAGAAACCCAAACTCTTTCTTTAGTATCGCCTAAAGGCAAAGTCCTTCTTGATGGACAACTCGCTTCCAATAATGAGTATCAAGAGATTGAAACCAATGAAATGTTCATCAAACCCGAATCTGGTGTTTATCAACTAAAGATAGATTCAAATCACTACCCTATTGTTGTCGCTTTAAATGACAGCAATCGATGGCTGACGCTCGAGAGTAAACTCAGCGAACCACATATCGTGCTCTCACCTCCAAAAGTGATCGACAGTTGCCCCGATGCTAATGTGAGTTGGCAATGGTTTGATGATAACTACAACCTGTTAGGCTACAAAGTGCCAATCAAAACAGCGCAAGCACCCGTTCCCACAGAAAGTCCACTTGGAACCAAAGCCAAGCACTTGAGTGCTTCGGTTGAAATGTTTGAATACCAAGGCGCAATTGAAGTCCAATATGTGCAGCGCGTCGCCGTACCTTTCTAATGGAATACCACTAAAGCCAAACAGAAAATAGAGACATATAGGTGACAAAGCACTCGCGCTACTTAGGTGTAATAACCGTACTTACCCTTTACGGAATCTAAATATGCTCAGCGTACGTCACCCACTCAATCTTTCTAATTGTGCCATTGTGGCTTTAACAACAGCTTGTCTGTTTTCATCCAATGCACAAGCGCGCCAAATAACGCTCACCAGTAATAGCAGCGTTAGCGCTAACACCACTACGAGCAATATCGTCTCTATATCATCGAATACTCTAGAGATAGATTGGAATGACTTAAGCGTTAACAGCGGTGCTCTCACCGTTGATAGCCAACCACAGAAAATGACCAACCTGATCATTGGCTTATCCGATAAAGCTGACTCAGCAAAAATCGCCACTTGGACCTTAGTGCCTAGTGGGATAAACGTTGAGGCAGAGCTTAATCAAGGCCAGCTCACTTTTCAGTTCAGCTTGCCTTCGAATATTCAGGTGAAACGAAACAAGCCCATTGAGTTGGCGTGGTTTGATCTTGCAGAACAACAAACTCAGACACTATTTCTACCCTTTAGTGAAGGCATGCGCGTGCCTATTGATAACAAGCTTTGGGCAAGCTATCTCGTCGGCAACTATTCTGGAAGCAATACCACTCAAGACTTAAAGATGCCTTTTTGGACTGTGCAGCAAAACAATCATTTCATTAGCTATCAGATGGTTAATGCGACCAACAATCAACTGCTCTTTTCAGATGCATCCTCTGATAACTCATCTAATTCAAAGACCAAAATTGATATGAAGGCATTACACCAATTTACGATGCTCAATCAATCACAGCCTTTTATTGTTCGTATCACCCTTGGAGACTCATGGTTAGATGGAGCGAAACACTACCGCGATTGGCGCATCGAAAATAACCTTTCTGAAACACTGGTTGTTAAACAAAAACACAATCCAGATGTGAGTAAGCTAATCGGCGCAAGCCACGTTTACCTATTTGGCAAAGACCCATTAAGCATCCAAGATGTGAGTGACTGGTGGGGATTGAAAACATGGTATCTCGAGGGCTCTAAACTCAACGTTTCTGCGGAAGCGAACAGAGAGCTGTCGTCACTATCCAAGGGAAAAGATTGGTTCAGTCAGTATCACAAACAACTATTGTTGGACTCTATTAGCCAGTCATTGCAGGTGTTATATCCTGTTGGTAATCCGACACTCAAAAACAACACGATTAAAGCGCAATACAAAGCAGCACAGGATAAGAAGAACTGGTTGCTAGAGCACGCTTCCCCTTACCTAAACTCGCCAGAGACTTGGGGACAAGCGTTGTCTTCAGGCATGATCGCCAATCTAAATAAGGCAGGCTTAAACAAACTGTGGCTCGGATTCGATAATTGGATGCCAGCATTCTATCAACCTAACGCTGTGGCTCTGGCAAAACAGTCCGGATATCTGGTCGGCACCTACGATTCCTACAACACAGCCATTCCTGCGAAGCTCAATGACAACTGGCTAACCGCTCAATTACCAGAGCCGATGCGTCAGAGTTGTGCCATTGAAATGGCAGATGGCAGCCTAAAAAAAGGGTTTCGAGGTAACGGATTCTATCTAAATCCGAACTGCCATTTAGAATACGTCAAGCAGCGCGCTCAAGACATTATGAGGTTCGGGAACTTCAACAGCTTGTTCTTAGATGTTGATGCAACCGCCATGGCCCGTGAAGATTACAGCGGCTCTATAGACAATCATATCAAGAGTCATAGCTACAACAATGGAAATGGCAATACAAACGAGTCGGACATGCTTTCAGCCTTCAACAACCGAATGCAGTGGCTTAGCGAGCAACCATCGTTAGTATTAGGATCTGAAGACGGCAACAGCCTAACAACAAAAGGCATCGCGTTTGCACACGGCTTAGAAACGGTTGGTTTTGGTTGGACAGATAAAGAGATGAAAGAGAACCGCCAGTCTCCCTATTACTTAGGTCGTTGGTACCCAGACCACAAGCCCGACTTCTTCTTTAAGCCGGCCGAGGTTAAAGAGCCCTATAAGTCGCTACTGTTTTCGCCACAATATCGGATTCCGCTTTACCAAGCCGTTTTCCATGATGAAGTAATCAATACGCACCATTGGCATTCAGACAGCCTCAAGTTCACTAATGTAAAAGCAGAACGTGACTTAACCGCCATGTTGTATAACACACCACCGATGGTTCACTTAACCAGAGATGAAGCTTTATCAAGTTCAAGCCCGAGAATCAAAGCACTCAAACACTATCAAGATGGCTTTGAACCGATCCACGAACAGTTATGGGATAAACAGTTGGTCGATTTCGAATGGTTAGATAAGACCGGCGATGTTCAACAAACCGAGTTCAGTGACGGGAGTAAGATCATAGCCAACTTCTCCAGCAAGGCATTTCGTCACAACGGTATCGATATTGCTGGCCTATCGATCAAAGCTATATTAGCGAATGGACAAGTCGTCGACTGGCAGCCCAATCATAGTTAACTTCGATACAGTTTAGACAATAACGAATAATAGGAAGCCTAAACACTTAACCAGTAAGGTTTAGTCCGTTACTTTTGCTTCCTATTTTGAAAGGCCGTCAATAGATAGTCGATAAAGACTTTCTTACGTTTCGGCATCAACTGTCTGTCTGCATACACGAGACTGACTGAAACCTCTGGCATCTCATATTCAGATAACAGATGAATCAACTTACCTGTCTTGAAGTGTTCACGACAAATGAATTCAGGAAGTACAGCTAAGCCAAGCCCGTCCACACAGGCCGTTAAGCAGGCCGTGATGGTATTCACTCGTAACTGACAAGGCAGATCGATCAAAGCCACCTCACCGTCTTCTAATTGCAGTTTCCATTTAGGTATACGCGCCGCCTTGTTCACGACCTCAATCATTCGAAAGGGTGCCTTGAGATCCATTGGTGACTCTATTTGTCCAAACCGTTCTAAATATTTGGGGCTGGCAACCAATACACGCCCAGAGGTCGTTAAGTAACGAGAGACTAAACTGGAGTCTTCTAAGTCACCAATTTGAGCGTACAGATCTATCCCTTCTCCAATGATGTCGACTTCTCGGTTACTCAGTTCCAAATTCATCGTCACGTTTGGATGCTCTAGCAGAAAGCTATGGATATATTTAGCGAGCACCTGATGACCAAGCTCGACAGGCAGTACTACGTTTAAAGGACCGCGTATCAGATCCTGATTGGCTGAAACTTCTAATTCCGCTTGATTCATAATGTCATGCATTTGCATGCTCAATTGATAAAAACGGTCCCCTTCTGGCGTTAACACTAAACTACGGGTCGAACGAGTGATCAATCTCACACCTAAATGCTGTTCGAGATCTGCTAGTTTTCGGCTAACCGTCGATTTTGTCATGTTCAATGCTTCAGCAGCTTGTGTGAAACTCCCACAATCAACGACTTGCGTAAAAACAGTCACCGCATTTAAGTCCATCGTACTTCTCCAAAAAATCTATTAGTTATATTTGTGCAACAGTGTTTCCCTTTTTTCCTATCTTATCAATCAATAAGTTTCGTTTACAATTCGTTACATCCAAATAAATAGAAAATGAGAATAAAATGGCAGAGAACAACAGCGCTTCCCAGACAGTAAGCACAAAAAAACGTAAAAAAGCACCGCTTATTGCGACGGCAATCATGCTGTCATTGGGGTTAGCTGGCGCTGGATACTGGTACGGCTATGGCCAGTACTTTGAATCGACGGATAACGCCTATCTGCAAGGTGACATTACCAACATTAGCCCTAAGGTCTCGGGTTACATTGTTAAGTCTTATGTCAGTGATAACCAATCCGTTAAAAAAGGCGATTTGTTGGTTCAAATTGATGACCGTGATTATCAATCCGCACTCATTCAGGCGAATGCGCACTTAGCGGTCGTTCAATCAAGCGTACAAAACTTAATTGCCAAACAAACGTTACAACGTAGTCAAATTAATCAAGCAGAGAGCCGCGTTGATTCCGCACAAGCAGGATACGAACGCGCACTTCAACAAGCCGAGCGATCTCGTAGTCTGTTAAAGCGCAAATATGCTTCACAAGATGAAGTTGACAGCATGGCAGCACAACAAAAAGTCACTCAAGCCGAGTTGGAAGAAGCAAAAGCTAATTTGGTCGCAAGTCATGACCAACTCACGGTTATTGCGAGCGAAATCGAACAAGCACAAGCATCGGTAGCGGAAGCGAAAGCACAACGTGAACAGGCACAACTTAACCTCGAGTACACCAAAGTTTATGCTCCCACAGATGGTGTGATTGGTAAGCGTAGCGTGCGCGAAGGTTTATTGGTGCAAGCTGGCGCGCCACTTCTGAGTTTAGTACCGAATAATCAAGTGTGGATTGAAGCCAACTTTAAAGAAACACAATTAAGCGGCATTCACAAAGGTCAAACCGTTGAAATTGAGTTAGACGCTTTCCCAGGCCAGCCGCTTGAAGGCGTAGTTGACAGTTTCTCCCCTGCGACGGGTGCAAAATTCGCGTTACTACCACCGGAGAATGCAACGGGCAATTTCACTAAAATCGTTCAACGTGTACCAGTGAAAATTACCATTCCAGATCAACAAGAATTGAAAGGTCGATTGCTTCCTGGTTTGTCTGTAGTTGCAACGATCGACAAACGAGGCTAGATCCATGAGCAACGCTGCTGCTGTCGCCCCAACTCATGATGAAAGCGAAGTATCGAGTCGCAACTGGATCGCCCTATTTGGGGGCTTAATTGGCGCATTTATGGCGATCTTGGATATTCAGATCACCAATTCATCTCTGAAAGACATTCAAGGTGCGCTGTCTGCAACCTTAGATGAAAGCTCATGGATCTCTACGTCTTATTTAGTCGCCGAGATGATCGCTATCCCACTCAGTGGCTGGCTTTCTAGAGCGCTTGGTAAACGCCGTTATATTATTTGGACCACGCTCATTTTTACCCTTTCATCTTTGTTGTGTTCAATCTCATGGAATATGACTTCGATGATTGTATTCCGGGCGATGCAGGGATTCAGTGGTGGTGCATTAATCCCACTCGCTTTCTCATTGGTCGTTCAATTATTGCCCATCAACAAACGTGCCGTTGGTATGGCCTTATTCGGGGTAACCGCGACCTTTGCTCCCTCGATTGGTCCAACATTTGGTGGTTGGCTGACCGAGAACTTCTCTTGGCACTATATTTTCTACGTCAACATTCCACCAGCTCTGCTTGTGATCACTATGATCCGTTATGGCTTAGACGATGAAAAACTCGACCTTGGTACCCTGAAAAAAGCTGACTGGTTTGGTATCGTGACCATGGCTCTCGGGTTAGGTTGCTTAGAAGTGGTATTGGAAGAAGGTAACCGTGAAGAGTGGTTCAGCTCAAGCCTGATCATTGGTTTAAGCATTGTCTCCGCCGTCAGTTTGGTCTATTTCGTTCTCAATGAATTACAACATAAAAAACCCTTGGTGAATTTGCGACTGTTGCGGGATGGACAATTTGCGATGTCTTGTATCGCCTATCTGATTTTAGGGATGGCTTTACTGGGTTCCATTTATGTTCTGCCGATGTACCTCACTCAGATTCAGCAATATAACGCGATGGAAATTGGTGAAGTGATCATGTGGATGGGTTTCCCACAGCTGCTGATCTTCCCAATCGTACCCAAGCTAACGCAAATTATTAAACCTAAGTATTTGGTAACCTTTGGCTTCGCGATGTTCAGTTTCAGTTGTTACGTAAATACTCATATGACAACCGATTTTGGTGGGCAACAGCTGATCTTATCCATGGTTCTACGTGCAATTGGGAGCCCGTTTATCATGGTTCCGCTGTCTTTGGTTGCCATGAAAAACATCAGTAAAATGGATACGCCAGATGCATCCACCTTATCCAACGTAATGCGAAACTTAGGTGGTGCTTTCAGTATCGCGATTATCGCTACGCTACTTGATAATAAAACGCGTGAACATTTGGCTCACATCAAGGAGTCATTACCTTCGGTGAGTCAGCTTGGGTGGCAAACACTTCAGCAAAAACAAGCTTTTTTTATTCAATCAGGGAGCGATGCCGCAACGGCGATGCAACAAGCACAAGCAAGCTTACTTGGTACAATGCAGCGTGACGCTTCAATCATGGCTTACAACGATGTGTTCTTAATCATGACGGCATTCTTGGCTCTAGCAGCAGTATTAATTCTTAACATGCGTGATTAACACTAGAGTTTTGAGTAAATAAAGCGCAAGTAACGGGTAATATTTCGAATAAAATCTCGCTTAACAAAACAGAGAGGTAAGCTTATCGGCTTGCCTCTTTTTTATTGGTTAAACTCGTATAATGCGAAAAATAAGGCCAACACAATCTTCGTTTAAACACTTCCATAAACGTTATCGAATACTCGTTAATTACCAATAGTTTATCAAGTGTTTGTTTATGATATAGGCACCTTGACAGTGTACAACTTGACGCCTAGATTAAAAATAGCATTTGGTATTGAGGAAAATGGATTTGACCTTACCAGCGAACCTACGGGTTTTAATTGTCGACGACTCTAAAAGTGCAACAATACTTATTAAGCAGCAACTGGCTAGTTTGGGAGTTTCGCGCGACTGTATTTTTATTGCGACCGATTATCGAAAAGCCATTAAAGCGGTCGAGACACACTCTTTTCATGTACTCCTCATTGACTACCACTTAGAACAGTCTTTTACTGGCTTTGAGCTGTTGGGTATTCTGTATCGAAACCGCCTCATCGATCATACGGTGGCGACAATCTTGCTCTCTGGGGATATGCGTCAGGAGACAGTATTAACCGCCCTTTCAGGTGAAGCACACCACTTCGTTTCTAAACCGATTAATACTCAAACGTTGGGTAAAAAGATCCAAAGTGCCGTGTCCGTTTCAAAGAAACTCACCCAACTGAATGATTTGTATCCCATTGCCAGTCAAGAGAGATTAGCTCAAGCTTTGGCGATCTCCCCTAATGGTACTAGCGTTCAGTTCGAAGCGACATTGATTGAACATTTAATTGCAGGTAAGAAATGGCAGTTACTCTCTAGCGTTATTAACAACTCGAAAACCAACATGCACCCAACCAAATTGGTGGCTGAGGCGCTGATTCTCGACAGCTTAGGCAAGCCAAATTTAGCCATAGATAAGCTCCACAATTTTCTGATAGCGCAGCCACTCTCATTAAGCGTTATTGATTGCTTAAGCTGTATCTATGAAAAACACAAAATGCTGCTGCCTGCTCTTAAATTGGCGATTCGTGCATTTGAGATGACACCGAGTATCAGCCATCGTGCAATCAGGGCCATCGACTTAGCTGAGAACGCAGATAACACACATATGATCATAAAGTTAGGCGATATGTATGCTACCCACATTTCAGCTGCTGACATTGATGTCATTCATTCCATTGGTGCGCACTTTAATTCCTTAAAAGCAACGTATCAACGCGAGACGCAACTAAAGTACAAACGTATTTTGCTTGAGCACGCCAACCAATTCACCGAGTTGGTAAACCTGAAACTTCCGGTAAAACAACAGCAGCAGGTTTTGGCCAGCCTTGCCCTATTTCAGAGCAGCATATTGCTCATCGAAAATAGCCCTCAGGTTTCCCACAAAAAAGTGATTAGAGCTTCGACACTGCTAGCGAACAATTTCCACAGCCAACCAACTTATTTGCTCACTCAGTTATTACCCATGCTCGCCCACTTTGGTGAGTACTCTCTTTATCATTTAGCAATGGGATGTCTCAAATCTCGTGGAGAAGCCGTAAGCCACCAACTGAAGCCTAAAAATATTGCCCCTTCGACTTGTATTAATATTGAAAACGTTGGATCAATCCAAGAAATAAAGGACTACATTCACAGTTATCCATATTCCGTTGCCGCCAAACTTGACTATATATATGCCGTCCATAAAGCTCATATAGATGAGAAACTTAGCGACGACTATTTGGAAGAGCTTTTACAGTTAGAACTTCCGCCAAAATGGAATCAATGGATTAGTGATTCATCACAGTATGGTTTTTCCACTAAGCCACCTAACCCATTTTCAACATGCAGCCGACAGGAGTCCACATGCTAGACTTTGATGCTTTAAACGCCTATTTAGATAACGACAGAGACGTTATTTACGCCGTTTTGTCTACCTATCAAGAAGATCATGGTAATTCGCTAGAAGAGATCGAAGAGTTGGTTCAACAACAGGATTGGGACAAGCTTCATTTCACTGTGCATACTTTAAAAGGCATATTAGCCAGTTTCGGTGAAGACACCGCCACTCTCGCATTAGAAAGAGTTGAGCAAAACACACTCAATAAACTGGCTCCTCAAGAGAACGATCTTTCCGTTATCTATAATGAAGTCAAGATCATCAACCAGCAAATCAATGAGGTTCTTAGCACTTATTAGTCCGATAAAATTAAAACGTTCGTGGTGAGACTTAACAGCCGACACAGCTAAAAGAGTTGAGGCACTTTGATAACATTGAACCTCAACCCTTGCTATTGTCTTTATCAATTTCCCTACCCATTTTTCGCCATTCACATCTATATTTCACCAGTCACATCTATAATGTTCCTACCATTCATCCAGATAAACCGATACATCAGACATAACTGTCCCCCCCTTATATTGATGTTTTGAATAACTACAGCGCCCATTTGATGAATCACAATAAAGGTTAAACTTTTGTAACAAGTTTGTCGGAGTAAAGATACAAGATTGCAATTTATTTATTGGTAAAGAAGAAACTGTTATCTACACTATAATGAAACCAAGTGTTAATCACTTAATAGCATAGCGCTATAGCGAAATGTTCAGTCGGCTAGATAAGGACAAGGAAATGAACAACGATAGCTTTACTGCGTTTCAGGAGCTCACGGATGACAACCCTATTAACAACTCATTTTCGACTACTGCAGAGCCTTATGCTCACTATCTGAAGGATATCGTAGGCATCGATCTACTATCGCGTGAAGATGAAGTATATTACGCAAAATTGAATCGCGCAGGTGATAAAAAAGCGCGTGATGTCATGATCGAATCAAACCTGCGCCTTGTTGTGAAAATCGCAAAGAGTTACCTAAAACGTAAAGGCCATAATTTCACTCTGCTCGATCTGATCGAGGAGGGTAATATCGGCTTGATCAAGGCCATCGACAAATACGACCCTGAACCCGGTTATCGTTTTTCAACCTATGCCGTATGGTGGATCCGCGAAAACATTGAAGCGGCACTGATGAACACAGGACGTACCGTTCGATTACCAGCTCACGTGTGTAAAGAAATAAACAGCCTCGCCTCAAAGAAACTTGATGCAAATAAGAAAATGAGCAAAGAGATTTCTATTTCAGAACTCTCAGAGCGTTCTGGTGTTAAGGCCGAACGCATCGATCAACTGGTGGCGTTAAGCGGATTTATTGACGTAACGACAACGGTTGGAACTAGCCAAGCCCCCATGGTGCTTGATCAATGCGAAAGTGAATACATCCCAACTCCTCAACAAGATTGTGAGGATAAATCTTTTACTCTAGCTTTAGAAGAAATCATCAATACGCTTCCACCAAAATTGCAAAAGGTGTTAATCCACCGTTTTGGTTTCTTTGATAACAACGTGAAAACACTGTCTGAGGTCGGACAAATGTTGGATGTGAATGTTTCTAACGAGCGGGTTAGACAGATGCAAAGAGAGGCGGTCGAGAGAATTCAAAAACGACTCAAATTTGATGGCTGGGTGTAAATCACAACCCTGTTGAAAATTAGGTGAAAATAACGTTAAGCCAAAACAGCAACGTAAGTAAAAAAACAACGTTAAGTAAAAGAAAGAACCTTAGGGTGAGCCTCAAAGCTTGCCCTTTTTGTTTGCCTCATTCGCTAGAAAAACAAAAAGATCTTAAGCACACGAACCCTAAGTCGCTAATAGCTAATGGCAAGTGCCAAATCATTAACTTACCTTAGAGAAGTGATTCGCTCACTGCGTAAAATGAGGTAATGAATATAAGTGGTTTCAAGGCAATCTTGTTCCCACACCGATAAAATACGTTTCGCCGCAAAATAATAATCTTTGTTTCTCAACAGCATCCCAACCGTGCGGCTAAGCTTTTCAAATCGAACGTAATCGCTCGCAGAGATGTCGTCATCTTCATTTTCAATAATGGGCGCTAAACCATCGACAAACCAATTATTCAATATTTCTCGCATCTCCAATTCAGACTCAGGCACATCCACACTCGACAACGCTCGATGTTGAGGCGGTGGCACGATGTACTTTGACGCTAGCGGTGAACTGACATAACGATACATGCCCTCACTCCCTTTTAACTCTCTCTTATAGTAACTAAGAACATTCTTGTGGATTCTCAAGTTTTTTGAAGCCAAAGAATGAATCTCAGCGACAAATAACAAAGCCATGCAAAGGTCACTCTACATGGCTTTGCTCAGGGCAACGTTACGCTGCCCTATCTACTTGTTGGTTTAAACTAAATGTCGGTTCAGACTAAAACCAAGCCATCTCGATTAAATCGAGCTTTGGTCGAAGTCGTTGCCTTGATCGGTTCCAGTTTGAGAATCTGAATCGAAGCTTCCAGAGTCGTCCGTGAAGTCAACACCTTGATCTTGACCACCTGAACTTGTCCAGTCGCTGCCACCAGATTCCATACCCGCCATGTCTGGTTGCTGCTCTTGCGTAGAACCTTGCATGGTGTATTGATCATCGACCTCAACATCAACAGAACCGCTAGCACCGTCTATTGAGCTACCCAGTTCGTCGTAACCTTGGAATTGGATCTCGCTCGTACCTTGGTACCCTTCTGGAAGTTCAACGGATACTGGCTGCTCTAGGTTGCCACTGATTGTGAAGCTACCATCACCGTTATCCAGCGCGTTGCTCACCGTCGCACCCTCAGGTAAGCCAGACATATCAACGTAATCAACCGATTCGTTACCACTCACCTCATCTGGAATCGAGATAGAGATGGTATCACCCGGTGCTGCTGTGATATCTGCTGGGCTGTCTTCCATAACCGTTTCTGTCTCTTGAGCGTGGTCATCAGCTTGTTGAGCCACTTGCACTTGTTGCTCTTCTGTTGCTTGAACAGCTTGGACTTGTGGTTCATCACCTTGTACTGAAACATCGGCTACTTGGATGCTTACGCTGTGACTTGATACTTCACCGCCGTTGTTGACTTCAACATTCATCGCTAAATTGCCATCGAAGTCTTCGTTCGGCCAGTAAGTCCACTCACCTTCACCTGATTCGGCAAAGAAGCCAGCATCGTTCGCGTCTGCAACATCAACAACTTGTGCAGAATCACTCACACCTAACTCATCCACTAGCTGTGCATCCGTTATAGTTAGTGAACCATCATCAGCTAAGGTATAACCTTCGCTCGCCGCTGCTTCATCGCCACTTTGGATATCCACATTGAAGAAGCTTTCGATGCGATTTTCGCCATCGGTCGCGATAAACCCAATTTGAACATCGCCGGTGTAGTCTTCAGCAGGTGTGAATTGATAGTGACCTTGGTTATCGCTTTCAATGACGCCCTGACCTTCCATCAAGCTTACTGACTCAATGCTCATGCTATCGCCTTCTGCATCGCTCAGGTTCGCTAACATGTCTTCATCGGAGAACGACAAGGTGGCATCCGCTGCGATTTCCGTCGTCGTAATGCTGTTAACTTCTGGTGCTGCATTCTCTTGTGAGTCGCCTTCTTTGACGACGACGCCTGTTTGCTCATCATGAAGTACGCCATCTTTATCCACCACGTAAGCGATGTCTGCTTCACCCGTAAAGCCAGGAGCGGGTGTGAAGGTCCAAGTGCCATCGCCATTATCGACAATCTCACCTTGGCTGCGGTCAGCAAGATGAACCAGTTTCACTTCATCATCGCTGCCTGCATCCACATTCTCAGCCAATCCGATTAGGTCGTCTGCTGTTAGGATGATGGCATCACCCGCGACAGTTTCGAAATCACCCGTATCGATGCCATCTTCAAACGCTTCCGGCTCATCTCCGTAATCAATCGTTGTTGCGCTTACAGTTACGAAGAACTCACCATGGAAGTTCTCAGGCGGCGTCATTTGAATGTTTGAGATATCCCAATCGAACAGGTCGATGTATTGACCCGGTTCGGTGATCATCACAGTATTCACACCATCGGTTACCTCGAATCCAACAGGGAAACCTGTCATCACCAAGTTACTCAGTGTTTCTGAATCATCGACTAAGCCAACGTTCAGTCCTAAATGACCGGTTTCATCTTCACCGAACACTAATGGACCGTCATGGTCAGTTGAAATAACCGCACCATCTGCGACAGGACGTACGAACACAGGAACATCAAGAACCGTTTCAAACTCACCGTCACTCACGACAACTTGTAGGTCAGAAACACCTGAGAAGTCGCCTGTTGGCGTGAATGTCCAAGTTCCATCACCGTTGTCCGTTACTTCGCCACCATCTTCACCGTCTGCGGTGATAATGCGAGAAACCACAAGGTCAGCGGTATCAATGTCACCAAACAAGTTCATCAAGTCGCCAGCATCAAAGGTGAACGCGCCATCTTCGTTTGTGGTCATCATTGCGTTGCCGACGTTAAACGGTGCGTCGTTAACAGGAATGACATCCACATTCAGCGAGCCATCAACCACTTCTTCACCGTCAGTCGCTTGATAACCCAGTTCTACCAAGCCATTGAAGTCTTGCGTCGTCACTAAGTGATACATGCCGTCTGGTTGCTGAGTTAAGGTCGCGTTCGCTGGTGCTCGTACTGTGATGCTCTCGATGCTGATCTCGTCGCCATCAAGGTCTGTGACTTGACCCGCGATGTAAGCTGGGTCAATCACCATGACCACATCTTCTTCGCCTTGCATTTCAATGGTTGGCGCTTCAGGTGCATCATTCACTGGCGTAACATCGATGTTGCCGTCGACTACAATAGTCTCTTGGCCATCGCTAACGTTAAACGTCATTGGCACATCGCCATTAAAGTTTTCGTTAGGCGTAAATGACCAAGTACCGTCTTCGTTATCTAGCAACTCACCCAAGCTAGGGTCGATTTGTAGACCCGAAGCTGACAGCTCGTCGGCGGTGTTATCGATGTCGGTCGCTTGAGCTAACAACATGTCTTGTGTGATAAGGATGGTGCTGTCTTCGGCTGTGGTTAGTTTCACATCCTCAGATTCAGGTCCATCGTTGACAGCCAGAACTTGGATACCTGCCGTTGTTGTTGCAGTCGAACCGTCATCATCGGTCACAACCACATCTAGGCTGATATCACCATTAAAGTTCTCGTTTGGCGTGAAGGTCACAGATCCATTATCGTTTTGAACCAAGGTGCCGTCAGAGCCTGAGTAAGTCACGCTTTCAAGCGACACTTCACCATCAACGTCAGAACTATTAGCAATTAACTGCTCAGGGCTGATTGTGATGGTGCCATCTTCGTTCATTTGGTAAGACGTTGCGCCTGCCACTGGTGCGTCGTTAACATCCGTTACCGTCACACCAATATTGGCATCGACTGTCTCAGTGCCGTCAGATACTGAGAAGTCCAGACTTACGTCACCATTGAAGTTCTCGTTCGGTGCAAAGATGTAAGTGCCATCGCCATTGTCGGTGAACACACCCTCTGCACCCGTGTAAGACACATCGGTAACTGAAAGCTCATCACCATCAATATCAGAAGCACCCGCTAGCAGTTGCTCGTCTGTAAAGGTCAATGAACCGTCTTCTTCAATGGTGTAAGCGACATCTTCTACCACCGCGATGTCATTCACTGGATTAACGGTTAGGTCTACGCCGGCTTGAACTGTCTCGATACCGTCTGAAACATCGAAGCTTAGGTCTATGTCGCCGTTGAAGTCAGCATCTGGGGTAATGGTGAATGAACCATCATCGTTTGCCGTAACGGTCGCGTTATCACCCGCGGTCAGGTTGGCAGCGATAAGATCATCGCCGTCCACATCCGATGCTTGAGCCAGCAGTTGCTCTTGGCTTAGCGTGATTGAACCATCTTCATCCACTGAGTAAGCCAAGTCACCCGATACTGGTGCATCGTTGACTGCGATAACATCTATTCCCGCAGTCGTTTGAGCGGTTGCACCGTCTTCATCAGCAACGGTTACATCTAAGCTGACATTACCGTTGAAGTTTTCATTTGGTGCGAAGCTGTAAGTACCATCACCATTGTCAGTGAAGATACCGTCTGCGCCTGAGTAGGAAACGTCGCTAACGGATACATCACCTTCAATATCTGAGCTGTTCGCAAGAAGCTGCGCTTCATTGATGGTAATCACGTTATCTTCGTCAACGCTGTAGGTCGTTGAACCTGCAACTGGCAAGTCATTAACAGCAATGACGTCGATACCTGCGGTTGTTTCAGCGGTTGCGCCATCTTCATCCATAACAGAAACATCAAGACTGATGTCACCGTTAAAGTTTTCGTTTGGCGCAAAGGTGTAAGTACCATCACCATTATCAGTGAATACACCATCAGTGCCGCTGTAGCTTACATTGCTGACAAACACTTCCCCTTCAACATCCGAGCTATTCGCCAGAAGTTGTGCATCGCTTAGGGTGATACTGCCATCTTCTTCAACGCTGTAAGTTGTAGCACCCGCTACCGGTACGTCATTGATTGGAACAACTTGAACATCAATATTCGCCGATACAACATCAGTACCATCACTCACATTGTAAGTTAGGTCGACATTGCCATTGAAGTTCTCGTTTGGCGCAAAGGTGTATGTACCATCGCCATTATCCGTGAACACACCGTCTGTGCCTTCGTAGTTAACCGACTCGACAGAAAGGTCATCGCCGTCAATATCCGTTGCACCAGCCAATAGCTGTTCATCAGTAAAGGTCAACGAACCATCTTCATTAATGGTGTAGTTGTGGTCGTAAATAACAGAAAGGTCGTTAACTGCTGTTACGGTCACATCCAGTTCCGCTGGAGTAACCCCACCGTTACCATCGTCCACGTTGTAACTAATCGAGAATTCACCATTGAAGTTCTCTTCCGGTGTAATGGTGTAAGTACCATCACCATTGTCAATGATAAGCGCGTTCTCAATTGAGATGTCTCCAACACTTGGTTCGTTACCCCCCGTATCACCAGAGTCATCACCTTCATCGCCGGTTAGCAATTCAGAGATATCAATGCCATTTTCATTCGCTAACGCTTCTTCTGCCGTTGGCAAATCAAACGCGTTTTGAGTGCCGACATCTTGGCTCGGGACAATGATGCCATTCACGAGATCGAATACATGCCAGTGGTCACCTGATGGGTTATCAGATAAATCTGGGCTGAAGGTTTCAACCAATGTATCGCCTACAAACACTTGAACTCGTACATCTTCAACACCCTCTACATCCCAACTTCTGTCGGTGTAGTTGTGTACTGAATAGTGCATGTCAGCGTCTTGGTAGTTTGGAATGGTGATGGTTTCAGGACCGCCACCATTGGTGTCATCAACATCTTGCTGAACGACATTACCTTCGCCCAAATCGTGGCTCATGTCGCGGTAGTTAATATGGTCTAGCTCATTGCCATTCTCTGTATCGTATAGCCATAAGTGGTTATCCATATCTCGAGGGTTTTCACCCCAAGTCACCACGATACGCATATCGGTTTCCTCAAGTACTTCCGATATAGCGGTTACGCCACCATTCACATCTTCGCCCGCAGGGACAAGGAAGCTACTGGTAATTGAACCATCTTGCTCAATGGTTACCGTACCTTGGTCAACGACTGAACCTGCAACAGAGTAGTTTCCTGAATCATCCGTTACTGTGGTGTAGCTATTGCCAGCACTGTCGGTCAAGGTGACTTCCGCACCAGACACTGGATTACTGGTTTCAGCATCCAACACTGTACCGGTTACGGTTGTTTCATCGCCCTGCTCTCCAATAATTGCGGTCATGTCATCGTCTTCGATGTCAGTCGCGAATTGTAGGAGCTCTTCTTGAGTAATGGTGTATGAACCATCTTCTTCAATGGTTATCGCCACATCAGCAGAAACAATTGGTGCGTCGTTAACTGGGTCAACGGTTAAGCCTAAGTTAGCGGCAATTGGAGTGTCGCCATCGCTGATGCTGTAGGCAACATCAATGTAGCCATTAAAGTTTTCGCTTGGAGTGATTGAGAACGTGCCATCCCCATTATCGACAATCGTTGCATCGTCACCCACTAAGGTTAAGTCGGATGCGACAAGGTCATCGCCCTCAATATCAGCGGCATTCGCAAGTAGCTGTTCCTGCGTGATAGTGATGACGTTGTCTTCATCAACGTTCGCGTAAACATCAGATGTCGTTGGTAAGTCATTGACTGGGTTTACCGTCAGATCGGCGTTCGCCACAATCGACGCAGTGCCGTCGGAAATATCGAAGCTTAGGTCGATGTCGCCGTTGAAGTTCGCATCTGGCGTTACCGTAAAGGTGCCATCGCCATTATCAACAACGGTCGCATTATCGCCTGCGCTTAAGTTGCTTGCGGTCAGATCATCACCATCCACATCCGATGCTTGAGATAGCAATTGCTCTTGAGTCAGAGTAATCGAACCATCTTCATCAATGCTGTAAGCCAAGTCGCCCGATACCGGTGGATCATTGATTGGAAGAACATCAATACTTGCACTGGTGGCTACTGTCGCACCTTCTTCATCTGTCACCACGACATCTAGGCTAACATCGCCATCGAAGTTTGCGTTCGGTGCAAAGCTGAATGTGCCGTTACCGTTGTCAGTAAAGATACCGTCAGCGCCTGTGTAAGTAACGCTATCAATCGCCACTTCGCCTTCAATATCCGAAGAGTTCGCCAACAGTTGCTCTGCACTGATGGTGATAACTTCATCTTCGTTGACTGAGTAGCTGGTTGAGCCTGCGATTGGCGGATCGTTCACCTCAAGTACAGTGATTCCCGCTGTAGTCGCTTCTGTTGCCCCTTCTTCATCGGTAACAACAACCGCTAAGCTCACATCACCATTGAAGTTCTCGTTTGGCGAGAAGGTGTAAGTGCCGTCACCGTTGTCTTCGAACACACCGTCACTGCCAGTGTAAGTCACGCTATCAATCGCAACCTCACCTTCAATATCTGAAGAGTTGGCTAATAGCTGTTCGTTACTGATCGTGATTGAGTTGTCTTCATGCACAGTGTAAGACGTGCTACCCGCCACTGGTGGGTCGTTCTCAGGCGTCACGCTCACATCAATGTTGGCTTGAACGGTATCCGTGCCATCTGACACATCAAAGCTGAAGTTCACATCACCATTGAAGTTCTCGTTTGGCGCAAAGCTGTAGCTTCCGTCACCATTGTCGGTAAGCACACCATCAGCACCCGTGTATGTCACACCTTCGACTGTTAGGTCATCACCTTCTACATCCGTTGCTCCCGTTAACAGGTCAGCGTCAGTGAAGTTAAGAACCCCATCTTCACCAATAGTGAATGCTTGGTCTTGTGGCTCTGGCGCATCATTGACAGGTTTTACCGTCAAGTCTAGGCCAGCAGCAACCCTATCTTCTCCATCGGTTACATCGTAACTAAATTCGATATTACCGTTGAAGTTTTCACTCGGTGTAATGGTGAAACTGCCATCGTCGTTCATTTGAACGGTCGCATTTTCATCATTGGTGGTTAGGTTGATTGCTGATAGGTCATCACCATCAATGTCGACAGCGTGCTCTAGCAGTTGTTCTTGCGTTAGCGTGATGCTGTTATCTTCGGCTGTCACAGCACTGATGTCACCATCAACTTCTGGAGCATCGTTCGCTGGCGAGATATGAATCGTCACATCTTGGGTTGCCGTTGCGGTGGTGCCCGTATCAACATCAGTCGATGTCGCATTCACGGTTAGAACCACATCACCATTGAAGTCACCTGAAGGGATAAACTCTAGCCCTTCTAGCTCGTCAGGTTGCAATGACCAAGTGCCATCACCGTTATCAGTACCTGCAGAAAGTGAGCTGCCTTCTGGCACATCTTCAATCAAGATAGCGAGGTTTTCTGAGCCATCGGTATCGGTTAGAGCGGCATCAATATCAAGTGGTACAGGTGTATCTTCAGTACCAATGATTTGGTAGTCCGCGTCAGATACGGTAATTTCTATGTTGTCGATACCAAACGACTCGTCACTAACCTCTTGATTCAATGTTGAACCAAAGCCTAATTCAAGTTGGCCGTCTTCAACGGGTACCGTTAGGTTGATTTGGTGTGCTTGGTCATTCCAACCACTGAAACCTTCACCTTGCGATACGCCGTGAACGACTTCACCGACTTCATTGCCCGCTGAATCGTACAACGTTGTCGTGCCGTCTTGAGTTTGGAACGCCGAGTTATCTAACGAGGTAAGCTGTTCGCCGCCGACAAAGATTTGCAACGACTCACCATCCCAAGAGTCAATTTCGTAGAAGTTGAACGAGATATTAACTTCGCTCACATCACTTGGGATATCGTAAGTTTTGCTAACGGCCTCCTCGCCACCAGTGCCACCAATACGACCTAGCATGTCACCAGATTCGAAGCCTTGTGAGCTTTCAGTACCAGTATTCCAACCGTTTGAGCCAGACTCGAAGTTGTCTGAAGCAATCACTAGGTCAGAAGCAATCGACAGCTCTGGCATATCAACCACAGATTGAACATCAATGGTCGCTTCTGCTGGTACTGTCGCGGTACCGTCATTCACGTCGAACGTCACATTCACATTGCCGTCGAAGTTTTCATTCGGTGCGAATGTGTAAGTGCCGTCGCCGTTATCAACCAAAGTCCCGCTATCTGAAGCGACATTTTCAACCGATAGGTTATCGCCATCAATGTCGCCTGCATTTTGCAGAAGTTGCTCTTGTGTGAAGGTAAAGCTGGTATCTTCTTGAGTCACAAATTGTGGCTCACCGACTGTTGGCAAGTCATTAACTGGGTTAACCGTTAGATCAGCCGTTGCTTGAAGCGTCGCATCGCCATCGGTAATGTCGAAGTTCAAATCAATGTCGCCATTGAAGTTAGCATCTGGCGTGATAGTGAAACTACCATCATCGTTTGCTGTAACTGTCGCATCACCACTAGCGGTTAGGTTAGCCGCTGTTAAGTCATCGCCGTCAACATCACTCGCTTGAGCAAGTAATTGCTCTTGGCTCAAGGTAATTAAACCATCTTCGTCCACGCTGTACGCCAAGTCGCCCGATACCGGAGCGTCGTTAACAGGCAGAACATCGATGCTTGCGTTGGTCGCTACGGTTGCGCCATCTTCATCAGTAACGACAACATCAAGGCTGACATCGCCATCGAAGTTCGCGTTTGGTGCGAAGCTGAATGTGCCGTCACCATTGTCGGTAAAGATACCGTCTGAACCGGTGTAGTTAACGCTATCAATCGCCACTTCACCTTCGATATCAGAAGCGTTCGCCAACAGTTGCTCTGAACTGATGGTGATAACTTCGTCTTCGTTGACTGAGTAGCTGGTTGAGCCTGCGATTGGTGGATCGTTCACCTCAAGTACAGTAATACCCGCGGTGGTCGCTTCAGTTGCGCCCTCTTCATCAGTAACGACAACATCAAGGCTAACTTCGCCATTGAAGTTCTCGTTTGGAGAGAAAGTATATGTGCCGTCACCGTTGATTTCTAGAACACCATCACTACCACTGTAAGTCACGCTATCAATCGCAACCTCACCTTCAATATCCGAAGAGTTGGCTAATAGCTGTTCGTTACTGATGGTGATTGAGTTGTCTTCATGCACTGTGTAAGACGTGCCACCTGCAACCGGTGGATCGTTCACTTCTAGAACCGTAATGCCCGCAGTCGTCGATACGGCGGCATCGTCTTCATCCACAACAACCACATCAAGGCTAACTTCGCCATTGAAGTTCTCGTTTGGAGAGAAGGTATATGTGCCGTCACCGTTGATTTCTAGAACACCATCACTACCACTGTAAGTCACGCTATCAATCGCCACTTCACCTTCGATATCCGAAGCGTTCGCTAGCAATTGTTCGTTACTGATCGTAATAGAGTTGTCTTCATTAACCGTGTAAGACGTGCTACCCGCAACCGGTGGATCATTCTCTGGCGTCACGCTCACATCAATGTTAGCGGTTACTGTATCGGTACCATCTGATACATTGAACGAGAAGTTCACATCGCCATTGAAGTTCTCGTTTGGTGCGAAGCTGTATGTGCCATCGCCATTATCAGTTAGGACACCGTCAGTGCCAGTGTACGTTACACCTTCAACACTTAGGTCGTCTCCCTCAATGTCCGTCGCACCTGTTAATAGGTCTTGGTCATTGAAAGTTAACACGCCATCTTCGCCGACTGTGAATATCTGGTCTTGTGCTTCTGGACCATCGTTCACTGGTGAAACCGTTAACTCAAGGTTGGTAGAGACAACATCATCACCATCTGACACATCAAACGTAAAGCTAACATCGCCATTGAAGTCAGCATCTGGCGTTAATGTGTACGTACCATCACCGTTATCGGTAATCGTAACGCTCTCATCATCGGTTGCTAAATTCAGAGCCGTTAGCTGATCGCCATCTAAATCACGCGCATTAGCCAATAGATCTTCTTGCGTAATGATGATCGAACCATCTTCTTCAACCGTTGCAGAAACCGGAAGTGCTTCAGGTGCGTGCTCAATGTGCGCGCCTGTCGCGTTAATGTAGATGGTTTGAGAGACCGTTTCAGAATCATCATTCGATAACTCTGTCGCAGTTGCGGTTACATGAACTTCAAGCTGCTCATTGAAGTCTTCTGGCAGCTGGATTTGCAGCGCATTTTCGATTGCCGTTGTTGGTAAGTTCACCGTACCATCAGGGCCAACCGTCACTTCACCGCTGTAGATTTGGCTGTTTACTTCACCGACATCGATTGTGAAGTTGAAGTCAGAATAGTCAGCATCACCGCCGCCATACAAATCTTCAAATCCGTAAACCAGATCGCCGTCTTCATTCACCGTAGTACGAGTATGTTCGATACCATCTTGGTTTAGCTGAGAGCTTGAACCACCATGGAAGATCGCGTCACCATTCTGGCCTTGAATTACGGTCTCGGTCCCATCAGCAGCCACAAAGACAAGTTGAGGATCAACCGTATCCATGTTCGCAGGCGAACCATCCTCAGCACGGAACTCGTACTGACCGTCTTGCATCGCATCAAAGTCGTTGTGCTGATGTCCGTTTGGAATCAAGAACAGATTGAAACTTTCACCTTCTTCAACTTGGAAGCTGAACTGATCTTGCCCAGGGACAAGGTCACCGCCACCCCCAACTTGTGATGCGTTTTCGTAAACAACTTCAACACCTGTGATGTTTCCATCTTCATCAACTTTGTAGTAACCGGCTGCGTTTTGGTAGCCTGCGGTTTCGCCTTCAAACGTTACTGTGATTTCAGTATCGTTGTAACTGGTGATACCGTTTTCTTGGTCATTCAGAACGCCTTCGTTATCGTATTGAATAACCGAGCCTTCTGGCACACCATCTACCGTTACAGTGAGTGTTTCAGACAAGTCTTGGTCGACAAGTGCCGCCGCAATGTTCAGTTCAACAATACCGCCTGGCTCAACCAAAATCGCCTGGTCGTCGACGTTAACACCATCACCATCGGTAATCACAAGATCCGGAGCATCTGCGACCGCTTCAATGTGAACATTGAGGTCTTGCTCAACTTCATCTGTACCGTCTGTCACGGTAAAGCTGAACTGTAGGTCACCACTGAAATGCTCTTCCGGAACGAAGCTGAACGTGCCGTCACCATTGTCGGTGACTGTGCCTTCATCGCCAGAATAATTGATGCTAGTAACGCTTAGGTCGTCGCCATCAATATCAATCGCACCACTCAACAGATCTTCTTGAGTGAACAGGATGCTGCCATCCTCTTCAATGTGGTACAGGCTTGGAGCAACAATTGGTATGTCATTCACCGGATTAACGGTCAACGTCATGTCATTATACGTGCTCAGCTCACCGTCACTCACCTCATAAGTGAATGCAATATCACCGTTGAAGTTTTCAGAAGGAGTCACTGTATACGTGCCATCACCGTTGTCGACAATGCTGGCGTTCGGATCATTGGTTTCAAGCGATGTAGCAAACAGCTCATCACCATCTTGGTCGCTCGCGTTCTCCAGCAGCATTTCTTGGGTAACGAGGATTGAACCATCTTCGTCGACATCTGCCACCATTGGCGTCGCTTCTGGTGCATCGTTGACGAACTCAACGTTTAAGTCGATGTTTGCGGCAACCACATCCGTGCCATCGCTCACATCAAACGCTAAGTCAACATTACCAAAGAAGCCTTGCTCTGGTGTTAATGTGTATGTTCCGTCGCCATTGTCTGTGACTTCTACCGTGTCGCTTGCGCTCGTCACATTGACAACTGACAGTTCATCACCTTCAACGTCTGTCGCGTGTGCCAGTAACTCAGCTTCGGTAATCGTAATCGCTTGACCATCTTCCGTAGTGAAAGACATGTCAGGCACGTCTGGCGCATCATTGATTGGATTTACGGTTAGGTTGAGGTCAGCGGCAACAGTTTCGATTGCGTCAGTGACATCGTAAGTAAATTCAATTTCACCAAAGAAATCTGCACTTGGTGTAATCGTGAAGCTACCGTCTGGGTTTTCTACAACAACCGCATTTGGATCGTTGGTCGCAAAGTTAACCGCTTCAAGGTTATCGCCATCAACATCAGTTGCATTCGCTAATAGATCCTCTTGAGTGATAGTGATTGAACCATCTTCATCAACAGCGGCTTCAATTGGACCACTCACCTCTGGGCCTTCATTGACAATTTCAACGTCGACTCTTGCAGTACTTGGCGCGCTTGCTTGCCCGTCACTGATATCGAAAGTCAGATTCACTTCGCCATAGAAGTCTTCTGCAGGTTCGAAGGTAAAGGTATTATCACCGTTATCCGTTAAGGTACCTTGCGTTTGGTCTGCAAGTAATAGGTTTTCGACATGAAGAATGTCACCATCAACATCGGTCGCACCAGACAATAAGTCTTTCGCTTCGATGATCATCGAGCCGTTTTCAAGCATTTGGGTGTGTAGTGGTTCACCCGGAACCGGCACATCATTGACCGGGACAACCGTTAGGTCTAGATGCGTTGCAACTTCATCAGTACCATCAAACACCTTGTAGTCGATGTCGATTTCACCATTGAAGTTTTCATTCGGCATGAAGGTAAATGTACCGTCACCGTTATCAACCAGCTCACCGTTGTCACCACCGTAAGTGATGTCAGAAATAGACAGCGTATCGCCTTCCACATCTGTGGTGTTCGCTAACAAGTCATCCGCACTGAACGTGATGCCTTCATCTTCGTCTGTCGATAGAACAATCGGCCCAGAAACGATTGGCGCATCGTTCACCGATTCGAAGTTGATGTTGATGATGTTGCTGTCTGTCAGCTCACCATCGGTAACTTGGTAACCGAGTTCGATTTCACCATGGAAGTTTTCATTCGGTGTTACCGTCCAAGTACCATCACCATTATCGGTGAGTGTTGCATGCTCTGAGTTTTCACCCACTAGCTCGAGATTTTGAATATCGAGGTCATCACCATCAATATCCGATGCTTGCGCCAATAATTGCTCTTCAGTAATCACAACCGAAGCAAACTGGGCAGAACCTTCGGTATCAACAGTAATATTCGGAAGTTCAGCCGTTAGCTCGATTTCGTTGTCACCCGCATGGATGTTCAACTCAACCGTTTCGGTGATCTCGGAACCATCCACACCAATCGATGTAAACACCGCTTCATCAGGACAAGTTTGTGACACTGTCATGTTTTGAACGACGTAAGTACCATTACCTTGCACGGTACCAAGTTCAAAATAAGACACCGGCTCATTTACTGTAAGCGTATAGTCCGTCTCGTAATTGTTACGGTCTTCTTTGTGGTAAGTCATCGAATCGATTAACTCACCATCATCGTTGAAGGCGCGAATTTCCACTTCAGTAAAGTGACGAGACTCTTCCATGAACCAGCCACCCAAACCATCAAGGTGGAAGCTGATTTCATTGATGTCTTGACCTTCAACGGAAACGGTCAGTTTCTCATCACCACTTAGACCTTGGCGGTCTGTATCACCAATACCATGACCAATATGGGTGTTACCATTCCAGGCACCAAGAGGATCATCGTTACTTTGAACGGTGACCGTTAAGTCACCATC
The DNA here is from genome assembly GCF_024347295.1 of Vibrio artabrorum. Taxonomy (NCBI): domain Bacteria; kingdom Pseudomonadati; phylum Pseudomonadota; class Gammaproteobacteria; order Vibrionales; family Vibrionaceae; genus Vibrio; species Vibrio artabrorum. Next base: position 938,533 of record NZ_AP025459.1, on the reverse strand, counting down.
CGAGAACTCACGCGTATAAGGGTCGACTTCTGTACCCCAATCATCCACACTCGCGTTGTCGTCAAACGTACCGATTTGCGTAGTGTGTGTTCCGTTAGCCAATGCGTCATCATTTGGAATAAAACGTACTTCTGTGTCGGCAGGAACTTCTTGTCCTACTTCCAGTACCACCCATTCGTCATTGACATTCGCTTCAATGATGCCGTTTTCTGGCGCTTGATCTAAACGTAGTGCTGGCTCTTCACGAAGTGTCACACCAACGGTTTGGTCTTCTTGCGCTTGGATGAAGATTTCATCGCCCGCTTCCGGCGCATCGTTGACAGGGTTAACCGTCAAGTCGAGTGTCGTCAGAACTTCATTCTCACCATCACTGATGTTGTATGTGAAGTCCAACTCGCCATTGAAGTTTTCTGTGTGCGTAATGGTGAATGAACCATCGTCATTAGCAACAATGGTCGCATCTGGATCGTTGGTTTGTAGGTTAGATGCCGTTAACTCATCACCTTCAATATCGGTTGCGTTTGCAAGCAACTGCTCTTGAGTAATCGTGATGGCGTTATCTTCGTCTACCTCTGCCTGAATGCCAGACGTTTCAGGTCGATCATTCACAGCGATAACATCAATGCCAGCGGTTGTGGTTGCGGTTGCACCGTCTTCGTCAACGACAACAACGTCGAGTGAGATATCACCGTCGAAGTTTTCATTTGGCGTAAAGGTAAATGTGCCATTACCATTATCAACGAATGAGCCATCATCACCGCCATAACTCACACTTGATAGTGCAACATCGCCTTCAACATCTGACGAATTCGCCAGTAGCTGTTCTGCACTAATGGTTATTTGACCATCTTCTTGAACCGTGTAAGCCGTTGAACCTGCAACCGGTGGATCATTCTCTGGCGTCACGCTGACATCAATAACAGCGGATGTTGAATCAGTACCATCAGAGACATCGAACGAGAATTGAACATCACCATTGAAGTTCTCGTTTGGCGCGAAGCTGTATGTGCCATCGCCATTATCGCTAAGAACACCATCTGCACCTGTGTAGAGCACGTTTTCAATCGACAGCTCGTCACCATCAATATCCGACGCTCCTGCAAGCAGGTCAGCATCGGTGAAGAGTAACGTACCGTCTTCTTCAATCGTGAACTGTTGATCTTGCGCTTGCGGCAAGTCATTAACCGGATTCACGGTAATATCTAGGCCAACTTGAACTGAACCACCATCGTTATCGATGATATCGAAGTTCAGATCTAGGTCACCGTTGTAGTCTGCGTTAGGCGTGATGGTGTAGCTGCCATCATCATTGTGTTGGATGGTCGCATTTTCATCAGTAGATAGATTGATGGCTTCTAAGTTGTCGCTATCGATATCACCGGCTCGTGCTAGCAATTGCTCTTGGCTTAGCGTGATGGAGCTATCTTCATTGATGGTGTAAGCCAAATCGCCCGATACTGGCGCATCATTGATTGGCAATACATCAACGTTAATGACGGTTTCAACTGTTGCGCCATCTTCATCTTGAATGGTCACACCCAATTGCACCTGACCATTGAAGTTTTCGTTGGGTGCAAAGCTATATGTCCCATCACCATTTACAGCGAAGATACCGTCTGAGCCATCGTAGTTAATGCCAACGAGCTCTACATCGCCTTCGACATCCGAAGCATTCACAAGAATCTGAGATTCACTGAACGTCAGAACCGAATCTTCGTCAATGGTGTATGACGTTGGACCCGCAACCGGTGGATCATTCACTTCTAGTACAGTGATGCCTGCAGTAGTTTCATCAATCGAACCCTCTTCATCGGCAACAATCACATCAAGGCTAATATCACCGCTGAAGTTTTCGTTAGGAAGGAAGGTATAGCTGCCATCGCCGTTATCTTGGAACACACCATCAGTGCCACTGTAAGTCACAGTATCAACCGACACGGCACCTTCAACGTCAGAAGAGTTTGCTAGCAGTTGCTCATCAGATATTGTGATGGCGTTGTCTTCGTTGACCATGTACGAGGTTGAACCCGCAACTGGCGGATCGTTGATTGGCAATACGTCAACATTGATGACGGTTTCAACCTCTGCACCGTCTTCATCACGAATGGTGACATCAAGCTGAACTTGGCCATTAAAGTTCTCATTCGGAGCGAAGCTACAAGTGCCATCACCATTTACTGAGAAGATACCATCAGGGCCATCGTAGCTAATACCAACAAGCTCAACATCCCCTTCTACATCTGAGGCATTAAGCAATACTTGAGACTCACTGAAGGTCAGTACTGAGTCTTCATCAATAGTGTAAGACGTTGGGCCTGCAACCGGCGGATCGTTCACTTCAAGAACATTGATACCCGCGGTCGTCGCGTCAGTCGCACCATCTTCATCAGCAACAACCACATCCAGTGCAATTTCACCACTGAAGTTCTCGTTTGGCGAGAAGGTGTAAGTGCCGTTACCATTGATTTCGAGGACACCGTCGCTACCAGAGTAAGTCACGCTGTCTATCGATACATCACCTTCAATATCTGAAGATGTTGCCAATAGTTGTGCATCAGAAATGGTAATCGAATTATCTTCATTCACCGTGTAGGACGTTGATCCCGCAATTGGCGGATCGTTCTCAGGCGTCACGCTCACATCAATGTTTGCAGACACGGTATCGGTACCGTCTGACACATCGAAGCTAAAGCTCACATCACCATTAAAATTTTCGTTTGGAGCAAAGCTGTATGAGCCCTCACCCAAGTCAGTCAGTACGCCATCAGTGCCTTCATAAGTAATGCCTTCAACCGTCAGGTTATCACCTTCAACGTCTGTCGCGCCTGTAAGCAGATCGGCGTCTGTGAACAGTAAAGTACCGTCTTCTGCAATACTGAACTGTTGATCTTGAGGTACTGGCAGGTCATTAACTGGGTTAACGGTTAGGTCAGCTGAAGCTTGAACGGTGTTGGTGCCATCAGAGATATCAAAGCTGATATCGATGTCACCGTTGAAGTTCTCATCTGGCGTGATGGTGAAGCTGCCGTCATCGTTAGCTACAACCGTTGCATCACCACCAACCGTGAGGCCGCTAGCCGTAAGGTCATCGCCCTCCACATCAGAGGCTTGAGAAAGCAACTGCTCTTGACTTAGACGAATCGAACCGTCTTCATCGATTGAGTACGCTAGGTCACCTGACACTGGCGCATCATCAACCGCCGTAACGCTCACATCAATGTTCGCAGAGACCGTATCGGTGCCATCTGATACATCAAAACCGAAGTTTACATCGCCATTGAAGTTCTCGTTTGGTGCGAAGGTGTACGTACCGTTACCGTTGTCAGTAAGGATACCGTCGCCGCCATCGTAGGTCACACCTTCAACCGTTAGGTTGTCGCCTTCAATGTCCGTAGCACCTGTTAACAGGTCTGCATCGTTGAAGATGAGCGTGCCGTCTTCTTCAACGCTGAACTGTTGATCTTGAGGGACTGGCAGGTCATTAACTGGATTAACGGTTAGGTCAGCTGATGCTTGAACGGTGTTGGTGCCATCTGAGATATCAAAGCTGATATCGATGTCACCGTTGAAGTTCTCATCTGGCGTGATGGTGAAGCTGCCGTCATCGTTAGCTACAACCGTTGCATCACCACCAACCGTGAGGCCGCTAGCCGTAAGGTCATCGCCCTCCACATCAGAGGCTTGAGAAAGCAACTGCTCTTGACTTAGACGAATCGAACCGTCTTCATCGATTGAGTACGCTAGGTCGCCAGACACTGGCGCATCATCAACCGCTGTAACATTCATATCGATGTTCGCAGAGACCGTATCGGTGCCATCTGATACATCAAAACCGAAGTTTACATCGCCATTGAAGTTCTCGTTTGGTGCGAAGGTGTACGTACCGTTACCGTTGTCAGTAAGGATACCGTCGCCGCCATCGTAGGTCACACCTTCAACCGTTAGGTTGTCGCCTTCAATGTCCGTAGCACCTGTTAACAGGTCTGCATCGGTGAATATGAGCGTGCCGTCTTCTTCAACGCTGAACTGTTGATCTTGAGGTACTGGCAGGTCATTAACTGGGTTAACGGTTAGGTCAGCTGAAGCTTGAACCGTATTGGTACCATCAGAGATATCGAAGCTGATATCGATGTCGCCATTGAAGTTCTCATCTGGCGTAATCGTGAAGCTGCCGTCATCGTTTTGAGTAACGGTTGCATCACCACCAACCATGAGGCCGCTGGCAGTAAGGTCATCGCCCTCTACGTCAGATGCTTGTGATAGCAATTGCTCTTGGCTTAAACGGATAGAACCGTCTTCATCGATTGAGTACGCTAGGTCACCTGACACTGGCGCATCATCAACCGCCGTAACGCTCACATCAATGTTCGCTGATACCGTATCGGTACCATCTGATACATCGAAACTGAAGTTTACGTCGCCATTGAAGTTCTCATTCGGAGCGAAGGTGTAGGTACCATTACCATTATCAGTAAGAATACCGTCGCCACCATCGTAGGTCACACCTTCAACCGTCAGGTTATCGCCTTCAATGTCTGTAGCACCGGTTAACAGATCTGCATCGGTGAAGATAAGCGTGCCATCTTCTTCAATTTCAAACGTTTTATCTTCAGGAACAGGCGCGTCATTAATCGGACGTACCGTTAAATCAATTGCGCTACTAATCGTTTCTTGGCCGTCACTGATGTCGAAAGTAAGGTCAAGTTCACCATTAAAGTCAGCTGAAGGAACAACGGTGAAAGTACCATCACCATTGTCTTGAACGGTTGCATCAGCACCGACTTGAACATTAGAAGCAACAAGTTCATCCCCATCTACATCACTTGCGTATTCGAGTAATTGTTCTTGAGTGAATGTTATGGAACCATCTTCATCCATGATGTAAGCCAGATCTTGTTCAGCTTCTGGTGCATCGTTTTCACTTTCGACTTGGATTTTGAACGTTTCACTTACCGTTTCAGAATCAAAGTCATCTTCTACTTCACTGATGATCTCTTCGTCAGAAGCTTGAACATCAACTGCAAATGTCTCTTCTACTGTTTGTGAATCGAGCTCATCACCAACTTGTTGGTCACCCAACTCAGAAGAAGTCGCACTCGGCGCTGCAGATGTACTCACAGCTTGACCTTGCTCTTCATTACCTTCTGCGTCTGCGCCACCTGTCGCAGCCTCTGTGTTATCACCCCCAACAGCTTGAGCTCCCGCACCAGAGCCACCATCACTACCACCTGTCCCCTCATCACCCGCATCCGAAACAGTACTATCAACAACGTTTGATTGGGCAACATCCGAATCGCTACCACTTTCCGGAGTTTCCTCCTGCACAGCACCACCAGACGCCGACTCATCCTCGGCACTACCTGCACCACTCGGATTGTCGTCTAAGGCTTGGTTAACTTCGTCTGCTGCATCCGTGTTTTCAGCACCTGTCGCTATTGTTGTGGAAATTGTATTTTGTTGATTTTGTTGATTCTGCTGCTGGGAGAGCGTACCCGCGTCGTTCGTGTCCGTTTGTTCTACCGCGTCATTTAGATCTTCATTTTGGTTGTTTTGGTTATTTTCGCCTGCCATTACAGCCTCCGTTGCTACTAGCTAACTGATCGTATTTAGAAGCATTAAAGGACACCATTTTGAAAAACCAAATTTTTATACAACATTTTTCATAATTTCTTTTAAAAGAGAAATAAACAAAAAAAATTTGAAAACGGCCTTTAAAGATCCTTAGTTATTGTGATTAAAGCAATTAAGGCAGTGGAATGATGATAGACATGACAAGTTTGTTGCGCTCACTCGATAACAACCACAAAGGGCTGCAATTGCTATTAGGCGACTTTTACAATGACTTTTCTGACGCAGCCCTAAATATAGAAGAGCTTCATAAAGGTAATCGTTTTGATGAACTCAACAGTTACTCAAAAAAGTTGAAAACCATCTTAACGTTGCTTTGCGACCAAGACCTTCCGCCCCAAATGGCCAAATTGGAACACTTGAGTAGACACGAGTTCCCTGCGCCGGAAGAGCTTATAGCGGATATAAAAGCTGAATTGCACAACGTTAATCAACAAATCAACCACTTGTTGAATATTCAGGACGCAAGAGATGACTAGTAACCGAGGTCCGTCATGAGCAATAACCAAATAGAACATCACCTCAGAAAAGCACTGGTTTCCAATCATGAGGCTTCTAAAGTCACTGCGGATGACAATATCGTATTGGCGAGTGCTATGACCAGCGTTCAAAAGACATTACTCATCATCTTTCTTCTCGCTTTGATTGCTATCGCTGTGGCATCACAAGCTCGTATTGACATTGTTGTTTCTGTACGTGGCGAACTGCTATTGGAATCGGATGTTGAGAAGGTTCAACATCTAGAGGGCGGGATATTAGAAGAGCTATTGGTCAGAAAAGGAGACGTTGTCTATGAAGGCCAACCTATTGCTCGTATACGATCACTCGACCGCAATACCCAGCTCGATACAGTCAATACAGAAATCGTTCAAATAGAGCTAGACAAGATTCGTTATGAAAGCTTACGCGATATGGTAGAACCGAACTTCGACGCTTTCATTGAAAAATACCCTGAGCAAGTCCAAGTTAACATGAACACGTGGAGGCAAGAGTTCTCTAAAAACCGTTCAAATGAAGAGCTCATCACTCACGATATTAAACACAAAAACTCGTTAATCAGTTCAATGTTAAAGCGCCGCAAAAGTTCAGAGAATCAGCTATCTCTGATACGTAAGCAGCTCAACATCAAAAACACCCTCTATAAAGAAGAGATGGCGTCTTATGTCGACGTTCTTAACATGAAAGTACAAGAGTCGAATATGGTTCGTGAGATTGAGAACCTTGACGAGTCTGTGATGAATGAACGTTTTCAACTCGACAAACTGGAAAAGCAACACCGTGACTTGGTTGAGAATCGAAACTCTGAGTACCAAGCACAAATCATTCAAGCGAATAAAGACCTCAAGCTAAAGCAAATCATACAACCACAGCATTCCGACAAAGTTGATCGCCTGGTCGTCTACTCTCCGGTGGATGGTGTAGTCGACAAACTGCATTTCAATTTCCGTTCTGCTGTGATTCCGCCAGGTGAAAGTATCGCCGATATCGCACCGATCAATAACTCTCTTCACGGTGAAGCGAAGATCCCACGTAAAGACATGGGATTTGTCGAAATTGGTCAGGCAGTAAAAGTAAAAATGGATACCTATAACTTTGCAAAATACGGATTTGTTGAGGGAACCATCGCCTCAATCAGCCGTTCATCATACGAAGAAGAAGATGCAGAATTCTATTTAGCTGAGATTAAAATTGACCGTAATTTTCTTGAGCGAGGAGGCACTCAATACAAATTATCACCTTACATGGAATTTACCGCCGATGTAAAAACAGGCTCACGTCGCGTGATCGAATACGCGGCGAAACCCGTGATGTCAGCCATCGAAGATGCTTTCGATGAGAGGTAATCAATGAGCGGAAAACCTTCGTACCATATTTCCGTACCCGCTCTACGCTTAAGCATACTATTTAGCGTGGTATTGGCAGCGCTCGCTTTCTATTTATACTTTTCTTGGTCAAAAGTAGACTCCGTTGCACAAGTGCAAAGCGCCCCACTGCTCATACAAGCCCAAAAGCTTAATCAGACCATCGAACAAGATATTCAAACTCTACAACAGTGCTTAAGTACCAACACTTGCGGTACTAACGAATTCAACCTGGTTAACTTGAAACGTGAAATTGATGAATTTCGCTCTTTAGCCTCTTTGAACAAAACCGAGTTCAGCTTAGTTGGGGCAACTGAATACACACAACTGGAATTAGCGATAAATCGTTTCTCCGATAGCCCAAAAACACGTAACGACGTATTAGGCTTGTACCTTTCATTGACCAATAACTATCTGCAGATGGACGACAACTATCGCACCATGTTTAGCAACCATGCGAATGACTTAATGTCAGAGAAAAACGAGTTCTTTATCTGGTTGTTTATGGTGGTCGTAATATTGGCTGTGATTACGATTTTATCCAACTCAGTCGCTATGTTGAAACTGAAGAAATCCAGCTCTAACGAACGCGAAATCGACGATGAATTCGATGCTCTGTATCAAGAGCTGAAGCAACTCGATTTACAACGGCTTGAAGAGCTTCTTAACGAAGTGAGCATCAATCCAAAGCAACGCCAGATCTACTCTCACTTGAAGTTAATCTTCGGTAAATTGGAAGACCAAAAACGCAATAACGATCTCTACAAACAACTGTATGCATTAATCGGTTATGAGATTCGCGGAATCACCAATACCATCAACGGTGGTGTCCAATATCTGATTCAAGAAACCGATGAAAACGGCGTATTGATGGCGAAGGATATTACCTCGGCATGTAGTACTTTATCTGAGTTAGCAGAAAACTATAATCGTCTGATTTCACAGGGCACAGAAAGTAAATCAAGCGAATTTTCACTACTCAACGTACTGTCGGAATTAATGGTTCATATCAGCGCTAAAATTCAGCGAAATGAAGGCGAACTGGACTGCTTTATCTCTGACAACTTACCCAATCGCGTAGAAGGCCAATCCACCAGCTTATTCTGGATATTGTTCCTGCAGCTTTCCAATGCTATTCAACTCAAATCAAATAAGAAACTGTTTGTGACGATTGAATCGGGTGCGGCGTCAGACATGGAAAATACCCGTGTCACCATCAACCTCAACTTCTTATCAACGCTGGATGTCTCTGTTGCCAAGCTCAATAAACTCCATTGGAGCGCACACAAAGACCATACGACCAGCACCGATGACTTAGCAAAAAGCGTTCTGAAAGATTACGGATATTACGAGAGTCACTGGTTCCAGTCAGGGGCTCAGGAACGTTTTCAGATTGAGCTTGATCTTAAAGCTAAGAACTTCCACACAGAGAAGACTCGCTTCGATGGCAAGCGTTTACTGCTGTGCGCCAATACTCAAATCCGTATCGACGTGATGAAGAAGATGCTCAGCAATTTGGGGCTGGACATCACCGAGATTCGCACTGCAAATGAGCTTTTCTCAGCGGCGAAAACATTCGGTGATTACGACGCGATTATGCTGACCGATACCTTTGAACCCAACAAGCTGCCTTCGTTGAGTAAAACAGTGAAATCCCAACTAAAAAATCATCCCAACACCAAATTGCTACTGTCAGTGACCAGCACTCAGCAAGCACAAGAGTGTCATAGCTTCGTCGACAAGATCATCAACGCCCCTGCTATCCCTTACGAGTTTATTCCTAATTTGCTCACCATTATGGAAGCGGAAGCATCAGAAGAGCAGATGGAGAACAGCTCATTCCTTATCGTAGAGGATGACCGAGTTCAGCAGATCTTACTGAAACGAATTCTGACCAAGCAAGAGTATGAACCAGACACCGTTGGCGATGGTGCCGATGCCGTGAAGCACTTCATGAATAAACGTTCTGACATCATCTTCATGGATTGCATCATGCCGGGTATGGGCGGCATCGAAGCCACAAAACGCATTCGCCAATTCGAACAAGAAAACGAGAAGAACCCTTGCACCATCATAGGTGCAACCGCATTGACCAGCAGTAACGAACACCAGGCTTGTATTGAAGCCGGAATGGATTACGTGATCAGCAAACCTTATAAAAGCGACCAAATCATCAAGGTGATCAACAAGTATGTGGCGGTACAGAAACTTAACTAGCAGCATACTAGCTGCACTCGCATTCAGCACAACACCTTCAGCATCGGCGACGACCCTGCTAGAGGCGGTAGAGCTCGGCCTGCAAAACAGCCTGTCTCTTCGTGCCAGTGATAAAGGCGTGGAAGAAAACGAGTACAACATTGGTATCAGTCGCTCTAAATTTCTGCCGTCACTCAATGGTGCAGCCGATACCACATGGAATGAGAATGAAACCTTGCTATCTAGCGTGCCCGATGAAACCTCTAGCTATAACTCAAACAGCTACAGTCTTTCGTTATCCCAATCCATATTCAATCTGGGTGACATTTTCAAATATGGGACAGCAAAGCTCGACTTCAATATCGAAGAAATTAAACACGAGAACAAAATCCAAAGCACCATTTCGGAAATCGGGTCTCAATACTTTGAGTATTTGAAGAACAACGCCCAAATTAAAGCGACCAGGGTTGAACTCAAATCGTCTGAAACGCGTGAACATCAAATGCGACGCAATGTAGAGCTAGGTAACACCGCCGCCAGTGAATTGTACGAAGTCATTGCTCAGAAAGAAGGCGTGTCGAACCGATTAAGAACCTTGCAGAAAGATCGACGTGTCATTCTCAACGGGCTGTCGATCCAAATTCAATACCCTATAACTCCGTCGCAAGACATATACGAAAGCGTGCCTTTAAAAGAGATAAATGAGACAGAGCAGCGCTCAATTATGGATCAAGCATTAAAGCTCAATAACGACTTATTAGTAGCAAAGAAAAACGTAGAAAGAAGCCGTAGAGGCTTAAAAGAGAGCGGTTCAAACTTCTTACCAACTGTATCGCTTTCAGCCAGCTATCGACATGATGACGCCAATAACTACGATAAAACCGACATTACAGCGACAGGTGAAAGTAACTCAACCAGCGTGGGCTTAAACCTCGCTGTGCCTATTTTATCTGGTGGTTCTGATTATTATAAATATCAAAAATCGTCGACAGCAATTGAGCGAACTGAGCTGCTTTATCAAGACTCGCTGTACACCACACGTAACAATGTGAACACTGCAATCCTCAACATTAACGACTTTTCTCAGTCTATCAGCAGTTACGAAAACATCATTCGCGCCAACTACGCCTCTTATAAAGGGATCCAAAGAGCCTACCAATTAGGCACGCGTACCATCACCGACTTGCTAGCAGCGGAAAGTAAACTGTTCAGCGCTTTGAGAGACTACGAAAGCGCACGTTACGACTACATCATCGAAACCATCAAACTTGAGCAAATAAAGGGGGCCCTCTCGGTACAATCTATAGAGAGTATCATGCAATTGATGAGTGATATTGAGGGGCGAGACAGTCAAGATTTGGTGCCTAAACACCTTCTCTCAACGGAGTCATTGAAGAAAGGAGATCGTAATGCAAACTGAACAGTTTTCGCAAAAGATCAATATAGCCGATAAGTGTTATCTGACTTTCTCAACGATAATTTCGACCCTGTTTGGCTTGGTACTGCCCTTCTCTATTCTGATCATTTTTGACCGAGTGTTACCTAACCAAGCACAAGATACTCTGTACTTATTGTTCGCAATTATCTTGATTTCTATCTTCCTCGACTACCACTTAAAAAATCAGGAAGAGAAGATCTCCTCAGTCATCATGAGGCAGTTTGAGACCAACTTAACCAATAAAGTATTTCAATCCATCTGTTTGGCTGAGATCTCTAAATTCCGCCGTTTAGAACCGGGCGAATACCTAGAACGAATCTCAACCATTCCTGAACTCAAGACCTTCTTTGGCGGGGAATCCGTTCGAGCACTCATCAACTTTGCTGTTAGCGTCATCACCATACTTATTATTGGATTAATCAACTTATGGGCTGGCATTACTATTTTACTCGCCTCCATCATCCTCGCTATTTTTGCTTGGCACATTTCTAAACAGAAAATTGGTAGCCTTAAAAGCAAATCCGATATCGAAGGTTTAACAACATCAAAAATCATTGAGATCATCTCTAGCCCACTGGATATCAAATCCAGGAATATGGAATATCGCGTCGAAAGTTTAATGACACAGATGGTCGAAGAGCGTGAAGTTGAAAACATCAAATATGAGCAAATCGAATCGAACTTCGGCTTAATATTATCACTCATCCAACAACTCTCCATTGCTTGCGTTGTTGTGGTTCTAGCAATCGCGGTGATTAACATGGAATCAAGCCAAGGCATCATGGCTGCAATTATCATGTTGACCAACCGTTACTTTGCGCCGTATCAGCAAGTGATGCGAACCGCGAGTCGTTGGGAATTAAATAAACTCCACATCCAACGCATAGCAGAATTATTGGAACTCGTTGCTTCTGTAGAACAGCAAGATGAGACAACCGAAGTTAAACGCATTTCGGTTAAGTATTCTGGCAAGCAGCGTATCGAATTCGAACTTGGGCAAACTTATTTACTCACGGGAAAAAGTGGCTCAGGTAAAACCCACCTCGCGAACTGTATTACTAGGCAGAGCAAAGACAGCAAACTGGATATCATGATTAACGATACCGCTCTCGATGACATTAACTACAACGTTTGGCGTAACAGTGTCTTGATGGTCGATAAAACCAGTTCGTTCGTCGAAGGCACCATTATCGATAACCTCACTTGCTTCCGACCAAGCTTGAATAACACGGCGTTTGCACTGTGTGAAACCATGAACATCAAAGCGCAAATTGATGGGCTTCCTGCCGGTTTTTATACAGAACTCAAAGGCCATATGCGTAACCCATTCTCACGCCAAGTTGGCTATGCCTTATTATTGGTTCGCGCCCTGCTCGCCAGTAAACGTGTATTGATATTTGATGACATCGATTGTGTCTTTGATGAGGAGTTTGCGCGCGTTGTTCTTACCAGTACCGCTTATCGTGCCAATGACAAAATCCTAATCATCGCCAGTAATAAGATGGACAAACTTAACCACCGCCTCAAACGCGTAAAACTTACCGGAGGTGACCAATGAGTATCCTAGTAGACTTCAATAATGTGCCACAACGTGTCTTGGATTTTGAATCTAGCGGATACGACGAACGTTATAGTCAATCGCCACTTATTCGTGGCTTGGCCTACACCCTGATAGCACTCGAATGGGAAGGCACACCCGCGATACTCAGCGATGCTTTTATTCCAAAACCTAAAGACGGCGACAGTTTTACTGCGACCATCGAGCGTCTTGGATATCGCTGTGATGTGACCAAACTAAAGACACTCGAGAATATCGATAAGTACCCTCACCCATGCTTTATTGAAATAGAGAATCTAAGTGCAATCTTCTTAGGTACTAACGATGGAAAGTTGCTGCTGTTTGATTACACGAACAACAACACCATTGAATATCCAATGTGTCAAAAACCCTGCTTGCTGATTTCTATTAGCGAGTACTCTCGTCTATTCCGCGAACCACCGCCGGAATCGCAAGACAGAAGCAATTGGATTAAATACGCTTTCTATCGCTATAACAATGAGCTAAAGAGCTTAATCATTCTGAGTTTCGTCATCAGTATTCTAGGTGCGTTGCAACCCTTCTTTATTATGAGTGTTTACAACTTCGCACTCACTTCGAGTTCTGAGGCGACACTGTATTGGTTAACTCTGTTTGCCATCATTGTCGGCTTCTCTGAATACTTCTTTAAGAAAATGCGCGTCAACATTATTGCGACCTCCGGTAAAGATCTCGCCGTTCACATCTCGCAAGCCGTGATATCTAAGCTACTGTGGCTACCCTATGCGATGACATCCACTGCCGGGGTCTCTTCCCAGTTGGCCCGTTTGAACGATATCGACACCTTCCGGCGCTTAGTCACCGCAGAATCCACCCTCAGCTATTTTGATATGCCGTTTGTGATCGTATTTATCATCGCCATTGCTCTGATGTCTGGTACAGCGGCGTTGGTGGTAATGGGTGGCTTAATACTGATGTTAGTGTTCTGTATTTACTCACGCTATAGCTATTCACAAGCCACATCCAAAAGCTCGCGCGCCAATGCGATGGTCTCGTATCAATGGAACGAAATCCTTCGTGGCATCAAAACTATCCAAGGCCTACCTTTACTTCGTGTCGTTCAATCTCGATTCAGTGCATCACATATGCAAAGCACCAGCGATGCCGAGAATGTGGCTGTGACAAACAGTAAGATTCAAGCTGCTGGTGGCAGTCTAATTCAAGTGATTGGCACAGCCAGTATCGTCGCCGCGGTTATTGGCGTAATGGATGGTACTTCTGATGCGGGTGCCATGCTCGCGACTGTCATTCTGGTTTGGAAGGCACTAGGTCCTATCATGGGGATCTATAACTCCATTTCTAAGTACCAGTCGATTAAGGCTTCAGCAGCCCAAATCAACAATTTGATGTTGATGAATGATGACAAATTGACCTTAGAGAAAAGCCCACCGATTCGCCTATTCCAAGGCAGCATTGTAGGTAGTGGTGTCAGTCATCGATACGCAGGAGCCGCGACCGGTTTAACCAACCTTGGTTTCAAAATTCCTCCCTGTGCCAAAGTCGTCATTGGTGGCCCTACGGGATGTGGTAAAACCACCTTAATTTCAATCATTGCTGGTTTAGAAGAGCGCTATCAAGGTGCGGTGTCTGTCGATGGATACAACATTAAACAGTTCAATAGCTACCGTTATCGAACGTCAATTAACTACATCCCTTTTAATTTGCACATTTTCGAAGGCTCACTTAAGACCAACTTCATTCTACATAACGGGCTTATTCCAACAGACAAGATGCAAGAAATGATCAGCTTCTTCGAGTTAGATGAGTGGCTTCCGGATGGCTTAGCGACTCAGTTAAGCGTGGATAAATGCAAAAACCTTCCAAATGGAATTCAGCAAAAACTGCGTCTCGCGCTTGGCTTAGGTGACTGCGAGCAATCTCTGATTATCATTGATGAGCCGTTCAATGGTGTAGAGCAAGAAAACGCTCAATACTTTAACCGTCTGTTCTCCGATAAATTGTTGAATAAAACCGTGATTTTTTCGACGAGTGATGCTGGTTTGATCGCAACATCAAACATGAGTTTAGTGCTGGAGCCAGATGGCAATTTGAAATACTTTGGCTTAACAGACAAATACTTAAATAGTTTAAGCTAAAACCATAACGCTTAATCGCAATTCACTCTTTAACGAGAGAGATGTAATTGACAAATTCATAAGCGAGAGAGATTATTCATCCCGATACTCAGGTAACAAGGAAGAAAATGTACACATTCGTTGTCGACAAGCTGGATGTCGCTTACTCATCCGCAATCCCTGAAAAACATATATTTCAGGGCGGTGACGTGCCTGAAGAAGAAATCGAACTCCGAGAGATCGTTGAGGTATGGTACGAGTGTGCATTTCTACCCGCATTCAACCTCAAGAAAATAGACATCGCAAACAAAGCTGAGCTCACCGTTATCCAGAGACATGTTTTGGATACTGACACGATCACGCTCGCATTCCTGCTTACAAACAAAGCGTATCGAGCGGCTCTTAACCGAATGTTGGGCGTTTGGACATTGGAATCTTCTGCAAAAACAGTGTTAGAACAACTCCTATTTGGAGTAAACCAAGACAAAATTGGTTCAAAACAGCCTATCCAATAGGCCACATTTCAACACGGATAAAAGACAAACTGACCGAAGATAACTATCGGTGGTGTCAAAGCCACTATCTTTTAAGGTAAGTTTAGGAATCAAAAGAAATTACACCTACACCACACTTCCATTAAATTTACCGTCTCAAAGTTTCTATATTGCCATTTTTATTCTACTGTTTTTATATAAAACCGTTGAACGGAATCTTATATGGCATTCACAGTCTGGAATAACCTTTCAGTCAAACACAAGCTCTTTGGCTTAGTTTTACTCCCTATTTCACTACTCCTTTTTTTAGCGGGTAGGCAGGCTCATGTTTTAACGACTCAGTTAGCTGACTTTGAACGAACAAGTCAATTGGCTGAATACTTAGAAGATGTTTCGCTGTTATACAAAAGCACTTTAACACCTAACGCCGAAGAATTTGTTGAGCGAAGTGAACAGCTCAATGTGAATTTAAAAGCCCTCGCCCCTAATCTTTTTAAAGAGGGTGATCAAGAAGTTAATCAATTAATCGCAGACTTCAGTCAAGCCACATTGTTAATGATAAAAAGCACTGACAGTTATGACCAACTTAACGCCATTGAATGGCAAAGTCATTTATACCAGCAACTGTTACTCACAATCGAAAAAGTGCCTTTCGACGTCACCAAACGAGAGATTCAACAACACCTTGCTGCTTTACTGCAGATAGAGTGGCTGATGTTTTGGTCAAACGAAGAGTTTAAGTTAAGTTCATCTTTAGTTGATATCTACCAACAAAAGAATGAATACGATTTTGAACTGGCGGAGACCATCGAAGGCCTAAGTGCACGCCAACTCCTATTTTTAGAACGTTTCGTGGCTTTGAATACGAATGAACGCCAAGTCTCGTTAATGGTGGAAGTATTTAAAAACGATGTTTTTATTCAAAGCCAAGAAATTCGTCATGAACTTCATGATATTTCGGGCACACAACAGCTGACGCGTGAAGAAATATCCAGTGAGTTAAAGGCCATGAACACTCGCTTTAGCTTGTTACAAAATCTAGAAGATGTCATCAAACACGAGTTTAAAGTTGAGGTTGCTCAAGCCATCTCAAATGCTCAGATGCAAAGAACCCTGTTTATTACGATCGTTACGTTGCTAGCTGCAATCGTCATGGGGTTGGCGTTGAGCCTTGCAAGACAAGTGACCAATAACCTTGAATTAGTGCTTAATTTTTTAAAACATGAGAAAGGTGAACCACGCCCCTCTTTAAAGCAATTGGTTCAAGGTAAAGATGAACTCAGCCTGTTTGCCCAACAGGTTGAACGATTGACCATAGAAAAAGACAATGCTCAAGAAAAACTAACCCAAGCAAAAGAAGATGCAGAGAAAGCCAAAGATGACGCTGAGCAAGCGAAAGATAATGCAATCCAAGCAAGCAAAGCCAAAAGCAGCTTCTTAGCCAACATGTCACATGAAATTCGTACTCCCTTGAATGGAGTCATCGGTATCTCGGAGATTTTGTCCGATACTCCTCTAACCCCCACACAACGCGATTACGTTGATACAATTGAAACCTCGTCTCAACTGCTACTGAGTTTAATCAACGATATCTTAGACTTCTCTAAAATTGAATCTGGCATGCTATTAATTAGCCCACACTCGGCGTCCATTAGAGAGTCAATATATGACATCGCATCCATTGTTGCGCCAAAAGCAAAAGAACAAAACATCTCACTTAACGTCGACATCAGTCCAGACACACCGGCACGAGTGATGATAGACGATCACCGTTTAAGACAAATCATAATGAATTTTATGTCGAACGCGGTCAAGTTTACTACAGAAGGTGGCGTGACATTATCGCTCCAAACGCTCAAAAAAGCAGAAAACAGTGTCACCATTCGGTTTGCTGTACGAGACACAGGTATTGGGATCGATTCACAGCAACAAAAACAGATATTTGAACCCTTTGCTCAAGAAGATAATTCAACGACACGCCAATTTGGTGGGACGGGGCTCGGCCTAGCTATCAGTACACAATTGGTTGAACTGATGGGGGGACAAATTCAACTCGACTCTGTTAAAGGTAAAGGGAGCTGTTTCTACTTCGACCTAGATTTACCCATTGATCTCGTCTTTCCTAAACCAAGTGTAGCGACCGGTAATATCTATATTCTGAGCAACGATAAGATGCTTTCACAACGAATAGAAAGTGAACTTAACCTTTATGGGTTAGAGGTGACTCACACCACCAATGATACTACGGCAATGACACAACAACTCGCCACTCAAAAATACTCAAAGCCAATCACCGTCGTTTTCGTGGAAGATGACGCATTCCTGGCGAGCGACTACGTAGATCACTTAGCTAAGCTGCATTTAAACGGCATCACTATCTGTTTGATACGATCATTCTTAAGTGAGCCAGCGGATCTTGGCGACTATGTTACAGCGCAAGTCGCGCACCCCTTGCTCGGCTTGCGTTTAATTAAAGCGATTGAGCTTTGTGATATACGAGGGTTAACAGAACTATCAAAGATAGGCCTGCAAACGAGAGAAATCCAAGATAAAATCCTCATCGTCGAAGACAACAAGATCAACCAGAAGATTGCTGGGCTCCATGTCGGTAAGAGTGGCTTTGAATTCGAGTTTGCGAATAATGGACAAGAAGCCATTGACATGTTCACCGCTAACCCGGATTACGCGGCGATACTTATGGATTGCATGATGCCCGTTATGGATGGCTTTGATGCAACAAGCAATATCCGACGAATTGAAAAAGAAACAGGGGCAACCCGTCGCGTCCCGATCATTGCATTGACCGCCAGTGTCATCGATGACGATATCCAGAAGTGTTTCGACGTGGGTATGGATGACTACGTACCAAAGCCATTCAAATTCGAGACGCTTAAAGAGAAAATTATCACCTCGGTCGAAGCAATGCCCCTCCCCGCGTTCCATAGTGCCCAACCTAAGAAACAACCCGCAACCGTCACTCCAATTCTCAACGTGGTAGCAGAAAAACCTATTTTGCTAGAGGAAACGGAACAAAAACCAACGCCACTCAAACCTGAGAAAATACTGCTAGTTGAAGATAATAGAGTGAACCAGAAAGTTGCTTCTATAATGCTAAAAAAGGCCGGTTATGCCTTTGAAATTGCAGACAATGGGCAGATTGCTGTAGACATGTACCTGAACGACAGTAGCTTCGATATCATTCTGATGGATTGTATGATGCCCGTTATGGACGGTTTCACAGCAACAAGAGAGATCAGAAAACACGAGAAAAACCAAGGCTTAAGTAAAACGCCTATTATCGCGTTAACGGCCAGTGTTATCGATGATGATATTCAAAAGTGCTTTGATTCAGGTATGGATGGGTATGTCGCGAAGCCTGTAAGTAAAGAGAAACTACTAAACCAAATAGAAAGCGTCGCTTGTTAACAAAGAACCTACAGATTGGAGCGAACCTCAATTGGAATACACCGACATTGGAGACGAATGTAAAAACATTGACACAAGAATGGATTGAATAAGGTTTCATCTTCAACGCTTCTCAATATTATTACGTAGGTCAAGCGTGCTAATCACTTAGTGAACTCAAAGTGACAACCGTACGTCAACTTCGTTGTCATTGAAAAAGTCAAAGCCACTCGAGTATATCGACTGGCTTGATTTACACTGGATCAACTTAAACTCACGAGTTTGAGCTGACTCGTTTCTCTTTCAACTGCTCGATAACATAATCTGGAGCCACTTTGCCCAGTTCGCTTAAACAATCATCGGTCTTGTCATTACCATAACGCACATAGATATCGCACACCGCGTATAACTGCTCTGGAGAACCCGAGATCAAATACGCGGTCTCGAACGATTTCGTCGACTTGTCGATATCCAACGCTTCTTGTAATACCCCATTTAGGTACCAATAATAGCTGTTATCTTTCGCTAGCTTCGCAGCCACTTCAATCTCTTTAGCTGCTGCGGTCTTGTCTTCAAGACGAACCAGAGTCAGCGATTTCGAATAGTGCAGAGCAGCATTGTTTGGTACATTCTCCAAACCACGATCTAATACTTCGACTGCTTGTTGATCTTTGTTCTGTGCACGAAAATTATCTGCGTAGCTCAACCAAACCTGTGCTTCTTTTGGGTAAGTCTTGATCAACTCTAGATAAACCGTCTCCGCCTTATCCCAGTCATTGTGCCAACGGAGCACATCAGCAAACAGTAATTGATACTTTTCGGACTTTTGCGTTTCCAAGAAGTGAATCAACTCTGTAACTGGTGGTTCAATTTGTGCTTTCTGGTCGTTATCTAATGCATTGAAATCACGAATTAAATTGGATGTCGCCGTGTGGCGAACCATAGAATCTGTATCGCTCAGCAAAGGCGAAACTAACGCCCAACGGTGCTCAAGTTGGTAAGGTTCAGAACCGATAATCGCCGCCTCACGAACTTCAGGGTTTTGATCTTTTAAGCCTCTTGCCACCGCCACCAGCGCATTTTGGCTTGGGTATGAAGCAAGCGCTTGCAGTGCACTAGTACGATTTTCAACGGATTGATTCTGATCTTGTGCCATGTAAGACAACTGTTGAATGCGGGTTTGAGTGTCCGTCACTTCAAGCACTTGATTGATATTTTGTGCTGGCGCGTCAACCATTTTTTGAACGCTATTCGCTGCCAGCGCAGACGTTGAAATCAATGCGGACGTTGAAACCAATAAAGCAACCGCTGTCGCTAAACTCTTCTTCATCATAGTATTACCTTAAGTTGGAGAACTTAGCCCGTCCCTAGACTCATATCTGATTAAATTTCGTTAGGATCGATAACTCTAAACCTAGAACTTGACTTAAAACTTTGTCTCAAACGTCGTTTATTTTGCCAGTTCTGCTCGACGCGCCATCATCACAGAATCACTGTACTTACCATGAGCAACGGGGTGTCTCATCGCACGCGCGATATACGCCATCGATTTATCAACATGAGAAAAGAACTTGTGCCAGCCCGCGCATAAATAGTTCAATCCCGGCTCACCTGCACGAGTTTTGATAAAGCGGTTTTTAGGGCATTCACCATGACAAGCAAACTTGTAGTCACATTGCTGACACTGACTGGTCAGTGTGCGTGATTTAGCAAAGCCAAACTTTTGCTGTGGTGCGCTGTACGCCAAATCATCAAGTTTCTCGTGATGAATATTGCCAATTTTGTACTCAGGGTAAACATAGTGATCGCATGAGAATACGTCGCCATTTGGCTCCATTGCCAAGCCCTTTCCGCATATCTCATTTAAGGTACACAGTGGGTTCGGGCGACCAATCCATGTTTCTACGCTCGCTTCAAAATACTGAACAAACACCTTACCGATGTCGTTCTTCGCCCACTCATCAAATACAGAAATAAGGAAATTACCCCAAGCCAAATCCGACACACACCACGATTCCATGATCGAATCTTTATGCCCGGGGATCAGACGTTTGTCGCCTTGTTTGAGCTGCTCGCTCACTTGGGATGTTTGTGGTGCAACCGTTCGGAACGTTTTCTGTTCTACGATAGGAATAAACTGCATTTGTGGAGACTTCACCACGTCACGTAAGAAGCGATACACTTCTAAGGCGTTTTGACTGGTCAGGTTATTCACACAGGTTAGCGTTGCGAATTTAACTTGGTGTTTGTGCAACAGCTCGACAGCAGCCATCACTTGTTTGAATGTGCCACGACCCGCGCGGTTAGTACGGTAAGCGTTGTGCAGCATTTCAGGGCCATCAATACTCAAGCCGATCAGGAAGTTATTCTTCGCAAGAAACTCCGCCCAATCGTCATTTAACAATGTGCCGTTAGTTTGTAAGTCATTTGAAATCAATACACCTTCAGGTTGGTACTTTTTCTGGAGCTCAACCACGCGTTCAAAATACGCTAAACCGAGCATAGTCGGCTCACCACCCTGCCATGAGAAGATGATTTCAGGGGTATTTTGACCTTCAATGTATTGTCGGATGTAGCTTTCTAACGTCTCATCATCCATTCGAGGAGAGCGGCCTTTCTGGTACTCCAACAAATCTTGCTTACTTAGGTAGTAACAATATTTACAGTCAATGTTGCACGCTGCGCCAATCGGCTTAGCCATGACATGTAAGCGCTTAGATGCTTTACCGTTATATTGTGGACCTTGAGTAATGTGCATGATTTATCTACCTATCTTAATGTCTTGTTCTCATCATAATTCCCAATTACGTCGGTGGCATGTTATACCCTTTATAACCAACAGGAATGACCTTAAACGTTAGTATTAGAGCCTATTTCGAACGTCTGAGGCACATGATGAACTTTTTCAATTACAAACAATTAGCGACGATCAGCAGCGTCACCATGACTCTTTTCCTAAGCGGCTGTACGAGCGTGCCTACCCACCCTATCGCCCAACAAATTGACCAACAAATGGTGCTAGTTGAAGGTGGTACATTCACCATGGGTTCGAACGATCCTGAAGCAAGCAAAGCAGAACGACCAGCGCGAGATATAACTGTAGATAGTTTCTACATGGCGAAGTTTGAAGTGACTCAAGAATTGTTCGAGTCGGTAATGGGTTCATCTCTCAGTTATTTCCAAAACCCACAAATTCCGGTCAATAACTTAAGTTGGCAACAGGCAAACTACTTCGTTGAACAATTGAACGAACTTACGGGTGAAGAATACCGTTTACCAACTGAAGCTGAGTGGGAATTTGCAGCGAAAGGTGGCAACAAGAGCAAGGGCTATACTTACAGTGGTTCCAATAACTTAGATGATGTTGCGTGGTACTCAGCAAATTCTAAAAATCGCGCCCATCCCGTCGGGCTAAAGAAACCAAATGAACTAGGCTTATATGATATGACCGGAAACGTGGGTGAGTTTGTGATTGATGCCTTCGATGACACTTTCTACCGATTCGGTCCAACAGACAACCCTAACAACGCAAAACACAGCGACGTCGGTTTATCACACAAATCGGTTCGCGGTGGCAGCTTTGCTTATGACGAAAATGAATCTGAAAGTTACCGTCGTGATTTTGCAAGCCAATCGATCACCATGTCGGACATGGGCTTACGTTTAGTGAAGGATACGAACTAGCGAAAGATGTGCACGAGTTAAAGGTGCCAAAAGTTACGGCTCACTAAAGCCTCACCACAAGACTAAAAATACGATTCGCACTGTACACACGTTAGAAATCTGGCCAAACATTAGAACTCAGCGGCAACAGTGAATAAGGAAACTCTATGCAATACACCAAGCTTTCAGGACTAACCCTCGCGTTACTCTGTGCTCTCCCAGCTTCGGCTACAGAAAAGCCAAATCTCATCCTTCAAATCACGGTAGATGGCCTGCGCGCAGACCTAATCGAACGGTATAAGCACAACTTCGGTGAAGGTGGTTTCCGGTACTTAATGGAAGACGGTACTTACTACACCAACGCGAACTACCAACATGGCAACACAGAAACGATTGTGGGCCATGTATCGCTTGCAACAGGCGCTCCACCCAGCGTACACGGCATGGTAGGCAATGTTTGGTATGACCGTAGCGAAGAACGTTTGGTGTATAACGTAGAAGACGCTAATTACCAAATGCTGACCTCTGGTGCGGGTGTCGACAAAGCAACAGAGATCGACCCAACGCAGAAGACAGCACAAGGCGATGGCCGCTCTCCGGAGCCAATACTCTCCACCACGTTTGGTGATGAGCTGACGATTTCCAATAGTGGCAAATCAAAAGTGTTCGGCGTATCTGTGAAAGACCGCGGTGCAATCTCATTGGCGGGACACAGTGGTAAAGCCTTCTGGTTCTCCAAAGCACAATCTGAATTTGTCACCAGTAACTATTATTACGACCAGTACCCAGATTGGGTATCACGCTGGAACGAGAAAGCGATTGCTGCTCAGTATTCCAAACAGAAGTGGGCGCTCTCATTACCGCGTGAGAAATACACATTGCAAGAACACGATACCGAACACAAAGTGAAACTCGGTGATTTCCAACGCACCTTCCCTCATCCATACGGCCCGGCAAGTTACAAGTACTACAGCACCACCCTAACCGTCAGCCCTGCTGGTGACGAGATCACGGAAAACTTCGCTAGCACCTTGTTGATGCAAGAGAAGCTTGGCCAAGGCGACGTGACCGACTATCTGTCTGTGAGTTTCTCATCAAACGACTACGTGGTGCACCTTTACGGCCCAGAAAGCCTAGAAACAGAAGACAACCTTATCCGACTTGATAAGACTCTCGCTAAGCTTTTCAAAACCGTGGATAACCAAGTTGGGCTAAAAAACACATTAATTGTGCTGTCTGCCGATCATGGTGTGCCTGAATCTTCACCTGCGGCAAATGCGCTTGGTTTCAATCAAGCCCAATACTTCAATAAAGACACACTACTCTCGAGTGGTGTTGAGAAACGATTGAAGGATGAATTTGGTCTAAGCAAAGACGCAATTCGTTTGTATGCGCAACCTTATATCTATCTGAATCATGATCTCATTGCTGAGAAGAAGCTAGATCTGGCTAAGGTACAAGAAGCCATTGCTGATGAAATTGCAAAAGTGAAAGGCGTTGCATTTGCTGTATCAAGCAGTGATATCGCAGCCAACCGAGTACCGGATACGCATGTGATGCAGCTCATCAAAAACAACTATCACCCTGCTCGTTCTGGCGACGTGTATGTAGTCTTTGCACCGCGCAGCTACATTAACGACATGGAAGGCCTACAAATTGCTTCAACTCATGGCTCACCTTGGAAATATGACACACATGTACCGGTTATTTTCGCTGGCTATGATGTGGACGCTAAGAAGGTTTCTCGTCCAATTACGCCATATGACATTGCGCCAACACTGTCGAACAAACTGGGTATCACCCAACCAAGCGGGTCAATTGGAGAAGTGCTGCAAGAAATCGTCGAGTAATCGAAACGACTGACGTTTGCCATTCAACGTTTTAAACCCTGTTCGACACACAAGAGCCGTTTTATCAAAACAGATTGATTCTAGAGCGATAAACGGCTCTTGTTGCCATTAGCTTTTCAGCTATCAAAGCGTATCGCTTTCATCTGTAATTTTAGTTCAAGATACCAACTATCGTCAGGTACTCCCCGATAGATATTCGTTAATAAATCGGTCTCCCGTCCCCAAAAGAACACTTAACTTACCTTTGAGATAGCTTTTGCTGCTGCTTTGATTTTAGCGCGCAGCCATTGATGACTTGTCTCGTTAGTGCGGCTTGGGTGCCAGATCATACACATATCGAGTTCTTCCAGTTCGAATGGTAATGGCAATGTTTTTACCGCGTACTTTTCAGCAAAACAACGCACCGATGAAATAGGCATAACACCAATCGCATCCGAACCCTCAATAACTGGAAGCATCTCAACAACGCCCGCAGCGCGATACACGATTCTGCGTTTCTCCAACTCACTAAAATGGTCAGAACTTAATAAGCTTTTACGTGCATGCCAACGCGCAACCACTACATGTTCATGCGCTAAGAATTGTGCCATATCAATAGTGTCACCAATTGTCGGATGATCATGCCGACAAACAACCACAAGCTCTTCGGCAGATAGCACTTCATGCTTGAGTGTGGTTCGTCCTCTTGGCGTCATGTCAATGATCACATCGTGCCTTTGCAGCCTTAAGTCTGACTCAAAATCTTCTGTAAACAGAGGGTGAACTTCTAACGCGATGTTAGGTGCAACTTGGCTGATCAACTGCATCGCTCTTGGCATAATTTCATAGCTTGCTGCGGAAACACAAGCAACAGAAAAAATACGATTTGATGTTTTAGGATCAAAATCGCGTGATGCAGACAGTGTTGATGTAAAGTTTTTCAAAGCCGCAGACATAGCTGGATAAATATCAATAGCAAAAGTGGTTGGCGCTACGCCTGACGTGGTTCGGTGAAACAGTGGCTCATCATAGATATCTCGCAAGCGTGCAAGCGCCTTACTCACAGCCGGTTGGCTTATATCCATGCGATTAGCAGCCCTAGATAAGTTCTGCTCTTCATAGATAGCGACAAATATCGGAATTAAATTTAGCTCAGTACTTTTCATACAGTTCCATATTAAAGACGCAGGTTTCCTATAGTAAAGAACCTGCCGATTATGTTCGATACGGATGACTAAAGTTTGCTACTTAGTTCTATCTTTTAAGTCTGGCAAGGCTTTAGGAATTTTCAAACGGGCAAAAATTGAGTGTGATTTGCTCTGGCTTGATTTGTCGTTGGATACCTTACCTAAACCTTTCCATAAACGAGTGAATACGTTGTTATCTTCACGTCCTTGTTGAAGGGCTTCGCTATCTTCTAGCCAACGCTTTTGTTCGTTCGCTTTACCCAGTTGCTCTTTACTTAGCTGCGCTTTATTCAGTTCCAACTGAGTGGTTTCGCTTCGCAATTGACGGTAGATAAAGGTTCTTAATGCAGGCCAATTTCCTTGCTTGAGTAAACGACGCAGTACCAACCAACTTGGTGTTGGACGATTTGTATAATAGCGTTTAACAGCGACAATCAACGCAATGCAGGCTAACAACGTAAAACCAACCATAATAAACACCGACATGTAGGCCTTGATGAAAGATTGGAGCGTGTGTTTTGCTTCAAACACCTCACCCTTTATGACAACACTTTCAAGGCGTTGATTTTTGCTGTCCCACCACTGAAATGAAAACTCTGGGAGCGTAAACTCGCCACCTTGTTGAATTACATAAACCGTTTCTTCAACTCGACTAGAACGGTAATCACCACGTTCTTGTGTATCATCCAAACGGTTGGGCTGTGGGTAAGCTTGGAACTGTTGAGTGGACTCGTTGGTTAGCACATCTGGCAACAACACAGACAAGCTGTCTTTGGCTTTGATCGTCACGGTACGAGTAACCGCATCGCCAACTTTCAAGCTTTCATTCGAACGTTGCCATTCCTGTTCAACATCCACATCGGTTGCAGAAAACCAAGGCGATTCATCACTTAACAAACCTGAAGGTAATGAAGCTTCAAACTTAATGGGTTGCGTGTAAAGCGTACCACCCACGTTTGAACCACCAGGAGCAGAAACTTGGATACGAACGGGTATGGTTGGAATAACAAACTCACCAGAAATCATCGGATAGAGTGTCACTTCCCAACGCTGACGTGACCATGTCGTGCCATTGACTCGTTCCGTGTAGTTTGTCGCGAGTTGGTTGCGCTGCTTAGCAATCACGTTAGGGATTTCGATACTGCCGATTCGAGTCCCTCCTGTTAACCAGCGCGGCGTCGCCACCTCAATGTTCAGAATCACCTGCTCATTTACGCTGACTTTGGTCGGCGTTATCTTGTCGCCTGACTCGGGTTTCTCACCAATCCAAGCGATAAGCTCCACATCACCACTTTTTTGCAGATCGAAGATATCGGCAGCAGAAGCAACAGCAGGAAAAAACCAACTCAACATCAGAGTCATCGACAGCAACCATGTACGAGCTGTGAATCGCACTCCCTTTGATTGAATCGCTTCAAGAGCTAAATCGTATCGACTCATTGTGCTTGCTCCTGTTTTGATGCCTGTTTCGGTGTCTGTTCTATCGAAGGTGCAGGGTCTCTTAATTGAATTTGAAATTTCGACTTCAAGAAGAACTTAGGGTCAGCTTCGACGCGTTTTAACCACTTGTCGGCAAGCTCTTGGCTGCCCAAGATTTCATTGGCGTTCAGCGTTTCCTTGAGCATCAATTCCGCTACCGTTTCTTCTTCAGCGCCATCACCCGTTCGCGGCTGATCGTCTTCGAGTTCTAAAGACTCTTCAGGGCCATCTGTGGTCCCAGATTGGCTTTCGCTGGTTCGGTTAACCTCTTCGACAATCCCACTAAGCACAGCAAGATTGTTCTCCACATCCGTTCTTAGTTCTGGTGACAGATCCTCTTTCTCGCTTAATGATTTCAAAAGGTCTCGCGCGGCAAGGTATTCACGCTGCCTGGCTAACGCGCTCGCCGCGTTGTACAAACCAAGGTCAGTTTTGGTTTGCAGGAATGCACTGTGAGCGAGCTTAAAATCACGAGCATAGTAATAAGCCGCGCCCTTTCGCATTGGGTCAGTAAAATGTTTGGCCGCTTGAAGGTATTCCTTCTGGTTCAACAAACGTTGACCTTGTTGGTCTGGCGTTAACCATAAATCCCACCACCATTGAGCGGTCTTATCCCAAGCGGTAAGCGACTCCACCACAACGGGTTTCTCAGCAGTTAAGTTGACTGTTTTCGCCAAAGTGCTTGGTGAATAAATGCTGCCCGAAATCACTAAACCAACGACACACCACTGCACCAGCCACCCTTTTCTGAACCACAACAACATGATGATCGCCATTGGAATAAGCAGGCCATAGCCCATATCTTTCCATGGCATAGAAGATTCACCGTTAAGTTGCATGTTTCTTTCGACCGCTTGATTCAGTTGTTGAATATCCGAATCGTCAACGGTCACCTCAATCACTCGACCACCGGTCTTGTTTGCTAAATTGCGCAATGAATCGAGGTCGACTGGGTTATCGCTCACCACATCGCGATTTCCGGCAGCCAAAATAAGCAACTGATATGGGTTTTCGTTGAAAAAGGTTTCAAAAGCTCGCGTCGTACTTGGATTCACACCATCTGATACCAACAACACTGACGAACCTAACTCACCAGACAGTTGCTGATTTATGAGTGGCAGCGCTTCTTCTGCTGATTTACCTGAAACCGGCATGATGTCGGGTGTGATAGCCGCAAGAAACGGTTCAAACACCTTGCTGTCTTGAGTGACGGGCATCGCGACGTGTGCACTACCGGCATAAACCACCAAGCCAGTATTACCGCCTTTTCGAGCTGCCAATAAGTCTCTAATTTTCTGCTTAGATCGTTCCAAGCGACTTGGAGGCAAATCCTTAGCGAGCATAGATTCACTATTATCGAGCACAACCAACATCGACGCTTTATCTTCACCAAATGGCGATGCTTCACGTTGCCATGTTGGGCCAGAACAGATAATGATGGCGATAGTCACAATCACCACCAATAGCTTCAACGGCAGTTGCTTGCGCCAGCCTGTTTCGCCAATCGTCAATGCATCACGTAAATGTGCCGGTAGAATGTCTTTCCACGTTGGTTTTGTCTCTGCTCTCCAACGAACCCATAACAGGAAAAACATTGGGATAAAGGCCAACAACCACAATGGTCGGATAAAATGAAACTGGGTAAAAAACTGTTGTATCGTGAGAGAGTCAGGCATCACTCTCTCCTTTCAAATTCTTAGCCGAAGAAGCGAGCAGCGATCTTCGACGTATCGTTGCTAAGCTGAACGCGGTCAAATACATCACAACAACAATCGCCATTAAGTAATGGTGCAGTCCCTGTTTAGGACGATAAGTGGTACTTTCATATAACTGTGGTTCTAGTTCACCGATCTGAGCGTAGGCTTTAGTCAATTCATCGCGGTTAAGTGCTTCAAAGGCTTCGCCACCAGACTCTTGAGCCACACGCTTGATGGTTTCCATATCCAGAGCAACCTCTCCAACGGTTTGCGGGTCGCCCATCGCAATCACGTGAATTCGAACGCCTTTCGCCTTGGCGACTTTTGCGGCATCGATAGGCTCAACAAAACTTCCTGTATCATTACCGTCGGTTAATACGATCACGACTTTCTCTTTTTCATTGGTATCGACGTTTGAATCTTGAACGGCAGCACTTTGCTTTTCACTCTGTGCAAACACCTTGATCGCCAAGCCGATTGCATCGCCCAAGTGGGTACTTTGCCCTGCCATCGCCACATCGGTTTGATTAAGCAGTTCAAGCCATACATTTTGGTCCGCGGTAAAAGGCGTTTGCACAAACGCGGCATCACCAAACAAGATCAAACCGAGTCGGTCTCCTTTTCTGGTTTTCACAAAATCGGCTAACACCTCTTTGGTCGCCTCTAAGCGAGAGGTTTTATCGCCTTGCTTAGAGGTGAAATCTTGCTCCGCCATTGAGCCAGACAAATCGACCACTACCATCACATCACGACCCAATTGTTCGCGAACCTGTGGCTCACCAAGAATGGTTGGTTTCGCTAACGCGCACACGACCAATACCCAGGTAATAATGAGCGTAGTTCGTTGCCACCAGCTTGGTGTTAACTGGCTTGCCCCTTCAGACGGCGCTTCGCCAATCGCTTCAACCAATTCTCGAAAAAATGGCACCTTAATCGCCATTTGCTTAGTTCGATAAGCTGGCACGGCAAAGTAGACCAACAACGGCAGAGGCAGCGCGATAAACCATAGCGGGTGCGCAAATTCAAAGCTGGCAGATAAAACATCAAACATTGTCTTGCCCCTCAGCCATTACCTGTACATTCGGTTTTGTTTGTACATCGGGTTTATGCAGCTTTAACCACATCATCGCGGTTTGAATCACTTCTAAACGCTGTTCAAAGCTCAAACGCACATTAGGGTCAATTAGGCTCTGCATCCATAATTCCGAAACTTCATCGGCAAAGAACGCATTGCTGTTTTCACTGGTGTTAGCGCTAACAGGCAGGTAAGCGTTCAAACGGTTCACATAAGCCTGACCAAACAACTTGGCATTGCTGCTGTCTAGGTAGCGAAGCACCACTTTGAGGACTTTAAAGGTTCGTTCGGTTGAGTTTTTGTCTCTTGCATCCAATACCATGAGCTCTTGAAGCGCTTCTTTACGATAACGGTTATTCCACCATCTCTGCGCAAAACGATAAGCCAGATAGATAGCGACCAATAACAGAATAACGCCGAGGATCTTCCAACCCATAGTTTGCGGCATCCAGCTCACGCTCTCGGGAATGGCGACATCGTGCAGATCGCGAAGAATATAAGTACTTGGAGGCGTATGTTCAACGGCCATCTAGCGCCCTCCCACCAGCTTTTGAAGCTGCGATATGTGATTGCCTGACGTGTCTAATTCGATATAAGGAAGGTTTTTCATCGCCATCAATTGAGCAAGCGACTGCTTCTGGAGTGCCGCTTTTTGAGCAAGGCTTTCACTTGCGAGGTTAACCTTAGATTGGCTATCCAGATTAAGTTGAAAGCGACCATCACCCACCACCCAGTTTGCGCTTGCCAGATCTTGAGGCAATGATTGTTCTAATGGATCGGTGACCATAATGGCTAAGATGTCGTTGTGTTGTTGCAGTTGTTTTAGTCGGTCAAGGTGTTGCTCTTGGCAATCTCGCCAGTCACTAATAAAAATTAAGGTCGACTGCTTGAGTCTCATTCGCTTTATCAGTTCAATCCACTGGCTAAACCCAACTCCCTCGCTGTCACTCACACTCACGTCTAAGCTTTGATTAGCCTTGGTAAGATGCTTTAACTGAGCCAATAAGTCAGATTGAGAACGCTGCGCTTTAGTATGAAAGAGCTTTTGATGTGAAGCTAAAACAAAGCCAACACGGTCACCGTCTTTCAGCACTCGCCATCCACATAATGCAGCGACTTCCGCCGCCACAACAGATTTCATGGTGTTTTGAGAAGCAAAGAACATCGAACTGCGCTGATCGACACAGATAATCACATTACGGTCTTTCTCTTCGGTATAGCTGCGAACATGAGGTTTACCTGTTCGCATCGTGACTTTCCAATCGAGGTTGCGAATGTCATCACCCAATTGGTAGTGACGTAACTCCTCGAAATTCAAGCCTCGACCACGGAACAATGAATTGTGTCTCCCCGACAGAACGCTGCCCGCCTTTAGGTGAGGCAGTAGAGAAAACGACTCAGCTTGAGCGTGAATTCGCACTAACCTTGAGTAATCACAATACAGTCGAGGATCAAGGCCTTGCGATTTGGGAGCTTGTGTTGGCTTCGCCATGACGCCCCCTAGTTATCCGATCTCAACATTATCGAGCAGTTCTTCAACCACTCTTTGATGGTCAATGCCATCGGCCAATGCGTCGTAAGACAACGAGAATCGGTGGCCCAATACGGTTGGCAACATGGCACGCACATCGTCCAACGTGACGTGGTCACGCCCTTGCAGCCATGCATAAGCGCGAGCACATTTATCCAATGCGATGGAAGCACGCGGGCTTGAGCCAATCTCAATCCATTTTGATAGATTGGATTCTGGATAACGTTCAGGTTTTCGTGTCGCCATGACCAAGGCCACAATGTAGTTCTCAACTAAATCGGAAACCGCAATATCTGGAAGTTGGCGGCGAGCCTCAAGCACCAACTCAGGTTGAATATGTTGTGGTGTGACTAATTCCGAACTGGTTTCGCTACCCAACTCTTCACTGCGGACCAATCGAATGATGTCGCGTTCAGCTTGATCTTCTGGATAGTCAACCGTCACTTTCATAATGAAACGGTCCATTTGTGCTTCAGGCAGTGGATACGTACCTTCTTGTTCAACTGGGTTTTGAGTGGCCAACACCATAAACAGATCTGGCAAGATGTGAGTTTGACCACCTACCGTAATCGTCCCTTCCGCCATCGCTTCAAGCAGAGCAGCCTGTACTTTAGCAGGCGCACGGTTCACTTCATCGGCTAATACAATGCTGTTAAAAATAGGACCCGGTTGGAAATGCAGTTGAGGCTTGCCATCAAGCTCCTGATACACCTCCGTGCCCGTCACATCAGATGGCAGCAGGTCTGGCGTAAACTGAATTCGACCAAAACTGGTGTTCAATAGATTCGCCAGCGATTTTACTGAGCGAGTTTTCGCTGTACCGGGAAGTCCCTCTAAAAGCACGTGCCCATTAGTCAATAACCCTATCACCAGAGCCCGAACGACGTGGCTCTGACCGATAACACTTTTCTCTGTTTGTTCAATCAGTTGGTTTATTGCTTGTTGCGCATGGTTCATAGGTCTTCCCTTAATTCAATCTGGCTGCGTACATCCTACTCACAAGCCCCATAACTATTAGTTATAAGCTCGATAGCCAAGCTCACCTCATCGCTTTATTTAAACCTAGCTTTCAACTGGTTAATGGCCTCCGGCGGTGCCACTTTGCTCAATGATGAAATACATTGCTCAAACGCCTTTGGTACGCCCGGTATATGGCTGTTTCGCGCCAACACTTCACACTGGGCATACAGGTGCTGTGGATTGCGGCTAAATTGGTAAGCCTTGTGCAGTGATTGACTTGCCGCAAGCACATCCGATTTTTCCAAAGCCAATCCGTACACATACCAATATTGAGGGTTGGTTTGCGCAGTTTCAGCGGCTTGTTTAAGGTAGTCCGTTGCTTGTTCGTAATCTTTCACACGAAGCAGAGACAATCCTGTGCTGTATGGCAAAACACTCGATTTAGGCTGAGCTTCAATACCTTGCTTCAAGGTCGACAACGCTTTTGCCTCGTTACCTTGCGCTCGATACAAATCCGCTAAATTGGCGTAGCTGTTTTCGAAATAAGGCTCAATCTCGATAGCGCCTAGATAAAACTCAATCGCTTTGTCGTGCTGACCTAAATCCCGGTAAACGTTGCCTAGGTTAGTACGTCCAAATCCTCTGTCGGCATTAAATTGCTGTATTTCAATGTACTCTTCCAATGCAGGCTTGATTTGGTCTTTCTGCAGAGGGTTCATTTCTCCCCAATAACGCACTAATGCGCCTGCGGTTTCTGAACGAATCGACAATACAGGGTCTTTCAATAGCGGTTCTAGAATCTGCCAACGGTCAGTAAATGGGAAACCAGACGAGCCTTGCACCACACCCAAACGGATCATTTCATTATCGTGTTTCACCGCTCTTGCCAGCGAGATCAGCGTATTCTTGCCCGTATTACCGCCCAAACGTTCTAAGCTCGATGCTCGAATGATATTGCTTAAGCTGGAATCCTGAGCCGAATACGCCAACGCATCCTCTGCCCCTCGGTGCCCTATTGAGTCAGCATAAAAGGCCACGGCAAAATGCTGCTGGTTACGATACTTAGAATCAGGGAACCACTCACCGATTTGCTTATCGGCCCACTGGTCAGTTTGATCTTCATGACAGCTAGTACACACGTTCGGCGTTTTGATGTGTTGGCTAATATCAGGACGTGGGATATGCCAACTGTGGTCACGTCTTGGGTCGACCTCCATGTAAGTCGTCTCTGGCATGTGACAAGTCGTACATTGTGAAGCCTCTGTATTCGCTTCGTGGAATGTGTGCTTCTCAGGCGTATATTCTGATGCAATGTGACATTGGCTACACACGGCTTCTTCCGCAATTTTTAGTTCTGCGGTATGGGGATCGTGGCAGTTAGTACAAGTGACGCCTTTTTCAGCCATCACTGATTGAAGGAAAGATCCGTAGACATAATCTTCATCGTAGATTTGACCATCGTTATGGTAAAGCTCAGGAGTAATTAAGCTCAGGCGATACTTATCAAAGAATGACTCGTTCACGTGGTCACCCGTTTCATTCAACTGAGTGCGTCGGCTGTGGCATTGAGCACAGGTTTGAACTTGATTGGTATGGACGATGTCTTTTGGTTGCAGGGTTGAATTACCCTCTTGATAGATCCACTCTTTGACCGACTTCGACAAGTCACGATCAAAGCCATAATGCGCCGAGACTTGAACATCCTTTCCACCGTTGGCTTTGGCTAGCTGGTTATTTGTTTGCTGGGCCTGTTCAACATGCTCACTCGCAGGGCCATGACAGGCTTCACAACCGACGTTAATCTCCGACCAAGTAGTATTATAAGTGTTGCTCGCGCTGTCGTAGTTTTTCTCTAGATTCGTTGAATGACAATCGGCACACATGAAGTTCCAGTTTTGACCGCTGTTGGTCCAGTAAAATTCATCAGTGTTGGTGGTATCAGGATAGAGGTGATACCAGCGTTGTCCGCCTTCGCCCTCAGTCCGAGAATCCCAAGCGAAGGGAATTAACTGCACACGGCCGTCTTCAAACTCAACCATGTACTGTTGAAGCGGTTCAAAGGCAAAGGTATAGCTGATTTTGTAATCTTTGAATTGGCCGTCTGGCCCTTCGATATTGACCCAGAACTCTTCGCCCTTGCGAAAAAATCGGTTGGGTTTACCGTCATGTGTGACTGTTTGATCGTTAAAATCGCCTAATACCGATTCATCTGTAGCGTGCTTCATCGCCATATCATGATGAGAGCCCTGCCACGCTTCGACTTGTTCACTGTGGCAATCAACACAAGCTTCGGAACCGACATATTTTGCTTGAGATATTGCATGCGGCGCGTATCGGCCAACTGACGACACTTGTTCATTGGCATACGCATTGACACAGAGTATCAACAACATCAGTGGAGACAAGATTGCGGATAATACTGCAACTCGCTGGTGTTTCAATCCGTTCACTAGCGAGCCCAACCATGCAGACATAACATTCCTTGTTTTTATACATCCTTATGTATAAAAAGGTAGACGTAAAAACAACGAATTTACAATTATTTAGTGGCAGTGAGCCCGATAGTTGTGACTCATATTCACGACCGGGAATGTTCTCATCGGTATGAGTATAAAAAGAGCTCCGAAGAGCTCTTTTTATCTATTCAGCTTTACTCAAACAATCATTTACTTGTTATGAGATTCCTGAAGTTTCTCCATTACCTGATCCAAGCTAAAGCTCGCGGCTTTTTGGCGCGGCGGATATTCAGCAAAGGTTTCTAAGAACTTGCCAACATACGCTTGTGCTGGAACGAACATATAAGCATGGTCTAACAACCAGTCGTAGTATGTGTTCGATGTAATGTCTGCGTTTTCGTATGGGTCCATACGTAGGTTAAACAGCTTAGGAAGACGTAACGTCACGAACGGTTCAGCCCAGATTTGCATGGTACCCGTTGCACGTTGCTCCATAAACACCGCTTTCCATTGGTTGTAACGCAGCGCCGCTAAGTCACCATCATCGGTAAAGTAGAAGATCTCAGAACGACGACCTTTTTCTTCTTCACCCGTTAAGTAAGGAAGGAAGTTATAACCATCTAAGTGAACCTTAAACGTTTTATCACCCGCAGTATAACCTTTGAGTAGTTTCTCTTTGATTTGGTCATCACCAGCAGCGGCAACGAAGGTTGGCATCCAGTCCATATGGTGCATGATCTCGTTAGATACGCTTCCAGGTTCAATCTTACCAGGCCAACGAACCATGGCTGGTACACGGTATGCGCCTTCCCAGTTGGTGTTTTTCTCACCACGGAACGGGGTTGTACCCGCATCAGGCCAAGAGTTCATGTGAGGGCCGTTATCCGTTGAGTAGAAAACGATGGTGTTGTCTTTGATTCCCAACTCATCCACTTGCTTCAATAGTTGGCCTACGTGTCGATCGTGCTCAACCATGCCATCGGCATAATTACTGATTCCCGTTACGCCTTTACTGTCTGGCTGAACATGCGTTCTAAAGTGCATACGTGTCGCGTTCCACCAAACGAAGAATGGTTTGTCCGCTTTTACTGCGCGATCCATGAAATCAAGTGCCGCATCTAGTGTTTCTTCATCGACGGTTTCCATACGCTTACGCGTTAGTGGGCCGGTATCTTCAATCTTGCCATCAGCAAATGACTTGATAACGCCACGAGGGCCAAATTTCTTACGAAACTCTGGGTCAGTTGGGTAATCTTCATTTTCTGGTTCTTCTTCAGCATTCAGGTGGTAAAGGTTGCCAAAAAATTCGTCAAACCCGTGTGCTGTAGGAAGAAATTCATCTTTATCGCCAAGGTGGTTTTTACCAAATTGACCGGTCATGTAACCCATAGGTTTCAGCATTTCTGCGATTGTCGCGTCTTCTGCTTGTAAGCCAATGTCTGCACCCGGCAAACCTACTTTACTCAAACCCGTTCGTAACACACTTTGTCCCGTAATGAAGGTAGATCGCCCCGCGGTACAAGATTGCTCAGCGTAGTAATCGGTAAACATCATGCCTTCTTTGGCAATGCTATCAATGTTCGGGGTTTTATACCCCATTAAGCCAAAGGTGTATGCGCTGACATTAGATTGACCAATATCATCCCCCCAAATGACGAGAATGTTCGGTTTTTCAGCTGCAAATGTGGTGGTCGAAGCCGCCATCATCGCAGTACCCAAAATCGCTAATCGACGTTTAACGCCATATTTCGCTGTCATAAAAACCTCTTTGTAAGTTATTTGCATCCTGCCTTACAACGTATAGTTCACTTTTTAAACTATCGCGAGATTCGCTAAGCTATTAACTTTTTGGTCATTTTTATTGGCAACTAAATACCCAACGACACGCTGAAGTCATTGTATGCAAACATCGCCAGCATAAACACAACGCTAAACAGTAAATCACAACTCAACATAAACCCATTCAAATCAAACCCTTAGATAGCAAATATAACAATTAGTTATAACCACTATAAAAAGACATAACTGATTATAAAGATTAATGTTTGCCCAACGATGTGTTGCTCTAACGCATTAATCTTTAAAGTGAATCGGAGTCCTTATGGGTACTACAATGAATAAACTGGCATTGAGTGCTGGCTTATTGGCCGCTTCTTCAGCGGTAACAGCAGCAGAAAAACCGAACATTCTTGCTATCTGGGGTGATGACATTGGTGTATTCAACATCAGTGCATACAACAACGGCATGATGGGTTACGAAACACCAAACATCGACCGTATAGCTAACGAAGGCGCACTGTTTACTGACCACTATGGTCAACAATCGTGTACAGCGGGTCGTGCTGCATTCCTAACCGGTCAAGAACCTTTCCGTACAGGTCTACTGACTATCGGTATGCCGGGCTCTGACCACGGTATCCCAGATTGGGCTCCAACAATCGCGGATCTTCTTAAAGAACAAGGCTACATGACGGCTCAGTTCGGTAAGAACCACATGGGTGATCAAGACAAACACCTTCCAACAAACCACGGTTTTGACCAGTTCTTCGGTAACCTTTACCACCTGAACGCGGAAGAAGAGCCAGAGACATACTACTACCCTAAAGATCCTGAGTTCCGTAAGAACTTCGGCCCTCGTGGTGTAATCAAGTCGACTTCTGACGGTAAAATTGAAGATACAGGTCCTATGACGCGTAAGCGTATGGAGCACGCAGATGAAGAGTTCCTAGAAGAGTCTCTAGCATTCATGGAAAAAGCCGTGAAAGCGGACAAACCCTTCTTTATCTGGCACAACACCACTCGCATGCACGTGTGGACTCGTCTACAGGAAAAATACCAAGGTAAATCTGGTATCAGCATCTACGCCGATGGCATGCTAGAGCACGATGACCAAGTGGGTATCCTTCTAGACAAGCTTGACGAGCTTAAGATCGCAGATAACACTATCGTGATCTACTCGACCGATAACGGTGCAGAAACCGTATCTTGGCCTGATGGTGGTGCTACTTACTTCCACGGTGAGAAAGGGACAACTTACGAAGGTGGTATGCGTGTTCCTCAGCTCGTTCGCTGGCCGGGGACTATCAAACCGGGAACGAAGATCAACGACATCATGGGTCACCAAGACTGGATCCCGACTCTACTAGCAGCCGCTGGTGATGATAAAGTGGTTGAGAAGTTAGCGTCTGACAAAGGGGCAACTTACAACGGTAAAAACTGGCGTGTACACCTAGATGGTTACAACTTCCTGCCTTACTTCCAAGGTAAAGAAGAAAAAGGCCCTCGTGATAGCATGCTTTACTTCTCTGCAAACGCTGAGCTAAACGCAGTTCGTTGGAATGACTTCAAGATCTCATTCGCTGTAATGGACGGTAACATCACAGATGCTGTACGTTTCCAACCAAACTGGCCTCAAGTTGTTCACCTACGTGCTGACCCATTCGAAAAAGCACCGCACGAATCGGGCATGTACCTACGCTGGATGGCAGACAACATGTGGCTATTTGTACCAGTAGGCAGCAAAGTACAAGAGTTCATGGACACACTACCTGACTACCCAATGCAACAAAGCCAAGTGTTGAACCCTGGTAACTTCAACCAGAATTCCTACATGCTTCAAGGCAAACTTAAGCAACTAGAAGCGGCAGCAGCACAAGCTAAATAATCACTCGCTAACGCTGTGAAATCGCATGATAAAACCGTGATAACACCAATGTTGTCACGGATTTTTTGATCTCAAATCACAGAGAGATACCGTAGCAGAAAGGCTCTATTTTGGGTCGGCATGTCTGATGCTGAAACCCAACAGACATTCAATCACTATGTAAAAATAACCCTTCCCGTCGCACCTGAAAATATCCAAACGACCAGCAATCACTGGCCATTTGTGAAGTAAAACAACAGACTCCCGATACTGTACCGCACCCAGCTACGCGATATAGGTCAACACCGCATCACGATATCGCCGCTTTAATGACTCCTCGATAAAACTCGCTTCAATCGCATTCAAACTGAATTGCGCTAACTCTTGGTGCGTCATCTCATGAGCTTGACTCACCGCATTAAAGTTATCCGACATGTAACCGCCAAAATAAGCGGGGTCATCCGAGTTGATTGTTACGGCCACACCCTTTCTCAACAGTTCGACAATGTTATGGTCTTCCATCACATCGAATACGCGCAATTTAATATTAGACAATGGACACACCGTCAGTGGCATTTGAGTTTTAATCAGTTGTTCGATTAAAGCTTCATCTGTCATGCACTGCACACCATGATCCACTCGACTCACGCTGAGCATTTCAATCGCATCCACGATATTTTGAGCTGGCCCTTCTTCTCCTGCATGAGCAACGGTTAGAAAGCCGGCTTGTTTCGCTTGCTGAAAGACACGTTTAAATTTCTCTGGTGGATGCCCTAATTCAGAGGAGTCTAATCCAACACCAATGATCTTATCTTGATGCCTTAGAACATCGGAGAATGTTTGAATGGCGCTCTCTTCAGGCAAATGACGCAAGAAACAAGCAATAATTTGAGAGGAGATCCCTAGCTCTCTTTGCGCACACTCAAGCGCACGATGGATACCGTTAATCACAGTATCAAATGCAATGCCACGCTCAG
The DNA here is from genome assembly GCF_024347295.1 of Vibrio artabrorum. Taxonomy (NCBI): domain Bacteria; kingdom Pseudomonadati; phylum Pseudomonadota; class Gammaproteobacteria; order Vibrionales; family Vibrionaceae; genus Vibrio; species Vibrio artabrorum. The sequence continues at coordinate 899,341 of NZ_AP025459.1, read as the reverse complement.
TATGCGTTTGAGGATCAAAGAAAATTTCAGTGTGAATGACATTATCGGCCTTGCATCTCTCTAAATAAGCCCATGTTAAATCATAGAAATCTTGTTCGGTGCGCAATGCGTCAGCACCTTGATAGTAAATATCCAGAAAAGACTGCAAATCATCAAATTCATACGCGCGTCTTAGTTGTTCTGGTGACGAATAAGGTAGGTTGATACCATTACGTTGTGCGAGTTGAAAGAGCAATTCAGGTTCGAGTGAACCTTCAATATGTAAATGCAACTCTACTTTGGGAAGCCCTTGAATAAATGCGTTCATATTCCACCTACTATGAATTTAAAATGTGCACTTACTCTGAATAATAGACAGGATATTTTTGAACGCCATTACAAAGAGTAAGAACACTATTGTGATCTAAACCCTTCGTAATCAGCACTTTGCGGGAGCTGGTAGAGACCCCCAAACCATATCATTGGGGTTATACGAAGCAAACGATTGCTATTATACCGATTTGAATAAAGATCAACAACTCACAATTGATCATCGACTCTAATTTTCGGCGATCAACAACGCACCAATGTCCCCTACCATTTTGAATATACAAAGTTTTTTAAGTAAATCCGGTCGTTTGCACAATAAATGAGTAGGAAAATGTTGTCATCCATTGATCTCTTCTCCAAACCCCTTCGTAAAAACAGACGCAATCAAACAGACAAACTCAAAGGACGACAACATGATTAATCACATTAGCAAGATCATTACTCTAATGGTTACCACCCTATTCTTTACTGCTTTTGCTCACGCTAACCACCATGGTATGAAGAAAGATATTGTAGACGTTGCAGTAGAAAATGGCTCATTCAACACGCTGGTGACTGCGGTAAAAGCCGCCGGGCTTGTTGAAACATTAAAAGGGGAAGGCCCATTTACGGTATTCGCTCCAACAGACGAAGCATTTGCCAAGTTACCTGATGGCACCATTGACATGCTTTTGAAGCCAGAAAACAAAGATAAACTGATCGCTGTACTGACCTACCATGTTGTTTCAGGCAAAGTAATGGCCGCAGATGTGATGAAAATAGATCGTGCTGACACGTTGCAAGGACAAGCGGTAATGGTTAGCACGAACGACGGCACCGTCATGATTAACAACGCAAAAGTAATTGCTGCTGATGTTAAAGCGAGCAACGGCGTAATCCACGTAATCGACACAGTGTTGCTACCAAAATAAGTCAGAAAACCCTTCACTCTATCACTTCCAATGACACTCGAAAGGGGGGGACAAGTTCTCCCTCTTTTTAGTCAGAAACTTGCCTGTCGCACCGTTCCCCAGACAACACTCCAACACTCCAACACTCCAACACTCCAACACTCCAACACTCCAACAATGGAATATCGGTCACCTCTCATTTGCAAAAATTAGGTTTTCGCACTCAATGCACTGCATTGTTCTGAAATTAGACTCCTATATTTAATTTTTGGGCTACGATTGAATTAGTGACACGGATTGTCGACAGTTTGAGATAGTTAATGCCAATATTAAAAAAACTATATTTAGTGCTTTTACCAATACTACTGTTTATCTTTACGTTAGCAGGAACTGTATTCTATCATTTCGCATCAAACCACACTAAGCAGATGTACTTTGACAAAGTGCAGTCTGACGTTAATACCGCTTTAGTTGCAGCAGAATATGAACAACTTGGTCTGTCCTTGCTAATTAAAGATATAGGGAGTTCGTTGCCGTTCCTCCGTTACATTCAAAGCCCCAGAGACTCGACCTCCTTACCTCGGTTGGAAAAGCGCGTATTTCACATCCTAAACCAACCCCACATCAGTCAATTCGGGCAACATCACATCTATGTTGTAGATCCTAAGTTCAAGTTGACGCTATCTACATTGAAACCCGATCCTATTGAGGGATTAAAAATTCCCGATAGTATTTATGAAAAGATCTTCGATATCTACACATCATTAACGAATAACAACACACTTTCTTATCAAGGTTTTTCTTATCTCTCGGTAGGTGGCGAACTCCGCTATGCTTATGTACAGGTCATAGATTCCTATAAACACTCAACAGACAAATCAGAAACTCACCGGTCAAACAAATACATCTTGATTGCTGACGGTCCTTTAAAACAACTCTCAAACCTGCTGATAAAATACAATGATCAACGCCATGTACAACTCTCTATTGAGCCTTCATACGACGTTTCTAATATCAAAAACACACAATTCGTTATTAAGTCCATCAACCAAACTAAAGGCAACATCAATGTACAGATGAGGAGTCGGCACCTGCACGCGCAAATTAATATTCAAGAGCAAAAGTTCAATCGCGACAAAGCCGTCATCGCCAGATATACACTATTCGGCAGTCTTACTACTCTCTCTATCATCATGCTAATCCTCGATCTAATTGTTCGCTACCAACTCGTGCGTCCACTTAAAGATCTATTACATGAAATCTCCATTGGTGGGCACAAACTCAGATATTTCAAACGCTCATCCGGACAGAGTGAAATTGACAGTATCAAGAACGCTTACATCGATTCATTGACCGAGTTAAAATTTGAAGCAGAATTCGACCAACTAACCAAGCTAGCGAACCGACGTTCATTCATACGCCACCTCACTATTCGCTTGAAAAGCTCAATGAGTCCACGTTGTTTTTTGGTTTGTTGGGATATCATTGACTTTCGAAAAATCAATGATTTATACGGCGCAAAAGTCGGAGATAGTGTGCTGATAAGCCTCGCGACAGCAATAAGAAAAACGCTACAGGACCAACAGTCCTCATTAGGATTTAGTTACAATGACTATTCCCTAGCGAGATTTGGAGGTAATCAGTTTATCGCTATCTTGGAAATTGATGAGCATCAACGGATAAATGAGGAAATCGAGAACATCAACAACGCAATAACCGGAACCACATTTCTTGATTATTATGGATTCAGGCTCTCACTCGCGACCGGTGTTTTACCTGTCAATACTCCCAAATTTAAAGAGGTTTGGTACCGATGTATCGATGAAATGCTGACTAAAGCCAAATCACACAGTGATGATAACAGTCGTATTGTTTACGGCGAAGAACTGCTGCATACATTAGAGCGACATGATGTGATCGAGAAAAAACTGTTGGAGTGCTGCGAAAACGATCACTTTGAACTTCGCTTTATGCCTATTTTTAATGCCCAAACACTGAACATTGATGGAGCAGAATGTCTTATTCGTTGCCCAAGTCTCTCTGATATTGAAGCCGGGCCCGATGAGTTCATTCCAGTTGCAGAAAAAAGTAATCTCATATCTAGGATCGACATGTGGGTGATTACTACAGCAATCAAAAGCTATAAAGAACTTTCAGAAATACACAATTATAAAGGTTCCTTGTCGATCAACATTTCAGCAATGGAACTCTATAATCGCAATTTTTCAGATAACATAGCGAAAGTTCTAGAACGATACCAAGTTCCATCGGACAACATCACCATTGAGATTACCGAAACCAGTTATGTAAAAAGCAATAAGCTTACAGTGCAAACTATCGAGAGCTTGAGAGAATTAGGCTTGAAAGTTTCGCTAGATGACTTCGGTACGGGGTATACGGCCTTCAATCAACTGCTTCATTACCCTATCGATGAACTAAAAATAGATAAAAGTTTCATCAACAACATTGTCGAGCATAAAGCCGACCGAAAAATGGTTGATTTAATGATTAACTTGGGCCATTCCAGTGGCACTTTAGTTGTTGGTGAGGGTGTCGAATCCATTGGGCAATATCAATACCTCAAAGAAGCAAACTGTGACTTAATACAGGGTTACTTATTCTGTAAACCACTCACTTACCTTCAATTTATTGATTTTATACGAAACCATGATGCTCAAGCAGTTTTAAAAACTCATACTATCTCAGACACTGATCCTGATGAAATAATTATTGCCCTTACTAATAAAGGGTAACTTCGCTTAAAATTACATTTCCCATAATTTTCAGCGGTTTATAAAACCCACATCATTAATGTAATGACATACCCTTATCAGTATCACTAAAAAATAAAGGAAGTCTGCGTTGAACACCCCATACATAGCAACATAGAGTGCGCGAAAAACAACAAAAATGCCGCATGGAATACGTCATGCTTGCATCGTAGTTAATAACTCCATTATATCTCTAGAACTTATATTCCTCTTTTCTCTTATTACCACGTCAATCATAAGATCCAAGTTACCCGTTGAGATATAGTCACTGAACACATCATTGAATGTCTCCTTTATCTCATTACGTGGATATACATTTTCTGGAATAAAGAATACAAAATGTCCTCCACTGAAACGAAACGAAACCGTCCCCTTAGGAACATGATTAGACAGAGACTGAGCCGCAGAACTCACCACAAGATCTCCGTATTCAATGCCGTATTTTTGGTTGATTTCACTGAGATTACGGATTCGCACAAAATACAAAGCAAGAGATTGCTCTTTCGAGTAATTGTTTTTCGCAAAATCAATTAATGAAATTCGGTTACGAAATCCAGTCAGAGAATCAATTGAGAGAAGTTTTTGTTTAACGAAAAAATCAATAAAAAAGACCACACCAGTGATCAACAACATCAATATAATCAATACACTACTGATTTTGTTCACGCTAACAAACTTATCGACAACAGACGTATTATTGATGACTAAAGGGCTTTGCAGAGCGAACTTTTCATTTATCACTGCTAACAGTGCATGATAACAAATGTCGATTTTTTTCTGTAGAGACTCTTGTGGCAAACGTCCGAGACTGACTAACTTAATTGATGATTCTAACGCTTTAAACTTATCAAACTCTTTAATAAAGTTAACATCAAAGCTTGTCGAATTAATAAAAAAAGAGGACTTATTTCTGTTAGTCAAAATATCAAATCGGCTCCAAGTTAGATCGTAAGCCAACCATAACTCATCATAATTTATCTTGTCATTTTGGCTAACCATCAAAAAATTGGCGTATTCTTTCATTAATTGAAATACAAACCATGTAGCTTCGTTTTGGCTATTAGAGAAGCTCTTATTGATATCGTTTACCCGGTTAAAACTATAAATATTGATTGTAATAATGATAACTGACAAGAATACAATGAAAACTTTGACTATATCTAAGGACAACAGCTTTTTCATGGTCGAAGCCTCTACAGGTGAATATCTCTTATCTGCCAAATCATTTTGGCGTAAAAATCCGCATTGTTGATATCTGGGTTTGACGATATTGGATAGATCAACCAATACGGTCCTTTTTCTCTCACCGACATGAACTTACCGTTTTGTTTGATAGCAATAATTGGCTGATAGTCAAAAAAATCATCTTGAGGCACAGCAACTTTATAATCATTTAATGCCACAAAAATGACTTTTGGTGATATAGGCACATTGATTGTTTCAAGTACTGCAAGTAACGTCACCCCACTATAAACTCGTTCTCCCTCTACCCATGGCAAGGAGGTAGTGATCTCCTTCTGAGGAAGCGATAGTAGCTGTTCTCGACTGAATTCATGCTTTTGTCCTAAATGATCAAAAACGGTTAATGCTGATGCAGCAAAAATGGAGGATGAACAGAATACAAGCAGAAACAGAAGCACAACTCTCATTTATAACACCATCTCAGTAAGGTTATTAAATTGAGTTTAGTCGATATTATTCACTTAACGCACCTAGTGATTCGCTAATTTTCAATGGTGTGGATCTCCCGCAATGTGCACCTCCAACCGGTTTTACATCGTCCCTTGATCATAAAAACATCGTATTTTGATCACCACAAGCAATCCAATTCACGACATGAACCCGTATTGACCTGTGTTATTAGCAATACAAATGATTCTACAACTGGCAAGAATGGCTGTCTTTGCATAACCTTTAACCAAACATTAAGCCGCTTTACGAGTCTTTTAGTGGGTAACAAGACGTTTCAAATCCATCTGTTGCCATAAGTATCACGCGAGGAAGGCTTACCTCTTCATAATCAAGGAATCGATAATGAGTTTAGACAAGCAAATATTTAAACCTTTGCAGATAGTAGGTGGCCTCATCATGACACTAGTCACGCTGCCTATTTTCGCAGAAACTAACCAAGAACAGTTTGAATTGGGTAAACAAAAAGCCAAGGTGTGTATGACGTGCCACGGCGTTGATGGCATATCAACACAAGAGCCTTACCCCAACCTTCGCGGCCAAAAAATCGGCTACCTGATCTCCTCATTGAAAGATTATCAGACCCGAGAACGCACAAGTGGTCTCGCTGTACTGATGCAACAACAAGCCGACATGCTAACCGATCAGGACATTCAAGATATCTCATACTATTACTCTCAACTTGGTAACAACTCAACATTGGATAGCGACTCTAAACTTTAGGCAAGGAGCCTTGTTATGGAACAAGTGACAACCCAGTACAGCATCAAAGTTGTGAAGTACTTTATTATCGCTTCCTTAATCTGGGCCATTTTAGGGATGATCATTGGTGTCATCTTAGCCGCGCAGTTGTATTGGCCAGTGCTAAATTTCGATTCAGAATATTTCCAATTTGGTCGTCTTCGCCCTCTCCATACCTCTGGAGTGATCTATGGCTTCGTGGTCAACATTTTAATGGGGACCTCTTTGTACATTGCCCAAAGAACGGGCCACTGCGAGATATTCAATAAAAGCCTCTCATGGATGGTCTTCTGGGGTTGGCAACTGGTTTTGTTGCTCGCGCTCATCTCTCTTCCTGCGGGATACACTACATCAAAAGAGTATGCCGAATTAGAATGGCCGATTGATCTGCTTATCGTGCTCGTTTGGGTGCTCTACGCCGTGCTGTTCTTTGGCACCATCGCCAAGCGTAAAGTCGAACATATCTTCGTCGCCAACTGGTTCTTCGCGGCCTTCATTATCGTAATTGCGATGATCTTCATTGTTAATAACCTTGCTATGCCCGTTTCCGCCATGAAATCTTACTCAGTGTTTGCTGGAGCACAAGACGCCATCGTTCAATGGTGGTGGGGACATAACGCGGTGGGCTTTTTATTGACCGCAGGTGTCATTGGCATGAATTACTACTTTATTCCCAAAGCCGCTGAGCGCCCTATCTACTCTTATCGATTATCTATCATTCATTTTTGGGGCTTAGTTGGTTTTTATACTTGGGCAGGAACTCACCACCTGATCTACTCTTCCGTTCCTGTGTGGGTTCAAAATATTGGTATCGTGATGTCATTGATCCTGTGGCTCCCTTCTTGGGCCGGTGCTTTTAACAGCGCGATGACCCTTCTGCAAAACAAAGAGAAACTTAAGTCCGACTACATTCTGCTCTTTTTCTTTTCGGCGATTCTCTATTACTGCTTGGCAACATTTGAAGGGCCCCTGCTTGCTATTCGTTGGTTCAACATGGTGGCACACAACACCGAATGGATCATCGGACACGTGCACTCAGGCGCTCTTGGTTGGGTAGCGATGTCTGGAATTGCCGTTTTCTATTACTTCATTCCACGTTTATGGGGAAAAACAGACCTTTGGTCTCCAAGACTGCTTAAATGGCATTTTTGGTTAGCGCATGCGGGCATCGCTATTTATGCCATCGCGCTTTGGGTTGCTGGTATTGGTGAAGGCTACATGTGGTTGACTCAGAAGGAAAATGGCGAGCTTATGTTTAGTTTTGTTGAAGCTATGAACTTTAAAGCACCTTGGCTATTCCTACGTTTCTTTGGTGGTGCGCTGTTTGTACTTGGATTGTTCTTAATGGCTTTCAACTTGTACAAAACGGTTCGTATGCCCGTAGTACATGATGCTAAACACACCGTTAATGAGGGGGCTTAAATGATGAGTAAAGACTTTACACATTCAATCGTCATTTTAATTTTGACCACTGTTGTCGTGGCCTCCTTCTCTTTGTTGGTCTGGGTCGTACCAAGCATTGTCCGTGGCGAAGATATTGCCAAAGGCAGCTTAGCGATGCCACTCACACCGATTGAGTTAGCAGGCCGAGACATCTATATCAGTGAAGGCTGCCATGTGTGCCACACACAAATGGTTCGCCCTCTTGAGCCAGAAGTGAAACGTAATGGTCGCCCGAACCAAGAAGCAGACGATATCTATGAGTTTCCTAACTTGTGGGGATCTAAACGTACTGGCCCTGACCTCACTAACTTAGGTAGAAAGTATTCTGACCAATGGCATGTTATTCACTTAATTGATCCTCGAAAAGTTGTACCGACCTCGATCATGCCCTCTTACCCGTGGCTGTTTGAGCAGACTCTGACTGGCGATGATATCAGCGCCAAAATGGAAGTGTTACGTACCTTAGGCGTGCCTTATACCGATCAAGACATTGGCGACGCCCGATTGCAAGTAAGAGGTAAAACCAAAGGTGAAGCTCTGATTCGCTATTTACAAAGCTTGGGTAAAGATACGTCACAGGAGGTATCACAATGAGCACATTCTGGAATCTATGGGCGGTACTCTTAACCTTAATATTCTTTGTTCTGATGGTGTCTGTTGTCGTTAAATACTGGCGTAGCAATCACAAGGCCGATCACGACCACACCATTGGCACCTTTGATGGTATTGAAGAGAAAGATGCGCCTCCACCTAAGTTACTATTCGTTGGTTACGCCATAGCATTTCTGTTGTCCGCTGGTTATTTGGTGCTCTACCCCGGGCTCGGCGAATGGGAAGGGGTAGTCGATTGGAAGCAAAGTGACGACAAGCTCAGCTCACCGACCACCACTCTCAATGAACAATTTTCACAAACCAGTGAAACCACGTTAGAAGGATTGGCTGCAGTCCCAGAGATCGTGAATAGCGGTAAGATCTTATTCCAAACCCACTGCGCCGCATGTCACCGTGATAACGCTCAGGGCCAGAAACACTTCCCTAACCTGATCGACCAAGAGTGGCTTTACGGGGGGAGTGATGAGGCCATTATTCATTCAATCGCCAAAGGGCGCAATGGTGCAATGCCGGGATGGAGCGAAGTGCTTCGCCCAGACGAAGTCGCGAAACTTTCATATTATCTCGCGTCGCTTAATCAGCGACATACCGATGTACCTGAGGTGAAGGTTGAGCTTGGTAAAACCTTGTTCGCGAAGTATTGCTCGTCTTGTCACGCTGACGGTTCTGGCGCCAACCCACACATCGGTGTTCCTGATCTTTCTGACGATATTTGGCTGCATGGCGGCAGTATTGAAGAGATTCAACATACGATCAACTATGGCTTGAACAACCTAATGCCAGCGTTTGATGAGCAACTCACCGCCAATGAAATACTCGCACTTGGGGCTTACATCCGACACGCTGGTGAAGTAGAGCAACAAAGGCTCGCGAGTTTGAAAGCATCATCGGTTGAGCGCGGAGAATATCTCGCTTACGCCGGTGACTGTGTCGCTTGTCATAGTGCAGAAGGTGGCGAACCTTTTGCTGGCGGCCTACCGTTTGTGACCCCTTTCGGCACCGTGTATTCAACCAACATAACCCCACACACCACCGAAGGGATTGGGACTTATGACTTCGATGATTTCCGAGCCGCATTAGTTGCAGGTAAAGGCAAGAATGGTTATCTCTACCCTGCAATGCCTTACACCTCTTATCAATATCTCACCGACCAAGACATGATCGATTTGTGGGAATACATGCAGTCAATCACTGCCGTGCCACGACGCAATGATGACAACAGCATGATGTTTCCATCCAATATTCGCTTAGGTTTGCTTGGCTGGAACATCGTATTCATGGATACCGACCCTATTAATTACGAAGTACCAGAGGAACTTAAAGGGAAAATTGAGGATGTCGATAAGTGGCAACAAGGCAAATATTGGGTCGCAGGACTTGGTCACTGTTCAGAGTGCCACACGCCACGAAACATTGCTCAAGCACTGATACCAGAACGTATTTTCCAAGGTAATTTGATCGACGGTTGGAACGCGCCTGATATCACAGCCAATGAACTCTATATCGATGGTTGGGATGAAGCAACTCTCACCGACTTTTTACACACAGGACATTCAGACAAAGGCACCGCTTTTGCCGGTATGGCTGATGTAGTGAAAAACAGCCTGAGTTTAATGACGCGTGAAGATATTGAGTCGATGTCCTATTACCTGCTCCGTGGGGACATCAACAACACTATTGCCAATGATGCAGTTCAGTTACAGCCTAAAGGGTTTGATGAAACCGCATATAGCAGTGAAATCTACACCACCTATCGTCAAACTTGTGGAGCGTGTCATGGTGACGATGGTAAAGGTCGTGCCCCTATCGCCCCTACTCTGTTGAATAACGGAATCATCATGCACAGCGACCCATTCAACACCATTGCGGTAACCGTGCGCGGCTTGCAACCCACCTATCTCGACAAAGACCGAAACTTCATGCCAATGGCAAGCTTTGAAGATGTGCTTTCAGATCAAAAACTGGCTGAGTTGATCACCTTCGTGCGATTATATCTTGGGGATAGAAAGAAACCCGTCACTCCCGAAGATGTTCGTGAAGTTAGAGAAACATTAGAAGCTGCGGGTTATGCAGGCGGCTTACATACCACGCCAGATATGTATGATCGCAGAGACAATACGATCAACATTCGATAAGCGCTGTAGAACCGATAAGATCAGCAAGCAACAGCAACCCAAAGGAGGCCCACGAGTCTCCTTTGGGTTTGCCCAAGCCCGATCTTCCGATGCTTTGCTACACAACACAACCTAACCATAACCAACTGATTACAAAGTTAAACAAAGCGGCACATAATGCGATCAATTTCACAGAACAAGGATGGCGCCAAGTGCATAATATGCAAAATTTTCTAAAGATGTACTAAGGACAGTTATGGATACCACTACACTCATCTACGATACGTTGGAAGGCCTGTCGAGCGCGGAACCACAGCAACACGCTCAAATCCGCCAAAATCTATACAAACAACTAGATTTATCATTTGAGAAGCAGTTAGCGTTGTATTCATCCGTTCTAGGTCCAGCGAGTGCTGGTAGATTAACCAACTTAGACAGCGCTGTTATGTCCGCATGCAAGATTGTTGGTTTAGAAAACAATTAGTGAATCTGCAACCTATCTCTACTTAACGCTGCATTCGTGCAGCGTTTTTTATTTGAGGCATGGGGCGTCGCTTTTAATCATACGGCAACACCCCCGTCATGGCCTTAATCGTAGCCGATGATTTCACCATTCATCACTGTCTCGACAATATCCAGATTTTCATCAAATATGACTAAGTTAGCTCTCTTCCCTACACTGACTGAGCCCATATCTTCAAAAACATCCATATATTTAGCAGGAACAGATGTTGCCATTTGAATCGCTTCCCATAATGGAACATTAGCTTGGTTCACCATCATTTTTATAGAACCAGCAAGTTCACAAGTACTTCCCGCAAGAGAACCTGACTGAGTTCTGGTTATGCCCTCTTTTACAATAACGTCTAAAGAACCAAGCTTGTACTTTCCGTCACTTAATCCTCCAGCACGCATGCAATCTGATATAAGGACTAGCTTCTTGTATCCTTTCATCCGATACGCGAGATTTAAAATAGCTTCATTAACGTGGATCCCGTCAGCGATAATTTCAGCTAACATATCCAAGTAGAGTACAGCGCCAGTGCAGCCTGGCTCACGATGGTGCAACGGCGACATACCGTTGAACAAATGGACCCCACAGTCCACCCCTAGGTTATGTGCAGTGGTCATCTCAGAGAAATTTGCGTTTGTATGAGCTGCTGCAACTTTTATCCCTAACTCACGAAAACGACAAATAGCTTCATTGGCGTAAGGGAGTTCAGGGGCGATTGCAACACGCTTTAACGAAGAACCAGATGCGGCCAAAAATTCGTCTACAAAGCACTCTTGCGGCTCAATCAATAAATGCTCTGGGTGTGCTCCTCGATATATCCGATTTAGAAAAGGTCCCTCAAGAAACGAACCGAGAATGGTGGCCTCTTTATCGGGTTGTACTTTTATGTAAGCATCGACATTCGCCAGTGCAGCTCTGACATTGGGAATCTCATCAGTTACTGTCGTTGCTACCCAGCTTGTGACGCCAATTTTACATAAATCGCGAGATATTTCAGATAAAGCTTTGTGTGTCGCATCCATAACATCGAACCCAACACGCCCATGAATATGAATATCGATCAACCCTGGCGCAAGTGTGCCATCATATCGATGAATGGCATCACAATCGCCGGGCTTATCTGTGACAATATCGATAATGATGCCATCTTCAACAATGACATAACCACCATAAATCATGCCATCTTCTACGACAATTTGATTAGCGGTAAATGCAGTCCTCATAAAAACGCCTCATCACTCGAAAGGTTACTCAGTGCAGGCCCTTCAATTAATGGTCTAATACTTTTTACTGACTCAGACGATAATTGAATAACAAACTCCGTTAGTTCATTTAAAGTCATGTCATCTTTTTCATTGACTGCATTAAGAACCATGGGAAGATTAGCTCCGGAAACAACCTCAATATTCTTATTACATGAAAGAAAACTAGAAGCCACATTACAAGGAGTACCGCCAAGTAAATCAACCAGAAATAAAGTAAAGTCATACTTATCAATTTCACTCTGGTATGTACTCGCAAGTTCGCTTGATGACATCGAAGTGTTGTAATCAATAAACGTAACGCATTCAGGCTCTCCCAAGACAGCTTCTACCGCACTTTTTATCCCAGATGCGAAATTCAAATGACCGCTAATTATAATACCTATCATGACCTATCCTCTTTAGAAATTAACAAATTAATACCAAACTTATTGCACATGTTTATATACTCATTGGGAACACCAGAATCAGTAATTATGGTGTCAATATTCTTAATGGGACAAATTACATTATGCTTGCGAACTCCAAATTTAGAGGAATCACAAACGATGATGACTTTATCTGATATTGAACAAAATAAGCGGTTTATTTTTGCTTCTGACTCATCAAAAGTAGTAACCCCGGCAGAGATATCTAAGCCATCGACGCCAAGAAAGTATTTATCAAATCTATATGTCATTATTTGACTCTCCTGAAAACCATCACTAAACGAAAGCGCTTTTTTTCTAAGCCGGCCTCCATTCATTATTATGTTGATGTTTTTACTTTTTGATAAACACATAGCAATATTTAAGCCATTAGTTAAGACTGTTAACGGTACATCTTCAAGCTCTTCAGCAAGTCGCTCAGTTGTTGAGCCTGAGTCGAGGATAATGGCTTCCCCACTTTCTATTGTCGAAGCCGCCAACCCGGCCACCCCGCACTTTAAATCTTTGTTTATAACAATCTTTTCTTCAACTGGCGATTCTCTACTCGTCTCTTTGTTTGGTATTAATGCGTATCCATGAGCACGAATAAGCTCACCAACATCCTCCAGTTTCTTTAAGTCATTTCGTATTGTCACTTCAGAAACCCGTAATATATTAGATAAATAGGATACTCTTACTCTGCTTTTGTCATGAAGGATTTTAATTATTTCATCACGACGTTCAATGGTGGTGAAGTTTTCATTATCCGGTCTTTCTGAATCATTCATAATATAAAACTCCTTTTTAATAACTCAAACACAAAAGATAACGAAAGATATAAAACATTAAAAAGTGATATAGATCTACAATTTTTCTTATGCTTACTTTCACATTTCCTAATGTGATTTTGATCTTGTTTGATTGATAACATTTGACGTTATTATTTTGAACAACAAATGAAAAGTCAACTTAAAATTAGGAACTAAAAATGAAGCTTTTAACTGGTAGAACGAAAGCAAAACTAAAAGAATTAGGAGCATTCCATACGGCAAGTGAAATATATAGCCAACCTCAAAAGTGGCGTGAAGTTGTTGATATACATCAAAGTTGGGAATTCAAAGAACTATATTCATCCGTCGGTAGTGAATATGATAAAATAATATTTGTAGGAGCAGGAACATCCGAATTTGCTGGAGGTTTTGTTGCTAACTACCTAAAACCACATATTAAAACTAATGTGCTCAGTTTATCCACCGCTGACATTGTTGAAAACCCGACATTACATTTAGATGGAAATGAAAAAATATTAATGGTCAGTTTTGCAAGATCAGGTAATAGTCCTGAAAGCATTGCTTGTGTTGAAATATCCAATCACATTTGCAGTAATATTCAGCACTTAATTATTACATGTAATGAGGAGGGGGCACTATATAGATTAGCTCTGACGCACAATAAATACAGAGTTATGTTAATGCCCGAAGGAACGAACGATGTCGGATTCGCGATGACATCCAGCATTTCGTCCATGATGATCGCTGCCTTGTGTACATTCATGCCCAAGGGTTTCGAAACCGCCATATTTGAGGTGGCTGATGCCGTCGATTCGCTACTCGAACAATATTCAAATTCAGCACAAGATATTGCTCGTCAACACTTTGACCGAATTGTGTATTTGGGTTCGGGAGCACTAAAATCTATTGCTCAGGAAGCGTCTTTAAAAATGCTTGAGCTAACCGCAGGTAAAGTTGCTTGCCAATTTGATTCTCCACTGGCTTATCGTCATGGACCAAAGTCTTTTATTACACCAAACACGTACATCATCAGTCTGTTTTCAAAAGAATCCTATACCGTTCAATACGACAAGGATGTGTATAAAGAAATCATCAACGACGGTATCGGCTACACAGCGAAAATTGACGTTGGGGCTATTTCAAGCGACCTCCTTGCTTTTCCCTATCTAGTATTCGCTCAACTTGTGGCACTCGAAAAATCCATCCATGAGCACATTCTTCCAGACACCCCATGCCTTACAGGCGAAGTAAATCGCGTGGTTCAAGGTGTGACAATTTTCCCATTTACTAAATAGGTACTAAGACCATGAAATTAGTTTCTACAAAATATCTATTAGCACATGCACAACGACATGGCTATGCCGTCCCTGCATTCAATATTCACAATCTTGAAACCTTACAAACCATCTTAGACGCTGCGAGGGAGTTGTGTTCTCCGGTAATTATTGCAGGGACACCGGGTACGTTTAAGCACGCACCGATCAGTGTTTTTGCTGCGATGGTAGAAGAGTACAGTGCCCTACACAACATGCCTATCGCATTACACCTCGATCATCACGAAGATCCACACGATATCTTTTCCAAAATTGGGGTCGGCGTCCGAAGTGTCATGATTGATGCGTCGCACTTAGATTTCGAGCAAAACATTCATATGGTGTCAAAGGTTGTCCAGTTTGCCCATGCTCACGATGTATCAGTGGAGGCTGAACTCGGAGCTTTAGCGGGTATCGAAGACGAAAAATCGGTCAGCGACCTTGATGCAATGTTAACGGACCCAGCTCAAGCTGCCGAATTTGTCGAAAAAACCGGTATTGACTCTCTCGCCGTTGCTATCGGTACAGCACATGGCACCTACAAAGCGACGCCAAAATTGGACTTTGAACGATTACAAAAAATTCGAGCCTCCGTTGACATTCCACTCGTGCTTCATGGTGCCTCTGATGTACCCGATGAATTGGTCAAGGAAGCCATAAAAATGGGGGTCGCTAAAGTAAACATAGCCACTGATCTCAAATATCCGTTCTCTCACGCAATCAAAGAATATTTTGTTGAACACCCAGACGCTACCGATCCTCGCCATTATATGGTTGCAGGAATGAAAGCCATGAAAGAAGTAGTGAAACACAAAATCCATGTTTGCGGATCTGAGAACAAACTAATCATTAAATAACAAGGACAAATTATGCCCAATATCGTATACACAAGAATAGATGAACGTGGGTTACATGGACAAGTTGCGGTAGGCCATGGGCCGCACTCTGGTTGCAACCTCATTCTGTTTGCCAATGATGACGTAGCAAATGACCCCGCACAACAAGCGCTTGCCAAAATGTCAGCTGGTGAATTTGATACTCGATTCTTCACTATAGAAAAAACCATTAACGTCATCCACCGGGCGAATGACAAACAAAAGATCTTCATTCTTATTCGCTCCCCACAAGACGCACTAGCATTGGTTAAAGGTAATGTACTTCTACCCAAGATTAATGTTGGGAATATGCACTACAAAGAGGGGAAAAAACAAATTCACGACACGGTATCAGTCGATGAAAACGACTTAGCTGCATTCCGTGAACTCATCTCAATGGGCATCGAATGCACCATCCAGCGTAACCCATCCGACACACCTATTAACATGGTCGATTATATTTAGGAGGAACTATGGATTTACTTACTGTTTTAGCCATTTCAGCGTGGGTCGGTATTGCAGGCCTCGATTTTTATGGTTCAGGTCTAATGATTGGCCGTCCCATTGTTACTGGTCCCATCGTTGGGCTATTGATGGGCAACATGCAAATGGGCCTAGAAATAGGGGCGACATTAGAACTGGCTTGGCTCGGTTTGATGCCACTTGCTGGCGCTCAACCACCAAATGTTACCATTGGCTCCGCGGTAGGCGTGGTGTTTGGGATCCAGTCAGGTCTCGCTCCAACGGCCGTTGTTGGAGTCGCGATCCCATTCGCTATTCTTATGCAACAGTTAACTGTTATGCAATTTACCGCTTTTGCCACCTTTATGCCTAAGGTCGATAAGATGGCCGAAGAGTGTGACGTAAAAGGAATAGAGAGAGTCAATTACCTTGGCATGGCCGCGTACTTTTTTACATTTTTCATCTGTGCCTTCATTCCTACCTATTATGGGGATGTGGTAGCGAAGTCCATCGTCGAAAGTGTCCCTAAAGACATCATTGGTGGGCTGAGTATTGCCGGCGCAATGATGCCAGCGCTCGGCTTCTCTATGTTATTGAAAATGATGTTAAAGGAAAAACGTTTTACTCCTTTCTATATCATTGGTTTTGTTTTAGCAACCTTCTTAAAACTTCCAATCATTGCCGTCGCCCTACTCGCTCTTTCTGTGGCAATTGTCGACTATTTCAACTCGAAAGATAGCGACAACGCCGTTCCTCGCAACTCTGATGATAACTTAGAAGATGGAATTTAATATGGCTAAGAATAACGCAAACATCGAAGAATACGTCGATCAAGATACCAATGCGAACCTGGACGCCAAATTGATGCGTCAGTCCTGGTTGAGAATGTTATGGGTGCAAGCATCGTTTAATTATCAACGCATGCAATCCAGTGGTTTTCTATATGCCATGATTCCCGCACTAAAACGAATCCACAAAAACAAAACCGACCTTTCTGCGTCATTAAAACTGCACAACGAGTTTTTTAATACTTCACCGTGGCTCGTCACCTTTATGATGGGCGTGATTCTTGCCATGGAGAAAGGTAAACAACCACTGGAAACCATCCGTTCATTTAAAGTTGCTGCGATGGGCCCTATTGGTGGAATTGGTGATGCTATGGCGCAATTAACGATTCTTCCAATCACGGCCTCTATTGCCGCCTCCCTCGCACTTGATGGTGTTGGCATCGGTCCCCTTATATTTCTACTGATGTTCAATCTCGTTCGTTTTGCTATCTATGTGCCTATTTTTAATTATGGTTACAAGCTGGGACTCAATGCCTTAGGGATGCTTCAACAACAGAGCAAGGCATTCAGTCGTGGGGCCACTATCGTCGGATTAACCGTAGTTGGCGCATTAACCGCATCATTCGTACGCGTCAAACTTGGGCTGGAAATTCCATTAACTGGATCGGTACTCAATATTCAACAAGATGTGCTCGACAAAATTATGCCCAATATCTTACCGCTCATTGTGGTGATTGGTTGTTATAAGCTCATTATGCGCGGCATTTCACCAGTTAAAGTCATGCTCATTATGATTATCGGATCCATTGTACTTCACTACTTAGGCGTGCTCTAAAAGGAAAAAAAATGTTTGAATATATCAATAATTGCAAAGCAATCCTCAAGACAATAATTAATGAGGAGAGTCAAAACATAGAAAAAGCAGCGGGCATTATGGCAGAGACGTTAAAACGAGACGGGTTGATTCATGTCTCTGGTGGACACTGTCAGTTCTACGCGATGGAGGCATTTTATCGTGCAGGAGGCCTGGTTCCAATCAATCCACTGCTTCCCCACCTATTTGCCACTGGGCCTAGAACGCAATTCGCGTCGGACCATATCTATGAGATAGAAGGTGTCGGGACCAAAATCTTTGATGACCAACATGTCAATCAACATGACTGTATCGTTTTAGCTTCTATTGCTGGTCGAACAATCCCTACGATTGATATTGCTATTGCTGCTAAAAAGAAAGGACTTAAAGTTATTGCCTTACAATCTCTCGAGTTTAGTAAGCGTACGACTCCAAAGCATTCCAGCGGTCAATTTTTAAATGATATTGCCGATGTCGTTGTCGATCTCCATATTCCTTACGGAGACGCGGTACTCGATATTGAGGGCGTTGACGAGAAATGTTGTCCCGCATCATCCGTGGTCGGTTTTTCAGTACTTCAGTCTCTCGTAACACAAGCGATTTGTTCATTAGGTAAAGAGGGGATCACTCCCAAAGTGTGGGTCAGTTCAAACCTCGATAAAGGTGACGCGATTAACAAAGAACATATTAAATCAATGAAAGGTCGCGTCAGCTGCCTATAAGGAGGGAACATGTATAAAGAATATCTAAACGGCCTGCTTCACCATTTGGACATTGCATCCAATCAGCAAGATGCGATTTCCAAAGGTGCTCAATTAATGGCTGACACTATCGAAAACGACGGTCTCATTCATGTGACTGGTTGCGGACATTCACAAATGTTTGCCCATGAGATGTGGTTCAGAGCCGGAGGTTTGGTACAAATTAATGCCATTCTTCCACCTACCCTTGCTCTGTATCCGTATGCTCCTATGAGTACATTCTCAGAGCGGCAACATGGCTTAGCAAGCATCGCATTAAATGCGGAGAAAGACATTCGTAGTGGTGATGTGTTAATTGTTGTTTCAACCTCTGGACGCAACGCTGTTCCGATTGAGTTTGCGATTGAAGCCAAAAAACGAGGCCTAAAAGTGATTGGATTGACATCAATGGCATTCACGGAGGCGGTATCTTCTCGTCATGATTCGGGCAACAAACTGTGCGATGTTTGCGACGTCGTTCTTGATATGGGAGGCGTGGCTGGGGATGCCACTATCGAAGTCCCTAATCATGACTTTTCAACGGGCTCCATCTCTTCTGTCATCGGTTTTACTTTATTGAATACAATGACGGGCGAGTGCATCAAAGAGCTCGTTACAAGAGGAGTTTCTCCCAATATTTGGCGTTCTGTGAATTCTGAAAACGCTGAGCAGATTAACCGAGATAATTTGTGGAATTATAAAGACAGAATTACATGTCTATAACCAAACATTCGTTGACTCCACTTTAAAAGTGGAGTCTTTGATATGGAGCTAGAAAAATGAAACAAAAGCATAAAATATTTAGCAGTACGCTATCATTACTTTTAGGGCTTGTCTCTTTGCAACTCCAAGCCAAACCCACGGTATCGATCGATACGCCTACCCCTCTAAACATAGTCAACGACTCTCCTGGATTCTCATTTGTTGATGAAAACGGGAAATATTATTATCACGATACTCTGTCACAATATTCAACCTATAACCCCAATAATGAGGAGCATGCGTGGCGGTTTTTTACGGGCGACGATTTTTATGATGTCAATCGAAAATACGCAACTCAAAAACAAGCTATATCAGACAGAGCGACTGTACAAAACACCGTACCACTTTGTGAAAACTCTCCATTAATGCAAACCATTCAGCCCAGAGGAAATGCAAGTTACCCTTATAATAATTTCTGTGGTTTGATGAGTGTGTGGGTCGATCCCGACACTGGAGATTGGTATGGTCTTGTTCACGATGAAATCTTTGGATTGATACCACGCCAAGATGCCATCGAACTGGCTAAATCAACCGACAAAGGAAAAAATTGGCATATCACGAAGACGTTAGCAACTTCGCAGTTTGGTATGCGTGATTCTCGACAATTGCCCGCCGAACAACCTCGTGATTATGACCCCTACGCTCATACGTACGATTATGGGGGTGGAGATCCTCGCTTGTTTGTCGACTATTCAACTGGTTATTTCTATGTCTTCTATACCAGCCGAGTTCTAAATTTAGTTCCTAGTATCGAAAAAGACAATGGTTTTGATTCGTTCATGCAAGAACACGTCATGCGCGCCCCGATTTCTGAGAAAATGGCACCCAATAGTTGGGCCAAATATTATCAAGGTCAATGGTTAAAAATGGATAATGGTGCTGACCTTTCACTCGGTAACATCAAGCCAGACAGTAACATCGTGCCAACGGAATTATCAACGACAGGTTATTATTCAACAGAGTACACCCCTAAAAACGCCGGGGTTGTTCGTAGTATGCGTGCTAACGGACAACTAGTGAACTCTCCGCTGCGTGTTATGAACGTTTCATGGAATGCATACTTAAACAAATACATAGCCACCCCTGAGCATCGAAGCGGTCCATTGGATAAACAACCTTCACCACTCCCGATTTATGCTACGGATAACTTATCGTCTCAAAAATGGACACTATTGGCGACGTTACAAGGTTATAGCACCTCATCTTGGTATCGCTTTATGATGGATTCTAAGTTTCCAGCACTCAATGATTTTATTACCGGGAAAAACTTCACTTCAAATTGTTATCACCATTGCTCCAAGACTTCATCGGAATCTTTACCAATCACTCTGAACGACCCAACAAACAGTGTTCATGGTTATAACCTCCCATACTTGAGAAATGGAAACAACGAATATTTATATTGGAATAATGTTCATAAGGCGTTAGAAATAACAAACTCTGAACAAACGGCTAATAGCAATCGTTGGGTGATCCACGACTCTGGCGATGGATATGTTCGATTAATCAATATTGAGGAAGGCTTTCTATTTGACCCTAGTACACCAAGGTATCTGTCTGTGGCTCCGACCTCTAAAGCTAATATTGATGCCTATCGTAAATGGGGGACTAAAGTAGATCTAACCACTGATGTGTGTTCTCAGGATAAAGATTCAAAAGACTGCGTAGCAAGTCAGTGGATTATATTGAAAGACAAATCTGTCCAACAGGATAATTCGGAAACCGAAACGGGTCATGTAAGATTCATTAATCGGCTTAGTGGCTTGGCCTTAAGTTTTAATGATGACCGTTCACTATCTGAAAAAATTGCCATCTCTCCCCCAAGAAATTGGAATTGTGTAGAAAACACTTGCTTGGATTCTAGAACGACCTTATCTCAACAAATTGATTTTAAATAATTAATTACGTTAATAATTTCCTATCTATTAAATAATGATAGGTAGGAAATTATAAGGTTTTGTCGCAAATAAGGGGGGCCAATTATGTGTCCCCTCAACATTCCTCATCTTTAACTTAAATTTACATGTCGTCATTTCCCTTCTGAATGCATATTTCAGTCTGTTTGTTACTGTATTATTTTCAAAACCAGCCACCTTGGAATTGAAGAGGAGTTAATTGTGTAGCATCTATTCCTTTCCAATGACGCGTTTTCTCATTTGGTTAATCTTATCTTTCGTATTTAACAGGTGTACAACGAAAGCAAAGCCGCTAGTGTTAATAATACGTTTACCACCGTTAGATGGAAGAATCATGAGAGTACTTATTCAATATACCCAAACGGGCAAATACCGTGACCATGCGTGGGAAGCGTTAACTGTTCGTTCAAAAGGCGAGATTCAAGCTGTGACACCCTCTTATGCGGCACAACTTATCAAACAAAAACGCGCCAGTTTAGGGCTTTGTTGCGTAATTAAATTTAGAGATAGAGCCAACCCGTTTCGCTTGTTTCTTAGTCAATGCGACAAGTTTCAGGCATACCTAACCCAGTAAGCTTGTTCAACGCTTTTATCATCGCGTAAGTTTCACCCACCTGGGCATTGTAATTTCTTAAGCTCAGTTTCCCTCCTAGCAACTGTTTAACTCGATACATCGCTGTTTCTGAGAGTGAACGTTTGTGGTATCCATACCGCTCTTTCCAATACTTATTTGAGCCGTATAATTTCTGGCAACCCACGGCGAGATTTCGAGGGTGACCACGCTCCCAAAAGGCAGCCCCTTCTCTTGGGGGAATAAGCGCAATAGCTCCCTTAATCTTAATAGCAGCGTGACACGCTCTCGTGTCGTAAGCGCCATCACCAGACACCTTAAGGATACTTCGGCGTGTTTGTTTCAGTAAGTTCGGGAGTACTTCTCCATCTGTAACCGTCGATAAACTTAGCTCGGCGGCAATGATCTCATGAGTGTTGGTATCGACTGCAATATGCAGCTTTCGCCAGACTCTACGCTTGCCATCCGTCCCATGTTTTTTGACTTTCCATTCACCTTCGCCATAAACCTTAAGGCCAGTAGCATCAATAGCTAGGTGCTGTATCGCTCCTCTCGTTTTAGTCTTAAATGAAACCTCAACTTGCTTGGCTCTACGACTGATGCAGGTGTAATGCGGACAACTTAACGGTACATGGGCTAACCTAAATATCGAGTCGATAAATCCTTGCAGCGCTCTCAATGGCATAGAAAAAACTCGTTTGACCATGAGTGCTGTCGTGATAGCTAAATCACTGAACCGACGCGGCCTCCCGCGCTTATTCTGTTTGCTTTGCGCCCATCCGCTTATTGCTTCTTCATCAATCCAAAAGGTCAGAGAACCACGGTTAATGAGTGATTGGTTGTATTGCTTCCAGTTAGTTGTTTTGTAACGTGGTTTAGGCATAGGGCTACGAGATAGAGTGGACGTAGCTGCTCAGATCGTAGGTTCTTGATTTAGTTCCATTGAATTACGCAACAACGCCCCAGTTTAGCGACAACAGAAGATCAAGATATCGTCATCCAACCTTAATAATTTAAGGGCTACCCCTCCTAGCTCCTTCAATCGAACGGTTTGATGACCTAATAAAAACGCTGCATGGATGCAGCGTTTTGTTATTGAGTCGTAGGACAAAGCTTTTATCATTGAGCAACAATCCCATCATGAAGCCAAGGCATCGATACTCAGGCAAGTCTATTTAGGAATATTCTCGAGCGCTTTCACCATAGTCATTAACTTATCGACAATTCTTTCACCATCGACTCTCAAACCATTATGTTCATACTCGTTGGTAATCCATGCTTTAGAGTTTGGAATATTAGCAAGCGTTTCGCGACTGTAATCCAGCTCAACGTACATATCGTCTGCGTAAACCGCACACGCCATCGGAACGGTATTCTTACTCAGCTGTTCTGCCTTGTACAAAGTGCCCCAATCCGATTTCTCAGCTAATCGATTGGCCGCTTCGCGTAATGGCTTCAAGGTTTCTAGTTGCTCGAACATCCATGGGTACACCATTTCCCCAGTAAACCAAAACTCACTACCCGATTGGTAGTTGAAGTGTGGAAACTGCTGACGAACTCGATGTGCAGACCAGTTAGAGGCTGTGCCTTGGCAGTAAATCGATTCATGCAAGATCGCGTAAATTGGGTTAGTTAAGTACCCCTGCTCTTGCTGCATTTGATTTAAGAAACTGTAGCTCAACTGTCTGTGACCGTTCACGTCAACAAAGGCACTTTCCAGTGTGAAATACATCGGTAGATTTGCTTCACCGCCCCCCAGGTTAATACCAATAAGCTGGAACTGTTCAACCGTGAACACCTGGCCATTTGGCAGTCTTACATCATTATTAAGCAGGTAATCAGCGATCTCGCGACACATCGCTTGCGCTTGTGGAAACTGAGCAAAAAACGCTCTATTCTTCTCTTCGACACGCTTATACGTGGCACGATAAACATCGTCCGCACCACGCTCAATTGAGGGAA
Source organism: Vibrio artabrorum (assembly GCF_024347295.1). Taxonomy (NCBI): domain Bacteria; kingdom Pseudomonadati; phylum Pseudomonadota; class Gammaproteobacteria; order Vibrionales; family Vibrionaceae; genus Vibrio; species Vibrio artabrorum. The sequence goes on along the minus strand of NZ_AP025459.1, from coordinate 875,556 downwards.
TCCCCCCTGTGACATAACAACGTTGTAAGCTCTGTGGGAACAGGGATAAATAGCTCAAAGTGCAGAAACCACCAAAGCTTTGGCCAATCGTCGACCATTGTTTAATACCAAATTTTTCACGAATAGCTTCAGCGTCTCGAACGATATTATCGGCTCTGAAATGCGTCAAGTACTCGACTTGTTGCTCTGGAGAGAGAGGCGCCAACGTTTCATGACTGATCACCGTGCTATTGCCTGTTCCACGCTGATCGAGAAGCAGAACACGGTAGTTTTGTAATGCACGCTTTAACCAACCCGATTGACCGCTCACTCGTGGAGATGGAAAGCCAGGGCCGCCCTGAAAATAGATCAGCCACGGCAATTCTTGCGCATCTTTAGCGAGATCAACCAGTTCACGAGCGAAAACTTGGATCTGTTGTCCATCTTTTGCTTGATAGTCGAGTGGCAACTCAAAAGAGTGCTGACGATACAGGGTAGTTCCATCAATAAAGTTAGCTTGCACGCTTCATTCCTTTTTATCTGATTCTAAAGTCATTGGTATGAATAAAAATGGCGCCCTTTGGCACCTATCATGAGCAAGATACGCATAGTCGGATATAAATGAAACCGTTTGTTGAACCTGAATGTGACAGTACTGCGTTAAACCGCCCACTTCGCTCTATATGGACAACAACCGATTCCAAAACAGAAGGTTTACAACGTGGTCTATTATTAGCGCAAAAGGATAACGAAAAAAAGAACTTAACGAGGTGAGGATACGTTAAGCTCTTTGGTTTATTCTGTTAGCGATAGTGCTATTGATACACAAGCTATGAAGTTGTCAGTTCACCCGCCCCCTGAATCGAACGTTGGCTATTTTCAACCAGAATTACGCTGGCGGCTTCTTTTAGTGTCGCCCATTCGGCATCATCAACGACAATACCGTCACACCATGCATTCTCTTGAGTCTTAAACAAAGACTCAGAAGTAATATGTATTGGGTACCCATCTGATAAACGTTCAACATCGAAATTTTGCACAGAAAATTCAATGGTCATATCGTGAATATGTTCGTCTGATGCTGGTGGTAAATCAGATAAAAATAGTTCTGGCGCGACACAACCACGGTTAAGAATATATAACGTGCTTTTCGGGTTAGACCCATTATTCCAACGAGCGGTACATGCGATACCTTTCGCGGCTAATTTCACTAGCTCGCTGTACGCTAGCCAACGGTTGTGGCAGTTATATAACTCTATCTTTAGTGCTTTTTCACCCACCATTTTTTCAATCGCATAATCCATCACTACAGGAAGGTGGCATGCCAAACTCGCCATGTTGAGGTCAACTTCCACGGTATTGTTACTGGTCATATGAATGTCCACTGGGCAATCGCACTCTAATCCGATAAAGTGACTCGCATTGTTAAAATGACGAACACCATCCAATCCAACCATTTGTAAATCTGCGACCATATTTGCTATTACATCGGCTTCACCACATGTTCGACGCATACCCAAAAAAGCTTTATTGACGGCCGCTACCAGCTCATTGTGAGAAACGATCATAACGACTTACCTCCATGTTGGCTTTCTATTGATGTACTGCGAGTAGGCACATTTTGCGAATCAGACAGTTCCGATTCACTCGGCAGTAATGGGAAGACCCATTCATCCTGATGAATTTCATCAAGCAATGGCGCCCCTTGGAAAAACGTCACTCGCACCCAGCGGTCTGATCGGGGATCAAACTTAGTCGCACCAAACATCGCTAACTTACAACGCAGTAAATGCATCGGTAGCGCTTCTTTGTGCAGCACATTCATTTGAATATCACCCATCGCTTTATTACCAAGGGTCCAGACTCGTCGTGCTATCGCACGGTGTTGTGGCTGCTTAACAAGAAACTCTGCCAATGAAAGCTGCGGCGCGAATTGCAATAAGCTGTGGTATAAACGGTATGCTTGACGTCCAATATCTAACGGCAGTTCACGCTCTTCACCCAGCTCTTCACCTCGTATTCCGAGCCTCGGCTCCTCTTTGTCTTGAGAGCGATACCAGAACCAGTAGTTGTTCTCTGCTTTCGTAAAATCGGTAGCGATCGCCCAACGGTACTTTTCTTCTAATATAATCAAGAGGTCCTGAATTTTCTTACCACTAGGAAGCGACAGCGTTTCGCTACAATTCATTTGGTCTTGATGGGCATCCACCAATTCTGGGTAGAGTTCCATCAGGCATGAAAGAAGGACTTCTTGGGTCTCCATACTCATGTGTTTAGATTGTTCAACCACCTGCGTCCATGTGTCATATAGGCTCACCGAAGCGTCTAAAGATTGTTCTACGTGTTGCAGTTCAGTAACCGCAGCTCTATTCAATGCTTGCTGGTTTTCATTGATGGTAACCACTTGTTCTAGATGGGAAATGGCTCTATTTATCAAGACGCGTAGTGGTTCGATTAAAGCGCTATCCGTTGGACTCGCAAGTACTTCAGCCAATGCGAGTTCCCGAGTCGTCATCCATTGATCAACAATACTTGGGTGATTGATCAAGTATGGCGCCATACCTAAACCTGTCGCGTTGCCGACCCCTAAGTAGCGCTGCAACCCTCTGTGTAAGGTAATGGCTTGTTCACCTCCTTGTTGCTGTGCGAGGTAATGGACCCAGTCTAGGCTGAACTCACGCAGCATATACACCGCACACATTTGAGCACCAAATGACTGATTAAAGTCTGGATTGTTCTCTAAGATTTTAAAGTCAGCAATCCCAAACTTGCCGTTACCGTAGACCGCTGTTGTTCGAAGGATATACCCGACTTCAGCGAGTTCCTCCGTCGTTGGTTGAACACCTTTCGCCAAATAATGAACGATATGCTCAAACACACGAACACTTTTGTTTGCCCGAGCAAGAACCAACACATTGTTGGGATTACGGCCAGCTTCTTGAAGCGGGACGTTCGCACGAAGCCGCTCAAGCAAAGCAACATCAACCTCGCCCAGAACAAGTGCAAATGTTACGTCCCACTTTTCGGCAATAACGCGGTCGTTTCGCTCGTCATCCGCGATCTCATCGCAGAAAACCACTAAATGGTAAACATGATTTGGTGTCTCTAGCTTATAGATAACGTGACCAAAACCTTGAGGGTTTAATTGCCACTCAGACTTGGTTACTCTCCATTGCTGTTGCGCCATTTTACGAATCAAGGTTCTTACGAAACTGATGCGCGTCTGGTGCATCGCACCTAGCCTTTCTGGAGCCATGACAACGGCCGCGTCACGCAGTGCTGATTCAGTGTAGGTAGAACGATGTGCATCCATTTTGCTGACCACCTTTGTTAGGGTTTAGCTAGCCATTCAGAACCGTTCGGTGCTGTCATTTGAGGCATTCAATGATTAATGCTGGTTAGCTTTCACGTTTTGGATATTGATAAAGGCAATCGAACACATGCCTTACTCTTTGACTAAATACTTATCGTCCGATGTATTTTCACCAGTACGATTTCGTTTCCCTTTCGGAATGTCCCATCAGCCCTCTGTCAAAGGTTGATTTATTCTTCTTCGTCGGAATGAGTTAAAGCCCCTGTTCCTTTGCCATTTTGATAGCGATTTGCGGCGCATTCCAAAGCGACGGCAGTAAAATTAAGGAAACGGGTACCGCAGTGATAACAATGAAAGATTGCAGTGCAGAAATACCGCCAGAGCCGAGTGAAATCAGTATCAAAGCTGTGACTCCCATCATTACTCCCCAAAAAGTACGAATAATGGCATTAGGCTCTGTCTCACCACTCACCACAACACTGATCGTGTACGTCATGGAATCCCCGGTTGTTACGATAAAAATTGTCGTCAGAACCAAGAACAAAATCGACGTTACCATTGGCATTGGTAGCTGCTGAGTCACTGCGAGTAGCGCGCCCGGTAAATTAAAACCTTCAAATGCTTTACTGACACTACCGGGGTCTGCAATTTCAAATGCTAGCCCTGAACCACCAACAACCGTGAACCAGAAACACGTCACAAACGGAGCAACAATACTGATGGTGGATACCAATTGACGAATGCTGCGACCACGTGAAATTCGTGCAATAAAGATTGCCATCATTGGGCCATAACCCAGGAACCACCCCCAGAAGAACACGGTCCACCAGCTCAACCAACCTTCGTCACCACGATAAGTCGCCATGGGAATGAAGTTATCAATCATGCTACCAACACCTTGGATGTAGCCATTGAAGATAAAGTTGGTTGGGCCAAAGATCAGTATGTAAATCATCAATGCCATTGCCAAAATAACGTTGTAACGACTTAGCATTTGCATTCCACGGTTTAATCCACTCAGAGCGGAAAGCGTGTAAAGAACGATAGCGAACAAGATGATGATCAGTTGCGTTGTAAAACCATCTGGAATATCAAACAATGCATTCAGTGCGTAGCTCACCTGCAAGCCCAAGAACCCAATCGGACCAATGGTGCCCGCTGCTACCGCGACAATACAACATGCATCAATCAGCGCACCGGTATGGCCTTTCAGTGCTCTCTCACCCAGCACGGGGTACAGTAAGATGCGAGGTTTAAGCGGTAAGCCTTTATCGTAGTGCAGGTGCATCACGACGATAGACGTTAAACTGCCGACAATCGCCCATGCTAAGAACCCCCAGTGCATGAATGATTGTGATAACGCATTCACCGCCCCTTGCTGTGCATTTTCTTGCACGCCATACAAAGGTGGAGGGCTAACATAATGCGCGATGGGTTCTGCCGCGGCCCAAAAAACACCACCGCCTGCAAGCAATGTGCAAAAGATGATCGCCATCCAGCGAAACCCATCCATTTCTGGTTTCGCGAGACCACCAAGAATAACCTTTCCAGTTCGTCCTGCCGCCAGGCCAAGGCCAATAAAAAAAGTCAAAAGAAGAAGCACTTGCCAGTAAGGTCCAAACACTTTTACAGACCAGGCAAACCCCGTATTGACAAGACTTGATAACAGCTCACCATCAAACAGAGCCAGTATGACGAACAGAGCAATAAAGCCACCGCTGTACCATAATGCTGGGTTTCTCAGCCCTAATTTATCTGAGGTTGACTCAGGCAGTGTTGCGTTATTTTTTGTATCGCTTGTTGTGTTTACTTTTGAAGATTTCACGTTAGTGGCTAAATCAGACATACTCTGACTCCAGAGGTTTCATTGCAGTCGCCATTAAAATGATGACCACAAGCGGTGTATTTAACACCTGCCCTGTTATTTTTGTATTGGGCAGGCTCATCCATGTTTGGGTTGTTGCATTACAAAATAGACGGTTATTCCTTTTGAATAATTAAATGGGTTAGCAGTACTGGCTAAATGAACGTCGGTTAACAGGCTGCCAATTTGAGGATTACTTGCTAAAAGCGCTTAACTCTTCCTTTGAGGCGCTAAGCCATCTTTCAAGAAGTTAAACCAGTTTTCTCCTAATACTTGCCCAGCTTCAGACTCGCTGAAGCCCTGACACATCAATCCGTTATAAATATTTTCCATGCCAGAACTACCACTGAACCAGGGCAAGGCATCTGGCCAACCAGAGTTGTTCGCAGAACCTTCACCGTAGTCCATGGCTTTGGACCAACGACCATTTCGCATCCACTCAAGAACGGTTTGAGGTTGGTTCAAACACAGATCACTCCCCACCCCCAAGTGTTCAATGCCGACCATGTCAGCGGTCGTCGCAACCATTTGGCAGAAGTCTTCCAACGTACATTGGCTGCCGTTGGGTAGATGAAAGGGATATAAGCTGAAGCCGATTAATCCACCGCGTGCAGTTAGAGCTTTAATCACATCGTTGGATTTGTTTCGTCGTGCATCATGAGCAAACGTTGGATTTGCGTGACTAATACAAATCGGGCGAGAAGAGAGATCAATCGCCTCTAGCGTAGAACGCTCAGCGCTGTGAGACATATCAATGATCATGCCGACTCGGTTCATCTCTTCGATGGCTTGCTTACCAAAACGCGTAATGCCGGCGTCGTGCTCCTCATAACAGCCCGTGGCAAGTAAGCTTTGGTTGTTGTACGTCAGTTGCATGATCAAAAGACCTTGTTGACGCATCACTTCGATAAGACCAATCTCATCATCGATTGGTGAACAGTTTTGAGCGCCAAGGAAAATGCCGACTTTGCCTGTCGTTTTTGCAATCTCAACATCAGCCATCGAATGAATCGGCATGATAATGTCTGCATTTTGCTCAAATCTTACATTCCACTCAGCAAAGCGAGATAACGTTTCACGAGCGGTCTCGTGGTAAACGGCTGTCGCATGAACGGCGGTAATGCCGCTTGCCTTTAATGTTTGGAAATACTCTCGGTTCCAATTGCAATACTGCAATCCATCTATAACAATCCGTTGCTGGTACATAACCACTCCTATCGAAAGCTCAATGTTCTGGCTCATTGTTGAAAACACGCTCAGTAACATGCTTTCAACAATGGGTGAAATCACAGGTTAAATGTCATTTACTGCGTTAGGTTTGAATGTTGGCCTGACTCTGAGATTCAGACCAATTCTTATTCGCAAAAAGCTAATTAATAAGGACGTTGGTAAGCCGTCTTGACTACCGTGTAGAACTCTTTCGCGTACTGACCTTGCTCACGAGGGCCGAAGCTCGACTCTTTACGACCACCAAACGGTACATGGTAATCCGTGCCCGCTGTCGGTAGGTTCACCATCACACAACCTGTCTGCGCTTGTTGCTTGAACATCGCGCTCGCGCGTAAGCTTTGAGTGATGATGCCCCCCGTTAGACCAAAGCGAGTATCGTTGGTCGTCGCGATAGCTTCCTCTAAATCAGCCACACGAATCACACTGGCCATGGGTGCAAACACCTCTTCTTGGTTCACTTCCCAATCGTTCTTCGTGTTCAAGAATAGCGTTGGAGACATGTAGAAACCTTCGTGTTGCATGCTCAAGCGTTCGCCACCGAATGCCAGCTCACCACCGCTTTGACGCGCTTTCTCAACCCAACTTAGGTTTGCTTCAAGTTGATTGCCATCAACGACTGGGCCCATGAACACACCGTCTTCCAATGCGTGCCCTACTTTAAGCTCGCTCATACGTTTGATCAGTGCGTCAACGTATTGGTCATGAATGCCATCCATAACCACAAGACGAGAAGATGCAGTACATTTTTGACCCGCACCTGAAAACGAACCGGCGATCGTGGCATCAACGGCGGTTTGGATATCTGCATCATCTGCAATCACCAGTGCATTCTTACTGCCCATTTCTAATTGGCAGCGAACGAAGTTTGGCGCTGTAGCAGCGGCTACCTTACGGCCGGTATCAACAGAGCCTGTAAAGCTCACCCCGTTCACATCTTTAGCGTTGATCAACGCATCACCGACAGTGGATCCGCTGCCAAGCACAAGGTTAAACGTGCCGGCTGGGATACCTTGACGGTGGATGATCTCTGTAAGTGCCACCGCACTAGCGGGAGTAAGGTTTGCCGGTTTCCAGATAACGCTGTTACCGAAAGCCAGTGCTGGAGCGATTTTCCAAGCCGCGGTTGCCGTTGGGAAATTCCAAGGAGAGATAATGCCGATAACACCGACCGCCTCACGAGTCACCTCAACCGAAACGCCGGGGCGTACCGATTCCGCGTTATCGCCTATTTGACGAAGTACTTCCGCTGCAAAGTATTGGAAGAACTGACCTGCACGGTAAATTTCGCCACGACCTTCAGCAAAAGGCTTACCTTCTTCACGAGAAAGCAACCTTCCTAGCTCATCGCAACGTGCAATCAGCTCATCACCAATTGCTTGAAGTACCGCTTGTTTGCGTTCAATCGGCGTTTTTTCCCACTCAGGCTGAGCGTGCTTGGCCGCTGAAATCGCTTGCTTAACTTGCTCTGTACTGGCTTGAGCAAAGTCACCAATGTTTTCAGAGATATCGGATGGGTTAATGTTCGCAACGATGCTGAGACCTGATTGCCATTCACCGCCTATGTAAAGTGCACTCTCTGGTTGAACATTCTGTAATTGAGTCATTATTGTGTCCTTGTAAAGGTTTGGCTGAGGTTGAGTCTGGCAACCATCTCATGCATTAATAAGGTATTAATTCTTAACGAACGTAACGAGTAAATCTTGTATTCAAAGGATCACAATTCAGGGTAAGCGACCGATGCATAAACCACGAATTCGACCAACATTTCTTCTCTTGCTAACCCTGCAACGACCACTGCCGCACGGTTTGGATAGGGTGCATTGAAGTACTCTCCGTATACGCGGTTTACCGTTTTTAGGTATTCACGGTCTGTCACGTAAATCAGCACTTGCAGCACTGAATCCATAGATTCGCCTGCACACTCCAACGTATGAGCCAGATTGTTAAAAATCTGACGCGTTTGCGCTTCGATACCACCCTCGACCACTGCACCCATCTCATCAATTGGAATCTGCGCGGTATATAACGTGCCGTTGTTAACGATGGCCCACTCTAAAGGTGCTTTAGAAGCAAAAAGCTCGGTTTTAACTGGGTGTTTTTTAATTTGTGCGTTCACGATTCTGCCCAACTTTGTAACAACTATGTTTCGATGTGGTTAAATACTGAACCTTGACGCATGATAAATCTAACGGTAAATTTTGTGCATTTGATAAGAAAAACCTATCACCTTGCAAAAAGTAAGGTAGATCAAGGGCTACAGAAGGATCAGTGCTATGACAATTAAGCTACAACAGTTGAAGCATTTTGTTTGGGTGGTCGAAGAAGGTGGATTTAGATCGGCATCTCACCGAGCAAATCGATCGCAGGCGGCGCTTTCAACCTCAATAAAAGAGCTGGAAAAAATACTCGGACAGCGGCTATTTGAAACAGGTAACAAATCGACATTGACGCCGTTTGGAGAAATATGCCTTCCAAAAATCACTCAATTCTTGAATGTTTACAAAGCATTAGATAATGATCTGCGCGCAGCAGCAGCTGGTCAACAAGGACGGGTTCGAATCGCAAGCGTGCCGTCGGTAGCGGCGAAGCTGATTCCGAGTGTTCTAGGCGCATTTTGTGAGCAATACCCCCATGTTGAGGTCAGCTTAATTGATGATAACGCCGCAAGTGTCGAAGCTAAATTGCTCTCAGGAGAGGTCGATCTCGCTCTGGGTAATAGCTCAAACTTAGAAAAAGAGAGCATCAACTTCACACCTTTGCTGTCCGATCCTATCGGAGTGGTGTGTCTCAAAGACAACCCTATCGCCTCTCAACAACAAGGAATAGAGTGGCAAACTTTGTTAAAACAACCCTTCATTCGCAACGGGACGTGTACGCTACTTGATTCGACACCTGCAAGAATGCTCAGCGAACAAGCTCTGTACTCTGTGGAGAACATTACTTCGCTATTTTCAGTGTTGGAGCTCGGTATCGGAGTGACCACACTACCTAAATTGGCATTCCCAACCAATGAAACCCGCTTGGTGTGGATTCCATTAATTGACCCGCCCTTACAACGTCAAATTGGTATCTTCAGGCTGTCTGACCGTACCATTTCTCCCCAAGCTCAAGCGTTTCATGACTTATGTATTCAGTACCTCAACTACGAAGAATGACAGGAAAAAGAAGCATCAATCGACGTCTACATCGTGTCGATTGACCAACGAACATAGCAAGTTTGATATTCACGGCCGGAAAGTCTATCGATCTCAAATATCTCGTCTTCTAGTCAAAATATTGGGCTGAGCTTAACCGTCAGTCGCACTCAATAAACTCAGCACTATACGATGACTTTATAGGCGGTTTTATCTCACTCAAATCCACCTTTAACCCTACTCAATACTTCTCATCTATACCTTATTATTTGCTTTTAATTACCTATATTATTCACCGTGAGTTCGGTAGGGGCTTGGATTTAATCGAGATTGTTCTTCAAATTACCCGTTTGAATACGATAGAACCACGTCATAAGGGTTGCGATACATCAATAATGAAAGTATAGCAAGGCTTTGTTGCGTAATTCAATGGAACTAAATCAAGAACCTACGATCTGATCAGCTACCTCCCCCCTCTCTCGTAGCCCTATGCCTAAGCCTCGTTACAAAACAACCAACTGGAAGCAATACAACCAATCACTCATTAACCGTGGCTCTCTGACCTTTTGGATTGATGAAGAAGCAATAAGCGGGTGGGCGCAAAGTAAACAGAATAAGCGCGGGAGGCCGCGTCGGTTCAGTGATTTAGCTATCACGACAGCACTCATGGTGAAACGAGTTTTTTCTATGCCATTGAGAGCGCTTCAAGGATTTATCGACTCGATATTTAGGTTAGCCCATGTACCGTTAAGTTGTCCGCATTACACCTGCATCAGTCGTAGAGCCAAGCAAGTTGAGGTTTCATTTAAGACTAAAACGAGAGGAGCGATACAACACCTAGCCATTGATTCAACTGGCCTTAAGGTTTATGGCGAAGGTGAATGGAAAGTCAAAAAACACGGGACGGATGGCAAGCGTAGAGTCTGGAGAAAGCTTCATATTGCCGTCGATACCAACACTCATGAGATCATTGCCGCCGAGCTAAGTTTATCGACGGTTACAGATGGAGAAGTATTCCCTAACTTACTGAAACAAACACGCCGAAGTATCCTTGAGGTGTCTGGTGATGGCGCTTACGACACGAGAGCGTGTCACGCTGCTATTAAGATTAAGGGAGCCATTGCGCTTATTCCCCCAAGAGAAGGGGCAGCCTTCTGGGAGCGTGGTCACCCTCGAAATCTCGCCGTGGGTTGCCAGAAATTATACGGCTCAAATAAGTATTGGAAAGAGCGGTATGGATACCACAAACGTTCACTCTCAGAAACAGCAATGTATCGAGTTAAACAGTTGCTAGGAGGGCAACTGAGCTTAAGAAATTACAATGCACAGGTGGGTGAAACTTACGCGATGATAAAAGCGTTGAACAAGCTTACTGGGTTAGGTATGCCTGAAACTTGTCGTATTGACTAAGGAATACGCGAAACGGGGTGGCTCTATCTCTAAATTTAATTACGCAACAAAGCCGTATAGCAACGCGAATAAAAGGCTTGTTAGGCAACACAAAGCGTTGTGATGACTCAGCTGTCGACACAAAATGGATTACACAGCGAATTAAATGTTGATTTTATCGTGAGTAACATATCGCTCAAAGATTAACCTCACAAAATTCATAAGTCATTGATTTTATGTAAACCAAAAAATGGAACTGAGTTCATATTAGACTCTGATTTTTAGAAAAAACCGAATCAGTCAAAATTAAAACACCTTAAAAGGCCACAAATATTGTTATAGACACATAATTCTCATAAATGAAAATCGACTTTTCCAAAAATGGAATTATTGATATCGATATTTGTCGTTTAGATCACAGAAGTTTAAGCGTAATTTATACCATGTCGAAACGGTTGTGATTTATGTCACTTCGCTTCGTCAGGGGGTATGAAAAATAGCCAATATTTAGCTTTTAAAAACAAGTTAAATGGAGTCTGTTTTTTGTATTAAGTTACACTGCTTAATTGAAGGTTTTTTATGAGGCTTGATGGGATCACTAGCGACATTCTTGTTGCTGCTAAAACAGTCGTTCTTTGCCAAGTAATATTAGCCATCGGTGTAGTTTTATTTGAAGTGTTTTTTGGTAATAAATTAGATATGGAATCTTCAGTTTTGGGTATCGTCATGGCGATAATTCCACCACTGCTTGGTTTTATATATGCAAGCCTAAAGGTACGGAAAAATCCTAATTATAGCTTGCGCGACTTAATGCAAATGAGTCGTGTAGTTAAAATAATATATACGTTTTTAATGTTTATTTTGGTATTTAAGTTTTTAAAACTTGATAACCCAGTAATATTATATGCGTATATCTTCACTATGGTTGGATACTTCTTGACACCATTTATTACCACTTCTAATAGATCGGAGTACGCGTAGTATGGATCAAATCACTACCGCTCACGAATATATAGAGCATCACTTAACATTTTTAACTTCAGGTGATGGTTTCTGGGCGTTTAACATTGACTCAATGTTGGTATCTTGGATTACAGGCTTACTGTTCATTGGTGCTTTTCGATATGTAGTCACCAAGGGCACAAGCGGTGTTCCAGGTCGCTTCCAATGTTTTATCGAGGTTATCTTTGAGTTTGTTAATAATCTAGTTAAAGAAATTTTTCAAGCGGAGGACAAATTAATTGGACCACTGGCATTAACCACTTTTGTTTGGGTGTTGTTAATGAATGCAGTTGACCTATTACCTATCGATTTAATACCAGTATTGACTCGTTTAATGGGGCTTGGCCACTTTAGAGACCTGCCAACGGCAGACGTAAATATACCAATGTCGATGGCATTGGGTGTGTTTATTCTACTGTTAACCTATACATTTAAAAATAAAGGCTTAAAAGGCTTTATCAAAGAGCTAACGACTCAACCGTTTGACAACCCTCTTTTATACCCTGTTAACTTTATTCTTGAATTAATCACTCTAATTTCAAAACCAATATCACTAGGTTTACGTTTATTCGGAAACATGTATGCGGGTGAAATGATATTCATTCTTATCGCATTAATGCCTTGGTGGATGCAATGGGCACTAAGTGTTCCATGGGCTTTATTCCACATACTAATCGTATTCCTACAAGCATTTATATTTATGGTACTCACCGTTGTTTATCTTGCGATGGCAACAGAAGAACACCACTAATCAATAAAAAAATTTAAAATTTAACCAACAATTATTTATCGGAGATACAAATGGATATCGTAAGCGCAGTTTTATATGTAGCAGGTGCATTACTGATCGGTTTAGGTGCAGCGGGTGCAGCATCTGGTATTGGTAACTTAGCAGGTAAGTACCTTGAAGGCGTTGCGCGTCAACCGGATCTTACTCCAATGCTTCGTACTCAATTCTTCATCATGATGGGTCTTGTTGATGCTGTACCGATGATTGGTGTTGGTATCGGTCTATACATCATCTTCGCCGTAGCTTAATTAAAAAGCTTTTAAAAGATCGATTTGTAAATAATCAAGATTTAGCGAGGAAGGTATGAACTTAAATGCAAGCATGTTCGGTCAAGCAATCTCATTCGTGATTTTTGTTTGGCTATGCATGAAATATGTATGGCCCCCTCTCACCGCGATGTTAGACGAGCGCCAAAAAGAAATCGCTGATGGTTTACGCCACTCAGAGAATGCTGCGAAAGAGCTAGAAATGGCGAAAGCAAATGGCGCACAGCTCATCGATGATGCGAAAAGAAACGTCACTGAACTGATTGAGCAAGGCAAAAAACGCCGCAGCGAAATCATTAGCTTAGCTCAACAAGAAGCTGAGCAAGAAAAGGCACGTATCTTAGAACAAGGTAGAGCTGAGCTAGAAGGCGAACGTCAAAAGATACGCCGTGAACTTCAGGCGAGTATGGCAGACGCTGTAATTGAAAGCGCACAGAAATTGATCAACAAAAACCTCGACTCTGAAACGAACCGAGCGTTAGTTGACCAATTAATAAGCGAACTCTAAACGGAGGCAATATGTCAGATTACACCAGTATTGCTCATCCCTACGCTAAAGCTTCGTTTGACTTTGCTTTAGGTGAAAACAAGTTGCAAGAGTGGCACTCAATGCTGTCAATTCTCGTCGCTGTCACTGAAGAAGAGACTATTGCGAATGAGATTTCCTCAGCAGACGGAGCTCGCACCCAACAAACGGAAGAGCTGGCTGACCTCATCATTAGCATTTGCCAAGGACTTGTTGACGACCACGTCGTAAACCTCATCAAAGTCTTGGCTGAGAATGGCCGTCTTTCCGTTGTAAAAGAGCTGTTTAACTTGTTCAGCGAGCTAAAGGATGAACACGAACGTGTAATTCCTGTCACTGTCACAAGTTCGGAATTGCTTACACAAGATCAAGTTGCATCGCTAACAGTTGCACTTGAGAAAAAATTAGAGCGTCAGGTTGAACTGGAGCAGGTTATCGATGACACACTGGTTGGTGGGGTCATAATCAAAGCGGGTGAGACCGTCATCGATGGCTCCTTAAATACATCAATTAGCCGATTAGCTAATCAACTTCACGCGAGATAGGTAACAAATATGCAATTAAATTCAAACGAAATTAGCGATTTAATTAAAGAGCGAATCGCGAAATTTAATGTGAGCACCGAGGCTCGCAACGAAGGTACGATAGTATCGGTTCGTGATGGTATCATCACAATTAATGGACTTGCTGACGTAATGCAAGGCGAAATGATCGAGTTACCTGGTGGCAAGTACGCTCTAGCACTTAACCTTGATCAATATTCAGTTGGCGCTGTTGTTATGGGCCCCTACACTGACCTTTCTGAAGGTATGAAAGTAAAAGGTACTGGTCGTATCTTGGAAGTACCAGTAGGTAATGGACTTTTAGGCCGTGTGGTAAACACTCTTGGTGAACCAATTGATGGTAAAGGCAGCATTAGTTTTGACCAACTTGATCCAGTAGAAGTTATTGCACCAGGTGTAATCGAACGTAAGTCAGTGGATCAACCTATTCAAACTGGTTACAAAGCCGTAGATACCATGGTGCCAATCGGTCGTGGTCAGCGTGAGCTTATCATCGGTGACCGTCAGACGGGTAAAACTGCTTTAGCAATCGACGCAATCATCAACCAAAAAGATTCAGGCATCAAATGTGTGTATGTGGCAATTGGCCAAAAAGCATCCACTATTGCGAACGTTGTTCGTAAGCTTGAAGATCACGATGCACTTAAAAACACCATCGTCGTTGTCGCTTCTGCATCAGAATCAGCAGCACTTCAATACCTTGCTCCATATGCAGGTTGTACGATGGGTGAATACTTCCGTGACCGTGGTGAAGACGCGCTGATCATCTACGATGACCTATCAAAACAAGCTGTCGCTTACCGTCAAATCTCATTGCTACTAAAACGTCCACCGGGTCGTGAAGCCTTCCCTGGTGACGTATTCTACCTCCACTCTCGCCTTCTAGAACGTGCGGCAAGAGTAAATGCAGAATATGTTGAGAAGTTCACTAAAGGTGAAGTTAAAGGCCAAACCGGTTCATTAACAGCGCTTCCAATCATTGAAACTCAAGCTGGGGATGTATCAGCGTTTGTACCAACGAACGTAATCTCTATCACCGATGGTCAGGTTTTCCTTCAAACCCAACTATTTAACTCAGGCTTGCGTCCAGCTGTCGACCCAGGTATTTCGGTATCTCGTGTTGGTGGTGCTGCACAATGTAAAATTATTAAGAAATTATCTGGTGGCATCCGTACGTCATTGGCTCAATACCGTGAGTTAGCAGCATTTGCTCAATTTTCTTCTGACTTAGATGAAACAACTCGCAAACAGCTTGACCATGGTGAGCGTGTAACAGAGTTAATGAAACAAAAGCAATACTCCCCTATGTCTGTCGCTGAACAAGCAACGGTTATCTACGCTGTAGAGAAAGGCTATTTGGCAGATGTAGAGTTGAGCAAAATCGCACGTTTTGAGGAAGAGCTTATTGCTTATGCAAAATCTCAAAGCCCAGAATTGTTCGATAAAATCAACGCTAAAGGTGACTACAACGACGAAATTGATGCTGCTCTTGGCGAGCTGTTGACTAACTTTGTCGCGTTGAAAGCTTGGTAAAAGCTCCGGTTTGTTGGCTGGAAATCTAAACAAATAGGAGCAGATAATGGCAAATACTAAAGAAATTCGCACCAAGATAAGTAGTGTTAGTAACACTCAGAAAATCACCAGTGCAATGGAAATGGTTGCGGCAAGTAAGATGCGTAAAGTTCAGGACAATATGGCGTTAACACGTCCATATGCTGAGAACATGCGTAAAGTTATCTCTCATGTCGCATCGGGTTCTCTGGAGTACCAGCACCCTTATCTTCAACAGCGTGAACCAAAGCGTGTTGCATACATCATTATTTCATCCGATCGGGGGTTATGTGGTGGCTTGAACTCAAACTTGTTCAAGAAAGTGTTAGAAGATATGGATCAGTGGCGCGCCAAAGGCGTAGAGGTAGAAACAACCTTAATTGGTTCGAAAGCTATCTCCTTTTTCCAACGCAGCGGTAATGTTATCGCACAAGTGGCTGGCCTTGGTGACACACCTAAACTCGAAGATATCTTAGGCACCGTCAATGCGATGCTAGGTCATTATGATGAAGGTAAGATTGACAGTTTGTATCTCGTTTACAACCAGTTCGTCAACACCATGGTTCAAGAACCAACGACCTTACAATTGCTCCCCCACCCTTCTGATACAGAAGCCGATGGAGAGGCAAGAAAGGCACGTCGTTGGGACTACATCTATGAACAAGCACCACAAGACCTACTCTCAGAACTGTTGCACCGATACGTTGAATCACAAGTGTATCAAGGCATCGTTGAGAGCATCGCCTGTGAACAAGCAGCCCGCATGGTAGCCATGAAAGCCGCTACCGATAACGCAGGTCAACTCATTGATGATTTGCAGTTGGTATACAACAAAGCGCGACAGGCTGCCATTACCCAAGAACTGAGTGAAATAGTCTCAGGAGCCCAGGCGGTGTAGGGTTAAAAATAGAATTTGAGGATTTAAAGATGAGTGTTGGAAAAATAGTTAAAGTTATCGGTGCGGTGGTTGACGTCGAGTTTAGTGGCGATAATAGCCCTCGCGTTTACGATGCATTGAGAGTAACTGGCGACGAAGCAGGTTCGCTGGTATTAGAAGTTCAGCAACAGCTGGGTGGCAGTATTGTTCGTTGTATCGCTATGGGTACGTCAGATGGCTTGCGTCGTGGTCTAACCGTTGAAAATACAGGTTCTCCGATCACCGTTCCTGTGGGCGAAGAGACCCTTGGACGCATCATGAACGTTCTTGGTCAGCCTATTGATGAATGTGGTGAAATCGGCGAAAAAGAAAACTATCAAATTCACCGTGAAGCACCTTCTTATGAAGAGCAAGCAAACAGCACTGAGCTTCTTGAGACAGGCGTTAAGGTTATCGACCTTATTTGTCCGTTCGCAAAAGGTGGTAAAATCGGTCTGTTCGGTGGTGCTGGTGTAGGTAAAACCGTCAACATGATGGAACTTATCAACAACATCGCTAAAGCTCACTCAGGTCTGTCTGTATTTACAGGTGTAGGTGAACGAACTCGTGAAGGTAACGACTTCTACTACGAGATGAAAGAAGCGGGTGTATTAGACAAAGTTGCGATGGTTTACGGTCAAATGAACGAGCCACCAGGAAACCGTCTACGTGTTGCACTTACTGGCCTGACTATGGCAGAGCGTTTCCGTGATGAAGGTCGTGATGTACTATTGTTCATTGATAACATCTACCGTTATACACTTGCGGGAACAGAAGTATCAGCACTGCTAGGTCGTATGCCTTCAGCGGTAGGTTACCAACCAACGCTGGCGGAAGAGATGGGTGTTCTTCAAGAACGTATCACCTCGACTAAACAAGGCTCTATCACTTCTATCCAAGCGGTATACGTACCTGCGGATGACTTGACTGACCCATCACCAGCAACAACGTTTGCCCACTTGGATGCGACCGTTGTACTATCGCGTAATATCGCTGCATTAGGTCTATACCCAGCAATTGACCCATTGGATTCAACATCTCGCCAATTGGACCCTCTTGTTGTTGGTCAAGAGCACTACGACATTGCACAAAAAGTACAAACAACGCTGCAACGCTACAAAGAACTAAAAGACATCATTGCGATTCTTGGTATGGACGAGCTGTCTACTGAAGATAAACAGACTGTATCTCGTGCTCGTAAGATTGAACGTTTCTTAACACAGCCTTATCACGTTGCTGAAGTATTTACTGGTCAGAAAGGTGTATTTGTACCGTTAAGCGAAACTCTATCAGGCTTTAAAGGTCTGTTAAGCGGTCAATATGACGATATCCCAGAGCAAGCATTCTTGTATTGTGGGTCTATCGACGAAGTGCTTAAAAAAGCAAAATCAATCTAAGAGGTAGGGTGCATCATGGCTATCGGAGTTACAGATAATACATTTCAACTTAATATCGTAAGTGCGGAAGGTACACTGTTTTCAGGCCCGGCACATGCCCTAGCCGTTTCTGGAGCTGACGGTGAGCTGGGTATTCGCCCTGGTCACTCTCCACTTCTAAGTAAAATTAAGCCAGGGGTAACCGTGTTTGTTACAGACCCTAAATCAGAGGGAGAAGTGCTGTATATCTCTGGTGGTTTGCTTGAAGTACAACCGGATGTTGTGACGGTTTTAGCAGATACTGCATTGCATGGTAAAGACATTAACCGCGCTCGAGCAGAAGAAGCAAAACGTGCTGCTCTAGAAAATATTAATAAAGGCAATGTTGACGTTAACTTTGCGCAAGCTCAACTTGAACTTGCAAAAGCCATTGCTCAGTTACGTGCTGTAGAACTTACTTCTTCTCGCACTCGTCACTGATAATAAAACGTCAATAGTTATTGATATGTAAATAGTCTACCAACTTAAAACTTATTTAAGTTGGTAGACTACATTTTCTCTGCTTTCGGTGATTCTAAGTCACATCAACACGCCCCGTGTGATCCACTCAAATAAGCGCGCCTCAGCTTCGCCTAACCTAATATCTAAACATATCCCTTATCAGAACATTCTTTTACCCACGCCATAAATGTCCATCAGGACTAGACCTTTATCCAACACTATTTGAACTCTATCCATACACCTCTAACCACAAATACAGTCCCCTCCCCCTTAACGGCTCCACTCACTATCCCACCTAATGTAATGACAAAAAAATTTAGTGACAAAAAAGGCTCACTAAATAGTGAGCCTTTTAAGAGTGGTTGAACACCAAACCGAAGTGAGGTGAAATGTTGCTTAAATCTTAGAAGAATTCAATTGAGTTACGGCCGCTTTTGTCGTCACGAGTGGGCTTTGGCGTATCCGCTTTCTTTTTCGGTTTGTTCTCTTTTTTCTCTTTTTTCTCTTTCTTAGGTTCAGCCTTAGCACTCAACATTTCTGCTGTGCTTTTCTTAGATTCTTTCTTCTTAGAATCCTTTTTAGACTGACCTTTTTTCGCCTTATTATCTTTTTTAGACGCTTCTTTCTTCTTTGGCTTTTCTGATTCTTCTTGTACTGGCTGATCACATACCACTACATAGTACTCTTGGTTGAATTCAAAGAAATCACCATCGTACATTTTACGGCGCTTACGCGTTTCCAGCTCACCATTTACCGCTACGTAGCCTTCAGAGATGATGTGTTTAGCTTCACCGCCACCACTCACTAGGTTAGCAATTTTAAACACTTTGTAGAGCTCAATTGGCTGACTAGAAACATCAATACCAATGGCTTCAATTTCAATCTCTTCGCCTTCTTCACCGAGCTCTTGGCCTTCGTAATCAGCGTCTTCGTAATGTTCTTGGTCCATGGTGACCTCTACCTAAATATGTACTTCTGAAATAGTGGCCGCAGTGTAATCGTAAAACGTCAAAATAACCATGTTGAATTCAACAGAACCTCATCAGTTTTAACCACAACCCCTGCATTATAGCGCCCCACCGATATTCGAAAGACTGACGAGTTGCTTGGTGTATTCATGTTGCGGATTACCAAACAAAGTCTCAGTGTCCCCCTTCTCTATAACTTCGCCAGCTTTCATCACTATGGTGTAATGACATAGAGATTTTACGACATTCAAATCATGACTGATAAACAAATAGGTCAGGCCATACTTTTCTTGAAGTGACTTCAGCAAATCCAACACTTGAGCTTGAACGGTTCTGTCCAATGACGATGTTGGCTCATCAAGCAAGATAAACTCTGGCTTTAAAATCAAAGCACGAGCAATCGCAATACGCTGCCTTTGACCGCCAGAAAACTCATTTGGATAACGGTGACGAGTTTCTGGGTCTAAGTCGACCTCTTTCATTACGTCACAGATGCGTTGATCGAGTTCATTGTCATCCAATTGTTGGTGCACTAACAAACCTTCACCAATCACCTGAGCGACCGACATTCTTGGATTCAATGCTGAGAACGGGTCTTGAAAGACCACTTGCATGCGGCTTCTAAACGGAAGCATCTGTTTGCGGTCTAAACCTTGTAACTGTTCACTCGAGTAGATAATTGACCCTTCACTATCCACCAGCTTAAGTATCGCCATACCGGTCGTCGATTTACCAGAACCACTCTCACCCACCAGGCCGATTGAGTGCCCTTTCTTCAAGGTGAACGCCATATCGGTGACAGCTTTAACATGAGAAATGGTTCGCTTGAATAAACCGCCCGTGATCGGGAACCAAACACGCAGTTGATTTACATCGAGTAGCGGTTTGCTGTCGGGTGATACAGGAACAGGCAAGCCTTTCGGGTCAGAGTTGATAAGCTTTTGCGTGTAAGGATGAGCTGGCGCATTAAACAGGGTATGACAGTCGTTGCTTTCGACTAAGCGACCGTCTTTCATTACTGCAACTCTGTCGGCAATCTTACGAACGATACTTAAATCATGAGTGATGAAAAGCATCGCCATACCCAGCTCTTGCTGCAGGTCTTTAAGAAGGTCGAGGATCTGCGCTTGTACTGACACATCCAGTGCGGTCGTCGGCTCGTCAGCAATAAGCAGCTCTGGTTCGTTGATCAATGCCATTGCGATCATCACACGTTGCCGCTCTCCACCGGATAACTCATGTGGGTAAGCGGAGATCTTTTGCTCTGGGTAGCGAATACCTACCTTTGAAAGCCATTCTATCGCCAAGGCTTGCGCTTTGTTGGTTCGCATTCCTCGGTGAATCGCAAGAGTTTCAATCAGTTGCTTATCAATTCGATGAAGCGGGTTCAGCGACACCATGGGTTCTTGGAAGATCATGCCGATGCGGCCACCACGAATCCCGCGCAATTGCCTTTCAGAACAACTCAGAATATCGGTACCAGAGAAATTAATCTTACCGTTCAAGTAATGGGCTGAGCCTTTAGGCAGCAGTTTCAATACTGAATTAGCGGTAACCGATTTGCCTGAACCACTCTCTCCGACCAACGCCAGTGTTTCACCTTTGTATATTTCGAGCGAAACATCGTGTGTTACCTGCTCTATCGCCTTCTTTCTTCCAAACCCTACCGACAATTTATCGATGGTTAGAACTGGAGACTTGTCAGAACAATCTGTTGCTGATCTTGAAGTAGGAACTGTATTTGAAGTCATCACCTATCCTTACTTCTGTTGATGTGGATCGAAGGCATCACGCACCGCTTCACCAACGAAAACCAGTAACGTCAACATCAGTGAAAGCACGACGAAAGCAGAAATGCCAAGCCAAGGCGCTTGCAAGTTCGCTTTACCTTGCGCCAACAGCTCACCTAATGAAGGCGAACCTGCAGGAAGACCAAAGCCTAAGAAATCTAATGAGGTTAATGTGGTGACCGAGCCTGAAAGGATAAACGGCATCATGGTTAATGAAGCCACCATCGCGTTGGGTAGCATGTGACGAAGCATAATGCGTTTGTCGTCAACACCCATCGCTTGCGCGGCACGTACATAATCAAAGTTTCGGCAGCGTAAGAACTCGGCGCGAACAATGCCAACCAGACTCATCCAACTGAACAGCACCATAATTCCGAGCAGCCACCAGAAGTTCGGCTCGATAAAACTCGATAGAATGATCAGCAAGAACAGGGTCGGCATCCCTGACCAAACTTCAATGAAGCGCTGACCAAACAGATCCACCCAACCACCGTAGTAACCTTGGGTCGCCCCAACAACCACACCAATCACGCTCGATACAATCGTCAGAATGAAACCAAACAGAACAGAGATACGAAAGCCATAAATGATGCGAGCTAACACATCGCGCCCTTTATCATCGGTTCCGAGCCAGTTGACTGAATCTGGCTCCGATGGCACCGCGCCTGAAATATCGAAGTTTATCGTATCGTAGCTAAACGGAATGATTGGCCACACGATGTAACCGCTGTCTTCAATAAGTTCGATAACATACGGGTCTTTGTAATCCGCTTCGGTTTCAAACTCGCCACCAAACTCGGTCTCGGCATACTGATTGATAATGGGTACAAACCACTGATTATCATAAGAAACCAAAAGTGGCTTATCGTTGGCAATCATCTCGGCGAACAGACTCAGTCCAAACAGAATGGTAAATATCCAAAGGGAGATAAAACCACGCTTGTTTGCTTTAAAACGTAACCAACGAGCTTCAGCTAAAGGGTTGTTAAACATTGATTATCAATACCTTTTTATTCATTCGCCATTAACGCGCTTCAAAATCAATTCGAGGATCAACCCAGGTATACGTCAGGTCGGAGATAATGCTCAGCAGCAAGCCGAGCAAGGTCATAATATAGAGAGAGCTGAACACCACCGGGTAATCTCGCTGAATGGTCGACTCAAAGCCAAGCAGACCGATACCTTCGAGTGAAAACATCACTTCAATCAACATAGAACCCGTGAAGAAAATACTAATAAATGCGCTCGGAAAACCGGCGATAATGATCAACATCGCGTTACGGAAAACGTGCTTGTAGAGAATGCTGCTCTCGTCCAAACCTTTTGCTCGTGCGGTCACCACATATTGCTTATTAATTTCATCAAGGAAGGAATTTTTGGTCAGCATGCTGAGTGTTGCAAAGCCACCGATGACCATCGCAAAGATAGGCAAAGCTAAATGCCAGAAATAGTCGCCAATTTGCTGATACCAGTTAAGCTGGTCGAAGTGACTCGATACCAAACCACGCAATGGGAACCAACTGAAGTAGTTACCACTCGCGAACAAAATAATCAGGATAATCGCAAACAAAAAGCCCGGAACGGCGTAGCCAACAATCACCACCGCACTCGACCAAATATCAAAGCGGGATCCGTGATGTATCGCCTTCATAATGCCTAAAGGTATCGAGATCACGTAGATGATTAAGGTACTCCATAACCCTAATGAAATGGAAACAGGCAGTCGCTCGATGATCAAATCAATCACGTTACCGCCCTTAAACAGGCTTTCACCGAAGTTAAAGGTCGCGTAATTTTTCAACATATCAAAGTAGCGAACGTGAACCGGCTTATCAAAACCAAACTGCTTTTTGATCTCTGCAACCACTTCAGGATCAAGCCCGCGAGAGCCTTTATAGCCACTGGCAGACGCTTGGTCACTTTCGCTTAAATCAACTTCTTGTCCACCACCAGAAAAGCGCTCCATAATACCGGAATTGTGTCCTTCTAGTTGAGCAATGGCCTGCTCTACCGGACCTCCTGGAGCAATCTGGATAATAAAAAAGTTAATGGTGATGATCGCCCACAGCGTGGGGATCACCAACAATAAGCGTCGAAATATGTACGCAGCCATGTTAACTCACCCCTAGCGACGTTTTTCAGGAAGCAAAGCTGCCTTCTCTTCTGAAATCCACCACGTATCGATGCCTAAATCGTATTTAGGCAATACAGCCGGACGCTCAAACTTGTCCCACATCGCTACGCGGTATTCGCCCACGTGCCACTGCGGGATAGTGTAGAAATTCCACTGTAATACGCGGTCAAGTGAACGGCCGAGTGTTAGAAGCTTATCAGGATGCTGTTGGTTACGCGCAATTTCTTCTGTTAACGCATCCACCACAGGATCAATCACACCCGCTGTATTGTAAGTCGAATCAATGTAGTTAGAATTCCAAACGATCATTAAGTTCGGACTAGGATAAAAATTGGCAGCAAACGATGAAGAGACCATATCAAAGTCACGGTCGCGAAGACGTTTGATGTACTGAGTGGTATCAACGGTACGGATTTTCATCTCAATACCCATGCGCTTCAGGTTCTTTTGAAGCGGCGTTGCGATACGTTCTATGGTTGGGCTGTAAATCAACAACTCAAATGACATCGGCTTACCGGTCTTTTCGTTGGTCATGACTTTGTTCTTCAGCACCCATCCTGCCTCTTTCAGCAATTTGAAAGCGGTACGCATCTGGCTGCGAATTCGGCCACTGCCATCGGTGACTGAGGGCTGGAATTCATCGGTGAAAACACGCGCCGGAATTTGGTCTTTGTACTGAGACAACAACGCCACTTCAGCTTCACTTGGCAAGCCCTTCGCTTCATAGTCGGTATTTTGGAAGTAGCTGCGCGTCCGTTTGTACTGACCATAGAACATATTCTTGTTCATCCACTCAAAGTCCATCGCGTAGGTTAGCGCTTCACGCACTTTAGGATCCGAAAATACCGGAGACTGGATATTGAAGATGAAGCCTTGAGTCGTTTCTGGCTTTTCATGGTTGATCTCTTCTTTGACGATATAGCCTTTATCAAAGTTCGCCCCAGTATACGAGTTGGCCCAGAACTTAGCCGAGTTCTCAATTCGAAGATCGAACTCTCCTGCTTTAAAAGCTTCTAGCATTACCGTATCGTCACGGTAGTAGTCATATTGCACTTGCTTAAAGTTATTGCGACCAACATTAACAGGTAGATCCGCAGCCCAGTAGTTTTCGTCTAAACCGTAGGTCACACTTTGGCCCGATTTATAGCTGATGACCTTATAAGGACCACTACCAACGGGGGGTTCACTGAGAGGCTCAGATAGCTTTCTGTCTTTCCAGAAATGTTTCGGTAATACACGCGTGCTTTGCGCAAAGCTGAACAGTTTCTCGCGGTTTGGCGTGTTCATTTCAATACGAACTAACAAATCAGAGACCGCTTTTACTGACTTGATATCTTTGTAATACACACGATACTGAGGCACCCCCTCTTTTGAAAATTTATCAAAAGTGAAGGCGACATCGTGTGCGGTGATAGGTTCACCATCTTGGAATTTAGCGTTTGGGTTGATGTCGATTTCCATCCAAGAGAAATCACTGGCGTAGCGTACCTTAGAAGCGATCAATGGATAATACGCATCAATCTCGTCGTTCGGAGAATACATCAAGGTATCGTAAAGTTCACCGGAATAGCTGGCTGCAACGCCGCGGGAACCGAATCGATTAAAGCTATCGTAGGTACCTATGCTGCCATAGGTCACTTTGCCTTGCTTTGGCGCATCAGGATTAACGTAATCGAAGTGAGTAAAATCGGCTGGGTATTTTGCTTCACCAAAACCAACCAGTTGTGTGGTCTCAATAACGGTGACGGCGGGAGTGGATTCGGTGTCGGATGCGTAAGTAACGGAGGGTTGTAGAGCAATAAGCGGCAGCATGACTGCACATGAGGCTAAATTTAACCTGAAAAACTGAGTGCGCTGCGAGGCCTTGCGTCGAAGATCTGTTCCCATTTGACTCTCCCTTCAAATGTCATGAATTCAATATTCAGCTTGATTTATCGGCTTTGAATGCATGCCGTTAAAACAAGTATAGAATCAAATCTAACATCATGTAATAACTAATAAAACCATCAGCAACATAAGTCTTACGCTTTATTTACAAATTACTCGTGACTGTTCTAAGAAATGTCACGCGCTAGCGCTATGGCTGAACCTGTGGCTAGCGCGTGATTGTGTAAGATTAACGATTAGATGTGGGTATTAACTACTGCACGAGATACGCGTCAAAGATAAGTTCACCAATTTCATTAATCACCGTGTCACGCTCTGGAATGGTTAACTTGGTTTCCGTAAGAGAGATACTGATGATCAACGGAGCGCGAGTTTCACTCCATACGATAGCCGTGATAGCGCGTGAGCCATAAGCCCCAGCACCCGATCTATCGGCAATATTCCAACCACTAGGCAAGATAGAACGCAGCATTCCGTCAGACACTTTATTGCCCATCATCCAGCCTTTTAACGTCGATGTGGACGCTTGTGACAACGTATCGCCATACATCAACTCATTCAACGTCATCACAATGCTATTCGGTGTTGTGGTATCGCGAGCATCACCAGGTCGAGCATGATTCAATTCTGGCTCCAAATGGTCAAGACGAGTATTGCTGTCTCCAATAGAACGCAGGAACTGAGTTAAGCCATTGGGTCCATCTATTCCACCTAGCACAATATTTGCGGCGGTATTGTCACTCATCGTCATGGTTGCGTTACACGCATCTCTAAGTGAAATGCCTTTATCGACTAGCTCTTTAGTCACTGGAGACCAAACAATGAGGTCTTCAGACTTAATGTTGACCTTTGAATCCAAATCCAGCCCTTTGTTTTCAGCATCATAAAGAAGATTCGCACAAGCCAGGGTTTTAAAGGTACTCATCATCGGAAAGCGTTCGTCGCCCTTATAACTCCATGTTTGCTTAGTCGCAGAATCATAAACAGCAATACCAATGTGTGCCGATACACGAGATTCAATTTGCTCAATAGATTGAGGTTCTAAGGAATGACTCAACGATGACGTAGAAAAGAAAACGCTCAGCAGCACAAGAACGAGAGAAGTATATTTTTTCATTGTGAAACCATAAAAAAACGATCGATTGATCGTATATAAAATTAAACTCGACACCTAAAGAGCATCGAATTGAGAGAATCTAAGCAGAAAACGGCAACCTTCGCTAGATCAAATGAAAATAACTAACTAAATCCGAACAATATCTCAGTATTTTAGATATCCTTAAAAGAGTGATTTCAATAGGATTCAACCTTGAACAAACCAAACCAAATAACATTCGCGACGTTCAACCTGTTGAACTACCTCGAGCCACCGAATGCTTATTATGATTTTGAGAACATCTACAGCTTCGAGGAATGGCAGAAGAAGCAACATTGGATAGCTCAAGCGATTAAATCATTAGATTGCGATGTGATTGGCTTTCAAGAAATATTCAGCCCTGAATCTTTGCAGCGACTCATGGAAGCGTTGGGCTACCCATACTTTGCAGTCGTCGATAACGCGCACGTTGAAGATGATTATATGTATACCTCACCGGTTGTGGGTATTGCTTCCCGTTATCCGATTGAAAAGGTGCAACCTGTTACGCCAGATTCGACGTTACTGACAGCCTTCAACCTTGGCGACAATTTCTCATTCAACCGAACACCTGTTCACGCGACGATTACGTTACCCCATTTAGGTACAACCGACTGCTATGTTGTACATTTTAAATCACAACGTCCGACAGAGCCAAAAGTGGAACTTGTCGATAAGGGTAACGCTCAGCAAGGCGAAAAACCACAAAGTGACACGCTCACCCGCTTCCACCAAGAACAACTTGGCGCTTGGCTATCAAGTGTCCAGCGCGGTCTAGAAGCTCAGATGCTGCATCAATACATCACCCATCAACGTCATCAGACTGATCAACCGGTTGTGTTGATGGGTGACTTTAACAAGCCTCTATTCCACGATGAGTTTAAAGGGCTATTAAGTTATTCAATCAACCGAGACGAAAACAGCAAGCATTGGCTTTCCCACTTCCGCTTAAAAGACAGCTGGGATCTGTACCATCAACTGCATCAAGAAGACTTGCTTCAACAACGTAAACCAACCCATTACTACGGCGCTAATGGATCGGTACTGGACTACATTTTGATGTCGAATGAGTTTGATTGTCGGAACTCATCCAGCTTAATGGAGCTCTCTCGCTACACAGTACTCGACCATCACCTCATTAATCCAAGTTTTGAACACGACCAATTCAGTACGGACCATGCTGTTGTTTCTGTCACCGCACATATCCGAGAGACGTAAGATAAAATTAAAGAGCTCAATCACAAGCAACTCATTCAACCTATCAATAATCAGTGACATTGATCAACAAAATGAGCTCAATCGAAACGTTTCGATGATCATTATCACACTCTAAAGCAATCAAACGTGCAAATGATAAATCACACATTATTATCAATATCGAAACGTTTCGATGGCTTTTTCTTGAGCTGTTCTCAACCCATCAAACGTTATTTTTTGATAGGTCGTGATATGAAAAAAAGTACCCTAATAAACTCTGAACTCTCTTACCTAGTGGCGACTCTTGGTCACACAGATGAAATCACGATTTGCGACGCGGGCCTGCCTATTCCAGACCACGTAACTCGTATTGATCTTGCGTTAACTCATGGTGTTCCAAGCTTTCAGCAAACGGTAAAAACCATGCTGGATGAATCTCAAATTGAAGGGGTTGTGATTGCTGAAGAGTTTGCGAAAGTAAGCCCTGAACACCACGCTGCGCTGATTGATTTAATCAAAACTGAAGAAGCACGTTGTGGTAAATCACTTTCGATTACTTACATCACTCATGAAGAATTCAAACAGCGTACGCATGAAAGCCGCGCAGTGATTCGCACCGGTGAATGCACACCCTATGCAAATGTTATTTTCCAAGCTGGCGTCACGTTTTAAACCTAGTTTAGCGTTTTAACTCAAGCGTAACGGCAGTCCAGCGTCATTGCTGAACAAACACAGAACAACCCAATGTAACTGGCCCCGAGTAAAGGAACCGACATGACTCAAGCCATTTTAGAACTTAGCTCAATTGAGAAAGCCTTCCCTGGTGTGAAAGCACTGGATAAGGCAAGCCTCAACGTTTATCCAGGACGCGTAATGGCGTTAATGGGTGAAAACGGTGCAGGTAAATCAACGCTCATGAAAGTGCTTACGGGTATCTATCACTTGGACGGCGGCACGATCGCCTACCAAGGAAAGCCTGCTGCATTTAAAGGGCCGCGTGATTCTCAACAAGCAGGCATTAGTATTATTCACCAAGAACTGAATCTAATTCCTGAGTTGACCATCGCCGAGAACATCTTCTTAGGTCGTGAAATCACGAGCACTATGGGTCGCATCTTGTGGAACGAGATGTACCAAGAAGCCGACAAGCTACTTAAACGCCTTAACGTGAAACACAGCTCAAAAACACCTTTAGGTCAGTTGAGCCTTGGTGAGCAGCAAATGGTAGAGATCGCGAAAGCCCTATCGTTTGAATCTAAAGTCATCATCATGGATGAACCAACCGATGCGCTCACCGATACCGAAACTGAATCTCTGTTTAAGGTGATTAACGAACTGCGCGATGAAGGCTGTGGCATTGTTTACATTTCTCACCGTTTGAAAGAGATCTTCGAGATTTGTGATGACATTACCGTGCTGCGTGACGGTAAGTTCATTGGTCAGTGTGAAGTAAAGGACACCGACGAAGATGGCCTAATCGAAATGATGGTTGGCCGTAAGCTAGACGAACAATATCCACGTATCGGCCAGAGCCACGGTGAAACTTGTCTTGAAGTGATTGGCCTGACGGGTTCTGGTGTTCACGATGTAAGCTTTACACTAAAACGCGGTGAAATTTTGGGTGTTTCGGGCTTAATGGGGGCAGGTCGTACTGAACTGATGAAAGTGATTTACGGTGCCCTTCCAAGTGAACGCGGTGTCATCAACCTAGAAAACAAAACCATCAACCCTGTCAGCCCGAGAGACGGCTTGGCCAATGGCATTGCTTACATCTCTGAAGACCGTAAAGGTGATGGCTTAGTTCTAGGGCTTTCTGTTAAAGAAAACATGTCGTTATGTTCGCTTGACCTACTGACAAAAAGCGGTCAAATCCAACATAAAGACGAAGTGATTGCGGTTGATGACTTCATCAAACTGTTCAACATCAAAACCCCGACTCGCGAACAAATTATTGGCAACCTTTCTGGTGGTAACCAACAGAAAGTGGCTATCGCTAAGGGCTTGATGACCAAACCAAAAGTACTGATTCTCGACGAGCCAACACGCGGTGTCGATGTCGGTGCGAAGAAAGAGATTTACCAACTCATTAATAAATTTAAAGCCGACGGCATGAGCATCATCTTAGTCTCATCTGAAATGCCAGAAGTATTAGGAATGAGTGACCGCATCATGGTGATGCATGAAGGCCGTGTAAGCGGTGAATTTGATGCTAAAGAAGCAAACCAAGAATTATTACTGGCGTGTGCGGTCGGTAAAAAGATCAACGAGGACGCAGCATGAGTACTAAAACCATGAGCAAAACAACTGAAGCTCCAAAGAAAAAACCGTTAATCAGCAAAGAGTGGCTGATTGATCAAAAGTCATTAATTGCTTTGATCTTCTTGATTGTTGTCGTTTCTTTCTTAAACCCGAATTTCTTTACCGTCGACAACATCCTCAACATTCTGCGCCAAACCTCGGTTAACGCCATTATCGCTGTAGGTATGACGCTGGTTATCTTAACCGCGGGTATCGACTTGAGTGTTGGCTCTGTACTGGCACTGTGTGGGGCATTCGCAGCCAGCATGATTGGTATGGAAATCCCTGTCATGATAGCGGTGCCAACCGCTCTTGTAGCCGGTGCAGCATTAGGTGCTATCAGTGGTGTGATTATCGCCAAGGGTAAGGTTCAAGCCTTCATCGCAACGCTTGTAACTATGACTCTATTGCGCGGCGTGACCATGGTTTACACCGACGGTCGTCCTATCTCTACTGGCTTCACAGACACAGCAGACGCATTCGCTTGGTTCGGTACAGGCTACGCAATGGGCGTTCCAGTTCCAGTATGGATCATGGTCGTGGTATTCGCAGCGGTATGGTACCTGCTTAACCACACACGCTTTGGCCGTTACGTTTACGCTCTGGGTGGCAACGAATCAGCCACTCGCCTATCAGGCATCGACGTAGACAAAGTAAAAATCGGCGTTTATGCAATCTGTGGTCTGTTAGCCGCGGTTGCCGGCATCATCGTCGCATCTCGCTTGTCATCAGCTCAACCCACTGCAGGTATGGGTTATGAGCTAGACGCTATCGCCGCAGTAGTACTGGGTGGCACAAGCTTAGCCGGCGGTCGTGGTCGCATTATGGGCACATTGATTGGTGCATTGATTATCGGCTTCCTAAACAACGCCCTAAACCTATTAGACGTATCTTCTTACTACCAGATGATTGCAAAAGCAGTGGTTATTCTTCTGGCGGTATTGGTCGATAACAAAAACAAATAAAACCTATTCACACTCTAGGTTAATACAAGTAACACTCTAGTTTAATAAAAGTAACAGTTTGTTTTACCTTAAAATATTAGAATCTATAAATAATGTAACTACGAGCTAGAACTCACCTTCTAGCTCACCCTACACAAAGGACTTACACCATGAAAAAATTAGCGACTCTTATTTCTGCTGCTCTTCTTTCTACAACGGTATCTGTGTCTGCACAGGCGCAAGATACAATGGCCATCGTTCTGTCTACATTGAACAACCCATTCTTCGTAACCATGAAAGATGGCGCAGAAGCGAAAGCAGAAGAGCTAGGCTACAAGCTTATCGTTCTTGATTCTCAAAACGACCCAAGCAAAGAGCTGTCGAACATTGAAGATCTAACCATTCGCGGTGTTAAAGCAATCCTAATTAACCCAACGGATTCAGACGCCGTATCTAACGCAATTCGCATGGCTAACCGCTCAAACATTCCAGTCCTCACGCTAGACCGTGGTGCAAGCCGTGGTGACGTAGTGAGCCACATCGCGTCTGATAACGTAATCGGTGGTGAAATGGCTGGCCACTTCATCATGGAAAAAGTGGGCGAAAAAGCGAAAGTAATCCAGCTTGAAGGTATCGCTGGGACTTCTGCCGCTCGTGAACGTGGTGAAGGCTTCATGAACGCAGTAAACGGCAGCGATCTTGAACTCCTAGCAAGCCAACCTGCTGATTTCGACCGAACTAAAGGTCTAAACGTAATGGAAAACTTGCTTGCCGCTAACCCAGATGTACAAGCAGTATTCGCGCAAAACGATGAAATGGCACTCGGTGCACTTCGTGCCGTTCAAGCTTCAGGTAAGAAGGTAATGATCGTTGGCTTTGATGGCACTGAAGACGGCATCGCGGCGGTTAACCGAGGCCTACTGGGCGCAACGGTTGCACAACAGCCTGACCTAATCGGTTCTCTAGGTATCGAAATAGCAGACAAAGTACTAAAAGGCGAAACCGTAGACAAGTACGTACCCGTACCTCTAAAAATCATTGCTAAGTAAGCTTGTTTATTACTGAGTAATCCTGTTTAGCGCTGAAATCTAATTAAGCAGGGAGTCCCCTATCTCCCTGCTCATTGGCCCATTAGCTCACTGACTCAAGACAAAAATCAAAAACCGACAGTGTATCGCTGTTTCTCATTCCGCCCTCAAGCGAGACGTGCAATTTGTACAATGAGAAAGACCCATGCATTTTCAAATACGATATATCATAAGGCTCGTATCATGACTCAACTGATTGTTTTAGGTAGTGTTAACGCTGACCACGTACTGCAAGTTCCTTCGTTCCCTCGTCCAGGTGAAACCTTGATTGGCGGTAACTATCAAGTCATCCCTGGCGGTAAAGGCGCAAACCAAGCCGTAGCGGCAGCAAGATTAAACGCAGACATTGGCTTCATCGCCTGTGTTGGTGACGACCCATTTGGCATCAACATTCGTCAAGATTTTGCTAAAGATGGCATCAATATCGACGGTGTTATCGTTGCAGACAACACGCCAACGGGCATCGCGATGATCCAAGTATCAGCAACGGGTGAAAACAGCATTTGTCTTTCTGCGGAAGCCAATAACAAGCTGACTTGTGAACAAATCGAACCACACTTAGAAAAGATTCGCACGGCTAAATACCTGCTGACTCAACTTGAAACGCCCATTGAAGGCATCGAATACGCAGCAAAAGTAGCCAAAGAGAGTGGCACACAAGTGATTCTAAACCCCGCACCTGCTCGTCCATTATCGGATTCACTGCTTGCTTGTGTTGATGTGATTACACCAAACGAAACCGAAGCAGAAGTGCTGACAGGCATTACCGTGACGGACAACGCATCAGCTCATCAGGCGGCGTTGGCTCTGCATGCTAAAGGCATCGAGACAGTAATGATCACCCTTGGCGCTAAAGGCGTTTGGGTGAGTCATCGCGGTCAAGGTAATGAAGCCAGCGAAGGTGAATTAATCGCAGGCTTTCGTGTTGAAGCGACCGACACAACCGCTGCTGGTGACACCTTTAACGGCGCACTGGTGACAGGCTTGCTTGAAGATATGCCACTAGAGCGTGCGATTAAATTTGCCCACGCTGCTGCTGCTATCTCTGTGACACGCTTTGGTGCTCAAACGTCGATTCCAAGCCGTACTGAAACCGATGCGTTTTTGGCAGAGCAACTGTCTGCTTAGTTTGATACCTATTTGAGGCCTAACTCCTGAGCTAAACCGTGGTTAACGGATGTTAGCCTTCAAATTCAGTAACAACAAATAACAAGCATAAGCCCCTGTTTTCAGGCAGAATATCGCCCAACGTGGAAGGTTATTCCCACAAGGATTTTTTATGGCAACAATGAAAGACATCGCACGGCTCGCAAAGGTTTCGACTTCTACCGTGAGCCACGTGATCAACAAATCACGCTTTGTCAGTGAAGAAATTGCTGAGCGTGTTAACAGTGCGGCTAAAGAACTTAACTACGCGCCTTCTGCATTGGCTCGCAGCTTGAAGATGAAGCAAACCAAAACCTTGGGCATGTTAGTGACCACATCCACTAACCCTTTCTTTGGCGAAGTAGTGAAAGGTGTTGAGCGTCGTTGCTACGAAAAGGGCTACAACCTCATCCTGTGTAATACAGAAGGCGACAGTGAGCGCATGAAGTCCTCTATCGATACCTTGCTGCAAAAGCGTGTCGATGGCTTGATGCTGATGTGCTCTACCCTTGAAGGTGAACATATCGATGTGTTCGAGCGCTACCCAGAACTGCCTGTTGTAGTCATGGACTGGGGCCCGATGCTGTTTGCGAGCGATAAGATCCAAGACAACTCGCATCAAGGTGGCTATATGGCAACCAAACACCTGATCGATAATGGCCACTCTCAAATTGGTTGTATCACCGGCCCACTTCACCGAAATCAAGCGTCGTTGCGTTATCATGGTTTTAAGCAAGCAATGGAAGAAGCCGATTTAGAGATCAACCCTAAATGGATTGTTGAATCCAACTTTGAATGTGACGGTGGTTTTGACTCTTATCAAAGACTGAAAGCTCGTGGTGAAATGCCGTCAGCCTTGTTCGTCTGCAACGATATGATGGCGATGGGTGTGATTCACGCGGCGGCGCAAGATGGCACATCAATTCCGAATGATCTGTCTATTATTGGCTACGATGACATCCTCTTATCGAAATACATGACACCCGCGTTAAGCACTGTCCACCAGCCAAAACACCGTTTAGGTAAAGCCGCAGTCGATACCTTACTAAACCGATTAAAAACACCAGACGCCTACCCGCAAGTCGTTGAACTTGAACCCACTCTTGTCGAACGAAGCAGTGTAAAAGCGCTTTAGTACTCATCACACCATTAAAAGCTATCAATGCTGCTTAAGTCGAAGCCTAAGCAGCATTCAAAGTTAACCCTACCGCGGCATTACAGACGCTAATGATGAAGTCAAGCTAACCGCTAAATTCAAGTTACCCGCGTTTAGCCTCGTCTAACTAAGCTTCTTGGCACTAACTCAATACCAGCTTGGTAACGTTTCGCTGACGCGTTCAATGCCAATGCAAAAGCGCTATCAGCAATCACTTCGAATTGCTGTGGCAGTGAATGGACTTTAAAAGGCAAGAAGTCGAGCAGTCGGTTATCACCAAAGGTCGCCAGTTTTACTTGATTGATCAGCTCTGGCTTTTCAACCATCACATCCAACACGCCCTCTAACAAGGTGTAAGACATCGTCACAATTGCATCGGGCACCGTGCCTTTTGCAATCCAGCCCTCAAAAATTTCACGCCCCGATTCTCGGTCAAAGTGCTCACCATAACCCACAACCATCGGCTTGTTTTCTATTCGCCCTGTTTGTTGAGTATGCGCTTTGTTCGCCGCTTCAAAACCCAACTGACGTTCACGCGAAATGTTCAGATCAGGTAATGCGCCGATCAAGCCAAGGCTATGGATGCTGTCATCAAGAATCGAATGCGTCAGTTCAAATGCAGCCTCGAAATCTTCACTGATCACACAAGCAAAATGCTCATCATCTAACGGACGGTCAATTGCGATTACCGGTGTGCCTGAATTTTGCAGTTTCAAGTAGAACTCATTGGCGTCTGGCATTGAGCTCGCCACCAGCAAGGCATCGATGCGACGGCTCACTAAAGCTTCTGCCACTTTGCGTTCGGTTTCAGCATCATCATCGGAACAACCAATCAAAATCTGGTAGCCCACCTTACGGGAGTTCTGCTCTATTAATTTAGCTAAACGCGCGTAACTGCTGTTTTCCAGATCAGGAATAATCAAACCAAATGAACGGCTATTCCCAGCGCGCAACGACGAAGCCGCATGGTCCGGTCGGTAGTTATACTCTTCCACCACTGCCATTACTTTTTGCTGCGTCTTTTCACTGATTCGGTATTTCTGCGCCTTGCCGTTGATCACATAACTGGCGGTGGTTTTCGATACACCAGCTAGTTTGGCAATTTCATCAAGTGTCATATGGGTGACCTGTATTTTGTGCGTAGGATCATATAACCAATGATCGGATCCTAGGATTAGTTGAATTATAAGCTGAATCGATTCAGTATGAAAGCTGAAAGGATTCAGCAAAATCTGAAAAGTGACTTCAATCATCCTTTTGAATGAATTGAGAGCCAATGTTCGTTAACCAACTTTTCTCTATTTACCAAGCGAAACCGATTAACGACAAGCAGCAAAATTATTTTGAAAACCAAAATCGGCTTTGCTGAATTTTTTTACCCTGAATGCTGAACCGATTCAGCAGGCGCAAAGCAAAGAGTGAAAAGTAAAGTTCACTAATTCTTGCTCTAGACTGAATCGTAGCGATACACAAATTCTCAAGCAATACGCTAAAGAGGCACCATGCTTAAATTATCAAAATCTGACATCACTCTCGGCCAAACTGCCGAAGACAAATTCAAAGCTATCCAGAACATTGCTGGCGACCTGACCGCGAAAGGCTTAGTTGACTCTGGCTACGTTGAAGGAATGCTGAACCGTGAAAACCAGAATTCTACGTTCTTAGGTAACGGCATCGCGATTCCTCACGGAACCACTGATACTCGTGGCCTAGTAAAAGAGACCGGCGTTGCGGTACACCACTTCCCTAAAGGTATTGATTGGGCAGACGGCAACCGTGTTTACGTGGCGATTGGTATTGCTGCGAAATCTGACGAGCACTTAGGCATCCTTAAGCAACTGACCAAGGTTCTGGCAGCTGACGGTGTTGAAGAGAAATTAAAACAAGCGAAATCCGAAGACGAAATCATCGCCCTACTTAAAGGCGAAGTTCAGCTTGAGGCCGACCTAGACGCTTCTTTAGTTCAACTACTGTTCCCTGCAAGCGACATGATTCAAATGTCGGCGGTTGCGGGTGGCCTACTTAAGAACACAGGTTGCACAGACAACGCATTCGTTGCTGACCTAGTAACGAAAACACCGACTCACCTAGGCCAAGGCCTGTGGTTGTTGGGCAGCGATAAAGGCGTCACTCGCACTGGTGTATCGTTCGTTTCAACTGCAAACCATTGTGAATTTGAAGGCACACCTGTTAAAGCACTGGTGGCATTTGCTGCTTGCAACAGCGCACACCAATCTATTCTGGCAAACCTAAGCAAGATGGTTTTCGAAGGTAAACAGCAACAACTGTTAACCGCTGATGCCGCACAAGTGATTGGCCTTCTAAAAGGTGAAGCGGTATCTACAGCGTCTCAGGACGATGACAACTGTGCTGTATTCAAAATCAAAAACGCACACGGCCTCCACGCTCGTCCGGGTGCAATGCTAGTCGCTGAAGCGAAGAAGTTTGAATCCACTATCCGTGTTTCAAACCTTGATGGCGACGGAAAAGAAGTGAACGCGAAGAGCTTGATGAAAGTGATCGCTCTTGGCGTTAAACACGGCCACCAACTTCAGTTTGTTGCTGAAGGTGACGACGCAGCACAAGCACTTGAATCGATTGGCAAAGCTATCGCTTCAGGCCTTGGCGAAGGTTAAGGAGTCGATATGTCTGATAAACAAATCAAAGCCGTTACCGTAACGCTTAACCCTGCTCTAGACCTGACAGGCGCTATCGACGCACTGAACGTGGGATCAGTGAGCCTCGTAAACAAAGGCTCGTTGCACGCAGCGGGCAAAGGCGTAAACGTAGCGAAAGTGCTTTCAGAGCTTGGCGCGAAAGTGACCGTAACGGGCTTCCTTGGTCGCAATAACGAAGAAGCGTTCTGCCAACTGTTCGAACAGATGGGCGCAACGGACCGCTTTATCCGTGTCGACGGCGCAACTCGCATCAACGTAAAATTGGTAGAAAATTCAGGCCAAGTAAGCGACATCAACTTCCCAGGTGTACCTGTTGACGCTGACGCGATTAAAGCGTTTGAAGAAACCTTATTGGAATTAGCTGAAACGCACGATTACTTCGTCATTGCTGGCAGCTTGCCACAAGGCATCTCTCCTGAGCTTTGCGCTTCTTGGGTTCAACGTTTACACGATTTAGGTAAGAAGGTGCTATTTGATAGCAGCCGTGACGCACTTAAAGCCGGTATCAATGCACAACCTTGGTTAATCAAACCAAACGATGAAGAGCTGTCTCAGCTGTTCAACGCTGAACTGACCACACGTGACCAATGCCAACACGCGGGTCAAACCCTAAGTGAAAAAGGTATTGAGAACATCGTGGTGTCACTTGGCGCAGAAGGCGTGATGTGGCTAAACCAAGGTGAATGGTTACATGCTCAACCACCGCGTATGCAAGTGGTTAGCACGGTAGGCGCAGGCGACACCTTAGTTGCTGGCCTATGTTGGGGTCACATGCAACAGATGCCAAAACCAGAACTTATTCAATTCGCCACCGCCCTATCTGCTCTAGCCGTTTCACAGGTAGGCGTGGGCATTACCAGCCAACAAGAGCTGGATTCAGTACTACAAAATATCCAATTACAGTCGCTTAGTGCTCCAACTAGCCAGTTAGACACAAGCAAATAGGACAAAAGGTTTATTATGAATATTACCATTATCACAGCTTGCCCGAGTGGCGTAGCAAACAGCATCATCGCAGCAGGCTTGTTAGAGCAAGCGACAGAAGCACTGGGTTGGAACGCCGCTATTGAATGTCAATCAAGCGTGTTACCTGACTCAACCGTATCGCAAGACGCTATCGACAGCAGCGACGTTGTGGTTATCGCAGCCAACACAAACGTTGATAAAGCGCGCTTTGTCGGCAAGAAAGTGTACCAAGCGGCTATCTCTGAATGCACAGCGGATGCAAAAGCATTCCTAGAGAAAGCAGTAGCAGAAGCAACAGTATTAGACGCTTCACAAGTTGAAAGCGCTGTTGAAGTGACTGGTACGTCACCTGCTACAGGCAGCAAGAAGATCGTTGCGATTACCGCTTGCCCTACGGGTGTTGCACATACCTTTATGGCCGCTGAAGCGCTTGAAGCAGAAGGCAAACGCCTAGGTCACCAAATCAAAGTGGAAACTCGCGGCTCTGTCGGTGCGAAAAACCAACTGACAGACCAAGAAATCGCAGACGCTGATCTGGTTATCATCGCAGCAGATATCGATGTGCCTCTGGATCGTTTTAACGGCAAAGCGCTATACAAAACGACCACGGGTCCTGCGCTTAAGAAAACAAAGCAAGAGATGGAAAAAGCCTTCGCAGAAGCGACACCATACCAACACACAGCGTCTTCAAATTCAGCACCGACTGACGAGAAGAAAGGCGTGTACAAGCACCTAATGACCGGTGTTTCTCACATGCTTCCAGTGGTCGTTGCGGGTGGTTTGATCATCGCACTCTCTTTCGTATTCGGTATCGAAGCGTTTAAAGAAGAAGGCACACTAGCAGCGGCACT
Organism: Vibrio artabrorum; assembly: GCF_024347295.1. Lineage (NCBI taxonomy): Bacteria > Pseudomonadati > Pseudomonadota > Gammaproteobacteria > Vibrionales > Vibrionaceae > Vibrio > Vibrio artabrorum. The sequence continues at coordinate 836,918 of NZ_AP025459.1, read as the reverse complement.
GATGACAATCGGTGGTGGTTCTGCGTTCGCACTGATGATCCCTGTTCTTGCTGGTTTCATTGCATTCTCAATTGCTGACCGTCCGGGTCTGGCTCCGGGTCTGATCGGCGGTATGCTAGCGAGCTCTACGGGCGCAGGTTTCCTAGGGGGTATCGCAGCAGGTTTCATTGCCGGTTACGCAGCGAAATTCATTGCCGACAAGGTTCAACTTCCACAATCGATGGAAGCTCTCAAGCCGATTCTGATCATTCCGTTTATCGCGAGTTTGTTCACTGGTTTGGTGATGGTTTACATCGTCGGTGGCCCTGTAGCCGGTGTGATGAGCGCTATGACAGACTTCCTAAACAACATGGGAACGTCTAACGCGATTCTTCTGGGTGTGATTCTAGGCGCAATGATGTGTTTCGACCTTGGTGGCCCAGTAAACAAAGCGGCTTACACATTTGGTGTTGGTCTACTGGCTTCACAAACTTACGCACCAATGGCAGCCATCATGGCCGCAGGTATGGTGCCAGCTCTAGGTATGGGCCTTGCTACTTTCCTAGTGAAAGACAAGTTTGAAGCTGGCGAGCGTGAAGCAGGTAAAGCATCATTCGTTCTTGGTCTGTGTTTCATCTCTGAAGGCGCGATTCCATTCGCAGCGAAAGACCCAATGCGTGTTATCCCAGCTTGTATGGCCGGTGGCGCACTAACGGGTGCTCTATCAATGATGTTTGGTGCACAACTTATGGCTCCACACGGCGGCTTGTTCGTATTACTGATTCCTGGAGCCATCTCTCCAGTGCTAATGTACCTAGTGGCGATTGCAGCCGGTACAGCAGTAACAGGCTTTGGTTATGCCGCTCTTAAAAAGGCGAGCGACACTAAAGTCACAGCAGAGGCTTAATCCCCCGAGTCTGTTAGGCTCCCATAAAGCAAAGGCTCCTCAATTGAGGAGCCTTTTTAATTCATGAACGGTTCCGTTTTGAAAGAAATCACAACAACACAAGTATATTAGCTTAGCTACTTAGCGTTTCTTCAAATACACCCAGCTCACGGCCAAGCCAAATCGCCCGAACAGTGTGGTCTAGTGTTTCTTCACCACCCGTAACAGGGTGAATCAACACCGACATATCACCGCGCTCTTGCTCAAGCCATTCAATAATACCCGACTCTTTGTCAGCAAAATGAATCTCAAACATTGGCATCTTATGTGGACCCACCAAACGCTGGACCAATGGGAAAGTCTCTAATACATCTTTACGGTCGGTTAAAATTTTCTGACGCAGCGTTTCCGCCAGCTCTGCAAACCGCAGAGGGAAATAGATATGAGCGTGGTACATAGCACCATCCTTTAGAATTCTGATGAGGCAAGTTTATACCTAAACCGCCTTTAATAGCTAAAGCTAAATAGCTGGATTTTAGACTTGCTTTCGGAAGGCTCAATGAGAAATAGAAGAGCGAGAGTCTGTTGTTCAAAGCGTTCGAAAACAGACTCAAGTAATGTATCTATAGAGAAAGCGTTATATGACTACGGACGTAACTTCAACACCGAATCAATATCTTCAGCTGAGTGACGCTCTGGTACTTGCTCCCATTCTTCACCAAATGCACGATTAACCACTCGACCACGTTGGAAACCTTCGCGTGCTGCTAACATTTTCGCCCAGCGAACTACGTTGGTATAAGCGTCTACTTGAAGGAACTCTGCCGCGTCATACAGCTTGCCCAAAACAAGGTTGCCGTACCATGGCCAAATCGCGATATCAGCAATACTCAACTCTTCACCCGCAACGAAGGTGTGGTTTGCAAGTTGCTTATCTAACACGTCGAGTTGACGCTTCGCTTCCATTGCGAAACGGTTGATTGGATACTCTTGCTTTTCATTCGCGTAAGCGTAGAAGTGACCGAAACCACCACCTAAGAAGGGAGCGGAACCTTGCGCCCAAAACAACCAGTTGATCACTTGCGTTCGTGCAGCCCCTTCTTTAGGTAAGAAATGACCAAATTTTTCCGCAAGATGCATCAAGATGGATGCAGATTCGAAAACATTAACTTCTTCGCGGCCTGATTTATCAAGCAGAGCTGGGATCTTCGAATTTGGATTTACACCAACAAAACCAGAAGAAAATTGGTCTGACTCACCAATATTGATCAAGTACGCATCATATTCAGCTTCTTTAACCCCTGCCGCTAACAGCTCTTCGAGCATGATGGTGACTTTCTGGCCATTCGGTGTGCCAAGAGAATACAGTTGCAAAGCATGGTCACCAACCGGAAGCTCTTTATCAAATCGAGCACCAGATTCAGGACTATTAATATTTGCCCACTTGTTATCACCTGCAGCATCGTTAACCCAAACTTTTGGCGGTGTGTATTGTTGTGACATGATATTTCCTTATTAATATAGGGTCTCACCCACTGATATTAGGTCACATACTCTTGGTTAAAACCCCTGAATACGATTTATTTTCAAACTGTTAAGCATGGCTTATTCCAGAAAGACATAACCGCATTACCAAATCATTCTTAGAAAAGCTATGCACTCATTCTATATCGATAAAGTGAACGCATCATTTCGCGACAACAGGCCTGCTGGTTGCGAAAAGCTGTGATAAAATCGAGAGATTACAAATTAATAAGGATTTGGCAATGTCTTCTGATTACACAGGCTCGAGTGCAGCGTATGCTCGCCAAGAGAAAGGCTACCGTGAAAAGGCACTAAAACTGTACCCATGGGTTTGTGGTAAATGTGCGCGTGAATTCGTTTATTCGAATTTAAGAGAGCTGACCGTTCACCACGTAGATCACGACCATACAAACAACCCTGAGGATGGCAGTAACTGGGAGCTATTGTGTCTCTATTGCCACGATCATGAACACTCCAAATACACTGACCATGAGCGCTATGGTGTCGATGCAAAAGCGCGCCTCGATGATCATCAAACGGCAACTCATAACCCTTTTGCCGATCTTGCTAAAATGATGAAGAAGTAACACGTTTCCTGATCTAAATTTATTAGAGACTAGAGAACAATAAACCCCAGTATGGTGACATGCTGGGGTTTATTTTATCAGCCTTTACATCGCGATTAAGGTGAGATCAAAAAAGCCTTCCGAAGAAGGCTTTCTAAAATCAAATAAGGTTAGGCTGCCGCTTGTTTGCGAGATTCTTCGACCCGCTTAGCGCGTTTTTTTAAAGTCAACTTATCGCGGTATGCAAACCAAACGTAACTCACCACAATCAAGAAGAACAGATATGACAACGAGAAAATGAATGGCGATTGAATAACATCATTCGAGATACCCCAAGAAACGCCAATAACCGTAACAGCGATTTTCGCAAAAAAGCCACACATTAATAGCATTAAAGCTAAAGCAGGGAAACGCGTGCTACGGAATGCAAACCAGTAACAACAACCCACAGCCAATGTCGCGATATAAAAGCCAAACAGGAAAGAGTGAATATGATCAGCGGCAGCAAAACCACCGGAAATGGACATCAATAGAATTAAAAACAGTTTCATATACTCACCTCGCCTTCAGTTGGAAATACAACCTTTTTCAAATATGCAAACTCAGTTTGCAGTTCTATTTTCCCACTTTTTTTCAACAACGCAACCCCTTAGAGCGATCGAAATGTAAGCAGAAACACTCACAAAAAACCCATTAACAACTGCTTAACATACTGTTTTTTATAACCGTACGCTACTCCTTGCCTCAAACCGAAAATGCGCTGCCTCGACCCATCTTGTTACATAAAATCAACATTAGAAAATACATGAAATTATTCGTCACTTTGTGATATCAGCACAAAACGTACACCAATTAAAGAGGTGGTCATACGAAAACACTTAAAGACAGGTCGTTAAAAGTAACAAAACAGAAAGGTAGCAAGAGCAATTCAAACACCAAACCCAAACAACTCATTAACAACAAGGATTTAATTGGCCGAAAATAGAAAAAGAGATTCCAATCACATTTTTATTGGTTATAATCCGCGCTCTTTTGCGTCAACCACCGAAAACGCAAACTAATTTTTAATAAACATCACAATAACCCGTCTTCAGTTAAGTGGCTTCACCTAACCGATGACAAAACTGAGAATAAAAATGAGCAAGATTGATAAAGCAACACGTATCCTGCTAGCAGGCTTCTGTATCAACCTTTGTCTTGGCATCCTGTATGCTTGGAGTGTATTTAATAAAGCGCTAGTCACTGAAGCTGGTTGGAGTGCTGCTGAAGCATCTTCACCTTACGCTATTGCTACGATCACATTCTCGGTTTGTCTTCTTGTTGCGGGCATCCTACAAGACCGTATGGGTCCACGTAAGATCCTTATCCTAGGTACAGCGCTTACCGGCTTTGGTATGATTGCTTCTGGTTTCGCTACAACACCTATGATGCTGAACATCACGTTCGGTGTGATGACAGGTGCTGGTATCGGCTTCGGTTACGCATGTCTTTCTCCATCAGCAATGAAGTGGTTCCACTCTTCTAAGAAAGGGATGGTTAACGGTCTTATCGCAGCAGGCTTCGGTCTTGCGGCTATCTACCTAGCACCCGTAACTTCTGCGCTAATCGACAGCATGGGTATCCAAACGAGCTTTATGATCCTTGGGGTTGGTGTACTTGCAATCGCAGTACCTCTAGCCGCAACAATCAACAACCCACCAGCGGATTACACGCCAGCTGAGCCTAAAGTAAAAGCAGGCCAAGCGCCTAAAGCGGTTAAGAAGACTGAAGACCTAACTTGGAAAGTCATGCTGAAGACTCCTCAGTTCTACTCTCTATGGATCATGTACGCATTCGCTGCCTCTGTTGGTCTAATGATCATCGGTAACATCACGACGATTGCTAGCGTTCAAGCTAACCTGCCAAACGCCGTTTACCTAGCGTCTATCCTTGCAGTATTCAACTCAGGCGGCCGTGTTGCTGCGGGTATGCTTGCAGATAAAATCGGTGGTGTACGTACGCTACTTCTAGCGTTCATCCTTCAAGGCGCGAACATGGCTCTATTCGCTACGTTCAACTCTGAATTCACGCTAATCATTGGTACGGCTATCGCAGCTGTTGGTTACGGTACGCTTCTAGCTGTATTCCCAACACTGACTGCTGAATTCTACGGCCTGAAAAACTACGGTACTAACTACGGCGTGCTTTACACGGCATGGGGTATCGGCGGCGCTATCGGTGCCACAGTTGTTGGCTTCTCGATGTCAAACGGCGAAGGTTACGGCCTAGCTTACACAATCTCTGCCGTTATGATGGCAGTGTGTATTGTTCTCGCCATCATCACTAAACCAATCTCTGAAGCTAAAGTTGCTGAACTAAAAGCATCACAAGCTTAATCAATAGAAAACATTGAATGTGTTACTGAAGAGCTTAACCTTAGGGTTAGGCTCTTTTTGTATCCGGTCACTGGCTCATATTCGTCCACACATTTTGTTCTCTCGTATTTCGTGTTTAAACCGTTAGTACATGAGCATTTTCAATCATTTTCGATATAATTAGAGAAAATGCTTAATATTTAAATACGTATGAATTTGAAAAAACTCTTCATTTTAGCTTTAGTTAGTGTCTTCTCAGGTTGTGCCGTCTACGCGGGTTTAAACTTCGATGAACTGTTTGGTGAACAACAAGTCCGCGAGCGCCAAGCGCCTATTCTTTCCGCTAAAGCACAGTTCTTCATTGACGAAGTAAAACCCATCATCGATAAGCGATGCGTAGTTTGTCACGCTTGTTATGACGCTCCTTGCCAACTCAAGATGTCTTCAGTGGAAGGCATAGACCGTGGTGCGACCAAGGCTCTCGTTTATCAAGGCACCCGTTTAACGGCATCAGCCCCGACTCGGTTGTTTGAAGATGCATTCACCACACAAGGGTGGCGCGATGCGGACTTCCATCCTGTACTGAACGAGCGGGATCAGACGTCAACTGCGAACCTCGAAGCGGGTTTGATTTCTCGTCTGTTGACGCAGAAACAGAATCACCCTCTTCCAGAGCAACCCCAACTGACAGGTTTCGACTTTTCAACGGATCGCGATCAACAATGTCCAACGATTGAAGAATATGCTCAATACGAAAGAGATTACCCGACGTGGGGAATGCCTTATGGGATGCCGAATTTAGATAAAACAGAATACGCGACTCTAATGAGTTGGTTGGAAAATGGCGCGTTGATGAATGCCCACATTCCGCTAAATGAAGCAGAACAAGAGCTCGTTAATGTCTACGAAAGCTTTTTAAATAAGAATGACAATAAAAGCCAACTTTCAGCTCGCTACATCTATGAACACCTATTTCTATCTCACGTTTATTTTTCTGATTTAGCGCAGCCACCCCGTTTCTTTACTATTGTGCGCTCTGCAACACCTCCCGGAGAAGCGGTACAACGCATCACAACGCGCCGTCCTTACGACGATCCAAATGTAGATCGTGTTTATTATCGAATCATTCCAGAGCAAGGCACTATCGTCGACAAAACGCATATGCCTTTTGCGTTAAATAAAGAACGTCTACAAAAGTGGAACACCTGGTTTGTTGATGCCAACTACGTTGTAAAACAACTTCCTAGTTACAACATTGATGTTTCGGCAAACCCAATGACATCATTTGAAGCGCTACCGGTAAACTCACGCTTTCACTTCATGTTAGACAACGCGCAAAACACCATCATGGCTTTTATCAAAGGGCCGGTGTGTCGTGGGCAATTAGCCTTGAATGTGATTAACGATCGTTTTTGGGTTTTCTTCATCGATCCCGAGAAAGCCGATGTACCGGAGATTAACGCTTTCTACGCGAGCCAAAAGAAAAACTTAAAGCTACCGAGTGAACTCAAAAGCAACACCTTACCTGTGACGAACTGGGTACGATACGCAAAACAACAAGCGCAATACCTAAATGCGAAATCAGACTTCGCCAACCAGTGGTTTAAAAGTGGCGTACACCTAGACACGAGCATGATCTGGGATGGCAACGGCACAAACCCTAACGCGGCTCTCACCATATTCAGACACTTTGACAGTGCTTCCGTTGTCCAAGGACTAGTGGGCCCTCAGCCTAAAACAGCGTGGATCTTAGACTACGCATTATTAGAGCGTATTCATTATCTACTGGTCGCCGGGTTTGACGTGTACGGTAACTTCGGCCACCAGTTAATGACTCGCATGTTTATGGATTTTTTACGCTTAGAAGGTGAAAGTAATTTTTTAACATTATTGCCGAAAGATATCCGACACATAGAGCATTCGAGCTGGTATAAAAATCAGAGTGTCCAATTAAGTGACTTCCTACAACGCAACGTTGCGCCTTTCGATCAGCCAACTAACGTGGTGTATAAAACTGCTGATCCAAAGCGTGAACTGCTCGATATGATTAAAGATAAACTCGCGCCTGTGCTCGATCATCGCTTTGATATTATCGAAACCGGTTTTAGTCGAAAGAATGAAGCACTGCTGAACCAAGTGAATTTGATCAAGGGAGAAGGCCTCCGTCATGTCCCTCAATTAGTGATGATCATGATAGAGGGCGAAAACGGCGAAGAACAGCTTTTCACCATGATTCACAATAATGCGCACAGCAACATTTCTAGCTTGTTTAATGAAGAAAGTAACCGTGATTACGCCAATGATGACCTGACGCTTGTGCGAGGTGTTGTCGGTAGCTACCCTGCGGCTTACCTATCTTTAACCGAGAGCGAGATACCCACTCTGGTGAAAACGCTGCAAAACTTAAAGACAGAAGCAGACTATGTAGCATTACTGGATCAGTTTGCAGTACGACGCAGCTCAAGCGAATTCTGGCCGTTCAGTGACCGAGTTCATCGTTGGTATCAACAAAATCAACCGATTGAATACGGCCTGTTAGATTACAACCGCTTTGAGAACCGCTAATACACTTGACATCAATACACGTATTCATCAAAAGTAGGGATTAAACCAAGCACTGTTACACAAAAACCGCCAATGTCTTCATTTAAGAACGACGACTTTGGCGGTTTTTCTATTCTAATTTAGCTCGCTCACTGGAAGGTTCTGACGCCACTTTAATCCGTGTTTAGATCTGCGCTTGCAACGCCTCGATAGACGCTTGAACCAACGCCGCCAACTCGCTATCTTTCTTTTGATATTCAATGAGTGGATCGCTGCTTGCCTCTATAACTTGGCATGCATTGTAAAGTTGCAACAGACCTAAACTGCCGGCGGAACCTTTCAATTTATGAGCGAGCGATTTCACTTCACGACCATTGCCCAAATTACTCGCTTCGGCCATTTCACGTAACGTAACACGACTACTCTCTTCGAATAGTCCTACAATCTGCTTCATTTTTTCTAAACCAAGGATGGACAAGTCGCCCTTGATGACATTGGTATCAATCAGTTTCACGGTCGCTTCTCCTGGATCTTCCGTTGGCGAAGCCTTAATCGCAAGATCAGAGATAACACTCGTAGTTTGCGATAAAGACAACGCGTTGCTTTTGTCCTGCTGAAGCGTACCATCTGAGCGACATATAGAGTTGTGAGGCTCGGGCTGCGGCAGGAGTAAAGTTTTGCCATCAAGTTGGGTCACGATAAGCTGAGCAAGGGCCTCTTTTTCTAACGGCTTAGGTAAAAAACCATCGAATCCAGAGGCTAAATAGCTTTCCACTTCTTCATTAAAAACATGAGCCGATACCGCAATCATCGGTGGAGCATACGGCTGTGGAATATCTAACGACATCACAACTCCCCCTTTGAGTTGCTGAATTAATTCCACACCATCACAGTCCGGTAGGTTAATATCGACCAATGCAATGTCGAAGGCTTGTTCGCTATAAATAGCTCGAGCTTCTTGGCCCGTTGTCGCGATGACCACCTCATGCCCTAGGCTATGTAAGAACCCTTCAGCAACAATGCAGTTAACCGGATTATCTTCGATTAACAGTACCTTCGCGCGAATACAGGTTTCAACAGCCACCACTTTAGTTTCCACTTTTTCACCTAATTCAAGTGGAACAGAGAACCAAAACTGACTCCCCTCGCCCTCTTCAGAATGGACACCAATGTCGCCATTCATCGCGAATACAATACTTTGGCTAATGGCTAAACCTAAGCCTGTGCCGCCCGTCTTATTGCGTCCGCTGTCTGTTTGGCTAAATGCATCAAATAAGCACTGGTGGTCACTGGCTCGGATACCAACACCTGAGTCTGACACCTCAAACATAACGCGATACTGGTCCTCGACATCTAAACTAACAAAGATATCCACTTCCCCGCTATCGGTAAACTTGATCGCATTGCCAACCAAATTATTCAATATCTGGCTAATACGTGTCACGTCACCACGCCAGTAACGATGCACATCACTCTCAATGTGGAAGTTAAACTCGAGTTGCTTTTCTGCTGCACGTCCTTCCATCAACTGATAAGTATCATGAACCATCTGATGAAGATCAAAAGAAGCAACTCGGATCTCTAGATGACCCGCTTCTATCTTCGAATAATCAAGCACGTCGTTCAAAATCGAAAGTAGGTTCTTACCACTGCGATTAATGATATCGGCGTAGCCAGACTGCAATGGATTTAACCCCGTATCTTTCAGTAATCTTGCCGTACCCAGCACCCCATTCATAGGCGTTCTGATTTCATGGCTCATCGTCGCTAAGAAAGCCGATTTTGCCCGGCTTGCTTGCTCAGCAGCACGACGGGCTTTAGCGTGATTCGTTACCTCAACGTTGAGCTTTTGGTTGGTCTTTTGCAGTTGATAAGTACGCTCAGTGATCAACTCTTCAAGATGCTCTTTGTGCTCTTCAAGCTCCCTTTTCGCTTTCGCTTCACCGACGGCAACCACTTGCAACGCTTGAGCCGTATTTCTCGCGGTAATGATGGCTTCCCCCATATGAGCCAATTCATCATTACCCTTAACCGAAATATCAATGTTCAGCCGCCCTTGCGCAATAGACATTAAGGCTGAAGAGTATTCGGTAAGACGTTTAACCACCGAAATATACACGACTCGCCACACAATAAAGGCAACAATAACAAGACCAACAATGGAGATAACCGAGAGTGACCATTGCGCCAAACTCAGCGTTGATGTCAGCTCATCGACCGCTTTCTTTGTACTCAAATTCGAGTCATCGATAAGTTGGTTGACGGTAGTGTTCAACTGAGAGAACAACTGCAACGTATTTTGCATCAAAAACTCGGACTTTTTGTTGTTCTCATATTGTTCTAAAGAAATATCGAAAACGACTTGGCGCTTTCTTAGCTCTTCAAGAAGCTGAGTCATCTGCGCTGAACGAGTAGGATCTTCGACCGCTTTCACGCGGCGCGCCATGATTCTTAGGTTCGATTCAAATTCAGATTGGATTTGATGAATACGTTCAACGTTGGTAACGGTTTGCGTTTCTTCAATTTGATTAAGCATTTTGAACGCCAGCAAATGCAATTCATGCAAACGCTCAGATAAATCAAGGTCAACCTCAACAAGCGCATCTAGAGCTTGGTATGCTTTATCGGTTTGTTGGGTTTCTAGCAGGTCGTAGATGTGCGTCACGTTAGCAACCGCAATGGTTGCCGTGTTCAAAACTTGGGTTCGTGTTAGCTGTTCGAGCTCTTCAGCAAGTAAGCGCATCTCTTCGACACGAGACGAAAGCTCTTTGTTTAACCATAGCTTACGCTCAACCGACACACCCAGCTCAGCCAGTGTGTTAATGACACTTTGGACATTGTTTTCAAGTTTATCGAGGAGTTGAGAATCAAAACTGTCGACGCCAAGTTCTTTGATATGCTGAAGCAGCGAGTCAAGTTGCTCGAACAGCACAGTACCAGCCTCTTTTCTTTCGGCTTCATTTCTCGCATTGGAAAGCGTTTGTACTGACGAAATAATACGGTTACTCAACTCAGAAACCTGACGAGCTTCGATCATCGCTGGCAATGCCGAATCAACAACATTTCTTTCCGTTTTTGCAACAAAACTGAACCCAGAAACACCGATTAATGCAGATAAAAGAACGAGCATCGCCATCACTAAAAATGAGGCCAGCAGCTTGCGTCCAATACTTGCTGAAGCTAACAACATAAAACCTAAACCTTAAAACGTTCTTCTTTACCCATGCAGAATACGCTATATTTTGCAGTGTTTCTTACCTAAAACCAATAAAACGGCAATTCATGCTTTCTAAACCCTTGGCTTCTAAATATCTTCTTTCATTGCTGGCTATCCTGGCTTCTTCGGCATATGCCAATGAGCAGACAATCCAAAACAAACCTTCAAATTCTAAATACCAAAAAGAAAAGATCTGTGCTATTTACCCGCATTTAAAAGACTCCTATTGGCTATCGGTCAATTATGGCATGGTTTCTGAAGCAGAAAATCAACAGGTTGAACTAAGAGTATTAGAAGCCGGTGGATATCCAAATGTAAATAAGCAAACCTCGCAACTGGTGCTTTGCACTAAATGGGGCGCTGACGCCATTATTTTAGGCACAGTTTCACCAGATGCGTACCGTGACAATCTCAGCGACTGGGTTGGTTCGACACCTGTGTTTGCGACCGTGAATGAATTGGTCCTCAATACAGAACAACAAAAGATATTAAAAGGTACGGTGGGGGTGGACTGGTACCAAATGGGTTTCCAAGTGGGTGAATATCTGGCGAAATTACACCCTAAAGGATCAGGAAACACCCCTATCGCTCTGTTGTTGGGGCCTCAAGCAAGTGGCGGCACTAAACCAGTCGCATTAGGTTTCTACGATGCAATCCAATCAAGTGATGTGACGATCGCGGTCAACTATTGGGCTGATAATGACAAAGAACTGCAGAGAAATTTGGTCCAACAAGTGATAGAGCAACCCAACATAAAATACATTGTTGGCAGTGCCGTCGCTATTGAAGCGGCGATCAGTGAGCTTAGAGCTGCAGGAAAAACCAATGACATCGGTCTGATTTCGAGTTATTTGAGCCACGGAGTTTACAGGGGGCTACTGCGAAATAAAGTCCTCTTTGCTCCAACAGATAAGATGGTCGCGCAAGGTCGTTTATCCGTAAAACAAGCCGTCAGCTACTTGCGAGATCAACCTTATAAAAAACACAGCGTGCCAACGATAGAAGCTTTGACTCCTACAACACTCAAAGATCAAGTTATTGCGGACTCTCTGTCACCTTCTGAGTTCCGCCCTGTGTTCAGCGTAAATCCATAATGCTATATTGAGTAAAGTATTCAATAACAATAAAAAACACGAACAATAATTAGGGAACATTCATGCAAAAAACAACGCGTACTATGCCAACGCATAAGAATATTGCTTTAGTCGCTCATGATCACTTTAAACCTGAGCTACTAAGATGGGTTACAGAAAATAAAGAAAAACTACAAAGTCACTTCCTTTATGCAACGGGCACTACGGGTTCTCTACTAAGCAAAGAAACAGGTTTAGCCATCAAGAGCATGATCAGTGGCCCAATGGGCGGCGACCAACAACTTGGCGCACTTATCTCGGAAGGTAAAATCGACATGTTGATTTTCTTCTGGGATCCACTAAACGCAGTTCCACACGACCCAGACGTGAAAGCCTTGCTGCGAATAGCAAGTGTGTGGAATATTCCAGTGGCAACAAACCGTGCAACTGCAAATTTCCTGTTTAACTCTTCGTTGCTTGAACAAGAAGTGAGTATTGAAATTCCTGACTACGAAGCGTATCTCGCAGATCGCACTTAATTATTCGGCACAAAAAGTTGAAGTGAACGCTAACGACCTTAAGTCTATTTAGAGCGTCATTTACAGATAAGAACGGCCCTTCATTTGGGCCGTTTTTTTTGGACAATACGTCATCTTATTCATCCTTTTTGATTGACCTTAAATCTGTTTGAGATAAAACCTGATTTAGTGATTGTGGGCCATTTCACTTGCTATAGACACCTCCAAGTGCCAACACAATCCGCTTAAAAAAGCGCCAACCTAGCGATATAAAGCCTGTTTAGATAATTAATTTCTAAAATTTATGTGACTTAACCATTATTTTTATTGGTGAATACATCGGTAAAGATGAATTGAATTTTACATTATTGAAACATAACACCGAATTATAAGTTCTTTTGTTAGCGGGTTTAATATGCGCTTTTTTTAGCCACCCAATGTCTCCCCCCAATTCATGGCGTCCGTTTTTTCACGGTTGAATCACCTTGCATATACCCAGCTTCACCTTGTAATTCACCATGCTACATTCACAAAATCAATGGCGGAATCATCTTCTTCACAAGTTTAACCCTCATAAAATTAACATAAATATTTCCAATATATGTCTGTCGTTACAGTTTGTAACCAATAGCGGTTATCGGTATAGTCCTGCACTTCAAAAAAGTGAGGCGTTTACGCCCACCTAAAAGGAGATAATAATAATGATTACTAATGATGCTGTAATAATGGGCATGTTAGCTGTAATTCTTGGCGGCGTTTTTATCACGGAAAGTAGCCAAAATAGCGCACTAAAAAAATTCTACTCGTTCGTTCCGGGTTTGTTACTTTGCTACTTTGTTCCCTCTTTACTGAACAGCTTAGGCATCATCGACGCTTCAAATTCTAAACTGTACTTTGTTGCAAGCCGTTACTTGCTTCCAAGTGCACTCGTTCTGCTCATCATATCGGCAGACTTACGCAAAATCTTTGGGTTAGGCTCTAAAGCCGTCATCATGTTTTTAACGGGTACTGTCGGTATCATCATTGGTGGACCATTAGCGATTCTGATTATCGATCAAATTAACCCTGATCTTGTTTCTGGTGATGTATGGCGCGGTCTAACCACGGTGGCTGGCTCTTGGATCGGTGGCGGTGCAAACCAAGCGGCAATGAAAGAAGTATTTGAAGTTGATGACAAACTGTTTTCTGCCATGATTACGGTTGATGTTATCTGTGCCAATATTTGGATGGCTGTCTTGCTTATCATGGCCGGTCGCCATAAAAAGATTGATGCATGGTTAAAAGCGGATACTTCATCAATCGAAGATCTAAAAGAGACGGTATCTAAGTATCAAGATGAAAACGCTCGCCCGACCACAACAACCGATCTAATGAAGATCACTGCCATTGCATTCGGTCTTACTGGTTTAGCACACTTCTTTAGCGACATCATTGCACCATGGATTTCAACCAATGCTCCAGAACTGGCACAGTACAGTCTTACGTCTGGATTCTTCTGGTTAATCGTAATGGTAACGACATTCGCACTCATCGCTTCATGCTTCAAATCAACACGTAGCCTTGAACACAGTGGCGCATCTAAGGTAGGGTCTGCTTTTATTTACATCCTAGTCGCAACCATTGGTATGCAAATGGATGTCACGGCGATCTTCGATAACCCAGGTTACTTCTTTATTGGGATTACGTGGTTAACAATTCACGCGGTTATCATGATCGTGATGGCGAAACTGATCCGCGCACCTTTATTCTTCATGGCGGTCGGTAGCCAAGCTAACGTAGGCGGCGCTGCATCTGCTCCTATCGTTGCTGCTGCATTCCACCCTGCTTTGGCTCCAGTCGGTATCCTAATGGCTGTACTTGGTTACGCGTTGGGTACATACGGCGCTTATATCTGTGGCTTAATCATGCAGGCCGCAGCATTAGGTTGATAGTCCTTTAACGTAAAATTTATGTGGGCAATATCAGCCTCAGTCATATTCCCCATTTTAGTTTTAGGACGAGCAATCAAAAAGGCGACAGTTTTCACTGTCGCCTTTTTTATAAAGAACATTGCCTATACTTCAGGTAATTGTCTCATGTTATTTAAAAATTCTAGTACTAAAACTCAATCTCTTCTAAACGCCCATGACGCTTTTCTGGTTAGAATAGATCCTGGAGTCTGGTATAAAGTGATTGAAATACCTTACGTTTAGCTCGATAGTAAGCCGCTTTTTCAATATTAGGTTCGTGTCTTTGCACGAGTTCTGGTACAGGACATACATCCTGTAAACTTGCATTAGGCTCCATACCTAAAATAGCAAGGCGAGCCGCCCCCAATGCAGGACCAACATCTCCACCTTTCCGATAAACTAGTGGCATCTCTACAATATCAGCAAGCATTTGACGCCAAAATTGACTTCGAGCACCACCGCCAATTAATGAAACTTCATCTGGTATGTTTTTGGTCACATGAAGAGCATCGAAACCATCAGCAAAGGCAAAACCTACGCCCTCAAGAACAGCTAGAGCTAATTCAACTTTAGTGGTTGTATGGCTCATCCCGAAAAATACTCCTTTTGCATTCGGATTATTATGAGGCGTACGTTCTCCTGACAAATATGGTAAAAATACAACATTGGAAGAAGTATCGGCATGATTTTCCACCTCGATCAGCATCTTGCCGACATCATCGAAATCGGTAAGATCCGCAACCCATTGTAAACAAGACGCGGCACTTAAGATGACCGACATAGTGTGACAAGTATTTGGCAGAGCATGACAAAAACTGTGTAGAGCGGATTCAGGGTTTGATACAAAAGTGTCGCTGACGGCAAAGTAAACCCCCGATGTGCCGAGTGATAGCATCGCTTGTCCTGGACTTATGATACCAACACCAATGGCTCCGGCAGCATTATCACCACCACCAGCAATCACTGGGACTTGCTTCATTCCCCATAGAGCGGCGACGTCTTGAGATAAAGCGCCCGTGATTTCATTACCTTCAAATAGTTTCGGCATGTGGCGACGCGAAAGACCCGTTGCAGCAAGTAAGTCGTTATTCCAATCACGTTTTTCAACATCTAGCCAAAGTGTACCTGCCGAATCAGACATGTCAGAGGCAAAATCTCCGGTCATTTTGAATCGTAAGTAATCTTTTGGTAACAATACTTTATTTATTTTCTCGAATAATTGAGGCTCATGATTAGCCACCCACTTTAACTTAGGTGCAGTAAACCCTGGCATCATGATATTGCCCGTGATAGATCGGCTATTTGGCACCTCTGCTTCTAGTTGAAGACACTCATCTGCGCAGCGACCGTCGTTCCATAGAATGGCAGGCCGAATGATATCACCATTAGCATCAAGCAATGTTGCACCATGCATTTGACCGGATAAACCGATGGCTTTCACTTGTGCTAAATCAACTTGATTCGACAAACCAGAAATCGATTCGCATGTCGCTTGCCACCAATCCATAGGATCTTGCTCAGACCATAGCTCCAAGGGACGCGACACCGTTAATTTTATCGTTTGAGAAGCAAGAATATCCCCATCACGAGACATTACAATAGACTTAACACCTGATGTACCTAAGTCGATACCAATATACATAATTTGTCCTCTTTAGCGCTCTAGCTTGCCTTGCCTTTGCTGAAAGTTTGTAACTGATGGAGAGTATTGATGTATTGATCGCCCCTTACAATTACGTTATTTAGTAGTCAATTTCAGGGATTTCATGAACGTGTGCAAGATCACACCTAAAAATCAGGTCGACTGATAAACTCCAGCTAAATTATTGATAAGAGCCCCCCGAAAATATGAATAAAAAATTTCGTATCAATTTGTTATTTAACGCGAACAAAACTTATGACCGTCAAGTGATTGAAGGGATCGGGGAGTATTTGCAAGCATCCCAATGTGATTGGGATATTTTTCTCGAGGATGATTTTACGACTCACCTTGAAAACATTCATGCCTGGCAAGGCGATGGGATTATCGCTGACTTCGATAGCCCTGATATTTCAGCGTTACTCGCCGACAGTTCGATTCCTATCGTTGGTGTAGGCGGTTCTTATCAAGATATGAATGACTACCCTAATGTGCCTTATGTTGCGACGGACAACGAAGCTTTAGTCGAACTAGCCTTTAAGCATCTAAAAGACAAAGGATTACAAAATTTTGCATTCTATGGATTTGCAGATGTTGACAATAAACGATGGGCTACCGAGAGGGAACGAGCCTTTAGTAAAATCATAAAAAAAGAAGGATACGCCTGTTCTATTTATCGAGGTAGCGATACGAGTCCCCATAATTGGCAATATGATATGAATCGCCTTGCCGACTGGCTTCAGATGCTTCCCACCCCAACAGGGATTGTTGCTGCAACAGACTCCCGAGCTCGTCATCTCTTACAAGTTTGTGATCATCTTAATCTTATGGTGCCGGACAAAGTCTCGATAATTGGTATCGATAACGAAGAGCTGGCTAGATATTTAACTCGAGTATCTCTTAGCTCTGTCGCTCAAGGCTGTAAAGAAATGGGATATCGAGCCGCTAAAATATTACACAAACATATCACTACTAAATCAAATGAGAATACGCCTCTCAATCAGAAAAAAGGTTATGAACGTGTATTAGTTCCACCATCAAAAGTGCATCAACGTCAAAGCTCAGATTATCAAGCATTAAAAGATACCTATGTTATTCAGGCTATGCATTTTATCCGTCAAAATGCATGCAAAGGAATCAAAGTTGATCAAGTTTTAAATTATGTCGGAATTTCCAGATCAAATATGGAATCACGATTCAAAGAAGAGCGTGGACATTCTATTCATCAAGAAATTCATAATTCTAAATTAGATAAAGCATGTGTTTTACTTAAAACAACATCATTACCTATTTCTGATATAGCCGAGATTTGTGGTTACCCTTCTCTACAATATATGTATACCGTCTTTAAAAAGAATTTAAATCGAACTCCGAAAGAATTTCGATGTGAACAAAAAGACTAACAAAACTCTTATCGCTACAGGTAGGCCTCTCCACTAAGCGACAGTTTGCTTTCAAAGTTTATTGGACTTAAGCTTTGATACCCTAGAGCACGGCACTTTCTCATCCTATTATAGTCAACTGTAAAGTACTTAGTTGGTGTTAGACATCTCGTTCAATAGAATAAATAACGAAAGGGCCTTAAGATCACTCTTAAAGCCCTTTTTCATTACTTATTTTACATTGGCATTAACCAAGAAAAACACTTGGTATTTCATTTGGGTAGCGCTCATGTACAGGTTGGTTGTAATCAATATCAGAAACACCAATCAAATCTAGCACTTGATAAAGTGTTTTACCCACATGACCAAAAGCAATACCCGCATGATGTGGGTAACGTTTCTGAATGAGTACGTGGCGGTAAAAACGTTGCATTTCAGGAATAGCAAACACCGCAATAGAACCAAATGATTCAGGGTCAATATCGAGAATATCCCCTTGTGCTACGTAGGAACGTAACTTAGTGTCTGCCGTAGATTGAAGACGGAACAGCGTAACTTCACCTGCTTTAATTTGGCCCTCAAGCGTACCTCGAGTAATATTTGGCTCAAGTCCCGGCTCCATCAAGCTGTGCATGATTTTTTGGAAACGAAGTTGTGAGTTTTTCATGCAACTTGGCGCAGTGTTGCCACAATGGAAACCCATAAATAGGTCTTTCTCTGTGTAGCTGCCCATTTGGTCTGTGGCGTTTTCAACCATATCCTTGGGCACGGTATTGTTAATATCTAACAAAGTGGCTGGGTGGTTGGTAGCACAAGTAATCATGTACTCAGACAGTGCGCCGTAAATATCGACTTCGCAAGCGACAGGAATACCACGCTCAGCAAGACGAGCATTAACGTAACAAGGAACGAAGCCAAAGAACTTCTCAAATGATGGCCAGCATTTGTTAGCGAAAATACCGAAGTTTGAAGCCCCTAAGTTTTGCTCGTGAAATGTCAGTAATGCGACTTCATATTGTGCCAGTTTAGGGAGTAGATCTGGGTATGGGTTGTTATCACCTAATTCACGCTCCATCTCAGCAACGATACCAGGAATATCTTGGTGTCCTTCAGCTTGTTGAAATAAGTCCAGTAAATCTAATTCACTGTTCTCCATGACCTCAACGCCCAAGTCAAACAGCGCTTTGATTGGTGCATTACATGCAACAAAGTCATGGGGGCGAGGACCGAAACTGAAGATTTTAAGACCTTTTAGTCCTAGAATCGTGCGGGCTACCGGAACAAAGTCACCGATCATCACCGCAACTTCCTCCGGCGTACCTACTGGGTACTGAGGGATATGAGGGCGAATATTGCGAAGGTTTGCACTGTAAGACGCGTTTAACATACCGCAGTAGGCATCACCACGATCATTACTCAAGCACGCCGTTGACTCTTCTGCTGCAGATACAAACATAACAGGGCCGTCAAAACGTTGTGCCATTTGAGTTAATGGACCTTCAGGCCCGAAGTTACCTAAGTAGATAACAAGAGAATTGATTGATTTATCTTTCGCTTCTTGGAGTGCTTTGAGCATGTCACTTTCGTTTTCGATGATCGTTTCTAGCTCGACAAGATTAATCTCTTTTTTTTGGCACTGTGCTACTACGTTGTTACGGCGCTGCTTTGATAGTGAAATCGGAAAGCAGTCACGGCTAACAGCAACAATGCCCATATTTACTTGAGGAATGTTAATCATAATTATCTCTATCTATTGAGTTGTTAGTACTTGATATACAACGTTATGGCGGTACGACTTGTTTGGGCCATAAATACAATCT
This sequence comes from Vibrio artabrorum, assembly GCF_024347295.1. Lineage (NCBI taxonomy): Bacteria > Pseudomonadati > Pseudomonadota > Gammaproteobacteria > Vibrionales > Vibrionaceae > Vibrio > Vibrio artabrorum. The sequence continues at coordinate 817,467 of NZ_AP025459.1, read as the reverse complement.
TGCTTATTATCCATGTTGATCTGGTTTGGATAACATTGAGTTTCGAGACATACACCGGCATGCTTATTATAAATTTGTGAATGACGACCAGGCTCTTTGTTTAAAAAATTACCGGTGTAAAACTGCATACCAATTTGGTCGCTTGCTACATGCAAATGAAGGCCGGATGTTTCTTCTGAAAGAGTTGCATTCGCCTGCAATTCGATTGCCTCAAAACACCAACAGTGGTCATAACCACCAGCAGCTTTTAATTGCTTATTGTTTAGATCCATAGCCTGTTTAATTAGAACAGGTTGACGAAAGTCGAATGGCGTGTCTTTAACCGACACTTTAGTTAATGGGATTGCGCAACTATCTACGGTTAGGTAACGGTCAGAGTTGATCTGGATTTTGTGATTCAACACATCTTCACTTTCATTTAAGTTAAAGTAAGTATGTTGTGTCATATTAATCGGGGTTTTTCCGTGTGGCATCGCTTCAAAGCAGATACGGAGTTCGTTGGTTTCAGACAAGTGATAGGTCACCACAAAATCTATGGTATGTGGGTAACTCGCTTCATCAGCATCGAGTGTTATCGCGAGTTTTAATGTTGTATTATTAACGATTTCGACAGCCCAGCGTTTTGCTCCTAAATTAGCTAAACCACCATGCAAGTGATTGGATTTTTCATTTTGATCGAGTGTAAAATCAATATCGTCAATTGAATAATGACCATTAGCGATACGGTTTGCCCAAGGGCCGACAACACAACCTAAATAGCATGCTCCATCAAGGTACTCATCAGGAGTGTCGTACCCTAGAACGATATTTCGGGTTTGCTCATGCTGATCTTGAACATAAAAGTTGACAATTAAACCACCGAGGTCAGAAATATCAACTTGTGTGCCTTGTTGATTAACTAAAGAGAACAATTGGTATTCACCCCAACTCATCACTTTTAAATCTGTCATAATCAATTATCCTAATCATTTTGAATAATCAAATATTGCTCTTTAAACCGTCTGTTTTCTATTATGTTTTTTTAGTCTCTAATTAATAAAAAAAGTTAATGTGATCCAAGGCACATCTATCTTTTATAAAATTCATTTCGAATCGATTAATCTTAATTTGGGTATTTCATTACTGTAAAAAAAGATGCGCAGGTACTGTTGTCATACTCCAATCTCTTGGTAATACATTTTTTGCCAGATTAAACTGTTATGGCATGTCGAGACTTTATTTCTTGTGATGAGCGACCAAACATGAGAGCAAACTTGATCGAGAGCATAAAATTGCACAATTTCTGCACCATCGCGTTCACCTGTGTTAGTTATGTCAATAGACAAGGTGACTGGCTCATCAAAGCTATAGTCCGTTTTATTCCATACTGTGTGACTGTAGTCAAAGCTTGTGTGACTTAAGCCAAAATCAAATTTGAATCGAGAACCAAAATGGAAAGCTATTGGCGTACCTACACTTTCCATCTTGTAGCTATAAAAATACGGGACTGCTCCAACATTTTTTCGAATAGAAAAAGCGTTGTTGATCAACAATGAGCGAAATGAACAAACATTGTAAGTCAATATGAGATCAGCACTAATGATTTGCTAAATCTCATATCTACTTTATGTTATTTATTCAATTTAATTGATATCACATTTTTCTGCCGCCACCTCCCTTATATTTACCCACAAAGATATATATGAATGGAAAATTAAACATGAAATTAGCTTTTAATAATGACCCTTGTTGGTTTACTCATCTAGATCAAGACCGTATTAACATCTATTTTGATGGGATTATTTCGTTACTTGATGATTCTCTAATCGGCAACAACTTACAACGGGAACTGCAACACATAAATAGTGAGATCCAACTGGAAACACAATACTCAACTGAAGCCAAATTAGTATTTGCATTACGTGATAAACTGCCCGCTCAATTTCAGGAGCCATTCCACCTACTATCTTCAAATGAAGCTTTTCATATCAAGACTCTCGAACAACAAACTTTCATCGTCGCAACCAATAGCGCAGGCCTACTTTATGGTTTTTACCAGTTACTTAGTCGCTTATCCTTAAACCAAAGTATCAATGATTATTCATCATCCCCCTCAAGCCAAATTCGCATGATCAACCATTGGGATAACATGAATAAAGATGATTTCATGGGGAGTGTTGAACGTGGCTATGCTGGAGATTCGATCTTTTTTGAAAATTATGACGTCACCACTGATTTAGACCGTATTGAAGAATATGCTCGCTTGTTGGCTTCCGTAGGTCTCAATGCGGTATCGATTAACAATGTAAATGTTCATGCTCTCGAATCAAGGCTCATCACACCTGAATATTTACCAAAGCTCAAAAAACTTGCTGATATTTTTGAGCGATTTGCAATTAAGATGTACCTCTCCATTAATTTTTCTAGTCCAATGACCTTATCTCAATTAGATACCTGTGATCCTCTCAATGAGCAAGTTAAAAACTGGTGGAAAAAACAAACAGAAATTATATATCAACATATTCCAGCACTAGGCGGATTTGTTGTCAAAGCAGACTCTGAAGGACGACCAGGTCCCTTTAGCTATGGTCGCAGCCATGCTGATGGTGCCAACATGCTCGCAGATGCTATTGAGCCTTTTTGTGGAACTGTAATATGGCGTTGCTTCGTTTATAACTGTCAACAAGATTGGCGTGATAGAAAAACGGATCGTGCTCGCGCAGCTTATGATCACTTTATCGCACTTGATGGTCAATTTAATGACAATGTAGTTTTACAAATAAAAAGTGGTCCAATGGACTTCCAAGTAAGAGAAGCTATCTCTCCTTTATTGGGCGCAATGCCAAATACTAACTGCATAATGGAAGTTCAAATAGCTCAAGAGTATACCGGTCAACAAATTCATATTTGTTATCTCGCCCATCAATGGCAGGATATTTTAAATTTTGATACTCATTTAATGGGGCAAGGCAGCACTATTCGTCGGTTTATTGATGGCGAATTGAATCAAAATAAATTTAGCGGGATCGCAGCTGTTTCAAATATCGGTGACAATACTAATTGGTGTGGTCACAAACTAGCTCAAGCAAATTTCTACAGCTATGGTCGCCTTGCGTGGGACAATCAAATTTCACCTGAATCTATTGCTCAAGAATGGACAACCCTTACCTTTGGCAACAACCAAGAAGTTAATGATAATATCTGCCATATCCTAAATACGTCTTGGCTAGCTTATGAAAGTTATACCGCCCCACTTGGTGTTGGTTGGATGGTAAACCCTAGTCATCACTATGGTCCTAATGTCGATGGCTACGAATATGACCGTTGGGGAACTTACCATTTTGCTGATTGTCAGGGGATAGGTGTAAACCGTACTTTAGATGGTACGGCTTATGTTACTCAATACCATCCTAAAAATCAGGCGAAATTCGAAAATCTAGCAACTTGTCCTGATGAATTGGTGTTGTTTTTCCATCACCTACCCTACACACATCAGTTGCATTCGGGAAAAACCATTATTCAACACATTTACGACAGTCACTTTGAGGGTGTTGAGATAGTTGAAGGCTATTTAAACTGTTGGGATCAGATTGAAGATTTACTAAGCAAAGAAGACTTTGGTCAAGTTCGTGAAAAATTAATACAGCAACTTGAAAGTGCTCAGCAATGGCGGGATATTATTAATACTTATTTTTTAAGAAAGTCCGGTATTAATGATAATCAAAAACGAACAATTTATTAACACTTCAAACTGCTGACCTAATGTACCAATACATTAGGTCAACAGCTCCTATCCCTAAGAGTTGTTATGAAAATCAAACCACAAATCAAGAAAGATGACACTTTTCTAGCTAAACACCAAAGTTTCCTGTCCATTCCTGACAAAAATATCATCGATGTAGTTTTTCTTGGCGATTCCTTAACTCGTCGCTGGGAAGAAGTCCCTGATCTTTGGGACAAATACTTTTCTAAGTATCACCCATTAAATTTAGGTATAGGTGGTGATCACATAGAACATGTTATGTGGCGAGTTGAAAATGGTGAATTGGATCATTTCGAACCTCAAGTAATCATACTGCAAATTGGCACAAATAACCTCCCTCACAATCCTTCCAATCGTTCTATTGTGACCGGAATTTTGGACCTGATTACTCAAATCAAACAAAAAAATACAGCACATATTGTTGTCATTGGTTTGTATCCTAGAGCCCCTGATGATTATATTAATGACTACCAAAGCAGAATTGAAGAAGTAAATCATCTGTTATCTAAATATTCGTCAAAATTACAATACCATTATGAATATTTTGGTGACATTTTTATTATGCCAGATGGTTCTATAAATAAGGATTTAATGCCGGATGGATTGCATTTAAATTATGATGGCTATCAAATTGCAGGCTCCATGATTGCAGAAATTATTAATAATTTGATAACAAGCAATACCTAACAAAAGAAATATCAGAATTAAATAAAAAAAATTCATAATTGTGCCCTCCCCCCAAAGTAATAGATAGTAAGAATGTAATTAATTACTTACTTATTAGTAAAAGGTCATTCCCATGAGTAAATTTTTTAAAAATATAGCTCCCATAAAATTTGAAGGTAGCGAATCAACGACGCCTCTTGCATTCCGCCATTATGACGCAGATAAACTCATTCTTGGTAAGTCAATGAAAGACCATTTGCGATTTGCTGCTTGTTACTGGCACAACTTCTGCTGGCAAGGACACGATATCTTTGGTAATCCTGCCTTCGACCGCCCATGGCACCAAACAGGTGACGCAATGGAAATGGCAAAAATGAAAGCCGATGCTGCTTTCGAATTCTTCAGAAAATTAAACGTCCCTTATTACTGTTTCCACGACATTGATGTGGCTCCTGAAGGCAACTCTATAAAGGAATACGTTAATAACTTCGCTGAAATGGTCGATATACTGGAACAAAAACAATCTGAAACCGGCTTAAAACTGCTTTGGGGTACGGCTAACGCATTCTCTAACCCTCGTTATATGGCAGGTGCTGGCACAAATCCAGATCCTAAAGTTTTCGCTTACGCGGCGACACAAATCTTCAATGCTATGAGTGCAACACAACGTCTAGGTGGTGAAAACTACGTTTTATGGGGAGGTCGTGAAGGTTACGAAACTCTACTCAATACTGACCTTCGTCAAGAGCGTGAGCAATTAGGCCGCTTGATGAAAATGGTGGTTGAGCACAAACATAAAATTGGTTTTAGAGGTACGATCTTAATTGAACCGAAACCACAAGAGCCCACCAAGCATCAGTATGATTACGATACCGCTACGGTTTATGGTTTCTTAAAAGACTTCGGTCTAGAGCAAGAAGTTAAAGTAAACATTGAAGCTAACCATGCAACCCTTGCTGGACATAGCTTCCAACATGAAGTCGCTACCGCGGCATCTCTCGGCTTGCTTGGATCTATCGACGCAAACCGTGGTGATCCTCAACTGGGTTGGGATACAGACCAGTTCCCGAATAGCGTTGAAGAAAACACGCTCGTTATGTATGAAATCTTAAAAGCAGGTGGCTTTACGACAGGTGGCTTTAACTTCGATTCACGCGTTCGTCGCCCATCTATTGATGCTGAAGACCTATTCCACGGCCACATTGGTGGAATGGATACTATGGCATTATCACTAGAACGAGCCGCTAAAATGATTGAAAATGACCAATTATCTAAGAACATTGCTCAGCGTTACGCCGGCTGGAATGAAGACATAGGTAAGAAAATCTTAAGTGGTGAAATGTCATTAAGAGATCTGGCCAAGTTTGCAATGGATAACAATATTCAACCTGTCAAACAATCAGGAAAACAAGAGTATTTGGAGAACATTGTAAACAGCTTTATCTACAAATAGAACTTACGGTCAAAGCTGCTCTCATTTTCAGAGTAGTTTTTATTTATTAGATTTTTCGATGAAGGAATCAGGCATGACGCATTTGAACTTCCCTGTACTCAGTGACGCTGAAGCGGTCAATCAACAAGATGTTGAACGAGCCGCTTCATTAAAACCAATCTCTTCGCCACTCGTTACTCATATGTATACAGCAGATCCATCTGCACACGTATTTGATGGTAAAATTTATATTTATCCATCACACGACATCGAAACTGCTGAGCCGCTTGACGATGATGGCTCTCATTTTGCGATGCGGGATTATCATGTATTTTCATTAGAACAGCCATATTCAATCGTGACAGACCATGGCGTTGCGCTTGATGTTACAGACGTTAAATGGGCTGAAAAACAAATGTGGGCCCCTGATGCTGCAGAAAAGGACGGTAAGTATTACCTTTTTTTCCCAGCTAAAAACTATCAAGGTATCTTTCATATTGGTGTTGCTATCAGTGATCGACCACAAGGCCCTTTCACACCAATGGACACTCATATAGAAGGTACTTTCAGTATTGACCCTGCCGTTTTTCAAGATGATGACAATCAATATTATCTTTATTTTGGGGGCATTTGGGGGGGACAATTACAACACTGGACTCAAGGTCAATGGAGAGAAGAATCCTACCCTTCAGACGATGAACCCGCCCTAAAGCCTAAAGTAGCTAAACTAGCCGACTCTATGACGGAATTAGCTGAAGAAGTGCATGATATTGAAATTCTCGATGAAAATGGTCAATTGCTTAAAGCCGGTGATCTAGATCGCCGTTACTTTGAAGGGCCTTGGATACATAAGTATAACGGTACTTATTACTTCTCATATTCTACCGGCGATACTCATAAAATAGTCTATGCCACCAGCGATTCACCTTATGGTCCCTTTACGTATCAAGGTATTATATTGGAGCCAGTCTTAGGCTGGACAACTCACCACTCTATTGCGCAGTTTAACGGTAAATATTATCTGTTCTATCACGACAGCAGCTTATCTTGTGGTCAGACTCATCTAAGAAGTATGAAAATGGCTGAATTAACTCATCGAGAAGATGGAAGTATTGAAACCATTCAACCTTATTTTAATTAATCTCATTCCCCTACTTTTTTAGTAGGGGAAATGATTTTAAGCTCCTATGATACAATCACTCACATGCAGGTAACGTCAAGAACTCAGAACTACGTGGAATCATTAGCCTCCTAGATGATGGTCAAATTTCCGTAACGGCACCATCAACATAAAAATTGGAGTAACAATGAGTTAGCTATAATTTTTACTGACTGTGCACTGAAAGCTACCAATACGTTATCGGTAGCTTTCATGTTTATAGAAAAGGGAGACAATTAGTCTCTTTGCTCGAAATAGCGTTGCGCATTAGTAAAGCAAATATCCTTCACCATTTCTCCAAGTAAGCTAATATCATTCGGGACTTCACCATGTTCAGCCCATTGGCCAATCATGTTGCAAAGTATTCGGCGGAAATACTCATGACGAGTATACGATAAAAAACTACGGGAATCGGTCAGCATTCCAACAAATTGGCTGATTAAGCCTAATTGTGATAACTGCTCCATTTGGCGGCGCATGCCATCTTTTTGATCGTTAAACCACCAACCTGAACCAAATTGAACTTTCCCGGCAATGCCTCCACCTTGGAAGTTACCAATCATGGTTGCCAACATTTCGTTATCTCGTGGGTTTAAGCAATACAAAATCGTGCGAGGGAGCTCATCGGTTTTATCCATCTCGTCAAGTAAGTGAGCCAGTTCCCAAGCGTAGTTTTGATCACCAATAGAATCGAAGCCACTATTGTTACCGACTAGATTTAACATACGGGTATTATTGTCCCGCTGAGCTCCTAGATGGAGTTGCATTACCCAACCGAGGTGAGCATAGCGCTTACCTAACCATACTTGGACTGCAGTTGAAAATTGAGCATGTTCTGTTTCGGTTAGCGACTCATTGTTTAAACGACGCGAAAGAATAGTATCTAATGTCGACTCTGTAGGAATGTCAGCAAAACGCATCGTTTCTATGCCATGATCGGCAGCGCGACAGCCATGTGCTCTGAAATGGAGTAAACGTATATCTAATGCCTGAAGCAACTCAGTAAAGCGGGTGATTTTAATACCTGTTACATCACCTAATTGTTTCAAATATTGGCTGAAGCCATTTAATTCGATTTTAAAGGCTTGATCAGGACGCCAACTTGGTAACACTTTACATGTCATTGACGGATCGCTTGCTATAACTCGATGGTGTTCCAGAGAATCGATGGGATTATCTGTTGTACCAACCATTTTGACATTCATTGCATGCATTATCCCTCGTGCAGAAAACTCGGGAGTTGCAAGTAATTCATTACAGTGGTGCCAGAGATTATCAGCAGTTTCTGGCGTTAATAGCATATCTTTGATGCCAAACGGATTTCTGAGTTCTAAATGTGTCCAATGAAACAGCGGGTTCCCTAACGTTTTAGGAACAGTATGTGCCCAAGCTATGAACTTGTCATAGTCAGAACCTTGCCCTGTGATAAGTTCTTCTTCAATTCCAGCACAGCGCATCGCTCGCCATTTATAGTGATCACCTTCAAGCCAAATTTGACTGATATTGTCAAAGCGACGATTTTCAGCAATTTCCTTAGGGTCTAAATGACAATGGTAATCATAAATAGGCTGTAGAGCGGCGTATTCATGATAAAGCTGTTGAGCGGTATCATTACTCAATAAAAAATTTTCTGTTAAAAAAGAGGCCATAGCTTTCTCTTTATTTATATTGTTGAGTATTAGTTTAAAGATTGACTAAGTCATGAACGGTCTTTTTCGCACCTTTCTCACACAAAGCTTGGTAGAAAGAAGACACCTCAATTTGAAAGGCTTTGTTGTTAGTTAAGCTCTGAGAAAAGATTTGACTAACATTAAGATATCTATTCACTAGATCCAAGCCCGTTAAAGATGAATGCTCAGTTGCAAGTGCTTTGAGTTCTTTGGCTAAAGGATCTTGAACATCAATAGGTTGATTATCTTCATCTTCACCACGGACATAACGGATCCATCCCGCAACTAGTAATGCCAAGTAGCGGTAATTCTTATTATTTTGAATAAGTTCTTCTATGGACTTTAGTGCGCGCTGAGGCAGTTTTTGGCTACCATCCATAGCGATTTGCCAAGTTTTATGCTCAATTTTATGATTAGAATATCGATTAACCAATGATAGAGCATAACCTTGCAAGTCAAAACTTGCAGGAACACTGAGCGTTGGTTTTTGTTCATCTAACATAAGATTTAAAGCTGCTTGTTTAAATCGACTATCTTGCATCGTTTCATAAATGGTCTTGTACCCAGATAAATAACCAAGATAAGCCAAGAAGGAATGACTACCATTAAGCATACGCAGTTTCATGGTTTCAAAAGGTAGAACATCTCCGACAAATTGCGCGCAGATCTTATCGTTACCCGTCTTATCCCAATCTGGTCTGCCATTAACAAAGTTATCTTCAATTACCCATTGAAAAAAAGGTTCACAAGCAATACCGACAGAGTCGTTCAAACCTAATGAATGAGTAATATCATCTAGACTTTGTTGTGTGATAGCAGGCACGATTCGATCAACCATAGTGTTGGGGAACGTGACATTTTCATCAATCCATACAGCCAATACTGGGTCTTGGGCAGTGGCCAGATCCAACACGGCTTGACGGGTAATATGGCCATTTTCTTGAATGTTGTCACAAGACATAATGGAGAAAGGCGCTAAACCTGAATCTTTACGCAACTTGAGTGCAATGACAAGAAAGCCAAGCATTGATGTAGGCTGCTCTGGTGTCGCTAAGTCAGCTTGAATTACAGGATGCGATAGATCCAATTTCCCCGTTGCTGCATCAATACAGTAGCCTTTTTCGGTCACCGTCATTGAAACAATCGAGATTTGTGGCTCACATAATTTATTTAGAATGGCTTGATACCCATCGAGAGAGAGTGTTAGTGACTCTTTTACACTACCAATCACTTTAACTGTGTCACCATCAGGACTTTTTTCTAGCACACTGAATAGATGATCTTGCGTTCTGAGCTGTTCTATTAATTCATTATTACCTAATAGGTTAACCTCACAAATGCCCCAAAGTGACTGTGATGAACCCTGACGATTAAGTAATTCATCCAGAATTAACGCTTGGTGAGCGCGATGAAAAGCCCCGAAACCAAAGTGAACAATTTTGGTTTCTAATTTGCTGCGATCGTATTTGGGTAACTGTAATTGAATATCGTTTTGTTCAGCATGAGAAGTTAACGCTGCGAAATTACGAATTGTATTCATGCCTTTTCACCTTTTAATTGCTCTAACGAGTCCCAAGTGCCATGGATGTACATGATGCCGAGTGCTCGGTCATATAAACCATATCCCGGACGAGACCATTGTTCCTCACCCCAAATATGACGACCATGATCCGGTCTTACATAGCCTTCATAGTTATGTTTATGCAGTACTCGAACGACACCTGTGATATCAACAGATCCATCACAAGTACGGTGTGAACTTTCAATGAAGTCCCCGTTGTCGAAGCGTTTGACATTTCTAATGTGCATAAAGTGAATACGATCATGGAAACTATCAATAATATCAACTAAGTCATTAGCAATAGAGCCAAGTGAGCCCGTACAAATTGTCAGACCGTTATGTGGATTATCGACCAACTTTAGGAATCGGCCAATATTTTCCTTGTTGGTAATAATTCTAGGTAAGCCAAAGATTGGAAATGCAGGATCGTCAGGGTGAATAGCCATTTTTATCCCTGACTCTTCAGCAACAGGGATTATTTCTTGTAAAAAGTGTTTCAGATTTGACCATAAATCTTCCGCGGTAAACCCTTCATATTTTTTGAAAGTTTCTCGTAAATGAGATAGTCGTTCCGGCTCCCAACCAGGCATGGTGACATCAGTATTTTTAGCCATATCTTCGATAAGTTCAATCGGGTCTATTTTAGATATCTTGCTTTTTTCAAAAAATAACGCATTTGAACCATCAGGTAGGTCTTTATATAAATCACTTCGTGTCCAATCGAAAACAGGCATAAAGTTATAACAAACAACTTTTACTCCATATTTACCAAGTAACCGTAATGTTTCTTTATATTTTTCAATGTATTGGTCTCGTGATCCTAAGCCTAGCTTTATGTCTTCGTGAATGTTAACACTTTCAACCACATCGGCATTAAAACCATGCTGCTGGATATAGTTAATGGCTTGCTTCACCTTCTCTTCGGGCCACAACTCCCCAGCCGCCATATCATGTAATGACCAAACAATGCCTTCGACACCTGGGATTTGTTTTACTTTGTCTAAACTTATTTCATCATTGCCTTCACCGTACCAGCGAAAATTCATTTTCATATGCTACATCCTTAATATCACGTTTAATTAGTAAACTGAGGTTTTACATTTTTCAACTAGTTAAAACCTATGTGTTAATTGTAACGAATAATGAAACACCTTAAGAATTCATATTTTTAACATCGCTTTTATGATTTATTACCATAAATGATTTACGTGATTACCATCACAGCAACAACTGGGTACATGAATATATTCTCGTTCTATAAGATAAATAACTTATCGATTGAAAATAATTTAAACATAAATTGCAGAGCGAGATTATGAAGAAGAAAAAGTTCAATAAGTTAACCTATGTCGGTTATGGTATGACCGACTTATTTGGCAGTGGAGCATTTGCTGTTATTTCTGCTTGGTACATGATTTTTTTAACTACTTATGCTGGGTTATCCGCAACACAAGCAGCATCAATTTTTGCTATTTCAAGAATTCTTGATGCTGGTTTAAATCCAATCATGGGGATGATATCTGATAAATTTGGTATGACTCGACTAGGCCGTCGCTTCGGGCGTAGACGTTTTTTCTTATTGCTAGCAATACCTTTAGTGCCTATTTATGCTGCACTTTGGGTTACTGACATGCCCTATCTTTATTATTTGTTAATGATCATAGCAATAGAAACTGTTGCAACTATGGTTTTAATTCCTTGGGAAACACTGCCAACTGAAATGACAACAGACTTTAATAGTCGTTCATACATGGCTAACTGGCGATTTATCTGGGCTGGATTAGCATATACATTAGCAAACTTTATTCCAGGACAGCTATTCAAATACTTAGGTGAACATGACCCAGACGTCTTTTTCTATAACGCAATTATATTTAGCATTATATTTGCAATAGCATTTCTTGTTACTTATCTATGCACATGGGAACGTAGTGATATAGATGAGACATGTAACATTGAAGAGGTTTCTAGGTTAAATATAGATAAATCTAAAAAAGGTGTTGCTTGGCAACTGATCAAATCAACTATATATGAATCATTTTCCACATTAAAAATCCGAGCGTGGCGTCAACATCTCGTCATTTACATTAGCTCTTTTACGGCATTAGATTTATTCGGTGGGATATTTGTTTTTTGGGTTCTATATTCACTTAATTTAAATAAAGTGGTAGTCGCAGACAGCATGGCTTTAGGTGGTTTTATATCTTTACCTCTAGGTTTTTTATCAGCATGGTTCTTAATTAAGTTAGGTCCAAGAAAGATGTTTACGATCTGCTATGGAGTAGTATTATTATCCATTATTATAATTACATTGCTTTCTTATACCGACTTCGATTCAACTATGATGACGACCATTATATCTATTACTACGGTATTCTTTGTGGTGTTTAAAGGTCCTCTTTATTTCTTACCATGGAGCTTATACTCATTTATTCCTGATGTTGATGAGGTTGTAACCAAACAGCGTCGTGAAGGGACTTATGCGGGATTCATGACATTGATGAGAAAATTTACCCAAGCACTAAGCATGATGTTATTAGGGGTATTGCTTGATTTAGGTGGGCTAGTGAAAAACTCAAGTGCACAACCAGAATCATTGAATACTATGATGGCATGGATACTTTGTGTTGGCGTCGTGGGTGGCTTATTCGTCGCGTTATTTACAGTTTTCAAATATAACCTAAATAAGCATACACATAGCATACTTATCTCTGAGATTGACCGTTTGAAAAGTGGTGGTTCAATGGCTGATGTTACAGATGAAAGTCGCACTGTGGTTGAAGATCTAACTGGATATAAATATGAAGAAGTTTGGGGGAATAATACTTTATTTGTTGATCACTCAGAAAATATACAAGAAAAAGTCGAACTTAAAACAATATAGATATCCCTGAATATAAGCCCGAGTGTGTTTTGAACGAGAAGTTATCCAAGAAAACCTAATGTGGTCGAGGAGATAATAGATGGAATTAGGGTGGTAGTGTTTAACGATATAGTCATGTATATCGCTATCGACAAGACACCCGCCAGAAGGTGATTAGGCTTCTTTCTTTATAAATTCGCTGAGTTGTTGTCGTTGTTCTTCATTGAAGTAGGAACATCTAACTGCGCGGGCTTTCTCTTGAAGTCCTTCCAAACCTTCTTCAAAAAAAGGTTACCTCATTTATTCGCACTGGTTCAGTTAACTAGAAGATATTTGGCAATTTGAGTACGCGAGTGGCCTTCTTTAAAGTGTGCAAGCGCTAGTATGCGAATCTTCATTTAAATAGTTTTTTGTTGGCTCGCTAGCTTTTGTAAAACGGTATAAAACAGGAGATCGATAGAGATATTTAACACGCGTTAAAAACACACAAAGGTGATTAGCATCACACAGAGCGTGTCTGTCAAAAATAAAGCACATTGAGATTCGTTAACCTTTGGTGTAATGAATACGCACCTCCCTTCAATTTGAATTAGGCATCAAAGCCTTAAGTTAATCGCATTTAATATAAACAGGAAGTATAAAATGAAAGCAGTGAAATTAAGTTTATTAACTAGTTCTATTATTCTAGCCTCATCAAGTTATGCAGCAGGCACGACTCTTGATTATGCAAAAGGCGGACAAGTTACTTTTAGTGGTGATGTCGAATTAAACTTTAACGCTAGAAAAACTGATACAGAAAATGGATTAAAAGTAACTGACCCAGGTACAAGTTTCAATCAGGACGGTCGTATATCTTTTGCAGTTGAGGGAGAAAAAACGCTTGGATCTAATACTTTATCATTCAAGTTTAATCCTACGTATAATACCGAAGGTGAAGTCGGAGTCGATGATGTGTGGCTAAACCTGTCACGAAATAACACTGATTTTAAAGTGGGACGTTTTGAAGCCGCCGACCTATTCCCTAAAGGGCAGGATATTTTTGTCAATAATGCAGGTGATGCTGCAGACAATTCAATTTTGACACCAAATTTCTATCTTTATGAAATGAAAGAAGGACGCGGTCGAGCAAAAGAAGCGGGGCAAATAATGATAACTCAATATTTTGAGAATATTACAGTTGAAGTTTCTACTGTGTTTGGCAAACGCTCTGATATCGCAGACATAACAAAAACAACAATTGATGATTCTCTGTATGTTCGTCCTGTAGTTACATACACAAATGAAGGCTTCACCATTTCAGGAGGTATGGAAGCCCAAGTGCTTTCAGACACTATCGTCGTTAATGGTAAAGACATCGGCAAACGAATTGGTTTTGGTGTAACGACAGGTTATTCTACAGATAACTTTTCAGTACTAGCTAACTATGCTCAAATGAATGCTGAAGATGAAACAGACCGCTCTATAGGAGTTAATACTACAGTATATGGATTTGGTTTGGGCTATATTAAGGGCATAAATGATGTTAATAAGAATGGTATATTAAATAGACCATCTGGTTCACTTGATACCTTTTATACGTCATATGAATTCAAACAGGTGCTAGGATTTGATAATTTTGATACCTACTTAGGTGCTTATTATTCTCAATACTCTCAAAATGATACAGAAAAAAGTGCTAATGATTTGGGCACACGCTTACGCTTAAAGTACTATTTCTAATAGGGCTGTATTCTTTCGAGGCGGTATCAACGGGATACAACCTTTCTTTTCCAAAGTCTCGTGGTAATGTTTGGTATCATATGCTCCATAGACAGAGACGGTGGTGACCTTTCTGCGTAGTGTGTTGGGTAATGTAGGTAGTATGCACTTCACACTATTGCCACCATTGACAATGGCTAACTTCAACACTGATAGTTTCATAGTTGTCGACATCAACAGCTAAGTGCAATTTGCGCATGTTCTGCGTTTTTTGCACTATGCTTTTTCACTTTCCATGAACCAAAGACTTTGAGGTCCGTCGAGTCGACAAAGCCTTAAGGCACACTTAAGTATCCTTAACCACCAAGGCGATTTCAATCGCTGTACCTGAGTACTGGAAGCCTATAATGCGCTCACCATGACGGGTCCGAGTCATCTACCCAGAACCTAACCGAACCTCGTTTGTACAGAGCCTTACTGTACTCTGCCTAATTAGATTATCTTCTTCTCGCTTTACCCATACCATCGCCGTTCTAACCAACTCAAATATAAACATAAAAGCCCCATTTTAACCTCCAACAACCTTAGGGCAATTTGGGGCTAAATTGAGGCTAATTTTAACATTTAACTGTTTTTGAACGTCAATAGAGAGCTAAACCGTCTACTATTTTAGCGCTATTCCCAATCAAGAATGACTTTGCCTGACATACCAGAACGCATCATGTCGAAGCCTTTCTGGAAGTCGTCCACTTTGTAGTGGTGAGTAATGATTGGCGTTAGATCTAGACCTGACTGGATTAGTGAAGCCATCTTGTACCAAGTTTCGAACATTTTACGAACCAAGAAAAAAAGTAATTTAATTTCAATAGCTTGCTATAAAACAACCTCTATTTGGGGCGAATTTGGGGCGATAAATTTAAAACAAAAATCTTAAATGTTAAGCAAAAACCTGACTTATAATGTTGCATTTATGCTGCATAATTAAAACGTTGCTTAACTGAAAAACTCTGTTTTTAACAGTCCTCCCTCTTTCATTGCGGTTAAATTTCAACCAAAAACCTTTACGTCTCATAAATAAGTCTGGTAACATAAACGTTACATAACACTGTGCGGTTAGGTGGGGCATTTATGGTAACGGCAATCTCATTAAAAAAAATCAACATCCAGACTGAGATATATCCACATGATGAAATCGCTCGTTACTTGAATCACCTTACTGCACATCCGCATGTTTTAGACTGCCTTATCGCCTGCATAAGCCCAATAAAAGTCGTTCAATACAGAAGAAAACTCTACCCTGTCGAGTACCTCGATGAACTCCTCTGGCTTCGTTCTCATTATCCAGAAACGCAAATAGTCTCTATCACTGTTGAAGTAGTCAATAGCATCGCTGAAGTTAACCAACATATCTATACACGACTCATCCTTAAACACCTGTCTTCCATAAATAATAAAGATCTCTATGGACTCGAACAAAAACGGAAAGAGCAAATCAACAGTGACTACTCTCCCTTCTTAAACCAAAAACAGTGGGCCCAACTAATAAATTGTGAGCGTAGTTTGCTGCGTCGGCATCATAAGCAATTAACTGAATCACAAGAAATATCTCCAGAAGCACATATCCACTCCGGCGATTTCACGTGGCAAAAAGTGACGCGACAAATACCTTCAAATAACACTAAAAAATGAACGGAAGATTGCTATGTGGTTTCTACAACAATCTAACGTATTTCCAGTCGATTTAACCCAATCAGGAGTCTATCTAGACTTCCTATCTCCAGAGTTTGCAAGCACTCTGCACATAGAACATAGGCGAATAGGTCTCAATTATTTATGGCAACTGTGCCCTACTCCTGCCAGTATTCGCTTTATCGACTCTTATAAGAGCATTATCTATCGCTGGTTAGATATCCATGTTCAACTTACAAATCACCCTAACCAGTTGCAACAGAATCGACTATACCTATTAAAAAATTGCATTGATGAACTATGCCATTGCATGTCTATTAATAATCAAGATATCAGAACTATTCCATGCAATGCTAAGAGGTCTGAACTAAATACACACCTCACCGACTACCCACTCTACAGCACACTGCTTTTTATCCACTCCATACCAGATGAAGGGCAAAAGAATACTTGGCTCTGGCTGCTAGCACGCTTGCAACTCTGCATGGAAAATCTGACTTATGAACAATTATTGGACTTTGATAATGCGAGGCGAACATTATCTCAAGAAGATACCGTCATATTAAGTGACATTAAAGAGCTGTCTCAAATTGAACTGTCAAACTTATGCCGCTCATCCCCTGAACTGCGTAGGTTCAGTCACTATTTTATTTCCCCACCTCACCCAACTCGAAAACGGAAACCATACCACCCATATAAAAGTGACAATGAATACAAAGACAACATGACGACAGCGCTGGGTCAATCAATCACTGTTTGTACCCCTGTAGATAGAGATGGCAATGAAAAAAGTGCTTTTTATGAATTAGACGATCCCACATTCAAAGGCTCACCTTCATTAACCCACGATCAAGCAAAAAGACACTATCAATTTCATCGAGTTGGAGTTGAGAACGCTATTGCTCGGAACAACCAAAAACTGCCAATGAGTATGGCAGCACTAACACCGAGCGAATTGCAATGCTGGCTAACTCATCATTGCCCCGAACTTTTTACGAATCAACTCAATCGGCTTACCGAGGAAGATCGTATTTGTTGGTTTCTATTTTTCTTACGGTTATTGTTAGGGAACATCAAATTCAATCCCATATTATTCAATCAAGCCAATAAACTCGGAGACTCACCAGAAGACACCTCTATTACCTACATCCTTGATAAAAAAGGAGACTGTGCATCCTCACTTCGATTATCTACTCGCCACTTATTCAAGGGTAAGCAAGCCCCACAGGGAGCCAAACAGTATTACTCAAACCAAACTTATATTGAACTCAAACTTCCTTGGCCTTTAGGGACGCTGTTGAATCTGATATTACGAACATTGCCCGCAAATAAGCGACACAACATCTCACTTGATTCGGCGCTTGCTCGATCTGCTAGTGAACAAAATAAATGGCTCTCAACTTTAATAAAAGAAAGCAAACCAACCTTCCCTTTTAAAGTAACCCCAAATGCTCTATTCCATGCCTTTCAGCACTTTTATGCACAATCATTGCCTTCGGTGTGGAGCGACTACTTGAATCAAAATGGCAGCGTACTCATGCACTATGTGAATGTTGAAACATCCGCGTTTTCATCTTTGCTTAATCGGCATTGGTTTCATTTTATAACGCTTGTTGGCGTACCTAATGAGCTTGGATGGTCTTCACAAACAGACAGTGGTTCGACTCTTAATGACACTTTTCATCAGCAGATCGGCAGTGCGATTACTCTCAGAGATACGCTTTTTCGAGACTTATTTGAAGCATTACTCTCACCAATAGAAAGCCAAGATAGACAAATCTCTGACACTGACTGCTCACAACGGATTGGATTGTACTTGCATATTCGCACTGCGGTTGAGCTTGCACTGCGCCCCGTAAAAGCCCCTTACCCCCTCGATAAAAACTGCGCCTGGAGTGCGGGCATCATGGTAGTGCAAGATAAACGAGTACACCATAATGAAGAAAGAAGACTACTTATATTATCTGAAGAGTTATCAGGATTGCTGCAAGACTATCAGAAATTTTCTCAAAATCTCAGGCCTCATTATTGCCCTTCTCACGCCCCCTGTTTGTCTGTGCTGATTGATGACCAGTGGCAAGCGATGTCTCCTCAAGTCATTAGTCGATTAAGTGAGAGATACCTCGCACCAATTGACCCTGGTAGTTTTCGTCACTTATGCGCACATCAAATTATCCAAATAGCATTAGAGCCCCATGGTGATTTTCAACAGAGCGAACTCAATCAGAAAATGAATCACTACAAGCGTGGGCAGAATACTTTAGGCGAATTCTCATTGTGCTCGATAAGTACTTCGGTAGAAGTACAACGGCGAATGCAAAAAAAAGTCAAGCATTACAATGCTGCTAACCATACTCATGGTTTCTGGGCATCAGTAGAAAAATGGGATGTCATTATCACGAACAAAATGCGGCAATATAAACCTAAGGGGGGCGGATGTTAGGTAGTCTAGAAGAGTGGATTTTCAAAATTGACACAGCACTGCCTGATACGGAGCCTTCCGAGCTTAGAGATGCACTCATTATCGTCATTCATCGAGCTTATAAATTGGAATCTCGCCTATTTTACAAAAATGTCGATTTACCGAAACACATTCTTAAAAAACTAGCAAAGCTGCTCACGGCGCAAGCGGAAACTGCACATGAACTGCGCGCCACTAGCCATGTACTTATCACTTTGTATGAGGCTCACCAGCAGCTAAATCCAAATCTATTCAGCCCTACTGTTTCCCTGCCACTTCGAGATGAGAAACCTCTATTTAATGACACCACTCCCCCTATAAGGGTTATCGAGGCATTAAAGGATTGTCTTTTCAACCATCACCCTACATCGAAGGTGTCAGCTGTACCACTTGTCAATATCGAGAGCGCAAGTCTAGGGCATGCGATTTTAACCGTAGCCTATCGCTGTGAATTGAAAACAATGCAGGAGTTAGAGGCGCTCATTATGCTACCGAACGAAGCATGGCAAACAATTATTGGTACTTACCCTATTGTCAGTACATTACTCCCCAATTCAAATCGACGAATCTACGCAGTAGAAGAGGCGATTCTCGCATTAAGACGCGTACAATTGACCATGAACGCACTGCCTTGTTCACGTCAAAAAATACGGCTTAAGGAGAGCTTAATAGACTGGAAAACATTCGCTAAATTCCAGTACCCACAGCACATCGCAACACTTATCGAGGCACTACCCATCGATGCGATGGTACAGAATTTGTCGATACTAGACCGTTCTGAAGGGATAAGTCATTTATGGCAAAATCATCACCCATTAAAACCGCATACCTTCGTAAGAACATTTGCAGGAACGGTAGTTGAGAACCCAGAGCCAAGTAGACCATCACCTAAAGTTTTGCCTACCAGTAGCATTATTTGGAATAACACTCTCACCAGCGAAGATAAATCAAGGTCGAAAAATACTCATCGACAACTTAGGGAAGCACTTGAACAATTTAAAACTCAATCCCCAACTCAAGATCGGAGAAGTGCCGCTGCCAAGTACTGTAAGTCTTCACTAATACGCATACAGAATGAAAGGCACCATTGGACAATTGCACTACCCGTTCACTGGATAACGAGCCTTTTTCTATATGGATCACCTTGGAAGGCCACACTTGCTGTTGACTCACTGCTCACCTATCAATCGGCCATTAGTGTTTTTATTAAGGTCGCAGGATTTGAGGATGGGGTGTTAGATC
This sequence comes from Vibrio artabrorum, assembly GCF_024347295.1. Classification (NCBI taxonomy): domain Bacteria; kingdom Pseudomonadati; phylum Pseudomonadota; class Gammaproteobacteria; order Vibrionales; family Vibrionaceae; genus Vibrio; species Vibrio artabrorum. The sequence goes on along the minus strand of NZ_AP025459.1, from coordinate 797,284 downwards.
TGCCACTGCATGAGCTTGAAGCGCGATGCCAATATGGGCTTGATGCATTAAAAAACAACGATAGACAACGTACCGTTATTCGATTCCTAACGTACTGTAGACAATTCGATGACTTTCCTAGGATTGAGGTCGACGCTTTAGAGCTCTCTCATCATGAACAACTAACCCGCGTACATTATATTCCGCCAGCCATGTTTGATGCTTTATGTCGTCGTTATTACCCACCTCATGCCCATAGCCCTCTTCCGATTGTCGTATTTATGCAGCTTTGTTACTACGCAGGGTTAAGAGAAGATGAAGCGCTTTCATTACAAATAATGGACATCGATTTCAATACCGGATTGCTTTATGTTACTGATGCTAAAAAACGAAAGTCAAAAAACGCGCACCGGAAGATCCCATTGGCGCTGATTCCAAATCATGCACTTAAAAGTATCAGCACTTTAATAAACGAGCGTCGTATCATTTTAAGGTCAACACAGGACGAAGATAATACGCTTTTTGATTCATCTTTGTATGCTAATCAAGAGAAGATATTTATCGAGTACCTAAGAGATGAACTCAAAGATCCTGATTTGGTCACACATTCATTACGACACTGTACTGCTAACAATTGGACCTATTTATTGTCGGTCATAGCCTTTAAACCTCCCATTGAACCGAAATTACACTTCAATCAACACGTTCTATTTTCCAGTGAACAGAGAGAAAAAATCAAACAGTCATTCAAAATATGTGGTCAGAGGTTAACACCGTATTTTTCTATACTCAGTTGGGTGAGTAGCCAACTCGGTCATGCGTCGCCTTCAATAACGATTGGAAGCTACCTTCATTTATTAGACTGGGTCTCTATCGTAATCAACGCAAAGCCGCGTCCTGTCACCAAAGCAGCCCTTCGCTATTGGACATCAGACTCAAATTATGGCTTCGAGCGTCAAAAACAGCTATTTCAATCGGAAAACGACAGAAGCCTAACTGGTATTGTTCATCTAGACTCTCTACGCCATTGGGTCAAACACCATTGGGGTGTGAGCACTTATTACGATATTTCGACAACGTTCGTCGACAATGCCCCCCGTATTAGTAGTAATCTCCCATTTTCCGTTTACACGACTGAGCTCGTAAAACTGCATCATCACGCTGACGATAAAGACTGCAACAGTACTTTAATTGCATGGTTACAATCCACTCAGTGCGCTCCTAACGTATTCATCCCCAAAGCTAACGAAGCCAGTGCGTGGTTGACATTATCGTTGCACCTAGACACATGGCACACCAAGCCTCTCAAAAACTTAAACAGAATGAGAAACCGATGCGAAAAATTTCTTCGGTTGCTCAGCCAAAAACGAGACATTACCCAGTATAGAGAGTTACACAACGCTTTGACCATTTACCAATCACTCAACCTGCAACCAATTGCCATCAAGTTGGTCGGGGACGCTCATTCCACATCAATAGATCAGTGGCAAAAGCTAATACAAAAATTTGGTTCGCCTATTTTTGAAATTGAAATCAGTGGGCAACTCACTGCTGCATTGCGTCCTTATCGGCTTAGGTGGCCATTATGGATTCATATTGAACTAATTATCAAACAAATCATTGATTACTTTGATTTTCTCATTTTTGTAAAGGATAAAGGGTACTAATGGAATGTCGCAACAGTCTCGTGTTAGAAGTAGGCGGTAGAATTAAATTATTAGAGTTCATGGTCAGAGCCATTATTGGGACTGACTCCACCCACGTTTATTTTGGTGTATATATTGATGTCCAAAAACAAGTTCTTGAAATCAGCACTCACTTATCCGTTCACTCAGGTCTCTATGCGACTTATCGGTGGCCAATCGTACAATCTACTCTTCTCAAAAACCGCTATTTAGAGGTGCCCGCTCGGGGGTTCGTTTCAATACTTAGTAAGGTAGGCGTTAATGAACCTGTATGGCTGGGACTGCCAGATGAAAATAAAATCTATATTGCAACCTACCAAGAAACTCACCCATCACAAATATCACTTTTTGAGCCACCAGCATATACTCCTAAGATCACGAATAGAACGGGTCCACGTTACAGTATTCAATCTATCGAGCATCGAAAACTCAATGAATATGATTTTCTATTTAATGGCAATGAGTGCTCGTTTAAAGTCGATGCAGCGACGCTCTGCAAAGAGCTCAAATTGATTGAGCTATTGGCTAAAGAAGGAGGCGACATCAAACCGGATAACAACAAATTTAAAAGCTGCGAGCTAATTCTAGAGCCTAAAATAAATGAGTCACATAATTACATCAGTTTGTATTCACGGAAATCTCAATGGTTTGCCAGCCAAGAGCTTGATATACAATGCGATACACAAAATTTCGCCTATAATAACCGACTGGCACACATCAACATATCTGCCCTTAGCAAATTAACGGGTCTGCTAAGTCAGGTTTCAGGCTCAGTTCGGGTTGATATTTGTCAGTCCCACTTATCTTTGTCTAGAGGTCAATGGCAATGTGCTTTTAGACAAACTCAACCCACCTGGGATGGAGCAAGCGTTGCCGAACAATTCCGTTCACTGGACAATGAGTATTTCAACTCATTTAGTACGCACACATTGAAAGAAACCCTGGTAAACCTCAATGTTGCCAACGATGAAAAAAAAGCTCGGTTACATATAGATCAGCACTTTCAATCAGATCTCACGACTCTTAGTCTCTCGCAGGATAATGTACATTCATCTATTGATTACCCAATGCCGATTCCACCCAACACGTTAGCAACACCTATATCTTTGAGCTTATGGTCTTTGGTTTCTGTCTTAAACTATTCTGACGGCGAACTACTCTGGGGCTTTGACATTGACAAAAATCGCGTCATTTTTACAAATAATGAACGTAGAAAGCACTTTGTTTTACTACTAAAAGAAGAATAATGTGTTGATGACACCCGTAACAACGAGCCACTGCGATAACTTTCACTTCTATATTGATGTAAAGTAAGCGCATCATAAAACCCGCATTCTAATCTTTCAGCACGAAAACTAAGATCAACTATCCAACCCAAAGGAGATTTGAAATAGCAAAACGACGCGCTGACCTAGAATGGCAAACACTGTTTGAGCAATATGAAAGCAGCAGTGCGGAGTTTATCCACGTTCTTTGCCAAACGGCGTCAACTCCAATCGAGTAGGAGCAGGCCTCGCGGCCTCCGTTCTCTCACACCACCGTACAAGCGTGGGTCGCATACGCCGGTTCCAAGGTATACCAACATTCGTTGGCTTAGATGAACTGCCTAACTTCAACGCCACTGTGTCTTGCCTCTCTTCGTTAGTTGCAGATCCGTTTCCGACTTCTCCACCTATTCCTAACGTAGCTGTAGGGTTTCTACTCTTTACTGAGACTCCGCACACACTGAGAATTTGTTACCCGTTTATCTAAAACCTTGGTTCAGGCCTTCAGAAGTGGTTCATTGGACTTACAGCCTCGATGTCTTTGTCCGTAAGCGTGTCATGAACCCCGCATTCTAATCTTTCAGCATGAAGAATAAGATCAACTCTCCAACCCAAAGGAGAGTTGAAATGGCAAAACGACGCACCAACCTAGAATGGCAAACACTGTTTGAACAATATGAAAGCAGCAATATTACCCAGCGCGCTTTTTGCGAACAACATGGACTGAGTTTATCCACGTTCTTTACCAAGCGGCGTCAACTCCAAACAGCAAACCAATCGGAATCTGTCGGATTTGTTAAAGCTGAAATCGTTGAAAAGACAACCAAGTATCAGGCGCAGATAGCCACGGCGAACATGACACTTACCATCAATGATGTGGAACTGAGCATTCCTCAAGGTACGCCAGCCACCTATCTTGCTGAACTCATTGGAGCATTGTCATGAAAGGCATGCTCAGCCCGCCAGACATTTACCTTTATCGTGAAAGCGTCGATTTTAGAAAATCCATTAATGGTCTTGCCGCGATTATCGAAAATGACACGGACTTGCCTCTTGGCAGCGGTGCGCTGTTCCTATTTACCAATAAACAGCGCGATAAGATTAAGGTGCTGTACTGGGATAAAACAGGCTTCGCCCTCTGGTACAAACGCCTTGAAAAAGCCAAGTATAAGTGGCCTTCAAAAGAGAACAATCAGGTGTTTACCCTGACACAATTTGAGCTTGATAGACTGCTTTCAGGCTTCACAGCTATCGGCCATGAACCCGTGAAAATAAACTATTTTACAATGAGTCAATCGAGAATAAAGCCTTATTAACCAAGCGTTAACGGCGCGATTTCAGTATAATCAATGCCATGAAAAAGACGCCAAATATCAACCCAGAAAGCCAAAATATTGCCGAGCTACAAGCGATGGTAGCCGCTCTGATGTCGGAGAAAAATGAGTGGAAACAAGAGCGCCAGTTCGCGAAACGCTCGGAGGCATTAAAGCCTTACGATGAATCCCAAAGTGATCTCTTCAACGAAGCGGAATGTGAAGCCGCTAAGGAAGAAGAAGTTGAAGTCACGACGATCACCACAACGAAAAATGTAAACCTCTGCCTAAGACCTTACCTCGTGAGGTTATCGAACTCGATTTAGACGACCATGAAAAGCCGTTCGCTTGCTGCAATCATAACCTGCATAAAATCGGTGAAGACCGTAGCGAGAAGCTTGAGTTCACGCCTGCGGTACTCAAGGTGTTGGAATATGTTCGCCCTAAATACGCTTGCCGCCAGTGCGAGAAAACAAGCGACAGCAGCCGTATCGTTCAGAAACCATCCCCTCAGAGCCTTATTCCTAAAAGCTTCGCCACAGAAAGTTTGTTGGCCAGCATCACTCTTGGTAAGTACCAATACGCAATGCCACTTTATCGCCAAGAATCGCTGCTTACCCAGTCGGGTATCGATCTCTCACGCACTACGATGGCAAGGTGGGTCATCCAAGTCAGCGAGAAGTTCGCCCCGCTGTATGCCGCCTTGAAGGAGCACCTACTTCAACAAGTGGTGGTTCAGGCGGATGAAACGCCGCTCAATGTGCTCAAAGAAGAGAAGCAGTGTTATATGTGGCTATACTGCTCAGGCGCTGACTCGCCCGAAGCGGCACTGCCTAATGTGAAAAATATCGCCTTGTACGACTACCAAAACAGTCGCGCGAGGGCGTGTCCCGTGGACTGTTTAGGTGACTACAACGGTTATCTACAAACCGATGGCTACGCAGCTTATGATGGACTTCATAAAGTCACCAATGTGGGGTGCTTAGCGCATGCTCGTCGCAAGTTCATGGACGCGAAGAAACTTCAAGGTAAAGGTAAGGCTGATAAGGCGCTGGCTAAAACCCAAAAACTCTGCGGGATAGAATCACGCTTAAAAGGTGCGCCTGCCGAAGAGCGAAAAGCAGAGCGTCAAGCGCTTGCCAAGCCGATACTGGATGATCTTTACCAATGGATGACAACCCAGAAGGTGATAGGCTCTAGCCCACTAGGCAAAGCGATAAAGTACACACTCGGGCAATGGCCTAAACTCATTCGTTATATCGACGATGGTCACTTATCTATCGATAATAATCGCGCTGAACGCGCAATTAAACCACTGGTCATTGGCAGGAAAAATTGGCTGTTCTCTAACACTCCAAACGTTGCTGATGCGAGCGCGATGCTTTATAGCATCAGCAACGTTTGGCTCTTATTTTTCTGCTAGATCACTCTCATCGACACGCTCCAGTAACTCCCCCACCGTACAATTTAAGTACTTACAAAGAATATCTAAAGTATCGAAATCAATCCGATTGTTCGTTTCATGGTAAAGGCGAGTAATAGTATTTCTGTTGATTCCAGACGCTCGTACTACATCAGATACTTTTAATTTTTTCGACCCCATAATGGTCGATAAATGGCACTTAATCATAGGGATATCTTCGCTGAATTATCTTTTCATTATACGCAAAATTTCTATCCGAAATCTATTCCTTCAATTTAACCTACCTTTATAGCCATAAAATAACACCCTAGAGAATCAAAAAGAACCTTGACAGCAAATAATCGAGGACTATTATGTACCTCAAGAGGGTTAATAATGACCTTTGGGTGCTAATTTAATTGAGGGGTAGACCAGTGAAGACACTCAATCAATACCAACGTAATGCCGTAATGTACTTACTCGAACAGCAAGAGACCTTTGCCCGCTCTGTCAGTTTCACACCAGTATTCAACATGGGAGTAACTGAGGAGCAAGTTCGCCTACTTGACTATGTATCAAAGGTGCTGTGTAAAGCTCCTTTTTTGACGATTGATGAACTGCTGCACAGTGGCATGAACACAACGAAATTCAATAAGACCATTGGTTGTCTAGACGAGTTCAAGAATTCACTAGGACTCTCAGAATATGGTTTTTCTGACTGGCTAGCTGCTCATGGCGTATGCTATTCACCTGGGCAACAAATCACTATTCCTTACATGATCTACCAGATGTTTTTTGAAGAGATCGAAAAGCAATATAGTAATGGCAACACTCTTATTAACGGTCTTACGGTTGAGCTATCAACCGGTTCTCATTACCCCTCAGTGTCATTATTTAAAACTTCTGATGCCCTGCTCCCAACGACCGACCAAAAAGCACTTCACCTAGCCGGGTTACTACTAACAGATCACTACTTTATCGACAATATCGATGTTGGAAGGTCTTGTCTCACGCTGATCAATAAAGTCGATGGTAGCTATAACCACGTTGAAGTTCGTTGCCTCTCTTCTCATCTATCCCAGTCAACAAGTGGCGGTATTTGCGTCCACGATGATATTCAATTGGGTACTCAATCATGCTCGGACTATTTGATGTATCCACTTTCTAAATTAATTGACAAGCACCACCGTAATTACGCTAAGGCAAGTGAAACAAACCCACAAGGTTATTGTGGCTCAGTTCACTATGTTGAATCCGATAGCATCTTTCCGAACAAATAAATCGGAGGCTTTTATGAACAACACACAAGTAGCCATCATAACGCTTAACAAAGCTGCGGGGCTTATTGGTCTCTCTCCGAAGACATTACGCAACCGAATTCACGAAGGTGTCTATCCATCTACGGTTTTCAAGAAAGTGAATGGCACATGGATGGCCGATATAGAGGAGTGGAACAGATGGCATCGAACTTATCAATAGCTCTACCATCGGGTATTGAGTGTCACGGTTCAACGTTACGAATTGTCTTCTATTACAAAGGTAAGCGTTACCGAGAAGCTCTCGGCTTAAGTCCAACTAAGCAGAACATAAAATTTGCAGCAGGAAAGCGCCAGACTATCTTGCATGAGATGAAGATTGGCACTTTCAATTATGCTCAGCATTTCCCTGATTCTAAGCATGGGTTTGGGAGGCCTAAAGGTCAACAGATCAGCCAACTAGCCGCGCAATACATCGACGAGGTTTCTATAGATGTAAGGCGCTCTACACTACAACGTTATGACTGGGTACTTCGAGATTTCTGCAAGATCTACGGTAGTAACCGCAGTACTGATACCCTATCACCTAGATCATTAGCGCAGTATAAAAGAGAACTTGTTAATGGCCGCAGTGGTAGAACAATTAATCGTAACTTAGTCACGGTGAATGCATTTCTTAAATGGCTTTTCACTATGGAGTATGTACCCCGAGACCTCTCTACTATCCTAGCTCGTGTAAAGGAAAGTGAGCCGAATATCGAGCCATTCTCAATAGAAGAAGTTCATGATGCAATCTCCAACTGCATGCAGTTACAGCACCGAAACATAGTTACCTTGTTTGCTTATACAGGCATTAGAACTGGTGAGCTATGTGCACTAGCATGGGAGGATGTCGACTTTAAAAAGCGCACGCTCCACATCCGCAGATCGACTTATGTAGACCGTGGCATGAAAACAACCAAAACCGATAAAGAGAGACATGTAGATCTATTACCACCAGCCATTGAAGCTTTAAAGTCACAGCTTCTACTTACGGACTCATTTCCAGCGAAAGAGTATGCAGTGGAGTTACCCGGTAAGGCAAAGAGATGTGAACAACTCCATTTTGTGTTCAATCCTAAAGCGGTCCGAGTTCAAAAAGGAAGTGACTATGATTACTACGGGCTTCGTGGCATCGGTCGAATTTGGCGCTCGCTCTGTGATAATGCTGGTATAAAGTACCGCAATCAATATCAACTCCGACACACTTACGCTAGTTGGATGATCACTCATGCAAACATCAATATTAGCTACCTTGCCCAACAAATGGGTCACGCGGATATTACAATGGTTGCGAAGATCTACGGCAAGTGGCTTCAGGAGTCCAACAAGAAAGAATCCGATCGTGTTTGGGTAGAGTTAAGTAAAGTACATAAAACGACTGGTCAGTGATAGCAAATCACTGACCAAGGTCTACCCCTCGATTCACTTATTATCCATTGATGCGCTAATAACTAACGAAACCGAACCTTTTTACCACACAACTCAGTATGCTTGGTTCCTCCAAAACCAACTTTGTTGGCCTTTTAAAACATTGGGGAACAACAAAGATTGATAGTTTGTTCCCTCGACAATAAAGCTCGAAACTTTTCGATGCTTTTTATCGTCGTTTGTCTTTCGTTCTGAGAAGGTTTTGCTTCATTCTTACTTAGGGTCATTACTCGCAACATTCTTGAATCTCATTATTTGATCAAATTTCCTTTATGACTCAATATGCTAATAGTTGGGTAATCGTACAGGCATGCTTGTGTCCATCGATTTCGTAGCGGTTCAGTAACGAGCTAAATTTCCACTTTATCTATAAGGCACTTCAATTGATTGAACAAGCACAAGTTGCGGCAGACATTCTGAAAGAAATGAAAGAACTTGCGGCCAAAATACATCTTTTAGTAAATGGAATGCCACCAGAAGAACTCCTAGGGTACATCTTGTCGGAGGACAATAGTTTGACCATTTCTGTATTAGATTACATGAACGAAAGCTCAATATCTGAAAATTAAGTTTGATCAAAGATGTGTTCCCGAATCGCTTTGTGATCATAAAGAGGACATTCATCAGTTAGATCAAAAAATCTGATAAATCCTTTTTTCATTACATTCTTTTAACTCAAAGATATAACCATCAGGCTTTGCATTGACCTACTAATACGTGAATATTCAAAGTGCAAGGTAAAGCTTGTCTTTGTCGCAACTGATACCAGACCTCTACTTGCGCTAGTACAAGCTTAATTACCTATAACGCCGCTCCCTGGCTAGAATGATTAAGGCTAGCACTAAATCTGCCAGTCAACACTGCAAACCTTAGCCTTTTACTCAACACTAAAGTTTATCAAAATGAGATCGCAGAGTTAGCAAAACTATATGTGATGACTTTTTGATTTAAACGAAGCCGAGGGCATGAAATGGAAAAAACAACCCAGCCAGGAGCCGTCTCCTCAGTACTAAAGGTATTTAATATCGTCTCTGCCTTAGCGGACCAAAAAGAGGCTGGCCTATCTGAGCTCTCAAAGCAATTGAGGATGTCGAAAGCAACGACCTTCCGTTTTTTACAAACGATGACGAGTTTAGGGTTTGTGCAGCAAAATAGGGATGCAGAGAAGTACGAACTAACTTCCAAGCTGTTTGAGCTTGGTTCAAAAGCGCTTGTTCATGTTGATCTTGTCGACGCAGCAAACAAGGAAATGGCGACTGTCTGCAGTGCCTTTAATGAAACCGTTCACCTAGGCGTGATCGATGAAGATGCGATCATTTACCTTCACAAAGTAGATTCAAACTATCACTTTCGAATGCATTCTAGAATCGGGCGACAAGCTCCTCTCTATAGTACCGCAATTGGCAAGATTATCATGAGTTACCTCTCTGAGTCCGAAATCAGGGGGCTACTCTCTCCTGTGGAATTCAAAGCTCACACAGACAAAACACACAAAACTGTAGAGCATCTGCTAGCGGAGCTAGATTGGGTCAAACATCAACATTATGCGGAAGATATTGAAGAGCAAGAGCCAGGGTTACGATGTATTGCAGTGCCAGTTTTTGACCGATTTGGAGAAGCCGCAGCGGCAATTTCAATCTCTTTTCCGACAAATCGATTTGATGAAAAAAGAAAACGCGATTACTTTAGCTCATTGCATCATGCGGCTCGTAACATTTCTAAGAACCTCGGGTATCACCATTACCCAATCTAGCTCTTTGGATTCATCGTGGTCGCGAAACCTGAAGAGCCACTCAGATAAAAAGAGACACTCTCAAATGCAGACTAAAGCGATATTCTATTTACCCACTTATCGAGCCTAGAATAACTGTTGTCCTCGATAACAACATTCGTTGTTTCTCGACCATCTTCCGGACGAAGGACAATACCCCATGTCGTTGTATCTTTCTCGCGTGAGTCGTCTTGCGTGATTCCGTTGATTATATTGTTCGTCACACGATTACTCCCTTGAGCGCCGTTGAGTGCGATACCTTCATATTGCTGCCCATACTTGTTTGTTGGTTTCGGAGAATCAGCAACAATAGAGCCAAGATTATCGATACGATTACTGTCTATCACAACATCATTAGCTCGCTCTACACTAATCGGTCTAACCGAGTTTGACACACTATTTTCAGAAATATGAATGTTGGTTGCAGTCCAACCGTCATACACTCTCTTGATACTCAAACCTACTACGACATCGTTCATGATATTGTTTTGCATCTTGATATTATCAGCGCCTCGTTTGCTCGTGATGCCATCATAAGCTCTTTCAACGTAGTTGTTAACCAGTGTGAAGTGATCTCCATATTCTCCTGATACGCCCCCAGCAGAAACATAGATTGCTGCATCACGAACGCCAAAGAAGCTGCTGTTTCTAATAATTGCTTTTAGTGCCCCCGTCATGAGGATTCCGCTATCTCCACCAGCTAGATAATAAGGGTCAGTGTCATTTTCAGTACCGATAAAAACAATATCTTCAATAAGTAACTCGTTAAGTTTGCTCCTGCCTGAATTTGTCGCACCTCGGATTGAAAGCGCATCTGCTGTCTGCTTTGTTCCCTCTCTTCCCGCAGGGGTTTTGTAGCGAAGTGGAACAACAGTAGAAACCTTGGCTTTTGACATATTGAATGTGCCACCAGTCCAATCAAAGTTCGCTAGCACACTCGCGCCACCACACTCATCCGATTTTGAGGTGTGCGTATCGAAACTAAACATATCACCATCCAACTGCTTTGTAGCAATAAAGCTAGCCTCGCTAGCATCTACTTTAAGATCGTTTCTCAAGTAAACTTTTGTATCTTGACTGATGTAATAAGTACCCGTAAGTACCAGTTCAGTGCCTGTATTGGTGGCTTGTTGGAGCGCAGCTTGAAGTTTGCTTGTATCACCCTTTGGGTTTATCGGCGCTGAAGTACAGTCTTCGGCGGCTACGGTGCTCGATACTAAGCTGAGAATCAAGAGAGATAGGTTTTTTGTTAAATGACTGTGGTTCATAAGTTTGTCTCATCTTATTTAAGTTACTATTTATATGAATATTTTTATTGTCATAGTAGAAAGTAAGGCGTCCGCATCTATCTTACCTAATTAATTGATATAAATAACCACTCAACAAGGTAACTTATTGCCCATAGCAATATCATAATTTGCCCACAAAACTAGAATCCCAGATGTAAAAATAACTATGGTTCGCTGTAAACCCAAAAACCCTTAATGGGAATTAACTCATTAAGGGTTTCAGTATTATCTTATATCTAAACGGTTGCTGAAGATTGAGTTACTTTTGTACTTTCAAGTTTACGTTCAGACCTAACTAACAAGGTACCGATAAGTGCTAGAATTGCTGCGATAAAGACAAACAGCATTCTTCCCCACAAAGGGTTAGGAACGAGAGTCAGACAAAGGATAAAGACAGACGCGATAAGTACCATCTTACCTAGTACAGTGTTTTGCTTATTATCCATCGCAACACTTTCTGGACAATCTTCAACGACAACTTCAGTGTCTACGTTGGTAAAGAATTGTTTAACTTCAGCTTCTCGTTTCGCTGGTAGTCCTTTATAAAAGAACTGTGAGCAAACAAAGAACGGTAGTGTAATCGACATGTGTCCTATCAAGCCTAACGTTACCGACTTCATTTCTGTGTATTCACGAGACGTCAGTGGCTGATCTAAACCTAAAATTGATTGTAGTACTTCCGGTGTTAGAACAATGGCAATAAATCCTGACACACACATACCTACAATAACCGTACCCCAGCCTGCCCAATCAGGTGTTTTTCTGACAAAGAAACACATGATCGACGGAATAAGGATTGGGAAGCCGATTAGCGTACTCACCAACATCGTTAAATCAAACAGACCAAACTGTTTCAATGATGTTAGGAACAACGCTGAAACAATGATGATACCAAATAGAGCCGTCAGCAGTTTACTCACAAAAATGAGGTGTGACTCAGAGTGATTTTTACAGAAATATGGTTGATATACACTCTTGAGAATAATACCTGCATTTCGGTTTAACGCTGAGTCCATCGAAGACATGGTTGCAGCAAACATAGCAGCGAGCATCAATCCAACCATTCCGACGGGCATTTCGCGACTTACAAACATAAAATAGGTCGCGTCGGCGACTTTGTTACCCAAACCATCCAAGCCCCAAGTGCTTGTATCCGGGTAGTGAGCTGCCACATACCAAGCTGGAACAAACCATAGTAGTGGACCGATAAGCATCAAGGTACCAGCTAGAATAGCCGCTTTTCGTGCGTTTTTGGTGTCTTTTGCAGCAATATAACGGTATGAATCCACCATGTTATTCGTACTAAAGAACTGTTTAATAAACATGAAGATAAACCAACCAACAAACAAGTATGCGTGGTTGTATCCGTCACCAATGAATGGCTGCTCAGGAAGGCCTGCATCAAGCAATGGTGTTAAGCCACCAGATTTCCAAATCGCAACAGCACCTGTTACCAACGTCATTGTCGTTAGAATGATCATTTGCATGAAGTCTGATGCGATAACAGCCCAGCTACCACCAACAAGAGACATAAACAACACAACAGAACCGGCAACTACGATTGTTAATTCTAGAGGAAGCCCAATGACTGCACTGCAGAATACCGCAAGTGCGTTGATCCAAATCGCGGCCTGAAGAACACTTAATGGTACGTTAGCCCATGTAAAAACCTGCTCATTCACGGCACCCAATCGCATGCGTACGCCTTCGAGTGGTGTATCCACTCGCATTTGACGCGCTTTTGCAGCAAAAAACAGATAGTTACACAGGTAGCCAAGTGCATTTGCATAAAAAACTGTTGTCGCTACTGCGAATCCACCCGTTAATGCTTTCCCCATGTGGCCAGTAAACGTCATGGCACTAACCGCTGTCATGAATGATGTGGAACCCACCATCCACCACAGCATTTTACCGCCCCCACGAAAATAATCACTTGTGGAGTTACTGAAGGATTTAAATAAGACCCCAATTGCCACAAGGAAGCCAAAGTAAACCAGTACGATTGCTATATCAATCATGTTTCTTCCCTTTCATTTATTTTATTTCAACGTAATTTATTTTAATTTGCCCGTTTTATCCGAACATTAATCACAATCTCATTTGAATAAATAAGTGACATGAAAAATTAGAATAAACAATCTATTCCATTTATTTATGAGCCACAAAAATTTCATTTTGAGAATTAATTTCACCATCAATTAAAACCAACATAGTAAAGTTACAATCTATACTTGCTAAGTTAAATGATAATTTTTGGTAATTTTGAGGGGCGTTGTTGCCTAAATCAATTGAACCTTTTCCAAGTCCTGCGATCTGATCCTTTGTAATGGTTAGAGCGGTGGTGATATGGGTAAAGCTAAAAAGAAGATAACTAACTGGGCGGAGTACAATAAGGCTTTGTGCAAACGTGGTTCGGTTACGTTCTGGATAGATGATTCAGCCGTAGATGCATGGCGATGCAAAACCCATCATGGTAAGCGTGGTAGAGGCTTCCAGTACTCTGATACAGCAATTGAAACTGCCCTGATGATTAAGGGTATATTCTCTCTGCCATTACGTGCTCTTCAAGGCTTTATCGACTCTATCTTTGAGCTAATGGATGTTCCGCTGACCTCTCCCGACTACACCTGTATTAGTAAACGCTCGAAGACGGTTCAGGTCAAATATCGCAATAAATCTAGAGGCGCTATTCGCCATATAGCCATTGATTCCACTGGGCTTAAAGTCTTTGGTGAGGGTGAATGGAAAGTAAAAAAGCACGGTGCAGAAAAACGCAGAACATGGCGTAAGCTGCATTTAGCTGTAGATGTGGATACTCACGAAGCTATTAGCGCGGAAGTCAGCCTTGTAAATGTTGGCGATAGTGAAGTGCTACCGACGTTGCTCAACCCACTACGCAGAAAGGTCACAGCCGTATCTGCAGATGGAGCTTATGACACAAAAAGTTGCCACGAGGCTCTGAAAAATAAAGGCTGTACTCCGTTGATCCCCCCTCGAAAGAATGCAGTACCTTGGGAGGACGGTCACCCCAGAAACGAAGCAGTAACAGCTCTGAAAAATGGGACAATAGCGGAGTGGAAAGCTGAGTCTGGATATCACTATCGTTCAATATCTGAGACCGCGATGTCCCGATACAAGGGACTAACAAGCGGTAAATTGAGTTTGAGATGTTACAACGCTCAAGTGGGTGAAATCATGGCGAACGTCAAGGCTATAAACAAAGTCATAGGACTAGGTATGCCCGTCAGAAACTAACGGATAGTCGTATATGGCATCGTTGTTCTTCAAGATGATTTGATCAACAACGCCCTTAGGTGCAACATTTCATGAGTTAGCCAAACGTAAAGGCGTAACGATAGAAGAGGGGCATTTGATGAAAGATCATGTTCATATGTGCATCAGTGTTCCGCCACAGTATTCAGTATCTAATGTTGTTGGTTATCTCAAAGGCAAGAGCGCTATATCGATAGCTAAGAAGTTTCGAGGCAGGCAGCGAAACTTTAATGGTGAGCACTTCTGGGCTAGGGGGTATTTTGTATCTACAGTCGGTTTGGATGAAGAGACAGTGCTTGAATATATAAGAAATCAAGAACAGGAAGATGAGCAGCGTGATCAATTGAAGTTTGGGATCTAGCGCCTTGGGCGCTTACTGAAGCCCTTAGAGGGCGTCATCCAATAAGCCTCCGGCTCTGCCGGAGGTCATTTAACTTAATATGGTCGTATTGCATGATAGATGATAATTGTAAAACTAAACGGGATAAGTTTCCTGATTGTTCGTAGATCAATTTTTGTAAATACCACATGGTGCTTACAATTTCTTCGAGTATGGAGCAAGAAATTGTAGTCTC
Source organism: Vibrio artabrorum (assembly GCF_024347295.1). Taxonomy (NCBI): domain Bacteria; kingdom Pseudomonadati; phylum Pseudomonadota; class Gammaproteobacteria; order Vibrionales; family Vibrionaceae; genus Vibrio; species Vibrio artabrorum. Next base: position 782,006 of record NZ_AP025459.1, on the reverse strand, counting down.
GTATAGGATATAACCTCTTTACTATTGGTTGAGTAAAGAGGTTATACCGTTGTTACTGTCAACCTATGTGAGTAATTCCAATAAACTTCGGGTTTAATTATTGAATTCGGCTAGGACGAAGCAGCTGTACGCGGCTATTTGCAAATTTTTCAAATTGAGAAGCAATAGCTTCATAGTGTTTATCTTGATTAACGTTTGCAGCCATTCTAAATAATGGTGCAGCTCGTTCACGTGTAAGCGCATGGATCTGTTCATAATGCCATACAGGAAGAGGAACACCATCTTTATGAATTTCAACATAAGGTCGCATAAACTCAATTGCGTTTAAGATACCTCTTTCATCATTAGTTTCATAGTTCCATAAATCAACGTTTACCCATTGACCAAGTTGAGCCAACTCAGATAAGGATTCAAGATTAAATAACGAATATTGAAAACCTTTAGTTCGACGAAGCTCCATCGGTTGTGCACCGTCAGGTTCAATTTGTAAGGCAATTCGTTTACTCTTAACCTGCTCAAGAATAGATTTAGCGGTGTCATTGAGACCTAAAACTAATGCAAGCCGAGCAGTTTGTAGATCATACATACTACCGTGATTTTGCTTCATATTGGCTTCTTCTTGACCATTTTCACTGGTAAGTAACCAATCAAAATATTCAGTACTCCATTTATGTAAGGCTGTTTTATCTGCTTGAGCCCACTCTTTATAACTATCAAGTAATGACGCAGCATCAATAGTAGAAATTATTGCTTTACCTTCAATGATACCTATTCCTCGCCCAGGAAGGAGACCAGGAACTGCTTGCCCATAATTTATATTTGGATTCATGCGAGTAGCTGGATTGATATACCACGTACGTAAACAGCTCGCAGCCTTTTCAGCGTATTTAGTGTTATCACTGAAGTAGTAAGCTAAAGATAGAGAATCTATCATCTTCCCAAATTGGTCTAAACGCATTTTATCTGTGTATAACGGATTTCGAGATTCAGGATTGATCATTCCATCTCTTGGCATGTAAGGGAGACCATTCGGTTTACTTGGATCTGGCCATAGATATGGAGCCGTACTGTAGTAATCATGAACATCACCACTAATAGCACTAATAGTTTTGTCAGTAACTGTTGGACATTTTAATTTAAGCGCGCTATCTGCTTCGTTTATAAGCTTCAAGTAAGCAGGGGAAACATCTTTATCGTGACTTTTAATCTTCGCCTTAGTAATTGTTAAGGCTCCTTTATCTGCACCATAATATTTTACGTCAGAATTTCCCGCATGTGCTTGACCAAAACTTAAAAAGCAAGCAAAAAACGTTAGAGTATAAGCAACAGTTTTCATTTACTGCTCCTGTTTAATAGTCGATGAGGTTGGAGTTGGTTGTATAAATTCAACACGAATATCGTCTGTATCGTAAAGATTAAAGAAAGGTCTTCCTAATGAATCTTTCTCTACTGCATATTTGTCAAGGTTAGGGCGCCCATATCTCCCTGTTTCTTCATAGATGCCAGCAATATCTTTAGTTAGATAAGTAACGTGTTGCATCTCATCAAATTGTGAACGGCTTGGTTTCTTGTTAATGACAACATATTCAAGAAGATCTCCTCGATTGCCTGGAAGTTTCAAAAAAGCAGATTTACTGGCATTATCATGAGCTGAAATTCCATGCCATTCCTCTTTAAAACCAAGCTTTTTTGTGTAGAAATCTTGAGATTTAGCTTCATTTGACACAATAAAACTAGCTCTCCACATACGATTAGCAATTCGACGTTGGCCTAAATATTTCCCTTTACTTTTCTGTTGAAGACTATTTTTCGTATATTCAACAAATGCAATAATATGATTATCAGGATCTTTAATAGTTGTGGCTAAAGTTCCATCTTTTCGTTTCTTAATCTTAGTCGGTTTAAGTCCTTTGCTATTAAGTAACGAAAAAGTCTTTTTAGCATCAGTTACTTGTAGAGCTATCTCAATAAGCTTATCGTCCTGTATTTTACTTGGGGTTGGAGCTAGAACCAATTTAATAAACTGATCATCATTTACCTTTAGGTACCATGCTGGTTGTTCTTCAGTTACAGAAAAAGCGTACTCATATCCTGTAAACCCAGTGTAAAAAACTCGTGTTCGTTCCAAACTAGAAGATTGAAACGCAACATGAGCTAAACCTACTATGGGTAGTTCTGAAGCTTGTGTCCAACTACTAGAAATTGCTAAAAAAGCAAAAAATAGCCGTAATATTATTTTCATATATTTCCATCCTATATTTATATTGATTCACGTAAGTTTTGTATTCATACCCATTCAATTTGATGTTTGGTATGTAAGCTTTTGATAAATAAGTGATATCTTTGTTGTCAGATAGTATGAAACTTAGGCTGACAATTCTTCGATGGCTCAGATGAGCGTAGTTCAGGAGAGTAAATATTGTTCCGAACATGCTGATTCATGACTTTCCAGGGACGTTTTGTCGTGTTTAATTTCAGACTATAGGGCTGAAATTAATGTCGCCCTTTATTTTCATGCTTAATTTAATCATCTGTCATCTATCATCTATCATCTGGTTTTAAATTAGTTAATGAAATTTATCATGTTATTGGTGTTTTTTATTAATTCGTGATGTTCTAATTTAAGCTAATTTATCGTCGTGCATGAAATGCGTATTTTTGAACTTCTACATGTCAATTTTTGCAAATAATGGATTTAATAAAGCTGCAAAATATTCGTATAAAAAACAACAATCCATTTTTAAAAATAACACTTTTTAAAAATCACTTATAAAGTGGTAGAGGTGCGTTGAGAAATTGTCAATAACATTAAAGTGAAAAATAAAGATTGAATTAGCTCACGATTTATAAAAAATATCGTAATCGTTCACCAAGGTAACTTGACTCGATATTAACGGGGGGAACAGCCTATAGATCAAAGATGTTGGGGTACGGTCTCTTCGCCACAACAGCCGTGATGATCTCACTCAACACTGACATTGTCGACAAGCCACGTTTTTTGCAGGTTTCGATGAGGGTATGTATCCTACTGCGGAATTTATCGCCTGCATCCGAGGTCGTTCCGAAGCTGATTTTCCTTTGGATTACAAAACGGCGTTGTTGCGTAATTCAATGGAACTAAATCAAGAACCTACGATCTGAGCAGCTACGTCCACTCTATCTCGTAGCCCTATGCCTAAACCACGTTACAAAACAACTAACTGGAAGCAATACAACCAATCACTCATTAACCGTGGTTCTCTGACCTTTTGGATTGATGAAGAAGCAATAAGCGGATGGGCGCAAAGCAAACAGAATAAGCGCGGGAGGCCGCGTCGGTTCAGTGATTTAGCTATCACGACAGCACTCATGGTCAAACGAGTTTTTTCTATGCCATTGAGAGCGCTGCAAGGATTTATCGACTCGATATTTAGGTTAGCCCATGTACCGTTAAGTTGTCCGCATTACACCTGCATCAGTCGTAGAGCCAAGCAAGTTGAGGTTTCATTTAAGACTAAAACGAGAGGAGCGATACAGCACCTAGCTATTGATGCTACTGGCCTTAAGGTTTATGGCGAAGGTGAATGGAAAGTCAAAAAACATGGGACGGATGGCAAGCGTAGAGTCTGGCGAAAGCTGCATATTGCAGTCGATACCAACACTCATGAGATCATTGCCGCCGAGCTAAGTTTATCGACGGTTACAGATGGAGAAGTACTCCCGAACTTACTGAAACAAACACGCCGAAGTATCCTTAAGGTGTCTGGTGATGGCGCTTACGACACGAGAGCGTGTCACGCTGCTATTAAGATTAAGGGAGCTATTGCGCTTATTCCCCCAAGAGAAGGGGCTGCCTTTTGGGAGCGTGGTCACCCTCGAAATCTCGCCGTGGGTTGCCAGAAATTATACGGCTCAAATAAGTATTGGAAAGAGCGGTATGGATACCACAAACGTTCACTCTCAGAAACAGCGATGTATCGAGTTAAACAGTTGCTAGGAGGGAAACTGAGCTTAAGAAATTACAATGCCCAGGTGGGTGAAACTTACGCGATGATAAAAGCGTTGAACAAGCTTACTGGGTTAGGTATGCCTGAAACTTGTCGCATTGACTAAGAAACAAGCGAAACGGGTTGGCTCTATCTCTAAATTTAATTACGCAACAAAGCCTTACAAAACCTCTAATACATCGCTCAGCTTCATTATTGGTTAAGGGGATTGACGCTTTCTTGAGGAAAACCCACAAGCTCTCTCTATGTTTGAGCAGTAACTTGCATCGCCCCCGATATCGCTTGACCATGACATCAGTCCCTTTGCTCAACCAATGATCGAACGATTTCTGCAACCTACGCATTCTTCGTAAGTACAGCGCATAATTTAACTCATCTTGTTCATAACGATGCCGAGTATGGAAAATGGCGTTCGTCAGCAAACAAAGATGTCTGCCAATATAAGCGGTGTGGCCACCGCCACTATAATCCGCCATTTGCTGAAGGTTACGCTTCACATGTGCCCAACATAACTGATGACGGTCTGCGGCTATCCAGTTATAGCTAGGGCACTGGTCGCTGACCACAATGCCTGCATAGTCTTCATCAATGACCTTTTTCGCTGATGAGGTCGAGCGCGAATAAAGTATTTGCTCATAGACAAGGTCATCACTTGCCACTAACCAACACCAGCGAAGGCTTTGTTCATCATTTCGGTGATGAGAGGTCTCGTCAGCATGAATCAAAGGCGCTTTCTTTAATGCTTGTTTTATCGCTTGATGTAATGGCGTTAGCATTGAAGCGACTTTCGTTTGAGCTTCGCTGATCGCGCCAACTGAAAAGGTTGTGCCAAGCTGTTCTTTGAGAAGAGATTGGATTTTTCGAACACTGAGGTGATATTGCCCCGCAAGAACCCCAATGTAACTTAATAAGTTCGGCCCTATAATCCCTTGCGATGCATCGTCAGGCTTTTGAGCCTTGACGGCTTCTTTGCAGTGCCGACATTGACCTGAAAATAAACGGTATTCGGTGATATCGACAGTGGGCTTGGGAATATCAAAGACTTGGTGTCGGTAGTAAGGGCCGTCATGAACATCAATGTCAGACTGTTCGCAACAAGGACAACTATCAGGGAAGCAATCAATAATGATATCCGTGTCTTTTAACGGGGAAAGTTTTCGTTGATGCCCTGTGTGGCCTTTTTTAGCTCCTCTCGAATTGCGACCACCAGAGCTTTCATCTTTTTTCGCTCATGGCGATCTTTAGGACTGTCTGATGAGGGCGATTTTGAAGAGTTTTTGGAGCTAGTGGTAAGCTTATCTTCATAGTGCCGGAGCTGTTCCCACAGCTCATCAATAAGCACCTTAGCCTCATTCAGATCAGAGACTTTAGGTGGTGCGTCTTGGTATTTAGGAGCTTTTTTTCTAGTCATATAACTATGATGAAGCTCAAAAATGATCACTCAATACCTAAAGTGGGATCAAGTGCTAGAGGTCACAGTTTTTATGTCAATAGGGTTTGGTGAACACTTACAAAATATCCTTATTTGTTTTTTATTAACTATTAACGGCGTTGTTGATCAAATCATCTTGAAGAACAACGATGCCATATACGACTATCCGTTAGTTTCTGACGGGCATACCTAGTCCTATGACTTTGTTTATAGCCTTGACGTTCGCCATGATTTCACCCACTTGAGCGTTGTAACATCTCAAACTCAATTTACCGCTTGTTAGTCCCTTGTATCGGGACATCGCGGTCTCAGATATTGAACGATAGTGATATCCAGACTCAGCTTTCCACTCCGCTATTGTCCCATTTTTCAGAGCTGCTACTGCTTCGTTTCTGGGGTGACCGTCCTCCCAAGGTGCTGCATTCTTTCGAGGGGGTATCAACGGAGTACAGCCTTTATTTTTCAGAGCCTCGTGGCAACTTTTTGTGTCATAAGCTCCATCGGCAGATACGGCTGTGACCTTTCTGCGTAGTGGGTTGAGCAACGTCGGTAGCACTTCACTATCGCCAACATTTACAAGGCTGACTTCCGCACTAATAGCTTCGTGAGTATCCACATCTACAGCTAAATGCAGCTTACGCCATGTTCTGCGTTTTTCTGCACCGTGCTTTTTTACTTTCCACTCACCCTCACCAAAGACTTTAAGCCCAGTGAAATCAATGGCTATATGGCGAATAGCGCCTCTAGATTTATTGCGATATTTGACCTGAACCGTCTTCGAGCGTTTACTAATACAGGTGTAGTCGGGAGAGGTCAGCGGAACATCCATTAGCTCAAAGATAGAGTCGATAAAGCCTTGAAGAGCACGTAATGGCAGAGAGAATATACCCTTAATCATCAGGGTAGTTTCAATTGCTGTATCAGAGTACTGGAAGCCTCTACCACGCTTACCATGATGGGTTTTGCATCGCCATGCATCTACGGCTGAATCATCTATCCAGAACGTAACCGAACCACGTTTGCACAAAGCCTTATTGTACTCCGCCCAGTTAGTTATCTTCTTTTTAGCTTTACCCATATCACCACCGCTCTAACCATTACAAAGGATCAGATCGCAGGACTTGGAAAAGGTTCAATTGATTTAGGCAACAACGCCGTTATAAATTTCCCGTCCAAAACGAGTGGGAAATCAGTATAAATACCATCACTAAAACTTTTATAAAAGTCACTACAACAAACATAATGATGATTATTTAATAGATTATTTTTCGCCAGAACTTTGGCTGCAGATGAACATATCGCGGCGATATATGAACCGGCATTGATATGTTTTTTAATAATGTTAATAACCGTACAATCAGATCCCAGTTTATCTGTATTAGGTGGCCCACCAACTAAAATTAATACGTCATAAATGGCATCAATGTTATTGGACAAATAATCATCCGCACGAATCACTACATCATGATAAGAAGTCAAAAAAATGTCATTTTCACACGATAAAATAGTTAATTTAATGCCTAAACGACGAAGAATATCAATAATATTTATCGCTTCTCCTTCCTCGTATCCCGATGCAAGAAGTAAAGCTGCAGATTTCATATCTTACTCTTTATATCAATAAGTTAATGACCAATTAAATTTGGTCATTAGATCTAGTTAGCAAGCCCTAATGAACTTTATAGTTAAATGACCTCCGGCAGAGCCGGAGGCTTATTGGATGACGCCCTCTAAGGGCTTCAGTAAGCGCCCAAGGCGCTAGATCCCAAACTTCAATTGATCACGCTGCTCATCTTCCTGTTCTTGATTTCTTATATATTCAAGCACTGTCTCTTCATCCAAACCGACTGTAGATACAAAATACCCCCTAGCCCAGAAGTGCTCACCATTAAAGTTTCGCTGCCTGCCTCGAAACTTCTTAGCTATCGATATAGCGCTCTTGCCTTTGAGATAACCAACAACATTAGATACTGAATACTGTGGCGGAACACTGATGCACATATGAACATGATCTTTCATCAAATGCCCCTCTTCTATCGTTACGCCTTTACGTTTGGCTAACTCATGAAATGTTGCACCTAAGTGTTTCCTGATTGCACCGTAAATCATTTTTTGTCTTTTCTTCGGGATAAACACCACGTGGTATTTATACCAATTCCATTAAATTTGTGATCTAATATGGACTCTGAAAGGAGTCTATATGAACTCAGATTTATCAAAACTTATCAGCACAACCTCCAACGCTAGGTTAAGACTAAGATTACTCGCCGCATCTCACTTTATTGATGGTAAAAATCGAACTGAAATCGCTTCATTTCTTAAAGTCAGTCGCCTTAGTGTGAACAAATGGATAAAAGCCTATCTCGATTATGGCGTTGAGGGACTAACAGAAAAACCTCATACGGGAAGGCCTTCCAGACTGACTACTGAGCAAAAAGCACACCTTAAAGAATACGTCACTTCAAATGCGATAAAACCTGAAGGTGGGCGTTTACAAGGGAGTGATATCGCACAATTCATCTTTGATGAATTTGACGTTTCTTACCAACCATCCGGTGTATACCGCTTGTTGCATGAACTTAACTTGAGCTGGATAACAACGCGTTCAAAGCACCCAAAACAATCAGAAGAAACCCAAGAGTCTTTTAAAAAAATTCCAAATAGAAACGATCCTTAAGATCCCTGGCCATATCCACTTACAAGAAGTACTTGTTTGCTTTCAAGACGAAGCTAGATTTGGTCAGCGCAATACCACAACCAAGATTTGGGCTGAAAAAGGAACTCGACCTAGAGCCGTTCAACAGCAGCAATTTGAGTACGCTTATTTGTTTGGAGCTATTTGTGTCAATACGGGCGAAGCTGAAGCGATTGTTTCACCGTTAAGCAACATGGAAGCCATGACGAAGCACCTTGAATTGATCTCAACGGCGACACCTATTGGTAAACACTCAGTGATTATTATGGATCAAGCAAGCTGGCATCAAACACACTTAGCCAATCACTTTAAGAACATCACGATAATCCATATCCCGCCCTATTCACCAGAATTAAACCCAATAGAGCAAGTTTGGCAATGGCTTCGTCAGTACAGGTTAGCGAATCGGTGTTTTGAGAACTATAACGATATAGTGAACTCGGTGTGCGAAGCTTGGAACAGTTTTTGTGAAGATAAACGCAGAGTCCAATCTCTCTGCTTTAGAGACTGGACTAGATTGATAAGTTAATTAATGGAATTGGTATTATACCGCAAGAAAAAAGACGTTGAGTATGAACCTCTATTGGAGTTGAACACGAACTAAATGCGCGGAGCTTCTCCTCTGGAGGGGACTAAAAGTCAAATCCGCCTTCTAAGAAGGCGGGTTTTCACCTAGTTGTTATGCACAACAGCGTTTGTATTTCTTGCCACTGCCGCATGGGCAGGCGTCATTTCTACTCACTTTCTCAGCCTGTTTATTGGCAAACTGTGCCATGATCTCTGCAGGGGACTTACCATTCTTTATTAGCTTCGCCATATAAGCCATCGCATGTTGAGAATGATCGAAGAAACTATAATAGCCCTCACACAAGTAGTTATGGTCGAGTTCCCCTGTTGGTCCAGGCAAAAATCGATGTTTCGGGCAGCCGCCGTGACAGGCGAATCGATATCGACATGATTGGCACTTGCTATTCAGTTGTTTTGACTTGTTGAGTCCGAAGTCGATGGCCTCTTGACTATTGTTCATCGAAAGGATGGTGCGGTCATGGATATTGCCTAGTTTGTACTCTGGGTACACATAGTGGTCACATTGATAAAGGTCTCCATTTGCTTCGATGGCAAACGCATGCCCACATCGAGGTGCGAATACACATATAGGGCTGGGTTGACCAAGCCAAGTGGTTAATGTGGTATCAAATTGTTGAACAAAGACGTGTCCAACATCCTTGGTTACCCAGTAGTCGAAGATTGTATTGAGGAATTGACCATAATCAACGGGTTGGACAGACCAAGGTGTGACTTTTCCATATTTTTGGTCTGGATTTACTAACCAGGTATCGTTTGTCAGTTGATCAGATTCTTGTCGTTCAACTAATGGGATAAATTGAATAAAGTTCGAACCGATGCTTTTTAAAAATTGATAGACCCTGAGAGGATGCTTGACGTTCTTGTCATTGACAACCGTGAGGGTATTAAACTCGACTTGATGCTTTTTCAATAGCTCGATTGCTGCGACGACTTTACTGTGAGTCCCCTTACCACTGGTGTTGGTGCGATAGGCATCATGTAGATCTTCAGGGCCATCTATTGAAACGCCAATAAGAAAGTTAGCTTGCTTGAAGAGCTCACACCACTCATCGTTGATCAAAATCCCATTGGTTTGAAAGGCGTGAGAAATCGTTTTATTACCCCGATAGCGTTCGCACAATTGAAGTACGGTGCGATAAAAGCCCACACCGAGTAGTGTCGGCTCTCCCCCTTGCCATGCAAACTGAACGGTATCGCCCTGCTGCGCGTCGATATATTGTTGAATAAACACCTCAAGCGTTTCTTCATCCATACGCCAGTTTTTTTGTCTATCTGGATAGAGTTTTTCTTTCTCTAGGTAAAAACAGTAGTCACAGTCGATATTACATACCGAGCCAGATGGCTTGGCCATCACATGACAGTTGGTAATTTGGTTCATTGTAGTTTTCCTATGAAGACATCAGATAGCATGGTTAGGGCGTAGGTCACTGCTATCAGCATTATTATTATTGAAGTTAAAAACTTGATAATTCGCGCATGGGAGAAAGAGCACATGATGGCAACCAGCATTGCGGTTGCACCACATAAATATGTGAGAGTGGCATCTTGAGTTATCGAGACCTTTAGCAATACCACACCAATGGCAAATAGAACCAACTGAGTTCGTAGCCAGGATAGAGCAGTACGTTCAAACTGTAGCCCTTTAACCGCACTCATAGAGTGATGGCCAACGTGATAATGAAGGTGAGCACTAAAATGGTTGCACTAATAATCTTCATGTTCGATGTGTATTTGAGGTCTTGGTTTAGCCTCATCGCTTGTTCGTTGCGAGACCATCGTCGATAAGCATAGATAGCGACCGCTCCAGAGCAGAGGCATAAAAAACACGAGAGCAACAGTCGCACAAGTGGGTTCGCTAGTTCCGGAGTCAGCTGATCGAGAGCAATAGCGCCCGCTAACAAAGCAAGTGATGTTCTAATCCATGCTAGATAAGTTCGTTCATTGGCGAGTGAGAAGCGATAATCCGGAGCGCTACCTTGCTCCCGCCATGGTGATTTTTTAGAGCGGAACTTTTTCATTCTACTTTTTCCTTGGACAACGAGTTAAGACTCGTGAGCTTTGATAGATCGGCAGGATGGGGGCTGCGATGGTGCATGCTCAGCACTCCGGATTGTTTGAGTGATTTACAAAAACGAATCACAGTCGTCACGTCGGTAGCGCTGTACTCGCTAATTTCGCGATAAGTCCAGGGATAGTGTGGGTAGTATGCGAAGAAATGCTGTATCGCATCGATTATTCGGTTTTTAGCGTTGAAAGCACTAAATTGAACAAGACGTCGCTCAGCTTCCCCTAACTCTTGGCAAACTTCGGTCGTTAACGCTTTGGTTAGTGAAGGGGCCAGCTGTTGCAGATCTTCAAAGGTGTGAATATTTACTCGACTAACAACACTGTTCTCCATCGCTCTAGCCGTCGCTGGGTAGCGCTGATGAGTAAACAGAGAGCGATAACCGAAGTATGAGCCCTTCCCGTACAGTCTGAGTAACGATTCTTTTCCGGTTTCTGCCACTTGGTAAAGCCCTATAAATCCACTTTCAACGCGATAAAACCCAGATGCTTTGTTGTTACTAAAGTAGACAGCTTCTTGTTTGCAAACGGTGAGTTTACTGGTCATCTCTTTCAGTGATGTTGGTATCGGTATCGTCATACTGCCGTCATTGCGTGTTACTGGAAGCGATAGTGTACTGCAAAAAAAACAGAAGAAATATGATCAACGCCATAAACTAAACACTAATTGGTACGTTAGATTGTTTTTAGTAAAAAGGTGTTTTGTTTTTAGTGCTAACGAAGGTGGTTTATGCCATTCAATGAGCTGTTGATGAACGTGTGGTCTGCGGATGCAGTGGCTTTGAAGCTGCTTTTAGGAAGCATTTTTGGTTTATGTTTAGGGCTAACCGGGGTTGGCGGAGGAGTGCTGTTAATACCAATGTTGCAGTTATTTTGCGGAATGTCTCCCGTGTTGGCGGTCGGCACAGCAAGTTTGATTTCAGCGATGGTTAAGATCAACGCTTCCCTAGTTCATATAAAAGCTCGGAACGTATCTTGGAACAAGATAGCGCTACTGTTTGTTGGTGCGGTATCGGTTACATTGGTGGTCACTCAGCTGGTAGTTTACTACAGTACACATCCGCTTTACTCGCAAAGTACAGAACAGATGGTGACTTGGCTTGTGACAATTGTGATGGTTGGGTCACTGGTTTCAGTGTTCTCTAAATACAAAAGCATGTCTAAGGTTGAGCCGGGCTTAATTTCAGAGCCTAAAACAAACACCAAAAAAGCGATTGTTTCTGGCATGTTCTGTGGTTCAGTTTTGGGTTCGACGGGTGTTGGTGGGGGCGTTTTGCTTCTCCCTGTACTCAACAATGTGTTGCATTTGGATATTAAGAAAGCCATTGGCTCTTCGGTAGTATTGGCATTGTGTCTGTCTGCCATTGCCGCAGCTGGTTATGCAAAGGGTGGACAGTCAGATATTCATACCGCAATCTTGTTTTTTATCGGTTCATTTCTTGGCGTTCCTGTGGCTGCTCATTTGATGAAACACATGTCTGAACGTCACGTTTATTCGGCGACCATGATTGTTATTTTGGTTAGTTTGATTGCATATCTAATGCTTTAGATATCGAGCTTAGAGTTTGCTTTAAATTACTGTCGCTGGTGAATCAGCGTTCCTAAAAGTGTAGGTCGAGTTTAAAAAGTCGACCTGTGATTATTTGTAAATATATTGTTGTTAATTACAAGGATTAAATATGGCATTTACTTTGGCACTACCCAAAATAAATATCTCTGGCGAAAATGCGATCAACGAATTGGTTTGTCATTTAGTCTCCAAAGAGGTTGGTGATGGCTTTATTATTGCGGACAATGCATTAAAAGATCTGGGTTTACTTGAACCACTGATTACAGCGCTCAAAGAATCTAATTTGTCTTTCACTTGTTTCACGGATACGGTTCCAAATCCAACTGTAGCCGTTGTTGATAGTGCTTATCAGGCATACAAAGAGTCCGGTGCGAACTACATTATTGGATTTGGTGGAGGTAGTGCAATTGATACCGCGAAAGCTGTAAAGATCCTGACTGCGAATCCACAACCAATCACTCGTTATACAGGGGTGAACAATGTAAAGAATCAAGGCGTACCACTATTTGCTATCAATACCACGGCAGGTACTGCTGCAGAGGTGACCAGTAATGCTGTCATTACCGATGAAAAGAGCAAAGTAAAGTGCGTTATTATCGATAGCAATATTATTCCGGATATTTCTGTGAATGACCCTAGCATTATGGTTGGCTTACCCGCTGATGTTACGGCAGCAACTGGTATGGATGCCCTGACTCATGCTATCGAAGCTTACGTTTCAGTAGGTGCACACACCCTAACCGATCACTCTGCGCTAGAGTCTGTTCGCGTGATTAGTCAATACTTACCTCATGCTGTAGAGGATGGTTCAAATATCGAAGCGCGAGAGAAGATGGCATTAGGTCAGTTCCTAGCAGGTATGGCATTTAATAGTGCTGGATTGGGTATGGTTCACGCCATGGCACATCCAGCAGGCGCACATAAAAACCTACCACACGGGGTCTGTAACGCTATTCTCTTGCCACTAGTGTGTGAGTTTAACCGACCACATCGGATAGGGAAATTTGCCAAACTGGCTGTTGCTCTGGGGTGTAAAATTGATGGAATATCTGAAGAGCAGGCGAGTATCGAAGCTGTGAAGGCGATCCGTGAACTTAGCTCGCGTGTTGGTATCCCCGTTGGATTTGGCCAGCTAGGTGTCACAGAAGATGATGTGAAAGTCTGGGTGGATAGTGCGTTGGCAGACCCGTGCGCCGGAGGCAACCCCGTCAGCATGACCCCTGACGATGTGCTCACTTTGTATATCAAGTCGCTTGGGTAGTTAACACCATTACGTTGATTACATGAGCCCGTCATTCAAGGCGGGCTCATTTGTTTGCAATTTTTTAAGGTTTCAAAGGAGAATCATCTTACTGATTGCATTTTTTGACGCGATTCACATTGGTCATCCAGAAATGCGAACATCTCTTTGTTATTTAAACCCACGCACTATGCAAATTTTGCCCTCAAAATGGCGTTGTTGCCTAAATCAATTGAACCTTTTCCAAGTCCTGCGATCTGATCCTTTGTAATGGTTAGAGCGGTGGTGATATGGGTAAAGCTAAAAAGAAGATAACTAACTGGGCGGAGTACAATAAGGCTTTGTGCAAACGTGGTTCGGTTACGTTCTGGATAGATGATTCAGCCGTAGATGCATGGCGATGCAAAACCCATCATGGTAAGCGTGGTAGAGGCTTCCAGTACTCTGATACAGCAATTGAAACTGCCCTGATGATTAAGGGTATATTCTCTCTGCCATTACGTGCTCTTCAAGGCTTTATCGACTCTATCTTTGAGCTAATGGATGTTCCGCTGTAAGTGTTCACCAAACCCTATTGACATAAAAACTGTGACCTCTAGCACTTGATCCCACTTTAGGTATTGAGTGATCATTTTTGAGCTTCATCATAGTTATATGACTAGAAAAAAAGCTCCTAAATACCAAGACGCACCACCTAAAGTCTCTGATCTGAATGAGGCTAAGGTGCTTATTGATGAGCTGTGGGAACAGCTCCGGCACTATGAAGATAAGCTTACCACTAGCTCCAAAAACTCTTCAAAATCGCCCTCATCAGACAGTCCTAAAGATCGCCATGAGCGAAAAAAGATGAAAGCTCTGGTGGTCGCAATTCGAGAGGAGCTAAAAAAGGCCACACAGGGCATCAACGAAAACTTTCCCCGTTAAAAGACACGGATATCATTATTGATTGCTTCCCTGATAGTTGTCCTTGTTGCGAACAGTCTGACATTGATGTTCATGACGGCCCTTACTACCGACACCAAGTCTTTGATATTCCCAAGCCCACTGTCGATATCACCGAATACCGTTTATTTTCAGGTCAATGTCGGCACTGCAAAGAAGCCGTCAAGGCTCAAAAGCCTGACGATGCATCGCAAGGGATTATAGGGCCGAACTTATTAAGTTACATTGGGGTTCTTGCGGGGCAATATCACCTCAGTGTTCGAAAAATCCAATCTCTTCTCAAAGAACAGCTTGGCACAACCTTTTCAGTTGGCGCGATCAGCGAAGCTCAAACGAAAGTCGCTTCAATGCTAACGCCATTACATCAAGCGATAAAACAAGCATTAAAGAAAGCGCCTTTGATTCATGCTGACGAGACCTCTCATCACCGAAATGATGAACAAAGCCTTCGCTGGTGTTGGTTAGTGGCAAGTGATGACCTTGTCTATGAGCAAATACTTTATTCGCGCTCGACCTCATCAGCGAAAAAGGTCATTGATGAAGACTATGCAGGCATTGTGGTCAGCGACCAGTGCCCTAGCTATAACTGGATAGCCGCAGACCGTCATCAGTTATGTTGGGCACATGTGAAGCGTAACCTTCAGCAAATGGCGGATTATAGTGGCGGTGGCCACACCGCTTATATTGGCAGACATCTTTGTTTGCTGACGAACGCCATTTTCCATACTCGGCATCGTTATGAACAAGATGAGTTAAATTATGCGCTGTACTTACGAAGAATGCGTAGGTTGCAGAAATCGTTCGATCATTGGTTGAGCAAAGGGACTGATGTCATGGTCAAGCGATATCGGGGGCGATGCAAGTTACTGCTCAAACATAGAGAGAGCTTGTGGGTTTTCCTCAAGAAAGCGTCAATCCCCTTAACCAATAATGAAGCTGAGCGATGTATTAGAGGTTTTGTAATCCAAAGGAAAATCAGCTTCGGAACGACCTCGGATGCAGGCGATAAATTCCGCAGTAGGATACATACCCTCATCGAAACCTGCAAAAAACGTGGCTTGTCGACAATGTCAGTGTTGAGTGAGATCATCACGGCTGTTGTGGCGAAGAGACCGTACCCCAACATCTTTGATCTATAGGCTGTTCCCCCCGTTAATATCGAGTCAAGTTACCTTGGTGAACGATTACGTTTGATGGGCTTATTCGGATGCATGACCTATAGGATAAACGATCCATGTAAAGCACCCTAGTAGGTTGAGTCTCTTTGTTTTCGGCCGTAGGCCGCTCAGGCGACACCGTCGCCGGTTCGAATTGCGGCTAAAAAGACAGTATCTTCTCACGAAGTGCTTGTAGATAACGTAAAATCGGTGACAGGTGAAACGGTTTTGTTTGATAACGACTTTGAAAGCTTTGAGGATGGTTACGAGCTTGGTGGAGACCATGGCTTTCGCGGAGAGAGTGCTCAAGCTACTGTCATTACGGTAGCGGGCCAGCAATAATCAGGGTGTTCTATATGTATCTACCTTAAATACGTTAACAGTATCTCATCAAGCCAACAGAGTTAGCTGTTGGCTTTTTTGTGCGCTTCATTTGACGTTTTCATGCTGGGGCTGAGGTTAGGCTGAGATGTGGCCTCATATTGCTTTAGTGACCCGTACCAGCAGTTTTGGACACTGAGTTAAGTGAGTACAATCACTAAAGTGGTGAACCATGACAAGCAAGAAAAGACGTGTTATCCATTTTCTGGATTTAAAGCAGAAACCCTGAAGCTAGCAGAGAAAGTAGGGGTTGCTTCAGAGCGAGACACTCGGCTTACACGAATCTCAGATCTACTGCTGCGTGGGGCGGTCAAGAAAGACACTAGCACTAGTAAGCGGGAAAAATATCTAGCCGCTGAAGTCCTAGCTCAACAGACAATTGACTGAGCAACCAAAAGTGCTAGATATAGTAAAGGCCGTAATCTACTTCGCGAAAAATCTAAAGTAGATTGCTACGAATTTATGCTCTAAGACCTACTGCGCTTCAGTGTTGTCCGTATGGGTAAACTGTTCGGGGTTTCTCGAAGTGGGCATTACTGGATTAAGTACCGTCACAAGGCTACTCAGTACAAGAAGATATGCGCCAAGCGATCTTCGAATACACAGAGGTTTGTTATAATTGGACTAGAAGGCACTGTGCTCTTGGGTATCTAAACCCAGTTAACTTTGGACAACAATATATCGCTTAGTTAAGCCCGATTTCTGGCTGGAACAGATCACATTTACTATTAAGTTGAATTCAGCAACTTAAGCCTAATCAGATCGTAACTTCCTGGTTTTGTTCCAAGGAATTACGCAACCAAATAAAAATAAATGTCACCGATATATTAATGAGTGTTTCGATATTCTCTTGGAGATACACCAAACTTAGCCTTAAACTTTTTATAGAAGTCACTGGTGTTTGAAAAACCGACCTCTATTGCTAGATCATTAATGCTAATGTTTTTTATTTTAATAATGTCGCAAAATTTATTAAACCTGATCTCTCTTAATAAATTATTGAATGTTACACCACTTTCTTTTTTTATAAGCTTAGAAAGATTGTAATTCTTCATTTTTAACTGGTCAGAAATTTCGTTTAAGTTAGCACATCTGAGGTTTTTCTCCATATAGGTGATGACCTTGCAAAGAACACCTTGATCATAAGTCACTTTTTCAATTCGCTGGGGTTTTTCAAGCGTCAGATCAAGTACAAGGATACCGAGTAGGAACTTAACACGTGGCTCGGTTAGAGGCTCGTCACCGTCTAACTCTGAAAGCATCTCATTGAGCAACGTCTCAAGCCTATTATTACCTTTGGTTGAAAAAATTAGCGCTGAGGTCGAGGACTTTTTAAACACGACATCAGTAAAAAAGTTAGATAAGCTACAGTTTTCACTTATAAATTCAAAGATATAACTAAAGAACTTTTTATGGATAATAAAATTAATTAAGATATCTTTATCTCCAGTAGGATATATCTCATGCGTGACTCCTGGGCCTAAGAACAATAAATCCCCTGTTTGTAACTCTACCTCTTCATTTTCTACAACTTGTAGCGAACGCCCGCTCAGTACATAACAGATCTCTACGTAATCGTGGCTATGTTCAGGGTAATGGATAAAACGAGTATGTTTTCTTATGGATATCATCTTCCCTTTTGGACAAACTTTATCAAAAGATATGATGTTTCGGTATCTATCCGTAAAAATGCTATTATCGATGCCTGAAACTTCATTGATTATCGCTTGTTCTTCAATAGTGGTAGACCTCATCTTTTCCATGAAATCGTACAGTCCTCTTTCCATAATAAACCCCGCTTAGTCCCTAGTTTACTCGTGTGACACTGCGCAAATATTGCCTTTCTAACGACCAACTTTTGCGATGCGCCGTACTGATATTTAAATATACACAAAAAAAAAACAAATAATTGAACCCGCGTTTTAAGTGTGAATTCAGTCTCCAATGGCACGGTTCGAGGTGTGTTTTTTTTGGTATCGATCACGATGGGGTGATTATCCTTGCCATCGACAAGATCATCTTGTATTCATTCGTTATCCGTACGCTATTGTTTAAGCAACCATATCACGGAGGAGTCGACAACATAGCGCTATACGCGTTGCCAAGACAAGTTGTGACAACGGTCAGGCTATCTAGCAAAAAATGATGTTTTGGAGTGCAAAGCTTTGTATTTATAGGACAGTTTTACCCAATTATAATCAACGATCAGTGACGATTGGAGGTTGTAATGAATTACTTTTTAGCAATTGATATTGGTGCTTCAAGCGGACGACACTTGTTGGGCCATCTAGATGATGGCAAGCTCAAGATTGAAGAAATCCATCGATTTGAAAATCAAATCTTTAATGTAGACGATCAGCTTTGCTGGGATCTTGGTTATCTGTTCTCTGAAATAGTAACCGGCCTAAAGAAGTGTGCAAAATTGGGAAAGAAGCCAACAGCACTTGGTATCGATACGTGGGGGTAGATTTTGTCCTTCTTGATAGTGATGATCGTTTGATTGGTAATGCAGTGTCTTATCGAGACAAGCGAACCAATGGCGTTATGAACGAGATTTGTTCACAAATTGGTGATGAGGAGCTCTATGCCAAAACTGGTATTCAATTTATGGACTTCAATACCATCTGCCAGTTAAAGAAACTCCCAGAGGAGGTTAAGTTACAAGCCAAATCATTCCTCATGATTCCTGACTACTTAAATTACTTACTGACGGGGAAAAAAGTCAACGAATATACTAATGCCACCACCACACAACTTTATAACGTCGAAGCCAATAAATGGGACGAAGAGCTGATTGAATTTGTTGGTCTTAAAAAAGAGGTATTTCATGAAGCACTTCCTCCGTTATCAAAAGTCGGCAAGTTAACACAAGAGTTAGTAGATGAAGTCGGCTTTGATTGTGAAGTGATTCTACCCCCCACTCACGATACCGGAGCTGCTTTTATAGCTAGTATTTTGAACATAGAAGATAACGGTGTCATTCTTAGTTCGGGTACATGGTCACTGTTAGGCAAGGAGTTGCTCGATCCTATAGTCAACGAACAGTCAAGATTGAAGAACTTCACCAACGAGGGTGGTTTCGACAGGCGCTATAGATTCTTGAAGAATATAATGGGGTTGTGGATTGTCCAAGAAGTGTCGCGAAATTTGGATCATAGATATTCGTACTCTGAACTAGTCAAGCTAGCTCGAGAAGCTAAAGACTTTACTTCAGTAATTGATGTGAACGATCAAAGATTCTTTGTAAGCGATAATATGATCGAGGAAATAGTCAATTATTGTAAAGAATCGGGCCAAATACCACCGTCGACAGTAGGAGAAGTCAGTGCGTGCGTCTACCGTAGTTTGGCAAGCTGTTACAAGAAATATATTGATGAAATATCTGAGATAACCGGCCAGGAAATTAGTGTTATCAATATTATTGGCGGTGGATGCAAAAATGAGTTCCTCAATGAACTGATAAAAGCAGAAACCGACCGTGAGGTCATTATTGGCCCGATTGAAGCTACGGGGATAGGTAACAGGCGTTGTTGCGTAATTCAATGGAACTAAATCAAGAACCTACGATCTGAGCAGCTACGTCCACTCTATCTCGTAGCCCTATGCCTAAACCACGTTACAAAACAACTAACTGGAAGCAATACAACCAATCACTCATTAACCGTGGTTCTCTGACCTTTTGGATTGATGAAGAAGCAATAAGCGGATGGGCGCAAAGCAAACAGAATAAGCGCGGGAGGCCGCGTCGGTTCAGTGATTTAGCTATCACGACAGCACTCATGGTCAAACGAGTTTTTTCTATGCCATTGAGAGCGCTGCAAGGATTTATCGACTCGATATTTAGGTTAGCCCATGTACCGTTAAGTTGTCCGCATTACACCTGCATCAGTCGTAGAGCCAAGCAAGTTGAGGTTTCATTTAAGACTAAAACGAGAGGAGCGATACAGCACCTAGCTATTGATGCTACTGGCCTTAAGGTTTATGGCGAAGGTGAATGGAAAGTCAAAAAACATGGGACGGATGGCAAGCGTAGAGTCTGGCGAAAGCTGCATATTGCAGTCGATACCAACACTCATGAGATCATTGCCGCCGAGCTAAGTTTATCGACGGTTACAGATGGAGAAGTACTCCCGAACTTACTGAAACAAACACGCCGAAGTATCCTTAAGGTGTCTGGTGATGGCGCTTACGACACGAGAGCGTGTCACGCTGCTATTAAGATTAAGGGAGCTATTGCGCTTATTCCCCCAAGAGAAGGGGCTGCCTTTTGGGAGCGTGGTCACCCTCGAAATCTCGCCGTGGGTTGCCAGAAATTATACGGCTCAAATAAGGTAATCGTTCACCAAGGTAACTTGACTCGATATTAACGGGGGGAACAGCCTATAGATCAAAGATGTTGGGGTACGGTCTCTTCGCCACAACAGCCGTGATGATCTCACTCAACACTGACATTGTCGACAAGCCACGTTTTTTGCAGGTTTCGATGAGGGTATGTATCCTACTGCGGAATTTATCGCCTGCATCCGAGGTCGTTCCGAAGCTGATTTTCCTTTGGATTACAAAACCTCTAATACATCGCTCAGCTTCATTATTGGTTAAGGGGATTGACGCTTTCTTGAGGAAAACCCACAAGCTCTCTCTATGTTTGAGCAGTAACTTGCATCGCCCCCGATATCGCTTGACCATGACATCAGTCCCTTTGCTCAACCAATGATCGAACGATTTCTGCAACCTACGCATTCTTCGTAAGTACAGCGCATAATTTAACTCATCTTGTTCATAACGATGCCGAGTATGGAAAATGGCGTTCGTCAGCAAACAAAGATGTCTGCCAATATAAGCGGTGTGGCCACCGCCACTATAATCCGCCATTTGCTGAAGGTTACGCTTCACATGTGCCCAACATAACTGATGACGGTCTGCGGCTATCCAGTTATAGCTAGGGCACTGGTCGCTGACCACAATGCCTGCATAGTCTTCATCAATGACCTTTTTCGCTGATGAGGTCGAGCGCGAATAAAGTATTTGCTCATAGACAAGGTCATCACTTGCCACTAACCAACACCAGCGAAGGCTTTGTTCATCATTTCGGTGATGAGAGGTCTCGTCAGCATGAATCAAAGGCGCTTTCTTTAATGCTTGTTTTATCGCTTGATGTAATGGCGTTAGCATTGAAGCGACTTTCGTTTGAGCTTCGCTGATCGCGCCAACTGAAAAGGTTGTGCCAAGCTGTTCTTTGAGAAGAGATTGGATTTTTCGAACACTGAGGTGATATTGCCCCGCAAGAACCCCAATGTAACTTAATAAGTTCGGCCCTATAATCCCTTGCGATGCATCGTCAGGCTTTTGAGCCTTGACGGCTTCTTTGCAGTGCCGACATTGACCTGAAAATAAACGGTATTCGGTGATATCGACAGTGGGCTTGGGAATATCAAAGACTTGGTGTCGGTAGTAAGGGCCGTCATGAACATCAATGTCAGACTGTTCGCAACAAGGACAACTATCAGGGAAGCAATCAATAATGATATCCGTGTCTTTTAACGGGGAAAGTTTTCGTTGATGCCCTGTGTGGCCTTTTTTAGCTCCTCTCGAATTGCGACCACCAGAGCTTTCATCTTTTTTCGCTCATGGCGATCTTTAGGACTGTCTGATGAGGGCGATTTTGAAGAGTTTTTGGAGCTAGTGGTAAGCTTATCTTCATAGTGCCGGAGCTGTTCCCACAGCTCATCAATAAGCACCTTAGCCTCATTCAGATCAGAGATTTTAGGTGGTGCGTCTTGGTATTTAGGAGCTTTTTTTCTAGTCATATAACTATGATGAAGCTCAAAAATGATCACTCAATACCTAAAGTGGGATCAAGTGCTAGAGGTCACAGTTTTTATGTCAATAGGGTTTGGTGAACACTTACCATCAAACAACTCTTCAATGCCAACGATACTTGGCTGAACTACCTCAATAAGTACCGAGAAACCCTCCGAACCGTCGTCATTGAAAACGTCACCAAGATGCTCGCTTGCAGTACCGCTGCTTTTGGCTCTAAAGAGTATCGATGCAGTCATGCTGACTGCACCCATCACAAATACATTCACCAGACGTGTAAATCTCGCTTTTGCAGCAGTTGTGGCATAAAAGCCACAGAGCGGTGGATACGAAAGCAACAACATGTCTTTCCTGAGTGTGAGTATCAACACGTTACGTTGACGCTTCCTCACACGCTGTGGCCAATCTTTCGGGATAATCGTTTTCTTCTCAATCATCTCTTTAGTTGTGCAGCCAAAATCTTCTTAGGATGGGCAAAGCAACTCGATATCGATATTGGCGTGTTCTGTGCACTTCATACCTACGGCAGAAAGCTGAATTGGAATGTGCACATCCATTTGTCTGTCACCCGTGGGGGTTTATGTAAGAAGACAGGTCTATGGAAGCCCATTTTCTTTAAAGCTAAGACCACTGAGAAGTGTTGGCGCGGTGCCATCACTCAACTTCTCAGCTCCAATTACTCAGAGTTAGACTTGAGTGGAGAGGGCTGCCCTTTCATTCGTAATGAGCAAGATTGGTCCCGATTTTTAACCAGCCAATATTGCCGTCGATGGAAACTGCACTTTGCTAAGAAAACGGCCAATGTGACCCCCACCATGACCTACATGGGTCGATACCTAAAGCGGCCACCGATATCGGCGTCTAGGTTACGACATGATTTCCAAGGAGGATTAGTGACATTTGATTATCTTAATCATAGGAATGGTCAGACGGAATCCCTCATTTTGAGTCCAGAAGCTCTGATAGAGCGCATGATTGAGCATATTCCTGATAAGCACTTCAAAATGATTCGATACTTCGGTTTTCTATCAAACCGACGTCGTGGTGAGATGCTCCCTAAGGTCTACGATGCCTTAGGCATCGCCCCTAAAGACGCACCTGAAATGCCCGGCTACGCCGCCATGTTGAAAGGGTATGTGAAGGTTGATCCGTTTGAGTGCATTCTTTGTGGGCACCGTTTAACGTTTCTTCGCTTTAGGGCTGGGGAGCCGCTGTCAGAGCTGGTCCACCATGCTCTGGTTCAAGCCCAAATCAGGTCAATTTAGGCGTTTCACAGGATGGGTGTATCTGAAATAGCGAAAACAGCATGAAAGTGTTCAACAAACATCCGTGTTTAGATTGTAGAGCAGAAGTTAAATGAGTCAGCGACTCATTCTGACGTGAGTTATGCCGCGATCGTTCAGGTAAGGAATCATTCAGATTCCTTACCTTCAAGCCGCTAGTGCTGCTAATAAGGCAACAGAGGAAGCAACAAAAACATCTGCTTCGCTATGCGATGCTGTGCAAGAACTGAGCAGGCTCAATGAAGATATTCATCTGTCCTCCAATGCAATGAATGAGTTACGACAAGAGACTGAAGCAATCGGCTCAGTACTTGAGGTGATTCAACAAATAGCTGAACAAACGAACCTGCTGGCTCTTAATGCCGCCATTGAAGCTGCCCGAGCAGGTGATCAAGGGCGAGGGTTCGCAGTTGTAGCGGATGAAGTAAGAACACTTGCCAGCAGGACCCAGGCTAGCACCGAAGAGATTCGTGTGATGATCGACAAACTGCAGATTAGCGCGAATAATGTTGTGGAATCTATGACAGTGAGTAGAGCATCGAGTGTTCATGCTAAAACAGTCACGGAAGAATCTAACCATTCCCTGGTTCGGGTTAATCAAGCAATCATTTTGTTGAATGAGGTAAATGCTACGATTTCGACGGCTGCCAATGAGCAGACCTCGGTTACGGAAGAGTTAAATTCTAATCTACATGGCTTATTTGAGCTTACGAATAATACTGAATCTGAGGTGAATTCGGTCGCTAGGATTAGCGAAGAGTTGAAGCAAAATGTAGTCGCTCTCAATAAAGAGATGTCGCAATTTACGGTGTAATTGGCGATTCGACTCAAACATAAAATGACGTTAATGGTGCTGACTAGGATCATCATTTAATAGCTAGGGCTTTGTTGCGTAATTCAGTGGAATAAATCCAGAACCTGCGACCTGACCAGCCACACCCACTACCTCTCATGGCTCTCTGATCTTTTAGATTGATGAGAGTCAGTGTAAAACAAACAGAATAAGCGCCGGTGACCACGTCAGTTCAATGATTTAGCTATCACGACGGCACTCATGGTGAAACGGTTTTTTCTATGCTACTGAGAGCGCTGCAAGGATTTATCGACTCAATATTTAGGTTAGCCCATGTACCATTAAGGTGTCCGCATTACACCTGTATCAGTCGTAGAGCCAAACAAGTTGAGATTTCATTGAAGACTAAAACGAAAGGAGCGATACAGCACATAGCCATTGATGCTACTGGCCTTAAGGTTTATGGAAAAGGCGAATGGAAAGGCAAAAAACGGGACGGATGGCAAGCGTAGAGTTTGGCGAAAGCTTCATATCCCAGTCGATACAATTACTCATGAGTTCATTGCCGCCGAGCTAGTTTTACCAACGATTACATATCGATAGGTACTCCCGAACTTACGAAAACAAATACGCCGAAGTATCCTTGCGGTGGCTGGTGATGGTTCTTATGACACTAGATTATGTCACACTGCTAATAAGATTATGGGAGCCATCGAAATCTCGCCGTGGGCTGCCAAAAATTATATGGTTCAAATAAGTATTGAAAAGTGCGGTATGGATACCACAAACGTTCACTTTCAGAAGCAGCGATGTGTCGAATTAAACAGTTGCTAGGAGGGTAACTTAGCTTAAAAATTTCTATTCACTCTGCTGATTTCTTATCAATCTTTGTCTAGCATCACTACTAGCCTAGTCTAAGGGACAATTGTTAAGAACTCCCGAGGTAAGATATCCCCTTTCTCATAGCTCAGTCTGATTTACATAGTCGCACTTCTATTCGCGACTTCGGGCTATTCTATCTGTAGCTAGGTTACCCAAGCTGACTATACCTACTATCAGATATCTGTTCGTCAAGCTATGTTTTGCCATTTACTTCCTTCAGATTCCACCTCACGATAGACACCCTTGCATAAGCTAACGTGTCCTGCTCGATAAGGCACGTAGAGGGCTTTGACCTCCTAGGTTGGTGCTATGCTCGGCGCATAAAAAAACGCCCGAAATTCCAGATCAGGCGTTCTTATTCATAGATCGTAACGTAGAATTTACTATCTATTACTGACTATCATACCGCCGCTTCTTGGGCGATAGTTTCTTCTTTCTCAACCGAGAGTTTTGCCACCAGTTTGGATAGAGCTTCTACAAAGTAGTAGTCACCATAGATGAGAGAGCAATTAACACCCAAACCTTTCGGACAGTTGAACGCCCCTCCAGTTAAGATTCCCTGCTGATTATCCTCGCCTGCTGTACAGTAGTTGTCATAAAGACTCTTTAGGATCCTATTGGCGGCTTCAAAGTAATGTGCTTTCTTTGTTTCATCTTCAACAAGCTCAGAGATGAGTAACATACCACTCGCAGCACACGCCGCTGCAGAAGTATCTCTTGGCGTATTCTCATCTCTTGGAGCTCTAAAGTCCCAATGTGGGACTGCGTCTTCAGGTAACTGGTCAATAAAGAAGTCAGCGGTTCTCATGGCCGCTTCTAGGTATCTTGGCTCTCTAGTGTATTTATAACTTAATGCACAGCCATGAACCGCCCACGATGCGCCTCTACTCCACGCAGAATTCTCATTGTAGCCTTGACCACCGTAGTAGCTTTTCACATCACCAGTAATATAGTCAAACTCAACCATATGCCTTACCGAACCATCTGGTCGAATAAACTCTTTAAGCACAGTATCTGCGTGCGCCATGGCAATCAGTTTGAATCGCGGTGCATCTAGTTGGTCAGCAGCCCAGTAGAGAAGAGGTAAGTTCATCATACTGTCAATAATACTCAAACCTTTCGGGTCTGCGGCACTTACATCATTTTTATTCCAAGCGGTTAAGAAACGTCCATTGATGTTAAATCGACTCGCTAGGTGACTCGCTGCTCTAAGTGCACGATTTTTAGAACGCTCGTTGCCAAATAGTTCATACTGCTTGATTGAAGTAAGTTGCCACATAAAGCCAACATCATGGTGGATATTAACATATTCATCAAGCGGGCCATCCATCGTGTTCTCGCGTGCTATGGCGATGCCTTTGAATGGCTGGTAGTGCTCTTTCTCATAAAGCAGCCACAACAAACCAGGCCAAAAACCGACAACCCAAGCCCAAGGAGCGTGGGTATCTTCATACCTACCTTCAGACGTCATGGAAGGAAACTGTACTGAAATGTCTTCACTAGTAAATTTAACTTTCTCAAACACACTTTTCCAAGCGTTATTTGCCCACGTTTTATCTGAATCCATTTTTATCCCTCTACTTCTTTCGGTGATAATTACGTTTAGTTCATAGCTCAAATATAGGGTAATCACCTTGGAAAAAACATGTCTGTTTTTGGTGTAATCAGGGATGATTTTTGCGACGGTCGGCACCCAGTTTAGTGAACACCAAATGAAGTAGGCTTTAAGGTGATGGGCACACCTCCCTTTTAGGGTCGTAGTGCCAGACGAATAGTACAACCAGTGAGAACAATAGTTCGGGAGCTTAACGACCAAGATTCGACAAAAATAAAGCCAACAATTCACACAGGCTGAAAAGCGTAATTAATCTGTTGTGGGGGCCGGCGAGGTAGCCTTTACATTCCCATACCGACAGAGATGAGTCCCTGCCAACAAAATAACGCCATAAGATCCATTCCATCGACGCAGTCACCCACGGAGGGACAATCCACATGACAGGACCAAAAATAAATAGGATACCAGCGAACAAGGCTGCTTTTTTGCTCATCTTTCGTTCGTTGTCACCAAAAATCGATAGCAAGAAAGCGCGTTATTCGCGTTGATAGTTTGCTTAAGTAGCATCATCACAACCCAAAGCCAAAACACTTGCCAATAACTCAAATTAGCACCCATATAACTATAG
This sequence comes from Vibrio artabrorum, assembly GCF_024347295.1. Lineage (NCBI taxonomy): Bacteria > Pseudomonadati > Pseudomonadota > Gammaproteobacteria > Vibrionales > Vibrionaceae > Vibrio > Vibrio artabrorum. The sequence goes on along the minus strand of NZ_AP025459.1, from coordinate 754,990 downwards.
GTTGGGTAACATCTATTGGTGTCACTGGCCCACCAACTTCGAGCAACGCAAATGCCCCTAATCGCAACCAACAAATGAGTTGAATGACACTAGTCGCAGACACAGTCCACGAGCCGCCACTCGTGACAATAAAATTCACGATTAGACCAACGCCAACAATCGTCACTACAAGATCAATGTTAAAAACCGCGGCTGCGAAAAGCGCTAAACCGTTTAACCAGATCGCCGCAAACATAATAGTCAAAGGAAAAGAGAGCCAGGTATAAACTTGCTCAGATGCTCGTCCGAACCGAACCTTGATAGCTTCCATAGCCGTCTCAACGCGCATCTTGCGATAACGGGGAGCAAAATAGCCAGCCGCGACGAAAAAGCCAAAGGCATTACCCCAAAAAATGAACAATACTGTCAGCCCATCCTCATAGGCCTTGGCTGCAGCCCCCGTAAAGGTCCACGCGGAAAACTGTGTCATGAAAGCAGTAGCGCCCGCCATCCACCACATCATTGCTCCACCACCGCGGATAAAGCTCGAACTATCTGTGGCAAAAAGCTTGAACACTAAAGCGGCGAACAATAAGAAAGCAAAGTAACCTACAATAATAACAGTATCAATGAGCTCTATATCACTCCTTATACATCACAGATTATTCATTCACTGCGATTAGTCCTATTGGTTTCGCCGTCCATACGGAACTCAATGACCGCAACAATGAAACTCGACTCAAATCACAGTTAATGGTTAAAAGTAGAAATATTACTACCTCGCCTTCAAGTTACGCTGATAGATTACAATTACCTGGAACGCTGTTTCAAATAAAATGCAACCTCTAATTACTTCTTGAAGGCGCGGATGATGGTAAAACCATGCTAAACACGACATCCTTTAGTCAACATCTACGCTCTAACGTTTATCAACACAATAAACATACAAAGAAACAATCAGTTAGAAATTTAAAATCAGATACTTACCAAACGTTTTTAACTCAGTAAATACTGATAAAACGGGTCACTCTCAAGCTGGATATTTGACTATGAGCCAATACAAAATAGCGATCATCGGCGAATGCATGGTGGAGCTACAACGCAAAGAAGAACTACTAAAGCAAAGTTTCGGTGGTGATACACTAAACACCGCGCTGTATCTTTCTCGTTTGACGAAAAATTACAACATTTCAGTGAGCTACATTACCGCATTAGGTAATGACCCTTTCTCTGCTGAAATGCTAAAAGCGTGGTCTGAAGAGGGCATTGATACCGATCAGGTACTGCGTCTAGACGACAAAATGCCCGGCCTTTATCACATCGAGACCGATGAAACTGGCGAACGCACCTTCTTTTACTGGCGCGGCGATGCAGCGGCTAAATTCGTGTTCGATCAGCCAGAGAGCCAATCCCTTGTCGATTCATTGATGGATTACGATGCGGTTTACCTAAGCGGCATCACCTTGGCTATTTTAACTGACACTGGACGTGACACCCTGTTTAGCTTCTTAGAGAAGTTCAAGGCCAAAGGCGGCAGCGTCTTCTTTGACAACAACTATCGACCAAAATTATGGGCGAACCGAGATACCGCTCAGCGCACGTACCTTGCGATGCTCGGTTTCACGGATACCGCATTGCTCACCTTCGAAGATGATCAATACTTATTCGGTGACACATGTCTAGATGAGTGCATTGAACGCACTCAGCAAGCAGGCGTCTCTGAAATTGCCATCAAGCGTGGCGCAAAAGAGTGCCTAGTACTTAGCGAAGGTCGCGCAGAGTATGTCGCGCCTAAGCCAGTTAACTCCGTTATTGATACCACAGCTGCGGGGGACTCATTTAGCGCCGGTTATCTTGCCAAGCGCCTAACAGGTGGTGATGCATTTAGATCAGCGGAAATAGGACACAAAGTCGCCGGAACTGTGATTCAGTACCGCGGTGCAATCATTCCTAATACAGCAACGCCAACTCTTGATTAGTAGGACAAAACAAATGACAACTCTAAATGAACAGCTAGCAAGCCTTAAAGTGATTCCCGTCATTGCCATTAACAAAGTGGAGGATGCTATTCCTCTAGGTAAAGCATTAGTAGACAACGGCATGCCTTGCGCAGAAATCACGTTCCGTACCGAATGCGCAGCAGACGCAATCGCTGCAATGCGTCAAGCGTATCCAGAAATGCTGATTGGCGCGGGTACCGTTCTTACCAACGAACAGGTGGACCAAGCGATTGAAGCTGGCGTTGATTTTATCGTAAGCCCAGGCTTCAACCCACGCACGGTTCAATACTGCATCGATAAAAACGTACCAATCGTGCCTGGAGTAAACAACCCAAGCCTTGTTGAGCAAGCAATGGAAATGGGTCTGCGTACGTTGAAGTTCTTCCCAGCAGAGCCATCTGGCGGTGTGGGTATGCTAAAAGCACTAACAGCCGTATACCCAGTGAAATTTATGCCAACAGGTGGTGTAAGCCTAAAGAATGTCGATAATTATCTATCCATTAAGTCTGTATTAGCATGCGGCGGCACTTGGATGGTTCCAGCCAACCTTATCGACGAGGGTCGCTGGGATGAACTAGGTCAGTTGGTTAAAGGTGCGGTTGCGCACGTTAACTAATTCGCCCCCCCGCTTATGGAAACTATGCCCCACGAGCTTTGGCCATGGGGCTAATTTCTTTTTGAAAAATCAATCATGATGGGATAATAAGGAAAAAAACATCCGCTCTAACCGCTATTTTTAACGAAACCGCACCCAGCTCAAATTTACTTACCTCAACCGCCGACGCAGTTACACAGTTACGCAGCAGATGACAGTCAAGACATTAAGCGTCCAAAGCAAGTCCATGCATCTAACAGGGAGCTCAATGAAAATAAGCCTACACACTAACCGTTTGTTCGCAAATGCCAATGATACAACGGCATAGTTTGCTTGGAATAATAGACTTCAGATGCCACCTTAAGAATAGACTTTTCCGTTCAATGTGAATCTTTGCTTTTGAGAATGAGAATGAGAATGAGAAAGGAAAGCTAGTGAAACTATGAGACAACGACCATAAGTCTGTTGACTATCAAAAATAAAAAAACCAATGATAACACTGGCTGGCCAAATCCCGATATGGACATCAAAACAAATAATAAAATAGCCAATAAGTGGTGCTACGTTTGATTTGAAGCAGCCTCAGATATAAAATTTCAAGGAGTTCTGAGGCCACTTTAAGTCAGATCAAATTAATCAATCAAAGTGCGAACGTATTCAGCAATTTCAGTGACCTGGCAATTAGCAAAGAAACATTCTTGGAACTGAGCGCCACCAACAGCTTGCTTGACTAGATCTTGATCAATCGCTTTTAGTGATGCTACAACGTCCTTGCAAACAGCAGCCTTAACATCATTAAGAATTGCTGCGTTTTGCTGCTGAGGTACAACTCGTTCTACAGGGTAGCCTTCGCCACGAGCACCAGTAAATGCTTTTTCGAAGATATAACGAACATTCAGCTCTCCAGCCCAACCAAAGCCTTTCGCAAACGCCAATGAAATAGCATTACCATTGTTAATTTGGTTGAAAAGGAATGCATCTGATGGTTCTAAGCAGTAACCACATACCACACCTGGGTGAAGGTTGCTTGCCACCAACGCACCTTGGCCTGTGCCACAGCCAGTTACGATAAAGTCTACTGCTTTTGAGTTCAGTAGGATGCTCGCCATGATACCTAGGTGAATGTAAGTTAGGTGGTGGTCGTTTTCATCTGTCATACCGACATTGAATACGTCGTGGCCTAAATTACCTGCCACAAGGTTTAGTTCAGAAGCAACCATCGCATTTTTTGGTGCTTGGCTGTTTTCCATCATTAGTGCAATTTTCATAGTAGTTCCCCGACGAGAAGGCTCGTCATTAGTTTAATCTTAAACAAAATCTTTGCGCATTGGTGTGAACGTATCGATTAGCGTACCTGCCTCAACACACACACAACCGTGTTCAATATCTGGCTGCTTATACATGGTGTCACCGGCCTTAACGATGTGCATTTCCTCGCCAATCGTGAATTCAAAAGCGCCAGACAGCACATAAGTAAGCTGCTCATGTGGGTGCGAATGCATAGCACCAACCGCACCTTTTTCAAAATGGACTTCAACCGACATCATGTTGTCGTTGTGTGCAAGCACCTTTCGGCTGACACCATCACCTAAGTCTTCTAACTGCACATTTTTATTGAATACGAACATGTGTAAAAACCTATTATGTTTGTGATTCGCTAGACACCAAATCACTTGATTTGCGTAATCGATAAATGGTTACTAGGTTCGTCACTATAAGTGTCGCTTCAAGTAAGGTACCACCTATTGAACCAACCAATATATTGTTGATTAGCCAACATGTCGCACCAAGCAAAAAGCCAATACGCATTGCCACGCCGCTGAGAACAAACATTGAGAACGTCCCGATCATCGTGCCAAAAATTGACCAAAGCTGCCCTATACCACCTGCAACAACAATGAACAATACTGCTACAAGCTTGGACCGTGTATGTATCGATACCAACGTTCTTGCTGCCGACAGTCCGGCTGCCGCGGCAGATACGGTTGAACCTAGTAGTAAATAGTGGAAAAGATGATTGATATTAAAGACAAACATTAAAATTTTGAGCTGCCTGTCGTCTTTTTGGTAAAAGGTAGAAATTCCTAAACCAAAACTCAAAAAACCTAATACCTGTCCGACAGAAAATAGATCCATCACCTTCTCTTAAGCCTGTTAGCGAGACAACCAACCACCGTCAACGGCAATAGTGTAACCATTGATATAGTCAGATGCTTTCGATGCCAAGAATACACATGGCCCCGCTAGATCTTCCGGAGTGCCCCAACGGTCAGCTGGAATACGCTCTAAAATTTCAGCATTACGCTGCTCATCAGCGCGCAGTGCTACTGTGTTATTTGTTGCCATGTAGCCCGGCGCAATAGCATTAACATTAATGCCTTCTTTTGCCCATTCGTTAGCCATTAGTCGAGTCACACCCATCACTCCACTCTTTGAAGCGGTGTAAGATGGTACTCGAATACCACCTTGGAATGACAACATTGACGCGACGTTAATGATTTTGCCACCTTGGCCTTGCGCGATAAACTGTTTCGCTACCGCTTGTGACATAAAGAACACCGACTTTATGTTGATATTCATCACGTCATCCCAATCTTGCTCAGAGAAGTCAATGGCGTCGTTACGACGGATGATGCCTGCATTGTTTACCAAGATATCAATTCGACCTAACTCCGTAACTGCACGATCGACGATGCTTGGAATATCATCTAACTTCATTAAGTTAGCGCGAATATCAACAAACTTGCGACCTGTCTCTTCGATCATCGCAATCGTCTCTGACGGTTCAACAATGTTCACGCCAACAATGTCACAACCTGCTTTAGCAAGCCCGATAGCCATTCCTTGCCCAAGACCGGTATCACAACCAGTTACCACTGCTACCTTGCCTTCAAGGCTAAACGAATCAAGAATCATAATCTGTACCTTTGTAGTGAATGTGTGGTGAACAAAAAAAGGCCGGTGTTCACTCTGTTGAAACTTACATTACACAAAAAATGATACGATCTAAAGTTATTTTTGAAATTGCGTTTTAATTTTTAAAGTTAACTACAAATAATGTGATTGACATCTCAATTATTGGTTTTAAATTAATGAAATGGCTTTTCGAAACTACTGACTCGCTCGAACATATCAGGTATAATCAGGTACTATCGAAAATGACTCAGAGCGTGAAATGGAAAAATCAACTCAACCGGAAGCTGTATCGTCAGTATTAAAAGTATTTAACATCCTCTCAGCACTGGCTAACCAAAAAGAGATTGGTGTATCCGAGCTATCTCAACGCTTGATGATGTCAAAGGCGACAACCTATCGCTTTTTACAAACCATGAAGACACTCGGGTTTGTTGAGCAGGAAGGGGAAGCCGATAAATACTCACTGACATTAAAATTATTTGAGTTAGGTTCAAAAGCTTTAGAGCATGTCGACCTCATTAATCTTGCTAATACTGAGATGGCGAAAATCTCCAAGATAATCAATGAAACTGTCCACTTGGGCTCCATTGACGAAGACTCCATCATCTACCTACACAAGATAGACTCCAGTTATCATCTACGTATGCACTCACGCATCGGTCGCCGCAACCCGCTCTACAGCACAGCTATTGGTAAGGTGTTGATGTCTCATATGGATGAGCAAGAAGTACGAGCTCTCTTGGCTGATGTTAAGTTTAAAAAACACACGCAGCATACGCATGAAAACGCAGACCAACTGCTTGAAGAATTGAACCTTGTTCGTGAGCAGCATTTTGGTGAAGACAACGAAGAACAAGAGCCAGGATTGCGTTGCATTGCAGTACCGGTTTACGACCGATTTGGTGACCCTATTGCGGCTATCTCTGTTTCGTTTCCTACTATCCGATTCGAAGAAAACCGCAAACAAGAGTACATTGCCCAGCTCCACTCGGCTGGCCGCAATGTTTCTGAGCACTTGGGCTATCACAATTACCCTGTCTGACATTAATACAGTTAAAAAAGCAGCACTCGTGCTGCTTTTTTTGCCGCCAAGCACTTTATTGAAACACCATTTCATTTAAGGGATTTACATGGGTACTTCAGCTTCAAATAACATTTTCGACTTTTTGATTCACCTTGACCCTTTCGACCTTCTACCAAAACAGGTGGTTGAATCACTAGCAGGCTCAGTCACAGTCAAATACCTAGCCAAGGGAGAAAGTATTGAGTTTCACTCGATGTGCGAGAAACGGTACCTCTATGTGATTCGAAAAGGCGCAATAGAGCAGCGTACCCAAATCAATAAACTCCGAGCCCGTCTCGGTGAAGAGGATCAGTTTGGGTTTACTTTCCTTGAGCCCCTTAATGAAGCAGAAGATGGCTACCGAGCGGAAGCTATTGAAGACTCGCTACTTTATCTTATACCACATGCAAACATTCAAGAGACGTGCAAGCAACATCCCGAGCTTAAAGACTACTTTGCCGCTACGGCAAAAACCCGTTTGAACTCCGCCATACGTTCTATCGTCAACAAAGAAGAGAAAAGCTTGTTCTTTCGTACGGTTGGAGAAGTCGCCAGCGAAAATATCACAGTATCAAGTTACGACGACTCGATCATGGATGTCGCCAAGGCCATGTGTGGTAAGCGTCACAGCTCATGCGCCGTGGTACTAAAAGAACATGAAATTGTCGGCTTGGTCACCGACCGTGATATGACCCAACATGTTGTCGCTCAGGGCATAGATACCCAGCGACCTATTTATGAAGTCATGACACGTAACCCCATTTTGATCAATAGCGAAGACAAAGTGATTCAAGCGATTTCACTCATGTTGCAGTATAATATTCGATGCCTGCCTGTAATCGCCAATAACGAAGTAAAAGGCTTATTAACGACTACACATCTAGTTCATAACCATTGTACTCAATCGCTCTTCCTCATTGAAAAAATCAAGTACGCCAACTCGATCAATGCGCTTGCGAGTTTACGAGATGAAAAAGAAACTATTTTCCAAGCCTTGGTCGAAAGTGGCGTGAGCGCCGAAATTCATGGTCAGGTGATGTCGATGATCATGGATGCGTTCAATAGACGAATAATCCAACTAACTGAAGAAGTGCTCGGTCCACCACCTTGTGAATACGCTTGGATGGTTGCTGGGTCGCATGCAAGAAACGAAGTACACATGCTCTCTGATCAAGACAATGCTCTCGTACTCGCAGAAGATGCAACCAAGGATGATCGATTCTACTTCACTTACTTTGCAATGCGAGTGTGTAATGGATTAGCCGCAGTGGGCTATCCCCTTTGTGATGGCAAGTACATGGCAGCCACAGCAAAATGGAATCAGAGTGTAGGTCGCTGGAAAGAATACTATACAAAATGGGTAGCTAGTCCAGAATACAATAAACTGCTCAACATCAGTGTCTTCATGGAAATACGCTGCGTGTACGGGAACGCGGAACTTGTTGATACGCTTCAAAACCACCTACACCAGACCATTCATGCAAACCCTCGCTTTATCCCGGCACTAACACGCGATGCCATCGAAACATCACCGCCACTTGGTATTTTCAATAGCCTGGTACTAGAAAAAAGTGGTGATAACACTAAATCACTCAACATCAAAAAATTTGCGTTGAATCTCATCATCGATCTTGCTCGAATATACAGCCTTGCCGCTGGAGGGTCGCTAACAGGGACTGAAGAGCGATTTCGATATGCAGTTGAGCAAGGCACCTTGTCTCAAAACAGTTGCGACAACATTATCGGCGCGTACCGTTTTCTAACTCAAGTTCGTTTTAGGCACCAGCTCAACGCACAGCTTCGTGGTGATACTCCGGATAACCACATCCGCCCTGACGAATTCAGCAGTTTTGAACGCAAGCACCTCAAAGAAGCGTTCAAGATAATCAGCGAACTGCAGGATGTCGCTAAACTCAAATTTGTAGGCGGGTTCTAACATGCTGGCCAAAGCCCTACAAAAGCTATTCTCTAAAGGCGACAATATTGAAGCTTTGCACCAATCCATGCAGGCTAAACGCTGGTCTTCTCATGCCCTCGAGCATTACTTTGCCCACCCGCTCCCTAATGCAGAGCGCCCGTTGTCTGAACAACAATTTGTCGCACTCGATTTTGAAACGACAGGATTAAATCCTGACACTGATAGGATCCTCTCTATTGGAACGGTTGAGTTAAACTATGAAGAGATTGATTTAACCAGTGTTAGCGAAGTGATTCTGCGCTACGACGTTATTGTGCGACCAGAGAGCGCTATCATTCATGAAATTATGCCCATTCAAGTTCAAAAACAGGGGGTGGAGCCCGAGCCAGCACTCGATCTATTAATCGAACATTGTGCAGGCAAAACTATCATTGCCCACAGTGCGGGCATTGAGTATGGCTTTTTATCGTCGTATCTCAAAAGGCGCTATCAATTGGAAAAGCTGCCTTGTTACATGATAGACACCTTGATGCTTGAGAAGCGATTTAGCTATTTAGGAAAAAATAGTGGCCATGCTAGCTTCCAACTCGATGATCTGCGCCAACACTATAATTTGCCCGATTATCAGGCCCACTCCGCAGCCAGTGATGCATTAGGTTGTGCGGAGCTATTATTAGCTCAAGTAAAGAGACTAAGACTCTGTCATCGCCCGCTCAGTGAAGTGATGTGCAAACCACCCTATTAAACGTGACAACTCATGCTTAACCTGCCACTAGCTCTTGTTTTTCAAAACCATGGCTATTGGATTGCAGATCGTCCAATAGCCGTTTTCATTGAACTCAATGAAAATGGCTTGATTGACGCTTGCATCTGACTAACGGATTCTAAAATGCTTCCTTGCGGTACAGACTGAGATAAGTGTCCATCGGCAATCCGCTTGGTTAATGAAACGACGACATTGTGGTCATTAGCCCAAATGTAGGCATTGCCTAAACGATAATTGATAAGTGCAATGATGACTCGCTTCTAAGCCTCTCCTGAAGTGCGACTTTACGAGATTACATCCGATGCTTGCTTCTTTGCAAACGGAAGAAATGATGTAACCTCATACTTTATGGTTTCAACCAATAAAATGAAGTCTATATCATCCGCCATTACACCCCTAGGACAAGCAAGAGAAATAGCAATCATAAATTTTGCGAACAATCATAAAACTTCCTTAATGAAATTACATAAAATATCAATTGAAGCATCAGTTTAAAAATCATATCAAGATCTATAATCAAATGAGGCCACATACGTCCTTAGAATACCAAACGCCCGATGAATTACATCGAGCGTATGGTTAGAAGTGTCAACCCATATCAGGACGGGGCAAGTATGTAACTTAGTACGACCTAAATTTAACATACTGACAATTATTATTTGGTATCACTTTAACCAGCTTACCTGTTAGGCTATTACTGCTCACATAGTTTGATGTCACGTTAACTGAGCCGCTACCATCAATGCTGGATAACGTCCCCCTGAAATCACAACTATTATTTGCATCACTGTCCCACAATTGCACTGTCTTTCCTGCGAGATCTCTATCAATCGCTACACAGCTTGCTTGGGATAAGTCCAACTCCATTTTCTGCCCCCAACTATATTGGGTGATGACATCACACCCTTCAGATACAGGTGGATCGATTGGATCAACAGGCTCCTCTGGATCGACCCCCTCCGGAGGCCAAGAACCTCCAGCCACAGTGACACCAGAAGTTGGTATCTGCTGATGAACGCCCTCTGCCAACGCTTGATTCCAAGTCGCTATTGGCTCTTCATTAATATTGAGATGTTTGTACTGGCTGCCATCCCAATTGAGCGCGTACTCGACATCAGGTTCATCGAATAGCCCCCATCGAGTAATACTCTCACCCGAACTCTTTGCTTTCTCCAGTGTATTGTTGGTTAGGACATTATTAGGCCCTGTCGGTCCTGACCACTTACTGGCGTGGTCGCCGGAGCCAACCCAAATCGGTTGCCACGTTGACCCCGATTCTGGCGCCCCATTAGACCAACTGCGATGCTCGTACGGCACGGCGATATGATTTAAGCGAACCAAATTATTTCGCTCCCAGCCACCGTGGAAGTTCATATCAACATTCAGTGTATTGTGCTCGACGATATTTCCAGTCGCTGACCATTGGAGAGCGAGGTGTCGAATGTTACGAATATCGTTATTGTGGATCCAGCTGTTGTATAACTTAGAGCCACGAACATAGCCATTTCCGCCAGCCCCCTTATTCCACGAGCCGTCGATCGTGCTGTTGGAGATGGTGACTGCTTTGGCGAACTCACTGACAATAGGATGTGAACCGATCATGTCGATACGGACATTATCAACCCAGCCGTTATACGCCCACTTGAGAATGATGCCGTGAATCGCATCTTGTGCACATACGTTCTCATATCGATACAAGACGCCATTAGGGTTGCTCGCCGAAAACTGGTTGCGATTGTAGCCCTCACAATGGCTGCCTTTCGTGTCCATGGTTAGAAAGAAGTCTTGCAGACCAAAGTTTTCTACCGCACTGACTGGCATGACACGGCTGTTGTAACCACTCTCATTGTTTAGCGGGATATCAAACTCTAGAGCGCCATCAAGGGTGACCGAATTGTTGCCACTGTTTACCGCTGTCACTTTAAAAATCTGTGTGCGCATGTGACCGGTTTTTATGTGACTACCACTTCTTCTCGATTCTGGCACTTGCCCTTTATCCAAAAACGCTTTGTCGTTGGCGGCACCGACATAAATAAGATCGCCCTGGCTAAACTCACCGGCTTTTCCTGATTCTATTACAATGGTGTTGTCACCCATTTTTGCAGGTTGTGCAAACTCAATGCTGTGTTTCCAGTGGAAGTTGACGCTCCCCTCGTAAGCGGGTTCCTTGACATGCTTCTCTCGAGTTTCGACACGAAATACGCCAAAACCAGGCCAGTATTTCTTATCAAAATCAGGAGCATTACTGGCATCCACACCATAAGGTGACCAAGACTTAACGACTATTTGAGTACCCGTGGCTGGATCGCTTCCCGCCCCTTTGATAACTAACCCTGACTTGTCAATATGGATTTCATCACTCAGGTTAATAGTGCCCTGTGGCAGTATTATCACCGTATTTTTACTCGTAGAAGCGGTAACCTCATTGTCAATAATAGCTTGCAATGCAGCAGAATCATCGATGCCATCGTCGACGATAACACCGTGATCAACTGCGTAGATAGTATTTTGAAATGTCGTAGGTAACGTTGCGCCTTGTTTATAACCTGGAGCTGAAATGCCAGATGCGCTATATAGGGTTAGAGGAATAAGTATGGCGAGTGTGTTCACGTTCATTTTCACGTTTAGATCTCCCTTCCGCGTTTATTATGTACTTCTTTTAGTTACTGGTTAAAAAAAGGAGCTACTGTGAACTGCGTAGCTCCTCATGGGGGCATTAGAATTATGTGGCGCTACTAGTCGTAAGCTTATCGGCTTGTTTTGCACTTTTCAGAAGCAAACTACCAACCGTCACAATGACCGCTCCACAGAAGACAAAGGCCATTCGTCCCCAGGATGGATTCGGGATGAGTACCATTAGCGTCACTAGAACACCAAATACAAGAATCAATTTGCCTAGCATGTTGCGTTGTTGACGATCCAACTCATCTTGACCTGCTTCTTCTACTACAGGAGTAGCAACATCGCTCCAGAACTCAGTCAGTTCAGATTCACGTTCACCAACTGGCTCTTTGTAGAACTTAGTGGTTAGGCAGAAGAAACCACCCGTGATGAACAAGTGACCCATGATACCGAGTAAGACTTTTAGGTCTTTCGCTTCACGGCCCGTAAATGGCGTGTCTAAGTTCAGCCAGTTTGCTACAACATCGGCAGTAATCACGAAACTAACAAGGTAAGAGACAATAATACCGACAGCCAATGTTGCCCATGCCGCCCAATCTGGCGTCTTCTTGATGAAGATACCGAAGAATAATGGGACCAATATTGGCATCTGCAGTAGCGTACTGACGTACATCATCGCATCGAACAAGCTCAATCCACGAAGAGAGTTAATGAATAGGGCAACTGCGATAATCAGAGCACCAAACACCACAGTAACCACTTGGCTTACACGCATTAGTTTCTTGTCGTCAGCCTTTTTATCAATGATTGGTGCATAGAAGTTACGAACAAAGATACCGGAGTTACGGTTAAGGCCAGAGTCCATTGAAGACATGGTCGCGGCAAATACCGCAGACATAAGTAGGCCAACCATACCAACAGGCATCGCATTCTCAACGAATACCAAGTAAACCGCATCCGCTGCTTTTTTACCTAGCTGTGCTGCGTGCACTGTGGCTGCATCTGGGTAGATCACTGCCGACACCCAAGGAGGCAAGAACCAAATAGCAGGACCAATCAGCATAAGAACAAACGCAAGTAGCGCAGCTTTACGAGCATTGGTCGAATCTTTAGCTGTTAAGAATCGATAAGAGTCCTGCATGTTGTTGATGTTTTGAAGTTGCTTCACGAACATGAAGATGAACCATGCCACGAACAACAGCGGATAGTTCATATTTGAACCCATGATCGAATCCGCAGGGAACTGTTCAATTAGGTTCGTAGGACCACCTATCTTAATTAGAGCGGCAACAGCACATACCACGGTCACGGCCATAATGACCACCATCTGAACAAAGTCGGATGCTACAACACCCCACGCGCCGCCGATAACAGAAATAAACAGGACGATTAGACCTGTAACTACGATTGTTGTCTCAATATCTACTTTAAATACCGCACTGACAAACAGTGCCAAACCATTTAGCCAAATACCGGTATAAACGATGCTGGTTGGCATGGTCGCCCAAGTAAATACTTGCTCATTTGTAGCACCAAAACGACGACGAACGCCGGCTTTGTTGCGTAATTAAATTTAGAGATAGAGCCAACCCGTTTCGCTTGTTTCTTAGTCAATGCGACAAGTTTCAGGCATACCTAACCCAGTAAGCTTGTTCAACGCTTTTATCATCGCGTAAGTTTCACCCACCTGGGCATTGTAATTTCTTAAGCTCAGTTTCCCTCCTAGCAACTGTTTAACTCGATACATCGCTGTTTCTGAGAGTGAACGTTTGTGGTATCCATACCGCTCTTTCCAATACTTATTTGAGCCGTATAATTTCTGGCAACCCACGGCGAGATTTCGAGGGTGACCACGCTCCCAAAAGGCAGCCCCTTCTCTTGGGGGAATAAGCGCAATAGCTCCCTTAATCTTAATAGCAGCGTGACACGCTCTCGTGTCGTAAGCGCCATCACCAGACACCTTAAGGATACTTCGGCGTGTTTGTTTCAGTAAGTTCGGGAGTACTTCTCCATCTGTAACCGTCGATAAACTTAGCTCGGCGGCAATGATCTCATGAGTGTTGGTATCGACTGCAATATGCAGCTTTCGCCAGACTCTACGCTTGCCATCCGTCCCATGTTTTTTGACTTTCCATTCACCTTCGCCATAAACCTTAAGGCCAGTAGCATCAATAGCTAGGTGCTGTATCGCTCCTCTCGTTTTAGTCTTAAATGAAACCTCAACTTGCTTGGCTCTACGACTGATGCAGGTGTAATGCGGACAACTTAACGGTACATGGGCTAACCTAAATATCGAGTCGATAAATCCTTGCAGCGCTCTCAATGGCATAGAAAAAACTCGTTTGACCATGAGTGCTGTCGTGATAGCTAAATCACTGAACCGACGCGGCCTCCCGCGCTTATTCTGTTTGCTTTGCGCCCATCCGCTTATTGCTTCTTCATCAATCCAAAAGGTCAGAGAACCACGGTTAATGAGTGATTGGTTGTATTGCTTCCAGTTAGTTGTTTTGTAACGTGGTTTAGGCATAGGGCTACGAGATAGAGTGGACGTAGCTGCTCAGATCGTAGGTTCTTGATTTAGTTCCATTGAATTACGCAACAACGCCGCTTCAATGCTAACGCCATTACATCAAGCGATAAAACAAGCATTAAAGAAAGCGCCTTTGATTCATGCTGACGAGACCTCTCATCACCGAAATGATGAACAAAGCCTTCGCTGGTGTTGGTTAGTGGCAAGTGATGACCTTGTCTATGAGCAAATACTTTATTCGCGCTCGACCTCATCAGCGAAAAAGGTCATTGATGAAGACTATGCAGGCATTGTGGTCAGCGACCAGTGCCCTAGCTATAACTGGATAGCCGCAGACCGTCATCAGTTATGTTGGGCACATGTGAAGCGTAACCTTCAGCAAATGGCGGATTATAGTGGCGGTGGCCACACCGCTTATATTGGCAGACATCTTTGTTTGCTGACGAACGCCATTTTCCATACTCGGCATCGTTATGAACAAGATGAGTTAAATTATGCGCTGTACTTACGAAGAATGCGTAGGTTGCAGAAATCGTTCGATCATTGGTTGAGCAAAGGGACTGATGTCATGGTCAAGCGATATCGGGGGCGATGCAAGTTACTGCTCAAACATAGAGAGAGCTTGTGGGTTTTCCTCAAGAAAGCGTCAATCCCCTTAACCAATAATGAAGCTGAGCGATGTATTAGAGGTTTTGTAATCCAAAGGAAAATCAGCTTCGGAACGACCTCGGATGCAGGCGATAAATTCCGCAGTAGGATACATACCCTCATCGAAACCTGCAAAAAACGTGGCTTGTCGACAATGTCAGTGTTGAGTGAGATCATCACGGCTGTTGTGGCGAAGAGACCGTACCCCAACATCTTTGATCTATAGGCTGTTCCCCCCGTTAATATCGAGTCAAGTTACCTTGGTGAACGATTACGTTCCGCTGACCTCTCCCGACTACACCTGTATTAGTAAACGCTCGAAGACGGTTCAGGTCAAATATCGCAATAAATCTAGAGGCGCTATTCGCCATATAGCCATTGATTCCACTGGGCTTAAAGTCTTTGGTGAGGGTGAATGGAAAGTAAAAAAGCACGGTGCAGAAAAACGCAGAACATGGCGTAAGCTGCATTTAGCTGTAGATGTGGATACTCACGAAGCTATTAGCGCGGAAGTCAGCCTTGTAAATGTTGGCGATAGTGAAGTGCTACCGACGTTGCTCAACCCACTACGCAGAAAGGTCACAGCCGTATCTGCAGATGGAGCTTATGACACAAAAAGTTGCCACGAGGCTCTGAAAAATAAAGGCTGTACTCCGTTGATCCCCCCTCGAAAGAATGCAGTACCTTGGGAGGACGGTCACCCCAGAAACGAAGCAGTAACAGCTCTGAAAAATGGGACAATAGCGGAGTGGAAAGCTGAGTCTGGATATCACTATCGTTCAATATCTGAGACCGCGATGTCCCGATACAAGGGACTAACAAGCGGTAAATTGAGTTTGAGATGTTACAACGCTCAAGTGGGTGAAATCATGGCGAACGTCAAGGCTATAAACAAAGTCATAGGACTAGGTATGCCCGTCAGAAACTAACGGATAGTCGTATATGGCATCGTTGTTCTTCAAGATGATTTGATCAACAACGCCCTTTTCAGTACCAAGGAGTTCCCATTGTTTGACTGAAGTTAATTGCCACATAAAGCCAACATCATGGTGAATATTAACATATTCATCT
Source organism: Vibrio artabrorum (assembly GCF_024347295.1). Lineage (NCBI taxonomy): Bacteria > Pseudomonadati > Pseudomonadota > Gammaproteobacteria > Vibrionales > Vibrionaceae > Vibrio > Vibrio artabrorum. The sequence goes on along the minus strand of NZ_AP025459.1, from coordinate 738,882 downwards.
AAAGCACCATCCATTATATCTTCACGTGAAATAGCGATATTTTTGAATGGATCATAGTGTTCTTTTTCATATAAAAGCCACAGTAAGCCAGGCCAAAAACCGACAACCCAAGCCCATGGTGCATGTGTATTTTCATAAATGCCATCTGAAGTCAGTGACGGGAAAGGAATTGAGATGTCGTTACTTGTTTTTTTTACTTTTGTAAATACATCTGACCAAGCTTGAATTGCCCAAGAGTCATTTATAATCATAATTAAACCTATAAATTTACAATAAATATTTTATTAACAACGATATTTGATAAAACACTGCTATCTAAACTTTAATGATAGCAGTACTTTGATTATTGATTTTAAGAAGCTTTTAAACTTTGTTCTATCTTAGGATCAATTCCGGCACTTTTTTTCAATAGATACCCAAGTCCAAATATGGACGCTGAACAGCATAAGAATAATAGGCGACCCCACATTGGGTTTGGAATGAGGATCATCAATAACAAGCCTGCGCCCATTATCATTACCAAAGTACCTAGTTTTTCACGTTGCATACGGTCAACAATATCTTGACCTTCAGACGCGATTACTGGAGTTTCCATGTCTACAAAGAACTTAGCTTGGCGTTCACTATTTGGATTTGTCTCTTCTTTATAGAATAGGGTAGTAGCCCAGAAGAAACTCGTAGTGAAAACTAGGTGTGCGACGATGGTGATTGTTGTTTTAAATTCAGAAATTTCACGAGCAGTGAGATTCTCAAGACCAAACCAAGCACCTACAGTTTGTGGTGTAAAGATTTCGATAACAGACCAAGATACAAACGCACCAAATAAAACGGTAGCCCAAGGTGCCCATTTGGGCGTTTTGCGAATGAACATACCAAAACAAAGTGGTACAAGAATTGGACCTTGTAATAGAGTTGTTACGCGCATTGTAAGATCAAATAGGCTGACTTCTTTTAGTGATAAGAAGAATTGAGCCATCAGGATAACTAGTAATCCGTTAACGATACAGGCAATTTGTCCCATACGAAGTTGTTCTTTGTCGGAAGCTTTACCTTTACGAACAATAGTAGCGTAGAAGCTACGTACAAAAATACCTGAATTACGGTTTAGTGCTGAATCCATAGAAGACATAGTAGCCGCAAATAAACCAGCCATTAATAAGCCGACAGTACCAATTGGCATGGTTTCACGTGCAAATACTAAGTAAACGGCATCACGTGATTTTGCACCAAGTTCAGAATATTGTTGTGCAGCATCTGGGTATAAAATTGCAGATGCCCAAGGTGGAATAAACCAAATGATAGTGCCAACAAGCATCATTAAGCCTGCCATTAATGCTGCTTTACTCGCATTGTTTGAATCTTTTGCGTTAAGGAAGCGGTAAGCATCTTGCATATTATTGATGCCTTGGAGTTGCTTCACTAGAAAGAAGAAAAAAGAACAAACAATAAGTAATGGATAGTTCATATCAGGTCCAACCATGAAACCTGAAGGGAAGTTGTTGATAATTTCCCCTGGGCCACCCACTGCAACAAGTGCAACTATGGCACAAGCGATTGAAACGATAGCAATAACCAAGGTTTGAATAAAGTCTGATGCAACAACACCCCAAGCTCCACTAAGTAGTGATATAGCTAATACTGCAAGGCCTGTTATCCAGATGGTCGTTGTTATATCAGCGTCAAAAACTGCAGAACCAAACACTCCTAAGCCATTTAGCCAGATACCACCATTGATTATACTTAACGGGATGATAAGCCATGTGAAAAATTGTTCACTAGTGTTATCAAAGCGACGACGGATTGCTTCGGTTGGTGTATCGACAGGCTTTGTTGCGTAATTAAATTTAGAGATAGAGCCAACCCGTTTCGCTTGTTTCTTAGTCAATGCGACAAGTTTCAGGCATACCTAACCCAGTAAGCTTGTTCAACGCTTTTATCATCGCGTAAGTTTCACCCACCTGGGCATTGTAATTTCTTAAGCTCAGTTTCCCTCCTAGCAACTGTTTAACTCGATACATCGCTGTTTCTGAGAGTGAACGTTTGTGGTATCCATACCGCTCTTTCCAATACTTATTTGAGCCGTATAATTTCTGGCAACCCACGGCGAGATTTCGAGGGTGACCACGCTCCCAAAAGGCAGCCCCTTCTCTTGGGGGAATAAGCGCAATAGCTCCCTTAATCTTAATAGCAGCGTGACACGCTCTCGTGTCGTAAGCGCCATCACCAGACACCTTAAGGATACTTCGGCGTGTTTGTTTCAGTAAGTTCGGGAGTACTTCTCCATCTGTAACCGTCGATAAACTTAGCTCGGCGGCAATGATCTCATGAGTGTTGGTATCGACTGCAATATGCAGCTTTCGCCAGACTCTACGCTTGCCATCCGTCCCATGTTTTTTGACTTTCCATTCACCTTCGCCATAAACCTTAAGGCCAGTAGCATCAATAGCTAGGTGCTGTATCGCTCCTCTCGTTTTAGTCTTAAATGAAACCTCAACTTGCTTGGCTCTACGACTGATGCAGGTGTAATGCGGACAACTTAACGGTACATGGGCTAACCTAAATATCGAGTCGATAAATCCTTGCAGCGCTCTCAATGGCATAGAAAAAACTCGTTTGACCATGAGTGCTGTCGTGATAGCTAAATCACTGAACCGACGCGGCCTCCCGCGCTTATTCTGTTTGCTTTGCGCCCATCCGCTTATTGCTTCTTCATCAATCCAAAAGGTCAGAGAACCACGGTTAATGAGTGATTGGTTGTATTGCTTCCAGTTAGTTGTTTTGTAACGTGGTTTAGGCATAGGGCTACGAGATAGAGTGGACGTAGCTGCTCAGATCGTAGGTTCTTGATTTAGTTCCATTGAATTACGCAACAACGCCGTATCGACACGCATTTGACGGAAGCGTTTTGCAAAATAGAAATAAGCAAAAACGTAAGCCACTATATTACCGATAAAAACGCCAAGAACGGCAAAACCATCACTAAATGCTTTACCTGCTGCACCGGTAAAAGTCCAAGCGGAAAATTGTGTCATAAAGGCGGTAGCGCCAACCATCCACCATAACATTTTACCTCCCCCACGGAAGTAATCACTAGTACTATTAGTTGCCATTTTTTTAAATAGTAAGCTAATTACCACCATAAGGACAAAGTAGCCTCCGATCACAAGATAATCATAATTCATAATAAAACCCCACTTTTAGTTGTACATCACTAAGTTCATATTTGTAAGTAATATGATAATGACAAATTTAAATGAAATCGCGTATGATTAAAATCAAAATACGGGTTTATTTTTGTGAAAAGAAGGGAAATCGTGAGCTAGATCATTAAAGTGGTTGTAAGAAATATTGCTTTAAATTAGTGAACATATGTTTAATAATGAATCATTAAGTAATATTGTATCATTTATTGTTGTTAACTATTCATAACATATAACCCCATCAGTACACATTTTTAAATATAGATTTTTGATTATCTTGGTGACAATATTTGCCGCGTTTAATTAAGCGGAATGACCATGCAAAAAATGTCTCAATAAAAAACAATAATCAATCTTATATCTAATTTGTTGATGATTTAAAAATAAACTGTGGATTGAAAATAAACCTTAGAACAAAAGTTCCATTAGCACATAATAATAAATGCAAATGAGAGCTCTGTCACGAATTTATGTTTTATTCCTCTCTGGCTTATAGTTGATAATAAATAAAACTTAGGAAGTTAAAATGAAATCAATTAAACTGATAACACTTACCCTTGCTCCATTAATGTTAGCTACTTCAGTTTCTGCAGCTGTTTTAGACATCCGTCAAGAGTACTTACCAAGAGCGCATGAGTTTAACCCTGTTAATGAAAATGCAACATTGGTAAAAATAGGTGGTAGTTCAGGTAATACTTTTTTTGGTGTTCAAATAGTTAATAAAGGTAAAACTCTTGATACATATGCATTATCAAGTAGTGAAATACAGTTAGGTTACCGTTATCATGTAAATGAAACTCACACTTTAATACCTAAAATTGACTTCACATCAACATCTAGTGGTGTAATGTATACGCCTCAATTAGGTTTACAATCAAATTGGGATTATGGTATTTTTACTGAATTAAAATATAAGCACGAAATTACCGTTCCATCAAATAGTACAAAATACATTAAACAAAAAAGTCAATATCAGGCTAAAGTAGGGTACAAAGCAACGAAAGCTCTAACGTTTCAGTTAGAATATGATTACCATAAAGGGTTAGATGACCAATACTATTGGGATAAGCACGACTTTAAACACGAAATTGAGTTTAAAACATATTATAAAGTTGCACCAGGCATTACACCATATATTACATTTGCTGGTGTTCCAGTTGGCGCTACTGTTTCAGGCTATCAATTACGTTATCGTTTAGGTTTACTATATAGTTTTTAATTAAACATTGATAAACCCCCAGCTCTGCTGGGGTGACTCGCATAGGTTTGACCGTGACAACGGTATATGTAACTTCTTTGCTCGACCAAAAGTAAAGAGGAAACAACCTATGCGAGACTATAAGAGTCTGTCTCATACTCGATGGGATTGTAATACCAATTCCATTAATTAACTTATCAATCTAGTCCAGTCTCTAAAGCAGAGAGATTGGACTCTGCGTTTATCTTCACAAAAACTGTTCCAAGCTTCGCACACCGAGTTCACTATATCGTTATAGTTCTCAAAACACCGATTCGCTAACCTGTACTGACGAAGCCATTGCCAAACTTGCTCTATTGGGTTTAATTCTGGTGAATAGGGCGGGATATGGATTATCGTGATGTTCTTAAAGTGATTGGCTAAGTGTGTTTGATGCCAGCTTGCTTGATCCATAATAATCACTGAGTGTTTACCAATAGGTGTCGCCGTTGAGATCAATTCAAGGTGCTTCGTCATGGCTTCCATGTTGCTTAACGGTGAAACAATCGCTTCAGCTTCGCCCGTATTGACACAAATAGCTCCAAACAAATAAGCGTACTCAAATTGCTGCTGTTGAACGGCTCTAGGTCGAGTTCCTTTTTCAGCCCAAATCTTGGTTGTGGTATTGCGCTGACCAAATCTAGCTTCGTCTTGAAAGCAAACAAGTACTTCTTGTAAGTGGATATGGCCAGGGATCTTAAGGATCGTTTCTATTTGGAATTTTTTTAAAAGACTCTTGGGTTTCTTCTGATTGTTTTGGGTGCTTTGAACGCGTTGTTATCCAGCTCAAGTTAAGTTCATGCAACAAGCGGTATACACCGGATGGTTGGTAAGAAACGTCAAATTCATCAAAGATGAATTGTGCGATATCACTCCCTTGTAAACGCCCACCTTCAGGTTTTATCGCATTTGAAGTGACGTATTCTTTAAGGTGTGCTTTTTGCTCAGTAGTCAGTCTGGAAGGCCTTCCCGTATGAGGTTTTTCTGTTAGTCCCTCAACGCCATAATCGAGATAGGCTTTTATCCATTTGTTCACACTAAGGCGACTGACTTTAAGAAATGAAGCGATTTCAGTTCGATTTTTACCATCAATAAAGTGAGATGCGGCGAGTAATCTTAGTCTTAACCTAGCGTTGGAGGTTGTGCTGATAAGTTTTGATAAATCTGAGTTCATATAGACTCCTTTCAGAGTCCATATTAGATCACAAATTTAATGGAATTGGTATAACCTCCCGCCGAACCATATCTTCATTTACCCCACCGTATCAACGAACTATCCTCGCCCAATAATGGTTTCCTCATAGTTGCTTACGAATGAGCACAAACCGATTGCACAGCCGAATCATAGGTTGCACCTCCAAGGTGCCCATTAGCATTGAGATCGAAACTGTTGCTGGAAAGATGACAATAAAAAAGTCCACAGTGTTACCACTATGGACTTTTGCAATGAACATATAAATGTGTGTTCAACACCAACAGTTACGCTTCGATGATTTCCGGTTGTACCCCTTCAATACGATAGATCTCTTCCAATAAAAGCTTTCTTAGCTCCGCTTTCACCGGCTTCAGATCTTCATTAGCCACCAAGTTTTCTAACTGATTAGGATCATCAACTAGGTTGTACAAGAACTCTTCTTGGTACACCCCGCTGTCTTTCTCGATTAAACCACTTTGATCCGGAGCTGATACCGAATACGTCCATGAATCAGTACGAATAGCACGGCCAATCTGTGACTCACTGATCTGAATAAAGCTAGCATTACTCTTCTTAGCGTTGTCAATATACAGATCTTGAAGCGGCTGACCCTGCATGTAGCTAGGTACTTTAACGCCCGCAGCCTTCAGCAGAGTTGGAACTACATCAATGATGCTTGCATGGTCATCTATCACCTGACCTGCTTTCGCACGTGGATCGTAAATCACGAACGGAATACGAATCGAAGAGTCGTGACATGAACGCTTGTATTCACCATTGCGAGTCTTGAAGTGAGAGCCGTGGTCACTCAGATAAACGATTACAGTATTATCATCTAAGCCTTTATCTTTTACCGCTTGGCGAATCTTTCCAACATTTTGGTCGAGATTATTACAACAACCTAAATAATCTGGGTATTCTTCTGCCCAATTACCATCAACAAACGGTTCTAGATCACCAGGGACTTTGAAGTTACTCCATTTCTCTTGAGAGCCATGGGGGCCTTCATACGTATTTTTGTCATTCTGATGATGTGGCTCTAGATAAGACAAGAATAAAAAGAACGGCTTCTCTTCTTGGTAATTATCGATGTAGTCTGTCGTCAAGTCAGTCAAAAAATCTGCGCGATATACATCTTCATCCCAACTTACCTTGTTGCCATCGATGTCAAACATATGTCCGCCATAGCCATGCGATGTGCCTTCAAGGATATCGGAAGCAACCCAAAAGTCTTTATAACCACCTCGATACTGGTTTGGTATTGCTGTGAAGCAATTATCGATAGTTTCACCTGAGCTTTCTGTCGGTGCCGCTACAACAAAGCCCTCATGAGCAGTGTTATTTGAAGCTAAGTGCCATTTACCGACGTAACCGACACTGTAACCTTCATCAGAAAGAAAGTGAGCCACGGTTTTTTGACCTTGGGGAAGAATAATGTCATTTCGGAAGCAACCGGTTTCGGTTGGATACAGCCCAGTTTGCATCGTTGAACGTGTTGGACCACATACAGGGTTGACTGTGAATGCGTTCTCGAACATAACACCGTCTCGTGCAAGCTCGTCTAGGTTTGGTGTTACAGGCAGTTCCTGACCGTAACAACCCAACGTATCCCAACGCTGCTGATCGCTAAAAATTACAATAATATTCGGCTTGTTCATATTTACCTCTTGATACTAATTTGTTTCATAGCATTAGCGGATCATAGTTACGCTAGATAAAACATCTCTGTTAACTCTGTGGATTTAGGGCTGCTATCTGGATTCGTCTCCATGATATCTTCCATATAACTCCACCACTTCTGGCAAGCTTCAGCTTTTGAAACATCGTTCCATTTATTAGTAGATTCTAACTCAACATAACCAAACAGACAACCTGTCTCCTCGTCTAGGAAGATAGAGTAGTTGTTTGCTCCCGCAGCTTTAAGTACATCAATTAACTCAGGAAAAATATTGTCGTGACGCTTTTTGTATTCTTCAAACTGATCCATGTTAACTTTGAGTTTAAACGCTTTTCTAATCACCTAACGCCTCCTCAAGCCAATGCTTTTTCATTCAACGTAACGTTAAATGCAGATTCTAGCTCTTTGAACTCTGCTGGTTGAATAGTTTGACGTTTGCCACCCATCGCGAGAACTTTTACTAGTATTTCAGCGGCCTTCTCTGCGGTATCCATCAAGCCAAACGCGAGACTTAGGTCTTCCGCAGAACAGAATGTACCGTGATGAGCCCAAATAGCCACATCGTACGTTTTCATCAGTTCGCTAGTGTACTCAGCAATAGCACGACCACCGGGAACCATCCATGGGACAATGCCCACACCAGCAGGGAATACAACTGGGCACTCCGTCGCCATTTCCCATAGTTCACGAGTAAACGTCTCAGCTTCCAGCGGCAAAACAAAGGTAAGCGCGATTAAATTTGTCGTGTGAGAGTGCATAACAACTCGATGCGCTCCACCCGTCGCGTCAAACTTGACTGAATGATTCATAAGGTGCGCAGGCAACTCACTCGTCGGTTTCGCGTCGTTAACAAGACCCCAAAGTGTTCGGTATTGAGTGCCATCTTCTGAAACTTGGATAATTCCAGCATTTTCTTCAATACAAACTTCTACGTTTCGAAAGTACTTACCACTACCGGTAACGATAAAGTATTCATTTGCAAGATTGGAAACCGTTACACCGATCTCCAGCCATTGCGATGTTTCTTCAAAAAATGGACGAGCTTGCTCTACTTCGGATTGAGTCAAACGGTAGGACAAATTGCCCCCATTACGCTCATGCCATCCTTTCAACCATGCGTCGTTGGTCGTCTTTTTAAACTCTTGTATAAATGCTAACTTATCCATTATTTGCCTCGCTTAAACAGAACGTCTTGCTCATAAACTTCGATCGCTCTAAACCAATCTTCGTTTGCTGGTACATCATTCAATTCACAGAAATAGTTCCAAATATCACCCATTGGATAGGTTTTTAGCTCTTCCATCAGAACCAAGCGCTGTGTGAAGTCGCCTTTATCTTGCAACTCAGTCAGCTTGTCATGTGGCATAAGCATCGCTTCAAGTAGCGCTTTTTGCATATTGCGAGTACCCAATACCCACGCAGCTACGCGGTTGATGCTTGCATCAAAGAAATCTAAACCCAGGTATATTTTGTCCAAGCTGTCTGTACGAACTAGCTCTTTCGCGATTTCTTTAACTTCGTCATTTAGCGTTACGACATGATCACTGTCCCAACGAACAGGGCGAGTAACGTGCAAAGCAAGCTCATCTTGATAAAGCAGCATTGATGAGATCTTGTCCGCAACCGACTCGGTCGGGTGATAGTGGCCATTGTCTAGCAAACAAAGCTTATTGTTCGCGACCGCATAACCCATATAAAACTCATGCGAACCAACCGTGTAAGATTCAACACCAATACCGAATACTTTTGATTCTACTGAGTCCTTGTTGAACTGCTCGTCAACGTCAACAGCAAAAATCTCATCTAGAGAATCTTTTAGGCGCTGACGCGGCGCAAAACGGTTACTTGGGGTGTCTTTATAGCCGTCTGGAATCCAGATATTTGTCAGACACGTTTGATCCAATTCCTTACCGAAATATTCGCCAATTTTACGTGAAGCAATACAGTGCTTAATCCAGAAATCACGGATCTCTTTATCAGGGTGAGACAGTGTCAAACCATCACTCGCTTTCGGGTGAGAGAACATACTAGGGTTGAAATCTAGGCCTAGAGCACGCTCTTTCGCCCATTCGACCCAACCAGCAAAGTGTTCTGGTTTCAACTCATCACGCTCAACCGCTACACCATGTGTTTCTGCATAAAGAGCGTGGAGGTTAATCTTGTGCTTGCCTGGGATTAGACTCAGTGCTTTGTCTAAATCAGCACGTAACTCTTGTGCATTTGTTGCTTTACCCGGGTAGCTACCAGTAGCAGAGATACCACCAGACAGTTCATGAGCCGCTTCCTCGAAGCCCGTAACATCATCACCCTGCCAACAATGAATAGAGACCTTAACGCCTTTTAATTTCTCAAGAACAGCATCTACATCAATGCCCCATTTAGCGTAAAGTGACTTACTCAGTTCGTATCTATTTTTTAAACTCTGTTCCATGATAATTCCTAATTAAATGCTGTTTCTAATATAATTTTTCGCTTGTTTTAAATGAGCAATTTCGCCCATGGATAACATTTGTACAATAATATTACCCATACCAGTTGCTTCTACTGGGCCGACAATAACTTCTTTCTTGGTTTCCTGTTCAATTAACTCATTGAGAAACTGATTTTTACACCCTCCACCAATGATATTGACTTTATCTACGGTTTTTCCGGTAATACTGATAAGTTCTTCAATGTACTGGTTATAAGACTTGGCTAGGCTTCGATAAACACACATGCAGACTTCACCTGTTGTTTGTGGGATGTCTTGTCCAGTTTCTTTACAATAATCGACAATTTCTTCGATCATGTTTTCACTCACAAAGAAGCGTTCATTATTGACATCGATAACAGAGGTAAAATCACTGGCTTCTCTTGCCTGATCGGCTAATTCTGCATATGAATACCTGTATTCCAATATTCGTGAAACTTCTTGAACGATCCAAAGACCCATAATATTTTTCAAAAATCTAAATCGTTTGTCGTAACCACCTTCATTAGTGAAATTGCTTTGACGAGAAATATCAGAAACTATCGGTTTCTCAAGTTCAGTGCCCAACAATGACCAAGTACCAGAACTCAAAATTACACCATCGTCTTCGAGTTCTAAAACACTGGCAATAAAAGCAGAAGCTGTATCGTGTGAAGCTGGTAATACTACTTCGCAATCAAAGCCAATCGCCTCTTGTATTGAGGATTTAAGGTTTCCAAGCTGATGACCAGGGTATTGGGGTTTAGTGAAGATATCTTTGCTGATACCACATACTTCAAGTAAATCTTTATCCCAATCATCAGTATCAATATTTAGCATTTGAGTTGTTGTTGAATTGGTATACTCATTCGCTTTAACACCCGTTAGCAGATAGTTGATATAATCTGGAATCATCAAAAACGAGCAGGCTTGTTGCTTCTCTTTTGAACCCACAGACTTCATCTGATATAAGGTATTAAAACCCATAAACTGAATGGCAGTTTTGTTATAGATTTCTTGGTGCCCAACTTGATCACAAATATCATCCATAACACCTTTTGTACGACTATCTCGATACGATACCGTATTACCGATAATATTCTCTTCATTATCCAGAAGAACGAAGTCAACACCCCAAGTGTCAATACCGACGCTTTTTGGTATCTTGCCGATCGTGACACATTGTTTTAGCCCTTCGAGAATATGACTAAATAGATTATCCAGCTCCCAACATAGTTGACCATCGACTGATGAGAGTTTATTTTCAAATCGATATATTTCTTCAAGCACTATTTGTTCATTCTCAATATGCGCTAATAAGTGCCTTCCACTAGAAGCACCAATATCGACTGCCAAAAAGTAATTCATAACCACCTCCTAGTGTTTGATTGGCTTTGTTGCGTAATTAAATTTAGAGATAGAGCCAACCCGTTTCGCTTGTTTCTTAGTCAATGCGACAAGTTTCAGGCATACCTAACCCAGTAAGCTTGTTCAACGCTTTTATCATCGCGTAAGTTTCACCCACCTGGGCATTGTAATTTCTTAAGCTCAGTTTCCCTCCTAGCAACTGTTTAACTCGATACATCGCTGTTTCTGAGAGTGAACGTTTGTGGTATCCATACCGCTCTTTCCAATACTTATTTGAGCCGTATAATTTCTGGCAACCCACGGCGAGATTTCGAGGGTGACCACGCTCCCAAAAGGCAGCCCCTTCTCTTGGGGGAATAAGCGCAATAGCTCCCTTAATCTTAATAGCAGCGTGACACGCTCTCGTGTCGTAAGCGCCATCACCAGACACCTTAAGGATACTTCGGCGTGTTTGTTTCAGTAAGTTCGGGAGTACTTCTCCATCTGTAACCGTCGATAAACTTAGCTCGGCGGCAATGATCTCATGAGTGTTGGTATCGACTGCAATATGCAGCTTTCGCCAGACTCTACGCTTGCCATCCGTCCCATGTTTTTTGACTTTCCATTCACCTTCGCCATAAACCTTAAGGCCAGTAGCATCAATAGCTAGGTGCTGTATCGCTCCTCTCGTTTTAGTCTTAAATGAAACCTCAACTTGCTTGGCTCTACGACTGATGCAGGTGTAATGCGGACAACTTAACGGTACATGGGCTAACCTAAATATCGAGTCGATAAATCCTTGCAGCGCTCTCAATGGCATAGAAAAAACTCGTTTGACCATGAGTGCTGTCGTGATAGCTAAATCACTGAACCGACGCGGCCTCCCGCGCTTATTCTGTTTGCTTTGCGCCCATCCGCTTATTGCTTCTTCATCAATCCAAAAGGTCAGAGAACCACGGTTAATGAGTGATTGGTTGTATTGCTTCCAGTTAGTTGTTTTGTAACGTGGTTTAGGCATAGGGCTACGAGATAGAGTGGACGTAGCTGCTCAGATCGTAGGTTCTTGATTTAGTTCCATTGAATTACGCAACAACGCCTGTTTGATTTCATCATACAAGAATCAGCAGTTGGTAAAATGCGTTAAATTGCCCTTAATGGTGTCATTTTTTGCTACTCAACCAAGCGTATCCAATAAAAATACCCTTTAAATTAAGTCAATTAAAAACAAAAGCTACGCTAACAGGAAAGAAGACCGGCTTTGTTGCGTAATTAAATTTAGAGATAGAGCCAACCCGTTTCGCTTGTTTCTTAGTCAATGCGACAAGTTTCAGGCATACCTAACCCAGTAAGCTTGTTCAACGCTTTTATCATCGCGTAAGTTTCACCCACCTGGGCATTGTAATTTCTTAAGCTCAGTTTCCCTCCTAGCAACTGTTTAACTCGATACATCGCTGTTTCTGAGAGTGAACGTTTGTGGTATCCATACCGCTCTTTCCAATACTTATTTGAGCCGTATAATTTCTGGCAACCCACGGCGAGATTTCGAGGGTGACCACGCTCCCAAAAGGCAGCCCCTTCTCTTGGGGGAATAAGCGCAATAGCTCCCTTAATCTTAATAGCAGCGTGACACGCTCTCGTGTCGTAAGCGCCATCACCAGACACCTTAAGGATACTTCGGCGTGTTTGTTTCAGTAAGTTCGGGAGTACTTCTCCATCTGTAACCGTCGATAAACTTAGCTCGGCGGCAATGATCTCATGAGTGTTGGTATCGACTGCAATATGCAGCTTTCGCCAGACTCTACGCTTGCCATCCGTCCCATGTTTTTTGACTTTCCATTCACCTTCGCCATAAACCTTAAGGCCAGTAGCATCAATAGCTAGGTGCTGTATCGCTCCTCTCGTTTTAGTCTTAAATGAAACCTCAACTTGCTTGGCTCTACGACTGATGCAGGTGTAATGCGGACAACTTAACGGTACATGGGCTAACCTAAATATCGAGTCGATAAATCCTTGCAGCGCTCTCAATGGCATAGAAAAAACTCGTTTGACCATGAGTGCTGTCGTGATAGCTAAATCACTGAACCGACGCGGCCTCCCGCGCTTATTCTGTTTGCTTTGCGCCCATCCGCTTATTGCTTCTTCATCAATCCAAAAGGTCAGAGAACCACGGTTAATGAGTGATTGGTTGTATTGCTTCCAGTTAGTTGTTTTGTAACGTGGTTTAGGCATAGGGCTACGAGATAGAGTGGACGTAGCTGCTCAGATCGTAGGTTCTTGATTTAGTTCCATTGAATTACGCAACAACGCCGCTTCAATGCTAACGCCATTACATCAAGCGATAAAACAAGCATTAAAGAAAGCGCCTTTGATTCATGCTGACGAGACCTCTCATCACCGAAATGATGAACAAAGCCTTCGCTGGTGTTGGTTAGTGGCAAGTGATGACCTTGTCTATGAGCAAATACTTTATTCGCGCTCGACCTCATCAGCGAAAAAGGTCATTGATGAAGACTATGCAGGCATTGTGGTCAGCGACCAGTGCCCTAGCTATAACTGGATAGCCGCAGACCGTCATCAGTTATGTTGGGCACATGTGAAGCGTAACCTTCAGCAAATGGCGGATTATAGTGGCGGTGGCCACACCGCTTATATTGGCAGACATCTTTGTTTGCTGACGAACGCCATTTTCCATACTCGGCATCGTTATGAACAAGATGAGTTAAATTATGCGCTGTACTTACGAAGAATGCGTAGGTTGCAGAAATCGTTCGATCATTGGTTGAGCAAAGGGACTGATGTCATGGTCAAGCGATATCGGGGGCGATGCAAGTTACTGCTCAAACATAGAGAGAGCTTGTGGGTTTTCCTCAAGAAAGCGTCAATCCCCTTAACCAATAATGAAGCTGAGCGATGTATTAGAGGTTTTGTAAGGCTTTGTTGCGTAATTAAATTTAGAGATAGAGCCAACCCGTTTCGCTTGTTTCTTAGTCAATGCGACAAGTTTCAGGCATACCTAACCCAGTAAGCTTGTTCAACGCTTTTATCATCGCGTAAGTTTCACCCACCTGGGCATTGTAATTTCTTAAGCTCAGTTTCCCTCCTAGCAACTGTTTAACTCGATACATCGCTGTTTCTGAGAGTGAACGTTTGTGGTATCCATACCGCTCTTTCCAATACTTATTTGGTAAGTGTTCACCAAACCCTATTGACATAAAAACTGTGACCTCTAGCACTTGATCCCACTTTAGGTATTGAGTGATCATTTTTGAGCTTCATCATAGTTATATGACTAGAAAAAAAGCTCCTAAATACCAAGACGCACCACCTAAAATCTCTGATCTGAATGAGGCTAAGGTGCTTATTGATGAGCTGTGGGAACAGCTCCGGCACTATGAAGATAAGCTTACCACTAGCTCCAAAAACTCTTCAAAATCGCCCTCATCAGACAGTCCTAAAGATCGCCATGAGCGAAAAAAGATGAAAGCTCTGGTGGTCGCAATTCGAGAGGAGCTAAAAAAGGCCACACAGGGCATCAACGAAAACTTTCCCCGTTAAAAGACACGGATATCATTATTGATTGCTTCCCTGATAGTTGTCCTTGTTGCGAACAGTCTGACATTGATGTTCATGACGGCCCTTACTACCGACACCAAGTCTTTGATATTCCCAAGCCCACTGTCGATATCACCGAATACCGTTTATTTTCAGGTCAATGTCGGCACTGCAAAGAAGCCGTCAAGGCTCAAAAGCCTGACGATGCATCGCAAGGGATTATAGGGCCGAACTTATTAAGTTACATTGGGGTTCTTGCGGGGCAATATCACCTCAGTGTTCGAAAAATCCAATCTCTTCTCAAAGAACAGCTTGGCACAACCTTTTCAGTTGGCGCGATCAGCGAAGCTCAAACGAAAGTCGCTTCAATGGGCTTTGTTGCGTAATTAAATTTAGAGATAGAGCCAACCCGTTTCGCTTGTTTCTTAGTCAATGCGACAAGTTTCAGGCATACCTAACCCAGTAAGCTTGTTCAACGCTTTTATCATCGCGTAAGTTTCACCCACCTGGGCATTGTAATTTCTTAAGCTCAGTTTCCCTCCTAGCAACTGTTTAACTCGATACATCGCTGTTTCTGAGAGTGAACGTTTGTGGTATCCATACCGCTCTTTCCAATACTTATTTGAGCCGTATAATTTCTGGCAACCCACGGCGAGATTTCGAGGGTGACCACGCTCCCAAAAGGCAGCCCCTTCTCTTGGGGGAATAAGCGCAATAGCTCCCTTAATCTTAATAGCAGCGTGACACGCTCTCGTGTCGTAAGCGCCATCACCAGACACCTTAAGGATACTTCGGCGTGTTTGTTTCAGTAAGTTCGGGAGTACTTCTCCATCTGTAACCGTCGATAAACTTAGCTCGGCGGCAATGATCTCATGAGTGTTGGTATCGACTGCAATATGCAGCTTTCGCCAGACTCTACGCTTGCCATCCGTCCCATGTTTTTTGACTTTCCATTCACCTTCGCCATAAACCTTAAGGCCAGTAGCATCAATAGCTAGGTGCTGTATCGCTCCTCTCGTTTTAGTCTTAAATGAAACCTCAACTTGCTTGGCTCTACGACTGATGCAGGTGTAATGCGGACAACTTAACGGTACATGGGCTAACCTAAATATCGAGTCGATAAATCCTTGCAGCGCTCTCAATGGCATAGAAAAAACTCGTTTGACCATGAGTGCTGTCGTGATAGCTAAATCACTGAACCGACGCGGCCTCCCGCGCTTATTCTGTTTGCTTTGCGCCCATCCGCTTATTGCTTCTTCATCAATCCAAAAGGTCAGAGAACCACGGTTAATGAGTGATTGGTTGTATTGCTTCCAGTTAGTTGTTTTGTAACGTGGTTTAGGCATAGGGCTACGAGATAGAGTGGACGTAGCTGCTCAGATCGTAGGTTCTTGATTTAGTTCCATTGAATTACGCAACAACGCCAAAGGTAATTCTCGTCCACTATATCTACAAGTTATTGACTTAGATCTATAAGATAAGAAAGTACAGTAAAAGTGCCAACAAGATAATTGTCTTGTTGGCACTTTTTATATAAGAAATATAAGATTATTGATTACAAGCTTCTATGGTTATTTCTTAAATTCTGTATTCAGTAAATCGACGATAATTAATATGCTTTGCTACCCAGTCTACATCACTAACATCATTAGATCTGGTTCTGGTATTACCGAGTAGAACTTCAGCGATTGCAAATGCAAAATCGATGGTGTATCCGTAATCTTGACCAGTAATAAATTGACCATCCATTACAACGGGCTGATTGATGTATGAGCCATCAGAGTAGTTTTGATGGAAGGTTCCACAGCAAACGTAGTGGTGAGAGCCCAGCAGCGAGTTCTTGGCTAGTACTTTTGCACCAGAAGAGCATAGCGCTGCAATATAAGCCCTCATGCTGATGTGTCTTTCAATAAAGCTGATCACCTGACTGTCTGTACCCAGTTTGTCGGTGTTCGGTGGACCACCAACAAGAACAATTGCATCAAAATCACATTGTATGTTGGCGGATAATAAGTCATCTGCAACAATTTTTACCCCATGATAGGAGGTAAGGTTAACGGTTTGATCGCAAGACAATACCTTCACCGAAAGCTGCAAGCGACGTAATATGTCAACCACGTTGATTGCCTCACCTTCTTCGAATCCGTCACTGAGTAAAAGTGCAATATTTTTCATACAGTATTACCTTATATATTAAATGTATTCATCGCTATCAGTGTCGATTGTATTCATGCTATCTACAATAATTATTATTGCCCAATGACTTGTCATATATTGCTCGCCACTTCATCACTACGTTCTAATAGTGTCACTATTATTTTAATAATTACGTTCCCCCTGTCTAGGGGCTTTGTTGCGTAATTAAATTTAGAGATAGAGCCAACCCGTTTCGCTTGTTTCTTAGTCAATGCGACAAGTTTCAGGCATACCTAACCCAGTAAGCTTGTTCAACGCTTTTATCATCGCGTAAGTTTCACCCACCTGGGCATTGTAATTTCTTAAGCTCAGTTTCCCTCCTAGCAACTGTTTAACTCGATACATCGCTGTTTCTGAGAGTGAACGTTTGTGGTATCCATACCGCTCTTTCCAATACTTATTTGAGCCGTATAATTTCTGGCAACCCACGGCGAGATTTCGAGGGTGACCACGCTCCCAAAAGGCAGCCCCTTCTCTTGGGGGAATAAGCGCAATAGCTCCCTTAATCTTAATAGCAGCGTGACACGCTCTCGTGTCGTAAGCGCCATCACCAGACACCTTAAGGATACTTCGGCGTGTTTGTTTCAGTAAGTTCGGGAGTACTTCTCCATCTGTAACCGTCGATAAACTTAGCTCGGCGGCAATGATCTCATGAGTGTTGGTATCGACTGCAATATGCAGCTTTCGCCAGACTCTACGCTTGCCATCCGTCCCATGTTTTTTGACTTTCCATTCACCTTCGCCATAAACCTTAAGGCCAGTAGCATCAATAGCTAGGTGCTGTATCGCTCCTCTCGTTTTAGTCTTAAATGAAACCTCAACTTGCTTGGCTCTACGACTGATGCAGGTGTAATGCGGACAACTTAACGGTACATGGGCTAACCTAAATATCGAGTCGATAAATCCTTGCAGCGCTCTCAATGGCATAGAAAAAACTCGTTTGACCATGAGTGCTGTCGTGATAGCTAAATCACTGAACCGACGCGGCCTCCCGCGCTTATTCTGTTTGCTTTGCGCCCATCCGCTTATTGCTTCTTCATCAATCCAAAAGGTCAGAGAACCACGGTTAATGAGTGATTGGTTGTATTGCTTCCAGTTAGTTGTTTTGTAACGTGGTTTAGGCATAGGGCTACGAGATAGAGTGGACGTAGCTGCTCAGATCGTAGGTTCTTGATTTAGTTCCATTGAATTACGCAACAACGCCATATATCCCGTTCTGATTCTCCAAATAACCGTACTAATTTGAGCTTGTTCACTCTTAGCAGAAACAAATCTCATATTAGGTCTCGTAGCAGCGTCAGCATCAATGAAGTCATTCTTGTGGCTCTTAACGAATGGCTTTACATACTGTGCTGGTATCAGCTTAACATTATGACCATATTCTTGGCATCTTCGAGCTAGCCAATGTGCACCACAACAGGCTTCCATTGCTATGGTTGTCGTTTCTTGTTGGGAGATGAATTGAACGAGCTAAACTCGGCTCAATTTGTGTCGGTAAATTTCGCGGCCAGAATGGTCATGACCAATGAGATGGAAAACCGACTTCCCGAGATATATACCAATAACTGTTATAGCGGACATGATGGCACCTCTAAATCTACTACGACATAGCTAATTTTAGCGTCGGTGTGGGGCATACCATCGAATTAGTGAGTTAACAGAGCGGGCCGTTACCTCTGAAGATGAAATTTAGGCAGCCCACTTCATTGAAAGCGGATACGTTCAAGAAAATCTTATAAACATCTGAAATTAAATAATAAAACACATAAAAAAGCCCCAAAAATTTAATGGGGCGATTCCATCGAGTTTTGGGGCTAAATTGGGGCTTTTTTGAGGGTTAAATGGGGCTATATCTGCCATTTCACTGTGGTCGTACCCAGTAAAGCCACCATTAATAAAACGTCAAACCTTTTTAGATTTTCACTTATTCCCAATCAAGGATAACTTTGCCAGAAAGCCCGCTACGCATAGCGTCGAAGCCTGCTTGGAAGTCATCAACCTTGAAGTGATGCGTGATAATTGGCGTCAAATCTAGGCCAGATTGGATTAGTGAAGCCATCTTGTACCAAGTTTCGAACATCTCACGACCGTAGATACCTTTAATAACCAAGCCTTTAAAGATTACTTGGTTCCAGTCTACTGCCATGTCTGATGGTGGAATACCCAGTAGAGAGATCTTACCGCCGTGGTTCATGTTAGTCAGCATGCTGTTGAACGCAGATGGATTACCAGACATTTCTAGGCCTACATCAAAACCTTCAGTCATACTAAGATCAGCCATTACGTCTTCAAGCTTCTCTTCCATCACGTTTACTGCGCGCGTCACACCCATTTTCTTCGCAAGATCTAGGCGGTATTCGTTTACATCAGTGATTACAACGTGACGAGCGCCAACGTGCTTAGCAACAGCTGCAGCCATGATACCGATTGGACCAGCACCAGTAATTAGCACGTCTTCACCGACTAGGTCGAAAGAAAGCGCGGTGTGTACTGCGTTACCAAACGGGTCAAAGATTGAAGCGAGATCGTCAGAAATTTCCGCCGGGATCTTAAAGGCGTTGAACGCAGGGATCACAAGGAACTCAGAGAACGCACCAGTGCGGTTAACACCCACACCCGTTGTGTTACGACAAAGATGTGTACGGCCGCCACGACAGTTACGACAGTGACCACATGTGATGTGACCTTCGCCAGAGACACGGTCGCCGATTTCAAAACCACGAACTTCTTGGCCGATGCCAACCACTTCACCCACGTATTCGTGACCGACGACCATAGGTACTGGGATTGTGTTTTGTGACCACTCATCCCAGTTGTAGATATGTACGTCTGTACCACAAATTGCGGTTTTCTTAATACGGATAAGAAGATCATTATGACCCATTTCAGGTTTTTCAACCTCGGTCATCCAAATGCCTTCTTCAGGCTTAAGCTTAGAAAGTGCTTTAATTTTCATAATGTTATCCCGTTCATCTCGCCTAACTGTAAGGCGAGAATCTAAATCTTATTGTTATCTATATTCTGTTAGCTGTTGGTTTTATCAAACAACAAGAATTAGATGATACCCATGTCTTGACCAACTTGGATGAACGCATCGATTGCGCGGTCTAGTTGCTCACGAGAGTGTGCAGCAGACATTTGCGTACGGATACGAGCTTGGCCTTTTGGTACAACAGGGAAAGAGAAACCGACAACGTAGATGCCTTTCTCTAGTGCGCGCTCTGCGAATTCAGCCGCGACTTTTGCATCACCCAACATGATTGGGATGATTGCGTGGTCAGCACCGCCCATAGTGAAACCAGCAGCTTCCATGCGAGTACGGAAGTGAGCTGAGTTTTCCCATAGTTGAGTACGTAGGTCGCCAGATTCCGCAAGAAGGTCTAGAACGCGGATAGACGCCGATACGATTGCAGGTGCAACAGAGTTTGAAAATAGGTATGGACGAGAACGCTGACGTAACCAGTCGATCACTTCTTTCTTACCCGAAGTGTAACCGCCTGAAGCGCCACCCATTGCTTTACCAAGCGTACCTGTGATGATATCGATACGGTCTACAACGTTGTGGAACTCGTGAGTACCCGCGCCGTTTTCACCCATGAAGCCCACAGCGTGAGAGTCATCAACCATGACTAGTGCGCCGTACTTGTCAGCCAAGTCACAGATAGCCGGAAGGTTCGCCACTACGCCGTCCATAGAGAACACGCCGTCAGTTACGATTAGTGTGTGACGAGCACCCGCTTCTTTAGCCGCGATAAGTTGCTGCTCTAACTCTTCCATATTGTTGTTCGAGTAACGAAAACGCATTGCTTTACACAGACGAACACCATCAATGATAGATGCGTGATTTAGAGCATCAGAAATGATTGCGTCTTCTTTGCCTAGAATTGTTTCGAACAAACCAGCGTTTGCATCAAAACAAGAGGTGTAAAGGATCGTGTCTTCTTTACCAAGGAACTTAGATAGCTTTTGCTCGAGTTCTTTGTGAGAGTCTTGAGTACCACAGATGAAACGCACTGAAGCCATACCAAAACCGTGCTGGTCCATACCATCTTTAGCTGCTTCGATAAGCGCAGGATGATTAGCAAGGCCTAGGTAGTTGTTTGCACAAAAGTTAAGCACTTCTTCACCCGTCGAGATAGAAACCGCTGCTTTTTGAGCAGAAGTGATAATGCGCTCAGACTTGTAAAGACCTTCTTGTTTAACTTCTTCGATTTGAGTTTGAATCTGTTGGTAAAATGCAGAAGACATTGCCCATTCCTTCCTAGTTATTATTCAGCAGCATCGCGCGCCGCTTTATGTAGGGATGTAAACGATTTCAATTCTATCATTTACACTGTAAAACTTATGTCACCATTCTAGTTGAACATCTGTATTTCGATTATCCCTCCAGTTGGAAAAACATTAATGAACCTGAGGCATGAATAATAGTTCATCCCAGTGACACAGGGCACATTAACGCCCCTCTCTTGTTCTTTTTAACGCCATATCCACCGAAAATTCGACCTGATTTCACTTTCATATCAAATCTCAATTTTTAATCTCAAAACAATATAGTGGTGAATTACTATTTCTCTCAGAATGTGCGGCCGTTACACAAATACCCAAGATAAGATGAGAAACAAGCCCATGACACTATCCGACCACATCATTCAAGAAGCCTTCGAAAACGACTGGCAAACCTGTTTTACATTAGCATATGCTCTCAGCCTAAATACCATCAATGGAGAGCAGTCTAGAACATATAAATGATTCAGGTAACACAACAGCCTCTAGTCAAAGATCAACGCACTCGGCTAAGTACTGTTGCCCTTTACGGTCAGACAATACCTTACCGTCTTTGATCGTCACGATTCGCTTAGTTCGTTCAGCAAGCGAATTATCATGTGTCACGATAATCAATGTTCGTCCCTCCGCGTGAAGACGATTAAACAAAGCCTCTATCTCTGCGCCAGATTTTGAATCTAGCGCCCCTGTTGGTTCATCCGCTAAGATGATTTGCGGATCGTTGACCAAGGCTCTCGCAATCGCCACTCTCTGCTTTTGACCACCAGAAAGCTGGTTTGGTTTGTGGTCGAGACGATCCCCTAGCCCGACTTGCTCTAGCAATTTTGCGGCGCGCTGGCGACGTTCTTTGGCTTTCATACCAGAGTAAACCAACGGCAGTGCCACGTTGTCCAACGCTGTCGCGTATTCCAATAAGTTAAAGCTTTGGAAGACAAAGCCTATCTTTTGGTTACGAATACTGGCTAGCTCGTTCGGGCTTAAATTCGCGACGTTTTGACCACCCAATTGGTATTCACCATCGGTCGGTTTATCTAAGCAACCAAGCATGTTCATCAGGGTCGATTTACCCGAGCCCGACGGACCAAGAATGGAAAGAAACTCACCTTGATTGATGATCAAGTCGACGCCGTCTAGCGCACGCACTTCCGCCTCTCCGCTTGAGTAATATTTACAAATGTTGGTCAAATCAACCAGTGACGTGTTCGACATCTTGTCTCCAGAATTATTGTTATTCACTTTGTAGTGCCTCCAACGGGCTCACTTTTGCGGCGCGATTTGCGGGCAGCCATGCAGAAGCGACACCAATAAACACCAAGGTGGAAATCACAATCGCAACAACAACCCAAGACAGCTCAGGGACCGGTTTCCCGAGGTGTTCATAGAAGGTGTTGCCTTCTAGGTTTATGGCGCTGATGGCCGATACAAGTGCGTACGTTACACCTAACCCCAATACACCACCGAGCATCATAGTCATCAGTGATTGCACTAGGTAGTGAAGACGAATGGCCGTGGGCGTGGCACCGACTGCCATGCGCACACCGATGTCTCGGGTGGAACGTTTTACGGTCGCGTACATCACATTCGCAATCCCGACGCCCGCCACGGCCAGCGTGACAAAGCCAATGATGCCAAGAAAACTTTGTAGACCAACTAAGAACTGTTGCATGCTTTTCTGTTTAAGGAACATGTCTTCCACTTGGACGACTTGCTCGTCACTCACACTGGCGCCATGTTTACGAGCAATCACCTGACGAATAGTCTTTGCCAACTTTTCACGATCAGCATGAGCTTGCGGCTCGACATTGATGGCTCCAATATCACTGTTAGAATGAAAGCGTTGCCACGTGGCTAACGGCACAAAGCTGGCGTAGTTGATTTGGTCACCCTGCTCAACTTCGGCGCTGTTTTTCTTCAACACGCCAATCACAGTGAACTCTTCACTGCCAATCTTGACCTTTTCACCGACCGGATTGGTTTGCAGTGTCACAGGAGCAAACCAACTGAAGTCTTCATTAGGATTAAACAGATCCGCGGCGAGTGAATAACCCAACACAACCACCTTACGCATCTGCTTTTGGTCGAGCGGATTGAGCCAACGACCACCATCCATTGGGATTAAGTTGGTCATAGATGCGAAGTCTGTCGTGACAGCTAGTGGCTTTTGCCATATTCCTCGATCACCGACCGTAATGCGCTCATCCCAAACTGCGGTTGGCGCAACGCTTTTCACCTCTGGCAGGGCTTTAATTACGTCGGTATCGTCGGCTTTTAAGGTTAGAAACTTACCTTGGTGGAAGACGCCATAATCAACGGTCGCCATGCCTCCGGTTAAGTAAATCAGATTACCGTTGCCATTTTGCGCAGTTCTCAATACACCCTGACGAATGCCCTCGCCCACCGCCAACATGGCAGCAATACACAAGGTCGCCCATGCCACAGCAAGAATGGTTAAACCCAAACGCAGCTTTTCTGCTGCCAATTCCTGAAAGATTTGTCTCATTGGTAGCAACATATTTACGCCCTCGCACTTAATGCTATTACGGGGGTGAGACGCGATGCTCGCCTTGCCGGAAAGTAAGACGCCAGCAACGCCAGAACTAGCGTAACTAACAGTGACCAAGCGATAGAGTCTGGCGTGATAACCGGAAAGCCTAACCACTCTGGTAAGGTAATGGAGCCAAGCAATGCGACCACTAAATAAGCAACCATTAAGCCGAGAGCTGTACCGACCGCCACCAAAATGAGCCCTTCAAGGATGAACTGGTTGAGTATGGATTTTTGCGTTGCACCAATCGCCAAGCGCACGCCGATTTCTCGCGTTCGTTCTGTCACAGAGAGGAACATAATATTTGCGACACCAAGAGCGCCAACGGCCATGGTCATCGCACCGCTTGCCCCAAGGAAGATTTGAATGCCACGGAAAATACCCGTGATCACCGCTGCGCCCTCACTGAAGTCTGGCAAGTTAATCGCTTCTTTGTCGGTTGGGTCGAAGTGCAATTGCTTGGCATAGAAGTTAACAATGGCTTGTCGGAATGCGTCGCCATCCATACCGTCGGCAGGCTTGAGTAGCAGCATCCAAGGTTTGGCATCCCACAAATCAAGGTAGGTAGTTTGAGGGATGAAGACTTTGCGGCTATCACCAAATGAAATGCCCGCATCTTCGTCTTTCATAATGCCGATGACCAAAAATGGCACGCCATTAACTTTGGCCATTTGACCGATACTGATTTCACCCATCTTGGCAATTTGGTCGCCCAAAATCGCTACGCGAGTGTGATTGGCAATATCACTGGGTGACAGATTACGCGAACCCGATTCCAACTTGCGTTGAATCAATGAGAAATAGTACGGGTCTATGCCACTAACGAAACTCGTTAGTTTTTGGCCTTTTTCATTGGTGATGTTTGCATCCCACTTGGCATACACACTGGATGCAGATTTCACAAAATCAGATTGTTTGATCATATCGACTTTATCCTGCGGGATCTGAATCTGACGTCGTAAAGGTAAGCCGTGCCAAGGTTTGCTGGTGTTCGATGGAAACGCGACTTGCACATTATTGACCATAAACGACAACTGCTGAGTTTGATGGCGATAAAAGCCCTCTCCCAGCGCAATCAGAACCACCACAGATATTACGCCCCACGCAATGGCAATGATCGCGAGCATGCTTTTCATGCGATGTGCCATCAGCGTTTGCCATGTTTGCTGCAATAAGGTTTGCTGCAATAAACTGGTCATGAATTAAACGCTCGGGAGATCAGTGCCATAGTGTCGTCATCTAACTTACCTGCGGTTTGCAACAAGCCGATACGCTGGCGCCAATAGTTATACAAATAGGTTTGTAGGCTGTTTTTCGCCTCAAACAAGCTGTTGTGTGCACTAATAACTTCTGATACTTCGAGCAGACCCGCATCATAAAGCTTCTCTTTGCTGCGCAGCACTTTCTCACGAGAAGTAACCAATTCGTCTGCCATCAAAACTTGGTTCCAGTTGATGTTGACTTGAGTGAACTGCTGGATCACACGCTTTTGAATATCGATTTCCACTCGACGTAGATCTTGCTTTGCACTTAGGGTATTGAGTGATGCCTCATCAACTCTAGCTCGTGTTGCGCCGTTCAAATCAATGGGCACACTGAGTGTAATGCCTGCATTGAACTCGCCGTCTTTACGTCGGTCATCATCGTTGTAGCCAACGTTCCCTTTTAACGTTGGGTAATACCCACCTTGTGCAGAATCTTTGGCAAATTCACTGGCTTTCACGTTTTGCACGGCCACTAAAAGTTCTGGACTACTGTCCTTCGCGAGCTTTAACCATTGCTCTTGAGAGTCCACCAACAAGGCCGGTTGAACAAGTGAGTCAGTACGAATTTGATCGACGTTTTGCGGGATTTGATTGATCAACGCAGCCAGTTCCGCTCGCTTCACTTCTAAATCAGAACGCGCATTCAAGATACCGACTCTATCCGCAACTTGTGTTGCTCGAATCTCTTCTACATCCACCGATTTCACTTTACCCGCGAGGTAACGCTTCTCAATGATCTTCAACAGTTTGTTGCCTTCTTCCAACTTGGATTGCACCAACTGTAAATCCCCCTGTGCACTTGCCACATCCAAATACGATGAAAGCAATCTTCGTGCTAATTCATTATGGGATTGAGCCAGTTTAAGCTGAGCTTTGATGTAGTTGGCATTCGCTTGGTCTAGATCCGACCACAAACTGCTGTCCCAAATGGTTTGAGAAAGCGATGCCCCATAACTATTGGTATTGTCGGTAGATTCGCTCCAATTCGCTGATGCTGTCGCACTCAAACCGGGTAAGAGTGAACTACGGCTTGCATCAACACCCACTTCACCAAGTTGAACACCAATTTTGGCTTTCTCGTAGTTTGGGTCACTTTGCTTCGCCTGCTGCCACGCTTGTTCAATCGAGATGGCATAGCTTGGTAAGCTGAATGTGGCGGCCAGAATCGCACATCCGATTTTAGATAAGTTTCGCTTAGCCATGCGCGACTCCCATCATCATGCTGTTATCGATGATTTCTTCGTCTAGCTTAACGCCGTCCAACACTTCTACGTTGATGCCATCCGACAAACCAAGCTTCACTTTTTGTGTGTGAAAACCTTGCTCTGAGTTATCTGGAATCAATACGTTTGGTGTATCGCCATCAAATTGCAGTGCTCGTTCTGGCAAGGTTAATACGTCCTCAGATTTCTTCAGTATGATTTGTGCAGTGGATGAGAAGCCCGAACGCAGTAAGATCTCTTTCGGGATCTTCAGTTCGCCAACTTCCACTTCAAATCCGTTATCAAAGCTTTTTGCCGTCGCGTTACCTTCTGGCGAGTTAAGGTTCTCTGATTGGATCGCAACTTTGGTTAACACACCGGAAATTTCCATATCAGGATAAGGCGCAACGGTAAGTAATACAGGCATGCCCAGTGAAAGCTGCGCGGCATCGTGCTCGCTGACGCTGCCTTTGAAGATCAGACTGTTCATGTCCGCCAGAGACATCATTTCTGTCGCGGCTTGGCTAGATTCGGTCGAGATGATTGGTTCACCGACTTCGACTTTGCGGTTTAATACTGTGCCATCAATTGGTGCATAAATGGTTGAGGTTAAACGAGCGTCACCAATGGAGACTTCACCGCTGCGAATTAATTCGAGGTTCTGGCGTTTTTGCAGTACGTTCGCTTGAGCCGATTTCACGGTTGAACGCGCACTAACGTATTCATCGTAATTCTTTGGAATGATGTCTTGCTTCACCAAGCTTTCAAGGTTTGCCAGCTTTTGTTTAGCGGATTCTAAGTCGGCCTCGCTGCGCATTAGATCTGTTGATGCGTCGGTTAATGCTTGCGGCGTCGGGTTCGGGCGAACCTTAATCAATGCTTGGCCTTGCTTGACTTTCTCACCGACCTCCACGTACATCTCGCCCACGATGCCATCGATTTGCGACTTAATAGACACCGAGTGCGCTGGGACAATATTGCCGACCGCTACCGCTTGTTTTTCAATGGTTCCCTTTTCCACCGCCAGCGTTGGAAACGCCTCTGGTTGAGTGGAAGATTGCAGATAAAAATACGCGCCGCCGCCAAGCAATGCAACGCTCGCAGCAGAGACAAGCCAAATTTTCGCCATTATTGATACCGATTATTTTTGTATAGTCTTGTGACCATCTGATGAACATAAAGTTCTAGAATCATATCGGCTTTAATGTCGCGAGTTTGTAATATTTGGTATGGCTATGTCAGATAGCTATTGACAGTAAGTTAGATGGATAGTCCACTAAGTCGCATGAGTCTATATGTTGCCGGGCGTTAGGTGATTTCATCAAATGCATTGAGCTGAAGAAGAGGCAGATCGACAGTTAAACATCATCACGACTAATTTTACTTTTGCCAATTAATGAAACTAATTCACAAATCTTGTCGAATCACTCACAATAACCATTACGCTCATTGCTGACTCTTATGGATACTTATGGTCAATCCCAAACTCATTGCCCTACTTCCCGATCTCGCCTCATTTATTTTAGTGGTCAATGAAGGCAGTTTTACTGCGGCCGCCAAGCAGTTAGGAGTCACGCCTTCAGCATTGAGTAAGCTAATCACTCGCTTAGAAAAGGCCCTTTCAGTAAAGCTATTCGAACGAACCACACGTACACTTATTATCACTCAGGCTGGCCAATTGGTTTACGACCAGAGTGTGATCATGATTAACGCAGCACAGCAAGCCGTTGAGCTATCGACGTCGGATCATACCGAGCCTTCTGGCTCACTCACAGTGGCCGCGCCAGAAGCGTTTTTGAACTCTGTACTTCAGCCTTTTGTCGTGCCATTTCTGAATCAGTATCCAGAGATCCAACTTAAGTTACGCGCTGCTGATGGTGATATCGACATACTACGCCAAGGTATCGATATTGCATTCCGTCTTACCGACAAACCCGATGAGAGCTTGGTACTCAAAGAGCTAGGTAAGACTAACTTGGTACTTTGCGCCAGTCCTGGTTATTTGGGCTATAAAGGGACACCTTCTCACCCGACAGATCTTAGTCAACACGATTGTCTGTACCTTGCAGAAACGGATAAAGACCACATTTGGGACTTTCTCAAAGATGATGAGTTTCATACCGTCTCCGTTAGTGGTCGATACGCAGTGAACCACTCTCAAATGCGACTTAAAGGCGTGAAAGAAGGATTGGGGATTGGCATCTTCCATGACTTCGTGATTCAAGACGCGTTAGCAGAAGGCAGCGTCGTTCAAGTATTGAATGACTGGACCATCAAGAGTAACTATCACGGTGCAATCGCGATGCAGTTTGCACAAACCAAGTATATGCCGGCTCGACTGCGAGTGTTCATCGATTATGCGATGGAGCACTTAAGCAATAAGTTAGCCGGAGAATCACCGATCTAATAGTATTGCCGTTCCATCGTGACTCCTGAGAGTGACGGCAGACAACAAAAAACGCCGCCTTACCACCCGGGATAAGGGCAAGGTAAGGCGGCGTTTAGAAATCGAATCTTGTGGTTTTGCTGTTTGCTATACCAATCACAGTAAGTATGTGTTCAGGAATAGCGTAGGGAAAAAGCTTGACAACAAGGCCGCTCTTTTCGACAAGCACCTTCGCTAAGTCGTTATTCTACAATCAAAAATTCTAACGACGTTATCGAGGTTTTTAACAAACTATGATGACCCGTTATTGACTGCGATTGGTATTACGTATCTAGCCAGCAAAATCTCTAGATAAGCAAATTAACCGAAGATCTTACTCCAGATACTTGGGTTACGCTTATCATGGTACTCCTTACGAAGGCCGTCAATAGTACGCAGTTCTTGCTGTGCCGATTCTAAGTCACCTTGGTCTAGCTTCTGCTCAATGCTATCCAGTGATGCGCTGATCTTTTTAAAGCCTTCCATGAAGTTCTTTTCTTTTTCTACTGGGTACACACCCGTTTTCAGTTCTGCAACAAGCGTGTCTAAACGAACGATCGGTTTCTGCATCTCTTCAATGCTTTGAGCTTCTGCTGCTTGTTTGAATGCAAGCTTCATTTCTTGCATGTTTTTCTTCAGGTCAACGTTTGCAAATGCGTTGCCAGACATTACTGCAGCAGCGATTAGGCCAGATAAAAGAATTGAGCGAGTTTTCATTGTTTCTCCAAGTGAAACTGTGACTTTGAAGATAGCGCCATCATTATTACAGCGCTTCGACTTTATTATTTTCCGGCTAGTGTATACAAAAATAGGCCACGCACAAAAATTGATTGTGTCGAAATGCAAACCCGCCGACATTCTCTTAAACAAGTGCTGAGTATTCTGAAATCTCGTTGCGACCACGTAGCGCCAAAAATGACAAGAATTGCTGCGGTGAATGAGTGATCACTTTATTCGAATCCACACCCACTTCGTCAAGTAAGGAAGAGACAAGATCCAATCCTCCGACATCTAGGCAAAAATGCGCATCACTTCCCGTGGTAATAAACGCCCCTTTCTCTTTGGCTATTCTTGCAATTTCATAACAGCGATCAATACTGCCTACACGGCTATTGCCTTTAAGTGTCGTGTTATTAATTTCGATGGCAACATTATGTTCCACCGCACACTGAACCACAGCTTCAAAATCGAAATCAAAATTCGGGTTCCCTAAGTGACCCAGTGCATCGACCCGACCACTCTTAATCACATTCAACAGCGCTTGTGTGTGAGTTGCGACATCCGATGGGCAAAAGACAGGCTCGTGGAAACTCGCGATCACCCAATCTAAGTTCTTATCAACGCTCGGATGAATGTCGATTTCACCCTGAGTGTTGATGATATTCGACTCGACACCACGGATGATTGCAACGTCTTCGATAAAACGAGGAAGCACTCGTTGATTACTGAAAAACCAATAGTGTGGCGCGCCTGGCATCGACTCCGAATGGTCTGTGGTACAAAACATGGCTAACCCATTTTGTTTTGCCAACTTAGCGTTTTCAATCAACGTGCTGTAAGCATGACCGCTCGCGTACGTGTGGGTGTGGGTATCTACTTTAAGTTCCATCAATCAATGCCCTTAAACTTGGTCTCTAAACGTTTTCAGAACGGTATCCCTGATACCATATCATGAAACGGGTTGCCTTATGGCAATCATGCGACCAGTTTATCAGTTGAAAGTGACAATTAGCACTTAAACATCAGACTTTATTGTCGTATCACTTAGTCACGACCAAGCATCACGTACTCACATCAGAACTCAACACCGTAGTGTCGCTGAATTGAGTGTTGCTTGCGGCGGCGGATTAGCGCGGCGATGTTTTTTCACAACTAGCATATTGGTCATACTCGCAACGACAATCAAGTGAATACCGATTAACTGCTGAGTAGAAAATATGTCATCAAAAAATAAAACCTGCCATAACGCACTAAACAACATGTTAGTGAAAATTAAGGGGGCCAGTTGAGAACCACTGTCTGCTAGCTGATAGGCTTTCGAGCGAAAGATTTGCGTATTAATGATCAATAGGGCTAAGCCAGTTACGCCAAGTCCAGTCCAACGTAAGTTATCAAAAGACAATAAAGCCTCTAAAGTACCATCACCTGCACGATCAATAACCGATGATAGCGACGTAAACACCACCATAGGTATCGCGATTATTGCAGCGAATAAAAAGGTCCATGCGTTAAGCTCTGCGGGTGTCAGCTTCGTCTTAGATGCGCGATATAAGCTGACTTGAGATCCAGAGTTAAACATCCCCGCCAATAATCCTAATAACAGTGCAGGTCGAAAGAACGCTGAGCCAAATTCAAACGTTGACCAATCCCCAGCCATCATCACTACACCGAAGAAAGTCATCGCTAAACACACGATCGTCATGGGATGAATTTTCACCCCGAATATTAATTTTTCTAACAATGGAATAAATAATGGCCCCGTACTAAACAAGACGATGCCTTCAACAAGGGTTAAAGTTTGCAAAGACGTAAGAAAACACCACTGGCTCGCTACCATAAAGATCGCTCGCATCACCAATGGCTTGCACATATCTAGCGAAGGTTTCGTGATTTTGTAAAACATCAGAAATAAGAATAACAGCAGACTGGGCAGAAAAAAGCGCACCAAACTCAGCAATGAAATAGACATCGCTTCAGATAGATATTTGGCCATTAAACCACTTAAAGACAAACTGAACGTAGACAGCAACATGAAAGCTGTCGCCTTGGTAATATTCGACATCATTATCACCTCCTTTGGCCCATACTTTAGAGGCGTGACGAGATTAAAAATAGCGAGTAATATTAACCACAACTGTAAGGAAAACTTACCAATGAAAAAACTCGTTCCGCTTAAATCTATTTATGCTTTTGTTGCTGTGGCTGAGACAGGCAGTATGACCGAAGCGGCTCGCGTATTGTATGTGAGTCACTCCGCCGTGAGTCAGGCCATCAAGTCATTGGAACAACAGGTCAATAAACCTCTATTTCAACGAGTCGGTCGCCGCGTTGTTCTTAATGCCGCAGGTAAGCGATATTACCGAAAGATCGCTCCGGCGCTCGAGCAAGTGATTGAGGCAACCGAAGAGCTGGCCAAAACACCCAACGATCATCGCATTACCCTCAACATGGTGAATTCACTCGCGATGCACTGGTGGATACCACGAGTTCCCGAATTTCAAGCATCCGCTCCCTCACTGGATATTCGTATTTCTACGTTAACGGGCCCTTTCGATATTGAGCAAGAAGGGGTCGATGTTGCACTCGTCCATGGCAAGCCAAATGAATGGCAACAGTATTACTGCGAGAAACTGGGCGACGATGATCTGGTCTTGGTGTGCAGCCCTGCTCTATTGAAAAACCAGACCGAATTAACCGTTGAGCAACTGGTTAAACAAAACTCAACCATTGGTGTTTTTAACCTCCGGCGACAACACGACTGGCAAGTGTGGTGTGATCACTACCAAATCCCAATGCCCAAATTTCATAGTAATCTAACTTTTGATGTCTCCATTCAAGCTGTGCAAGCTGCGACTCGTTCATTAGGTGTGTTGGTTACACATCGCTTGTTTGTGAAAGATGACATCAGCCATGGGATGCTCGTCGAACTGGGTAAACCGGTTGCTAACCCGCACCAAGATTTCTACTTTGTTTGCCCAAAGAATAAATTAACGCAAGAAAGTGTGCTAAAACTGAGGGTATGGTTAAGAAGTGAATTCGCACGTTCAGATCAGAGTTCAAGCATAAATACGACGAACGACCGCGAATAACATGCCCTATTGAACATCAACAATGAACAGACAAGAGGACAATATGATTATTACCACCACGCAATCTGTCGAAGGCAAACGCATTGTCGACTATAAAGGGGTTATTGCCGGAGAGGCGATTCTAGGGGTTAACGTTTTTAAAGATATGTTTTCAGGCATTCGTGACTTTGTCGGTGGCCGTTCTGGCACCTATGAAAAAGAACTGGAAAAAGCCCGTAACTTCGCCTTTAAAGAGTTAGAGCAGAAAGCCATTGAAGCGGGTGCAAACGCTGTAGTGGGTGTCGATATCGATTATGAAGTATTAGGGACCGGGAATGGCATGTTGATGGTATCCGCAAGCGGAACCGCCGTCGTTGTCGCCTAATCGAGCAAAAGCTTAACGACTTGATGGCTTTAGCGCTTGATAGCTTGATAGCTTGATAATTTAAGAACTTGATAGATTGGGTAATTAATCACTTAAGCACCAGAATAGCCAGATAATTTTATGAAAACTCGTTCCAACCCTTTGGTGAGTAATCGTCTAAGGGTTGGAACGATGATAAGCCATGGCTGAATTTGGCTTGAATCTATTTAACTGGTGCGACTTTTTTGCTCAGAGAGCAGGTCATCAAATGAGGCAACTCTCGTCAAAAATGCCGCTTTGTTTTCAGGCGAGATTGAACTGGCTAAAGGCAAGTTAGCTTTCATTGAATCCACCGCTCTTCCACGCACCAAGACTTCAAAGTGTAAATGAGGCCCCGTTACACGGCCTGTCGAACCAGACAGCGCAATTTTCTGACCACGCTTGACCTGTTGTCCTTTCTTAACGAGGAACCGACTGAGGTGCAAGTAACGAGTCTTATAAACACTATTATGCTCAATCACGATGTATTTCCCCGCATAGGGGTGGTTACGAATAGCGATAACCCGACCATCACCAGTTGAATAAACCGGAGAGCCGACGGGGGTTGCGAAATCAGTACCATTATGAGGGGATATACGTCCAGTCACTGGGTGTTTTCTAAACGGATTAAATGGCGAAGTGATTCTTCGGAATTGTTTATCTATCGGGTAACGATTGAAAGCTTGCTCAAGGCTGTTCCCTTCTCTATCGTAAAAACGCCCATCAGGAGCAAGAAACGCAGCCACTTCCTTGCCTCTTAACGTAATCGATATCCCCTGCACTTCTGTTTTTCCTGTTAGCTGGTCACCAGTGTATTGCTCATT
Organism: Vibrio artabrorum; assembly: GCF_024347295.1. NCBI lineage: Bacteria > Pseudomonadati > Pseudomonadota > Gammaproteobacteria > Vibrionales > Vibrionaceae > Vibrio > Vibrio artabrorum. Next base: position 705,292 of record NZ_AP025459.1, on the reverse strand, counting down.
CACCAATACGTTAAACTTATCACCCGCTCTTAACTGCTTTGAGAAGTTAATTTTATCTCTTAACGTTCGAGTAATACTCGCGATCTGCGCCGTCGTTAAGCCCGATTTATACGCCGATGCAGAAAAACTGCCGAGCACTGTACCGGAGTAAAGCTTTTCTTTCCATTTACTCGGCAACTCCACAAATTGGTAGCTAAAATGGCCATCATCATTTCTTTTAAAGATCGCTTGTTCAACCAAACTCTCGTGATAAATCAATTCAACTAAATCTCTCGACTCACTATCCAAAATCAGCTCTAGACGATCACCCGGCTTGATCGTGTCGAGTTTCAAAGACTCAAGATCCGCCTCCATCACCTTATAAAACGTTCCATAAGGCAGGTGCAAAGATGAGAATATCGTACTGAGTGTATCGCCAACCTTCACGAAGTAATGCACTTTCATTCGCTTTTGGGCGCTAATATTTGAGTCAGAATGTGAGCTTGATAACTCCCTTTTATGAGCGAATGAGCCTTCATAAGGGGTAATTTGGATTGAAATATCTTTGGGTGGTTCGGATTGAAAATAGAGCAAAACAGACAGTGAAAATGCACTGATAGCAATAATGATCAGGCCAATACGGAAGAACTTCATAAAATACTTTACGGTTATAACAGGGAACTTATTATGTGTTATAACATAACAATTAATTCAAGAGAATAAACACGATGTAAAAAGCGTTCTATAAATCAACTCATCTAAAATGTATCGCTCTTCAGTGGCCTGTCTAAGTACGCCTTGTCAGAGTATTTTACCTCTTCGTTCGCAAAGCTCATCACGCTAACCACAGTGATAAAGACCACCAATAAGACTCAAGCATTTTACATTCCTTGTACCTCTAATTGTTTAATTCACGGTATCTCGTCATAGCCAAACAACCGGGTTAACGAACATCCATGTGACCAGCGAAAAAGTGGTTTACTGGGCCATGTCCTTTCCCGATCTCCAGTTCATCAGCATGCGCAATCGCCTGTGAAATATATTGTTTTCCTAGATCAACCGCCTCTGTGAGCGTGTTGCCTTGAGCGAGAAAAGAAGCAATTGCGGAAGAGAGCGTACAACCCGTCCCATGGGTATTTTTTGTATAAAAGCGCTTAGCTTGAATCAACGTTGACGTCGCGGGTAGAATCAGTAAATCATTACTGTTCTCATCCTTCTCCAAATGACCACCTTTTAACAGTACCGCTTTGGCACCCAAAGCGCGCAGATCTTCAATCATGGTCTGCATTTCTTGTTCGCTTTCAGGCCGAGCTTTGCCCGTGAGCGCGGCACCTTCTGGTAAGTTAGGCGTGATGATGTCTGCCAGTGGGATCAGCTCTTGCTTGAGTGTCATGATGGCTGAGTTTTCTAATAGAAGATCACCACTCGTTGCCACCATGACAGGATCAATCACTAAGTGCTTGGGTTGATATTGCTTCATTTTTTCAGCGACAACTTGAATAATTTGCGCATCCGCCAACATGCCGACTTTTACTGCCACGATATTAAGGTCAGTAAAGACAGCATCTAACTGGCTCGCAACGTGACCGAGCGGGATAGAAAAAATAGCTGAAACACCTTGGGTGTTCTGCGAAGTAATCGCGGTAATCACTGAACAAGCAAAACTGCCTGTTGCTGATATCGCTTTAATATCAGCCTGAATGCCTGCACCACCACCACTGTCAGAACCCGCAATGGTTAAAACAATCGGCGTTTTGACCGACAAAGGTTGGTCTGCTGAGGCGTGAGTATTGCTTGGTAATATTTGAGAATTGGAATGCAGTATCATGGTCTCTCCTACGGTCTAAAAGACGTATGAGAACCGAACTTTGGCCACAAAAATTGTTGATAGGTGAAACCAATAAGAGATCATGGTTGAGTCACGCTGCGGGCAAAGTCATCATAGTTCCCTACGCCAGTGTTAACTGAATCAGGTTCAACGGGTCTCGAATAACGATCTCAGCAAACACCAACTAAGGTATACGCCCCCCGACTATTGATAACGATAGTAACAGTACTCTCTTGAACGAGATACTGGTTTTACTGCTTTATGAGAATGATTGATGGTGAAACATCACTCGCCGAGATTAAACGACTTGACGCCATACTTGCCATCATCAAGCACAAAAAAAAGTCGTTAAACAGGCTAACACTGTATTTTAACGACTTTTTCATTGCATGGTGATTGCGCTAAACAATATGAATATTAGCCCACATTCACTCACTTATTTTTGAAGTTGCTCTTTGGCTGCTTCAACTTTCGAGAAGTCTAGACCGAGTTCTTCAACCGCTTCTTTGATCAGTGCAGGGTTTTGCATTACCTGACCCATTAGCATTTGAAGTTTATCTTGTGGTAAACCAAGTTGGCTGATCGTCGCCATTGCTGCAAGAGGATTCTCTGTCAACGCTTGGAACAACTCGTTGATTTTCTCATCGCTAATATTGTTCTCTTTCAACATTGCTAAAATCGGGTTCATTTTTTTTACCTTTGAAACACTAAAATTAAGTAGAAGAACAGCATACCATCTAGCAGTGTTTGATTGTACTCACTCGTACGCTTTGATCTTACCCGTTTTTAATCCATCGTCTGGTGAACAAGTGACAAACCAGACAAAACCTTAGCAGTATTTTATTTAGCAAACCTTCTTTTATCGCCTCATTATTCACCTGAGACAAATAATGAATTCACAATTAGCACCATTATAAGATAGACATTGAATAGATATACTTTATTCAAGCAAAAGGATAGCAAACAGACTTATACAACGGATTCTGTGATTGATATCAACGAATTAAACTTAAAGAACAAGAGTGCTTATATGACAACGTCAAAAATTCAAAACTCGATCAAAACTATGGCAATAGCAGGTTCATTGTTAGCAGGTAATGCAGTTCAAGCGAGTGAACTTACACCTCAAATATTTGTTAGTGCGGATCAATCAGCTCAAACATTAGAAATTAAGCAAGCAGCAATGAACTACGCTAAGTTTTGGGATACTGGTGAAGAAATGTATGCGCGTGAAGCTTTGCTTGAAAACTTTCAAGACATGACGCCGCCAGAAGGCAGAAAAGAAGGCATTGAAGGTGTACTAGAAGCTTCTCAAAACTTCCGTAAGGTCGTACCAAACTTACATGTAGAAGTAGAACATTTACTTATTACTGGTGACTTTGCAACGATTCGATACCGTTTCAAAGGCAATTTTAACGGCAAGATGGGCGATACTGTAGGTCAAGGTCAAGTTGTCGATTTCCCAGCAGTCGATATCTACGAAGTGCATGATGGTAAAATTACAAAAAATTGGCACTTAGAAGACTATAATACTTTCTTCTCTCAAGTAAAATAATCTCTACTGTAAGTTATTTTAGGCTTACATCTTAATCAAAAAATGCTCGATGTATCTCATCGAGCATTTTTATACTTTTAGTGCTTCTTAGCTCGATGCATCACTCGTCACTGTTTCCAATATGCATTTTGAACCAAACAACTTTTATACCCTAAATTAAATCTCAAATTGCTTTTTATTCATCCGCTTATAACCCCGCCGTATTAATCCAAAAACTCAAAGTTCACCGTCAATTAACTAGTTTGTATTGTTTCGTAATAATGAGCAGTAAGACAACCTCGCTTCCTCACCGATGAAACAGCATTTGATTGTTTTCCTTATCCATCACTGCCGATACCTTCAACAGCCTAGAATAAGATCCAAATTCATCATTCACTCTCCCCCTCACCTCATTCTTTTTAAGAACGACTCAGTAAAAAACACAATAGATTAAAAATAATGTAGATCCGCATCACTTTTAAAAAACATGATTACAATAATTATTGAAACATAGTTTCAATATTGATAATGTTACCGGCCTAAAGGGGGTACCCTATCTAAATTGATTGCCACACTAGGCATTAAAGGAAATAACTATGATTCTGAATGCATTTAATCTTGAAGGTAAAGTCGCAATTGTTAGCGGTTGTAATACAGGTCTTGGTCAAGGTATGGCTTTAGGGTTAGCACAAGCGGGTTGTAAAGTAGTTGGAGTTAACTACACGGCACCAGAGGAAACCATTGAATTAATGAACGCGGGTGGCCATACATTCCTTAATATTCGTGCTAACTTGCTCGAACAAGACGATATCCCAACGATCATTGAAAAAGCAGTCGCTGAATTTGGCAAAATTGACATTTTAGTCAATAACGCCGGTATCATTCGCCGTGAAGATGCTATCGAATTTTCAGAGCAGAATTGGGATGATGTCATGAACATCAACTCTAAAACGGTGTTCTTCATGTCTCAAGCCGTTGCGAAGCAGTTCATAGCTCAAGGCAATGGAGGCAAAATCATCAATATCGCTTCTATGCTTTCTTTCCAAGGCGGGATCCGTGTCCCTTCTTACACCGCTTCTAAAAGTGCAGTTATGGGGATCACCCGCGCAATGGCCAATGAGTGGGCGAAACACAACATCAATGTGAATGCGATTGCCCCAGGTTACATGGCAACCAATAATACTGCCGCACTGCGTGCCGATGAAGACCGAAATGCCGCGATTCTCGAACGTATTCCCGCTGATCGATGGGGCAAACCAGAAGATATAGCTGGCCCTTGTGTATTCTTAGCCTCTGATGCAGCAAGCTACATTAATGGTTACACAGTTGCTGTCGACGGTGGTTGGTTAGCACGCTAATTAAAGTAAGGATTAATAATGTTTCTATACAACAATGATATTCAACTAGAAGACCTAGGTGATGGTGTTTCACGTAAAATTATGGCTTATAGCGATAACATCATGTCAGTAGAAGTCTACTTTGAAAAAGACGCAATCGGTGCGCTTCATAGTCATCCGCATGAACAAGTGACTTATGTTTTATCCGGTGAGTTTGAGTTCACTATTGGTGATGAAACCAAAATAGTAAAAACCGGTGACGCATTGTATAAAAAGCCAAATATTGTTCACGGGTGTCGCTGTCTAGAAAAAGGCGTATTGCTCGATAACTTTACCCCAATGCGTAAAGACTTTATCGAATAATCAATCATTCGGCTGTCCAATTTGAATATAATTTAGACAGTCAACATTAAAGATTTACCCAATTTCTATCGTAAATTATCGATAAAAACGATCAGCCCCAAACGTATGCCTAACGCGAGATTCAAGTGAGTATTTTACGAAGCTTAAAACCTTTGGTTGTATTATTGTGGGTTATGGTGCTGGCCAAGAAACAAATGATGTCACTAAGACCATGCCGATCATCTGATCGGCTTTTTTGTCTATTCCTTTACGAAAGAAATAAAAAAGAAACAGCGTTCCATTTTTACAAACCTTAATGGTACGATTAAAGATAATGGATTCATTACGTTTTTAGGAGAAATATATGCTAGTCAGTCGTGTTGCCGTTATCGGTGAGTGTATGGTGGAGCTACAAAAAGCCGGTGAACAATTATATAAACAAAGCTTTGGTGGTGACACACTAAACACCGCGCTTTATCTCTCTCGTCTTACCCATACAAATATTGTCACTTCTTATGTGACAGGTTTAGGTAAAGACCCATTTAGCCAGGCTATGTTGGAGGCGTGGAACAAAGAAGCGATCAACACTTCTCATGTACATATCTCCGATAAAAAATTGCCTGGACTTTACTCCATTTCCACCAGCGACGATGGTGAGCGTAGCTTCCAATATTGGCGTAGTGATGCCGCTGCTCGTTACTGGTTACTTGAGCAGTCAGAAGCCGCAGTGATCGATACTCTTAGCCAATACGACCTGATTTATTTAAGTGGCGTAAGCTTGGCAATTTTACCTGAAGAAGCACTCACAAAACTGGTGACCGTTCTAACGACCTGCAAAGCGCAAGGTTGTCAAATTGCCTTTGATAATAACTACCGCCCTGCTCTATGGAAGACTCCACAACAAGCTCAACAGGCCTACCAAGCGATTTTGAAACTGACAGACATTGCCTTCTTAACTTACGATGACGAAGAAATGTTATACGGTGATAAGAATGAAGAGCAAGCGATTGCTCGCACCCAAGCTTTCGGCGTAAATGAAATTATTATTAAGCGCGGTGGGGAAGCGTGCTTTGTGATCACACAAGATGAGCGAATAGAAGTTGCTCCACAAAAAGTCGACAACATTGTAGATACGACCGCAGCTGGTGATTCATTCAGTGCCGGTTACTTAGCCAAACGACTTTCTGGTGGCAGCTTACTTGAGTCAGCTCAAATGGGGCATAAACTAGCGGGTACCGTCATTTGTTTCCGTGGAGCAATTATACCAGCACAAGAAATGCCCGAATTAAACTAACCCAAAATAAATCCGCGAGAAATGCACTTTTTTGCCCCAAATTAAGCAAAAAAGTGGCAAGCAGACAAAGCTACGGTCGCAAGACCAAGACATAATTGATGATATTAAGGACAAACTATGACAACCGTTAAACAACGTTTAAGTGAAATAAAAGTCGTTCCAGTGATTGCCATTAAAGATGCGAATAAAGCAACAAAACTTGCGCAAGTTCTGGTTGAAAACGGCCTTCCGTGTGCTGAAGTGACTTTCCGAACTCCAGCCGCAGCGCAAGCGATCAAAAATATGCGTGAAGCTTACCCAGACATGCTGATCGGCTCAGGGACGGTTCTAACCACGAAACAAGTCGATGAATCGATTGAAGCGGGTGTTGATTTTGTTGTCAGCCCAGGTCTTAACCCAACAACCGTGAAATATTGCCAACAACGCGGTGTACAAATCGTCCCTGGGGTAAACAACCCAAGCCTAGTTGAGCAAGCCATGGAACTTGGCCTAGAGACCTTAAAATTCTTTCCCGCTGAACCTTCAGGTGGGGTGAACATGCTCAAAGCATTAACTGCGGTTTATCCAGTAAGCTTTATGCCGACTGGCGGTGTTAACCCTAACAATGTCAACGATTACCTAGCGATTCCATCGGTATTTGCTTGTGGTGGTACGTGGATGATCCCAACCGATCTCATTGATGATGAAAAATGGGATGAGCTTGCTACGTTAATCGCGGATGTTGCGGGTATAATTAAATAGCTTTCACTGAGTGACATCAGACACAAGTTAAAGAAGTCACCTTAATCAAAATGAGGTGACCTCTTTAATATCTTCATTCCGCAACTCAACAATCTAACGCCTCATCGTACTTGACACAAGTCTCACACCTGAACGATAAAAATGATTTCAAACTGAAGTTATTCACCGCCTAACAACTGAACACTCACCATACCGATCAAATCCTGATTCAGGCTCCTCCAACGTCATGGATCGCAAAACGAAAACTCTCACGAACGATTGCCCCAACAGACCAATCCAAAGTACTTCCCCCCATCGAGAGGGCAGAAAGCTTGACGAACAACATTGCTCTATTTACTTCATGAAAACCTTATTTCAGCGGCTCAATAAAGACGATTTACATCACACTTCTAACTCAAATCACAAAATTGAACTGCCGTTTTGATTTTAATCACATTAAAAGGCACTAATAATATCTAGTATATAATCAAAATTAAAACAACGTTTCAGGATGAGTTCTATGAATTATGATTACCTCGTAATAGTGGGTTACTTTGCCTTAATGGTAGTAATCAGTTTGCTATTTAAAAAGATGGCCAGTAACAGTACCAGTGACTATTTCCGTGGGGGCGGTAAAATGCTTTGGTGGATGGTTGGTGCCACCGCATTCATGACACAATTCTCAGCATGGACTTTTACTGGTGCCGCTGGTAAGGCGTTTAGTGATGGCTTTGCTGTTTTAGGTGTGTTCATCGGTAACATATTCGCCTATATTGTCGCTTACTTCTACTTCGCGCGCCGTTTTCGTCAAATGCGTGTAGACACCCCAACCGAAGCTATTCGACGCCGTTTCGATAAAACTAATGAACAATTTTTCACTTGGATCATTATCCCACTTAGTATTATAACCGGTGGGGTTTGGTTGAATGGCTTAAGTGTCTTCGCATCTGCGGTATTCAATGCCGACATCATGACCACTATTTGGGTAACAGGCCTTGCTGTCCTCATAATATCTTTATTAAGTGGAGCGTGGGGCGTGGTTGCGTCGGACTTTATCCAAACCTTAGTTATTGCGGTTGTTTCTATTGCTTGTGCGATTGTCGCTCTGGTAATGGTTGGCGGACCCAGTGAGATTGTTCATGAATTCCCATCTGGGTTCTTCTCTGGCCCTGATATGAACTATCCAATATTGATCGTGACTTCATTCTTATTCTTCATTGTAAAACAATTACAGAATATTAATAACATGCAGGATTCATATCGATTCCTAAATGCAAAAGACTCTAAAAACGCAAGTAAAGCCGCTCTGTTAGCTGGGATGATGATGCTAGTCGGTTCATTTATTTGGTTTATCCCACCGTGGGCATCTGCCATTATGTATCCAGACGCGGCAGCACAATACCCAGACCTAGGAAATAAGGCTCGTGATGCGGTTTACTTGGTCTTTGCTCGCGAAGCTATGCCAATTGGTACCGTTGGTTTATTAATGGCGGGACTTTTCGCTGCTACCATGTCCTCTATGGATTCAGCACTTAACCGTAACTCTGGTATTTTCGTTCGTAGCTTCTATGCCAATATCATTCGCAAAGGTCAAGCAAGTGATCGTGAGCAGCTAAGAGTTGGTCAAATCACCTGTATTGTAAATGGTCTATTAGTCATCTTGACTGCTCAATTCTTTACTTCATTGAAAGAACTCAGCTTATTTGACTTGATGATGCAAACGTCAACGTTGCTTTCTGCACCAATGCTTGTACCTCTGTGTTTTGGTATTTTCATTCGTAAAACACCTAAATGGGCACCATGGGCAACCGTTGTATTTGGCGCCTTCGTTTCTTACATGATGATTAATGTCTTTACCCCACAAGTGATCGGTTCATGGTTTGGACTAGAAAACCTAACAGGACGTGAAATTTCAGAATTCCGTACCACCACAACCATCATTGCTCACTTAGTCTTCACGGCTGGCTTCTTCTGTGCCTCAACCTTGTTCTACAAAGAAGAAAGCAATGAAAACCTAGAAACCCAAGAAGCCTTCTTTAAAGATATCGAAACGGAAGTTATCTCTGAAGAAGATCAAGATATCTACGACCGCATGCAACGTAACAAGCTTGGAACGCTCGTGATGGTTATGGGGGCCGGCTTATTAATAATGACAATGATTCCTAACCCAATGTGGGGACGATTGTTATTCCTTGGATGTGCGGCGGCTATTTTCCTTATCGGCTTCGTCTTGAAGAAGAGCGCTGGCGTTGATGACGTTAAAACTGTCACTTCATCAGTTCGATAAACAATAACTTGTAATTCAATGGCTACTCACAATATCACTTGCGAAGTAGCCATTACTCTTAAAGCACTAACACTATTAAGACATAACGGTAAGTCAGACGCTAACAAGTTAAAATATGGCGGTATACATTGCCAAAATCCCGAAAAATTACAGTCTTTCTTAATGCTGTCAAACACAAACTCACCGTTCAAAATCCCGGTTAACACATAGTTAAACGGGATTTTCACTTATCCGACTCTGAAATCTGCCAGTGTCATCTCTTTTCACCCTGCCGCAGCCATATTTCAGACAAAAAAGCCACTTTAAAGTCTCTCCATGTCATTGTAAGGTATAGTGCGTTTAGCCACCTAAGTAGACAAAGTGATCGACTTACTTCAAAGTAATAAGATGGAATAAAATGAATAACTCAAGACTCATAGATTGTAGCGAGGACATTGATATTACGTACCTATCTAACTATTTTGTGCGACCGCTTTTAACCTTACTTCTTTTAAGTAGTTTTGTTTTTTCCATTGCGGCGTCTGCCGAAGATATATCCAGCAATGTAACTCAAGGTGGGAGTCGCCTAGATAGCGGTGGTTACTTTGAGCTTGGAGCGAGTGTTATTGCCCTCAATCAAGTCGATATTCGTGATATCGAACACAGTGATATTCAGCCACTGTTTATGCTCAATGGCATTTATCAATATAAAGGGCTGTTCGTCGAGTTGGTTCATCTATCTCAAGATGGGACCAATCTAGGGTATAACTTTTGGAACTCAGAACACTGGTCCCTTGATTTCTTGGCCGCAAATGTCGAGATGACATGGCAACGACCTAATGGCCTAGACGTTAGCTCATTGAACGAAGCGCAAAGAAATGAGTATCTGATGTCTAATGAGTCTCTCTATATCGGTGCTGGTATGCGTGCTACCCGCTATTGGGATGAAAACTACGTATTTCAGTTTCGTGCCGTGAGTGATTATTACAATAACCAAGGCTTTCAAAGCACAATAAGGTTAGGTAAGTCTTGGCAGTTGAGAAACCTGAACCTATATACGCTAGGTGGAGTGACCTACCTGTCTAAACAATTAACTCGTAATGTCTATGGTGTCAGCAACGAAGAAGCAACTGGGCAATTTTACCAATACACACCTGAAAGTGCGTTTAACTACAGTCTAGAGGTGGGTGCAGCCTACCCTATCAGCGAAAACTTCGTATTCCGCTCTATCTACCGCATTACTGCGCTATCAGATGAGATTACGGAGAGCCCCTTTAGTTTGGGGAATTATAGCTCGCTATTTAACGTCTCTGTAAGCTATGTATTTTAGGGGGAGGCATGAATAAACTCTTTTTGTGTTGTCTCTTTCTCTTGTTGATGAATGCCCAGCCAGCGTCAGCGGCTGAACAAACCGTCAATTTCACAGCAACTCCGGAGCAATGCGTTGCCCTTCACAAAGGGCAGACCTGCTATCAAAACATTCAGTTTAAATGGCAAACCCCCAATAAGGGAAAATACTGCTTATTACAGGCAGCCGATAGTCAAAGGGTTATTTGTTGGGAAGGCAATTTTTTGCAACACTATGAATACAGCTTTGAACGCACAAACACCACGGCTTATCGATTAATTGAGCAATCGACAGATAGGATATTGGCCGAGGTTAAAGTGGTGGTGATTTGGGTGTATAAAGCACCTAAGCAATCTCAATCAGGATGGAGATTATTTTGAGCGACAAAAAACACATATTGGTTGTTGAAGATGACACATCGCTGGCCGAGTGGATCGGAGATTATCTACTCGATCACGACTACAGCGTGACGGTGGCAAGTCAGGGGGATTTTGCGCTACAGATGATCGCTGAAGAAAGCCCAGATCTTGTCTTGCTGGACGTCATGCTCCCCGTAAAAGATGGGTTTGATGTCTGCAAAGAGGCGCGAGTGTTCTATTCCGGTCCCATATTGTTTATGACAGCTTGCGTGGAAGATGGGGATGAAATCAAAGGCCTCGAAGTGGGTGCGGATGACTACCTCACTAAGCCAGTACGCCCCAAAGTCATGCTCGCTCGCATTAAAGCACTACTGCGCCGCTCTACTGATGAAAAGCAGAGCCAATTACTGCAGTTTGATTCTTTAACACTAAATGCCACAGCAAAATCAGTCTCGGTTGGCAGCTACAATCTCGATCTCAACGCCAATGAATTTGATGCTTTTTGGTTGTTAGCCTCTAAAGTGGGAACGGTAATTCCCCGTACAGACCTGACTACTGAGTTGCGAGGTATAGAATATGATGGCTTTGATCGTTCGATTGATAACCGTATCTCACGCCTAAGGAAAAAGCTCCACGATGCCCCTCAGCAAGCCTACAAAATCAAAACTATTCGTGGTCAAGGCTATCTATTTTGCCGTGATGATAACTCGTAGATTATTATCTTAATATGAGAAAACTCATTGCTTCGCTAGTTGTAGTCGTCCTTGCTTCCATCGTCATCTTAGGTTGGTCAATCACTGAGTATGCGTCCCAACACGAAGTTCCGTCGGCATCAACAGTCGCGAGAGAGCGAATAGTGGCGCTGAAGATAGCTGGGACAAGCTTGTCTCGCACCCTTGATGATCCTAAGTTAGATAGCCAACCGCTTATCAAAGGCTGGAATCGGAGCAATGATGAACAATTATCACTGATTAATGAGACGAGTTTTCCTTTACCACCTTCATTAAAATTGCAGTTTGAATCGCAAGGATTCTTAGTCCTTGAATCAGATGAAGGTGTCTCACTTCACTATCGCTTACCTAATATCGGCAAGGTACTTAATATTAAGACTCACTTATTGCCCTTAGAAGATCAGTCACTGGCACTTAATCGAATCTACACCACACTTTTTTATGTTGGGATCGTGATTATTTTGTTGCTCTGGGTGTCTCCATTGATTCGGCAGTTACTGAATCTAAGTAAGGTGACCAAATCCTTCGGCATGGGTGATCTTCAACAACGTATACAGGTGAATCGGTCATCATATATTGCTGAGATAGAAACCGAATTTAATCGAATGGCCGACCGTATATCACAACTTGTTGATGACAATAAGTTACTAAGTCGCGCAGTTTCTCATGATCTAAAAACCCCTATAGCTCGACTCAGGTTTGGCATTGAGGCTCTCGAAGAAACCGATAGCGAAACGCTAAAGCTCAAGTACTTTACCCGCATCAATCGTGATTTAGATACTATGGAAGAGTTGGTATCTACTCTATTAAGCTATGCAAGACTTGATCAAGCTAATATTGAGCCTAACCTTGAGGTTATCGAACTAAATAGCTGGTTAGAAGATAAATTGTCTACCTATTCCTCGGCCACCCATCAGCTCGAATTCAAACCCAACTCTCAGCCTATAATCGTGCAGAGTGACCCCAAGTACCTGTCAATGCAATTAGGGAATTTACTCAGTAATGCTGAACGTTTTGGGGTCTCGCAAATAGCCGTACAGCTAGAGCTAAAGGATGGGATTGCTGAGCTTAGTGTATCTGATGATGGCAAGGGCATTGATGAGGAAGAAGCAAAGCAAGTGATCAAGCCCTTTGTGAGAGGGCTTCAAAGCCGAGATAACGCAGGACATGGTATGGGGCTTGCGATCGTGATGCGAATCGGTGCTTGGATGGGGTCGAAGCTCTCAATCCATCGTTCACAAAATCTTGGTGGCGCCTGCATGAGATTAAGCTTGCCTACCCTAGATAAAGAAAAGCACCCGACCGTTAACAAGTAGGGTGCTTCAAATCAATCAATACTCTTGAGATTATTTATCAACGTCTAAGTGCGCTAGAATGTATTCCGTATCGTAGATACGACCCTGAGGATTGCTAGGTTTAACTTTTAAGCCCGTCACTTCAACAACGCTAGAGCCTTCTTTAGTCATACTAGACGTACCTAACACGAATCCATCATTAACATCCGCTACACCAATTTGACCGACAGAATCGCGATTGGTGAGCTCAGTGGTGTAAGTAAAGTAAGGAAGTCCTGCGTCATGGCACAGCTGCGCTGCTTTAAACATCACATATTCACGAATCTTAGCTCTATCTGTGTAGTTGTTGCCGACAAAGCTGATCTGCCAACTTTCAGGAGCAATCTGCGTAGTCGTAAAGCCTTTACCAAACGTCCAAAAGCTCTTTTGCGTGTTATAAGGCGTAGCACAAGCGCTCAATAGTATTGCAACAGCCGCCACGATTGATAACTTTTTAAATAATTTCATTATATTGTTCCTTAATTTAGAAGGTGTAGTTCACGCCGAAAGTGGTTGCCCATTGGTTCTTGTTATCAATGAGTGGTGATTCTGCAAGAGCAGAGTCTAGGTACGAGTAGCCCGTTGCTTGAGTGATATCGAGATGCTCCGTGATAGGGAAAATCATGGTGTAACCTACTCTGTATGCAAAGGCACCGTTAGCCTTGTATTCTGAACGCCCCACTGTCGCCTCAGAAGAAGACACACCCGCATAGTAATTCACGTAATCTTCACTGTAGTAATGGACTCCTGCGTATGGAACAAAATCCATGAAGTCAAATGCCATTGGATGATAGTAAGTCAGGTCGGTTTGGAAGCTTTTATAAACACCGGTAACGTCGTGTTGGAACTTACCAGAAAGGGTGCCTTGTCCTAGGTGGAAATCAGCATTCAAACCAATATCACCACTGATGTCACGATCGTCCATGCCTTTTAAGATTTTCGCATCGTCAGCTTCAAAGCCTGGGTTAGCAACCATGAATACACTCATATTGAGCACATCATCATTGCTGCCTACAAAACGGTAATTGATACCACTCCCCAAATCGGCATTCAAATCTTCACCATGATAACCACCATTGAGATAAACAGCAGTCTGGTGCTTTTGGCCTTTATAGAATTGGCTTGCCGTAACGATACCGCCTCCAACAAACGCCTTACCTTCATGGGTGTAGATGTTGCCGCTACGGATATAAGTGTTTCCTGCGTCAGCCAAAGCTGCATGTGAAAATAAAATGGTAGAGATAATTAAAGTGATTTTTTTCATGATCAAAGCCCTTTTCGCTCGATTAACCAGACAGTGATGACACTATATGGCAAAGCAATCAGAAACTTTGTAACCAAATGTATCCCGACTGAGTTACAAAAACTCAGGTAGGCAGAAAGGAAGTTGGGGGGGGAACACGACACAACAAAAAGGAATCATATCGACTCAATTTACCACGACTAAAAACAAACAAATCGAGCAGTGTCTACCTCAAAAGAACTGTATTTTTCTCGGCTATCGCTACTTCCTCGCCACTTGCCAAATTTCAGGTAAAAAAAGAGCCACTCTAAAGTGGCTCAATTCTTAAAATTTCAAACAGTCGTTTTAAACGTTACTCTTTGCCGAATACGTTGTTTTCTTGTTCTTGTACACGGATGAAAGTCGTACGCTTCGTTAGCTCTTTAAGCTTTGCTGCGCCTACGTAGGTACACGTTGAACGTACACCACCAAGGATGTCAGAAATTGTATTATGAACTGAACCACGGAACGGAAGTAAAACCGTTTTACCTTCCGCAGCACGGTACTTAGCAACACCACCTGAGTGTTTCTCCATAGCTGACTGCGAAGACATGCCATAGAACTTCATGTATTGCTTACCCTCTTTCTCTACAACTTCACCGCCTGACTCTTCGTGACCGGCTAACATACCGCCCAGCATGACGAAGTCAGCACCGCCACCGAAGGCTTTAGATACATCACCCGCACATGAACAACCACCGTCACCGATGATCATGCCACCCAGGCCGTGTGCCGCATCGCCACATTCGATGATGGCTGAAAGTTGAGGGTAACCTACGCCGGTTTTAACACGAGTCGTACACACAGAACCAGGGCCGATACCGACTTTCACAATGTCTGCACCAGCAAGAATCAGCTCCTCACACATGTCACCCGTTACAACATTACCAGCAGAGATAACCTTGTCTGGGAATTCAGCACGTACACGTTGTACGTATTCGACCAAATGCTCTGAGTAACCGTTCGCGATGTCGATACAGATGAATACAAACTCTTCGCTAAGCGCCATGATCTTCTTAACTTTCTCGAACTCAGCGTCTGACGTACCTGTTGATACAAATACATTGTTCAGTGTTTTCTTGTCTGCCGTTTTCGCGAACTCAGCCCACTGCTCTACTGTGTAGTGCTTGTGTACTGCCGTCATAACACCGTGCTCTGCTAGAGCTGATGCCATTTCAAAGCTTGCTACCGAATCCATGTTCGCTGCAATGACTGGCGTACCAGACCATTGACGACCGCTATGCTTGAATGTAAAATCGCGGGTTAATTCAACTTGAGAACGGCTTTTCAGGGTAGAACGCTTCGGACGGAAGAGTACATCTTTGAAACCTAACTTAAGTTCTTGTTCGATACGCATGGTGTTTTCCTTGATTCATAAAATTATGTGTCTCTCGCGAAATGCGTAGCAAAACCGTTGGCAGACGATTTTACTTTTCTTCGGACACAAAAAAACCGGAGCGTTGGCAGACGCTCCGGTTTTCAGCATTATAGGTCGTGATTTAGTAACAGCAAGTCTGATATTTCACTTTTTTTTGTGCTATCCTCTCAAAGATTCCATACCCGCTAAAAAACGCACCGCCTTTCTATCCACTAAAACCCCACTAATCAAATACTTAGACAGAAAATCACACAAACACGACCCGCTTATCACGCAAACGTTTTCTTTTATTTTTGACAAAACTTACTTCTTATCTAGCAAATATGTGAAGAAAGCCCGCCAAATTTACATAAAAATCACCCTTCTATTTTTGCAAAAAGATCGCTTTTTCCTTAAATAAATTCCATTTTTCTCGGTCACCGACCCAAAATGGGCAAATTCATGGCATTCTTATCGAGTCAATGATGATTTGAGGTAAGTGACTGACTTGCGTCAGAAGTTGGGAAATAAAAGATTTTAAAGATAACCGAGGGGAAACAACGAAACTTTGAACCAGCCATCCGAAGGCCAAAACACAAAAAGTGACTAAGGTAGTTAGCCTTAGCCATTACGTTACGATCATCTAACAATGATTGAAATCACCCTTTAAATTCGATTCCCGCTCTTTTGAGACATCAAGGCTTCCGCTGTCGCATCTTGAATAGATAAGAACAATGACGTCACTTGACCCGTTGGTGAACGCATTGGATTGAGCGTCACGTTTTGATACATAAAATCCGCTTGCTGGGTTACTGGTCTAACATTACGACACTTAAAGAGATAAGGCCTCTGTTGCCATGTAATAAAGCTTCGACAACCTAAATCGTAAACGGGCTTAGTTTTCAATCTAAACCACTCTTTGGGAATCTCAGGAAATAACTCAAAAATGGATTGACCAATCGCATCATGTGACTGCTTACCGCTATGGTGAGTCATGAAACCATTCCACACTTGAACTTGAAAGTCACGATTGATGACGACCAACCCCATATCGACGTTTTGAACCATATCCACCATCCAGTGAAATTGCTCAAACTCGGCAGGAAGATGCAGCATATTAAAACTCCTCCATTAAATAGGCCAATTTGTTGTCTAAAAGAGGTAGAGATTCATCAACAAACATAAACAGAAGATCACAACGGATTGAAGTGCCATCAATGTTATAGCTGACTTCGAAAGTCATCGTCTTTTTAAACGAACCACTGGTATTTTCAATCACTGAATCAATCGAGAGATGTTGCCCTAACAGCACAGGAGAGCTCTGGAAAAAACGGACTTCTGATTGCTCCCCTAACCCATTCAAGAATGAACCAACCAGGATATTCGATACATCCATCAACAGCTCGAGTTCTTCAAGCTGCTCACTTTCTGTTGATACCTTCATGAGCTTTTTCAGGTCACTCACACTGGAGTCACTCAACAAGACTAACGCTTCACCGGCTATCCCTTCGCCACTAAAACCTTGGCAAACACCGGAGACTTGATCGTTGTTCGCCAGGTCGCGAAGTGCCATGTGCAGCTCACTCACCTCAAAGATGTTCACATTCGGTAACGGCAAATGTACAAACACGTCAAAGTGGCGTGCTAAAGCGTCGGCGGCACGGCCTATTGCGACATTAGCCACTTCCATATAGATATCGCGTCTGCGTAGTATTGGAAGCTCTAAAGGGGAAGGGATAACTAATTGAGGTTGTTTTGGCGGCTCGGCATGCTCACGTAAAATCGCTTTTAGCGCTTCTTTATCGATCGGCTTTTGCAAAAACGCTTTGGCGCCAAGGCTCATAACTTTCTGTTGCGCTTTGGGCTGAATATCACCAGAAACAACCACAACAGGTGTCGTGTCTCCCAAGCGTTGCATCTCTTCCAATGTGCCATAACCATCTAATTCTGGCATCGTAAGGTCGAGGAACATCAGTTTAAACTGATTATTAGCGAGCTCTTCAAGTGCATTAAGCCCATGAACAGCAAAAGTTATATCTGCATTTAGAGAACTAGGCAGTGATCTAGCCATCTGCTTTCTTGCTAACGCAGAATCATCACATATAAGAACTGGGAACGACATAAATGCACCACTGACAAATTAAAGCTAATTCGCAGAAGTGTAACAGATCATTACGGCATCAGGTACGGAATGGATGGATTTATATTTAGATTGTTGGTGACATGAATAATATAAGTGAGCGGCCAATACCTTACATTATTCTTTATTTAAAAGGGTCTTCCCCTAAAATAGTTGTCACTCAAATCCTATACAAGCCTTAGTCAGCGAGTTTGTAAAGACTCAATTGAGTTATGTGTACCTTCATTTACGTATTGAATACATGAAAGGTTATAGCTGATATGCTGGCCATAGGATCAGCAGTGCAAAACGCACAATGACGGCAAATACCAATAAAGCGATACCCAGACGATACCATTTGTATTCTGCGATATTCATAGGGATGCGCTTGTAAAACATCGTAATCACCCCCTTCCAATCACTGCTGCGTCTTCCGTACTGCATCATGCTTGTTAAAACAAACAATGCCCCCAGTACGAGCATTCCTTTTTCAACCCAAAACAATCCCACTTCCATTCGTTATTTCCTCGATAAAATGGTGAGCAACGCCCATCATTCTGGTCACCTTTGCACTCGGTTTCTGTAAGACCAAGGTCTAATTCATTCTGCCCCCATTTGCTTCACATCTTTGTTCAATCATGGATATGCATGGCTCTTCAGTGCTGAAGACGGATTATTTTTTTGAATAACGCACATCAATTGGATGAGTAACAACATACCCGTCACCCCTAAACCAACGCCAATACCGCCCCAAATCCCTGCCAATTGAAATGGTGGCATCAAGTACCACGCGGCAGGTAGGCCAAACACCCAGTAGCCGATTGCGGTCATTACTGTTGGCATTGACACAATCTTCATTCCCCTCAGAAGGTTAATAGCCAGTAACTGCCAAGCATCAACGACAAAGCAAAGCGCGACAACCCAAATAACCGACGCCAACAGTGAAGTCATCGCGCCCGTACCATCATCCAGTTTGAAGAGAGAGGCGATCATTTCTGGCCATAAAATGAAAACAGCCGACAATACAACGCTTAACCCCGTGACTAATATGAAGCTTTGAATCGATGTTTTTTTAATGCCTTGATAGTTGCCTGCGCCAAAATCTCGTCCGACCAAAATCGCCGCGGCTTGTGAGAAACCAAAATTAAAGTTCCAAGTAAAGCTTAAGCATTGCAGTAGGATTTGGTGCAAGGCTAATGAGGCAATACTGATCGTTCCTGCCATCAAGGTGCCACCATATATCAAGCCATGTTCAAGTATAGCCGCCAACCCAATAGGCAATCCCATCAATAACAAAGGGTTCACGAGTTTAATCGAATACTCTTCTCTATTTAACCAAGGGGCGAACTGCTTGAATTCGTCACGCTTGAATACCCAAACTGTGTATCCAACCATCACGATAAATGCCGCGATAGCCGTACCTAACCCTAAACCGGTTAACCCCATGTCTAATTGGAACGTTAAGAAATAGCTCACTGGCACATTCAAAATCACGGTGATAATAGACATCACTAGAATAGAACGCACATTACCAAACGCACTGGTTAAGCCACGCAGTACCAACAAAATAAGTGAAGGCAGCATCACCCATTTCAAGGCATGCACATATTCCATGGCTAAAGTGATCACTTGTGGCGGCTGTTTTGCCGCTTCTAATACCAACGGAGCAAACCAGAAGCTGGCCATTAAGATCACACTGAGCACAAATGCCAACATAGTTGCACCTTTCACAGCCAATCGAATTTGAGTATTACCAAATTCTGGACGAGCCACGCGTTGACCATAAGCGATCGCGATCAAGTTCGCGACGCAGCCAACCGTGCTACTCGCAATAATGAAAATAAAAAAGTAGATAGAAGCACCTAGCCCACCGGCCGCAAGGGCTGACACACTGATGCGCGACATCATCCAAACATCCGTCAGGACTAACGCCATCGAAATCAGCTGTGAAATGATCAAAGGGAATGCGAGAGTGAGTATTTTTTTCATGGGCGCCTCTGTTAATTTCGCCCAAAATACAATCGATGAGGCTAGCGTTCAATTGATAAATTTGCGATCCTAACATTCCTTAAACTCATGCGAACGAATTATGACCCCATATCCTAGCTTGCCATCGTCCCATAATGGCTTAAAAGCCTTTGAAGCTGCAGCAAGGCTGATGAGCTTTACTCTGGCTGCCGAAGAGCTGCATGTGACACAAAGTGCGATCAGCCGACAGATCAAGCAGCTTGAAGATGAGTTAAACGCATCGCTGGTTGTTCGTAAGCATCGAGCGATTGAATTAACGGTACAAGGTCATGATTTGTATGTGGCTTTGCGAGAAAGCTACGGTAATATCGAAGCCATTATCGGCTCTTGGAGTGAGCCCAAGCAGAAACGTATCGTGATCAAAGCGACTCTGAGTTTCGCGACGCGAGTATTGATCTCTAAAGTAAGGGAATTAAACGAGCGTTATCAAGATCATGAGATCGTCATTGTTCCTGTGATTGAGGAAGAGGAATCCATCAATAGTAGTGAATATGATCTATTGATCTTCCACACGCGCTTCAAGAAACGATATGACAAAGCACCTGATATCACCTTCTTGCGCGAAGAGTTTATGGCACCAGTTTGCTCGACAAGCTTAACCACCAAGGACACAGATTTAGATTCGATCTTAACCTTACCAAGACTCCATCCAACCTTAGATCACCACGACTGGAAAATGTGGTTGGCCGATGTTGAATTTCCACCAAAGAACCCCGTCCGAAATACCAGCTTCTTGTCTCTAGATATGGCACTGAGTGCTTGCTTGTCGGGTGAAGGAGTGACGGTCACGGATCTATTATTAGTTCAACAAGACCTTCAACGTGGCTTCTTATACTGCCCTAAGTACGTAAAGATCCAACACAGTGCTTGGACCTATTTCATGCACCAACGTACCCACACACCAATTATCAATGACCTAATCGAATGGCTTAGGAAAGAGACAGCAAAAGAGATTGAGTTGCTGAAATCACTCTCACAACAGAACCATTGGTTTGGTGTTATTACCGCTCAACAGTAACGGTAAACCTTAAGCCCAGACATAAATCATGATTCTCTTCACTTTTTGATTCACACTGATGCGAGCTGAGCTTGTACGCAATACATCCGCAGCAATGGCATACCCGTCTTTGAAATTATTGCCGCTAACTTGCCATATTACGTCACTCACTCGTGGTGTTACGTAATTTGGGATCATCACTCAGATACTCAACAAACTCGATTTCAAAGCCAGCGGGATCCACAAAGTAGACGTTTTTTCGATAAGGTTCTTCGACGCCAGGTTTGGCAATGGGGAAGCCTGCATCAACAAGCCGCTTAGTCACGTTTTCAATATTATTGGTCACATAAGCGAAATGCGCGAGGCCAACAGAGTGCCCGGCCAAATCTCTATTATCACCCTCACCATGATCACTCAGTGCGATATACTGGTAATCGTCACCAAAATGCAACCAGTGACGTGGCTTACCTGACCACTCTCCTTTTCCCTCATCACGGACATACCAATGAGGAAATGCCGCTTTATAGAAAACCAACATTTCAGGAATGTCTTTTACCACTAAATTTACATGTTCAAGTTGGATCATTCTTCTCTCCCTAAAGTATTCTCGTAAACAATGTTGCGTATCCGACTTTCTCAAATTAAGTTGAAATAAAGCAATAATTTATATTGATTTGGAGAACATTTTTCTCGCCCAAATGGGTCTACTTTAACGGCATACAAGCTTAAGTTTAGACGACGAGCCCCAATGTGACTTCCTGGATAACTCACTTATTAAGAGGCAACCTTTAAGCAAAGATCCAACAACACTAAATATCAATAGAACCAACTTGATCATGCTTTAACGATAAGCCTTGTTGAAAAAAGTCTAATGAATATCGAGGTCATTTAAGGTGGGTAAACGGATTTTTAGTCAAACTCAAAGACAAAAAAACGAGCCACTTGGACTCGCTTTTCGGTTATGTATTTATCGTTTAGTCACACTATGCTGTGATTAAAAAGCCCAGCATTATGGCTTCGGCTGATTCAACTCAGCATCAAGAGCCGCTCGCCCTCTCAAACTAAAACACTTGTGCCATTTGATTGGCATCATCGGAATAACGATGAGACTGATCCCAATCAACGTCAGAATATCTGGAATTTCGTCAAACCACATCACGCCAAATAACGTCACAAACACCAATCCTGAATACTCTGCGAGCGCAATTTGGTTGGCCGGTGCTTTTTTATATGCCACGACCACAAGCGCATGGTACCCAAGAACAAACAGGTTGATTGCCATGATCCACCCAACATGACGCCATTCAATCACTGACCATGTTGGAAGGGCAAATATCAACGCAAGTGGTAAAGTCATAATGCTTGTCCAAAACAGAGTCGAGATAATATGTTGCTCTGCGTTTAGTCGTTTAATCAAAATATTTCCGACGCCCATCGCGAGTGCACTGCCCAAGCCAGCGATGGCCGCCCAATGAAATTGCTCCGGACGTAACACAATTAATACCCCCACGAAACCAATCAGTGTCGCTATCACTTTTGAGGATGTCGGTCTTTCCTTCAACAACACGATCGATAATGGAAGCATGAGTATTGGCCCAACATAGAACATCGCATTGGCCGTCGCTAACGTCAGATGTGTGATAGCAATCATCGCGCAACCGCTTCCCACTAAGATAAATTGGGCTCGTAAAAAGTTAATGCGACAACCACCTTGCATGCGTGTTTCCTTGGGGAGTTTCAACCAAAAAGGGAGCAGTAATATCACGCTCATTAGTTGACGGATAAACACATACTGGAATGTCGGAACTTCACCATTCAATACTTTTAATGAGACATCGGAAAAAGACGCAAGTAGATTTGCGAAGACCAAAAGAAAAATGGCGTGGTTAGTGGCTTTATTCATGCGGGAACAGAACTATACATTTGTCATACAATTATGGCCGCACATCATACATGAGAATAAAAAATAAGTAACAACAAAGTGGCCAGATACCGATTGTTTTCGAACAATTTCACTTCAAACAACGGTTCAGCTATCTCGGGAATTAATTATGATTAACGCCTTGTCACCCCCAACCCTTTAAGCATGGAAGCCTCTAGTTCAAATCAGTGATCGCAATACAGGGACACGTCTTATTGAATCGGAATACAAACAAAAGCCCCTGATATCTTTCGACTTACGATTGATTTCAGGGGCTTATTTGCTTCAAATCGTCAACGATTCAATCTAATAGCTATTAATATTTATAACCATCAATATTTGATGGCTGTCTTACCAATTGATGCACTACTTTCTATACGTTGATGCGCTTCTTTCAATGTTTCAGCACTAAAACCATGCAACGTTGAAGTCAGTGTCGATTGAATACGACCCGAATCGATCAAATTAGCGGCTTGGAAAAGAATATGTTGCTGCTTCTGGATATCTTCAGTATTAAACAATGAACGCGTGAACATCAGTTCCCAAATAAAGCCTACCGATTTACCTTGTAATGCAGATAAATTGATACCGTCGTCGAACTCAACAATTGAGCTAATCATACCTTGTGGTGCGATCAACTCTACCATCGCGTCCCAATGCCCTTTGGTATCCGCGACATTGAAGATGTAATCAACATGCTGAATGCCTTGCTCTCGCACAGACTCAACCAAACGACGGTGATTGACAACATGGTCAGCTCCCATATCTTTCACCCATTGTTCAGTTTCGGGTCTTGAAGCGGTCGCAATCACTTTAAGATTGGTCAATTGTTTTGCTAATTGAATGGCAACTGAACCCACGCCACCAGCACCACCGATAATTAATATCGACTTTTTCTCTTCTGGGCGAATACGGAGACGGTCAAACAACGCTTCCCAAGCCGTAAGTGTTGCCAGTGGCATAACAGCCGCCGCTTCATCAGAAAGGCTCTTAGGCGCTTTAGCTGTGATACGATAGTCGACTGCTTGGTATTCTGCATTTGCACCCATACGTGTTACATCGCCCGCATAGTACACACGGTCACCCACTTCAAAGCCTTCAACATCGCTACCCTTACCGACCACTTCACCCACAGCGTCGTAACCCAGTACTTTTGGCTGTTCAAGCGTTTTGTCTTTGGCATTACGAATACGAATTTTTGCGTCCGCCGGGTTAATAGAAGTCGCGCTTACTTTAACAAGTAGATCCTGCTCTTTGAGTTCTGGTAGATGGGTTTCAAACTCAAACAAACTCTCTTGTTCAGTAATAGCAAATGACTGAGTAAAGCCGATAGCTTTCATTTTTGATGGTAGTGACATGGTTTTTTCTCCATAAATTCGAAACGTGAATCTCAGAGATTTCTCACTCTAGATACACGCCCCAATATTTTAATCGTTAGCAATTAATAATTTGTGAATGATGCTGTCGCGTTCTGGTGACACAAAAGTGGGTCATATAGCCCATGACATCACGGTTAAAGTAAGCCTTTCTCGATCAACCAATTGCGCGTCACTTCATCTTGTGGCTTACCTTCACGGCAAACTTTGTAGTCTAGCTCAGCAATAATGTCGTTCGAGAATCGAAGTGAGTCCAGCGTCTGGAGTTGCTCTTCTGTGAACAATTTCTTCTTGTCCTCTCTTAAAAGAAGGACCGCTCTATCCACGATGCCAAGCAAACCCTTTGGATCCTTGATTTCCCTGATATCATAGCGATAGTGTAAAAACTGAGGTTTCCAAAGTGGCACTACAACCCACTCTTGCTTGGCGACTGCATCTTCAAAAGCACGAAAACAATCATCTTCAGTACCCGTGAAAAATTCATAACCGGCGTCACTCAGTCCATACTCTTTCATCATCTCGATAGAGAATCGTGTAATACCTGCACCGGGATTGATCCCCTGAATTTGAGCATTCATTTTCGCTACAACTTCAGGTTTTAAAAGATCGGCCACTTCAGAAATCGCTTCTTGGGGCACATAGTTAGGTACCCCCCACAGCGCATAAGGTTCATAATGAAGTCCAAGTTCTACCAACGGCTCAACTTCCTCAACGTCAGCTTTGTAAATACCATGACTTGATGGAAGCCAAGCAGAAGAAAGCATATCCACTTGACCTGATTTTAATTTTTCAAAGTTATCCTGATGAGGCGAGAAAATGCGCTCAACCTCGAACCCCATCGCTTCCAACATATTGGTGACCAATGATGCCGTCGTACGGTGGAACGACAAATCTGTTACACCGATTGTGATTTTCTTAGCCACGTTGTTATCCCGTTTTTGTCCACCTTGTTATCTTGCAACCGATAATACATCGCAATAAACGGAAGAAAAACAGCCTAATAATTGAATTATTTTCAAATTATTTTTGATAATGATAGATCTAGGTTGGCTTAAAAGGGGTAAAATAAGGTAACGCGCTCTGTGATTAAGCGGTATTTCACTACACGATTTAGAACATGATCAAACATAGGTAGATAATATGCTTCTTGAAGACTTACAGGTCATTTTAAAGGTTGCGGAGTTTCGCAGTATCACCGCAGCGGCCACTAACCTCGATATGCGATCAGCCACTGCGAGCGCCGCAGTAAAACGTGTTGAGGCCGCGTTAGGCTCTGAACTGTTTGTAAGAACCACTCGTCATCTAAGGCTCTCTCCAGCCGGCGAACGTTATCTACCTGAATGTGAAAAAGCATTAAAAGTGTTAGACCAAGCCAAACTCAATATACGAGAGGAGTTGGGTATTGTTGATGGTGAAATCCGCATTGCACTCTCATCGGATCTAGGACGAAACTTAATCACACCTTGGCTTGATGAATTCTTGCTTGACTACCCTAACGCATCACTCCGCACCAGTATCAGTGATAGCAATATCGATTTTTATCGAGACTCTGTTGATATGGCGCTGCGTTACGGCTCGCCAAATGAGGCCAACATGTATGGTTTCAAGATATGTGATGTGCCGAGAATACTGTGCGCTGCCCCTGAGTACCTGGCTGAATTCGGTACCCTAAACCACCCGAGTGACTTAGCACTGCACAATGGTCTGCTTTATCAACTCCAGGACATGCTGCAAGACGAGTGGGTGTTTAACGATGGTACTCAAGATCATAAAGTGAAACTAAAAGGAAATCGCGCTTCGAACGACGCTGACCTTGTCAGACGCTGGTGTATCGCAGGTAAAGGAGTAGCAATAAAATCTTGTTTAGACATGTCACGTCATCTGCTTTCTGGTGAAGTAGTTAAAGTTATGCCTGAATTTGAGCCAACACCTACCGAGCTGTGGTTAGTGTGTCCAAGTCGTCAATCCATCACGCCTACTGTTCGTTTATTGAGAGATCTGTTCCGAGAGAAAACCGCAGAGATCCTTTATCAACTGAGTGCTCAAGGCATAATAGATAACTAAAAACTTAGGCTGATGTTCCTTTTAATACACTCATTTTTCTTAAATGCTGGAATTTAGAATCCAAAAACAAAAAAGCGTTAGCGAAGATTAATCCGCTAACGCTTTAAAGAGATGGGACATCACACTGTGTTAATGAACCGGTCTATTTAACATGAATACTTAGTTTGACTCGACTTCAACATCACAATCTGCACAGCACTGAAGCGCAATTTCATGTTCGAAGACGATAGTCTCTTTACCTTCTTCGAGTAGCTCTGCAATTTCATCCGCGACTTCTTTCTCATCATCGGCTTCAATTTCGCTTGCTAACTCTTCTTCTGAATAGCCAAAGAAGTTCAGCAGTAAATACTCACGAGCTTCCTCTTTCGTACAGACTATGTTTGCAGAAAGATCAGGGGTAACCTCACCTTCAGCAAGCACTGCCGTGATTTGTGCGATAGCCTCGTCTTTCATCGCAGGTGTTAACCAACCAAGATCCGTACTGACTGTCGTTTTTTTACAGTCGAAACAAGGCAGTTGGTGAAAGTAATATTGAAAGCTAGTCATAGGTCATTTCTTCTTTAAATGTTGTATAGCAAGATTATGCGCGTTTTGTAGCAAAATACTATCTCAATCAACATCGCAGGCAAACATACACAAAAAAACGAGCAATAGTGACCCGCTTCACTCCCCCCCTCTACTTTGAGGTGTCTTTATTCAATGACACTAGCAACAATTTTACCAAGTGTTCGTTGTTGGCTCATTTCTAACAACTTCTCACCAATTTGTTCTAAAGGTATCACCTCTAACTCTGGCACTTTTAAGTCCCCTTGCTCCTGAATTAATCGAACAAAAAGCGGTTGGATATGAATCTGCGGCACAATTACTGATAACGTTAGGTGACAATAAGTGTGGACGATGTTGAACAAAAGCTGATATGTATTGAAGGGCAAACTACCTTTGAACGATTATAGGCACTCACTGTATAATTGTATCTGTAATGTTGGTCTACCACACCTCGAACTAGATTTACGACAGAACCTATTACTCCCGCACCCTGCAACCTATAAAAAGGCATTCCGTGTTTAAGAACAGCACCTACATTATGAAAAACATCAAGATGGCTTGGCCGATTGCGATCAATGCCTTGTTAATGCAGGGAATGCTGATGATTGATACTCTGCTTATTTCGCCATTGGGAGAAGGCTCTCTGGCGGCAATGGGGATTGCGAGTACGATCGTTGCATTGATGCTAGGGGTTCAAAATGCATTAGCGAATGGTTCGCAGAACGTATTATCTCGCGCCTTTGGCTCTGGTAAAGAGAGCTTGTTATCAAAATCCTTCCTCTCTGGCATGATCATCAACCTGTCGGTTGCCGTGTTGTTCTTTGCCTTAGTAACGGTATTCAAATGGCCGCTGATCAAGCTGATCAGTCACAATACTCATTTGTACACGGACATCGATGCGTATCTGTCTACGATCAAATATGCCTTACTACTGACCGGCATCTCTCAGGTGTCCATTGCCCTGTTCAATGCTATGGGTAAAACCAAACTGCCGTTACTCAGCTATTTGCTCACCATGCCAGTCAATGCTGTGGTTTCTTATTATCTGATCTACGGATTAGGGGATTTTGCGGGTATTGGGATCTCGGGCGCAGCCTTAGGTTCTGTGATTGCACTAGGGCTGAGAATGCTATTTTTATTGGTGTGCTTGCGATACCAAAAGGCCTCTAAACTTCCGTTTAAGCAGGCTAGCGACGGTGTTACACGTAATGTTAGGCTGCACTTTAAAGAAACCTTCCCGATTGCGGCCAACATGATGGTGTTGGCGATGGGTCTTGCTGCCTATAACCTCTTGTATACGCAGTTGCCCACAGAAGCGTATGCGGCTATCGTTATGATAACGCCTTGGCTTTCTGCGTTGTCGCAGTTTGTTTTGGCGTGGGCGGTATCTTCGGCAATTACGATTTCTCAGGCTATCGGTTCAAACAATCTAGAGACTTTGGACTCTGATGTGCGTTTGAGCATTAAGGTCACTATTGCGGTATCTGGGATTATTGCCTTTGCCTCTTTTATCCTGAGCTTGGTAATAGACAAAATCTACCCAGGTCATTCACCAATCACTTATCAAGCACTAGCGGTGATCGCCCCTTTGTACATCTTGATGCCTTTAATACAAGGCTATACAACAGTGCATGGTCAGGTACTTCGAGCGTTGGGTAAGACAACAGCTGTCTTCAATATCAACTTTATTACTCGTTGGCTTATTGCCTTACCGCTGTGTGCCTTTGTTGTGCTCGTTCTAAATGCATCAATCTTCTGGGTCTATGCGGTAGTTGTGTTTGAGCAGGCCTTGAAAATAGTGCCAATGCGTTATCAAGCGCGTAAGTTCTTGCGAGAGTTTGATAGTAAAAAAGCCAAAGAGCTCATGTATGACTGATTGCGTTAGTAAGCGTTAACGTTCTCTGCTCGTTACTGCTTCGACAACACTGTTTCCAACTTGGTAAGACCCCGGTTATCTAGACAATACACAGATAAGAAAAAGTAGGTCAAACCACCTGTAAGTGATTCATGATATTGAGCATCACGGGCATGGAAAGGGGCATTTCGAGTTTTATGACACACCTTTGGACAGAAGCTTTTTCTAATTTAGTAAATGATGCATTATCTCCGGTATGGGGGAGCCATCAGAAGAGCACGACCTTAGAAGCTAAGTTCATTGTCATTTATGAGAAGTGAAAAAGCCCACTCTAGCCTCGTTGACTCAAAGATCTACGAGACGAAGAAAGTATCGTTCGTGATGATTTAACCAACATATAAAACAAAAAAACGAGCCACTTGGGCTCGCTTTTCATTATCTGATTTTCTTAGAATCTATTACAGAAGTTCTACCGACTGTTGAGCAATCACGAATTCTTCGTTGGTTGGGACAACCATTGCAACAGCGCCTAACATTTCTGACTTAGCGATGATGCCTTCAGCACCAAAGCGAGCCGCCTCGTTACCAGCGACATCTTCAACAAAACCAAGGATCTTAAGGCTGTTTAGAATTTCACGACGAATTGGTAAAGAGTTCTCGCCGATACCACCAGTAAAGATAATGCCGTCTAAAGAATCTAGCGTTGCAAGGTAAGAAGCAACGTATTTAGCTACGCGGTATGTGAACACTTCGAAAGCGAGCTTAGCGCCTTCGTGGCCCTCTTCCATCGCTTCTAGAATGCCACGAGCATCGCTCGTAAGACCAGACACACCTAGGAAGCCAGACTCCTTGTTTAGAGAGTTGAAAACTTGCTCTTGTGACCAACCTTTCTTAAGAAGGTATTCGATAATACCTGGGTCTAGGTCACCACAACGTGTACCCATCATTAGGCCAGAAAGTGGTGTGAAGCCCATAGAAGTATCGACACTGTTACCATCTTTGATAGCACATACCGATGCGCCGTTACCTAGGTGAACAGAAATGAAACTAGACTTTTCAACCGGTTTGTTTAGCATTTTCGCAGCTTCACGGCTTACGAAGTAGTGGCTCGTACCGTGGAAGCCGTAACGACGAACACCGAAGTCTGTATAGAGTTCTTTAGCGATTGCACCAGTAAATGCACGCTGTGGCATTGTTTGGTGGAAAGCCGTATCAAATACAGCGAACTGAGGCAGAGAAGGGAAAGCTTCAATCGCAGCACGGATACCAATAGCACCTGCTGGGTTATGAAGTGGAGCAAGATCAGATAGGCTTTCAATCTCGTTGGTTACTTCTTCAGTAATGCGAACGGTTTGAGTGAATTTCTCGCCGCCGTGAACAATACGATGACCGATAGCCACAATATCAGCCGTGAAGCCAAGAGCTTCCATTAGGCCAACCAATTTGCCAATAGCAACTTTGTGATGGCTATCTTCACCTTGAATGGCAATTTCAGTTTTTTCACCTTGATATTTCCAGCTCATACGAGCATCTTCAAGGCCAAAACATTCCCCTAGACCACTTAATACTGCCTCACCAGAAACAGAATCGATTACAGCAAATTTTAGGGATGAACTACCCGAGTTAATAACCAGAACAAACGAATTAGACATTGGATATGGTTCCTGTTTCTTTACGAATTGGATGAAATTTTAGTTAAACCCATTATTCAATAATTTTTGAATGTTTCAACTTTTGTTTTGTAAAAGTCGCCAAATGAACACTATTAAGTTGATCTTCGTCATCATTTTATTTATTTCGAGATATAAATTAAAAAAAAGTTGAGTAATAATACAATAAATTGATAAAGCAAACGACTGCGCTCACTCTTTCAGTCAATTTAAATGCTTCAAATAACCCTAAAGTTATGAGCAATGAACAACAGCATAAAGATGCCTGTTTGACTACGTATGCCCAATAATTCGGTAACACACCAAAAAAGAGTAGTGTTCTGGGTATAAAAAAACCGAGCATTATGCTCGGCTTCTAAATACTTTGTTCAAGCTAAAGGTTGATTAACCTTCGCTGCGCTCTGGACGACGACCGCGGTTGCCGCCATTACCAGCTGCTGCGTTGCCATGGCCACGTTCGCCACGGAAGTTACCACGGTGATCACCACCACGGTTACGGTCAAAGCGACGTTCACCATCACGTCCGCCAGCAGCGTTACCATCGCGAGCACCGTCACGGTTGCCACGGTAGCCACCACGACCGCCATTACCACCTTCGCGGTTGCCACCTTCACGGTTACCACGGTAGCCGCCGCCATCACGACCGCCACGAGCGCCGCCACGGTTGCCATCACGACCGCCGCCGCCACGACGAGGCTCACGGAAGTCGTTGAAATCAACCACTACAGCGCCAGCTTCTTTTTGACGAATGCGAAGTTTGCTTAGCTTACCAGCCGTTTCAGAGTTCATTGCTTTTGGCAGTTGAACGTAAGTCGAACCTTGGTCTAGCTTGATAGCACCGATAGAACCTTTAGTTAGGCCAAGTTCGTTTGCTAGTGCACCAACGATGTCTTTAACCTGAACGCCTTGCTCACGGCCAACTTGTAGTTGGTACGTATCCCAATCTTGAGTATTGAAGTTACGACCACCACCGTCACGGCCGTTGTCACGATCTTCACGACGCTCTTTGCGACGGTTCTTATCACGCTCAATAGCCGCAATCATTGGGTCTTCGCCAACGTAGAATAGTGGGCTCTTACCTTGCTGACGCTTAAGAAGCATTGCAGCTAGAGTAGCAGCATCAACGTCTAGAGACTCTTGAAGAGTAGAGATAAGACCTGCAAAGTTTTCTAGTGCTTTGCTCTCTTTCTCAGTTTCAAGTTCAGCACCAAGCTTAGCAACGCGTGCAGCAGCAACTTGGTCACGTAGAGGAAGTTGGATTTCTTCCATCGATGACTTAGTTACGCGCTCGATTGTGCGAAGCATGCGAATTTGGTTAGTGCGAACGAGTAGGATCGCTTTACCTTTACGTCCAGCACGGCCAGTACGACCAATACGGTGGATGTAAGATTCAACATCAAATGGGATATCGTAGTTAAATACGTGAGTGATACGTGGAACATCGAGGCCACGAGCTACAACGTCAGTTGCAACTAGGATATCGATAACACCTTGTTTGATGTGATCAACAGTGCGCTCACGTAGAGACTGAGGAATATCACCGTGCAATGCAGCAGCTTTGAAGCCACGTGCAGATAGCCAATCAGCGAGACGCTCAGTGTCTTGACGAGTACGTACGAATACGATAGACGCGTCAGTTTCTTCAGTTTCAAGAAGACGAGACATTGCTTCGTCTTTCTCTACGCCTTTAACAACCCAGTAATTCTGCGCGACTTTGTCCACTGTGTGGTTAGTACCAGCAACGTCAACTCGAGCCGGGTTACGTAGGTAACGGTCAACAATAGTCTTAACCATTGGAGGCATAGTTGCAGAGAAAAGTACACGCTGTGCAGATTCTGGCGCTTGCTCAAGAATCCAAGTAACATCATCTACAAAGCCCATTTTTAGCATTTCATCTGCTTCATCAAGAACAAATGTATGTGCTTCATCTAGGTGTAGACGGTCACGAGTCAGTAAGTCTTTAACACGACCTGGAGTACCTACAACAATGTGAGCGCCGCGGCTTAGAGCACGCATTTGGTCAACAATTGAAGCACCACCGTAGATTTCAAGAACTTTAAGACCGTTAATGTCACGACCTAAGTTTTTGATTTCCGCAGCAACTTGAATCGCTAGCTCACGAGTAGGAGCCATGATGATTGCTTGTGGTTTGTGTTGGTTCAGGTTGATTTTGTTAAGTAAAGGCAGAGAGAATGCGGCTGTTTTACCAGTACCAGTCTGTGCTTTACCTAGTGCGTCACGGCCTTCAAGTAGAAGAGGAATTGCTGCTGCTTGGATTGGAGTCGGAGAAACGAAACCCATACTATCAAGAGCTGAAAGAATGTTATCGTTTAGGGCTAATTCATTGAATTGAATTACAGATTCGGACATTGGGATCCCACTATATATAAAAAAACAAAAGGTCCCGGGAGCTCTACCAATTCCAATACTGATCCAATCAGATACTGATTCCATTCAGAGTTACGAAGCAGTAATAAAACACTTCAAGCCATTAGGGACGTCTAAGGGAGGCGGATTATTCCCTAAATGCATAAAAAAAGCCAGAAAAAATTGAAATACATCACATATTTTCCGGTTTTATATCAAATCTGACCATCATTTGGTCAAAACTTGATGAATATCTCTTCACCGTTGATCATTTCAATCAAATAAGTGGGTAATTAATTTAAGTCCACTTCGGCTTTAAGTAGTAATCGGCCCTCGCAATGATTATAGTGTGCTCAATTGTTCTCGTTAGATAAAAGTAAGATGTTTCAAGATAATCCTCTACTCGCTCAGCTCAAGCAGCAAATCCAAGAAACCCTCCCTAAAAAGGAAGGCACTATCAAAGCCACTGAAAAAGGCTTTGGTTTTCTCGAAGTTGATAGCAAAACAAGCTTCTTTATCCCGCCTCCGTACATGAAGAAATGTGTACATGGTGACAAGGTCATTGCCATCATTCGTACGGAGAAAGATCGTGAAGTGGCCGAACCAGAGGAATTGGTTGAACAAGGTCTTACTCGCTTCATCGCCCGAGTTAAACTTTTCAAAGGTCGACTGAACGTTGTCCCTGATCATCCGCAATTGAAAAAGCTGCAACTTAAAGCGAAAGCAAAGAAGGGCCTAAACCCAGAAACGCTTAAAGAAGGTGACTGGGTCGTTGCTCATATCGTTCAGCACCCATTAAAAGGTGACAATGGCTTCTTAGCTCAGATCTCTGAGAAAATCACAGATGCTGACGACAAAATTGCCCCTTGGTGGGTAACGCTGGCACAAAACGACCTACCAAACAGCGAACCTGAAGGCATCGACAACTGGCGAATCAACGACGACGCCGATCTTGAACGTGTAGACATGACAAACATCCCTTTCGTGACTATCGATGGCGAAAGCACAAAAGATATGGATGATGCGCTTTACGCGAAGAAGAAAGAGAACGGTGACTTTGAGCTGACTATCGCGATTGCGGATCCAACAGCTTACATCTCTCCAGATGATTCGATGGATAAAGTGGCGCGCGAGCGTGGTTTCACAATTTATCTTCCAGGTCGTAACATCCCAATGTTACCTCGCGACCTTGCTGACAATCTATGTTCACTGATCGAGAACGAAGTTCGCCCTGCACTTTGCTGCACAGTAACGGTATCTAAAGACGGCGTTATCGGTGATGACATTCACTTCTTCGCTGCAAACATCAAATCTCATGCTCGTCTTGCTTATGACAACGTATCAGACTGGCTAGAAACAGGGGCGTCAGAGAAATGGCAACCATCAGAAGAGATTGCTGCCATTGTTTCTGATCTTCACCAGTTCGCTCAAGCACGCTCAGCATGGCGCTCAGCAAACGCTGTTGTGTTCCCAGATCGCCCTGACTACCGTTTTCAACTTAGCGAAGATAACGATGTTGTCGCTATCCACGCTGACATGCGTCGTAGCGCAAACAAGCTGGTTGAAGAAGCCATGATCAGCGCGAACATCTGTGCGGGCCGAGTACTAAAAGAGAGCTTCAACCAAGGTGTGTTTAACTGCCACTCTGGTTTCAAGGCTGAGAAAGTCTCTGATGTTCTTGAGCTGGTAAATCCACAAGCGGAAACGCCGTTCACTGAAGAACAAATCGTTTCTCTAGAAGGTTTTGCGACTCTACGTCGTTGGTTAGGTTCTTTAGACAACAGCTACTACGACAACCGTATTCGTAAGTTCCAAGCGTACAGCGAGATCAGCAATGAGCCCGCACCACACTACGCGATGGGGTTAGATATTTACGCAACTTGGACTTCTCCAATTCGTAAATACGGCGATATGATTAACCACCGTATGCTAAAAGCACACATCCTAGGTAAAGCACCCATTCAAACACCAGATGAAACCATTGGTGATGAACTTGCCCTGCACCGCCGTCACCACGGCATGGCTGAACGTAATGTTGGCGATTGGTTGTATGCTCGCACTCTCGCCAATGCTCCAGCAGAAGAAACTCGTTTCCAAGCTGAGATTTTCGATATTAACCGTGCAGGTATGCGTGTACGTTTACTTGAAAATGGTGCGGCTGCCTTTATCCCAGGCTCTCTCATTGTTGATAATAAAGAAAGAATAGAGTGCAACGGTGAAATGGGTACTGTTTCTATCGATAAGGAAATGGTATACAAATTGGGGGACGCTTTAGAAGTTGTGCTCTCAGAAGTTAATCAAGAAAACCGTAATTTAGTCGCAAAACCTACTCAAGTATTTGCGGACTTGCCTAGCGAGCCTGAAACGACAAACGGAACCGAAGCTTAAAAGCTCACAAGGTTCAACTCTAAAGGCGCTAATGATTAGCGCCTTTTTTCGAGGTCTCATTCTTAAATAATACTGGAAAATAAGCTCTAAGCATTCAATTTACAACGTTAAAGAAGCACGCTATGTCATTGATCACAGTTACTCATATCAGAAACTTCATCCCAAGAAAACGAGAACGCTATCCAGCCTCTAAAAACGGTATCTTCATCGTATCTAAAGGCCGTATTTCTTTTAATTTACCCGATGGTTCAGAAGCTTCACTGCAAGCGGGTGACTTTACTCTTTACAATTCAAGTCAGCTCAAAGACATCACCATTAACACTGAGTATGGTGAGTTTAGTGCCACCTATTTAGATTTTGATTTGTCTATTTTCCAAACCTTTATGAATCAGTTTGGTGATTTTGAATTAAATCAACAGCCTGATGAACACATTAAATTCAACAAAACTGACATTGAGATACATCAGTTAAAAGAACTTATCCTATCTTTGGCGAATTCATCAACTCAAAATAACTATGCTCTCACTCAATTAAGCCTAGGCCTGCTATCCCTTATGGTCGAGCAATACCCGGCTTTATTGTTGACGATAGCTCAAGCTTCAAATCTAACGGTGACACAGAAAGTCATCCATTACATCGATCATAACATCGAAAACAGTATCTCATTGGATACGTTAGCCCGTTATATGAGGATGTCTCCCGCTACGCTTAAACGTCGTTTGTCCGCTGAAGACCTATCATTTTCAAACCTATTGAAAATTAAGCGCATTGCGCACGCTGCAACTCTACTCAGAGCATCAAACAAATCGATTACTCAAATCGCTTATGAGTCCGGTTTTAAAAGTGCCGCACACTTCAGTACCGCCTTTAAAGCGTATCACGGTCAGACACCGAAAGACTTTCGTGCATTAATCGAAAAAAATCGACGGAAACGTATCAAGTCGTAAATATAAAAAATATAGCTTGCTCGCGATATATTCGTTTGAAACTTCTGAAAAGGAATTCACTTTGGCTTAAAACCACCAGTATAAGTTAAAGTGACCGGATCATGACCAGAAGTACGATTTAGGATCTTTTTCTATCTCAGTCAGAATAGCGTCAAGATCCTTCGATTGAGGTAGGTAAGGATAAGGTCCCCAATTTACTGAGTCACATTCCGCCTGTTCACCAACGGGCACCATCACTAACCAACAAGATAACGACTCATCAAAGGTTACATAGGCAATCTCATTGGTATAATGACTGTGTGAAGAGTCGAGTAGATAATGCGCCTGAGAAAACAGTACACCGCCCTTGTACACTTCAAACAAGGATTTGCCTAGCTCAACCGGTAAACTGCGATTACGGCAAGTACAGAGCCTTTCAGCCCCGCTTAAAAGACGATTCAGTTCAATATGAGTAACAGACATAACACCCCTTGTAACTTCTTAGCATCTCTCTCAGTCGTGAGTGCGTTTAACTAGCTTAGGACTCAACCCACATTTTAGCTAACTCGCGCCAACAAAATACCGGCCTTGCTCCCAGAAACATCCCCGCCTATTCCAAAGGTGCATTACTTTAAAACACCAACCACATCGTGCTTTTAGAATTTCACAAAAATGTCATGTAACCGACCTATGATATTCGACAAATGTCATCAATTTGGAATTATCTATGTTACGAGTCGCACTTATCTCTCTTTTATCCTTAACCCTCTTTTCCCAAACTGCTTTTGCACAACAAACCAGCATTTCGGGGTCGACCTCTGTAGCACGAGTGATGGATGTATTAGCAGAAGAGTACAATAAGACTCACCCTGACAATTATGTTGCAGTCCAAGGCATAGGTTCTACAGCCGGTATTACTATGGTGGATAAAGGTGTGTCTGATATCGGTATGAGTTCACGCTACTTAACCGACCGTGAACAGAACGAAAAATTGAAGGTATTTCCAATCGCCTTTGATGGTCTAGCCGTCATTATTAACCGTTCAAACGGTGTCAATAACGTTACCCGCGAACAACTGTTCGATATCTACAAAGGCAAGATCGCAAACTGGAAAGACATTGGTGGTGCCGATCAACCTATCGCAGTGGTCACTCGTGAAGCGTCTTCAGGATCCCGTTATAGCTTCGAAAGCTTGCTTGGCTTAACGAAGATCATTAACGATCGTCTGGTGTCTGATATCAACCCAAATAACTTGGTGGTGAACAGCAACAGCATGGTCAAAACAATTGTAAACCACAATCCACATGCGATTGGTTTTATCTCTGTTGGTTCTATCGATCGTTCAATCAAAGCCCTCACCTTTGAAGGCATCGAGCCTACATCAAAGAACATTGCCAACCACAGCTATGATTTAGCTCGCCCATTCCTATTGCTATACAAAATCGATACTGTTTCTCGCGAGACTCAAGATTTCATCAAGTTCGTCAAGTCAAAGCCGGCACAAGAACTTATCGAAGAGTATGGCTACACTCCTATAAAGTAAGCGATAAGCGGTCAACGCTCGCGGTCGGATAGAACACAAATAAAAAGAGAGAGCATTAGGCTCTCTCTTTTTAGGTATCGAGTATAGGTCGATTAGAAGTGCAGTTGAATGACCGAAACAATCACAGCCCCAGGGCGACGAACCCCTTCGATTTCGACGCGGATTTCACGCTCGATCTCTAAGCCTTTTTTAATTGGCGTAACTTTTATCAGTGTACTCTTAGCACGGACGTTACTGCCTGATTTCACCGGATATGGGAAACGTACTTGGTTAAGACCAATATTCACAACCATCTTAGCGGTCGGGAATTGAGATTTATCCGGATCGACACTGTCAGTCAATCGAGGAAGCAGAGATAAGGTCAAAAAACCATGGGCGATGGTTGTTTTGAACGGAGAGTCGGTCTCTGCCTTCGAAGGTTCAGTATGAATCCACTGCATATCTTCAGTCACTAAGCCGAACTGATTAATACGTTCTTGACTTACATTGATCCAATCACCAGTATGAATCACTTCACCAATTTGTTCATTAAGCTCATCAAACACACGTTGTGCTTCCGGCTTTAGAAGGATCGGTTGTTCAATTGGCATATCAGGAGCATCTTCATTTACCGCAGGTATATGGTGATCACGAACCCACGCGAAAAAGTGGCTATTTTGAGTACGATTTAGAAAATCGCCCCAGTAATCTTTAAGAGCTGGAGACATCCATTGCATAAACTCTGAGTGTTGCGAAGACACGCCTTCGCCTCGATGTTTAAATAAATCAATGACTCTCATAAGAACCTCAATGCGTAATAAATTTCAATGTAACACGTTAATTTTGAAACACTTCACATTATTGTGCAAACCTTTTCGAGCATACACACGTTAGCTGAACCCCAATACCTCTTTTAAAAACAAAACGTTAGCAATAAAACATCATTTTATTACAAACCTAAAATTAGACTTTTAGCTCCATCAAAAAATAAACATTTGGTTATATGTATTGTTTTATTGATTCCCTATTGAAATATAAAAGGCTTAGAACAATACCAAGCCTTTATTATAAACGGTCAGTTTACTTAGCATTGATGCGCTTTACTCATCATCGAGAGGAATCAACTTCGTGTTACCACCGTGTGCCTTTTCACGCTGGCGTTGCACGAAAGCATAGAAACCGGGAATTAAGAACGTACCCGCCAGTAATACACATAACAGACCACCGATCAGTGAAATACCCAACGAGTTCTGACTCACGTGACCCGCACCCGCAGCAAAAATAAGCGGGAAGATACCTAAGATAAACGACCAAGACGTCATGTTCACAGCGCGGAAACGCAGTGTTCCCCCCTTCACAGCGGCATCTTCGATTGATGTGTCTTTTTCTTCACGTTCAACTTTCGCGAACTCCACAATCAAGATGGCGTTCTTTGCGGCTAAGGCTATCAAGAGCACTAAACCGATTTGTGCATAGAGGTTCAACGGTGTCCCTGTCAGGTTCAAGGCTAAAAAGGAACCGAGAGTCGCAACGGGTACCACTAAGATAATGGCAATGGGTATGGTCCAGCTTTCGTACTGAGCGACCATAAACAGATAGATGAAGATCAATGCCAATGCAAAAGCGAAAATGGCTTGGTTGCCAGCAAGAACTTCTTGATATGCCATACCTGTCCATTCGTACTGATAACCCTGAGGCAATACATCTGCCGCCACCCGTTCCATAGCCGCAATCGCATCACCACTTGAGTAACCCGGAGCGGGTTGCCCTTGGATCACGGCACTTCGGTACATGTTGTAGCGCCATGCTACATCCGGTTCGAAGATCTGGTCGTACGTAACTAAGGTACTTAATGGGATCATCTCACCATTAGACGAACGAACGTGGAATCGTTGTAGGTCATCCATGCTACTACGGTGTTCACTGTCAGCTTGCATGGTTACGCGGAAATTCTTACCAAACATGGTGAAATCATTCACGTAGAGTGAACCTAGGTTCCCTTGCAGTGTTTGGAAGATTTCCGACAACGGAATACCAAGTTGTTGCGCTTTCTCACGGTCAATGTCGACATAGTAATGCGGTACATTGGCACGGAAGGTACTGAATGTGTGTGAAATCTCTGGCTGTTTCGTGGCCTCAGCAATCACGTCATTCATAACCATCGCTAAATCAGTACGGCTACGACCTAATGTGTCTTCAAGAACAAATTCGAAACCAGAAGCCGCGCCCATACCTGGCACCGCAGGTGGTCCCATAGCAAAGACGATAGCTTGAGGCAGTTCCGTTGCTGCTCGACCATTAATACGCTGCGAGATCGCTTGAGCTGAATGCTCTCCCTTTAACGCATTACGCATATCCCAATCGTGAAGTTTAATGAAAAGCGACGCACCATTCGACGCGGAAGCGCCCGTCATGAATGCATAACCATTAACCAGTGTTACGCCATCAACCCCAGGCTCTTGCTCAACCATTTCAAGCAATTGCTCAGTGACCTCTTCTGTACGGGACAAAGACGCCGCATCGGGCAATTGAACATTCACCAGCAAAATCCCTTTATCTTCTTGAGGAACGAATGCCGTTGACGTTGTCTTGGTGAAGTAAGTAACAGCCGCCAGTGCCACCACAAAGAAGGTAAACAGCAAAGCTCCCTTTTTCACGAGGAAACCTGCAATTTGACCGTATTTATTGGTGACTGATTCAAGACCACGGTTAAACGCTTGATACCAACGCGCCGTATTTCCACCACCTTGCTTGAGAACCAGTGAACACAATGCTGGGGAAAGTGTTAATGCGTTAATCGACGAGATAACCACCGCGATACAGATAGTCAGAGCGAACTGACGATACATGATTCCCGTGATACCTGGCAGCATTGCCACTGGGATGAATACCGCTAACAGAACCAAGGTTGAAGTAACGATCGGGCCGGTCACTTCTTTCATCGCAATAAGGGTGGCTTTACGCGGTGAAATGGTTGGGTCTTTGGCCATCGTGGTATCGACGTTCTCAATAACCAAGATCGCATCATCAACTACGATACCAATCGCCAATATCAAACCAAACAGGGTTACGGTGTTGATCGTAAACCCTGTCATTTGCATTACCGCGAAAGTACCAATCAAAGAGACCGGTATCGCCACTACAGGAATCAAGGTTGCACGAGCACTGCCCAAAAACAGGTATGTCACCGCGATAACCAATAAAATGGCTTCAATTAATGTTTTGACGACGCCTTTGATCGACTCTGCTACAAATAATGTGGTGTCATAACTGGCCTCATAAGCGACGCCTTCAGGGAAGTTTTTGCTCAAATTGTCGAGCATTGCCATGACCGCTTTACCACTTTCCAGCGCGTTCGCGTCTGATTGAAGTGACAGTGTTACGATTGAAGCATCTTGACCACGGTATTTACCATTGCCGTCGTAGAACTTTTTACCGAGCTCGACGCGTGCAACGTCTTTTAAGTAAACCGTTGAACCATCTTGATTAGCGCGAAGGACAACATTTTCAAACTCCTCAGCCGTTTCGAGTCGACCTTTGGTGACTAAGTTGAACTGTACCTCTTGTGGATTAGCGTATGGCGCAGCACCAATACGACCTGCCGCGACTTGAACATTCTGCTCTGCCAATGCTCCGTACACATCTGATGTGGTTAAGTTAAGCGTTGCCATTTTCTCCGGGTCTAACCAAACACGCATCGAGTACTCACCGCCACCCAACACGTTTACTTCACTGATCCCCGACACACGTGCTAATTGGTCTTTAATGTTCAAGTTTACATAGTTGATCAGGAATTGATCGTCATACTCTCCGTTTGGCGAATAGAAGTTCAATACCATCAACAGGTCCGGAGAACGCTTCTTAACCGTTACACCCACCATTCTTACTTCTTGTGGAAGCTTCGATTCAATTTGAGCAACGCGGTTCTGGACGTTGACCTGAGCCATATCTGGATCCGTCCCAACATCAAAGGTGACATTAAGGTTGTATGAACCATCGTTTGCACTTTTAGAAGACATATAAATCATATCTTCAACGCCGTTAACCGAAGTCTCTATGGGGTCGGCTATCGCCTGTTCTACCACTTCCGCACTTGCCCCCGTGTAGAATGCAGAAACACTGACAGAAGGCGGACTTATTTTTGGATATTCAGCGACTGGCAAAATAGCGAGAGAAATCGCGCCTGCCAGCGTTAATATGATGGAAATAACAAGGGCAAACTTAGGCCTTTGAATAAAGAAACGACTTAACATAAATAGTTCCCTTATTCCGCTTGTTCAGCAGAAGGTTGAATACGAACAGACATACCATTACGGACACGCTGTAGGCCTTGAGTGATGACCACGTCGTTTTTCTCTAGGCCAGAATGAACAATCACCCCCCCTTCAACCTGTCGACCCATTTGGATGTTTCTACGCTCAGCAACTGGTGTGGTATCACCTTCGACTAACACCATCACAAAATCACCTTCTAAATCGGTTTGAACGGCACGGCGAGGAATCGTCACAACATCTATTGCTTTTTTATCACGCAGATTTACGCGTACGTGTTGGCCAGGCAAAAGTTGTTGTGCAGGGTTATCGACAATCGCGCGCATCGCGATCGTACCTGTATTGAGATTGATACGATTGCCTAAGAAATCCAGCTGACCTAGGTGCTCGAAAACCTCACCGTTTTCCAACACAATCTCAACATCAACGCGATCAGAGCTACTGCTGCCATCGCCTTCAATACGATCCATACCCAACTCTATACGCTCACGCTCGCTGATGCTGAACGATGCATGAATGGGATCTAAGCTAACCAAAGTAGTCAGTACTCCTGAGGAGGGTGAAACGAGGTCCCCTTGACTGACTTTGGTGTCGCTAATTCTCCCAGAAAAAGGCGCGATAATTTGGGTGTGAGAAAGTTGAACATTCGCGGCATTAAGCTGAGCTTGGCTTGCTTCAAGCTGAGCTTGAGAACCTAATAAATTTGCCGTTAAAGCATCAAATTCCGATTGAGAAATACTGCCTTTAGGAAGGAGGTTTTTACCACGATTAAAGTCAAGCTCTGCTTTTTTAAGGTTCGCATTCGCTTGAGCAACCGATGCTTTTGCACTGGC
The DNA here is from genome assembly GCF_024347295.1 of Vibrio artabrorum. Taxonomy (NCBI): domain Bacteria; kingdom Pseudomonadati; phylum Pseudomonadota; class Gammaproteobacteria; order Vibrionales; family Vibrionaceae; genus Vibrio; species Vibrio artabrorum. The sequence continues at coordinate 662,698 of NZ_AP025459.1, read as the reverse complement.
GACTTGAGCTTCAAATGGCGATGGTTCAATCGAATAGAGCAGCTGGCCCTTCTCGACCATTTGTCCCTCTTTGAAATGGCGGCTTTGTAAGTAGCCCGAAACCTGCGCCGTGATCGCCGTATCTTCAACCGCTTCAATACGACCGATGTACGACTTACTTTGCTGGTGAGAAATAACGCTAACATCCTGTACAGCTACGAGAGGTAATGGCGCTTGCTTGGCATTCTGGGCATCTGGCCCACATCCAGCAAGAAAAAGAGAGCTTGCAAGAGCCGTAAGGATTAACTTTTTACGCATTGTTATACCGTCACTTATAAGAATTTGAACAGTATGAAAGTTACGTAACACCCATGCCTAAAATGTCCGAGGAATATCAATTGTTACTTGGAATATGTATCAGTGTGTAACAGGCAACCCGATGCTTATAATGCGATTACAAATAAGCAACAATTTTAATCCAAAACCCTTTCAACGCTTTGATCAACTAGGTATATTAACGCACATCCTGTATCTTGTTAGATAAGCATTCATATTTAATTACTTAAGGTAATTCACATGATTTCAAAATGGGCTAAACGTTTTTATCAAATGGCTGAGCTAGTTGGCTCTTGGAGTAAAGATCCATCAACACAAGTTGGTGCTGTCATAACCAAGCATAACCGCATCGTTTCAGTCGGGTTTAATGGTTACCCTCATGGCGTATCAGACAGTGCCGATACCGATGATCGTGAAATGAAGTATCTCAAAACACTGCATGCTGAAGAGAATGCCATTCTGTTCGCTAAACGTGATTTAGATAGCTGTGAAATCTGGGTGACTCATTTTCCTTGTCCAAACTGCGCAGCCAAGATAATTCAAACGGGTATCTCTGCTGTCCACTGCCCAGAGCAAAGTGAAGACTTCTTGTCTCGTTGGGGAGATAAAATCAAAGTAAGCCAAGATATGTTTGAGCAAGCAGGCGTACACATTGATTGGCTACCACTTGCCGAATTAGACTGAGCCCTCCCCCTAGATTTATCGAACAAAAAAGCCGAGAGTCGATCTTATCGCTCTCGGCTTTCTGCTTTCTGCTTTCTGCTTTCTGCTTTCTGCTTTCTAAAATGAAATCATATAAGTGAATACAAGCATCATTAATGCCGCTGGTTGATAACAAAAACAAGCAAATTAACTGACGGCTGGGAATTCCAGCGCGTAGGCTTCCATAAACGCTTTCCGAATATCTTGCTCTAAATGAACCGCTTTTTCTGTTGGGCAAAAAATCATAAAGTGGACCTCTTGCTCACCTGTTGAGCTGCTCGTGATGTGGATATGAGGCTCAGGCCCCGGAAGGTCTACACCTGCATGCTTTTCAATCACACTGTTATAACGGCGTGCAACATCAATAAATTCGTCACAATGTTCTTCAATTTTAATGTTCAGTCCCGGCAACATTGGATATAGGTTAACGAATTCTTTTACGATCACGGTAAAGCTGTGATAAACATAACGCTTCATGAAATTCAGGTTTTTCACCGGGTAAGTAAAAAACATACTGTTGGGCAGCGTCGCCGTTTTACCCGTGAAATGATATTGCCCATGATAAAGGTCAATCTCCTGAATAACCGTCGCCATCAAATTATGCTCAATCACCTCTCCGCTTATTTTGCCTACCTCAATCCAATCACCGATTCGAAATGAACGAGAACTCGCTCGTTGAATTGAACCGGTAAAGCACAAGATGATCTCTTTTGAAGCAACGACTATCGCGACAGCAATCGCCGTCACAGACAGGGCAAACTCGCTTATTTCCGATTTCCACAAAACGAACATCGTAAATACGATCACGGCAAAGGTACCGTTCTTGGTTCGTGACATCCAATTCCGTTGATCTTCGCTCAGGAAAGCAACATCACCTCGAATCTGAGACAATGTGATGCGTCGGATGATCAAAATAATACCGATGATCAGAGCACTGAAAATAAACTTATGCGCGAGCAGGAAATCTATTACTTGCCACATCTTTTCCATTACTTATTCCTTTCGCTTTGAGACGATTAGCTTTACAAAAAAACAGCCACAAACGGCGTTATGGACAAACACTCATTTGAGAGCGCTCGATTGCATGCTTATGTTAACTATAGAGATAAGGCTATCATTTTATCTTGGTAGAAGTAATAAATTGACCAAAAGTTTCACACCAAATCACAACCGAATTAAATCGTTCAAAACAGGCAGTGCAGTAACACCCAGCCCAAAAACAACAACACCCACGGCTAAGTGGGTGCAAAATTATACTGATTGTTTGATCGCGAACGCCCTTTGCTTAACGAGAGTACTATTGAATACTCTCAACAATATCAAGAGAGTTCGCGTTCTAAGCTGCTATTTTTTGTAGTGAACTGCGGTACGTTGAGACAGCTCAACAATCACTTTAACCGCCTGTTCCATACCTTGAATCGTAATGAACTCATGAATACCGTGGAAGTTATAGCCACCAGTAAAGATATTCGGACATGGTAACCCCATAAACGACAAGCGAGCACCGTCCGTACCACCTCGGATAGGCTTAATCATTGGCTCAACATCGCACTTAATCATCGCTTGCTTAGCCAATTCGATAATATGTTGATGTGGTTCTACCATCTCTTTCATATTGAAGTAGCTGTCAGTCAACACCAACTCAACATGGCCCTTTTCAAGACGCGCATTTAACTCATCCACTTTCTGTTGCATGAATGCTTTACGCGCTTCGACTCCTTCTCGCTCAAAATCACGAATGATGTAGCCTAATTCAGAATGCGCCACGCCCATTTCAGCCGATTTCAAGTGGTAGAAACCTTCATAACCTTCAGTACACTCAGGTGTTTCTTGCGCAGGCATCATCAACTGGAATTGCGCCGCAATGTTCATTGAGTTGACCATTTTACCTTTTGCCGTACCCGGATGAACGTTCACGCCATGACAAATAACATCGGCGCTCGTGGCGTTAAAGTTCTCAAATTCCAACTCTCCGACAGGGCCGCCATCAATAGTATACGCCCACTCAGCACCAAATTTTTTCACATCAAACAAGTTCGCGCCACGGCCAATCTCTTCATCTGGCGTAAAGCCGATACAAATGTCACCGTGTTTGATTTCAGGGTTCGCTTTCAGATAAGCAATTGCACTGATGATTTCAGCGATGCCCGCCTTATTATCAGCGCCAAGCAAAGTCGTTCCATCTGTCGTGATCAGATCATGTCCATGTAGGTGATTAAGATCTGGGTATTGGCTCGGGTTCAAGCTCTCACCACTGTCACCTAACTCAATGGTTTGGCCTTGGTAGTTTTTAACAACTTGGGGTTTAACGTTTAAACCAGAAGCATCAGGTGCAGTGTCCATATGTGCGACAAAACCAATGGATGGCACTGGGTAATCAACATTCGACGGCAGCTTTGCCATCAAGTAACCGTTTTGGTCTAGAGAGACATCAGCTAACTCTAATGCGATCAATTCTGCTTTTAAGGCTTCAGCAAACGTGATTTGACCCGGAGAACTTGGGCATTGCTGATTAGAAGGATCGGATTGGGTATCAAAAGTAACGTAATTGAGGAAGCGTTCGACAAGCTTTTCCATAATTCATCTCACCATGGATTAAGTGATTGAGTGACTGACTTAATTATTTATGTAGATAAGTAATTATTTGCTATTGGATTACTTACGTAGAGTCAGTAGCGAGGTTTTTATCTTACGCCCCTAGCCATGTATGTAATTGCTCTAAATCATTATTGTGCGAAATTAGGCAAGCTTCCTATACTAGAAACAGAGGGTTTCGTCAGTTATACCTTGCATCAGGATGATAAACGATGACTTTGTACACATTCTACGCCCTCCACTCTCAGCCTAAAAAAAGTACAAAGTGGATGATGATCACAATTTATCCTTGATGCAGAATCAGTCATACGTTACACGGAGACACAGTTATGACGATCAATAAATATTTTATTTTCTATCCTCAAGCCTGTGAGGAAACACTTCAGCCCGTATTAACAGACAAAGAAGTTCAAAGACAGGAAGCGCTTAAACGTGCGCAGACCCAAGGTGGGTTAGATACAAACGCGACCTCATAACTCAATGAATACCGAGCACAATTAAGACCCTGTCTCGTCCTAAAATACCCCTATAAAATAGCTCTACGCCCTATTCTGTAGAGCTTTTTTATTCTTGATCTATTCTGATCGCCCACGTTTTGACGATTAGAACGTCACTCGTCACTTCTTGTTCATCACTTTTCACAAGTGTATTTTCGCCCATGACTCACGCAAGCTTATCGCGCTGAGAAATGATTCACTAAACTCTCTGATGTCATACCTTGTCGCGCCATTTTGTGCTAATAATTCATATTCGTTTTCATTCCTCACTCGCCCGCTTTTCAACACTATAATGCGAGTACCAGAGAACCTAACCACAGGAATCCCGAATTCAATGGAATATTCAAAACTAGGCAGTAGTCAAATTCCCGTTTCCCGTATCTGCCTTGGTAGCATGACTTGGGGGCTACAAAATACGCAACAGCAAGCAGACCAACAGATCGAATACGCATTAAGCCAAGGTATTAACTTTCTTGATACGGCAGAAATGTACGCGGTTCCACCTTCTCCGGAGACCTACGGCAAAACAGAAGCGATTATTGGTAACTGGTTATCGCGTCATCCACAGCGCCGCCAAGAGCTCATTATTGCCAGTAAAATAGCGGGGCCCGGACTACCTTGGGTTCGAGATGGTGGTCCGATTACGGGTGACGCCGTTATCGCCGCCGTTGATGCTTCCTTAAAGCGTTTGCAAACTGACTATATCGACCTTTATCAACTGCACTGGCCGAATCGGACATCTCCACACTTTGGTAAACATTGTCCAAATCACATTCGATTCAGTGACATCGACCGAAAACAGCATGAAGCGGATATGCTGGAGATCCTCCAAGCACTGGCGACCTGCATTAAGGCCGGAAAAATTCGCCATATTGGTCTTTCAGATGACACCACTTGGGGCATTAATACTTACCTTAAGCTAAGTGAGAAGTACGATTTACCGCGTATGGTCTCTATCCAAAATGAATTCAACCTGCTACACGCAAAAGATTGGCCGTATTTGATTGAGAACTGTGTGCACGAAGATGTCGCTTACCTGCCATGGTCGCCTCTGGCTGCGGGTATGCTCAGTGGTAAATACATTGATGGTGCAAGACCGGAAGGCAGTCGTTGGACTTACATGCAACGTAAAGGCATTTTCCGTGACACTGAATCTGCCAATGAAGCGGTTAAAGGCTATGTTGAAGTGGCGAATGCTCACGGGTTCACTCCGTGCCAACTGGCATTGGCATGGTGTAATCAAGTCGATGGTGTGACGTCCACTATCATTGGTGCAACGACGATCGGGCAGCTAAAAGAGAATGTTGCTGCTTTCAGTAAGCCATTATCAAAAGAGATTCTTACCGATATCAACACGGTTTTTAAGCGCTATCCTGCTCCGTACTAAGCCGTCAATTTACCGGCCTGTTCGGTTGAGCTTAACTTAGGTCAGTCAATCCCATAAGAGCGCGCTATTGAGTGCGCTTTTCTTTTTAAGTGGGGCGCTTTGCTTTTTATGTGGATCGCATTGAGTTATCACGCTTTTGGTTCTCCAGCCTTTGCTCTATAATGCGCGGGCTTATATCTAGGATAAAAACATGATTTCAAAAAACCAATTAAAACTCCTTCGCGCTTTGGGCCAAAAAAAACAACGTAAAGCCCATGGCCTGTTTCTAGTTCAAGGTGAAAAAAACGTTCTTGAGCTGTTCAATAGTGACTTAGTCGTGAAGAACGTCTTTGCTACCGCGGATTTCTTATCTGAAAATCACGCTTCACTGATTGAGTTTGATTGTGTTGAAGCTTCGTTAGACGACCTTACCAAAGCGAGCACTTTGGTGAGTAACAACGCGGCGATTGCGGTTGTTGAGATCCCTGCCGTTAAATTACCAAAAGCAACCGGGCTGATGATCGCACTTGATGGCGTGTCAGACCCAGGTAACCTAGGCACGATTATTCGCGTAGCAGACTGGTATGGTATCAAGCATATCGTTGCCAGCAGCGATTGCGCAGACCCATACAACCCTAAAACGATCAGCGCGACTATGGGCAGTTTTGGCCGAGTTCAGGTAAGCCAAACAGATTTACCAGCTTACTTAGAGCAAGCGAACCTGCCTGTTTACGGTGCATTCTTAGAAGGCGAAAGTGTCCATAAGACAGAGTTTACGGCCAATGGTATTTTACTGATGGGTAGCGAGTCACACGGTATTCGTGAACATGCGGCTAAGTTCGTAACGGATAAGATCACGATTCCCGCATTCGGTGGTGCCGAATCTTTGAACGTAGCCATGGCGACAGGCATTATTCTCGACAACATGCGTCGTCAGCATAGCTAATCGATTCGAGAAAAACGACTAGCCAGACTTAGCGGGTATTTAAGAGCAAGATTCCCTATCTTGCTCGTCCCTCGCTGTAGGGAATGACGTAAAAAAGAGAATCGAGGCAAAGTTTACTTCAGCCGTCACTCTCAAGAAGGAGGAACGACTGAGTTGGGGATCTTTTTTTGAGAAAGTTTATTTCAAGTAACAGAATTACTTTTCTAGCATTGCCAACTTATCAGACACACCATTCCACTTTTCAGCGTCATCCATCGGGGCTTTGACTTCCGTTTGTACCGGCCAAATCTCAGCAAGCTCTGCATTCACTTCGATAAAGATCTTTTGATCTTCTGGCAGATCATCTTCTTGGAAAATAGCTTGAGCATCACATTCAGGTACACACAAGCCACAATCAATACATTCGATTGGGTTGATTACCATGAAATTGGGGCCTTCATGGAACGCATCTGCGGGACACACGGCCACACAGTCTGTGTATTTACATTGAATACAATTATCGCCTACGACAAATGCCATGTTGCTCTGCTCTATAAGTTAGTCAAAATTGAAGAATGGGGATAATACTCATCCCAAGGCAAAATTCAACATCATACGGCGCCAATATGATGTCTATTTGCGCCATGTTTCCAAATTAGTATGACAGATAAATCAATTTCTCGTAAAATGCGCGCCATTGTGAGCTTATCACTTCTTTTCAATTACAGCGTTTCAAAAAACGCTGTGTTTAGAAGTGGTCTAGCTAAGACACCTTAAAAACGAGACATCAAAATGATACGTTTAACCGAAATTAAACTCCCACTAGACCATGAAGAGTCGGCAATTCAAGACGCTATTGAAGCGAAACTTGGTATTCACTCTGATCAGGTACTCTCTTTTAATATCTTTAAACGTGGCTACGATGCTCGTAAGAAATCAAAAATCTTACTTATCTACACGCTGGATGTTCTCGTTGAAAACGAAGCTGAATTGTTAGAGCAATTCATCAGCGATCCGCACGTAAAAGTCACTCCTGACATGGCGTACAAATTCGTTGCTAAAGCTACGGAAAATCAGACTGAACGCCCTGTGGTTATCGGCTTTGGCCCTTGTGGCTTGTTCGCTGGCCTAGTGCTTGCTCAAATGGGCTTTAACCCCATCATCGTTGAGCGTGGTAAAGAAGTTCGTGAACGTACGAAAGATACTTTTGGTTTTTGGCGTAAGCGTACACTGAACCCTGAATCAAACGTTCAGTTTGGTGAAGGCGGCGCAGGTACCTTCTCTGACGGTAAATTGTACAGCCAAGTCAAAGATCCAAAGCATTACGGCCGTAAAGTAATTGAAGAGTTCGTTGCCGCTGGCGCACCAGAAGAAATTCTATACGTAAGCAAGCCGCACATCGGTACCTTTAAACTGGTTACCATGATCGAAAAGATGCGCGCTTCTATCATTGAACTCGGCGGAGAAATCCGTTTCAGCACCCGTGTCGACGACATTCATATGGAAGAGGGTCAAATTACTGGCCTAACGCTTTCTAACGGTGAAGAGATTAAATCTCGTCACGTGGTATTGGCTGTTGGCCACAGTGCGCGTGATACGTTTGAAATGCTGTACGATCGTGGCGTTTACATGGAAGCAAAACCTTTCTCTGTCGGTTTCCGTATCGAACACAAGCAATCGATGATCGATGAAGCTCGTTTCGGTAAGAACGCAGGCAACCCAATCCTAGGGGCTGCGGATTACAAACTCGTTCACCATTGTAAGAATGGCCGCACGGTATACAGCTTCTGTATGTGCCCGGGGGGGACTGTGGTTGCAGCAACCTCTGAAGAAGGCCGCGTAGTAACTAATGGCATGAGCCAATACTCTCGTGCAGAACGTAACGCAAACAGTGCGATCGTTGTCGGTATCGACCCAGAACGTGACTACCCAGGTGACGCACTAGCCGGTATCCGTTTACAACGTGAACTAGAAAGCGGTGCTTATGTTCTTGGTGGTGAAAACTACGATGCTCCAGCACAGAAAATCGGCGACTTTTTGAAAGGCCGCGATCCAAGTGCCATCGGTGAAGTACAACCGTCATTCACACCAGGTATCCACCTGACTGACATTTCAAAAGCACTGCCTGATTTTGCTATCGAAGCGATTCGTGAAGCAATCCCAGCGTTTGATAAAAAAATCAAAGGTTTTGCGACACCTGATGGCCTGTTAACCGGTGTTGAGACACGCACGTCTTCACCTGTTTGCATCAAACGTGGCAAGGACTTCCAAAGCATTAACTTAAAGGGTTTCTACCCTGCTGGTGAGGGTGCAGGCTACGCAGGTGGTATCCTGTCTGCGGGTATCGATGGTATTAAGGCTGCAGAAGCGCTAGCACTATCAATGGTAGAGCAGAACCAAGCAGAGAAGATTGAGATCGCTTAAACACTTTCGATACTCTAAAGCCCGATAGCGGTCAGCCAAAACTGAAAATCCAGTGTCTTGTCGACACTGGATTTTTTATTGCGCAAAGGCATCTAGAGTTATTAAGTAACGATTTCTCCGCTTACTTACATGTGTCTTTTGACCAGTTCACACCATTATCTGAACATTCAAATCGACTTGTTCCATTCTGGTAATAATAACCTTTAGTCCAGTTCCCTTGAGAATATTTAGACGTTATCGTTTGAGTATAATCAAACGGCGTATTTTCAATGTACGCATACTTATGTCTATTCCAGCTATCAGCACCGTATGAACTATTATCATCAAAATCTACCGACAGGTAGTCGAGCTCATCAAAGTCGCTACGCGACACGCTATTTAATGAATCTTCTAGATTAACCCACTCAGGGTGTGGCACTTTATTCTCAAAATTAAATTTCGCTTGTACCTGAGTAAACTGATCTTTGTAATCATCGACAACATCTGCCGTCAAGGTTTGCATGAATCCAACACCAACATTCTGACTTGAACAACTTTCCCAATCAGGTTGTTTAGACCAACCACGGTTCAGCACACCAAAGGTCGCGAGTGAGTTAGGTAAAACTTGTTGCTTGATCGTCTCCTGCACTGAACATGAGTACTCGATTCCATCACTATCCAATGAGAACCAAGCTTGTTTATCATACTCCAAGCCATTTTTCTTTTGGCTATTACGCTCGATATGTTTGTTTATGGCCAGTTCGGTCTGCAGATCAGCTGACACTTCATGTTCAATGACAATCAGTTTGTCAGCGGTCATCACTGTCTTAACTTTATACCACTTATTAATTTCATTCTTCTTGATGTTATCCCAATGCGCCCAGTAATAATCAACATAAGCTTGTTGAGCCTTGGGGTTCTCTTGTTGAATATCTTTGGTCTCTTGATATGACTTTTTGATAGCGGGCATCAATTTCTGCGCCAGTTCATAGAGCTCCGCATTTTGATCTTTAACAAAATCGCCATACAAGTCTTCGACTGCGATGTTGTATCGATTTGCAATTCGGATGTCATGTTCTTTCACATCTTGGATAATGCTATTTTGGGTGTTTACGGCTTGCTTCAACGCGGAACAACTGTTTAAACCACCTTTATATAAATCGGCTTGGATCTGATTCCATAACACGGTCGTAAGTGGTGTCGTCGATTTAATGTCTTGATTAGAACTCACCGTCATGACTGGCGGGAATACCAATTGATAAGGTGTTGTAATCGGCGAGTTAGGACTGTCCGCATCTATTGCACCAACCGGCACGTTCACTACGATGGGGGCATAGTTCATACAGTCAGAATTAGACCCCGTCAAAGACAACTGATAACTGCCCTCATCGTCCGTGATACTACTCGGCTCTCCCTCATCTAACACGCCATTATAATTGATATCTAGAAACGCAGTCGCCCCAGAAATATACCCATCAATGGCGATACCTTGTAAGGTTTTCGTCTGAGGAGCGGGAGTACTGGAACTGCTACCACCGCCTCCCCCGCCACAAGCCGTAAGGCCACCAGCGATAAGTGCGATAGAAATAAGTTTAAGTTTCATTCGATTAAATCCTAATGAAGTACATTGATAAGTAGAGTTGTCACTGAGGGGATGACCAGAAATGACTCTGACAGCCATAGCCGGTCATAATAGTGATGAGTATTAGAAAGAAACACGAAAGGATGCTCGCCGATTCGTGCTTGTTTTCATTTTGACCAGAAACCAAAAGATGGGGAATGGGTTTAAAGTGGATTAATTACTTCTCGCTCGACGCTATCCAAAGCTTATAAAAATCACTATAACCGGTTTGGTTTATCTCGACGCCGTGCACCTCGACACTATTAGCAACCATCTCTTTACCGTGAAATAATGGACAAAGTAACTTCTGTCGATAAAGCGACTGTTCAATCTCTTTCAACTCGTTCATAGGGTTTTCGCTACTCACCGCAACTCGAACTCTCTCGCAATGCGCCTTCATCTCAGCGCTATTGAAAATGAAGCGAAGTCCAGATGAAGCAAGTAGCCAATCATAAAGACCATAATCTATTGGTTGCTCGATAACTTCTTCAATGAATAGTAGGTCTGCTGACTCACTCATGGAGCTAGGGTCACTGATGTTGGGAAGTTCAACAACTTCAACCACAACACCAGTCTTGGCAATAGTTTGTTGTAGCCAGTCCGCCATTTCTTGAAGTAAAGGGATCGTCATTTTAGGTCGAGTTAACACAACATTTCCCGTCAAAATAGGAATGAGCTGATTGCTCGCTAATTCGTTGGATGAGAAAGACAAATCATCCACCACTATTTCAGGATCGAACTCTCTACTGCTGGATTTGATAAACAAGACTAAGCTGTCTAGGTCTTCAGGAGTTATGCCTGAGTTTTCTCTGCGATTAACCGCAAGGTACGAAAGTGCATTAATCGTAGTTTCTTCTGCTACGCCAGATTGATTAAAACTCAGGGTGTGATCATTTAAGCCCTCGATGTCGGTGAGCGTTATCTGTTCTAACAAGGCATTTTGAGCAAAGTAACTTCGGTGACGTTTAAGAACCAAGCGATCTTCGCTCCAATCATCTAATGAGAAAGGACCGGTTCCTATATAGGCACTGCGACCACTCGAAAAATAAGTACGCTTAAGACGGTAAATAGACGCGTGTGGACTACTTAATGCATAGAGAAACATAGGGTTTACGTGTGTTAGCTCAATCGTCAGCTGTTTATCACCCACAACTTGAACATCACTTAACTGATCAAATAAAGATTGTACCGGCCCTTCGAGGCTTTTTAACTGCAACAGGCATTGAGCAACATCTTTGGCCGTTAAAGTATCCCCATCATGAAATAACACATTCGGTCTCAACCAAAAATGCACAAAACGCCCCTCCACCTTCCAATGATGCGCAAGGCTCGCTTGAAGGTTCCCCGCACGATCTTGGACGAGTAACGTATTGTAGAGGCTTCTTAAGATATGATGTTCGGCGGTTCGGTATGTTTTAGCTGGCTCAAGGTTATCGACCCATGGATATTGAGTGATCAGTAAGTGGTCATGTTGTTCATTGAACAGACTATGTTTTTCAGTAGCGAGCGTTAGAGCCTTAATGGCCGCATCACCATAACTTTCTAGAAGACGAGGAATAACGTTAAAACACCCTTGCTCTAACTGAAGCGCTAACACTTGTTCTAATGCTTCGGAAAGGCTGACCAAAATTCTGAACTGGCTAAGCTTCCCTCGTCCTTTAGACGGGAGCCAACAAATCCAGCGATATTCCGATAAGTATTTAAGGATGATCGAGGTGTTTCTGCGAGAAGTCGATAGCGAGTGTTCGAGATCATCAATCGTTAGGTGATACTCTTCACCTAATTCATACTTTGCAATAAGCTGCTGAAGTCTACGTAAGTTAGCGTCGTTCAATGGATATCCGAATTAAGCATCTAGAGGAACGAAAATAGCTGTAACCCAAATGGGAGGTCTATTTACTCGTTCAAAGGTGGAATATGCGATGTGAAAAGGCCGACATAAATAGTATCAAGATCCAACTTAATTTATAAGCGCCGCTTTTAGCAAACAAAATAAGGCGATGATTAGTCTTTCACTGAATTCGTCATTTGCTCTGCATTCCACTTCCCTTCATGAATCGCTGAATTGACGTCCCTTCTTGGTAACCAACCCATGGTTTCGAGTTCAGGTTTATCTTTAAAGTGGTCTACGTATCCGATACACAGATACGCCACGATATCGATGTTTTCTGGAATATCTAACGCCTCTCGCAGTGTTGAATCATGCAGGATACTCACCCACCCTAAGCCTAGATTTTCGGATCTTGCTGCGAGCCATAGGTTTTGAACTGCACACACGGTGCTGTATAGATCCATCTCTTGTTTGATGGTTCTACCTAGCACTACCTTTCCGGTTCGACTACGGTCGCAAGTCACACAGATACCGATCGGTGATTCGACGATGCCTTCAAGCTTTAGACGCTTATACATCGCCTGCTTTTCATCGGTAAACATTTCCGCGGATTCGGCATGAGCCTGATTAAAACCGGCTTTGATTTGTTGCTTGGTTTCGATATCACGGACAACGACAAAATCCCAAGGCTGCATAAATCCAACACTGGGAGCATGGTGTGCCGCAGTTAATACACGCATCAACACATCTTCAGGGATCTCATCTGGCAAAAACTGACCACGGACATCTCGGCGAGAAAAAATCGTTTTATATACTGCATCGCGTTCATTCGGCGTAATTTCCATACATCCCTGTCTTATCGTCGTCTTATTGAGCCAGTATTATCCAACTAAAGTGTCTATGTTGCTAGGGCGCGTTGACCTTTCGTGGTTAAAATTTGTTCGAGATAAAAGCGTTTTAATCGCGGCGAGGGAGAAGTAGCCTAGTCATTCTAAGCAAATCTCCCTCAACAAAGAGTAAAACGCTTTTAGCCGAACCCTTCGGGCAGCGTTTGCTGGTCATTTCTACTACGTTATCGGCTTCTCTTGTAGGCTAGCTACACATCAAAGCCCCTGCCTTGTAAAAATACCCAGCAACTCGCTGCAAAAATCAGCTCGAAAGATCAACATGCCCTAGTAGTACACAAGCAACATGGTAGAATGCCGCTATTAATCTTATCCTTGTATAAGATTGTTAAACCTTTCCATCGCTATTTAGCCAAATCATACCGAGAAACTTATGCCATTTTCCAAGCTTGGATTAAGCTCACCTATTGTTAAAGCCGTGACAAAACAAGGCTATGAAAAGCCAACCTCTATTCAAGAAAAAGCAATTCCGATTGTGCTTTCTGGTAAGAACCTTATTGCGGCAGCACAAACAGGTACAGGTAAAACTGCGAGCTTTGTTCTCCCTATCTTAGAAATGCTAAGCAAAGGTGAAACGCAGCGTAAAAAACGTATCCGCGCCGTTATCCTAACGCCAACGCGTGAGCTGGCGGTTCAGGTTGAACAGAACATTACCAAGTACGCGAAATTCCTAAACCTAACATCACTCGCGATGTACGGTGGCGTATCGTACCAACACCAAAAAGACCGCTTGATTGAAGGTGTCGACATTCTGGTGGCAACACCCGGTCGTTTGATCGACATGTACGGTCAGCGCGCTGTTCACTTTGATGAAGTGGAAGTACTGGTTCTGGATGAAGCTGACCGCATGCTCGACATGGGTTTCATTGAAGACATCAACAAGATCATCGCGCGTCTACCACAAGACATCCAAAACCTATTGTTCTCAGCGACGCTTTCAACGCCTGTGCGTGCGCTAGCGAAAAGTGCAATCAGTGAAGCGGAAGAGATTTCTATCGCTAAGACTGATGCATCTAAGCCGAACATTGAGCAATGGTTGGTGACGGTCGATAAAGACCGTAAGTCAGCCCTACTCAGCCACATGATCACCGAAGGTAACTGGGACCAAGCACTTATCTTTATTGAAACTAAGCACGGTGCGGCTAAGTTGGTTGCTCAACTTGAAAAGCGTGGTATCCAAGCGGAAGCCTTCCACAGTGGGCGTAGCCAAGCCATTCGTGAAAAGATTCTGGCTGATTTCAAGAAAGGTCGTCTAAAATATCTAGTTGCGACAGGGGTTGCTGCTCGTGGTATCGATATCGATAATCTAAGTCGCGTAGTGAACTACGACATCCCATTCCCAGCTGACGACTATGTTCACCGTATTGGTCGTACAGGCCGTGCTGATGCATCTGGCGAAGCGATCTCTTTCCTATCGAAAGATAACTTCAAAAACCTGTGCATTATTGAAAAGCGTCTCGGTCACTTAATTGAACGTCGCGTCGTTGAAGGTTTCGAACCACGCAAAGAAGTACCCATTTCGGTATTGAATTTCGTTCCTAAGAAGAAAAGAGAACAGCAAAAACCTGATTAGTTTCAGCGACAGAAATTCGTTTTAACCAAAACAAAAAATAAGACGAAGCCTAATGCGGCTTCGTTTTGTTCTTTGCAAGATCAATAAAGTTGAGGCAATAAGATGATCACTCCTATCGCAACGAGATTAACCCGCGGCCAAGACCTCAAGCTTGAGATCCAAAGGTTAGTAACCACACACAATATCTCGGCAGGTTCTATCGCATCTTGTGTCGGTTGTGTCTCTCAACTCAATATCCGTTTAGCGAATGCGAACAATACCAAGCGAGTCCAAGCGCCATTCGAAATAGTCTCTGTAATGGCTACGCTAACCCCAAACCATCAGCATATACACCTATCGGTTGCCGATGAGAAGGGTAATGTCATTGGCGGTCATTTGCTGGAAGGGACACTTATCGCCACCACCGCTGAACTGATCGTTCACCGCTACGATACTTTGACCTTCGACAGAGAGCATGACGATTCGACGGGTTACACTGAGCTCACGATCAGCAGCAACACGCAATAGATCGCCCCATAGCAACACTAAGCGCCCCATATAAAGCGATACAACCAAATAGTATTAGGAAACACGATGGCTCCAAACTCCGCAGACTCCGTTATCGTTCTCGATTTCGAAACCACAGGCTTATCGCCAAACATGGGTGACCGAGCGATTGAAATCGGTGCGGTTAAACTCGTTAACGGCGAAGTCGTCGACACCTTCCAACAACTCATGAACCCTGGATTTCGTGTCAGCGGCTTCATTGAAAGCTACACCGGGATCAGTAACCGCATGTTAAGCACCGCGGCCAGTTGCCGTGAAGTGATGGATGAGTTTGCAGACTTTATCCAAGGCTGCCAACTTGTTGCTCATAATGCGTCATTTGATAAGCGCTTTCTCGATGCGGAATTAGACGCTATTGGCCGCGACTATACCGGAAAGTTTGCTTGCTCAATGTTGATTGCTCGTCGGCTAATCCAAGATGCGCCAACCCATAAACTGGGTGATCTTGTGCGTTTCAAAAATATCGATAACGATGGTACTTTCCACAGGGCATTAGCTGATTCAGAAATGACAGCAAGGTTATGGCTGTTAATGATCGATGAGCTGCAGAGTGACTACGGTATTCAGCAGCCAAGCTTCCAATTGATGCAAAAAATATCGAAGACAGCGAAAGGCTCAATTCCAACACTGCTCAAGCGCTATCAAAATTAAAACACTCACATGCCACCATAACTGACAATAAAGGCTGATGAGTGTCGTAACATCAGCCTCGTTATAGTCAAGTTTGACGCCCTACTCTTGCAATGCCATCAACGTTGATTTGAGGCTTGCTAACTCAGTCATAAAATAGGCCCATTGTTTATCGCTGCTCACTGCGGCTATATCCACCAAGAACTTTGCTGACGTCTGCATATTCTGCTCAAGCTGTGACTCAAGCTCATCTGGGTAATACGTTTCATTATTTAAAAGCAGGTTCATAATAATCGGCTGAGCGATATGCAGGTCGGCCTTTTTTTCCATCAACGTTGATATATCTTGATAAATAGCATTTTGATATTGCCGCCAATTCTCGTTCGTATTGACCCACGCTTGTGACCAAACAAAAATAATCTGTTTTTGTTCTTTCGATACCGACCCTAGCCAGCGCTCTAGCCGAGCTTCAATTCGACTTCGATATCGCGCTCTCGAATCTTCATCATTTAACCGCAACTTTTCTTCGTAATAGTCTTGCTGCTTTTCTCTAAAGTTCTTTAAGAATTGACTATCTTGCTTTGGACTAAGCTGCATGCTTAACGCATAAATATCCGGTGAAAACTGATTGATGATCGTGCGAATGTGGTTTTTTATTTGATCACTTTGGCCAACGATAAAAGTAGAATTGAGCTCGGAGCGGTCAACCTTTTCAATGGCTTCTAATTGAGTAATATACAGCGGCAGTTGGGTGTCTTTGTGCCATTGCTGCAAAACATTGAGACGCTCATCAAGCTCGGATTCTTGACTCTTTGAGAGAGAGACGAAATCTTCAATATAGCGAATAATCAACCAATCTATATTGTTATAGGCAAATTTAGTTCCGCATCCAGCCAATAGAAAACAGAACAATAATACTGACCAACGGTAATTTGTCATCAAACCCTCTCGCCATTTTTACTGAGTAATGGACTTCCCAATACAACCTTACTAAGGTTAGCTCAAGATCTTGAATACTGGTTCTAGCAGTAATAAACGCGTTTTATCAGACCTTTTCCATCAATATTATGAAGTAAATTGAGGCTCAACCTTGCTAATCTCGTTATTTCGGCAAATGATTAGAATAAAAGCAGCGACTGACCGAAGATAACTTTATTTATATTGTTCACATGACGGAATACGAACCATAAAAACAAATGGTTTACTTATGTTTAAAGGATTTAAATTGGGGGGAAAGCGATGTCCACAACGACTCATGAGACCCAAGAGTTAGAGTACGAACTTTGCTATTTTGACAATGGAAGACTCACTACAATTACGATATCCGCTCATAATCGACAGGAAGCGATAGCTTGGTATCTAAGTGAAGAAAGACATATCAATGATATCTATTCAATCAGGCCCGACGAATAAATTATTGATGCGTCATTAATGGTGAACACCCTTTACTGCATTGTCACAAGTATGGCTCAACAGTAAAGGGAGAACGACTCGAATTACTTCAAAATTCGGGCGCGGAATTGACGCCCTTTCATCTTACCAGATTCGATTTTGTTCAATGCTTTTTTAGCGACGGATCTTTCTACCGCTACGTAAGCACGCATTGCGAACAGATTGATCTTACCGACCGATTTACCATCAATGCCGCCTTGACCCGTCAATGCACCAAGAATATCACCCGCACGAAGTTTGGCTTTCTTACCGCCGTCAATCTGAATGGTGACCATATTTGAGTAGTACGGCTTCGCGATTGGTTTGGCTGGCAGTTCACATGGCTCAATTGGCATATCCATGTACTCATCAATTTGAGCAACACGGTACATCTCTTTTTCGCTAAAGAAGCTGATCGCAACGCCTTTGCTTCCTGCACGACCAGTACGACCAATGCGGTGCACGTGAACTTCAGGATCGCGAGACAACTCAAAATTGAATACAGCATCGAGGTTGTCAACATCAAGACCACGAGCCGCCACATCCGTCGCCACTAGAATCGAGATGGTTTTATTTGAAAACTGAACCAAAGCTTGATCACGTTCACGCTGTTCCATATCGCCATGAAGTTCGATAACGCTGAAACCTCGGTGGCTCAATTCATCGGTCACGTTCTGTACTTCTTTCTTCGTGTTACAGAAC
Source organism: Vibrio artabrorum (assembly GCF_024347295.1). NCBI lineage: Bacteria > Pseudomonadati > Pseudomonadota > Gammaproteobacteria > Vibrionales > Vibrionaceae > Vibrio > Vibrio artabrorum. Next base: position 644,656 of record NZ_AP025459.1, on the reverse strand, counting down.
ACAACCGCTGATTCTGGTTGATGATGAAGAAGCAGTAACTCTAATGCGTCATCACGAGCCTCTGTCCCTTCCACTTTATAGAAGTATTGCTGAATGCTGGAGTGATCGTGGGTTGATTCAACCTTCACCATTTCTGGGTTACGCATAATGCGGTCCGCAACAGATTTGATCTGTTTAGGGAAAGTGGCACTGAATAGCAAAGTTTGACGTTCTTTTGGTGCCGCTTCAATCACAGCATCTAAAGCATCTTGGAAGCCCATTTCGAGCATGCGGTCGGCTTCATCTAACACCAGTGTGTTCAGCTCAGACAGATCGATACGACCTTTCTCTAAGTGATCAAGAATACGACCTGGCGTGCCCACCAGAATGTGCGCACCGTGCTCTAGTGAACCAATTTGTGGGCCCATTGGCATCCCGCCACAAAGTGTCAGCACTTTAATATTGTGAATTCCACGAGCAAGAGTACGGATCTCTTTTGCTACTTGGTCTGCAAGCTCACGAGTCGGACATAACACTAAAGATTGAACACGGAAACGCTTAACGCGTAGGTTTTGCAGCACGCCTAATCCAAAAGCAGCTGTTTTACCTGAACCCGTTTTACCCTGACCGATAACGTCCTTGCCATCCAGAATGGTAGGAAGGCTTAACGCTTGAATGGGCGTCATTTCAGTATAACCTAAAGAATCTAACGTGTTTAGAAGCTCTGGTTTAAGGGCGATTGAAGAGAATTTTGAAGTGCTCAATGGAAATATCCAACTGGTGAAAAACAGAGTGCATTATGAGTGTTTTTAAAAATTATTCCACCTTAATCACAGTTTTGAGGCAACATGTTAGGCAGAGACAAAAAAACCAGCGTCGATGCTGGTTTTTATATTGTGACATCGAAATCTATATAGAAATACGACCTCCAAAAGCTCTCTATGGCACACCATGACCTTTAGATGCCACCCACACGCGATACCATTGTTCACGAGTCAGTTCGATTTTTAGTGCATCAACCGCAGTCTTCACACGCTCAATCTTACCTGAACCAATAATCGCGATCGGATTCGATGGTAAGCAACGAATCCAAGCGTAAATCACTTGGTCAATGCTGTCTGCACCCACTTCTTGACGAATGGCTTCTAGCTCATCACGAACACGAATTGCTTGTGCAGAATCGCCACTGAAAATGCTACCACCACCGAGACAAGACCACGCCATCGGGCGAATACGATTCATCTGCAATTGATCTAGCGTGCCATCATGAGCCACTTCGAAGTTCAATGGGTTGATTTCAACCTGGTTGGTCACTAATGGCTTACCCAATCGAGATTGAAGCAATTCGAATTGACGCGGTGAAAAGTTAGAAACACCGAAATGCTTAACTTTGCCTACCTTGTGTAGCTCTGCGAACGCTTCTGCTACTTCATCGGCATTCATCAACACGTCTGGGCGGTGAATCAACAATACATCGATATCGTTAACACCTAAGCGCTCTAATGAATTATTGACTGATTGGTAAATATGCTGAGCACTGGTGTCATAGTGATTGATCTTACGATCAGGAGTGTGGTCGCCACATAAGTTGATATCGCACTTAGTGACAATTTGAATTTCATCACGAAGGGCTGGCTCAAGTGCGAGCGCTTCTCCAAACAGCGTTTCACATTGATAGTTTCCGTAGATATCCGCGTGATCGACCGTTGTTATACCAAGCTCAATGTGCTGTTTCAGGAAAGTTAGGCGTTGTTGCGCAGTCATGCCCCACTCAACTGTACGCCAGTACCCCTGCACTAACTCCGAAAGTTCTGGGCCTTGTGGCGCTGTTGTTACTCTTGCAACCATGGGTTGTCTCCTTTATCAATACTGCATGTATCCTATGCCCGTTTAGCGAAAGGCTCAACTACAATAAATGCAAAAAGTAAACTCGTTTCTAAAATGTGAGAGCCACAGAAAAATGAACATTTAAAGCAATAATAATTTGCAGTCTAGCCATGATCCTTCATCCCAAAAGGCTTACCGACTCGAATGAATTACCAAGCCATTGACAAACTCACCTGATTAAAGGCGATGTAGTTCAACCATTATATGCTCACCATCACGATGTAACTGAATCCAAGGCGAGGGTGTACTTGGAACATTCCAGAGGCTCACGTGTTCCGATGAATGGTGTGGCGCGTTGATAAATTCGACCAACTGCTTATCCACCCTATCCAAACCAACCCCTTCATTTCGAGCTTGTTCGAGTTGAGCAGTAACATCGAATGCATCTTCACCAATACGAATTGAGCTTAAAGCAAAGCCATCTTGACGAAGGTATGCCTGAAGCTTTGTGTAACTTAAGCTCGAATATGGCAAGTTAAAGCGAACCACCTCGACGCTTGAGCTTGCCAACTCCAGCTCAACATAAACATCCAAATCGTAATATTGGGTTAAGTCACTGCACAACAGAGAGCCCTCACTCTCGCCACAATCCATTAGGTCACTATCGTTAATATAGTGTTGAGTACTCGGTTGAGTGGGACTGCTATTGAAGACCGTTCTCAGCCACCAGCTTTCGGTTGCTTGCACGGAAAACGAAATAGCATTCAGAGACAATAACAAAGGTGGGATTAAGACAAGAAGAGCTCTCATTAATTGTGCTTACCTCATGTGATACGAAGCGTCTATTATACTTGACCAATCCAAGAACAACTGTTCGAACTGCCTATTTTAGGAGAAATAAACGGTTGATTAAGCGATATTCTTGTCGCGTAGTGTCAACCGCAGTGCTGACACACCGTCATATGCAATATCACACAATACATTCGATGAATATGTCATAATGTTGAAATTACGAGTTAATTTTCAAGGAATGTCATGACGGCAACGAACTATCTCAACCAATTGAATCAAAAGTATCTTGCGACTCATAAAGCAAAAGAGGACTTCTTTTGGGATACATATATGGGCATCAGTGACGACCACGCGGGTTCGACACTTGCGCAAACTCAGTGGACGGAATTTCTTAGCTCGGCTGAACAAATTGCTGCCATTGAAACGCAACTTGCGGCTATCGATGACATTCAAGATCCCCAACAAAAAGAGACTACACTAACCGGCTTAAATGGTTGGTTAGCGACCTTTAGAGCTCACGCTATTGAGTCGGAACAGTCACAGAAGCTTAAAGCCGAACTCATAAAGTTTGAGGCAGAACTGTTTGAGAAAAAGCAGAATCATGTGATGACTTACATCAATGAAACCGGGGAAGAAATAGAAGGATCGCTTCCCGTATTAGGCTCAGCAATTAGAAGTAATAGTGATGAAAAAGTGAGGCTTTCAGCACACCAAGCACTATTAGATCTAGAACAATGGTTGTTAGTCAATGGCTTTATTGAGCTGATCAAAAAGCGTAACCAATTTGCTCAATCTCTGGGTTTTAAAACCTTCTTTGATTACTCGGTGGTTAAAACCGAACAGATGACGACTGAGCAGCTGTTTACGATTCTTGACGACTTCGAAACCCGTACGCGCGCTAACCATCAAAAAAGTCTCAATACGTTAGCTGAACAAAAAGGTCAGAGCGCGCTCGAGGCTCATAACTTTACCTACTCTTTTGCAGGGAACGTTATGAATGAACTCGACCCTTATGTGCCATTTTCAAAGTCACTGAGGCGCTGGATTGAATCTTTTGGACGCCTCAACATTGACTACTCTCAAGCAACACTCAAGCTCGACCTGCTCGATAGAAAAGGAAAATATCCAAACGGCTTCTGCCATGGTCCTATCCCTTCTTTCTACGATCAAGGTACTTGGGTAGCCGCTCAAGTGAACTTCACCAGTAACGCTAAGCCCGATCAAGTTGGCAGCGGTTATGATGGTATCAACACATTATTTCATGAGGGTGGTCACGCGGCACATTTTTCCAACGTTAAAATGAACGCACCCTGCTTCTCTCAAGAGTTTGCCCCAACCTCGATGGCCTATGCGGAAACCCAATCCATGTTCTGCGACAGCTTGTTAAATGACGCCGATTGGCTGAAACAATACGCGCTCAATGCCGATGAGCAGCCCGTGCCTGATGAGCTGATCAAAGCAATCATCGATAACAAACAACCCTTCAGAGCCTATCAAGAACGCAGCATTTTAGTGGTTCCGTATTTCGAGCGAGCACTTTACGAATTGGCGGATGAAGATCTGACACCGGAAAAGATCACTGCGCTTGCTCGCAATTGTGAGAAAACGATTCTTGGGTTGGCTTGTAGCCCCCGCCCATTAATGGCAATACCACACCTAATGTCCGATGAAGCGTCTTGTGCATACCAAGGTTACCTGCTGGCTCATATGGCGGTGTATCAAACTCGTGCGTATTTCACCGATAAGTTTGGCTATTTAACTGATAACCCAGAGATCGGCCCTTTATTGGCGAAGCACTATTGGCACAAAGGTAATAGTGTCAACCATAATGGAACCATCGAAAGCCTGACTGGAGAAGGGTTTAATGCCAAATACCTCGCTGACGAATGCAACCTGTCACCAGAAGAAGCTTGGGCAATAGAAGAACAAAAAATCAAACAGCTTTCGTTAAGAGAACGTGCTCCCGTCGCGGATTTGAATGCGAAGATATCGATCGTTGATGGCGCAACAGAATTGGCCAACAATGCGAAGTCGAATAGCCAAATGTGTGACAACTTTGAACACTTTATCTTAGAACAATATGGACGATAGAACCTGATTAAGGGAACTCAGTAACCTACAGCTAACAACGCAAAAGGACGATATTTCATCGTCCTTTTTATATTGATGGATGGGTATCATTTGCGGTTCTTGCTTCAAAGGAATACGCTGATTTTTGACCTGTGAATTGCTCGTACGCATTGCCTCGGTTAAGTGTTTAAAATCTTCACTAAGAACGTTTTAGATGCTTTAAAGGCTATTTTTGATAGCTAACTCGCCCGTTTAACGTAATAGGAATAATAAACACCAATTTTTGAGGCTAAGGCGAGCGATTTAACGTAACGGCACTTAGTGTGCGCCTAAACCATAATTATCACTATGTTCGGTTACATATAGGTAAGGAAGAAATCCATCTATTAGCCGTTAGGCTTCTCGAGGAAATCGGTTCATATGGAATCATTTAGTTTTCTTCATTTACCAGTCGTTAGTGCTGGTCTCCGTCGACTGGTCTTAGTGTCTTTATTGACAACCTTACGTAAACCATAGAGCTGAGATTGCTGCAAGGAAAGCTGTTTTACTGCCGCAGTTACTCCTACTGTCTCGGTTAACTTCAGTGCTTCTGCTTTAAATTCAGGGGGATGTTTAATTCTCGCTTTCTTGGTTGTCATCGTTCACCTCGTTAGTGATTGAACTCACTTAACTCGATGTCCAAAAAATGCGGGGGTGGATCACGGTTCAAAGCGACTTTTAGTTGGGCTTTACCCACTCTAAAGTTGCCAAGAAATTATTGATTACTCATAGCAGCTCAAGGTATTCCACTAGAGCTTCTGGTAATTTCATTGATTCCTGTATCCAGAGCTGTATGTAATGAAGCTAACCCAACTCAATGCTTTTAAAGCCATTGTTGAATGTCAAACCGTCACTGCCGCGGCAGAGCGCTTATCACTTAGTCAATCCGCCGTCAGTCGACTATTAGCCAGTTTAGAGCAAAGAATTGGTTTTCAACTTTTTATTCGTAAACGAAATCGCTTAGAGCTTAGCAATGAGGGCGAAGCTTTCTATATTGAAGTCTCCAAAGTCTTTGATGCTGTATCAAGTCTCGATCATGCTGCGCATTCAATTCGCTCATGCCATTTCGGGACATTGAATATTGCAGCGATGCCTCTTCTCTCAAACGCTTTTTTGCCCAGAATCTTAGCGGTCTTTTTAAAGCAAGCGCCTAAAGTCAAAGTCGGGTTTAAAACATATCGTTCCGAAGAGGTGATTCAGCGGGTTCAAAGTCAAACAACAGACATTGGCTTTGCGTTTATTGATGAACATCTCGCGGGTGTAAAAGCACAAAAAGTAGAGTGCGAATGCGTCTGTCTTATTCCATCCGATTCGCCACTGGCCAAACGCTCGGTCATAGACATCTACGATATTGCGGGTCAAGTACTCATCCGCCACGAAAAGGATATTACTCAGAGAAGAATCGATGCATTGTTACGTCGTTATGATCTATCAACGATTGAGCAAATCGAAGTCTCACTGGCAAGCACCGCTGCAACCTTAGTTCGAGAAGGTGTGGGGATCGCGATCACTGATCCATTTACCGCTTACATGGAAAGCGAGCACCCAAAGGTTGTCATGAAACCGCTCGTATTCGGCCTACCGTTTGAATTTGATATTCTCTACCCTTCGTTAAAGCCTATTCACCGAAATGCGGAACAGTTCATTGAGCAATTCATGTTGCAAGCTGACGCAATGAATATTCAGCTAAAAATTGGGCCAATGCGAAACCTCAGTGAATATGGTTCTGAGTAAGTTCACAGTTACAGAGATGCCAGATCACTTTAAAGAAATCAATTTATACGATTAAAATCAATAATTTGACACACAACCAGCTGTTCATCATTCCTTTTTTGCATACTAGTCTCCAGCTTAATCATTGGCGACGAATGTGCCTTCTTCCTTAAGCTCTCAACCAGAAAAACAAAAATCAATAAGGAAGAAATTATGAAAACACGCGTCTCTGTGATTGGCTCCGGTAATGCTGGATTAACAGCGGCCTATCACTTCACCCTACAAGGTGCTGATGTCTGCCTCTATGGCTCGCCAGGTTTTGACCATCCTCTGGCAGACATAGAACAACGAGGAGGGATCTGTGCACTTGAAAACTTTAATGGCGTTGAACTGACTTACAGTGGCTTTCAGGCGTGTGACAGAATCAGCCGCGATCTGGCGGAGACAGTGGCCTATGCAGACTTACTCATCTTACCGGTTCCATCATTTGCGCAAGAGCCACTCTTTACTCAAATGCTGCCCCATTTACGTGATGGTCAAATCATCATGCTTATGCCAGGAAATTATGGCTCATTGGTGCTTAATCGAATTAAAAATGAACAAGGGTTTGCGCATTTAGATATCACTTTTGTCGACGCAATTTCGATTCCCTGGGCAACTCGAATTGTTGGGCCTGCAGAGATCGCTATTTTAGGTATGAAAGAGTACCTCCCTGTCGCTGCTTATCCTGCACATCGCACGGAAGAGGCTATTGCAGCCTTACAAACTGTGATGCCTTTGCCTTTAACAAGGCTGAGTAATGTCATTGAAGCCGGATTAGAAAACATCAACTTTGGTGGACATCCATTACTAACAACACTCAATATTGGCTTACTAGAAAACTTCGATGGCCAATTCAATTACTACAAAGATTGCTGCTCAGTTTCAACAGCAAAAGCGGCAGCAGCAATGGAGTCAGAGCGTCAATCCATAGGCAAAGCTCTAGGGTTACAACTGTTACCTGAGCTTCAAGCAATGAATGCCCTTTACGGTATGAAATGTGAAAGTGTTTATGAGGTTAACCGCACTTCAGAAACCCACGGCAAACTCAACAGCGCACCCAACTCAGCCAGCAACCGATACATCACGGAAGATGCCGCTTACCTTCTCGTCCCTTGTTACGAGCTTGGTAAGCTGGTCGGTATTGATACGCCTATGGTGACGTCATGCCTGCACATCGACAACGCCTACAACGAGACTAACTATTTCGAATCCGGAAGAACATTAAAACAAATGGGGCTTGCCGATATGTCCGCTCAACAAATCATGGAATTCGTTAATTAACGTGAAGGAACGGCCTTTAGGCTAAATCCGAATCAATGGGGCTTCGGCCCCATAAGGAACAAAAGGACATCGCAATGACAAAATTAAAATTCCCTTCTGCCTACACAATTTTGATGATCCTGACCGTACTTATGGCTGTTTTAACTTGGGTTATCCCAGCCGGTCAGTATCAGATGGAAACCAATGAAACACTAGGCCGTATGGTGCCAATGGTAGGCACATATCAAACCGTTGATTCAAATCCTCAAGGTATCGTTGATATTTTAATGGCACCAATTCAAGGCTTCTATGACCCCGGCAGCTACGTGGCGCGTGCGGTGGACGTCGCCCTATTTGTATTGGTTATCGGTGGATTTTTGGCTGTAGTAACCCAGACTGGCGCGATTGATGCTGGCATAGCAGGTACCATGAAGCGCCTAGCAGGCCGAGAAAAATGGATGATCCCTATTCTAATGGGCTTATTCGCATTGGGCGGTACGGTTTATGGTATGGCAGAAGAAACCATCCCATTTTATGCCCTCTTGATTCCGGTCATGATCGCTGCGGGCTATGACAGCATCGTTGGTGTTGCTATCATTATGGTTGGCGCAGGGATAGGTTGTTTGGGTTCTACCATTAACCCTTTTGCGACCGTTATTGCCTCTAACGCCGCTGAAATCAATTTTATGGAAGGTTTCGCCCTTCGCGCTGTGATCCTTGTTCTTGGTTGGATCGTTTGTGTCGTCTACGTCATGCGTTACGCTGAAAAAGTCAAAAACAACCCTGAACTTTCAATCGTCGCTCACCAGAAAGAATCAAACTTAGAATATTTCTTGCATAGTAAAAAGCAAAAAACACCAGAGCTAAACAACACACGTAAAGCGGTACTGGCTATCTTCGGTTTAACCTTCGCCGTTATGATGTGGGGTGTATCCGCAGCAGGATGGTGGATGGCTGAACTCTCCGCTCTATTTCTTGGCTCAAGCATTCTTGTTGGCTTCGTTGGTCGAATGTCAGAAGTTGAAATTACCGACAGTTTCGTCAACGGAGCTCGCGATCTTCTGGGAGTGGCCCTGATCATCGCTATTGCTCGTGGTCTTGTGGTCGTCATGGATAACGGCAACATAACCCACACCATTTTGCATTACGCGGAAGGCTTATTAGGTGGGTTAAACGAAATCGCATTCATCAATGCTATCTACTGGGTCGAAGCCGTGATGTGTTTAGTCGTTCCGTCTTCTTCAGGACTTGCGGTACTCTCAATGCCAGTCCTTGCCCCACTCGCGGATTTTGCTGGTGTTGGCCGAGAACTGGTTGTCACTGCCTACCAATCTGCTTCTGGTTTACCAAACCTTGTGACACCGACATCGGGCGTGGTGATGGGCGGCCTAGCCATTGGGCGAGTTGCTTACTCATCTTGGCTAAAATTCATTGGTCCATTGCTTGGCGTACTTTGTACCATGATTATGATTCTTCTAAGTCTTGGTGTTGTGATCAGCTAATCTGATTGAAGTATACACCCAACAGCAACGTCAATTAGCTGTAGATTAAAGTTCATCTCCGGATTGGCTATCCTCTTTAGAGATGAACTTTGTTTGTTCAGCCATTCATTAATAGTGACTTAAGGAAAAACCACACACGAAATAGCAAAAATAGAAAAATAGCAACTTTCTATCGCTTTATTGCTCCTTCCCTTCACTCAAAGCAAACTTGATCTCATCCGATGAAAAACCTTTTCGACTTAACATAGCGTAGGCTTTTGAACGCTCTTTGTGATCGTTAAGATCATAGGACTTTTTCTGCAACTGTTCTAAACAAGATGAGTAAAAATCCAGCTGCTCTTCGTTTATTAGTCGCTCGATTAACGATGACAACTCAGTCGTGTCGATTTGTCGTTGCCTCAGTTCTTGCTGAATGGCCGTCAAGCCCTTGCCTTTACGAGCATACTTGAGCACCTCTTTTTCCAAATCGGCTTTCTCTGCCTTAATTTGAAGAGTGCTCTTAAGTTCATGTGCTTGTGGGTGTTGCTCCATCGCGACTTTCACTTGCTGGTAAGTAAATCCACGTTTTTGTAGTGTCGCGACCAGTTTCTCACGACTCATGGTAAAGCTTGAGTAGTAGTGGTTGATTCGGTCTATCAAGATGGTTTGTTCATCAATAGACTTTTCGAAGGACACTTTATGGATCGCGTCTGAAATGACCAAATCCGTTAGCCCTTTCTTCTTCAGTTTTTCGATAATGTAGCGAGAGCCAAACTCACCAGAGAACGCTTGCTCCACGAATTGTTCTGCAAACACTTGGTCAGACTTGAGATACCCAAAGCCTTTCAAAGTATTCAACGTTTCATCGATCCATTCTTGATTGTCGGTTTTCACTTTTAGCTTCGCAATCAGCTCGCTTTCTGTCATGTCTCTCTGAGTTAAATGCCACATCGCAGAGTTCATGACACTTTCAATTCGCGTCGCTTTTCTTACCGTCGTATTGCTAGTGCGCGTTTTTTGCTGGGAATTATCCATTCGATTTCAACTGTCCAAACTGAGCCTACCCCATGATAACGTAATTCTAAGATGAGTGAAGTGACAGAAAAAAACCATATACCGGATAAACGACAGCCAATAAAAATGGACGCTTACTTCAGCGTCCATTTCACATCCAACCCAACGATGAGCTTTAGGCTAACCTTAGCTCTCTTCGTGATTGTAAATGTGCACATCTCTTTGCGGGAATGGGATCGTAATGCCTTCTTCATCGAAGCGTTTTTTAACGGTTTCCGTTACATCCCAATATACATCCCAGTAATCATTCGTTTTAACCCAAGGTCTTACCACGAAATCAACCGAAGATGTATTTAAGGTATGAAGCTTGATCATATGCTCAGGTTTTTTCAGTACTTTAGGGTGAGTTAAAATGATGTCATGTAACACCGCTTTTGCTTTATCGATATCATCTGCATAGCCAATACCAAACACCATATCCACACGTCGAACACGTTCAGCCGTAATATTGTTGATCACGTCCCCCCAGATCTTGTTGTTTGGAATCACTAATCTTTGATTATCAATCGTTTGAATGGTAGTCGACACTAAACTCATGTCTTTTACTGTGCCTTGAACGCCTGCCACGTTGACCATGTCACTCACATCGTATGGACGGTAGATCAAGATCATCAAGCCAGATGCAAAGTTCGATAGAGTATCTTGTAAAGCAAAACCAATGATGACACCCGCAACACCAAACCCTGTAAGTAGTGGTGCAAGTTCAATCCCTATTTGAGATAGGGCAATAAGCAAACCGATCAAAATCACGGTTTTAGAAGCAATCGATACGAAGAACTCTTGCATCAATACGCTGAAGTCCATTTTTGAATGTGACACGCTCTTTCGAACCATTTTACGAGCAACCTTTGCAATCAGGCTAGTCACATACAAAATACCTAATAACACGGCAAGCTTAACGAAAAAAGAAGGGGTATTTTCAAAAGCCCATCCACTAAACGAATGTAGCCAACCCTCCAATAGATCCAAGGCAATATCAATATCTAAAACATCAGCATTAATATCGCCCGTGGTCGCCAATAAAATTCGCTTATATGACGTGACATCAACACCAAAAGGTTCCATTAAAGAAATGGTTTCTTCTAAACTAGAGACCATGACACTGGTTCGTTCGCTATAACGCACTAACTCAGTTTTAATCGTCGCCTTCTCTTCTTCACTAACAAACGACAAACGGCGTTTTAAGTCCTGACGTTGAGTATCGGTATAAAGAATCGCATTCGTCAGGTATTCAGAACGCGCAATCAATGAGGATTTAAGACGACTTTCTGAAGAAGCGACATCTCCACCTCTCTCCTTGATCCAACTTAACGTTTTAGAGAGTTGCTCGTAATACACATCCATCATTCCAATGTGTTTTTGAATCAACAGTTCAAGGCGCTTTTGGGCATCCCCATCTGCCGAGCGACTCTCTTTGCTCATTGACGCAATCTTGACGTCATTCATTGACAACAAATGCTGCAGTAGCTCGGTTTGTTTGGAGAGCACAGCATCAAGCCCTTCCTTTTTATCCGAAGATAATTGTGAAGATATCTCCTTACGTAACGCTTGGTTTTTGCGCCTTAATATATCTTCAAGAAACGGTTTTTCAGCCTCGTGCGCTGATTCAAGTGTCGTTAGATCCAGCATTAGCTGGTCTTGAACTTCTGCTATTTTGTCGATGCTTTGCGCAAAACTCCCGAATGCAACAAACGCCAACATTAAAAATAGACAACGCCAAACCTTTATCATGTTAAATCCTATAAATATCTAAATTTCTCCTGTAAATACTAGTAAAAAGAATTTTAATAACAAGCATTTAAACGTATGTTGTGTTAAAAAACTGCAAAATATCCAATATGTTGAGTCTTTGAGAGTTCCAATCCCTCGTTATGACCTGTAGAGTAGCCGCCAATTAAAGAAAAATGGCCAATATGATGACTTAGGCGCATACACGAAAACGCCTTCAATCCTATATTGGCTCGCAGCAAGAGAGCATATCTATGAACAACGAACTGGATACTATCGAGTCTCTAGAAGAGCTAGAACAATTCCTAATTTCAGTTGAAGCGGGTGGTTTAGGCCTTGAAGGTGTGGAAGGTGTCGGTATGGCAACCAATAATTCAGATGGTCGTCATTTCGTTGCCGTCTTTAATAATAATCATCAAGTGCTTCTTGCTCGCTGGATCTCCAAAGAAGTCTTTGATAATGGTAAAGACCTCGTTCGCAACGGACCTCGTCGTACTCACTAAGGCATCCCATTCGTCCTTAGCACATCAAAAAAGTAGCAACGGTTTTCTAGTCATGATTGGCGTTGCTTTAATCGGCGGCTTGATCCTTATGAGCGATGAAAAGACCTGCTAGATGGTGCTTTTTAAACGTGTGTAGTTAGAGATAGCGCCTCGAAAAAGCAATGAATAGAAAGCCGACTCGCAGTCGGCTTTTTCATGCGCTTAACACAATGTCCCCACCCCACCGCTGAAATAAAAGTGCAATAAAATCAACATCTAAAAAGTTCCCCATTCACGAAAATGTAATTGTATGGAAATGAAAGCTTAATTTGGCTGCTCTAAATTAGCTTCATAGCGAAACGGAGAGCGCATTGCTCACGGATTTTAAAATACAAGGTAAGTGATTATGAAAAAGGCAGTTCTAGCTTCAGCAGTGGTAGCAGCACTAGTTTCCGGTTCATCTCTAGCAGCAACCGTTTACAACTCTGACAGTACAGAGCTTAAGATTGGTGGACGTGCGGAATTCCGTGGTGATTTCATTGGTTCAGGTGGTAAAGAAATCGACGGAACCATGAAAAATAAAAGCCGTGTGCGTTTGAATGTTGGCGGTACAGCAGACATCACTGGCGACCTATCTGGTTTCGGGTTCTACGAAGCGGAACAAGGCGTAAATTCGTCAGCGGATAACGATGAAACAGATAACTTTAAACAACGCTACATGTACGCAGGCCTTGAAGGTAATTTCGGTGCTGTCTCGGTAGGTCGCCAAGATACAGCCGCAGCTCAAATCTCAGAAATGTCGGATGTGACTATCTATTCCGGTGATCAAAAAGCTTTCATTAACGCGGGTAACGAGCAGGTTAACAACACGTTTGTCTACGCTTACAATACTGATACTCTTGCGTTGAAGGCCAGTTTCATCGCTGGCGACGATAAAGATACGGACGGTTTCGGTATCTCTGGTATCTACACACTACCAATGGGCTTAGGTTTCGGTCTTGGTTACTCGGGGAACGACAACGGTGCTGGCAACGGTTCTGCAACGGCTGTAATAGCGGGTATCAATTACAAGATGGATGCGTTATACCTAGGTGCAACATACACAATGGGCGACCTAGACGACAAAGCGAAGACTGAGTTTTCAGGTGTAGAGGTAGCGGCTAAATACACACTAACTGACCAATTTGAGCTGGCTGCTTTGTACCAAAAACAAGAACAAGACACGACACAGAACGTCACTGCAGATACAGCAGATTTCTTTGAGCTAACGGGAACATACAAGTTCAACAAATCTATCCGTACATACGTTGCTTACCAATTGAACAACTTAGATGATATAAAAGTTGCGGGTCTAGAAACACAAAGTGAAGACTCTCTTCGCCTAGGTCTACGCTACGACTTCTAACCAAAATCGACATTAGATAAAGACAGAAGGTTGAGCATTGCTCAACCTTTTTTCATATTCAAATATTCTGAATAACTTCATCCATGCTTTTTCTGGTTAAGTGGTGCTAAATCCGTATCATAGGCGAACCACATCAAACAATTAAAAGCATCATGTCACAACACCATCCGATCCAAGGCGCTAGCTGGATGCTAACCGCAGGCTTAGCCTTTGCCGTTATCAACAGCCTAACTCAAATTGCTAGCATTCATTTCGGACTGACTTCTACCACGGTGGCCGTCATTCAATACACCATCGCGCTGTTCGCTATTCTTCCCTATTTGAACACGTTGGGTATTCGCCGTGCGCTAAAAACTGACAATCTCAAATTACACGTATTCCGTGTCTTCTTATCGGTTATTGGTATCCAACTTTGGATATGGGCGCTGGCTTACCCAGTGCCGATTTGGCAAGGCATTGCCCTACTGATGACGTCGCCGCTATTTGCAACTATAGGTTCAGGGCTTTTTCTCAAGGAGAAAGTTGGGGCTGCTCGCTGGGGGGCAACCTTAGCAGGCTTTGTAGGTGCGATGGTGATTCTAGAACCGTGGGCTGAAGACTTTAACTGGGCAACGCTGTTACCCGTTGGCGCAGCGTTCTTTTGGGCATGCTACTCACTGATGGTGAAAAAACTCTCTTCACAAGACAGCCCTTCAACCATGGTGGTCTACCTTTTACTCTTGATCACACCATTTAATATTCTACTTGCGATCCCAGATTGGCAAACCCCTACCGGGGGGACTATTTGGGCGATTTTACTCATCATTGGTGTGATGACAGCGCTTGCACAATGGGCCATTGTAAAAGCTTATTCAGTCGCTGATGCTTCGTTTGTGCAACCTTTTGATCACGCCAAATTACCACTCAACGTCTTAGCCGGTTGGATTGTGTTTAGTTGGGTTCCACCGGGCCGTCTATGGCTAGGGGCCGCAATTATTATTGCCTCCGTCGCATTTATCACTCATTGGGAAACAAAAAAACCGGCTAAAGTGAACAAGCTATAGGGTGAATGAAATAAATAATTCTCTTATCCGTTCTATATTGATAAGAGAATTTAAACGAGGTCGTAACCATGAACAAACCCGTCAAGATTACACTATACCGTTGGGCTGGCAGTTGGGGGCCATTTAAAGTCAATATCCCATGCGGAGAATGCACTCTGACCAAAGACATTCTTGAGGATACATTTGAGAATGAGTTGGCTGGTGTCGATGTCGAATTGGAAGTGAAAGATTGGTTATCTCACTGGTGGGAACCTTTAAAACTGGGCTCTTGGCATGCTCCGATCCTTGTCGTTGAAGGCAAGGTAGTCAGCCAAGGCGAGGCACTCAACCGCGGTGTATTGGTTCAATCCGTGATCAAAGAGTGGACAAAACGAGACAGCCTGAAAGGCAATATCGTTTATGGTAAAGCGACCTGCCCATTTTGCGTTAAGGCAAAGAAAATGCTGGATAAAGCCGGCGTCGAGTACCAATACCACGATGTTGTAAAAAACAGTGCCGCCTTATATCGCATGATCCCAGAAGTAAAAGCACACATTGGTGAGAAAACGCCAGTCACGGTTCCTCAGATCTGGTTAGATGGTAAATACATTGGCGGAGCAGACAACTTGGCCGCTTGGATAAAAGAAAGTGATCTAGATTCTATTCCAAACAACGTTATCGATTTATCCAATCAATCGGCTAGCTGATTTCGCTTAGGCAGAGTTGGGATTCTGGCAGCTAATCGCTAATCCATATTGTATCCATCCACAATAGAGCGATGAAATTCACCCATCGCTAAAACGAAAAAGGCCTTAAACTTCATCAAGTTTAAGGCCTTTTAAAATTCCGTTTTGGACAATACTTACTTCGCCATTTTCTTCATCATTCGCTTAAAGAATGATGCTTTTTTCGGCTTTGGCTTGCCATACAATGCTTCATGCATCATATTTTTCGCAGCTAATTGGCTAAGGTATGCGTTACCTAATTCGTAATTCATGCTTATCTCCGCACATAGTCGACTCTCTTTTGCGCGGATTTTACACTTAAACCAACCAAAAACAAGACATAAATCACACTTTACTGCAAGTTAACTTAAGTTGTTACACGTAGACACATATATATAAAAAAGCAGCCCATGTGAGCTGCTTTTTTACTCGCTTCGCTTAAAACGACAGACTTTGCTGAAGCTATTCGCAATAACTCATCTCTAGCTACGCTTTGGCTGTCTGTAGGTTTTACCCGCAATTTGGTAGGTATCTTTTTGCTTTAACTCGAACATCGTTTCGAAGAACCAAGCTGCAAATTTGATTAAGTCATCACCTTCATTCATAACATGTTCGATGTACTCTTGCTCTTCGCCTTGTTCATTCTCTTGAAGTGTCACGTGGTAAATACGCTTTTCGCCTTCCACTTCTGCTAGCGCAAATTGACCAGTCAGTGATGCGGCAGCCTCAGCGACTTCAGTGTCTTCGTTGGATTTCAAGAGCTCAAGCGCTTGTGGCAGGCCATCGAGTGCGCAAATAGCTTTTACCAGTACTTCAAATTCATTTTGCTGCATGTTGTTTACCTATTAAATGGACCGAAGCATTGTAGAAAACCCACCACATAAATACAATGTATTAACGTTGGTATGCCAGACTATAAAGCAAGAACCATTTAGTTGTATTCCACTTTTGGAGAGACGGCTTTGTTATTTATTTTCGTTGTAAACCAAAGTACAAGCCCCATCCCCACACCAATGGTTAGATAAAACACCCCCAATTGCAGATGAGTCGTCACCCAGTTTTCAACTAAGTATCCCCCCAATAAACCCGCCAAACACATTTGAATTGAGCCCGAGAGTGCAGACACGGCTCCCGCTTGTTTCTTATGAGGTTCCAACAACAAACTAATTGAAAGAGGGAATGACATCCCCTGCGCTATCGTCAACCAAGTAAATGCCCACACAAGATGAAAGATGGAGAGTTCGTGAGTCAGCAACCAAACACCAGAAGCCAAAGTAATAACAATCGAAAGGCTCATGAGTTGGGGCGTGCTAAATCTTCGATTCAGTAAATTAAGAGAAACACTGCCGATCATCAACCCCGCAGAAGGAATAATCATCAAAGAACCATATTCAGCGGCGGTCAGCCCCAGTTGTTCTTGCATTAAGAATGGGAACAAAGACAACGACACCAAACTCGCTATGTAGCTCATCCAGTTGTAGCTCGCGCTGCTGATCACTTGGCGATTGGTCAACAAGCGTCCGTAATTCTTCACCACTTGACTGACATCAAAGCGACTTTTTCCATAAGGCAAGGTCTCAGGTAGCACACAGTAACCTAAGATGAAAATCGCAGATAAATAAACTAACACAAACAAGAAGACAGACTGCCATCCTAGGTGAAATGAAATCCAACCACCAAATACAGGCGAAATGATCGGCATGATCGAAGCCGTCATCGAAATATAAGATAAAGCCTTAGTGAGTTGCGGACCATCATAGCTGTCCCTCAGAACACTACGCCCGAGTACCGAAGCACTCCCCGCTCCTAAACCTTGTAGTAATCGCCCCACCTCTAACGCCGTCATATTGTCAGAAAATATAAAACAAACAATGGTACCAATCAGATACACACCTTGGCCTAATAGGAAAATAGGCCTTCTTCCCACCGCATCGGACATCGGCCCATAAAACAACTGAGACAGACCAAAGCCCACAAGGAACAGCGTAACAAGCAGCTGAACATCCACCTGAGAAACACTTAAGTCAGCAGCAATTAACGGTAAAGATGGCAAATAGATGCTGACACCGACTTGTCCGGTAGCAATGATCATCATGGCTAACAGTAACGGTGTTTTTTTAAAGTTTGATTGGCTCAAATAATTCCCTCCTTGTTTGTTATTTGTTCATCAAATGAGTTTACATTCAAACCCAATAATTGATAATCAACCAAATTGGAATTTTATTAAGTCCCATCAGGAAATAATATGGATTGGATTCTTAACGCAAAAAGCTATGTCAGAGTAATAGAAGAAGGCAGTTTCAATGGTGCCGCTCGTAAACTCAACACCACCAGCTCGGCCATCAGTAAAAGAGTGAATTGGCTAGAAGATCGTATCGGCACGCAGCTCTTAAAACGCACGACACGCTCGATTAGCCAAACAGAAGCTGGCGCACTCTTTTACCAACGAGCCAAAGCTCAACTGGATAGTTGGCAATCGATCATCGATGAAACCCGCTCCGTCAATCAAACCCCTGCCGGCCTGTTAAAAATAGGGGCGACTATTGCTGTTGGATCCAAATTTCTAGTGCAATATATGGACGATTTCTTAGAAAAATACCCCGACATAAAAGTGCAACTCATCACCACCACCCCCGGCCAACTGCCCGAACTTGGATTGGATCTGGTGATAAGTCGTGAGTTAGAGCAACTCAACTCGCTAAGCTTTAAAAAAACACCATTGTTTGAACATAAAGCAGGGTTCTACGCGGCTCCGAGTTATCTCGCTAAACATGGTTACCCCACATCAGAGCAAGATTTAGAACGGCACAACTCCTTGATCTGGGGAGAGCGTCCTACTCGTGAAGTGGCGCTAACCAAAGAACAGCGAATCACTTTGAACGGCAACTTTGCGACCACCAATCCAGAAGCTCTATTCCATGCAGCGAAAAGAGGTATGGGTATATTATTAACCATCAAAGCGATGATTAAAGATGACCTTAAACAAGGGACATTAGTTCCAGTATTGCCAAATATAACAGCCGATGAAGTCATGGTTTACGCCTATTATCCTAAACTTGATTACTCACATACTCGGACCAAGCTGTTTTTAGACCACCTAAAAGGTAGGCTAGACAAAGAGCGCAGCACATTAGTTTTATAAATAGGAAGGAAGTGCGATAAACGTTATAAGTCGCACTGAATTTGAAAAAAACGATAACGTGGTCAATACTGTATCAAAACAATATGGGTTTTCATGCATAAAGACACCTTCAAATTAGCGGTGAAAACGATGTATCAAGATACACACAACAGCTTAATCAACACCGACCACATTGGGCGTCTACTCAAATTGGAAGGTATCGACCTTTTAGAGTCGGCCGCGCTCATGTTGCATCAAACATTTGGTACTCAGAGCACCAGCATCATAGAAAAAAGAAACTTTCCAGACCAAATACTTCCTTCGGTGATTGCGCATTCTGATCATATCGTACATGACAAAATCAACGCACGTCATGGTCACATCTATCAACAAGCTGTCAATCAAAAGCACCCCGATTGCTCCTTTGCGCAGCACATCATTCAGTCGCTACCAACGTCGGCATTTAGACAAGAAATCACATCAGATCTGACTATCGCAATTCCTACTCGCACTCAGAGTGGTGAAGTAATAGGTGTACTATTTTCAACCTTTGCTTCTCCACTGAGTCCAAGCCAAAAACAAGAAGCGATAAAGTACCATCAACTTTTTGCCGATATCATCGTCCATACACTTAGAGAAATGTGGTTCAACGAGCGCTCTGAGCAACTGCTCAATCAGCTCAGTTATGAGGTTTCACACGATAATTTAACTGGGTTGCTAAATCGAAGTTGCTTGTCAGATACCTTAGAATCCATTACTCAGCAGGGCATCACGCCATTCACATTAGCGATGATCGATATTAATAGCTTCAAAGCCATTAATGATATGCATGGCCATTATATTGGCGATAAGGTGCTTCAGTATGTTGCCGATACCTTGCGTCGAAATCTACCCGAGAGTAACTTGATTTTTCGAACTGCGGGGAATGAGTTTGCCTTTATTACCTACCATTCCGATCCCATAGCGGTGTGTGAACATCTACAGGCTAAAACCAAAGAAGGCTATAGCAACCTCGATATAAAAATTAATATCGACGTCAGTATCGGTATTGCTCGCTCAGATGGACATAACAAAGACATAGAACAGATCATCTTTAACACCAGCTTGGCGTTGAAAGAGTGCAAACTTAGCCAAGATAACCAAACTCGATGTTATGACACTCATCTAAGCGTTCGTTACCATAGGAAAACCGAGTTAATCGCGGCTTTACGTCGTGAGCTTGAAAGCCCAATTTCACATAAAGACATAAACAATGACAATGGTATGTACGTGGTGACACAACCCATTGTGATTAAAAACGAATCTCAATGGCAATATTTCGAGGTCCTGACTCGCTGGAAAACAACGCAATACGGTGATATTTCACCCGTCGAGTTCATTCAAATCGCTGAAGAATCAGGGCTGATTGTCGAACTGGGTGAACGTATTATAGAACTGGTGTGCCGAGCTAAAACAATATTAGAACAAGGTTTAGGCTACAAAGTTAAACTTGGGATTAACTGTTCCGCTCATGAGCTTACCGACTCTAAACGTTATATATCCTACCTCACTCGCACTATTGAACAACACCATTTCAAGGCAAATGAGTTTGTAATTGAGTTAACTGAAACGGTATTACTGTCCCCCACAAAAGAGACAAAATCGGCGCTTAACTTTTTAAGGGATCAAGGATTTACAGTCGCACTCGATGATTTTGGGACCGGTTACTCAAGCCTCAATTACATTCACAGCTACCCTATCGATTGCATTAAAATTGATGCGACCTTCATTCGTAACTTGTTGACAAGTTCTACCTCCGAGAGCGTTGTATGGTTGATCATCCAGCTTGCTCATCGCTTAGGCGTATCCGTCGTTGCTGAGGGGGTTGAAGAACGTGAGCAATTAGAAAAACTTCACGCTATGGGGTGTAACAAGATTCAGGGATATTTTTATTCACCGCCCATGCGACCAGAAGCTATCGTCAGTTATCTCTCCCATGCTGAGCTGCCTGTTACGGACAATACATAACCGAATAACCCGCGTTCAAACCCATTGCCTTAACCCAAAAAAACACATTAAAAAGCCGCGAGTTCATGACTAAACTTTGAACGGTTTAGCATGCAACTCGCGGCTCTCCCCAATGGATTAATTAAGACCGTTTACCGAAACAATTCGTTCACTATGATCGGATTGCGATTCCAACGCTTCTTTAAATAGCTTGTCAGCTTCGTCTCTCGCGGCCATAAAGCTCGCTTTGTCTTTCTTAGGTACCGACTCTGCCATCGGAATATTCGCTGTCATAGCGTTGACTGGACGACCACGTTCGATCAACTCATAGTGCAAGTGTGGACCTGTCACTCGGCCTGTTTTACCCGACAAACCAATACGCTGCCCACGAGAAACCGCTTGCCCTTTTCGAACGAGGATCTTACTTAGATGCAAATAGCGCGTTTTGTAAGTGCTGCCGTGTTGAATAACCACGTAATTACCCGCATAAGGATGCTTACGCGTCATAATGACTTTACCGTCACCCGTAGCCTGAACCGGAGTTCCAACGGGAACCGCGAAATCGGTACCATTGTGTGGTGAGATACGACCTGTAATCGGGTGTAGACGTTTAGGGTTGAATTGAGAGCTCTGACGCCAACTGCTGTTCACTGGATAACGTTGGAAAGCACGTTGTAAGCTATCACCATTCATATCGTAATATTGCCCATCAGTATGAAGATAAGCAGAAATGACTCGGTTACGGTTGATGATTTTTATTGCTTCAATTTCGCGTTTTCCGGTTGCAACACCCTCAACAAATTGTACTTTTTGAAGGACCTCAAACTGATCACCAGCACGTAAGTCTCGGCTAAAATTCAACTTATCTTTGAGCAACGTAACAATGTGGTCAATTTCAAGACTGCTCAAGCCCGCCTTGTTCGCCGACATAGAGAAACTGCCTTGGATATCCCCCACTAAAGGCTTTTGCTTCCACACACCCGGAATAGAGATATCTTTAAATTCATAGGTGCCATCTTCAAGTCGTCGATAGACCACTTTATCAGCGATACTAAATTGAAGTTCCATTTTGGAAAGATCACCTGTCGCCTCACTTTTCCAAAAACGCAATGTATCACCAGGGCGTAACGTATCAAGCGCTAGAAAGTTTAAATCGGTTTCCATTACACTCATCATCGATTTATACGAAAATCCAAGCTGAGTGAATATACTACTCAAGTTATCACCTGTTTGAATTTGGTACTCAAACGTCGGTGGCTCAATAGCCGTCACAGAAGAAGGTGGTGCCGTTGACTCAATAACACTGGAGTCCGATAAATTCAAATCAACGGTTTTCGTCAGATCTGAATGGGTAGATTGCAGAGTAACACCAATCGCAGCAATAAGTGGCAATCCTAAAATAGCCACTTTTTTTAGAGGTGAAAGCTCAGAAAGCGAAGAGGGTAATATTTTTGAATACACGGTAAACAGGTCTTTCTACGATATAAAGGTGTAGGATATGCTTTTCATACGCATAAATCATCAATACATTGCAATAATATGATACTAATATTGCAATAGCAGGCTAAGTCATTGAGTTGTTGGAAATGAAAAAACGCATCTACATTTCATTTTCCCATGAGAGATAGACCCCAACTTCATTCATACAAACAGTGATTTCTTACACTCACTCAAATGTCACTCCTTACCTATCGACTGCGTATCAAAAGAAAAACTCATTAACACCTTTTCCGACGGTGCTTCTGCGAAGGATTGTTTTGAAGAATGTTGAGTGAAACCGATGAAACCAGCGCCAGTAAACTGACCATCAGCTGGCGGAGTGACGTCCAAGGTTTGAATTTGCACACGATCGCCCAGTAGGAGTTGATCGACTAGCACGACACGGCTTCGCTTTTGATCAAATTTAAACAGGCCAAGGTAGTAGAACACACCGCTACCTTGATTCGATACCCACATAGGCGCAACAAAGAAACTCGCCTCCCCCATGATCACGGTTGAAAGTTTTTTAGTATCTACAGTAATCACACCACGCTCCACACCAGAGTCATAACGGCCAAATGCGAGCGCTTTGGCGTTGTCGACACGATTAATGAAAGCATATGCATTCGTTTCTGGCACTTTAATTGTCCATGGGTTGGTCGTTTTCAAATCAAACACAGTGTCAACGATGGGATCATAAGTGATTTGTGATGAAGGAAACTTCGCTAAGATCTCTTCATCACTGAGGCTGAATCGATAAATACCAGCCACTATGACGACCACTAGCATGACAATTGGAACCAGTAAAATCAGAGGTATCGGTAAAATTTTCTTTTTCATGATCAGTTTTAATCTTTTATTTTCATTGGTTGTGCTGACCATAAAGGGCTTTAGTCTAATGATCAATATCGGGTTAACTGGAAGTAGAACACGGTTATGATAAATTTGAACATCAAATGAACCATGACGGCTAACAGTCATACTGCGATAAATTGACCCGTTAAAATGAGATGGCACTATGCAGTTCAAGATCCAATATAGTGGTTCAACAACGCTAGCGTATCTTTTCGTTAGCGTTATAATCTGGGTCCTAATTTTAACCCGGAATGACTTCCATGATTTCTAAACTACCTCGCTGGGTTGAATATGGCGCCTTACTACTAGCCGGTCTTGCTGGTAGCGTAAATGCTATCGGATTACTCGGCTTCCAACATCAAGCCATTTCGCACATCTCAGGTACCGTATCTTTATTAGGCAGTAGCTTACTGATTCCAACCTCATCCTCAGTACACCTACTATTAGTAATATTGAGTTTTATGTTGGGCGCAGCATTTAGTGGATTCTTTATCGAGAACCAAGTTCTAAAGTTAGGACGTCGTTACGGTGTCGCTTTGTGTATTGAAGGGGGATTACTGTTTGTATCGCTTTGGGCACTATTACAAGGCTTCACTTCCGGACAATACTTCGCTTCAGCCGCTTGTGGCTTGCAGAACGCTATGATAACGACCTACAGTGGCGCGATCATTCGAACAACGCACATGAGTGGAATCATTACTGATCTAGGGATAATGATCGGTGCTCGATTAAAAGGCATGCCCTTTGACCGTCGCAAAGCCAAACTGCTGATATTTATTGTCGTCGGTTTCCTGTTTGGTGGTTTAATCGGTGCTTGTCTGTTCGATCATTTTGAAATATTAGCACTGGCTTTTCCTGCCTCTTTTGCTTTCATCATTGCCTTCATTTATTGGCTTTATTTGAGCCATCGAACAGAAACACAACTCAAACTGTAAATATCTGGTAATGACTCATCGAAATCCGTAACATCAACAACCGTTTATTCTAAGCTATTAGTGATTTTTAAATTATCCCACTTGAATACTTAGCGATATTTGATGAATAGTATTGCAAGGAGTGTGAATACTGGGTAATCTTGCAGCCAATGAAAAACACGGACGTTTAGTGAATAAAAATGCCAAGGATGTGGTTTTTTTTCATGTAGAAATACGAGAACAATTAACATGTCTAACAATACGAATACTGCTCAGCCCAATAAATCAAAAGGCAGTTTCTGGGTTTTCTTAATCCCATCATTGATTGGTTTATTCCTTTTCATGGCTCCAATTAGCTATCAAGGTAATCTTACGATCCCTGTTGCTATCTTAGCCAAGTCAATTCAAGCGGTTTTCGGTGAATATCTGGTCCCTATCATCACTGCAATCGTTGCTTTCATGTCTGTAGCTTCCATTTTAAGCACCATTTTTAAGCCTACATTCATCGTATCAAGTTCATTCTTAAGCGGTCTTTTCAACCCATCGCCTCTATGGTTGTTAGTGCGTTTGATCGGCGGTGCTGCTGCATTGATGGCTTTCTTCCATATCGGTCCTGAAATGATATGGGAAGAAAATACCGGTGGTTTAGTGCTTGAGGGACTACTTCCTACACTGTTTTCAGTCTTCATCTTTGCAGGTTTACTCTTGCCACTACTGCTTAACTTTGGCCTATTAGAACTCTTTGGCACCTTGTTAAGTAAAGTCATGCGCCCAATCTTCAACCTACCAGGCCGCAGTGCTATCGACTGTATGGCTTCTTGGTTAGGGGACGGCAGTGTTGGTATCCTACTTACGAGCAAACAATACGAAAATAAATTCTATACCCAACGTGAAGCCGCCGTGGTTGGTACGACTTTTTCTGCCGTATCGATCACTTTCAGCCTTGTCGTTATTGCTCAAGTCAATCTTGAACACCTATTCCTACCTTTCTACGCAGCCATCTGTTTAGCCGGTATTGTCGCGGCGGTCATCATTCCTCGCCTTCCGCCCTTGAGTAGGAAGAAAGATACGTTTATTGATGGGAGCAAGCCACACAAAGATGCTGATGCGATCCCAATGGGTCACTCCACATTCTCTTGGGGTCTACAATTAGCGGTCAGCAAAGCCTCACAAGTTAAGTCTGTTAAGTCCGTATTTGGCGAAGGCGTTCGTAACGCCATAGATATGGTATTTGGAGTACTGCCTGTCGTTATGGGTCTTGGTACAATGGCATTGGTTATTGCAGAATACACGTCTGTTTTCTCAACTCTAGGTCAACCCTTCATTCCATTTTTAGAACTCCTTGGCGTTCCAGAAGCCGTCGCAGCGTCCGAAACTATCGTCGTTGGTTTTGCGGACATGTTCATTCCAGCAATCCTGGCGGCTTCTATCGACAATGAGATGACTCGTTTTGTTATCGCTGCCATGTCAGTGACTCAACTGATCTATATGTCAGAAGTGGGCGCACTACTGCTAGGCAGTAAGATTCCAGTCAATATCTTTGAACTGTTTATTATCTTTATTCTACGTACTTTAATCACACTCCCTGTGATTGCTGGTGTCGCGCATTTAATATTCTAAAGTGATTTACTGCGGACATAACACGTAACGCTATCAATCGGAAAACCTCACAAATGTGAGGTTTTTTATTCCCTCCAATATCTCCATTATTTCTCTAAAGACAGCTTCGAAAAAACGCTGGTGTTGAGTCTATTTCACTTATGTTATTACTCATGGCTAATTTTAAAAGCATTCCTGACGTATAAACACCAAACTACTGCACGCTTGTTTCACACACACCTTATTTTAGTTAGCCTTCAAGTTATTGAAAAGTTGTAACTTAATGGTTAAATAACTGGATATCGCACAACTTTCCGTTTATTTTTTAGCCTATTTGATAGAATTATATTTAAGTAATTATCAATCCAGTCGATACCTATAATTACAAAACATGATTAGATTTAGTCTTCGCAAATTCTGTGAGAAGGGGAATACTCAATGAAATTTAGCCATAAGGTGGTTACTGCATCATCAGTACTACTGCTAGTGACAGTATCATTGCTTTCGATACAACAACTTTATACAGTAAAGAACGCTGTAGAAAGCCACGTCAATACAAGCCTAAAAGAAATGGTTTTGGGGGTAAGAGATGTTGTCGTGTCAGAAATGAATGCCAAGAAAGCATTAGCACAATCAACAACCGAAATCATTGAGAGCAATCCTCAAGATCCTGCCTACGTAAAAACAATCTTGGAAAAGCCGAAACTTAAAAGTAGCTTTCTTGCGATTGGTTTTGGTTATGATAAAAGCGGTTTAGTCATTGAAAATGATGATGCTTGGGAAGCGGGTCCCGATTACGATCCTCGAACTCGTCCTTGGTACGTCGCAGCTAAGGCCAAAAACAATTTAATCGTGACCACTCCTTATGTCGATGCCTCAAGTAAAAAAGTTATCATTTCAGTCGGTACACCAGTTAAAGACAATGGACGCTTCACAGCGGGCATGTTCTACGATGTAGAGTTAACGAACCTGTCGACTTTAGTGAACCAAGTTAACTTGTTTGATGCGGGTTATTTATTCCTAGTCACGGCCGACGGCACGACCATCGCTCATCCAGATTCTAAAAATAATGGCGAAATGCTTTCAAGCTATATGCCGCAAGTCACTATCCGTGAAGGCTCCCAAGAAATTGAAGTCGACGGTAAAACACTCTTAGTTAGCTTTACTCATATTCCCAGTGAAGATTGGTACATTGGAACCGTTCTTGATAAGGACATTGCGTTCAAAACCATTGATGACTTAAAAAATAGCTCAATCATATACTCTTTGGCTGCCGTTATTCTCAGTATTATTGCACTGACAATGTTAATCCGAGTGCTAATGCGCCCATTGGAAGCACTCAACCAAGCGATTCAAGACGTAGCAAGCGGACAAGGTGACTTAACTAAACGTTTAGATACCAATACAGATAAAGAATTTTCTGACCTTGCCAAAGGCTTCAACACCTTTACCGAGAACCTCCAAAATCAAATCATTCAATCGAAAGCGATTGGTGTCGAAATTAAACGTGGTACGGAAATCACGGTTGAAGGTTCAAGCAAATCAGCAAATGCGGTTAATACACAACTTCAAGAGCTTGAGCAGTTAGCGACTGCCATGAATGAAATGGCTGTAACAGCAACAGAAGTGGCAAACAATGCTCAAGGTGCCGCAGCCGCCGCTCGTGAAGCCGATGAAGCAACGCTGGACGGAACATCAGTCGTAAGTGACACAACAAAAGCAATTGATAATCTGTCTACTCGGATCGACGAGGCCGTAGCTGAAGTACAAGTACTTGAGTCAGCGACAGCAAACATCGAGACAATCCTTAAGGTCATCAACGATATTGCAGACCAAACGAACCTACTCGCATTGAACGCCGCCATCGAGGCCGCGCGTGCTGGTGAATCCGGTCGTGGGTTCGCAGTGGTTGCCGATGAAGTTCGTACCTTGGCACAACGTACTCAGCAATCTACAACTGAAATCCGCAGTATGATTGAGCAGTTGCAAGCCGGCGCAAGCTCAGTATCGAATGCAATGCATCAAAGTAAAGATACCGCCACTGACGCCGTAGGATGTGCTCAGCAAGCGAACACCTCGCTTGACCGTATCCGAGATGCGATTCAACGTATTTCTGATATGAATATTCAGATAGCTTCAGCCGCTGAAGAACAAAGCCTAGTCGCGGAAGAAATCAATAACAATACCGTTAAGATCAAAGATCTCTCAACGGAAGTCTCTAACGCAGCTCAAGACGCTAACGCAGCCATGCAGGCACAAACTGAGAATGTTCGAGCACAAGATGAACTATTGAATAAGTTTATCGTGTAAAAATACGTTAAAAATGATACGAACAAAAAAGGCATGCTAGATTTTATCTAAGCATGCCTTTTCTTTGTTTATTTTAGATAGCTTGTGACTTCTGGCTTAATCTCAATCAACCATTCGTCGTCAGCATCATGCATTCATTAGGTTTAACCTCTATCGTTAACACCTTGTCCGCACATTCAAATTGTTCACCAGACAATAAGTCAGTCACCGCACCTGTCCAAGCTAATGATGCGGTTTTACTTCGCTTCGATTTGTTGATTACGACAATGCCTTTGTCGCCACGGACAAACACCAACAAGTCATCATTTGCTTCGATCACACTCATCGCTTGACCATGAACATGGTTGTGGAATTGAATCATACTTTTCATGTACGGGGCTCGCCAGTCATTCCGCCAACGAGGCTGACCACTCTTGTCTAGAATACCGCTGGTGCTTAGTTCACTGTAAACCAGTGGTACACCGCCATCTCGACCAAGAATGAAGGCATAAGCCAATTGCTCATCCACTTCATCCATCACATGCTCCAAAAACACCTCGTTATTGGGAATATCATGAGTGACCACAAACGTAATGGCTCGCATATTCGATAGTGCCTGGCCAAAACAGTAGGGGTTAATCAGAGACTTAAAGCTGCCCTGCTTGTCAAAAGCCTTGAAGATGGTGTTGAACAACGGGAAATCGTACGCACCTAAGCGAGTGTGCTTTAGGTACGGCTCAAGGAACAGTTCATACTCTTCCTCGGTCGCACCACCATCGGTAATGATCTCGCCAAAGATGTGCATATCTTCACAGATATCATCGGTCCACACCTTACGTAGATGTGACAGCGTCATGTGCTTTGCAGCATCGATGCGGAATCCTTTCACACCAATCGCTTTCAAGGCTTTTAGATAAGATCTCTGTTGTGCCACCACATTATCGTTATCCAGCAGTGTTGGTAAACCAGGGTCGCTCGCACCACCGGTAATACGTCCGTTTTGCACTTCCCAAGTATCTTTCCAGTTTTTGATACCAAACGCTTCCACAAAATCGTTTTCATCAAATAACGGTTTCGAAAGATCACCAAACAAACGTATGGATGCGTAATATTCTGCGTCTTCTTGGTATGAGTTTAAATCTTGAAGGTTCGGGTACGTCAAGTCATTGCGAATACTCGACTCGTTAGCCATATGATTAAACACAACGTCTACATAGGTGCGAAGCCCATGTTGTTTTAACGTGTTGACCATCGCAGTGAAATCTTGTGTATCCCCCAACTGATTATCAATCACACGATAATCCTGCGGTTGATAACGCTGCCACCATTGAGTGCCAGAATTACGGTTGCAACCTTTAGGGCCACGTAACGACTTCATCGCAGGTGAAACTAAAACAGATTTATAACCCAACTCTTGAATCAATGGGGCGTTCTTCATTACGTCAGCGTAGCACCAGTCAAAGGCATGCAATATGACATCTGTTGCTGGGTTGCTTAACAGAGCTGAACTCTCCATGTTGTTCTCCTACCAAACTCAGTTTCAGCTTTCTAGATAAATACCAAAGCTAAAAGGCAAAGCTGTATAAATTTCATTAAGAATGACACTTATTATAGGGGGTACTCATTAAGATCCCCTCCTCCTCCCATCGATTAGTCATGGCGGATGGTTAAGGGCGTAGCGCCAATTATCGCATAACGTATGGGATGATAGACTCAGCCAGGTGGCGCGTAAATTTGCCTCAGGATCACAAAAAAGGAGCGTATAAACGCTCCTTTTATTCCACCTAACACATATCTTTTGCTAGGTTCTGTAAAGTACCTTAACCACATGCCAGCCGAATTTTGTTTTAACAAGATGTGGGACAAGCGTCTCACCAGAAAAACAAACTTTATCAAACTGAGGCACCATTTGGCCTTTTTGAAATTCGCCTAAGTCACCGCCCTTTTTGCCAGATGGACATGTTGAATACTTCTTCGCGAGTGCTTGAAATTTAGCGCCTTTTTTAAGCTGCTTAATAATGTCTTCTGCTTGTTCTTTATGCTTCACCAAAATATGAAGTGCTGCTGCTGTTCTTGCCATGATCATTCTCTGTTTGTTTCTGTCAGTTGACTTACAAGCGTTGCTTAGAACATTGCCAAGGTACTGACTATTATAAATCGATTAATCGCTAACGACTTGTCGACATGAAGCCATCGACATTGAACGTAATTTTACCCCAAGATCTCGTGTTCTTCACTCTATAACCCAAAACAACTCTCCTAAAGCGTGGTAATCGGACACCCAATGACAGAACGCCGAGTTACGCTTTGTGTCCTGTACTTAGGTTTCACGATTTTTTCTTGGGCATAGGGTAGCTCTTACTCACAAATTCCACTTCCTCAACTTCATTGACATGATTGGTAAAAGAGGCCAATGCATAGAGAGTGTTCGCCACTAGGTTTGCGTATTTAAAAAGAATCGGGTCTGGCGATTTTTTGCTTTCATGATGTTCAATACTCACCAAAGCTCGCACAACTTTCTTAGCCTGACAACGACACAAGTGAAGTTCACTGGACACTCGGTGTCCACCGGGTAAGACAAAGCCTTTAAAACCCCCTTCTAGCTGCTCACGGATACGGTGATAGTCTTGCTTGAGCTCGACCAATTCAGACTCGGTGATGGCAAGCTTACCGCGCACAGAGCCATTCAAATGGTAGAGGTTTGGCTGCAAGCGTTGCAGGATCTCACGAACCTGAGGCTCTAGCTCTAAAGACAACACCAATCCAACTCGGCAACAAAGTTCATCCGATAAAATCTCAAAATCACAGATAGGACTGTCTTCATAAATAAACGGATAACAAAACTCGTCCCAATCTCGACTTACTGGTTTCACGTACCGATCCTTACACATAAATAGTCATCAAACGCCAATATACCAAACTCTTGGATTTAGACATAAAAAAGCCCTCACATTGGAGGGCTCCTAAAGAAATCGATTAAACGAGATTACTCATTAGACACTTTTTTGTGGCCTTCTTGTAGGTGAACGAAATCGACCAGATCGTCGCCTGACACTTGGTATGCTTGACCAAATCCTTTAACGAACAGGCCGTTCTCTGCTTTAAGGTTGAATAGAGAGAAGTCTTGAAGTTGGCTCAAACCATCAATGATTTCACCAAAACGCTCTTGCATCTGGCCGATCACTTGAGTCCAAAGCTCTGTTTCACGCTCTACAACACTTGCTTGAGCATCAAACGTTAAACGCTTACGTGCATAAAGCTGCTTCGAGCTCTCTTCGTCTTCGATCATCATCAAAGAGACCTGAGGGTTCGCTTTCAAGTTACGAGCATGACGAGCAATATCAGAAATGAGAACAAAGTAACCTTCTTGGTTCTGAACGAAAGGTGCGTAACTTACGTTCGGGCGACCTTCTTCATCAACCGTTGCAAGTTGAAGGGTACGGCGCTCTTGGCGAAACTCTTTAATTTCTGGACCTAGACGACCTTGTAGACGTTCTTGTTTTACTTGCTGTTCCATGGGTAATTCCTTTCTTCACGTTCTCTGATTTATTATTTTTGCCCGAGGTTGAGCGATCATTTCGCGAACTAAACAACCCTCGAGCATTGATGTCTTGTTTAAACCAGTTGGCAACCCTATGTAAGATTGCTGCTGATTATTTACTATTGACTGTACTTAAGCTTGTTTTTTTAGCGCTTTGAAGCGTTCTACTTGGTCGGCAATCAGCTCACGCTTTTCATTGCGGCCTAAGTAAATCTTAAAAATGTTCTCGCCAGTTTCACTGAAGAAGCCGAAGTAATGACTTTCACGCCCCATGAACGCCTTGCTCACCAAACCGATATGTTTAACGTTATCCAGTTTTAGGTGGCCATGAAGCTCGCCCTCTTTGCCCATTAGGTTGTAGTAACCACGCGCGACTTTACCTTTCGGGAATGGCGCTTTTACTTCAAAGATAGAACCAAATGAATGCACAATTGTGGTCACAGGGCCCCAACCCACTAAACCTTCTAGAATCTCTTGAGCACGGCTGCCATCTAGCATTACCGCCATGTCGTTTGGAAAAGCAGCAACCACTTCAACCTCTGAAACACCTAGCTTCTCCGCAATGGCGGTCGCCAGTAGTTTTGGCTCTTCTTCTAGAATTCGAGCGACACGTTGTTCTAGAGTTTCTGTCATTTCTAATCTTGTCTCTGTCATTGAATAGGTTCCGTATAAACGAGTAATTTGCGTAAGTTATAAACTAAAAATTCGAGATTAAGCGTGCTTCAAACTTGCATGCGGGTGTACGCCCGAACCTGACGCTTTAGGCGCTGGGTGCATAGTTTGATATTCAGCGTTGAGCACTTGAATTACACTCTGCGCTAGGCTTACTGCCCAAAAGCTGCCAGCAATAGTCAGGCTCAAATAATCTTCCGAAAGTTCAACTAAACCGTTCTTTTCCCAATGCGCAAACAGAGGTTTTAGGTAGTCGAACGTGTCTTGTCCCATAAAGCTCGGTAGCGTACTTCTTCTAACAACACCAGAATCGAAACCTGCCTTTAATGTTGAGAAGATAGGCTCTGCTGAGCTTTGCTTCGTCATTATGGCAACAGGTAATTGACCTTGCTTTATAGACTCCATGTAGCTGTCTAAAGTTCGATGCTGCATCACGCCATGACCACCGATGTTGCCACCAGCGCCACAACCTATGGGTAGAACTTCGGCATAAGTTTTGGCTAAGCTGTTGTAAATACTGCGTTCGCGGTTATCACGAGTCCAGTGATTCACGCTCAGTTGCTTAACCTTATTTTTTGCCATGAACTCCACACCTGCCAAATACATGCTCGCTTTATCGGGCGTATTGGCCGGTGGTGGGATTTTTCCTTTTTCAACAAGATTAAGCATAGGTGCATTGCCCGCAACAATCAGTTGGTAGAGGTCAATGCCGTGTGCGCCAGTAGACATGTAGTCTTCTAAATCTTGCAGGAACACTTCCATCGATTGGTGTGGTAATCCGTATAACAGATCAAGAACGATGGGCGCTTGCTCGGTGCGGCTTAGTGAACTGATACGTTCTAGCACAACTTCTCGGTCATCTAAGCGCTTAGCACTGCGTCGAACTTGAGTATTGAAACTTTGAATACCGAATGAGAAACGATTGAAGCCACCTTCAAGCGCACGATAAAACATCTCGTCACCAAATCGATTGATGCGCCCTTCCAATGTCATCTCAACATCGTTTGCTAGTGGGAAATATTGACGAATCGCTTTACCCAGCTGTTCAACTTGCTGAGGTGACAAATCGGTGGGTGTTCCGCCACCAATATAGACCGTGTGAAATAGTCCAGACTGAGCCCAAGGTGTTTTGGCTTTCTGCTTTAGCTCAACCATCAGTGCGTCGAAATACTCATCCACTAATTTACGGCTTGCGGCATTTTGGAAGAAATTGCAGAACGTACAACGCACGCGACAAAAAGGAATGTGGATATACAAACAACGCTTATCCTGTTTTTTCCCTTCACTCAGCATCAGTTCGTCAAAGAGTTCTAACTTCTTACTGGGTTCGACCGGAATTGAACTTCCTCCAGCGTGCGCAGAATGCTTTTTCGCAAACGCAAAACGAAGCGGATCAGGGCTAGATACGCCCAAGATTGATTCGTCAAATTTATAAATATCAAGACTCATATAATCTCTCTAAACACTCACATAGCAAAGTCTGGAAGACTATTCGCTAAAAACTGAGAGAATCATAAATACACGCAAATGATAATGCAATTGATAATTGATCTTATTTAGATTCTAAGCAATAATCCGATACAGAATTTTGATTTGGTAAAGGATTGATTGTGAACGTTCCTAGATATGTTATTGCAGGCGGTGCATCGTTAGTGATTCATGCAGCGTTGTTATTTGTCGCTCAAGAATCCAAAGTATTTGCGATGCCTGCAGGTAGCCGATCAAACACGGTATCAATCAACTTCACTCCTAACAGCGTTCCTTCACAAGCTCAGCAAAAAACAGTCACTGAGCCAGTTGAACCAGAACCAATAAAAGAAACCGTCTCACAAGCTGAACCTAAACCAGTCGAACCAAAAACGGTTGAGCCAAAGCAAGCTAAGCCAACCCCAAAGAAAAAAGCGATCACCAATAAACCTCAACCAAAGAAAGTAGAAAAAAAGGTTGTTGAAAAGAAGCCAGTTCAAAAGAAACCAGTGACTGAGAAAAAGGTGGTGAAGAAAGAACGCCCAGAGCCAAAAACAGCCACTAAACCAGAGAAGCTAGCCGACAACAAAGTCGATAAGAATATGGACGAATCTGCCAACCAGCCTCAGGAAGTAAATCAAGGCGTATCAAACCAAGAGCCAGTTTTGGTCACTCAACCTTCGTTCTCTGCGCGTCCTACCCCACCGAATTACCCTCGCCAAGCAAGACGTCGTGGCGTTGAAGGTGTCGCGACTTATGAGATCTGGTTAGACGCTGAAGGCAAACAAATTAAACAAGCATTAGTCAATTCATCAGGCGCACTAATGCTCGATAACGCCGCATTAGAGGCCATTAAACAATGGAAATTCTCACCTCACACTGTCAATGGTCGAGCGATTGCTCACCGAGTACAAATACCTGTTCGTTTTAGGTTGGATTAATCATGCAACAAATCAGTTACTTACAAGATCAACTTGGCTTAATGACTTGGCCTCTTCTTATCTGTTCAGCATTAACAGCAATGATCATCGCTGAACGTGTCTTCCAAGTTATGCTCAGCATTGGTGTGGGCAAACGTGCCATTCGTCGTGAGCTTAACCAAATTTCACCAACCAACAGTAAAGAGATTGAAGCGCTTGCTCAGTCGATTTCAGGTAAACGCCCGCTACTCTACAAGGGCGTGTCAATGTTGCTTGCTCACCACTCTTTCTCAAAAGGGTTACGTGAAGATGCTGCTGGGATCTGGCTACAAGAAAAACGCCACCAGCTTCATGCTGGCTTAAGACTGCTTGGTTTGATCGGCGTGATCAGCCCACTCATCGGCTTGCTTGGTACGGTACTTGGTCTTATTGAGATGTTTAAAGGCGTTGCTGCGACAACAGGCAGCATCACACCTAATGATTTGGCAGACGGTCTTGGCTTAGCAATGCGAACCACAGCTGCGGGTTTGATGATTGCGCTTCCCGCTATTTCAGGTGCTCAGTTACTCGGGCTATGGGCCGATCGAGTGCTGGCTCAATTGGAGCATACATTGAACTATGTGAATGTGTGGCTAGAAGGCATGTCGATTCAAACCAATCAGTCTGATGATACTCAAGGTAAGCCTGTCAACAAAACCTCTATCGGTGATGTGAGCCAAGCATGATTAAGACGCCCCACTCATCGAACACACAAAGCCTAGCGCCGGACTTAACACCGCTGCTCGACATCATTTTTATCGTGATGGTTTTTCTATTGCTTACGGCATCGGTAAAGCTGGAATCGCTAGAAGTTGAGCTGCCAAGCTCGGATGTTAAAAACGTTTCTGAAGTCCACAAGGATTCGATTAGCGTCAATATTTTAGACCGCGAACCCTACTGGGCAATTAACGGCCAAGAATACATCGACTGGGAAAACTTCAAGATTGCCCTGTTAGAAGAGACTGGTTCAACGGATAAAAAACCGATCATCATTGGCGCGGACAAAGCCGCCAACGTTGAAAACCTAGTGAAGTTGCTGTCATTCCTTCAAGAGAACGGAATACCAGCGACTCAATTGCTCACTGACGATGGCTAGAACAATACTCAATTTTTATGAGGCCTAGCGTTTATGAAATTTTGCTCCTGTTACTAAGACCAAATAGCCAGAGCTAAACCTCTATCGATTCGAACTCACAATGCGAACGGACTGCTCACTGAGTCTCTTCGCGATACAAAAAGAAAATATAAAGAACTTATTATGAACAACTTAAATGTGCTCAATAAATTAAAGACCAAGACACACCTCCTTTCCATTGCCGCTATGAGCTTGTCACTTAGCGCACCCGCAATGGCCAACGACGCTGAACAACCTCGAATCATCAGTGCGGGCAGTGCCGTTACTGAATTGGTTTTAGCATTAGGTGCTGAAGAGCAGTTAGTCGCGATTGATATAACCAGCCACTTTCCTGAAGCAGAAAACCTGCCAAAGATTGGTTATCACCGAAACCTGTCTGCGGAAGGCTTACTTGCCCTAGAACCGACCACCTTGATTGGCTCAGATGAAATGGGACCTGACAACGCGATTTCTCAATTGAAATCGGCGGGTGTCAATGTAGAGATCGTCAACACCGAGGCTAACGTTGAAGGGCTACTAAAACGTATCGACCAAATCGCCAAGATTACCCATACCGAAGATCACTCACAACAAGTCAAAGCCGATGTGAATCAAAAGATTGCTGCACTAAAAGCAAATCAATTACCGAAAAATGAAGCAAAGAAAGTACTGTTCCTATTGCTGCATGAAGGTCGTCCTGCGAATGTTGCCGGCGGTGAAACGTCACCAAACGCGATCATTGAATTGGCTGGCGGTGTGAACCCTGCCGCTCAAAGCCTAACGTCTTACAAGCCACTATCGATGGAGTCACTGGTAGAAATGCAGCCAGATGTCATCTTAGTCAGCGGCCGTAGCTACCAAAAAATCGGCGGTGCGGATGCCATCCTTAAATCGTTACCTATGTTAGCGGCAACCCCTGCAGGTATGAACAAGCAAATCATCACCGTGAATGGCAGTGCTTTGGTTGGTGGGCTTGGCCTAGAAAGTATCTCTGAAGCCAAGCGTTTAAACGCACTTATCTACCCGCTATAACTCGACCACCCTATTTCTGCTATCGCTAATCCACTCCCCCTCACCACAGACTCACGTTGTTAGTAAAGGGGATTAAAGTTAGAGATAGATATTGAGGCCCTTTATGTTGTTACGATCCGTCCCACTGAAAACATCGATGTTAGGCCTAGGTGCTACCCTAGTCTTCGTCGCACTGTTTTCAATCACCGTTGGGCCAATGAACATTAGCTTGGCTGACAGCGCAGCGAGCTTACTCCAGCCAAACAATGACTTGGCCCCCCACATCAACTTGGTGATTCAAGAGATTCGCTTACCTAGAACCATTTTGTGTATGTTGATTGGTGCGATTCTCGCGTTATGTGGTGCTGTTATGCAGGGCTTATTTCGAAACCCGCTGGCTGAGCCTGGGATCATCGGTGTGTCTGCGGGTGCGGCGCTAGGTGCAGCACTGGCCATCGTACTTTTCTCTGAGTTATCACTTCAATACCCTGCTTTCATGAACTTTGCTGCGGTTCCTGTGTTCGCTTTTCTTGGCGGCGCTTTAACCACCCTGTTGGTCTATAAGTTGGGCACCGGTAAATTCGGCACCTCTGTCACCATCATGTTGTTGGCGGGTGTGGCAATCAGTGCGCTCTCTGGCGCTGGTATTGGCTTCTTGAACTTCATTGCTGACGACCAAATGCTGCGCGATCTTTCATTATGGTCGATGGGCTCATTGGCGGGCGCTAAGTGGTCAGGCATTTTGCTGGCTGCTGTCACGCTCGTTGGATTGTTTGTTGTTTTCTACCGCCAAGCGATGTCTCTAAATGCTCTATTACTGGGCGAGTCAGAAGCGCAACACCTTGGCATCCCAGTTCAAAAGCTTAAACGAAAGCTGATTCTACTGACGGCTGCAGGCGTTGGTATCACGGTGAGCCTGTCTGGCATGATTGGTTTTATTGGATTGGTTATCCCACATTTAGGTCGCATGTTGGCAGGCCCTGACCACCGAGTTCTGTTACCACTATCCGCAGTACTAGGCGCACTACTGCTAACCGCCGCAGACATGTTCTCACGTGTGGTACTTGCTCCGGCTGAACTTCCTGTTGGTATTGTCACTGCGATTATCGGCGCTCCATTCTTCTTGTATCTACTATTTCAACAGAAAGGGAGAATCCTTTAATGTTTCCTTCAGCGTTAAAAGCGACCGATATCGAAGTGAAGTTCGGCAGTAAAGTGATATTAGATAGCGTTTCGATTGAGATTGAAGCGGGAAAGGTAACCACACTGCTTGGGCCAAATGGCGCAGGTAAAAGCACGCTGCTTAAAGCCTTGTGCCAAGAGATATCAAGCAACGGTGATATCCAATATTTTGGACACACCAAGGACAAGTGGCCTTCTCAAAAATTGGCGAAGCATCTGGCTATGCTACCTCAGCACAGTACGTTGACCTTCCCATTTTTGGCACATGAAGTCGTCGAGCTTGGTGGAATCCCTCTGCAAGAGTCCAACAAGAAACTCACCACCATAGCTAGCCAGAAAATGGAGGTGGCTGATGTAACTCACTTGAGTGAAAGGCTTTATCCTTCGCTATCAGGCGGTGAAAAGCAGCGAGTGCACTTGGCTCGAGTGTTAACCCAGCTTCATCACTCTGGTGATCAGTGTATTTTGATGCTTGATGAACCAACGTCTGCATTGGATCTTGCCCATCAGCACAACACCTTAAAGGTTGCGAGAGAATTAGCCGATAACCACAATGCCGCGGTTATCATCGTGTTGCATGACCTCAACTTAGCCGCGCAGTATTCCGATCGATTAGTGGTATTGAAAGATGGCAATTTAGTGTGTGATGGCAGCCCTTGGGAAGCACTCCACCCTTCAATGATCGAAGAGGTATATGGGTACAGAAGCATCGTAGAAAAACACCCAACCATGAGCTTCCCACAGGTACACTCTGCACAATAAGTCTCGTTAGGGGTCTGCGTTTTGGAGTAGCGACCCCATGTATCACCTACCGGTCTACTCTAAGCCTCGATTATTTCGAGGTTTTCTAACTCAAATCCACTCTTTTACCTCAAAAACCATTTATAACGCCATCAGCAGTCAATCTAACACTACCCACTCTGAGTCATTGGAGAATATAAAAAATAGTTATCTTTGATTGCCCTTGCTTTTAATTAATGATTCGAACTAGTCCATAGTGCATTAACGTAAATATATTAAGCTAAAATAAACAGCGGCTGAGTTGGATAAGTGAACATAAGCAACAGAATATAAAGATAAGTGAAATGACAAACATAAAAAAAGCTCCCTCAGGAGCTCATTTTAATCTATATTAATTATTGACTCATACGAATCAATGATTTACCGATTAGCCACTCAAGTACTTTACCACTTGAATCACCAAACTGAGTTTCTGTCAGTTTGTATAAACGAACAATACCGTTTTCAGCAAACTCATGGGCGCTTTCAGTCACAACGATATGATGGAAAAGCAAACGTAAAATGGCTAAAAACTCGGCGTCCTCAAGCGCACTAATCCAACTATCAGAAAAGGCATCAAGCCCATTTTCGAAGTCAACGTGTTCCATAAACATTTTGAAAATACGACCATCTAAAGCAGCAGTAAAATCCGTTTTCTTTGGAAAGTGATGACTGATACCAGTACGAGAAACCCCCGTTTGCTGACTTAATGTCGTGTACGACATCTTGTCATAACCCAATCTTAGTAACTGGTCGACAACGGCATCCATGATCTTCTGGATTGTAATTTCTGTATCTTCTTTACTACGCTTTGGCATATTCAGGCTCTTCTCTTTGTCAATCCATCTCGCCCCATCAAGAGGAGCGCGAATGAAAATCGTTATCCGCATTATGTGAACAAGGTGCTTTTTCGCAAGTATTTTTAACTCACCCTACACCCATACTTTGCACAAACAAATCTGCATTGGCACCTCTTTGGACGCTTTAACAATTTGTTCTCGAATTATCACCTTACGATCCTAGGTCAATAATTTTTAATAACCACTTAGAAAATGAAATACTCACAAGAATTCATTGTATAAATAACTATCAAGCGATAGATACTCTTATAAAATCATTCTTGAAGCAACTAAGTGGATGATATTCTGACAAAGTAATAACAGTTGCCTTCAGGAAAACATGATGGAGATCACATACATATTTTGCGCCGCGAATTCAAATATCCATTTAATACCCATATAAACAACATATCGAACGATAAAAAATCAGCTCAAAGATTTTTATTTTTGTAGATACCGTTCAAATTGCTCGTTAGAATAACCTCAGACTTTGTAAGAGGATTATTTATGAGCCAAGATATGGGTAATAACGATGTGTGTGAAGCTTGCGGTTGTGCAGGTGAAATCGGCTTCATCATTAAAGAAGGTGATGATGTTGCTGAAGTAACGATCTACGGTAACTCTAAAGCTCTCATTGAAGCAGAGTTCGCTAAGTATGTTGAGCTAGCAAAGCAAGTGTCGAGCAATGTCGAATTTGAAGCCTCTGAGGTAACAGAAGAGAGCACGGAATTACAAGCTCGCTTTAAATTTGAAGTGAGTGCTGAAAAAATTATTTTTGAACTTAAAACCCGCTCTCTAGCGCGTTAGTATAAGTATCAATAAGATTAAAAAGACGAGCGCATTACTCGTCTTTTTTTTTCATTTCAACCCAACTAAGCGTACCATTAGTCTCAAAGTCATTTTCTGCTACACATTGAATCACGACGCCAGAAACCTCGATAATAGCGCCAATACTAAAAGCTTTATCATTGTAATAACAAATTCGGTGCTTTGAATCAGCATGAGACACGATCACGGCTGTATTGGTAGGTGTTGA
Source organism: Vibrio artabrorum (assembly GCF_024347295.1). NCBI lineage: Bacteria > Pseudomonadati > Pseudomonadota > Gammaproteobacteria > Vibrionales > Vibrionaceae > Vibrio > Vibrio artabrorum. Next base: position 604,173 of record NZ_AP025459.1, on the reverse strand, counting down.
TGTGATCTTCTTTGCATTCACTGATAGAGAACAAAACAGTAAACTTAAAATGGCGACCCCGTTAACCATTTGGCGCCCGACTCCAATCACTGATTTACCTTTCATTGTCACTCAATTCCTTTTTTACAGACCAGTAAATGAGTAAAACACTATGCGAGAATTTTTTTATCATTATAGTGTATAACGTCTATCGAAATTAGAAGCTTGTTATGCTGCGAATAATTGCACTTATTATTGGTTCTTTAACCATAACAAATGTCACTGCTGAACCACTCGATCAGTATCAAATATTGAACCATCTGGATAATTACGGAAATTTATCCCTACGTAATAAACCTTATACATCGCTCCCTAATGATCTGGTGGTTAATGGTAACCTCAATATCGAAAATACAGCTATCACACGTTTACCCAAAGGCTTAGAGGTGAATGGTAGTCTTGAAGCGTCTAACAGCCAACTGGCTCGCGTTCCCTCTGGAGTGAAGATAAAAGGCTACGCCGACTTGATGGGCAGCCAAATCACCCGGTGGCCTAGAGGCGTCCAGGTGGGGGGATTTATCAACCTCACCGATACTCCCCTAACGAAGCTACCAAACGGATTCAGAGTCAAAGGTGACCTCAGTGTAATTCGAACGCCTTTAACAGAGCTACCCAACGGAATCGTAATTGATGGTGATTTATATATCGGCGGTTCTGCCATTACCGTGTTCCCCGAGACTATGACAGTCAAAGGCAATATCTACTTAGGAGGCAACACGGTCACCACATGGCCAGCCAATCTAGAACTTGGTGGTGCTGTCGCTCGCTAAATGAGGCCAAAGGCGCTTATTATCGACATGGCAGAAAGGACAAAACAACCCATAAAAAAGGAGCCTAAGGCTCCTTTTTCAATTCCATCTATTGATTGGCAAAATAATCGCTGCTTCTCTTATGCGTTAACTAACTGCAGTACTATTCACTCGCATGACATTCGCTAGCCAATGTTCTTCACAGGGTTCGCATAACTGTCGATTAAATACTGACGAGCACCTTGTGGTAAGCCCGATAGTTTATTTTCAAACTCTTGCTTAACCGCTGCTGTAATCGACTCGTCTTCTTTTTCTGCTGCCAGCAAGTTCACAGGAAACAGTTTGTAGTTTTCGTGGATTTGACGATCGATCTCTTCAGCAAGCGCTTCAGGCGTGTCAAAATCCTGGTCAATAACCTGACCGAAACCAACGTGAACGCGTCCTTTATTACCGATGATGCCTTGAATGATACTTTCGATATCTTCAAACTCACCTTTTTCGTAACTACCGTTTACGTCTTTTTCGAAAAGCTCTATCGCTTTAGCGGTATCACATGGGTCGTTCTCGTAAGAAATAGCCACAGGAACGATCTTCAATGACTTCACGTATTCAGGAAAAGGCATTTTTTGCTTACGTCCTTCAACATGGAACATTTTCAAGATTGCAGGCTCGGTAAAATCGTTACCGTCTTTAGCACGACCTTCCTTTTGAGCGATCCAGATTGAGTTACCCGTTTCCAGAGAATGCTTAATGTAAGAAGACAACTGCCCCAGCGCTTTCATCATCTCACGCGGTCCTTTCAAAGAACGCTTTACGATAAAGCTCTTGTTCAAACGCATCAATTCTGTCGCACATGGCTTCTTTAGCAGGTTATCACCAATCGCGATACGACAAGTCTGGTGATTATTTTGATGCAGAGCGTAGTTTACCAACGCAGGATCCATGGCAATATCACGATGGTTTGATACAAACAGATAAGCTTGATTCGTATCCAGTGACTCGACCCCCGTGTACGTCACACCATTGGTGGTTTTCGCGAGCGTATCACGTAAGTACTTTTTCACTTCAATCTGAATGGATTCAACGCTAGTCAGCTTGCTCCATTTCATTTTTAGGTACACACGTAAAATTGGGCTCATTAGTGCTTTGAACCAAGACGCATGGTTTGAAAAACGATAGTGCAGAATCGCACTGATAAATTCTTCATCATTAATAAGGCGGTTTAGTGCCGCTGGAATTTCATCATCGCCGTAAGGACGAATATCAACATATGGATCGGTTGGAGAGGTCATTTTTTCATTCATATAATAAAAAGCTGGCTCATTCTACGCGTTGTTTTGACTTATCGCAGCTACAGAGCCCATACTTTTGACAAGGTCAGACCAGAAATATTGAAAATTCCCGGTTATTGTTGGCATTCGTTAAGATTAACGGTAATCTTGACGCCCCAAAATTAAGGTACTATCTATGAACTTTGCTATTGAATATACATCGGCTTACTTTTCACACTTGGTGATTACACCACGTAAGAAAGTACTCAAACATAGCCTTGTATCGGTTCAAAGTGGCTTGGTTTTGATTAAGCTGGGGAAACAAGAGTATGCCGTTGAACCAGGACAAAGTGTCTGGATTCCATACGACTGCCTAACGTCATTGACTTACTTCCCAAACACCCAAATCAATCGTGTCGATTTCTCTGTACGTTTGACGGACACCTTCCCAAAACAGGCAGGTTACATCACGCAAACTAACCTCTCTTTGGCGCTACTAGAAAAGCTTGAGGCCACTAAATCTCGAACATCCAATGCCAATAATACTGAACAAGCGTTTAAAGATATGCTTTCTGTATTAAAGCAAGAAGTGTTGTCGTTTAAACCACTGCTTTGTGAAAGTGCTCTTTCTCAGCGATTCAACCAATGGAACATTGATGACTCCAACCTGCCACAAGAGCACACGCTGGTGATGGTGATGCGAGAAGCGAAGAAACGCATGCAATCTGGCCAGAAGCGTTCACTGGTGATTGACGATCTATTCTCAGGCAAGGAAGAAGAGTTCGAGCAACTGTGTATGCTTGTTTTTGGTGACGACCTGTAAGCACCAAGATACTAAGAAGACTGAAATCGCAGTCCAGATACAAAAAAGCCGCTAAAACTGAGTTTTTGCGGCTTTTTTAATGGTTAGTATTCAGACGCAGGTCGCCATCTCTCTGTGTATCTGTCTAAAATGGCAACTCAATCTGCATCATGAGATCGGCCTCTCGTGACTCATGCCAGCGGTAATCAAAGCGAATGCGAGGTTGCCCCTCAACTTTCTCACCAAAGCCAATACTCAATAGTAAGCCATGATTTAACAACCACTCTTCGGTTGACATATCAGCCACCTCATCTGCCAGATCTTCTGGAAACCACGTCCCCAAACCAATATAACTTGATTCAATGTTTTGTGTTAACAGAGGGACGTCTTCACTTTGAAGAACCCAATCAGACCAATAGTCCGATTGACTTTTCGGTTGCTCATCGCTCAGACCGCTGATTTCCATAATACGTTGTCCAAGAGACTCAATACCCATTGAAAGATCTAAGCAGTTGCCGTCGTCAGAGACCAGCATGATCGAATCTAACCGAAAAAAATCACACTCAGCATAAGCAGGCATGCATCCAGCCAAGAACAAGGTCGCTGGTATTGCGCGCTTTAACATAGTCCTCTGACCTCTTAATAAATGGGTTTACATTATCGAATACAGTCCACGACCTTGCAATATCTTTGTTACTGACTTAGTACTCAGTTTTGCAATATCGTTTCCATTTAGAAGCGCATTACGTATGTCTGTACTGCGTATTTTTACTTTTTCTGGGCAAGCCATTACCGACCATCTTTCGGTAATTTCATCCGCTTTGTAGAAAGATGAAAATTTAAAGAAATTATCAGGCCCTATAACGAATGTCAGTTCAGCGTCACGATGTAATTTCTGCAGCTCGTTCAGGACAGCATAAGTCGTCACACTTTCACCTGGCGTAAATAGACTCTTTTCAATCACGGAAAGCGCCACTTGCTCCAGTGAAAGATCGCGAATAAATGCGTTAACTAACTGACATCTCGTATCAAAGTCTAGCATCTCTTTTCCCCAAGCATGGGCAATACTTGGAACCAGGAGAATTTTGTCAAAGTGAGCCAACGAATCAATCACACTTTTGTGCCCTAAGCTCGGTGGATTAAACGCACTACCGAAAATGGCTATTTTTTCCATTATTAATTACTGCCTTCTCTTTCTAAGCTTGTGCAAAGAGGTTTTTAAATCGGATGATTTATGTATGATAACACTAGATTTTTAATTTGCTTGCAGGAAAGGAATACGAATGGAACAGTTAATTCGTGACGAAATGCGCGTACTACCTTCAATTGACCCTCACTTCGAAGTGACTCGTCGTGTGGACTTTATCAAAACGAAACTTCAGCAGTCAGGCTGCAAGTCTCTGATCCTTGGTATCAGTGGCGGTGTGGATTCGACAACTTGTGGCCGCTTAGCGCAGATGGCCGTTGATAGCCTAAATGACAGTGCGGGTAGCGACGACTACCAATTCATCGCGGTTCGCCTACCGTACGGTGAACAAAAAGATGAAGACGAAGCGCAACTTGCGCTCTCTTTCATTCAGCCTTCTCAATCTGTTTCTGTAAACATTAAAGCAGGGGTTGATGGGCTGCATGCTGCTTCTCACGTTGCGCTTGAAGGCACAGGTTTATTACCAACAGACTCCGCAAAAATCGACTTTGTGAAAGGCAATGTGAAAGCTCGCGCTCGCATGATCGCGCAATACGAAATTGCAGGTTACGTTGGCGGTTTGGTGATTGGTACTGACCACTCAGCAGAAAACATTACTGGCTTTTACACTAAGCACGGTGATGGCGCGTGTGATTTAGCCCCTTTGTTCGGCCTCAATAAACGTCAAGTTCGTGAACTAGCAGCAACACTGGGCGCTCCAGAGCTACTGGTTAAGAAAGTACCAACGGCTGATCTCGAAGAGCTTGAACCACAGAAAGCCGATGAAGCCGCATTGAACCTTTCTTACGATCAAATCGATGATTTCCTTGAAGGTAAAGCCGTGCCTCAAGATGTATCCGATCGCTTAGTGAGCATCTACAAAGCCACACAGCATAAGCGTCAACCTATCCCAACGATCTACGATTAATTTTTTGAATTAGTCTCAGAGTTAAAAAGGCCGGAAGCTCATTCACGAACTTTCGACCTTTTCTATTGAATGCTTTTTGTTTTAACCGAACAAGTTGTTAATCCACAACTTCGATATCGGTTTGCGGCACACTGCAACACGCCAGTATCTGGCCCATATTGCGTTCATGCTCTTGCAGTGCAGGCACATCTGGTTGGTGAACTTGCCCTGACTCAAGGGTCACTTTACAAGCGCCACAAAACCCCGCACGGCAGCTTGAAGCGATAGGCACACCCGCCGACTCCGCTTGCTCTAATAACGTTGCTTGGTTATTACCTTCGAACAAGTAGCCATTAACACTTAACTGCAGTTGCTTCACCGCCTCTTCAGTAGACTGGGTAACACCAAATGTTTCTTGATGGTAGTGCAAAGGGTTGAGTCCCATTTGAATCAACAGTGTCTTGGCATTCTCCATAAAGCCATCAGGGCCACACACAAATGCTTGGCGCTTATGCAGCTCTTCAATGTTAGCGATATGCGACACGCTCAGACGCCCAGATAAACCCTCCCACTCTTTCGTTGGCTGGCTTAGCGAATAGATTACACGCAGCCCTGCATGCTCACTAGCCATTTGATCGATCTCCGCTTGATAAGGGATATCTTCTTCGCTACTGCATTGATGATAGAAAACCACATCCTCTATTTTGCCGTGATCGGCTAAGTAACGAAGCATCGACAACATCGGGGTAATGCCGCTGCCGGCAGACAACAGCAGTAGTGGATGCTTAGGGTTTTCTTCGAGATAGAAAGCGCCATCGGGGTTTTGAGCAACCAGTGTATCACCGACTTGGAAGCGGTCATTGAGCCAGTTTGAGATTAGACCATCATTGACTCGCTTGACAGAAATCGCCAAGCGACCGGCACGTGAAGGACTCGAAGATAGTGTGTAACGACGAGACACTTTTTCACCATCAATCACCATCTCAATCGGCAGATGTTGCCCTGGCTGATAGCTTGGTAATGAATGGTTCTCTTTCGCTGGTTCTAGCCAGAACGTTGTGAAATCGCGAGCGATCTCTTCACGCTCAACGCAAGTTAAATGCAGTGACTCTACCCAAGTGTCTTCGTAGTGTTCTTTCTCTTTGGTTTCAAGTACCTCAACGATGTCACCCGCTTTCACCAGACCTTCATTTTTCGCCACCAGATTCTGACCAAAGAAAACACCACCACGCTCGTTGGCTCTGAATGTAGAGAAGGTATTGAGCGGCTCTTTTGTCGCTCTGAATTCGCCACTCTCAACATCGACTGTCGTTAGGATACAGCGCTCACAAGGCTTCACCGCTTCGAATTCAACCTCACCAATTCGGATACGCTTCCAGCCGTCTTCGGCAAAGGCTTCTGTATTTGAAACAACAAAGTTGGTGCGGAACTGATCCATTGAATGAACTTCAGGGCTGCGGCGGTTGAGCTCATCAAGTGATGCTTGGCTAATCACCAACATTGGATAGCCGTCAGCGAAACTGACATTCTGACCAAGCTTTTCTCGGACACGATTTGATTGCTCGCCAGAGAAAAGTAACTCAACACGAACACCCAACACGTCACTGAACCAATCATCTGCTTCATCACATGTCGTGTATGCCGTGAAGCTGTCTTTCCACACCGTTGCTGGCGCTTCTTGCATCTTGAAGTTTGCATATTTCAGACGCAGTGGCTCTTTACCTTCATAAGTAAAAATCAAACCGTCTGGCTGCAAACTTGAAGAGACCTTAACCATCTTCGGGTACTTGCGCGCTGTAACCATTGAACCGTCTGCCAACGCCAGCATGAAACGCCTGTCAAAAGTTAGACCTTGTTTTTCGACCCAAGCAGAAGAGAGCGCGATCCCGCCCACAGATTTCACGGGAAATACATTGATTTGAGATAGAGAAGGCACTTGCTCTAAAGCCTTTTGATCTGACGGTAGCTGCGACATAACGATTCCAATGTTTTGTTGTTTGTCCCAATGCTAACAAATGGTTATAAATAGATAAACTGGCAGCTACTAAACACTTGATACTAAGCTATTATCTTGAGATGTTTAGCTTTCTACCTTGATACATTAAGGCAGCAATGCAGTAACACTCTTTATACGCTCTATACTTTGAACACAATTACTGCATTGAACTTTCATTGAATAAAAAGGATTTATCATGAACAAACTCGTCATTATCATTTTATGTGTACTGCTTCCGCCTGTTGGTGTGTTCTTCGCTCGTGGTGCAGGTAAAGATCTGCTGATTAACATCATCCTGACCTTCTTCTTCTGGGTGCCAGGAATGATCCACGGGCTTTGGGTGGCGACTCGATAACTCGTCCTCAAAATTAAATACCGAATAAAATACTAAGAAAAACAAGCTCCTAACCCTGAAGAGTTAAAAATAGGATGAAATGAAAGTGCTTTTCCACTATCATCCTGTCGCCTAAACGTAAGCGATTGCTTTCACAGATTTCGCCGAGTTTAGGCTCCAACTACATAACACTTCAAATGGTGGGAGCCTTCAATGACACAACTTACGATTACTCGTCCTGACGACTGGCACGTTCATCTACGCGATGGCGAAGTATTAAAAGATACAGTGCGCGATATCAGCCGCTACAATGGTCGAGCGTTAATCATGCCAAATACCATCCCACCGGTAACCGATACCGAAATGGCTCTTGCTTACCGTGAACGCATCATGGCAGAGCAGCCAAGCGAGCAGTTCCAGCCTCTAATGGCACTTTACCTGACAGACAACACAACACCTGACGAAATTCGCAAAGCGAAAGAGTCTGGTGCAGTAGTCGCTGCAAAGCTTTACCCAGCAGGCGCGACGACTAACTCGGATTCAGGTGTAACTTCGGCTCAAAAGATTTACCACGTGTTAGAAGCCATGCAAGAAGTGGATATGTTGCTACTGGTTCATGGTGAAGTAACCACTCACGATGTTGATATCTTTGACCGTGAGAAGCAATTCCTAGACACCGTGCTAGCGCCGATTGTGAACGACTTCCCTAACCTGAAGATTGTTCTAGAGCACATCACAACTGCTGATGCTGCAAACTTCGTTAAAAACGCGAACGACAACGTAGCGGCAACCATTACTGCTCACCACTTGCTTTACAACCGCAACCACATGTTGGTTGGCGGCATTAAGCCACACTTCTACTGCCTTCCTATCCTGAAGCGCAACACTCACCAGTTAGCACTTATCGAAGCGGCAACCAGCGGCAGCAAGAAGTTCTTCTTGGGTACAGACTCTGCACCACACGCAAAAGGGGCAAAAGAGTCGGCATGTGGTTGTGCGGGTTCTTACACAGCACACGCTGCCATTGAACTGTACGCAGAAGTGTTCGACTTAGAAGGTAAGATTGAGAACCTAGAAGCGTTTGCAAGCCACAACGGCCCTGACTTCTACGGTATTCCACGTAACACGGACACCATCACTCTTGTTAAAGAAGAGTGGAACGTTGCTGAAACGATGCCTTTTGGTTCAGACATCGTTGTGCCAATCCGTGGCGGCGAGACGATTGCTTGGTCTGTAAAGTAAGAACTTAGCAAGCGTAGTAAATACTTCACTTTAACTAAAAAGGGGCACCCGCTTATGGGTGACCCTTTTTTTATTTTGTATGAAAGGAACGCTTTAACTAAGACGTTGTTTAAGCCCTACTTACCGCGAATTTTTCCAATCACAGTCCAAACAGTAACGACGATCAATCCAGCTAAGACGCCGATAACACCGTTCAACAGAGTTGGAACCACCGCTGTCGCTATCGTATGTCCACGAAAATCCATAATAATCGGCTCAATTAAGTGATGAATCGCAGGAACGTTATGCACCACGATTCCACCGCCCACCAAGAACATCGCCGCAGTGCCGACCACAGCAAGCATCTTCATTAACTTTGGTGCAAATGCGACTAACGCGCCACCCAGCTTGGCCTTTACCCCTTCACCGTTAGACGTACGTTCAAGGTAAAAACCTAAATCGTCTAGCTTAACGATTCCTGCTACCAAGCCATATACCCCCATGGTCATCACAACTGCGATTAAGCTGACGACAATAATTTGAGTCATGATGCTTGCGCCCGCTACAGTACCCAATGCAATCACAATGATTTCCGCTGATAAGATGAAATCGGTACGAATCGCGCCTGCGACCTTTCTCTTCTCATATGCCTCTATGGATTCACCAGTGCTCGAATCCTTTTCCTTATCGTCATGCTGATGAGCATGAGGAGAGAGCTTCTCTAAAATTTTCTCCGCCCCTTCAAAACAAAGAAACAGGCCACCAAGCAGAAGGAGCGGCATGATCAGCCAAGGAATAAAAGCACTGATCAATAATGCTGCGGGGACTAGAATTAGCTTGTTTTTAAATGAGCCTTTTGCGACGGCCCATACCACAGGGATCTCTCGCTCAGCAGAGACACCGGATACCTGCTGAGCATTGAGCGCTAAATCATCCCCCAACACACCTGCGGTTTTTTTCGCGGCGACCTTAGACATCAATGCGACATCATCTAATACGGTTGCAATGTCATCCAGTAGCGTTAATAAACTTGCTCCAGCCATTTTATGGTCTCTTTTAAGGGATTAAACAATGAATAAAATGTAACACCATCAATCCGCTCGTCAAAGTTATGAGTCTGTAAAAATAAAGTCACAAAGTGTGTTTTCTATTGCCGTCTCTGCTAGACAGGACTAGTCTGTCTTCATCTTTCGCGAACATAAAAGAACAAGTATAGATGAAAAGTGAATACTCCTACCCAATTGGTAAGCCAGGAAAAAAATGGCAACAAGCAGAACGTCAAGCATGGTTCGCTCAAAGAACCGTTAAGCGTGAATACCAGCAAGAAGTCGTGTCAAAAATCCAAGCACTGGCAGACCGCTTTGACATCGAGCAATACGGGGCGCTGAGCTACGATGAAGCTCGCTTCCCGCTTTTCGCTATCAAAAGCAAAAACTGGGACGCATCAAAACCAACGATTCTTGTCACGGGTGGCGTTCATGGTTACGAAACCAGTGGTGTGCATGGCGCAATCAAGTTCGCCGCAACTCAAGCGGAACAATACTCAGCACACTTCAACATTGTTGTTGCACCTTGTGTAAGCCCTTGGGGTTACGAAGTGATCAACCGTTGGAACCCAAATGCTGTCGATCCAAACCGCTCTTTCTACGACGATACGCCAGTAGAAGAGTCAGCCAACTTAAGAGCTTTAGTCGCTTCTTTACCAGAAGTTTTGGTTCACGTTGACCTGCATGAGACGACAGACTCTGATGAAACAGAATTCCGACCAGCACTCGCGGCGCGTGATGGTATTGAGTACATTGAAGGGATGATCCCAGACGGTTTCTACACGGTGGGCGATACTGAAAATCCACAACCTGACTTCCAAGCGGCAGTGATTGCTGCAGTACAAAAGGTAACTCACATTGCGCCAGCAGATGAAGACGGCAAGATCATTGGTTCTGAAGTTACCCAACATGGTGTGATTAACTACCCAATGAAGAAGCTTGGCTTATGTGGCGGTGTGACTGATTGTAAGTACGGTACAACCACTGAGGTTTACCCGGACAGCGACAAGGTAACAGACGAAGAGTGCAATGACGCTCAGGTTGCTGCGGTAGTCGGTGCTTTAGACTATGTAATTCAACACGAATTAAACGCGTAAGCAAATACCTACCCCCTAATAATCGCTAGCCCTCTATATTTTAAAAGCGCCACAAGTAACGATTCGCTTGTGGCTCTTTTTTGTCTTTTTCTTATCTTAATGTCTTATCAAACATAAAAAACTCCCTTACACACTGTGCAAGAGAGCTTTGGAACAACGCTTCGTCTGAAATGAGCCGTTAACTATTCACGCAGTGACTTTATTTCACTGTTTCGCTAACGCTTGTTTGTCCTTTATCAACTTCAGTCAGTAAGCCTTTGAACAAGCTTACACAAGCGAGCAGAAGGATGATAGTAAACGGCAATGCAGCAATGATCGTGATCGATTGCAATGCTTGAATTGATTGAGTTCCACCGATCCACAACATCACCATTGCGATAGCACCTGAAATCACCGCCCAAACGACTTTCTGCTTCACTGGTACTTCAAGCTTACCACCCGCCGTCATACCATCGACAACAATAGAGCCTGAATCTAACGTGGTAACAAAGAATACAACGATCAACGCAACGGCGATGACTGATAATACATTGCCAAACGGATATGCATCGAGCATGTAGAACAAGCTTAGAGAGACATCTGTAATGCCTTGTTCTAGCCCAAGTTGCCCAACCTGATTCATCACTTGTTCGATAGCCACACCACCAAAGATAGACATCCAAGCCGTTGTAACTAATGTTGGAATGACCAATACACATACTAAGAATTCACGAACCGTGCGGCCTTTAGAAATGCGCGCGACAAACATACCAAAGAAAGGGGCATATGCAACCCACCATGCCCAGTAGAACACCGTCCAGCCATGCAACCATGTTGTATCTTCACGGCCAGAACTTTGACTCAAGGCCACGATATTTTTCACGTAACCCGTTACCGCGGTCGCCACTGAATCAAGCACGGTTGTGAAGTTCAGAACAGCAATAAGACCCAGGAATACGAACGCAATGACCATGTTCAGGTTGCTTAGGAACTTAACCCCACCATCCATACCACGCAAAACAGAAATGATCGCTAATCCCATAATCAAAACGATAATCGCTTGCTGAAGGTAAATACTATTTTCTAAACCAAACACATGGCTTATACCACTTGCGGCTTGTGTGCCACCTAAACCTAAGGAGGTCGCTAGACCAAACAGAGTCACCAATACGGTTAGCACATCGATTACATCTCCTATCTTGCCCCAAACACGATCACCTAATAGTGGGTAAAACACCGATCGCATTGATAGCGGTAAACCTTTGTTATAAACAAAATATGCGAGGCAAAGTGCTGTCATGCCATAAATGGCCCATGCATGCAATCCCCAGTGGAATACCGTTGCACCTAATGCTAGTTCACGCCCTTCGGCAGTAAAAGGCTCTACGTTAAGGGGCGTTCCAAGCCAATTTGTGAAGAATGCAGTAGGTTCTGCAACACCCCAGAAGATAAGTCCTATTCCCATACCTGCGGCAAATAACATCGCGATCCAAGATGGCATTGAATAATCTGCAGTCGCATCTTCACCACCTAAGCGAATTTTACCCAACGGTGAAAACGCAAGAATAATGGCAAAAATGAGAAGAATGTTGGCTCCCCACATAAACAGGAAGTCGAAATTTGATAGAACGGCTCCCTTGATGGAGTCAATCGCAGCTTTAGCATCTGCCGCAGGAAAAGCAAGAAGAGTGACGATAAAGAGAATAGATAAGCCGACTGAGGCTAAGAATACGGTGTTATGGACATCCATGCCCCATTTGCTAACGTTATCTTGACCAACTTGATAATCGGTAGAATCAATACTGTACTTTTTTGATTTAAAACTCATAAATTATGATGTTCGCATATCCGAATCAACGAATATAAGGACGCTCTCCATATCCAATTACTACTTGATTGGCTTGCCACATCACGTAAACACACATGGTAAAAATCACTGAAATAGGTGACAAATGGACTTATTAGCTCAATCTCAAGCTGCGCATTATAGCACAGCTCAAAGCATTTTTTTTGAATTCTGGACTGATGATGATCACTACCGCAGTCAAAACCAACAATTAACCGGCTACAAACCTGAGACAAAAAAGATTAAAAATCATTATTTTACAACATTTTAAACAATACAATAGCCCAAAGAGAGTTTTGGTTAATTATTTTCAGATCACTTTGATATCCGAGCAATTTATTTATAGCTCTAACAAAAAACCCCGCAATAAAGCGGGGCAAGGTTATCAAAGTTAAAAGAGAGAGCGATGGTAAGATAGCTTATAGCCTATAGCGGTGACACAGCATTAAATTGCGAAACAAAAACCTAGGTTGTAGTCTTCACCATTCTTTGCCGTGAACTCTTTGTCTTCACTCGATGCATTCGGTCGACCGCTTTCATCACCTTTCACTAAGCTGACCCAATGACGGATACCCGAAGAGCGGCTGACCTCAGTTTGGCCAAAGGTGGTGCATGTCTCTAGTTGGATATCTTGAATGTCAACCAACTCCAGACGGCCTGTTCCTTTACGAGCACCAATTGTCACTTCAACGTGTGTACCACTCTCATCACGGAAAAGAATGGCCGAAGGTTTTGCCTTATCCCCTGTGTAAGCCACAAAGTGCTTAGCGCGTTTCAGACCTGTATGCTCACCGTTTTTGAAGTAAACCTGAACGTGTCGATAATCAATCTCATAGCTCACCGCGTCTTCGTGTGAACCCGCTTCTAAAGGAAATAGGGTATCAAGCAACTGTTTCGCCATTTTCTGTTTTTCGAGTTGCTTGTCTGCTTTCACCATTTCAACGGCAAAGACAGCTTCAGCAATAAATGTTGAATGGTTTCTGTGAAGTTCTGTTTTGTCTAGTGTCAGCATATTCATCGTCTTTCCCTCTTACGGCTTTGAATGTCATGTAGGCCAAACATCCCGATTGACCCTTTTCAAAATGGTTTAGTACCGTGTGGTCTCTATGTATTTCATACTACCTTTATTTTTCAAACAATTTCACAACAAAAACTTCACACTGTAAATTTTACTAAATTGCTTTTTAAAACCCCGCCCCTGTGAATACCAAATGACGTCAGCAGCAAATGGGAAACGGATGAGATGAAAGCAGGCATCAATAAAGTACCACTGTTTTGATCATCATTGGGTTTCCCCTATTCTCCCCTGAAAAAGCAAAAAAAAAGCCGCGCTATAAACAATTAAGCGCGGCACCTTGGCTCGGTTTAAAGGGACTTTCTTTTTTGTTATTTTCTTATTCGCTACTCATCCGATTGATTGTTCTGTTTTACTGCGTGATGACGTTGTTTTCATTAAAGCGCTTTTAACTTCAATCTCATGGCATGCAGCACTGGTTCGGTGTAACCGCTAGGCTGTGCACAGCCTTCGAACACCAACTGACACGCTGCTGAAAATGCAATGCTGTTTTCAAAGTCAGGGGCCATGTTGCGATAGTTCGGGTCACCCGCATTTTGCTCATCCACCACTGCGGCCATGCGCTTCATAGTCTGCATGACTTGGGCTTCATTACAAATCCCATGACGTAACCAGTTGGCAATGTGTTGACTTGAAATACGCAGCGTCGCGCGGTCTTCCATCAAACCGACATCGTTAATATCTGGCACCTTCGAGCACCCTACCCCTTGGTCAATCCAACGCACGACATACCCCAAAATACCTTGGGTGTTATTGTCTAATTCATTTTGAATCTCTTGCGCTGTCAGCTTTTGATTGCCCAGTAGCGGGATAGTGAGAATATCATCGACATTGGCTCTCACTCGCTCACGAAGCTCTTTCTGACGGCTTGGTACACTCACCTTGTGATAGTGCAGCGCGTGCAAAGTCGCGGCGGTTGGCGATGGAACCCAAGCGGTATTAGCACCCGCTTGTAGGTGTCCGATTTTCGCGTCCATCATCTTCGCCATATTGTCTGGTTCTGGCCACATACCTTTACCAATCTGGGCTTTACCTTGCAGGCCACAAGCTAAGCCAAGATCAACGTTTTGATCTTCGTATGCGCCAATCCAAGTCATGGTTTTCAGCTGTGTTTTAGGGGCAAAAGGCCCCGCTTCCATGCTGGTGTGAATCTCATCACCGGTACGGTCTAAGAAACCAGTATTGATAAACACAACACGATCTTTAGCGGCACGAATACATTCTTTAAGGTTAACCGAAGTACGACGCTCTTCGTCCATGATGCCGACTTTTATCGTGAATCGCTCCAGCCCTAACGCATCTTCTATTCGACCGAACAACTCATTGGTAAATGCAACCTCTTCAGGACCATGCATCTTAGGTTTTACAATATTGATGCTGTTTGCGGTTGAGTTTTGGTACACGCTATTGCCTTTTAAGTCATGGATGGCGATGAGCGAAGTGATCATGCCATCCATAATACCTTCAGGCACTTCATTGCCTTCGGCATCAATAATGGCTGGGCTAGTCATCAGGTGACCAACATTGCGTATGAACAACATACTGCGCCCTTTAAGTGAAATCTCACCCCCCGTCACGCTGGTGTATTGGCGATCTGGGTTAAGGTTACGAACAATGGTTTTGCCGTTTTTCTCTAGCGATTCTTGCAGATCACCTTTCATCAAGCCTAACCAATTACGGTAAGCCAGTGCTTTATCTTCACCATCAACTGCAGCAACCGAGTCTTCGCAATCCATAATGGTCGTGAGTGCCGCTTCAACCAGTACATCTTTAATACCCGCCACATCAACGCTACCAATCGGTGCGCTCGGGTCAATTTGAATTTCGATGTGCAAATTATTGTGCTTAAGAAGAATGCACGAAGGGGAACTGGCGTCACCTTGATAGCCAATAAACTGGTCGCTATCAATGAGAGTGACTTCTTCACCATTATTGAGGGTCGCTGTCAGCTTATTGCCGATGCTTACATTACTGATGCTGTATTGGGTGACGTCTTTATGGGAGACACCGTTTAATGGCGCGGCATCATCAAGGAACTCACGAGCATAAGCCACGACCTTGGCGCCGCGCACTGGATTAAAACTTCCGCCCTTTTCCGCGCCATCACTTTCACTGATCACGTCCGTTCCGTAGAGCGCATCATAGAGGCTGCCCCAACGCGCATTGGCGGCGTTAAGTGCAAAACGTGCGTTCATGATTGGCACCACAAGCTGCGGCCCGGCTTGTGTTGCGATCTCAGGTTCTACACTCGCTGTCGTCACTTGAAAGTCATCACCTTCAGGGACCAAATAACCAATCTGCTGTAAGAACTGTTTGTACTCCACAGGATCTAGCGTTTGCCCAGCACGCTCTTGGTGCCAAACGTCAATTTGATGTTGAAGATCTTCACGCTTGATAAGCAAAGCGCGATTTTTTGGCGCCAAATCTTTAAGGATGGTGGCAAATGACTGCCAAAAGTCTTCAGCGACAATGCCCGTCCCTGGAATTACCTGATCATTAATTAATTGGTAGAGGGTGCTATCAATGTTCAAGCTTCCCTGTTGAATACGACTGCTCATAAAATCCCTCTCAAACTAACGGATGACAACTCAATAAATTTACTTCACTTATTTAAACCTACTTAAATGGCAAAAATTTATCTAATTTATGTTGTTTATATTGGCTATTCACAAAAGAAATACCATAAAAACGATGTTATCCCGTGACACCACTTTCGATTTCATTGGCAACACTTTTAATCAAGCGACGCATCCACTGATGGTCGGGATTGGTTTGTAACAATGGACTCCACGCCATTTTTACCTCAAAGGGTTCAATCGCAAATGGCGCAGGCTTGATCAACAATCTAGGGTTATTGCGCTGCAGTTGCGCCGCTTTGGTAGGAATAGTCAGAATCAGGTTCTTCTGTTGTGCGAAGAGAATCGCCGACAAGTAGTGTCGAGTAAACACCGTGATGTTACGGGTTTTACCAATGCGCATTAATGCCTCATCTATCCAACCAAGCTTTTGTGCTTCGCTTGGGTTTATTCCCACTCCCGTTCCCATACCTGTCTTACTTACCCAAATATGTTGCGCCTTTAGATACGATAAAATATCGAAGTTATCGGCTATCGGGTTGTCACAACTAAATAGACAAGAAAACCCGTCGTGCCAAAGGCTCATCTGATGAAAAGACTGAGGAATATCGTCAAATCGGTTGATTATAATATCCACCGTTCCTTGTTCCACATCCTGATAGCTCACGTCACTTGGCGTCATGATATCCAACCGTATTTTGGGGGCAATCTCACTCAACTTTTTAAGCAATGGCTGAATGAGAGTCGACTCTGCATAATCGCTTGCCATAATACGGAACACACGTTCGCTGTCTTCTGCGTTAAATTCCGTTGTCGGTTGCAACGTCTTTTCTACATTCGCCAAGATGTTTCGAACCAGTGGCTGCAACTTGTGTGCGCGTTCGGTCGGCACCATCCCTTCACTGGTTCTCACCAATAGCGGGTCTTCAAACAGATCACGTAATCGGCGTAGACCATTGCTCATGGCTGGCTGAGTAATACCCAACTGATTTGCGGCGCGTGTTACGTTTCTTTCACGTAGCAAGATGTCTAAATACACAAGTAAATTAAGGTCTATACGAGCAATATTCATAAAAAAAATACCGAACATAATAACTATAAATTAACAAAATTATCACATACATGATTATTCTTTGTCCATAGCAAAGTTTAATCCAAGCCAAGTTGGCAACCATACCCACGTGAAACTAAGGAATAGTTATGTCGCAAATTACACAAGATATCGAAATGATAGAAGTTGCTAAAAGCGCTGCAGGTGCTCCATGGGATGCAATCAATGCTGAATCTGCAGCTCGCATGCGAGCTCAAAACAAATTCAAAACCGGTCTGGATATCGCGCAATACACGGCAAATATCATGCGTGCGGATATGGAGGCTTACGATAAAGACAGCTCTCAATACACTCAGTCTCTGGGTTGTTGGCACGGTTTTATCGGTCAACAAAAGTTGATTTCTATCAAGAAGCACTTTGATGGCAAAACAGATCGCCGCTACCTATACCTTTCTGGTTGGATGGTTGCAGCACTTCGTTCAGAGTTCGGCCCACTCCCAGACCAATCAATGCATGAGAAAACCTCAGTTGCAGCTCTCGTAGAAGAGCTATACACCTTCTTGCGCCAAGCCGATGCTCGTGAATTAGGAGGCTTATTCCGTGAACTGGATGCCGCTCGTGAAGCAGGCGATGTCAATCTACAAGACCGCATCCAAGACAAAATAGACAACCACGTAACACACGTAGTGCCTATTATCGCTGACATCGATGCAGGTTTTGGTAACGCAGAAGCGACTTATCTAATGGCTAAGCAGATGATTGAAGCGGGTGCTTGTTGTCTGCAAATCGAAAACCAAGTAGCCGATGAGAAACAATGTGGCCACCAAGACGGCAAAGTAACGGTGCCACACGCTGACTTCCACGCGAAACTTCGTGCGCTTCGTTACGCATTCCTTGAACTGGGCATCGACAACGGCATCATTGTTGCGCGTACCGATTCACAAGGTGCGGGTCTAACAAAAGAAATTGCAGTAGTGAAAGAGCCGGGCGACCAAGGTGACATCTACAACTCGTACCTAGATGTTGAAGAGATCGATGTGGCTGATATGGCTGAAGGCGATGTTTGCTTCAATCGTGACGGCAAGCTGGTTCGACCTAAGCGCCTACCTTCAGGCTTATACCAATTCCGCCAAGGTACGGGAGAAGACCGTTGTGTGTTTGACTGTATCGAAGCCATCAACGCCGGTGCTGACCTACTTTGGATTGAGACTGAGAAACCACACATCGGTCAAATCAAAGAGATGATGGATGGCGTTCGCGAAGTACACCCTAATGCGAAATTGGTGTACAACAACTCTCCATCATTCAACTGGACGCTAAATTTCCGCCAACAAGCATACGATGCGATGGTTGAAGCTGGTGAAGATGTTTCTGCATACGACCGCGCTAACCTAATGAGCGCGGAATACGACGAGTCTGAACTGTCTAAACGTGCTGACGACAAAATCCGCACCTTCCAAGCCGATGCATCTCGTGAAGCGGGCATTTTCCACCACTTGATTACTCTGCCTACGTACCACACAGCCGCGCTGTCTACTGACAACCTTGCGAAAGAGTACTTCGGTGACCAAGGCATGTTGGGTTACGTTGCGAATGTTCAACGTAAAGAAATCCGCCAAGGCATCGCATGTGTTAAACACCAAAACATGTCTGGTTCAGACATGGGTGATGACCACAAAGAGTACTTTGCGGGTGAAAACGCACTAAAAGCGGCAGGTGAAGCGAATACATCGAACCAATTTGATTAATCGCGAACACTTTGATTAATCGCTAACGCTAAAGCCTCCCCCGCCCTTCTCTCTTACTTAGGTAAGATCCGGGGGAAGGCTTTGAGATAAAGCTAAGACTGCCAGCTTTATCTCAAAGCCTCAGATTTGCGTTCCACACCACAGTTAACCGAACGACTTCTGTTTAAGCTAATCACACTTACGTTTGTTTGAATTCCTATTGATTGAGAGTGCCTATGACTTCGATACCGACACACCTACAAGATGCAAAAATACTGTTATCAGAAAACGGCTTCGCGATAGGTGATACTTGGTATCACGGCACATCTTCCGCCTTGCTCGCTTCAATTAAAGATCAGGGGCTAAAACGCTCAGGAGACAAAGCGCTCAACGAAGCCGCCTCAAAAACCATGGCGACCATCGGCAACCACTATACCGAATCGGTTGAACCCGTATTCTTAACTCAGAGTAAAGAGCTGGCGTACTACTGGGCACAGCAAACCGTTCGCGAGCGCAGCGTTCGCTTCGATGGTGAAGAACAGCCTATCGTCTTAGCGGTAAACCTATCGGAAAAGCAACGAGCTAAAGTAAGACCGGACGTCGGTGCGATGAGCCTGTTAATGATGAGTGTGGGTGAGCAATTCATGTCTCACCTTACTGACATCTATCAAGCCAACAACATTGCAGGCCCTGACATCGAGCTTCGCACTGCCGATCGCATGGAGTTCCTCAATAAACTTGGTATGGCCTACATTGATCAAGACATCAGCCGAGCTTGTGTTCAAGAGTTAGCAGAGGCTGAGTTGGCCGACTAAAACGTTCAATCAGTCCATCTTTTTTACAAAGAAAAATTAAAGTGAAAGTGAAGAACAAGCGCCAACACCACTAGGGAGCCTAAAACTCAATCATCGATGGCAACGGATTGACTAGACATCGATAATGAACAAAAAAACCTCAAATGTCTTTGAGGTTTTTTACATAAGGAGATTGGTTAAATTCTACGACTTATCATTCTCAATCTTTTGGTGACTAAACCCCTAAAACAACCCCTGTTTCTTGGTTTATCGAAACAGATTGCTCCACGCCACCTTTTCGCAAGGTAAAATTGATTACATCTGAGCGCCACTCAAGATCTGACATTCTGATCTCGTCGCTTTGCGTCAGGTTATGTACAGTCGCCACTTTAAGAACCGCCTCTTGACTACGTAGAATCGTATAAGCTAAATCACTGGTTGCAGGATTATCGGGGGCATATCCCAACAATAGAGACGCAGAACAATCCGTGATCACCTGCTGATTAAACTCCGTTTGCTGTTCAATCGAGTAACACAAATCAATGGACTCTTTAAGTGTCACCTCATGGCAACTCGTCATTCTAGCTAAAGGTCCATCTAACGGGTTATCACAGCCTTGGGTCGATGCCAAAGAACGGTGTTGCCCTCTGACATGCCAAATCATATCCAGTTGTTGGCGGTGAGGGTTTTCCACGGTATTGAATTCAATCGCCGCATCCCCTAACCATAGAATTTGACGGCGAAATACAACGTCTTTGTAAGAGTCTAAATCCCATTGAACAATAGTATGGCTGTCAACTGTCGGTAACTCACCGCACCAATCGGCTTGCGTGTCTAACCACGTGTACTTTTGATCTTCTAAAAACTGGTTCACTGTCGGGTTTGCCGGCGGTTGATTCTTCTGATTAACGGCCAAGGTGTTGTGCGTGACGGTATTTTTATAATACCCATAATGCAGTTCTGCTCCATAACCTGTCGTTCCAAGGTCAGGGAGAATCTCTTTGCCATTACGCGTAATGATAATGCCCAATCGGTCATAATGATCATGCTCACCACCATAAGGAGAGTGTTTCACCAATAGCATATTGTCATGCTCTTCATTATGCATAATGGTGATACCCGATTGCTCAGCATGAATAGGCTGGCATTTAAGTGGCTCAACCACTGGTAATTCATTCACACCGTACAACAGCGCGTCGATATTATTACGGGGTTTACTTTGATAGATGTTTTGCAACGCTGATGCAAATAAAGGATCTTTAAACTCTCGGTAGCCAAATTCGAATAAGTGACTATGAGTGAGCTTCTCTTGACCCGCAATACAATCGTTTAAGCGAGGAAAATCCCCCGTATTGATGAGTAGCTTGAGCGGGAATGCCAACATGGTATGAAAGTTTGGTACCGCTTGCAGTGAATACTCCGTCTTACATGCCAATTTTTCAAAATTTAGCAGCGCTTGTAACGCGTAATAGTGATAGTGGATTGAACCTTCAAACCACAACCCCTCACCTTTCACACCATGCTCTAGCTGATATTTCAAGCCATAAGGGGTATTCACTGAAAAATCGATAAATTTTTGGTCATCGAGAATCAAACCAATCACACCAATGGTTGCTGAGATTTTCATTTCATGATTATGAAGCTGATCCGCTCGATGCTGCATCAAGAACTCAGCCCCTTCGCGCAACAAACGCTGTTCAATAAACATTTGGTCTTCAGCATTCAATTGCTCTTTAACGAAATCATAACCTCGAGCAAAATCAAGATTACAATTCGCTTCACAAAGCGTTTGGGCGTTCGCTTTACCTGGACCGTTGTATGGAATGCCACCGTGCTCTTGGTAAGTTGGGTAATACTCTGCATAACCCAATAAGATCTCTCGAACTTTGTTTACATATTGCTTATCTTGAGTCACCTGCCAAAGCAAGCCTAAGTCATTACACGCTTTCGAATTCAGCCCATTTAGCCAGCGCCACCATGCCCCATCATAAGGTTCTCCAGTGAGTACCTCGCCATCCACAGGACACACATGTTCTGTAGGGCGATTTCTATCCCAGCTTAAACGTACTCCGTGTGTAGGACAAAAGTAGTACAGGTTCCAAGTAGCACGAGCATCTGGCGGCACCAACGTATCAGAGTTAAGCACAACTTGATTATCTTGGATGATCTGTTCGATGATATCTTGGCTAGTATTTTTACGAATGACCGCCATTTCTTGAGAGGTAAACTGCAACATAATGGATACCTATATTAAATCTTTAGATGGATGAAAATTGAAGTATTGTTTGGCGTTTTGATAACAGATGTTCTCGACACTCTGCTTAAGCAAAGACTCGTCATTGGGTATCTGTCCTTCATCAACCCACTGGCCAAGTAAGTTACATAGAATGCGACGAAAGTAATCATGGCGAGAGAGTGACAGCACACTGCGCGAGTCAGTCAACATTCCAATAAAGCGCCCCAAAGCGCCTAAATTAGCGAGGTCTTGAAGCTGTTTTTCCATGCCCGCTTTATGGTCATTAAACCACCAAGCGGAGCCAAGTTGCACTTTACCTGGCTGTGCATCACTGTCTTGGAAAGCCCCGATAATAGACCCGAGAACTGGGCTATCTTTCGGGTTTAGGCTGTATACAATGGTTTGCGGTAATTGGCGTTCTTGATCTAACAAGCTCAGTAATTTTCCTAAATTTTCCGCAATGGGGTTATCACTGATAACACTAAAGCCCGTCCCGCCACCCAACGCATCCAACCGGCGCTTATTCACGTTGCTCAACACACCAATATGAATTTGCATCGACCACCCATGCTTGTGGTATGCCTTACCAAGCACTTCAAAAACCGCCGTTTTAAACTGTGCAATTTCGTTACTATTCAGAGGGTGACTACGTTTGATCTTCGCTATGACTTGATCAAGCACCTCAGGATGATAGGGTGCAAAATCCACCACTTTTAACCCTAAGTCAGATAATCGACAGTTGTGCTGCGCAAAATAATCCACCCGAGAAGTGATCGCTTGAGCATAGCTGGTAAAATCGACCACATTAATGCCCGTAATGGCTGCCAATGCATTGAGCATCTTTTGAAAGCCGCTTTGATTCTCAATTTCAATTAGACTATCTGCTCGGAATGTAGGCAAAACCGTTACTGAAAATTCTGAACGATGAAGCTTATCGTGATACATCAAATCACTCAGCGGATCATCGGTCGTGCATAACGTATCAACTCGACTCTCTTTAAGCAGAGCTTGGAACCGGTGAGATGCTTGGTTAAGCTTTTGATTACAGTGTTGCCAAATTACCTCACAATTTTCTGAATTGAGTAATAGATCAAGATCGAAGTATTTTTTCAGCTCCAAATGACACCAGTGATACAGCGGATTACCAATAAGATACGGCATGGTTTCACACCACTTTTGGAACTTTTGATAGTCACTCGCATCACCCGTAATATAATGTTCATCAACGCCATTACTGCGCAATGCACGCCACAAGTAGTGATCGCAACTCAACCAAGCTTGCGCAATATTAGCGTATTGGCGATTGTCATAGATCTCTTTGGCATCAAGGTGATTGTGATAGTCAATAATAGGAAGTTCTGCCGCATACTCGTGATATAAACGCTTGGCAGTGTCTCCTTGCAATAGAAAATCTGTATGTATATACGCCATAATTCAAAGTCTTATATAAACAGGAGTTGATAACCGTTAGGAAAAATTGAATAAAAAAGCCAGCCTAATTAGGCTGGCTCTATCAAACCAAACGCTAGTGTTAGCCCAAAATTGAACGAACGTAATCTGCAATGTCTTGGTTTTGACAGTTGTCAAAGAAACATTGTTGGAAGCGAGAGCTGCCGACCGCGGTCTTCACAAGTTCTTGATCAATAGCGCGTAGTGAATCAATAAAGTTATCTTTCACTACTGCTGCTTTTACGTCATTAAGTAGCGCTGCATTGCGTTGCTGTGGCTCAGCTCGCTCTAATGGGTAACCTTGACCACGCTCACCTGTGAACGCTTTTTCAAAGATGTAACGCACGTTTAGCTCACCAGCCCAACCGAAACCTTTCGCGAAAGCAAGCGAGATAGCATTACCGTTGTTGATTTGGTTAAACAAGAATGCATCAGACGGCTCTAAACAGTACCCACAAACCACACCTGGGTGTAAGTTCAGTGACATCAACGCACCTTGACCTGTTCCACATCCCGTTACAACGAAATCCACCGCTTTAGAGTTAATCAGGATGCTCGCCATGATACCTAGGTGGATGTAAGTTAAGTGATGATCGTTTTCATCGGTCATGCCTAGGTTGAAAACATCATGGCCAAGACCACCCGCAACTGACTCAAGCTCTGCAGATACCATTGCATTTTTGCCCGCTTGGCTGTTTTCCATCATTAGTGCGATTTTCATATACGTTCTCCCGCAGCGTTGCTGCAAATTTAAAAAAATTGAGTCTGAAACTATCAATATTAAAATTCAGTGTTTAAACAAAGGCTTTACGCATCGGCGTAAAGTTATCCATTAACACGCTGGCTTTTGGCAAACATGTCTTTTCTATTCTTACGTCGTAACTTTGCACTTAGCGTCATCTTTGTATAAGCGGAAAATGGTTCTTAGATTCATCCCTATCACTGATATTTCCATCAGTGTTCCGCCAATTGAACCAATAATTAGGTTGTTGATAAGCCAACAGAAAGCCCCTAATAAAAAGCCGACTCTCAGCGCGATACCGCTCAGTCTAAATATTGAGTACGTTCCAATAATCGATCCGGCCAAAGGTAGAAACTGATACCAATGCTGCGCAAAGCTTATGCCGCCACTGATAGCCAGAACCACAAATAACCCGGCCGCCCACAACGATTTTGTATACATTGATGTGCAAGTTCTGAGCGCTGAAATCAATGCACCAATTGCCGATGTAATGGAACCCAATAATAAAAAATGAATAAGATGGTTAATGTTTAACAGCAACATCACCACTTTGAGCTTTTTGTCATCTTTCTGGTAAAAGGTCGATAACCCCAGAACAAAACTGAATAGCCCGACTGCCTGCGCAAAAAAATCACTAACCATCTTATAATACTCAGTTAGCGAGCTAACCAACCACCATCGACGGCAATGGTATAACCATTAATATAGTCTGATGCTGGTGACGCTAAAAATACACATGGGCCAGCAACATCTTTCGGTGTACCCCAGCGATCAGCAGGGATACGCTCAAGAATCGCTTGGTTGCGCTCTGCGTCTTCACGTAGTGCTTGAGTATTGTTGGTTGCCATGTAGCCAGGTGCAATCGCGTTGACATTAATATTGTCGCTTGCCCACTCGTTCGCCATCGCACGAGTGATACCCATTACCGCACTCTTAGATGCGGTATAAGAAGGTACACGGATACCGCCTTGGAAAGAGAGCATTGATGCGATATTAATGATCTTACCGCCGGTGCCTTGCGCCTTAAACTGCTTAGCAACCGATTGAGACATAAAGAAAACTGTTTTGGTGTTGATGTTCATTACGTCATCCCAGTTCTGCTCAGAAAACTCAATCGCGTCCTCTCTGCGAATAATACCGGCATTGTTTACAAGCACATCAATACGACCAAATTCAGTAAGCGTTTTGTCGATTATTCCAGGAATATCTTCTTGCTTAAGAAGGTTGGCACGTACGTCTAAAAACGTATGACCTGCCGCATTCATTTTTTCAATCGTCTCTGTTGGTTCAACATAATTAACGCCAACCACTTTACAACCCGCCTCAGCCAGTCCGATTGCCATACCTTGACCAAGGCCTGTATCGCAACCCGTCACTATCGCGACTTTTCCTTCTAAATTGAATGACCCTAATATCATGCTTACTTCCTCAATTATGTTCCGTTTGCGGCGCTTCAATTAATCCTGCCACTTAATTTAGTCATACAATAAAACATAAATACCTTTCTGACAATTATTTTTGAAACGACATTTCAAAAACAATCATAAATTATATCGAAAATTTGAAGTTGATCGTTCTAGAGTTTTATTTTTTTGAATAGGCTTTTTAGAAATTACGAAAAGTGGTATTTTATCTTGATATTAGACAGTTCAAAGGAATAAAAATGGAAAAGTCCACCCAACCAGAAGCCGTTTCATCGGTATTGAAAGTTTTTAACATTCTTGAATCTCTGGGAAAACAAAAGGAAATCGGCGTATCTGATCTTTCACAGCGCTTAATGATGTCGAAGGCCACGACGTATCGCTTTCTACAAACAATGAAAATGCTGGGCTATGTGTCTCAGCAAGGCGAGGCCGATAGATACTCACTGACATTGAAGATGTTCGAGCTTGGATCTAAATCGCTTGAGTGGGTTGATATGATCACAATTGCAGAGAAAGAGATGCGTGTGATTTCAGAAGAGACCAATGAAACCATTCACTTAGGGGCATTGGATCATGGCTCTATCATCTATATTCACAAAATTGATTCTAGCTTTGCTTTGCGTATGCACTCACGTGTTGGCAGAAGAAACCCTCTGCATACTACTGCCATAGGCAAAGTATTGTTGGCAGAACGTGACGAAGAATACGTTCGCGCTCAACTTGCAGATACCGAGTTTGTGAAAAGCACGAAAAATACAATCGAAAGCGTCGACCAACTTATGGATGAGCTAAAAATAGTGAAACAACAACACTTTGGCGAGGATAATGAAGAGCAAGAACCAGGATTACGCTGTATCGCAACCCCTGTTTACGATCGTTTTGGTACCGTGATTGCTGGTGTGTCAATTTCATTTCCGACCATGCGCTTTGATGAGCAGAAAAAAGCGTCTTATGTGGAATTATTACACAACGCAGGTCGAAATATATCCAAACAATTAGGGTTTAATGATTACCCAGTAAAATAGCCAGAAAGGTTTTAGAGCGAATCAAGGCGTCTCTAACTCGATATATGAGGCGTTTGACAATAATTCTATGATTAAAAAAGCTAAAGGGTATATACATAATAATGTGTTATCTAAAGTACTGAAACGATCATGACGCTCAAAGAGATACTAAAAGTTCCTAACGTTCGCTATTTCTTAATGTTTAGAAGTAGTTACTTTGCGCGTTTCTATTACCCTATCTTCACCCTACTCTACTTAGACTATGGTTTAACCCTCTCTCAATTTGCCATGCTTAACGTGGTTTGGGCTGCCACCATCGTACTTGCTGAAGTACCATCAGGGGCATTGGCTGATACGCTCGGGCGTAAAAAGCTTGTCGTGCTCTCATCGATGGTGATGTTTATTGAAATCGCCATGATCGCCTTAGTACCAACCGGAGAGCCCGATGTGGTCTTCGTTGTATTTTTGATTAACAGGATACTCAGCGGCTTAGCTATGGCACTTGCGAGTGGTGCCGATGAGGCATTGGCTTACGACACTTTGAAAGAGCAAGGCAATGAAGCGCTGTGGCCGCGCGTTTTACAAATACAACTTCGAATCGCTTCAAGCGTTGGTATCTTTGTCACCTTGCTCGGTGCTGCCATGTACGATGTGAACGTCATGGCGCCTCTCTTTCATACTCTTGGATTGGCCGAGCCCGAAAGCACCAAAGACCTGATGCGCATTCCCGTGTTTGCCACCCTGTTGGTGGCGATGATCGCCATTTATGCCGCCATAAATATGCGTGAAGAGAAAAAAACGGGGCCAAGCGATCAAACCAAAGCAGCCACCATCATTGCCAGCCTTAAATTAACGGCCGACACCGGTAAGTGGGTACTTGCTACCCCTTACGTTCTGTTTATCTTGCTCTACTACAGCCTGTTCGAGCATACCTCGCGAATGTTCCTAACCATGAATAGCCAGTACTACCTTGCTATCGATATACCGATTATCTACTTTGGTTTTATCGGTGCTGGGATCAGTTTGCTTAAAATAATTTTAGCGGGACAAAGCCGCCGATTAACAGAAAGTATGGCGCCAAAAACCTTTATTGCGGTCATGGGGGGCGCGACCATGGTGACCTATTATTGGATCAGTTTAGGGTGGTCAATTTACGGAGTGATTCCAGCACTCGTGCTGATTTTTATCATCATGACGATGAACATTTTCATCAGCTATCATCTCAACCAAAAAACACAATCACACATCAGAGCCACCGTGCTTAGCTTTAAAGGTCTAATGTTTAATCTTGGATATGGATTGATCGGCATTTTATATGCCTACTACTACAAGTTAGTATCCCAGCGTTACACCGCACAAGAGATAGAACAAAACCTCGACTTCTTGGCTTCACTCTCTTCATTCTTCTATTATTTCACCCTATTATTCGTTTTGATCAGCGCGCTGTTCTATTTCAAGAACAAAAAAGAACCGATCTTTTGATAAATGTAGCGATATCGAATAGCACTTAAAGCCAAGCTTTTAATGTTAACTGAGTAAGGATTGGTTAATATAATCAGTAAATTACATTACACATGGAAGCGTCATGTCTTTTAGTTGGATAGCTTTTACTCTTCTTGCGGCTTTTAGCCAATCTTGGCGCAATGCATTTCAAAGCAAATTAAGTGGAACGATGAGTGTGGCAGGAGTCACACTGGCTCGTTTTATTTGGGCAGGCCCGATCGCGCTTATTTATCTTTATGCGCTCTATCAATGGCAGCCCGTAGCCACACCGCATTTTTCCGGTGAATTTATTTTCTACATTGGTGCCGCTGCAATCATGCAGATCCTTGCTACAGCCTTAATGGTGATGCTGTTCAAAAGAGAAAACTATGCAATAGGAGCCGGACTGGCTAAGTGTGAAGCCCCCGTATCAGCTGTACTTTCGGTGTTATTCTTTGGCACTGCTTTAACGGTAACGGGCTGGTTAGGCGTAATCATTGGCACGTTGGGCGTGTTGATCATGAGTAGCTCTTCCGGCTGGCGAAGCCTCTCTCCCAAGGTTTTTCTACTTGGTATGGCATGCAGCACTGCTTTTGCTTTAACCTCTCTTTGGGTCCGTGAAGCAAGCTTGAGTATCGGGCTACCCTTTCCGCATAGCGCAGCTTGGGTGTTATTTTTAGTCATTTCACTTCAGACCATCATTATTTGTACGTTTCTGTTTTTTAGAGATCGGGCGACATTCCGCCAGATATTTAAAGGATCGAAATTGGTGGTTATGACAAGCCTCGCCAGTGTGATTGGCTCTCTTGGTTGGTTTAGCGCGATGTCATTGCAAGCCGTGCCTTATGTAAAAACATTGGGGCAAATTGAAGTGATCTTTATGGTGTTGATCTCTTATTTCTGGCTAGGGCAACACATTGCTCGTAAAGACATCTTTGCCCTTATTCTGCTTTCTATCGCCGCAGTGTTGGTTATGTGGCAGTAAACGAAAGCCGTATCAAACAAGACCAAATAGATCCTTGCCAACATGCCAGTCCCGGATGCTAAGCAATATTGCCGACACAAGGCGATTTATCAGTGCCCACACTTAACATCGATGTTGTATTGTTAGTCAGATTTAAGTCGCCAAGCATACTAAAAGACACATCACATTTCGGTTTTTTAGTTTCAGCTTCTGTATCATTAATCACCTTGTCTACGGCAAACGGGGAAAGGTAAAATCCGCCCTTGCTATTTTTTAGGTCCTTATATGTTGTCGAATCAATTAATGATGCTGTTAGCCATGGTCGAACGAGCATCTTTGCTACTCATGGCTCTCTACTTTCTAACACATATGAAAGTATTTCAGACTCTGATTGCAAAGCAGAGTCGCAACACACTAGAACGCACGATACTGACACTGTTCTTCACGGCGTTCGCCATTTTTAGTACCTATACAGGAGTGCACGTTGAAGGGTCGCTAGTCAATGTTCGTATTATCTCGATTGTCTCAGGTGGCGTGCTCTTTGGACCTTGGGTTGGCATCCCCGTAGGACTCATCTCTGGTATTCACCGGTATCTTATTGATCTCAATGGCCCATCATCGATTCCATGTTTAATCAGTAGTGTTTTAGCTGGGATCTTAGCCTCTTGGGTCTACCTACGTGCTAACTACGCTAACTATGCTAAGTACGGTTTTCTCGTCGCTGCTGGTTGCGAAGTGTTGACCATGATACTCATCATTGGTTTATCTCAGGACAAAGCCCTCTCCTATTCGATAGTCGATGCTATTGGGTTGCCCATGATTTTAGGCTCAGTGTGCGTGATTCTGATCATTAAATGGCTACAAGATATGGAAAGCGAAAAAGATAAAGTCGCGGCATATCAAGCCAAACAAGCCCTAAAAGTCGCTAACCAAACTCTACCCTATATACGAAAAAGCTCAAATGATGCACTAAAACAGGTTTGTACCATCATAAAAAGGGAGTGCAATGCCGATGCTGTCGCGATTACAGATACTCGCGATGTGCAAGTGTATGTGGGTTATGGAGAGCAGCAATACTCTAGCCATCACAACCAGGTCAGCCTGATGACAAAAACGGCGATTGAAAATGGTACGATTATTAAGAGCAATAATATTCAAGAGCACACTTTTCGGTCATTAATGATAATCCCGTTATTTGAAAACAGTAACGTCACGGGAACCTTAAAAATCTTTTTTAATAAACCCCATCAAATCACGCTAGCCTTACACGAAATGGCGATCGGTTTGTCTCAGCTCATTTCAACTCAATTAGAGGTTGCCAAGGTCGAAAAATTAAAAATCATGGCTAACGAGGCAGAATTTGGGGCATTACAAAACAAGATCAACCCTCATTTTCTGTTCAATACCCTCAATGCTATCTCCACTCTGATACGAATCGAACCCGATAAAGCCAGAGATCTCATCGGCAAACTGGCGGGATTCATGCGATTTAACCTAGAAAATGTCGATGAGATGATTCCTCTAGAAAAGGCACTGCAGCAGGTTAAAGACTACGTAGCTATCGAAAAAGCCCGTTTTGGAGATAAGTTATCTGTACAATTTGATGTGGACACTGTCGACACCTCAATACCACCATTACTGATACAACCTTTAGTCGAAAATGCTATCGGTCACGGCATCATACCGAATGGTCGCAGTGGTACGGTTTGCATTCGCGTTAGACAGCAACTCAATGGTATTGAAATCACGATTTGTGATGATGGCGTTGGCATCCCAAATACGGTTATTGAACAAATTTATTCTGGTACGATCGAATCGAAAAGGATCGGGCTCAATAATGTCCATCAACGAATTCAATTATTGTACGGGAAAGGACTTGAGATAGAACGTCTTACCCCGGGCACTCGTATCTCTTTTGTGATTCCTAAAGGCAAATATAATGACAACAGCAATCTTAGTTGAAGACGAATATCTGGCTCGTGAAGAACTCAAATATCTGATCCATAAATACAGCACGATTGAAATAGTGGCTGAGTTTGATGATGGGTTGAAGGCATTGGAGTATATCCAAGGTACAGAAATCGACATCGCATTTTTAGATATCAACATCCCATCGGTCAACGGGATGTTACTGGCTAAAAGCCTCTATAACTCAAAGTGCCCACCGAAAATCATCTTCACAACCGCTTACAGAGAGCACGCAGCTGAAGCCTTCGACATTGAAGCCTTTGATTATATTCTCAAACCATTTAGTGAGCTTCGAGTGCAAAAAACGCTCGAAAAAATCGAATACCAAAGAGCTTTGTCGTCCACCAAACAAGACTCATACCATGCTCATCGTGATCCAAAAGCCAGCGTTAATTTGTATCAAAACAACCGCATTCGAATTACGCCTGTCGCAGAAATTATCGTCGCCAGTGCAAATGGGAAAATAACCGAAGTTGTCACGCAGCGCGGTTTGTTTACATCGCCAATGATGCTAAGTGACTTTGTTAACCAAGTGGATAATGTGCACTTTTTTCGAGTTCACCGGTCATACTGGATAAATTTAAACCAGATAGAAGAGATCATCCCTTGGGCAAGCAGTACCTATCGTATCAAATTAAATGGTACAGACACCCTGATTCCGGTAAGCCGCTCCAACATCAAGCCCTTTAGAGACTTAATGGGTTTGTAATTCATTCCCTATTTTTGCCGTTCATTCCACTGTCACTACCGTTGATTTTTTTTCCTTTTCTGCCGCTTGAAGCCTAAATGATAGTTGAATAAGTTAGAGCCAACTTAACTTATTTAGTATTCATTTAAAGGCGTTCCACTATGAGCAACCCTATTCGACCACGTGACAAATGGTTCACCCTAATTGGCACCGTACTCATTGAATTTGCACTTGGATCCGTTTATACCTGGAGCTTATTCAACGCTCATCTAGCAGATAAACTCGACCAACCCGTCAAACAAGTTGCCTTTGCATTTGGCCTATTGAGTCTTGCGTTGGCGGTAGCGTCTTCCATTTCAGGTAAGCTTCAAGAACGGTTTGGTATCAAAAAAGTGCTTATATTCTCCGGACTATTACTCGGCTCAAGCCTCTATCTCACGTCAGTAGCATCAAGTCTAACCGCATTGTATTTATGCGCTGGTTTCTTGGTCGGGTTTGCCGACGGTACTGGCTACCTACTTGCACTCACTAACTGCATCAAGTTCTTTCCTAATAACAAAGGGATCGCTTCCGCTTGTGCCATTGGTGCTTATGGCCTTGGCAGCTTAGGGTTCAAATACATCAATATGTATTCATTAACGCACTTTGGGCTTGAGAATGCGTTTGATGTTTGGGGTGTGATTGCCATGGCATTGGTTTTGATTGGAGGCTTACTGGTCGTTGAAGCACCCAAACAAGACCGATCTACCTCGGTTCATAAACTCACGGAAACGAGCGATAGTTTTACTCTAAAACAAGCAATGAGCAAACCTCAGTTCTACATGCTGGCTCTAATATTCACCACCGTATGTATGTCTGGGTTATACGCGATTGGTATTGCGAAGGATATCGGTGAAAATTACGTTCATCTGTCGGCTGGGATTGCTGCCACCGCCGTTTCTGTCATTGCGGTTGCAAATCTAGGAGGACGTATCGTGCTAGGTGTACTGTCCGACAAAATCACACGAATGTACGTCATCACCATCGCATTAGTTATCTGTCTTGCTGGTGTTAGCACCTTGATCTTTATCACTCCCACACTGCATACCTTCTATCTATCATTAGCTTGTATCGCATTTAGCTTTGGCGGGACTATAACGGTCTACCCTTCTCTCATTAGTGATTTCTTTGGCCTAGAAAATGTAGCGAAGAATTACGGTATCATCTATTTAGGGTTTGGTATTGGCAGCTTTGCAGGTTCTGTCATTGCGTCTCTCTTTGGCGGTTTTTTAGCAACCTTTCACGTTATGCTAACGTTGATTTTAGTGTCCATTGCACTTTCGTTAATTATCAAAAAACCAAACCAGTCACTCGCGGTAAGGCTGTGGAAGAATGAAGTGACCTCATAAATCGGGGCATTTTTACACTGAACTTTTCATCATGCCTGACTTCGAAAATGGTCGGAGTCAGGCAATTAAGGTTTAGGTAAACCTGAAAGTGATGGACTCAGAAAACGTATTAATAATAACCAACAAAAGTCTGGTAAGTGTGTTACCTTGGTTTTTATCCCTACCGCTTAGTAGGGACTTCTTTTCTTTTCCGTACTATCACCTCGGCACTCCTTAGTCGCCCTCCTAAGCCTTACTGCAGGCTTTAATTATGTCCATTTCAAGCGAAAAATTAAGAAACATATTCAAACTCACTAAAATTGAACAGCTAGAAAGCAACAACAACGTCCCCCATTTCGCACCTTGGTTACCACTGGCTCAGAAAAGTAAAACCCGTTACCCCTTCAGCGATTATCTATTGCGAAGGCAATTTCGGTAAAATCGATGGTAAAACCGCTAATGGCCTAGTAAGACACTCGTTACGCTATCGTATTCTATCGGTTATTGATAGTGAATCTGCCGGCTTAGATGCTGGAGAACTACTGGATAATGAAGCCAATGGAATTCCTATCCTGGCCAATGCTGAAGAAGCCATCATTCACGCAGAAAGCATTCCCGATTACTTCATTTTTGGTATGGCACCATCAAGTGGTTTGTTATCAGACTTAGATAAAAACATCATTCTCAATGCCATGTCTCTAGGGATGAACATTGTATATGGCTTGCATGAATTTCTCACTGATGACCCTCTATTTTTAGAAGCGAGCTTAAAAAATAATGTTCGAATATTCGATACTCGCAAACCTAAAAATAAAGCCGATCTGAAAACATTTAGCGGGAAAATACACAGCGTACAATGTCCAAGAATTGCGGTAATGGGAACGGATTGTGCGCTAGGAAAACGAACAACCGCGACCATTTTAGTGAATGAACTGACTAAAAAAGGCCTTAACGTTGTTCTGATTGCCACCGGTCAAACGGGGATTATACAAGGCGCACAATACTGCGTTGCACTCGATGCTGTCCCTTCACAGTTTTGCGCTGGCGAGTTGGAATCTGTCATTGTACAAGCCTATGAAAAAGAAGATCCGGACCTGATCATTATTGAAGGGCAAGGAGCCTTGAGTCACCCTGCGTTTTCAACCAGCGCTTTTATCTTACGTGGCAGCTGTCCAACGGGTGTGATTTTGCAACATGCCCCTAAACGTTTATACCGTACTGATTTTCCTGATTGCCCAATGCCTTCGATTGCCTCAGAAATCAATCTTATCGAAATGTTTTCTAATACCGATGTTATTGGACTTACACTGAATCATGAAGGGATGTCTTTGGATGAAACACGCTGTGAGATAGACCATTACACGACCAAGTTTGGCCTACCTGTTACTGATGCATTATCTCAGCCTGTCGAACATCTACTGAACATCGTAACATCAGCCTTCCCTACGATAGCAAGCAAACTGGCCGAAAAAAGGTGAACTACCCTAGGTTAGACATCGACTGTGGAAAAATTCATCATAACGCTCAGTTTTTAATGACTCAGCTATCACGGAAAAATATCTCTGTTACGCCTGTAACAAAAGTCTTTCTCTCTCACCCGATTATCGCACAAGTTCTCATTGATGCTAGCGCCATTATGTTAGCCGATTCAAGAATCGAAAATCTTCAAAATATGACTGAATCTGGTCTTTCTATCCCAAAAATGCTGATACGTACCCCCATGCTAAGCCAAGTGGAGAATGTAATAAAATACAGTGATATGAGTGTAAATTCGGAAATTGAAGTGATTCAAAGACTTTCACATGTCGCCCAACAACAGAATTGTTGTCACGATATTATTATTATGGTTGAGCTTGGCGATCTCAGAGAAGGCGTGATGCCGAATAACGTGATTGATTTTATTCGGGCGATCATTTGTTTACCTAATATCGCGATAAAAGGCATTGGTACGAATTTAGCCTGTCGGTATGGTGTCGCTCCGGATGAACAAAATATGACAATTCTTTCTGATCTTGCCGATGGAATTGAAGCAACATTTGGGATTAACCTTGAGATTATCTCCGGAGGAAACTCTGCTTCAGTTAACTGGGCTCTTCAGAGAACCGGCCAAACTCGAGTCAATAACCTTCGTCTAGGAGAAGCCATTTTTTTAGGCTGTGAACCCTTAGAACACGACCAGATTGAAGGGCTGTATACGGACGCCGTTTCTTTGACCGCTGAAGTGATTGAATCCAATATTAAGCCAACATTGCCTTGGGGAATCGTGGGTTAAATGCTTTTGGTGAAAAAGAGAGGAAGAAGGGAGGCATAGCGCTACGAACAGCAGTCATCATCTTCGTCAGTGTCATGCTTAATGATTGTCAGATAAACCCGATAAAATCCAATGGGCTTGCCGATCATAGATGCTCAAACTGAATGCTAAACAATCGCATGGATAAAAACCAATACGAGTTATTCAATGTACTTAATGACATTATTTTATTTAAGTATGACCGCCTTACCCCTTGGGAAAAGAGCTTTATCACGGACCTACACCACAAAGCTTTAACCAAGCAGCTTATTTCAGCGAAACAAGAACAACTCGTTTTAAAAATCTCAATGAAAGCCTTCAAATCAAAGAAGAAAAAAGCACATTCCAACGTTTAAGTTACGCCTGTATATACAAACCTGTTCAAGATCATCTATAGATTGAACAGGTTCGTCGTATTTGCACCAATTATTCAGACGATGGCAACAAGAGTTATCGATAGCGAGCGCAATGAGTCACACTGCGCCAGCTAAAACATAACGTTATTGTTCAGATCGAGTAACGGTAATTTTAGTAATTTGAGTTAATAAGAACTTCTTCACCATACTTACCAGCATGAGGCAACGGTGTATACGTTGTCTGTGCGCCTCGTAGGAAGCGAATAGCTTTTACACCCGCCTCACGAGAACTGGTGATGTCTTTATCTGAATCACCATAGTATTGAGAAATTTTAGCCATTTTGAGTTGTTGAACTTTGTCTAAAGAACCGGCAAAAACGACAGGCTTAATTTGCTCTTTGTATTGTTTAGGAAAAATGTTTCGCAGAGTGGTGGTTAAAGTCTCTTGACCCTGAGGAGCCGTTCGACCAGTAATGAAGTAAACGGTATCACCATGTTTTAAGTGCATTGTGACCAATTCAACCGCCGACTTTTTGGGAATAGAAAAACGATCAAGGCCAGTAGAAGCTTCATTCCAAAAATCTTGGTTTTTTAAGTAATCAAACGAGTCTGGAGAGTATTTTTGTTTACCGTAATAGAAAACCGGGCTTGAGAATAACATAGTGTCATCAATATCTAAGCCAACAACAATCGGCTGTTCAGGAAGCTCTGATGCAATTTTATCAACCGTCGTCCAAGCTATATCAGGGTACTGCGTTGATACCTGATTCGAAAGGCTGTGCATGTCCATCGTAGCATGAGTCGATGCGAATGCTGATACCGAAAAAAGGGCAGTAAGTGCTATTGTGATAGTCGTTTTCATTTTCATTTTTAATCCTAGTGAGAGTGGGGACGCTTAAACGTTTGTTTTGCCAGATCTTACGCCTCTTGGGAGCGTATTCATTCGACACAAGATTAGTTTTCACCATTCCTACTATGATTTCATTCTAAAGTTAGCCCTTTTAAACAGCGAATACGTTGCCAGACTCACTATTA
This sequence comes from Vibrio artabrorum, assembly GCF_024347295.1. NCBI lineage: Bacteria > Pseudomonadati > Pseudomonadota > Gammaproteobacteria > Vibrionales > Vibrionaceae > Vibrio > Vibrio artabrorum. The sequence goes on along the minus strand of NZ_AP025459.1, from coordinate 567,472 downwards.
CAAGCTATTTTCTGCTGCAAAATCGGATTCATAAGTTTGGTCAGAGACTGAAACAGTCATCGTCGTTAAAAGATCAATTAAATGCTCCAGTGAAGCCAGTATATTTTTGACAAAAAACTCAGTAATAGGCTGAAATAAAAATAATAATCCCTAATTTGTTCTAGCGAATTGAAATTAGTGCCAACTAAGCACAGAATACTTCATTTATTCCTACAGAAGAGATTTTAACGTGAAAAAGCTTGTTGTATTAGCACTCTTAAGTGCAAGTGTTTCCGCTGCAGATCGAGATCAATTTTACGCCGGTGGTAATGTTTTTCTAGTTAACAATACAAAATTAGGTTCAGGTTCAGCTTCGATTGATGAAAACAATGACTTAGGTGGAGGCGTATTTATTGGATATAACTTACCGATACACCCTAGTGTCGATTTTGGTTTAGAGCTCGAATACCAACGTTTTGGTAACGCTGAATTTACTAATAACAATGCAAGAGTTCAAGGGGATGCCTTTTACATTAATGCTCGTCCCAAATTTATTGATGAAGGTAACAATTTATACAGTGCGCTTATCCTCGGCGTGGGTTCTATGAATGGTGAAACAACGGTTTCTGGCCAATCAGCTTCAGATTCGACGTTTTCATATCAAGCCGGTTTAGAAGTGGGCTACATGTTTGATAATTTCGACTTTTCAGTGGGTTATAGATATCGAACAGCTGAATTTGATATTGCAGATGTGGTAATTAAAGGCGTCACGTTGGGAGTGCGCTATAATTTTTGATTTTAGGATATGGCCGCTTTATCGCCCCGAAATCCGTTCTTAAGCGCATAAGAACAAGAGGCTTCATGTATGAGCATCTTGTTCTTTTGTTCTTAATACTGATTTTACCGACGTCATTCGAGCATCATTGAACCTCAGCCTTAATGGCTAATATCACTCCTCCCAGATAAAAGCGCGATCTGATTGTTTTGAGCGACTCGCAAACGCCTCAGTATATTAAGCCGACGCTGACTAACGAAATATGTCAATATACATTCATGCCCTTAAATATCGCAACCAAGCAAGCAAGTTAACACTGGAACATGGTGTCGTTTTAAAGGTGTCTCGCAGTATTTAAAAGCGCATATATGACTTTGTTTCGACCTCGAATAAGCTTCTACCCCAACCTCCTTACAATAAACGATTTTTATATTGTTCTGGTGTCAAACCTGCGTATTTTTTGAACATGCTAATAAAGGGGCTTGCTTGGTTATACCCTAATGTAAGTGCCACTTCTTTAACGGACTGCCCGTTTCTTAAAAGATCCATTGAATATAAATATCGTACTCGCAATCGCCATTCAGTAAAACTCATCCCCAACTCACTTTGGCAATGACGCGATAAAGTGCGTTCGGTCGCATGCACCTTATCAGCCCAGTCTTTGAGTGAAATCTCTTCGGTCGGATTTTCTTCTATAGCCGCCAGAATCGGAGCAAGGTACTTATTATCAGTGGAAGGTAAAAAATGGTGCTCGACTTGTCGCTCAGCTAATTGATCGAGTAAGACCTGAACGAGCCTCTGATCTTTTTCACTTTGAGCAACACTAATACCACGTTGGCGACAGTCATCAATAATCGAAGAGACAATAGGTGTGATCTTTATTAAGCTGGTTTTTTCAGGCAGATGGTGAGTCAACTCATGAGCAATGTTCAGGGAGCAGTACTCTAAAGGTTTACGGTTGTAGCTGCAGTGCATGACCCCCGCAGGTACCCAAATCGCTAAATGCGGAGGCGCTAAAAAACGTGTGCCTTCTGCTTCCATTTCAAGGATCCCACCACTGATCAACTGTACTTGTCCCCAAGGGTGGCTATGCACCCGAGTTTCCGTGTTCGATAAGAAAGCTTCGAAATTCATAAATACATTCGATGGTGCTTTTTCGATTGATAAGGATGGATGAAGGTTTCTTGAATGTTTTTTCAAACTTGTCTTCCTGTCGCGTCTGATGTCTTTTTAAAGATATCTGTAAGTATAACGACCTGTCAAACTAGCTGCATCAACTTATTTTCGACGGAATTCACATGCACTATCTTTTACCATTTTTTACTGTCTGTATTTGGGGTGCAAATGCTATCGTCAATAAACTGGCCGCGAGCACTATTGAACCAAGCGCGATGAGTTTTTATCGCTGGTTCATTGCGATGTTAATTCTCACGCCGTTCTGTATTAAATCGGTTATCAAGCAATGGTCAGTGATTAAACCTAACTTATCTAAATTGGCTTTCCTTGCCTTTCTAGGTATGGTCTTAAATCAATCTTTAGGCTATTACGCAGGCTTGACCACGACGGCTTCTAACATGGCGCTGATCACTTCATTGGTGCCATTAATCAGTGTTTTTCTCAGCGTTCCTTTATTACACAAATCCATTTCGAGTTTGAGCATTGTGGGGGGTATTTTGTCTCTATCAGGATTAGCGCTAATGCTAGGCAAAGGCGACCCTTTATTCTTCCTCCACCAACAGCTCACACAGGGTGACGGCTATATGTTAATAGCGGCCTTGGTTTACGCTTCATACTGTGTATTGTTGAAACGCTGGAAAATGCCCATCAGTAACTGGGTGGTGATTTACATGCAAGGAATATTTGCGGTTGCAATGCTGACGCCACTTTGGCTAACCAGCGATCAACTCATGCCTTCACAACAAGCGATTCCTTTGATCGCTTACGCAGCAGTTGCCGCCTCAATATTAGCACCTTGGATGTGGGTGAAAGCCATCGATACTATCGGGGCTGATTCAAGTGCCATGTTCATGAACTTGATGCCTGTTATTGCGATTGTACTGGCAGCGACTTGGCTCGGTGAAACCGTTAACCAATTCCATATTATTGGCGGTGTGATGGTAATTTCAGGGGTCATTCTTGCGCAAATAAAAAGAAAACCAAGGCTTAAATTACCTTTGCCTCAGCAAAGCTAGATCAAACGGGCAACGGTTGGTTAGCGTACATAAAAGTACTCATATGAGAAAAGCCGCAGTATGAGGTATCTACCTGCACAGGAACACCTAGCATCACGCTAGGTGTTTTTTTATTATTGCCCTTCTCCACTTACTCTTAAAATAGCCGACTTGCGTTTATCTATCACCTCCGGTACCTGCAGCCATCAATACTCATGGGTGGGTCACCCCGTTTGAAAAATTAGTCTCAAGCGTGAGATTACCCACTTTAAATTCTCTCATCTCATGTATATTGTTACTAGCAAGTAACCGGTATGTTATTTAGCACGATAATAAAGGAAGATAGATGAGCAGTAACGATAACCCACGAAAAGGCAAACGAGACGTGACTCTGCGTTTTCTCGCTGAACCTGGAGATGTGAACTTCGGTGGTAAAGTTCATGGTGGTGCGGTGATGAAATGGATCGATTTAGCGGCTTATGCTTGTTCTGCTGGGTGGAGTGGCAAATATTGTATTACGGCTTACGCTGGCGGTATTCGATTCGTTGCACCGATCCATGTTGGCAACCTTGTTGAGGTCAGTGCCAAGGTCATCTATACCGGGTCATCTTCCATGCATATCGCGATTGATGTGCAAGCGAGCGATCCTAAAGAGCTCAACAACCGCTTAACGACTCACTGTATCGTTATTATGGTCGCAGTCGATGAGAACGGTAACCCGACTAAAGTGCCAGAATGGAAGCCAAACACACCAGAAGACATCGAATTAAGAGATTCGGCTATTCGTCTAATGAACATGCGAAAACAGATCGGTGAAGAGATGGAAGCTCATGTGAAGTACCTTAAGTAAGGGCCACCAGCAACTCTACCCGATAAAACCTGATGACAATGCCAAGCCCGTGCTTGGCATTGGTTTATCTGATATTGATTCGCATAAACAGAACCACGACACACTCAATGTCGTGTACTGCTCTTAATACTTAACTCAAGATTGAAATGAATCAGGGCTTATTCACCTGTTTCAATTGACTGTCATACAGTCGTCATTTTGCTCTGGTTAAATACCGCCAATCATAATGGATGTATTCAATTTTCTGGAGCTACTCTTGAGCGTCACACGCCCCACTCTTAGCGAATCTACACTGAACAATTTAAAGGCTGTTGAGTACCAATGGGTTAGAACTTTGTACGTCGAAGGTTACGACAGCAATGAAATCAACCACTATATTCAAACGTGTTTTGGCGGTGACCCGATGTTTGCGGATCTCTTTCGCCGTGTCGCGCTCGATCAAGAAAGCATCTATGTGTTGTTACAACACTTGGGTTGTGCCCCCTCTAACAAAGAGTTTTAATGTCCCCACTTGCCATTCACAGTCCTTAGCTATCGACCCGAATAGACCTCGGCGTTGAGTGTTGACCATTTGCTATCGCGATTGCCTTAACTTTATTCAATAAGCCTGAGTTATAACACTTTAAGATTCACAGCACCCTCACGTTTCTATCTACATTTTCTCTGTAACTTCTGCATTTGTTGCATGTAAATCATTGAAGTATCACGCATTGGATTATTCGCAACATATCAATAGAGCAATAGATTCTTATACTAGGGTCTGATTTGTGAGACTCGTTCATAACTTCAAGTAGAAGAAACGAGACGCAAGAGATTCAAGAGAGAGATGACTCGAAGCTTTAGAACGGCCTCTGACCGTTTGAGTGGAGACCAAAAAAAGTAGCAGGCATAAAAAAACCCAAGTAAATACTTGGGTTAGAGTTACAAAAACCACTAATCATTAATAGCGTAAGGAACCTGATTAGTAGCCAGCTATGCGTAACCTGAGGGTTATTTTTATTACTGATCGGCGGCCAAACCAAATGATGTAATAAAAATGCCAATATAGAGCGACCTAAAGGTCGCTCTTTTTCTTTCTTATAAAGTACAGCTTATCCTTTTACACCACCTGCCGTCAATCCACCAACTAACCAACGTTGAGCAAGTAAGAACACGATAGTGATTGGAAGAGCGGAAAGTACAGCCGCTGCCGCAAAGTCACCCCATAAGTAGTTCTGAGGGTATAGGTACTGCTGCATCCCTACTGCAAGCGTGTATGAATTCACATCCGATAATAGGATTGAAGCAACTGGCACCTCACCAACAACACCAATGAAAGAGAGAATAAATACAACCGCTAGGATTGGCACAGACAGCGGCAGTAGAACCAGTCTGAATGCTTGCCAAGGCGTTGCACCATCCAGTGCCGCGGCTTCTTCCAGAGAATTATCAATCGTTTCAAAGTAACCCTTAATCGTCCATACATGCAGTGCGATACCACCTAGGTAAGAGAAAATCAAACCACCGTGGGTGTTCAAGCCTAAGAACGGAATGTATTGGCCAAGTTTGTCAAACAGCGCGTAAATAGCAACTAAAGCCAGTACTGCTGGGAACATTTGGAAAATCATCATCGCTTTCAGAATCGTTTCTTTCCCTTTGAAACGCATACGAGCAAATGCGTAAGCCGATGTTGTAGACAGTGCCACAATCAAAATAGAGGTAATACCCGCGACTTTAATGGAGTTCCACAACCAAGTCAGCACTGGGAATGGAGGCGGAGTAACTGAGCCATCTGCGTTCGTCACTGACATGCCCAGAGCTAATTTCCAGTGTTCCAAAGATGGATTATCCGGAATCAAGCTACCCGTTGCGAAGTTACCTTCACGGAACGAGATCGCGATGATCATCAGTAGTGGGAAGATAATCATTGCCAAGAAGCACCACAACACTGCATGCGTTGCCCACACTCGGTATTTTAGGCCTTTACCTTGTACCATAGCCATTGTCGTGCTCCTTAATCTTGAGACAGTTTAGTGAAACGAAGGTTGAGTAACGCTAGTGCACCCACTAATAGGAAGATAAGCGTTGCGATAGCACTTGCTAGACCGAAGTCTTGACCGCCGCCGCCTTCAAAGGCGATTCGGTACGTGTAGCTAACAAGCAAGTCTGTGTAACCCGCTGGCTCAGAAGTACCAATCATGTTCGGGCCGCCGTTGGTCAATAGTTGAATCATGACAAAGTTGTTAAAGTTAAAAGCAAACGCAGCAATCAATAACGGAGTGAGCGGTTTAATCATCAATGGGAACGTAATGCGCTTGAAGTTATCAATGAAGTTTGCACCATCAATCGCTGATGCTTCATACAAATCTTCAGGTATCGCTTTGAGTAGACCCATACACAGAATCATCATGTAAGGAAAACCTAGCCATGTGTTAACAATCAACACCATGGTTTTCGCCAAGATAGGGTCTGAGAACCAGTTAGGGCTTAAACCAAAGATACTCTCAAGTACCATGTTGATCTCACCAAAGCTCTGGTTAAATAGGCCTTTAAAGATCAGAATCGAAATAAACGCTGGTACGGCGTAAGGCAGAATCAGCAGAACACGGTACACTGCGCGCCCTTTCAGCTCTTCCCACTGTACAATGTTCGCCAGAATCAAGCCGATCGCCAGTGTGAACGCTACCGTACAAATCGAGAATACAACCGTCCATATAAAGATACTGATAAACGGTTCTTTAATGCCGTCATCTTTCCAAACACGTTCAAAGTTAGCCGTTCCGATTCCTACAACAAAACCTGGAGAGATAGTGTTACCCGTAAACTCGCCATTATCATCAACGGGTTGATAGAAACCCACTTCCATGTTGGGCTTCAAGGTTTCGCCAGATTCATTGTTGTATAGCGTTTCACCATCGTTCTGAAGGGTATAAAGCGGTGTCACGGCAGCAAATTTACGCAAGCCACTCATGCGGATGTCATCGCCGTTTGGCAGATGGAAATCGACACCGCTGATCGCCGCTCTATTTTGAATGATCGTTTTGATCTGCTCTTTTTTGCCTTGTGTAGACGCAATCACCGATAGATACATATCTTTCTCGGTCATGTCTTCAAGAGAAAATACATCCGTCGCTAATAGTTGGTCGCCATCTTTAACGACGATCTGATGACCGTTATCGGTCTTGTACAGAGTAAATGGGTAACTATCGCCACTTTGGAAAGTGCGATCTAACAGAACGGTTTGAGTACGCTCTAAAGACAACTGGTTTTTCGCACTGTAGTTAGTAAATGCAAGCCCTACGGTGTATGCCAAAGGAAAAAGAATGAACAAGATCATTCCGGCAATACCTGGGTATATATAACGGTGGGCGTAAGTTTTTTTACTTCCAAAAACATAAAGAGCCAGAGCCGTTAAGATTACAGTAAGCAGCGCGAATGCGAGCTCACCGCGAGAATACATTAAGATTGTAGCGTAGCCATTAATCAAGCCAACGCTACCAAGCACCCCCCATTTGATGAAGACGCTTTTATTGCCTGGGAGGCTTGAAGGTGCTGGAATCGCATCTGAACCTTGAATTGACTGCATAGAGGAACCTGCTAACGATATAGATAAAAATAGAAAAGTAAGGAGAGGTTGCCCCCTCCTTAAAGGTTGAGCTTACTTATTACTTAGTCATTCGAGCTTCAGCACCTTTCAGCGCTTGATCAACGGTTTGGCGACCGTCAACTACGTTACCGATCGCTTCTTCCATGCTGTACCAAAATGTGGTGAACTGAGGAATGTTAGGCATGATTTCGCCATTCATCGCATTGTCCATTGTGGCGGCAATGCGAGTATCGCTGTCTAATTGATGTTGGAAAGAGTTGAGTGCCACAGCGCCTAGCGGTTTATCGTCGTTCAGGCTTTTCAAACCTTCGTCGGTGAGTAGGTAATTTTCCATGAACTCAACAGCTAGATCGCGGTTTGGAGAAGCCGTGCTGATACCACCAGCCCAGACACCAACGAAAGGCTTAGATGCTTTGCCGTTAAATTTAGGCAGTGTCGTTACACCATAATCTATGCCCGATTTATCAATGTTTGCCCAGCCCCAAGGGCCATTGATTGTCATCGCTACGTTACCCGCAACGAATTCAGACTCAGCAACTGAGTAATCCATGTCAGCAGAAATAACTTTATCTTGAACCATTTTCTCGATGAAACTTAGAGACTTTTCAACACCATCTGTCGCTACACCGGCATCTTTAACATCGTAACCTTCAGCCGTTTGTTTGAATGCGTAACCGCCGTCAGCTGCAAGTAGAGGCCATGTAAAGTAAGCGCCGCCACGTAGAGGCCACATGATCGCTTTTTTGCCGTCTTTTTGAAGCTTCGCGTTTAGCGCAGGTATCTCTTCCCAAGATTTAGGAGGGTTAGGAACCAATGCTTTGTTGTAGATAAGAGAAACTGACTCAACCGCTACTGGGTAAGCAATGATTTTACCTTTGTAAGACACAGCATCCCATGCAAAGTCTACGATACCTTCTTTCGTCTCTTTAGAAGGTTTAATCTCTGCAAGAAGACCCGCTTCTGCAAAGCCACCAAAACGGTCGTGCGCGTAAAAAATCATGTCAGGGCCATCGCCCGCTGCGGCAACTTGAGAGAATTTCTCTTCTAGTTTATCAGGGAAAGCAACGGTTACTTTAACACCCGTATCTTCTTCGAAACGTTTACCTACCTCTGCCATGCCTTCATAAGCTTTGTCACCACCTACCCAGATTGTTAGTTGTCCTTCTTCGATAGCAGCATTTGCAGCAAAAGAACCCAGAGCAACTAATGTACCTAGAGCTACAGCGCTTAGAGCATTTTTCATGTCAATATCCTTTTTATATTTATACGTAGAGCACATCAACCAAGACGAGCCAGTTTTCAGGGGTATGATCGGAGAAAACCCCCCCTAACTCATCATCCTAGTCACTACGCCCTAGCTATTATGGCTTAAAATCGTGATCGCCATCGCGTCAGATTAGAGACTGAAATCACAAAAAACATACTCATCGTGATCAATATCACCGTTATGGGGTGTATTTATTTGAACTGGATCGCTGATAATCAAGAACCCGGTTTATCAACTCCTCCCCTGCTACTCCCCCTCGTTAATTTTGCGTTGGGAGGATGTACCCTCATGCGATTTCACCGAAACTGCATTCATCCAAGAGTGGATAGTAAGAACCCTTTACCAGCCAGTGTCATGTGTCACCACATTGTTCATTAAGTTGGCTTGACTGCCCGCTGTCGTTCTATTCGCATCGTGCGAAATCTGTGATTGAGTCACGGGGGAGATTTCGTTCGATGTGGGGGCAATAGACGCCAGTTTGGCTATGACGGGTGGGCTTGGTTATCGAATCTAAGTCTCACCCACTTTTTCTTTCTCACTCAATAATAACTAATTCCTACAGTTACTGCTTAGACCAAAAAACTCCTTATAATGATAAGCAGTAAAACTTAAAATTTGATCGATCGAGGACAAGCTAGATGGCGAGTGTCACGTTAAAAAACGTTTATAAATCATATGGTGATGTACAGATTTCTAAGGACGTAACCTTAGACATCGACGAAGGTGAATTCGTAGTATTCGTTGGACCATCAGGTTGTGGTAAATCGACGCTATTACGCTGTATCGCAGGTCTAGAAGACATTACGTCTGGTGATTTGTACATTGGCGACCAACGCATGAATGATGTTGAGCCATCCAAGCGTGGTGTGGGTATGGTATTCCAGTCTTATGCGCTTTACCCTCACCTTAACCTTTACGACAACATGTCTTTTGGTCTTAAGCTGGCAAACGCAAATAAAGCGGAAATCGATAAACGAGTTGAACATGCCGCTGAAATTCTTCAGTTAGGACACCTTCTTGAACGTCAACCTAAAGCGTTATCTGGTGGCCAACGTCAACGTGTTGCGATTGGTCGTACTCTGGTTTCTCAACCCAACGTATTCCTACTTGATGAGCCACTATCAAACTTAGATGCGGCACTGCGTGTTCAAATGCGTTCGCAAATCACTAAGTTGCAGCGTCAACTTGGTTGCACCATGATTTACGTGACTCACGACCAAGTGGAAGCCATGACAATGGCTGATAAAATCGTTGTTCTTGATGGTGGGTACGTATCTCAAGTCGGTAAGCCACTTGACCTATACCACTATCCGAAAAACCGTTTTGTGGCGGGTTTTATTGGCTCACCGAAAATGAACTTTATGTCAGTACACATTGAAAAGGCTGAAGCAGAACGCGTATTAGTACAACTTTCAAACGGCATGACTTTCTGGATCCCTGTTGACGGTACTACGGTGAATGAGGGTGACCGTATGTCGATGGGAGTGCGCCCTGAACACTTGATGCCTGCTGAAGTCGGTGATGCGACGATTGAAGGGGAAGTCATGATCGTCGAAAAACTCGGTAACGAAACTCAGGTTTATCTAAATCTTGACAGTGCCGATGCTGACGTTATCTACCGTCAACCAGACACATTAACGGTTGAACCCGGCGATAAACTGGCGATTGGTATTCCAGCGAACCGTTGTCACTTATTCCACAGTGATGGTCGCGCATGTCGTCGCCTATACAAAGAGTACGGCACAGACTAATCGTTTAGCCTTTTTAAGATAACTTGTCCATATCGAATCCCTCTTACTGAGTACGGGGGATTTTTCATCTTCCGAGACTAAATTTCAGATGTCATTGAAAAGCTTCACCCGCAGGTCCGGACAGTAACGGCTACCGACAGTGGCGCCTCCTACCCATTGTTATCATTATGCTAGCGGCAATAAAAAAGGCCTAACAACCGCTAGACCTTTATCGATGAGTCAGGCTATCAACCCAACCGCTAATCGCATTCTTTTCAGGCAAAAGACCCGTCTAAACCAACTTAGTGGATTGGCGGCGTATCACTTGTTTTGTTGAACTGGCCAAAATGCTTTTCTAACACGTCCGGCGTCAGTTTTCCTTCGGCTTCTAGTCGCTTTAATTCAGCAACAATCGCTTTTTGCTCTTCAATTGATGGGAGTTGGACTTCTGGCTCATCCCCCATCTCTTGAGTTATCTGCTCTAGTTCTTTTTCAAAATCGCTCATGGTACTTACCTAAATATTAAACTTAACGAGATTTTACTCATTTACGCCCTATGATGCTAGGACGATTAAGTACAAAGCTTGAAACCAGATCAAGTGAACGTCAGTTAAAATGCGACAAGCTTGAAAGCAAAAGAGCCAGATTCACGTTTAAGTGAACCCAGCTCTTCGTCTATCGCACAAGCCCGTGCCATATTAAGGCTTAAAGCAATTAAAGCTTAAAAGAACCAACCATCTTATCTAAACGTGAAGACAGCTCTCTAAGCTCTTGACTTGCTTCAGCAAGTTGCTCAGCGGTACCAGTGGTCACTTCGTTGATTGCATTGATCTCTTCAATGTTCTGATTGATGGTGTGAACCACCGTTGATTGCTCTTCCGTTGCGGTGGCAACTTGAGTATTGCGGTCAGAAATATCAACAATACGACCGGAAATACCACCAAGCACATCCACGGCTTCATCCGATGCCGATACCCCCTCAAGGGTAATCACTTGTCCTGCACTCATCGCCGCAACAGCATCTTTTGCATCACTTTGCAGTTGGTTAATCATCTTCTGAATTTCTTCTGTTGAGTCTGCTGTGCGGCTAGCAAGGTTACGAACTTCGTCCGCTACAACGGCAAAGCCACGCCCTTGCTCACCAGCACGTGCAGCTTCAATTGCCGCGTTCAATGCCAGCAAGTTGGTTTGCTCGGAAATATCACGAATCACACCCAAAATGGAGCCGATGTCTTGTGTGGTTGATGCGAGCTGCTCTACGACTTGCCCCGTACTTTCAATATCTTGAGCCAAGCGACTAATCGCATCCTTTGCTTTGTTGACCACTGTGCGCCCGACTTCTGTGTTGTCCGAAGCTTGAGTGGCCGTTTCTGCGGCTGTTGCTGCATTTGATGCAATCTCGCTGATGGTCATTCCCATTTCATTAATCGCTGCGACAACTTGAAGGGTCTGATCACGTTGTTCTTGACTATTATTATGGGTAACATGCGCTTTATTCGAAACGCTCTCTGCCGCGACCTGAAGCGCTTGGCTGGTCGAGAACACTTCTTTCATTGATTCATGAATTTTGTCAATGAAGCCATTAAAGCCTGCAGAAAGTTGTGCAATTTCATCGTTACCTTTCACTTCAATACGCTGTGCAAGATCGCCATCGCCTTCACCAAGAGCTTGGAACCGCTTAGCCAGGAGCTTGATTGGTTGAGTAATGCTGTTTGCTAGCACTATGCCCATTAGAATAAAGACTAATGCCACGACTGCTGTCATGATCAACATCTTTTGCCCAGTTGCGTCGAGCTCAGCAAATACCTCATCCTTGGGTACCACGCCGATAACAAACCAGTCCATTGATGATACATACAAGCTGGCGACAAATACCTCTTGCCCTTGGCTTTCACTCGTAATCAAATTGAAACCAGACTTGTTCAATAACTGACTCGATTGAGGCCCGTACAGCTGTTGAAGTGAAGAGCCACTGTGTGAACGTTCGCGGTGAATTTGTACATCACCTTGGCTATCCGTCAAAAAGACAAAACCCGTCTTCTCAATCTTGAAACTGTTCAGAAGTTTAACCATGTCATCCATCGATTTAGATAAACCAGACATCGCTATGCCAGAAGGCTGTTGGTAGTTAGCGAACATTTTCACTTCACCCGTAGCCGGCTCTTGAAACATACTGACCATGGTCTTCTGACCCGATTGTGTAAAACCAAAGAACCAACCATCTTGTTGTTGGTTTAGCTGGCGTAGAAAGCCATCTTGATTCCAGTAGTATGCCGTTTGGCGATTCGCTACCGAGGCATCATTCAACTGGTATTGATTGACAACGTTGTTCAATTGTTTAATCAGCTTCGCCTCTTGGGCGGGATCACGTTCTGTTGACACGATAGCGTCAGAAATAAACTCATTGGAAGCTATTTGCTCTGCGGCTAACAATAACTGAGAGACTTCGCGATCAATTTCACCATTAATTCGCTCCAGCATTCCTGGAAGTTCAATATCGGTCAATCGATGACTCAATACATCTCTTGCTTGTTGTTGAGCCATTGCACCCACAACGATCGTAGATGCAAGTACCGCGAAAGTGATACCGAGTACAACTTTTTGTTTAATACTCAGAGAGTTATTTTTAAGCATATGTGGACCTTTACCAAAAATCAGTCATGATTCGTAGACCTTAAACAGGACTTTTGTTAATGCACCGACAAAATGTGGTGCCTAACCTGATTGATGTATCGGCCACAACCAATAAAACTAGAGGATATTCTCGTCAGAATTTGCCCATACAATGGGGATGCGAAACAACATGAATCAGTGGTATTTTTAGCTAACCAGTTGTAAATCACTCCATTTTTGAAAAAATAAATTACACCGATACACTGGAACTTTTTACTCATAGTCAGTGACCAATACTCAAAATAGAAATTAAATGGATACCCAGAGAGTCCAAAAATGCACAAAACAAACTTCGAAGTCCTTCAAAAATATTTAGAATCTCAAATCATTGGCCAACAAGAACTCGTTAAACAGCTAATGATCGCCCTATTGGCAGATGGTCATATCCTCGTCGAAGGGCCTCCAGGATTAGCGAAAACTCGTGCCGTTAAATCTTTGGCTGACTGCGTTGAAGGAGACTTTAACCGTATTCAATTTACCCCTGACTTATTACCAGCAGACCTTACCGGTACTGACATCTTCCGCCCTGAAACCGGTGAATTCACTTTTCAATCCGGGCCAATTTTCAATTCGCTCATTCTAGCGGATGAGATCAACCGTGCTCCGGCGAAAGTTCAAGCGGCAATGTTGGAAGCGATGGCTGAGAAGCAAGTGACTGCAGGTCGAAAAACGTATGCTCTTCCAGATCTATTTTTGGTGATGGCCACGCAAAACCCGATTGAACAAGAGGGAACCTACCCGCTGCCAGAAGCTCAATTAGACCGATTTCTGCTGCATTTAGAAGTGGCTTACCCCGATATAGACAGTGAACTTGAGATCTTGCGCCTGAATCGAGGCGAGGCTCAAGGAAACCAACCTGTTCAACCCGAGCCTATTTCTCAACAAACGATCTTCGAAGCACGACAAGAAGTGCTCAAAATTCACATGGCAGACACCATTGAGCAGTACATCATCAGACTGGTTATGGCGACTCGCCAACCTAAGCAATACAGTGACCAACTTGATCAATGGTTAGACATGGGTGTCAGCCCGCGTGCAACTATTGCGTTAGACCGTTGTGCCCGTGCTCATGCTTGGCTTGCAGGACGAGATTATGTTACGCCACAAGACGTTCAAGCGATGGCATTCCCTGTGTTACGCCACCGCTTACTGCGCAGCTACCACGCACAAGCTGAAGGTGTCACCGCAAACCAAGTGATCGCACACCTTATTTCATTGGTTGGCAGCGCATAGGGATACGCGCATGAATAATCAACTACCCAACCATAGTGACGGCGTTACGTTGAATCTAGATGAGCTGCTGCAGTACAAAGCGCAGTCTGTTCGCTGGTTACCTCCCGCTAAAAGTCTTTGGTCGCAGCTTAACGGTCAACACGAGAGCAACCACAAAGGTCGCGGGATGAACTTCTCTGAAGTTCGTCAATATCAAGCGGGCGACGATATCCGCAGCATAGATTGGCGTGTGACGGCCAGAACGGGCAAAGCACATACCAAGCTGTTCTCTGAAGAACGAGAGCAGCCTGTCATTTTATTCTTGGATCTATCAAGCAGTATGATTTTTGGCTCAACCTTATTGCTGAAATCGGTTCAACTTGCTCACTTTGCTAGCCAACTGTGCTGGCTCACTGTGGCTCAAAAAGACCGAATTGGCGCGGTGATTGATACTGGCCAAGAGATCATTGAGATCAAGCCAAGTGCGAGCAACCATGCTCCACTGCGGATTTTACAAAAAATCATCGAAATCAATAATGCGGCACTGTCTAATCACGACACTCACAGCGACACGACCTTAGAGCATGGGCTGAAATCTCTGCACCAGCTTTGCCCTAAAGGAAGCGATATTATTATGCTCAGTGATTTTGTCCGTTACCAAGAAAGTGACTACTCACTTATCAGTCAAATTCGCAGACACAACAGAGTACGTCTGGTGCATTTCTACGATCCGTTGGAGCAAGGTGAAACCGCCTATAAAGGTTCTAAACAGGTCACCGATGGCAGCAAAACTCAATGGTTTAATTTCTCCTCAAGCAAAGAAAAGGAAAAACTGAATCGTGCATTTTTGTTGAAAAAACGGCAGTTAGAAAAGGTCGGATTGTCTCTGGCGATACCCTATAGCTCGCTGTCGAGTGCGCAGTCACTCATGAGCCAGATATCAGGAGCTCAGTCATGAAACAGCCCTTAGATTTAAGTCCGGTTATTGCGCCAGATGCCCCGACTTGGTGGCCTTTGGCGTGGGGATGGTGGGCTGTCATTATCACGGCCATTGCTCTGATCGCCTTAGTGTTTTTCATTGTGAAACGCAGACAAAAAAAACAACAAGCGAAGAACGAAGCCCTCGCCTACTTTCAGCCTAAAAAAAACAACCGGTCTCAAAAGAGCAGTCCGTCTCCAAGTGAGGCACAAGACATTATTCGCCAGGCTGCTCTGAGCTATTTTCCACGAGAAAAAGTCGCAGGCTTAGCGGGTGATGATTGGCTGAAGTTCTTAGATTCACAATTAGCGAAGCCGTTATTTGCCACCAAGCAAGCACAATGGCAACAAACGCTCTACCAAGATACAACCTCAATGAACGACGAACAGAGAAAAGCTCACCAGCAATTGGTTAACGACTGTGAAACCTGGCTTCGTAAAGCCCTTCCTCCAAAACGAGGTCGTTATGATTGATTTTCTAAACAACGCACTATTCAATATTGAATTTGTTTGGTGGTGGATGTTGTTCCTTGCGCCAGTACCGCTCCTGGTTTATTGGTTGTCGCCAAAATCAGAATCAAGCAATGTCCTAAGACTGCCGTTTCTGCCCGAAGACAGCCAGACTAAAACACCGAGCAGTCGCTTACCCAAAGCGTTATCGGTCATTATCTGGCTTTTATTGGTGACAGCAATGGCACGTCCCGTTTGGTATGGCGATCCGGTCGAGTTCCAGCCGAAACACCGTGATTTAATGTTGGTTGTCGACCTCTCCTACTCCATGAGTCAAGAAGACATGCAGTTCAATGGCGAATACATCGACCGCTTATCCGCAGTAAAGCATGTCTTGAGTGATTTTATCGAGCAGCGCAAAGGCGACCGAGTTGGGTTAGTGCTGTTTGCTGATCACGCCTACTTGCAGACCCCGCTGACACTGGACAGAGATACGCTTTCACAACAACTGAATCAAGCCGTACTGAAGCTGATTGGTAATCAAACCGCCATTGGTGATGGTATTGGCCTTGCGACTAAAACCTTCGTCGACAGTGACGCACCTCAACGTGTAATGATCTTACTCAGCGACGGCAGTAACACTGCGGGCGTATTAGATCCACTAGAAGCGGCAGATATTGCAAAGAAATACCATGCGACAATTTACACCGTGGGTGTCGGTGCGGGTGAAATGATGGTTAAAGACTTCTTCATGACTCGTAAGGTCAATACCGCTCAAGATTTGGATGAACGTACGCTAATGGAAATCGCCAAACGCACTGGTGGGCAATACTTCCGAGCACGAGACAGTAAAGAGCTAGCAACGATTTACGACACCATCAACCACCTAGAACCCGTGACGAACGTGACGAAAATATGGCGACCACAACAAGAGTGGTTCGTATGGCCACTGTCTGCGGCCATGTTCTTCGCATTTATGCTGTTAGCCATTAGGAGAAACAATGTCTAACTTTACTTTTATCTACCCGTATTGGTTCCTCGCTCTCGCCGTGCTGCCTGCGATTTGGTGGCTCAGTAAGAGACAATCAAAGCAAGGGGTATTCGCGCCACACATCGCCCGTGTCTTAGCCCCTGAATCGGGCAAACCATCACAAAACCGAAGCACTTATTTTGGTCTTTGGTGGCTAATAGGCGTCATCGCATTGGCTGGCCCAAGCTTTGAAAAAAATGAACAGCCCAGTTTTGAAAAAACACAGGCGCGCGTTGTGATCATGGATATGTCGATGTCTCTTTATGCCACAGACATTAAACCGAATCGTTTAACACAGGCTCGATATAAGGCGCTGGATCTGCTTTCATTATGGAAAGAGGGCCTCACAGGAATGGTGGCATATGCCGGTGATGCTTACACCATTAGCCCGTTAACCTCAGACATCAATACCATTAAGAATCAAGTCCCTAATCTGTCTCCAGACATCATGCCATTCCAAGGCGGTAATGCACCATCAGCGGTCAAACTCGCGATTGAGATGATGACTCGGGCTCATATCCACCAAGGGGATCTAGTACTCATTGCCGACGACATCGATGATCAAGAAAAGAAAGCGATCGACTCACTGCTCTCAGATAGCCATTGGACACTATCAATCTTGGCTGTCGGCACCCAAAGTGGCGCACCGATCTCGCTACCAAGCGGTTCGATGTTACAGACAGATTCAGGGCAAACCGTGGTTGCAAAAACCAACCTAGACAATATGCGCGACCTGACTCGTCGCTCTGGCGGCACGTTCAGTGAGGTGCAAGTTGATAATTCAGATGTTGAGCACATTGCGGGCTATCTAAACCGGATTGCGACGACATCAGAAGTGACGAAAACCCATAACTCACTCAATACCAGAGTGAACAGCGGTTATTGGCTATTGCCTTTCCTATTGCTGCCTGCACTTGGGTTATTCCGAAAAGGAATCATTTGGTGTGGTCTCGCTGTGCTTGTCTCATTCAGCCAACCCAATACTGCGTTTGCAAGCCCTTGGAAAAGCGATGACCAAGTAGGTTATCAGTTATATCAAGATAAGGACTTTCAACAAGCCGCCGAGCAGTTTAAACAACAAGAATGGAAAGGGGTTGCGCAATACAAAGCCGGTGACTTCAAAGCCGCCGAGCAGACACTGCAAGGCCTTTCTAGCGAAGATGCCCGCTATAACCTCGCCAATGCACAGGCAAAACAGGGAAAGTACGACCAAGCGATACAAGGATATAAACGCATTCTAAAGTCGAACCCTGACCATGCTTATGCGAAGAAGAACTTAGAGATTGTCGAGCAAGCTCAAAAGCAGCAAAAGCAAAACGATTCTAAGTCCAAAGACCAAAACAAACAAAGTCAGCAAGGTCAGCAAGGTCAGCAAGGTCAGCAAGGTCAGCAAGGTCAGCAAGGTCAGCAAGGTCAGCAAGGTCAGCAAGGTCAGCAAGATGATTCTTCACAGAACTCGCAGGATCAACAGCAACATTCAGCCGACAACGGAAAGTCACACAACCCAAGCGGCAACCAAGAGCAAAACGCAGATCAAGGCCAGTCTAAAAATCACTCGGACTCCAAGACGAATGAAGACAACACCAAGCAAACTGCGCAGCAAAATAAAGCGAGCCAAGCCGGTCGACCATCACATGACAAAGATGACTCAAAACCTCAGAGTGCTCACGCACAACGGGCGACTAAAGAAGAGAGTCATAAGAAAGATCAGCAGGCTGTAACACAGGCATCCGATCAGCCTATGTCGAGTGATTCTGATATGCGAAAACTTGAACAAGTAGAAAGTGTCCGTGATCCGAGCCAGCTGCTGAAAGCACAAATGTTTTTACAAGCACGTCAAAAAAGTGCCCCTAACAACCAAAACAAAAAGTGGTAACCATGCGATTTTTAAATAAGCCATTTTTATCGATGCTACTGACACTGATGATCGGTGTTTTCTCATCACATTCTGTATTAGCCGCGACGGCTGTTGCAAGTGTTTCCCAAAACAGTGTCACCAAAGATGAAGTCTTCCTACTCCGAGTCGCAACCGACGAAAAAGTCTCATCTGACGCTTTAAACCTAAAAGCACTGCAAAAGGACTTTTATGTCGGCAGACCAAACTTTGGTTCGTCGATACGAATCGTGAACGGCAGTCGCACAGTGTCTAGCGAATGGAACATTACCCTTGCACCACTTCGATTAGGCCAGTTGACGATCCCTAGCCTCGATATTGAAGGCGCAAAAACCCAGCCAATCATCATTAACGTTTCGGTAGATAAAGCGGCTCCAACGCAGAGTGATATGGCAGAGTTCGAGCTCAATCTGAGTAAGGACTCCCTGTACCCTCAAGAGGTCGCAGAGCTTGATGTAAAACTCATCATTAAAGCGGATCCAAGAAGGCTGCAAGACCCTCAAATTGCACCACCAAGCTCTACAGAATTAGACGTAGATCCGATTGGCGAATCGAAGCAATTTCAAGATGTGATCAATGGACAAGAAGTCACGGTTGTTCAACAGTCTTTCCATATCTCGTCACAACACGCAGGGCAATTTAAGCTTCAAGGTCCGAAGTTAACCGGGGCGGTGGTTTATTCAACCAACAACTCAAGTACAACGCGCCTTTTTCAGCTCGACACTCCGGTAGAAACCTTAAACGTAACGGTCAAACCCGTACCAAAAGGCTACCAAGGTGAGTGGTTACCCACCTCTCACTTCAAGTTGATTCAGAAATGGTCAGATAGCCAAGGCAACGAGCTGACAGATAGCAGTACTTTAGGTGGTGACAAGCACAAGATTGAAATGGAAGCGGGTGATTCTCTAACTCGAACCATCACCATGACCGCTAGCAACTTAGCCCAACATCAATTACCAAAACTGAACATCACCTACCCCAGCTCGGTACGTGTGTACGAAGAGAAACCACAATTTGGTACAACACAATCTGGCGATGCGGTGGTGGTTTACAAGCAGGTATTGATCCCGAAAGAAGCAGGAAACATCTCGCTTCCAGATGTCTCTCAAGCTTGGTTCAATACCGATTCGCAATCACAGCAAACCAGTAAAGCACCGGGGCTAGAGTTAACCGTAAAGGCTAGCGATCGTGTGGCAGCAAGCATTCCACCTGTCGCTCCGCCCCCTGCCCAACAAGCCACACCAAGAGTGATTAAGGTAGATAATCCAGGCGTTTGGCCTTATCTCACCGCCCTGTTTGCTGTCTTGTGGGTAATCAGCGCAGTAATGGCTTTCTACTTCTGGTCACGCCGTGGCGCACCCACGGAATCAACTCAGCCAGTTCAACGCCCTTCCAACACTGAAGAAGCGCTGACCGCCGCTCTTAAGGCACACGATGGAGTAATGACACGCACCTTGTTTGAACAGTGGAAATCTGAAAATCCAGATCTAAGCGATGAGTCGATAGCAACTATCGAAACTGAACTCGTGAAGCTAACCCAGAACCTCTACGGAGAGGCAAGTTCATCCACTCAACCATGGAACCCTAAATTGGCAATTAAGACCGTAAAAAAGCCCAAACGAGTCGCCACTAAAGGACGTAATAGCTCACTAGAAGCGCTTTAGTTAAAGGTTTTCCTGTAAAATAGTTACGCATAAAGGCCGTTGATCACTTTAAAATCAACGGCCTTTATTTTTAGAATAAGAAGAGAGAATTAATCAGCGAAATCAGGTCATGTTTTAAGAAAGTGTCGCAGCCACCTTTTGTTTTTTTAACGCAGAGACAACCCGATTGCGTCCCGAATTTTTGGCTTGATATAACGCTTTGTCTGCCATGTCATACAGCAGGTCGAAATCGAATTGTTGTTGATCAGAAGTTATCGAAGCGTAACCGACAGATGCCGTTAAATATCGACTGGTGCTGCTTTCACAATGCAGAATCTTCTCCTCTTCGATACGCTTTCTGATCAACTCTGCACGCTGTTTCGTTTCAGAGTAGTTTGTGCCGATCATCAACAGCATAAACTCTTCACCACCAATACGACAAAACGTCTCTTTATCACTATAAACATGGTTGTTTAATATCTGACCGACCATACGCAAAGCGGCGTCACCTTCCGCGTGGCCATAAACGCTGTTGTACAGACCAAAGTGATCGAGGTCGACCAGGATCAATCCAAATGTGACCTCCTCTTGCACGGCCATCAAACCTTGGTCATCACAATTCAAATTATCTAAAACCTGTGCCAATTTACGACGATTTCCAAGACGTGTCAGAGGATCGAGTTTAGAGATGATATCCAATTGCTCATTTGCTCGTTTAAGCTCTTGAGTGCGCTTACTGACCTCTTGCTCTAACGTTTCATTCAGCTTTTTAAGTTCCTCTTGTGCCATGGTTCTTTGAAGGACTTCAGCAAGGCTAGAAGCAAAGATACGAATCACTTCGCGCAACTGCGACGTTAGGGGGCTGCGAGTCAACAAATTATCCGCCGCTATAAATGCAATAGGCTGCCCCGTATTCGTGGTAAGCATGGTCATTGCCGTCCAACCGACTCCCACAATATTAAAGTCGTGATAGATGGGTACTGACTCTTCAAAGGCTACTTGATTAGGACAAGCGCGAGCTGCCGACACAATGTTACGTTCCACCAGCTCCGATAAGTAATAAGATTCATCGACAATGTTACCTTTAACGTCTGTCCCCCAAGTACCTTGCATATAACTGCAATTCTTATCGGTAAGAAAAACCGCTAATCGATCTATGCCTAAGTGCTGTATCGCGAAGCTGACTGCCGACTTACACACTCCACTGACACTATCGCAACGAGACAGTTCAACCATGCTCGAATGCAGCATGCGTATATTTTGTTCTTGACGTTTACGGATGTATATTTGAGAGAGCAGAGAACCAAAAGATTCAAGCATCTGTTTTTGGTAATGAGTTATTGGCGAGCGTTTAATATAGTTGTCTATGGCAATCCAGCCGACCGGTTTGTCCCCTTCACGTAAGATCAACATACCATTCCACCCTTGACCGACGACTTTTCCCTCAGTATAGAGTGGTGCATGTTCGATAATAACTAAGTTAGTGTGGTTGTCAGACAGAGCTTCTATATATTCGACTTCGAGTTGATGTAGGTCGTATTGAGTGTGGTACTCGCTGTTGGTTTTCCCCGCTTCATCTGTTCCATAAGTTCCACTAAAACTGCACTTTTTCATATCAAGCAGCATAAAGATGGCACGGTCAAAACCTAACCTGTCTCGAACCGCTTCTACTGAAGCTTTATACAAGGCATCTAACGATTCTGGGTTAGAAAGCTCTAACGCCACCTCATGAACCAGTTTAATATTGTCAACAAACAATTCACGAAGCTTAATTTCGTCGAGATATTGTGCTTCACGGGCATCTTTATATTTGCTCTCACACTCGGCATTCTTCTCTGCGCGTATATACTGCCAACGAGCTGCAACTAATTGAAAAAAATCAAACGCTTGATCAAACGTTTTTTGGGCCTTTTCTTGATTGCAATTTTGAACGATTAAAAAAGTTCTATAGGCAGCCCTGTTATCGAGCATCATGATAAATGACTCACCACCCAACACTCCCTCGTGCTGCCACTGACACGTATTGGTTGCCATAGCAAGCATGCCGTCCGTGATATCGAACTGGGAAACCCAAGGCCAGAATGTCGCAGGGTATTGTGCGAGTGACGTTAAATCACCGTAAGCAAATAGTGGTAACACATCACTTTCAGGTGTCGGCTCAACAAAGATACCGATCCCCTGGGGCGAGAGCCGTTTAATAAGGTAGTCAAAAAGAGGTTCTGCCAATAAACGGTGGTTACGCGCAGCAGAAATTTGTTTTGCAAAGACTTGAGTCGACACGCTTTCATCCATTGGCGGTTGATGGTTAAGCGAAAAATACCGAAGCCTTGATATGCAATCAATATAACTAAAAATGAGATGTTAAGCGGATCGCAATTTCTATTTTTACATTGTCACAAGCATGAGAAGGACGACAAAAATGGGATTTTCTGCCCAAAATTTTATCGACCTTGAGATTTTTGTTGAAACACTAAAAAAGCCCCACCTAAAGTAGGGCAAAACATCCATCGCTTATAGTTATAGTGATAATTTTATCGAGCGGTTCGATTATCTAACTTGCGTATCAATGAGAAGCGTTAAATCATCAATTAACCAAAATCACCGTTTACATAGCCTTTGGTACGATCATCTTTTGGTTCGCTGAAGATAACACTCGTTTCGTTATGCTCAACCAACTCGCCCATTAAGAAGAAAGCTGTACGATCTGAGATACGACGCGCTTGCTGCATTGAGTGCGTGACAATCACGATAGTGAAGTTTTTCTTCAGATCTTCCATCAATTCTTCAATCTTGTGTGTCGCAATTGGGTCTAGCGCTGAAGTGGGTTCATCCATCAAAATCACGTCAGGTTGCATCGCAATCGTGCGAGCAATACACAGACGTTGTTGTTGACCACCAGATAGACCAAATGCGTGCGCTTTAAGGCGATCTTTTACCTCATCCCACAATGCGGCTCCACGAAGCGAGCTTTCAACCACTTCGTCAATATGCTTTTTATCTTTAATGCCTTGTGCACGCAGACCATAAGCCACATTTTCATAAATACTCATAGGAAATGGGTTCGGTTTTTGGAAGACCATACCAACGCGGATACGCAGGTCAGCGACATCAATATTACCGTAAATGTTAATACCGTCCATCTCAAGTAAACCAGTAATTTTGACACCTTCAATAAGATCATTCATGCGGTTCAGACAGCGCAATAACGTTGACTTACCGCAACCCGATGGGCCGATCAAAGCGGTAACTTGACGCTCAGGTACAGGTAAGTTAATCGATTTAAGTGCTTGGTTATCGCCATAAAAAAGGTCTAAATCTTTAATATTAAATTTGTTCATGTTCATCATCTCGTAATTCATCAAAATCTGTACTGTGTTCGTTTTATCAGCTTATTTGGCTCAAGAAGCCTTTGCTTAGTAAGTGGCTGTATTAAAACGTCTGGCGATCAACTTAGTTAGCGTGTTGATCAGTAGTACAAGAACAATCAGTACTGTTGCTGTACCGTAAGCTTGATTCCATTCTTCAATGGTAAACAGCTCTGTCGTCAATTTATATAAGTGAACGGTGAGTGTTCGTCCAGAATCCATCAATGAATCTGGGATACGAGCCACCATACCTGCAGTCAAGAAGACAGGGGCGGATTCACCAATCACACGACCGATACTCAGAATAACGGAAGTGAGGATACCGGGCATCGCACTAGGAAGAATCAGACGCCAAATGGTGTATATTTTTGAAGCCCCCAAACCGTAAGAACCTTCGCGGTAAGTTTGAGAAACAGCCATCAACGCTTCTTCAGTGGTACGAATAATCACTGGAAGGATCAAGATACTCAATGTCAACGCACCAGATAGGATAGAGAAACCTAAACCTAAAATCGCAACGAAGAATGTCATACCAAACAAACCGAAAATAATGGATGGGATACCAGCCAATGACTCGGTACAAAAACGAATAACCTTAACTAAACGACTGCCCACTTTTGCGTATTCAGTCAGATAGATTGCCGTCATGATGCCAAGTGGTGCCGCTACCGCTATTGATGCAATAACCATGTATATCGTGGAGATGATCATCGGAAAGATACCATGCTCATCACCGGTACGTGTGTAATCATCCGTAATGAACTTCCAATCAACGTGCTGTAAGCCGTTAGAAAGGATGTACCACATAATCCAGAATAAGAAACCCACCGTTAGCGCTGCCGCAGTCCAGATGAAACCACTTAATACCGCGTCTTTGCGTGCGCGAGCTTTCTTTAACGCGACTTCATTCATCGTCTTGCCTCGCAAATTCGTTGGCTTAGCTTGAGGTGTGACATTATTTTCCAAAGACATAATATTTACCTCGCCTTCTCACGGTTCAAATAAAGTAGAATTGCATTCAGAGACATGATGAAAATAAGGAGAACAACGCCCGTCGCGTATAGCGCACTTGCGTGAATACCACTCGCGTAAGACATTTCAATCGCAATGTTCGCGGTGAGTGTACGAGCTGAATCTAAAATACCTTCAGGCATTGCTGGCGCATTACCCATCACCATAATGATTGCCATCGTTTCACCTAACGCCCGACCAATTCCCAAGATCACCCCTGTCATGATGCCTGAACGAGCAGCAGGAACGAGAAGCTTGAAGATGGTGAAGATCTTTGATGCACCTAACGCTAAAGACCCTTCTTTGTATGTTCTTGGTACTGCTCGAATGGAGGTTTCCGAAACCGTGATTACCGTTGGAAGAATCATCACCCCCAGTACAATAATACCGGCCAAAATGGTATTACCCGCAGGCACTTGAAACACGTTTTGAATCAGGGGGACGATAATCACTAGGCCAAAGAAACCATAAACTACCGATGGGATACCCGCTAACAACTCCACAGCAGGGCGAATGATGTCCGCTAGACGCTTGGGAGCGATTTCAGCAATGAAGATTGCCGTCAATACACCAATAGGCACGCCAACCACGACCGCACCTAATGTCGATACAACAGAAGCAACAATCATAGTCGCGACACCATAAAGTGCCGGTGGTAGCCAGTTTTGCCCTAAAACGATGCCCGCAAGGCCCGCTTGTTGGAATGCTGGGATACTTTCTTTAACGATGAAGTAAGCAATAACAGCAAGAGATACGATGCCGATGATGGCACTGGTAAGAAATAAGCCGTGGAAGATGTGTTCTCTCCAATCGATACGTTTCTTTTGACGTAGACTGGGTTTGAGTTGAGTCGCTTCGCTATTCATAAGCTGTTCACTATTCGTTGCGATGGTCATAACAAGTCTCACATATCGATGATCCTTAACACGCTTTGTCAGCGCACGAAGTCACTCGAAGTGGGATAAAAAAGGCTCAGCCAGAAAAGGTCGGCTGAGCAATATTAAGTAATTTGAGATTAGTGAATTGAGATGTAACCTTTGTTGTCAACAAGCGTCTGCGCTTCCGGCGTTAACATCCAATCCAGGAACTTTTGAGTTTCAGAAGAAGGCTTACCTTTTTTGTAAAGGACAAGGAAAGGACGAGCCACTTTGTAAGAACCGTTCTTCACGTTGTCGACAGATGCTTCAGTACCATCAATGGCAAGAGCATGTACTGAGCTATCGACAGTCCCTAAAGAGATATAGCCGATTGCGTAAGGATTAGATGCCACCATTGTTTTTAGTGCACCGTTTCCGTTCGCAACTTGAGCACGTTGAGAGATTGCTGATACTTTCATGCCAGACACTTTCATTTTAAGAGACATGATATCTTCGAATGCACCACGAGTACCGGATGCAGTGTCACGAGTGATTGCTACGATGGGCTTGTCTGCACCACCAACGTCTTTCCAGTTCGTTATTTTGCCTTTGTAAATAGCGGTCACTTGCTCAGCCGTCAGACCTTTAAGACCGTTTTTAGGGTTAACCACGACGGCAATGCCGTCACGAGCAATGACTTCTTCAATTAATGTCGCTTCTTTCTCATCATCTTTAAGATTACGAGAAGACATACCTAAATCAGCACTGCCGTTCTTCGCAGCTTTAACGCCAGCCGAAGAGCCTGGGCCTTGTACTTCAATAAATACGTTTGAGTGCGTTTTCATGTATGTTTCAGAGAAAACTTCCATCAGTGGAGTCACGCTGCTTGAACCAACTGCTGAAATAGTTTCTTTAGCTGAAGCCGGAGTCACTGTGAGTGCACCTAGAAGAGCGATTGCACCGATAACTGTCTTTTTCATCACAAATTTCCTTAAGTGGCGTTATTGCCGTTGTGTTTTACTCGAACGGTGCCTACTTTAAAATCCAAATGTGACAGTTGTGTTTCACTTAATTGAAGCCTGTGTGACAACGACAGATTTATAATAAATTTCGCTCTTATTCGAACAATTGCTCATCACATATTAATCAAACTTAATGATTGCTCTGCTTTATCGACATATATTTAAAAATATCAAACTATCTCTTCTATTTATATGGACACCTATCAATATATTTCTAGATTAAAAACCTGAAAAATGTAAAAGAAATAAAAAATATATGTAACAACCTTGCTTATCTAAATAATAAATAAACATGTTTTTAAATTCCTACTATCGTATGATAAAATCAATACCATTACAGATTGAATTGTTAGTCCCATTCATTAGAATCAACCTATAATTCTGATAATAACGGCTCTCTTCTTATAAATTTATTCAAGGTTATACACAACATGCGAAATCTTCTCAGTGGCTTATCTATAAAAATACAGATTTTAATTCCTGTTCTTTTTTCCGTCGTATTACTTTTGGCGGGTATCATTGTCGGTGGTGAAGAGCTTGAAAATGCATTTAGTGATGTGTCAGTCGCAACCGATCAGTTGATCATACATAAAGAAGAACTCAGCGAGATCGTCGACAACAGCTACGATATGCGTATTAAGTCTATTTACAGTTTGTTCAACGCCGATGATATGAAAACGTTAGTTGAACATCTGAATCAAAAGCGTGCGCAAAATGCTCGCCTATTAGATTCATTAGATTCCGTAGAAGGGATGCAAAACGAAGTAAATGAGATGCGTAAGGCTATGAATCATTACGTCGAGTTAACTCAAACAGCCTTACTGCCGCTATTAAAAGTGAAACACGGTAATACCACTCTCACCTCTGACTTTGATAACCGTTACAAAATAGCGATCGATCAATTTCGTAACGCTGGTAATGAGATGGTAAAAGCTATCGATATTCTGTCTAAACAGTTGAATCATATTGCCACCCAAGAAGTCGATAGAAATGGCGCACACCATAAGAGTACACTCGATATCGCCACCATTGTTCTGATAATCATTCTTTCCGCTTCATTAATTATCAGTTGGATACTCGCTGGTGTGATTGTTAAGCCCATCAGTAATATTCAGGAAACGATGCGTGAAGTCGCTACGGGTAACTTATTGGTTAAAGCTGAAGAGCATGGTAACAATGAAATCTCACGCCTAGCGCAAGATGTCAATAAATCCATCGTACAATTACGAAACACCGTCAGCTCACTCTCTCGAATTAGTATGGAAGTCGCTTCAGCTTCAACAGAGCTTGCTGCTGTCATGACACAATCAAGTGCGAACTCAGACCAAGAAAGACAAGAAGTTGAACAAGTTGCTTCTGCTGTCAATCAACTTGAAAGCACAGCATCGCACGTTAACGAGAATGCAGTGCAAGCCGATGTCGCGTCAAAGCAAGCTGATGAAATGGCAACGCACAGCATGAGTTTGTTTAATGAGAGCAACCAAGCGAACGAACAAATGGCAATTCAGCTTAGCGAAGCCGCAAATGTTGTGGGCACATTGAAAGAACAATCTGAACAAATTGGTAAAGTGATTGAAGTGATTCAGAGTATCTCTGAGCAAACCAATCTTCTTGCACTCAATGCTGCAATCGAAGCCGCTCGTGCTGGTGAAACTGGTCGTGGTTTCGCCGTCGTAGCCGATGAAGTCCGCATGTTAGCAGCACGTACACAAGACTCTACCAAAGAGATTCAAGCGATTATCGAAGGCTTACAAGTTGAGTCAGGTAACGCAAATGAGAGCATGGACCGTTCATTGTCAATGCTGGAACGCAACCAACACCTGACGGGTGAAGTGAGCTCAGCATTATCAAATATCGCGAATTCAATCACCGACATGACCGATATGAATACGCAAGTTGCCTCTGCCGCAGAAGAGCAAAGCCAAGTAACCGCTGATATCAATCGTAATATTACCAATATCTACAATTTGGTGACCCAAAACGTAACCGGTATCACCCAAGCGACAACTGCAAGTCATGAATTATCGCAACTCGCTGAACAACAAAAACAGCAGTTGGATTTCTTCAAGGTTTAATTTAATTATCTCATTGCATTTCGCACCAAAGATAATATTAATCACGCCAAAAACCAGTCACATATGACTGGTTTTTTTTCAACGATACACTTTTGAGCAAAGCCTTACTGGTCAATATCCTTCAGCCTATTTTCTCTTTTTAAGTAGAACCGTTCCCCATTCCACCTACCGTAGTTCGAAGAGCAAAGACAAAAAAACCGCCATCGCCGGCGGTTTTTATTTGCATTAGCTTTTATAAAGATCGGTTTTTATCAACCTTCGATTATCACTGTGGTGAGTTGATTACTCGTCGTCCACTTTTGGAGCCACTTTCTTCTTAGGGATAAATACGCTATCACCCACGGCCACATTCTGGTGGAAGCTCTTATCGCGCTTAACCGGTTTCTTCGGCGTTTTCTTAGCTTGAGTCGCTGTCTTCTTCTTAGCCGGGCCACCTTTCACAA
This sequence comes from Vibrio artabrorum, assembly GCF_024347295.1. Taxonomy (NCBI): domain Bacteria; kingdom Pseudomonadati; phylum Pseudomonadota; class Gammaproteobacteria; order Vibrionales; family Vibrionaceae; genus Vibrio; species Vibrio artabrorum. The sequence continues at coordinate 538,461 of NZ_AP025459.1, read as the reverse complement.
AAGTCGGTTTACGTGGCTTGATGCCTTTAAACTTACCTTTTAAGCCTTCAAGCACTGAGAAAGTAAGATCTTGTTGGAGGTAAAGCTCAACACGCTTAAAGCTATCCCAGTCTTTTGGGCCAACCAAAGAGATTGCATCACCTTTGTTGCCAGCACGACCCGTACGACCCACACGGTGTACGTACTCTTCGGTGTGCTTTGGCATATCAAAATTAATAACGTGGCTTACGTTTGGAATATCAATACCACGTGAAGCAACATCGGTTGTTACTAAGATCTTGTAAACCGCACGCTCAAACTGACTCATGATGGCATTACGTTGTGTTTGGTTGAGGTTGCCGCTCAATGCCACTGCTTTCAGCTTCTTCTCGTTTAGCTTATCCGTTAGGCGATCCGTATCAGCGCGCGTTGCAGTGAAGATCATCACCTGGCGGTATTCCGCCTCTTCCAGAACTCGGTCTAAAATCGCTTCTTTGTGATCTAAGTGGTCACACAGGTAAAACTTCTGAGTAATATCAAGGTGTTGTTCGTTAGACACGCCTACAGAGATACGCTTCGGTGCGTCTAGCATTTCATTAGCAATGCCATTGACTTCCGCATGATCAAGCGTCGCAGAAAACATCAACGTTTGACGACGACGGTGTTTAGCGGCATTCGCGATACGACGTAATTCAGGAGCAAAACCTAAATCCAACATACGGTCAGCTTCATCAAGGATCAACGTTTCAACACCATCTAAGAACAATGAACGATGCTCTAGATGGTCGGCAAGGCGGCCTGGAGTCGCGACGATAAAACGCGGGTACTTACGCAGCGCTTTAACTTGATCGTTAAAGTTCTCTCCACCCAAAATAAGCGCCGCTTCGTAAGATAAGCCACCAAGCATACTACGCAGTTCGCCGTAAACTTGTTTCGCTAACTCACGAGTAGGAGCCAAAATTACACCACGAGGATCTTTAGCAGAAAACGCTTTTGTTTTTAATGCTTTGTGAATCATTGGTAACACAAACGCCAATGTTTTGCCTGATCCCGTTTTTGATGAAGCCAATAGATCCTTACCAGCAATAGCAACAGGGATCGCTTTTGTTTGGATCTCTGTCGCTTTCTTGAAGTCGTAATGTTTTAAGTTCTTCAGTAAGCGGTTATCTAAGCCTAAATCTTTAAAGTGCAAAGGACTCTCCAGTCATGATGGTATTGAATAAAATTAATTTAACGTAACATGATACCGCGAAAGTGCTTTATAAGGATAGAGATCACCGTAAATTTATCCTTGAATCTATCGTTAGCTAGAACATTGTATCTATTGCTAGCAAAGGGATAGCGTCACGATACATCGTCAAAGCCGACTTCAAATATGTCGCATCTCAAAAATGAGACACATTGTGATGCTTAGCTAGTTACCTTCATAATTTAACGATTTCTTTAGTTATTGATTTTGCGCTTAAAAAATTAGTCGCTACAATCATTAATGAAGCGACTATATGATAAAGAATGTATAGCGCATCTTTTGATGATAAATAAGCAAGGAGTTCTTATGAATAAGACGTTAATCGCAGCTGCAGCCTCAGTTTTCATTTTAGCTGGTTGTTCTTCTGAGCCAGAAGAAGCTGCAATGTCAGAGATGGACCAATTGACGAACCAAGTTGCTGAACTAAGCAACGAAGTTGAAGCGCTTAAGAGTGACAAAGCGGCAGCTGAGATGAAGGCTCAAGAAGCATCTGAAGCCGCAATGGCAGCAAAAGAAGAAGCGGATCGTGCGAACGAACGTATCGACAACATTGCACAGTCTTACACGAAGTAGTCAGACATACGCAATGAAGCTGTAGATTATATCAGTCGCAAAATGCAGTAAATTGATATCACCACCTCCAAATAGAGGTGGTGTTTTTTATTTAAGGGAGAGAGCAAGCAGAAATCCGTTTCAAGGAACCTATCGAACTAAAACTCAATCATAGGGGGTGTGATTTCAACAGGGACGCCGTTTTGGGCAAAGATAACCGCTTTCGCCTTTGCGCTAGGAATATCGGCATCTTGAAGCCACCATTTTAATTCAACCGGAATTTGCAGCAATTTCTTAGATCCATCACTTCGCGTCAATGGTTCATGTGCTTCTACAAACACACTTCTATCCGGTTCCAATGACACTTTGATCGGTTCATTAATAATGGTGACTTGTTCACCACGCTGCACTTGCTCAAAAAGCCACTCTATATCTTTGGGTTCCATTCGAATGCAACCAGAGCTGACCCGTAAACCTATTCCGAAATCCTTGTTGGTGCCGTGGATCAAATAGTCACCGGCACCATAAGCAAGTCGCAATGCATAATCACCAAGCGGATTTTCCGGCCCTGCAGGCACCACTTGAGGTAATTCAATGCCTTTTTCTCGGTACTCTTCACGGATTGAATTCGGTGGAGTCCAAGTTGGGTTGGGTCTTTTTTGGCTTATTTTAGTGATCATCTCAGGAGTATCACGCCCGATTCGACCGATGCCGACAGGAAACACGTGCACCTGATTTTTTTCAGGCTCAAAGTAATACAGCCTTAGCTCTGCAAGATTGATGACGATGCCTTTCCTTGGCGTATCAGGCAAAATTAAACGACTAGGGATGCTTAACACATAACCTTCTGCGGGCAGAAAAGGATCCACCCCTTTATTTGCAGCCATTAAAGAGAGAAAGCCAATATCATATTGCTTTGCAATGTTGGCCAACGTCTCGCCAGCAGCCACTTCGTGTTGTTGTATGCGCCCTACAATGCGACTTTCTGCAGGAGGAAGTTCAAATGTTGCTGCAGACACCCACGGTGAAGCGACTCCAATAATCAAAAAGCTTCTAACCGCAAGCAGGGCTATCTTACGTAGTTGTGTTCTCATAAAGTGAAAAAACGTCGCGTGAGCGCAGTAAGACATACATTTCCTTGGATTACCTTTTATCTAAGTTTAGATTATCGTTGATTTAACATCTCTACAACGGTTACTTATCGCTAAACACCTATAGGTTTACGTTACCAGACATATTTACCCTCTTGTTGCATATCGATTTGGTCACGCAAAATCGATTGCCTTTGCGCTTTCAACAGATTTAGTTATCTATATCAATAAAACTGTATAACTGAGGCCATTTTGTGACAAACATCTCATGGGGCCTCGTTTTAACTCGCTAATATTGCCTCAACAAAACGAATTCAATTCAACAGAATCGGTAATTGATTAATCCTGTTCCTATAATTACCGTTTAAACTTTGGAGAACGACCATGGCAACACCTCATATAAATGCTCAAGCTGGTGATTTCGCAGAAACAGTACTGATGCCGGGCGACCCGCTTCGCGCAAAATACATTGCAGAAACCTTCCTTGATGACGTGAAGCAAGTTTGTGACGTTCGCAACATGTTTGGCTACACAGGTACTTACAAAGGTAAAAAAGTATCTGTTATGGGCCACGGTATGGGTATCCCATCATGCTGCATCTACGTACATGAGCTAATCGCAGAGTTCGGTGTGAAAAATGTGATCCGTGTAGGTAGCTGTGGCGCAGTACGTGACGACGTTAAACTCATGGATGTTGTTATCGGTATGGGTGCATCAACTGACTCAAAAGTAAACCGTATTCGTTTCAACAACCACGATTTTGCGGCTATCGCTGATTTCGGTCTTCTAGAAGAAGCCGTTAAACAAGCTCGTGTACAAGAAGTTCCAGTTAAAGTTGGTAACGTATTCTCTGCCGACCTTTTCTACACACCAGAAGCTGACCTTTTCGAAAAAATGGAAAAATTAGGTATCCTTGGTGTTGATATGGAAGCGGCTGGTATCTACGGTGTGGCTGCGGATCTAGGCGCGAAAGCACTAACTATCCTTACCGTATCTGATCACATCATCCGTGGTGAGAAACTGAGTTCAGAAGATCGTCAAAAGTCATTCAATGATATGATGACCGTTGCGCTTGAAACAGCAATCAACATTTAATCGCTAGACTCAAGCTAACTTTCTTGCACTAGCTCCTTTTTGACGATACATAGATTGAAACGCAATACCTCGCAACCAAGCTCGCTTGGTTGCCTAAATAACCCCGAGGGGGCGATCGTGTCCAACGACAAGCTGCCAAAAGATGCGGATGGATTACAACTCAACTTTTGTAAAACATTGGCGTGTGACAACTTTGGCTTGAGCGATGCAAAACTCTATGTTTTGCAACATGCGAATCCTAAGCGTCCAGCGATGGTTTGTCGTGAGTGTGGATCTTTCCCCCCCTTACTTAATAATCGTGAAGTGTTAAACGAACTTCATCGTTTAAGACAACTTCACAGCGATGGCCTTCCTGCTTGTCGTAATGATGATTGCGATAACTTCGGCCTATCGGTTCATACCCATAAACATCTCTATCACGCCTTTGGTTACAGTGGTGACAGGCAACGCTATCGATGCAAAGACTGCCAATCAACGTTTGTTGACAAGTGGTCTGGGTCCAACAAAAAACTCCAGTTTCAAGAAAACCTCATGGGCTTATTGTTTATGAGTTATTCTGTCCGTGAGATCTGCAGAAAATTAGCAATCAATCCCAAGACTTTCTATGACCATGTTGAGCATATCGCAAGCCGCTGTCGTCGAAAATTAGCAATGATTGATGCAAGATGGGTCAATCATGCTGAAGAGTATCAATTTGCTTCGCATTATCAGCGTTTACAACCAAAAAGTAATAATGGTGTGCTTTGGATCGCCACAGGTGAAGCGCATTCTGGCTATATCCTCTGTCAGCATGTCAACTATTCTCAGCATGAAGAACCGTCGGGGAAAGTTGACCATGATCCTTACGATGACGTTGCACGCTTTGTCTCAAAAGCGTATTCGTCAGAGGCAAATTTCGATCTCCCTCCACCATCCGACAAACTGAAAGAGCGCATTGAGCAGCAATACCAAGTGATTCTTGCTCGGGGTAATGTTGAAGACCCAATGGGTAACCTCACTGCATTCAGTTACCCTTCTAAAGGTGCCCTCATTCGACCACCTTATACCTCATATGCTCATTTCTTGCATGTGCTTGATATGTGTAAAGAAAACAAACACGTCACGATCTATATGCCACAAGAACCCTTGTTAAGATCCGCCGCACTAAGCGTCTGTTTACCACGCATTCAGAGTCTAAATATTGACTTAATGTACGTAGAAGAAGATTCTGGCTGGCAAGACGACCAACGTTTTGAAAAGATCGACATCGTTCATATGAGTTGGTGGCGCGATCGCTGGGCTATCGCAAATCAAGGCGACAATCAGAAAGGCATCTGCTACTTAACCGGTAATAATTCAAAACAAAAGCCGTGGTTTAATACCACTTCTATCCAACAAACTAAATTCTATCAGCAGCGCTTCCAAATGTTATTTGATAGTTTTATCAATGAACCTAGGCGGAAGCTTCGCCCAGGAGGCATCTTACCATTGCTGGACATATTTAGAGCTTGGCACAATCTATGCTACCAAGATAAGCAAGGGCTCACCGCTGCGCAACGCCTAGGTGTGACAGAGCGGCCACTAACCCTAAAGCAACTGCTCTCATAACAGCTAAACGTGTTGGTATTTCTTCTGGAACTCATTGATTTAAAGTGACAACATGAGGTCACACCTATAATTTTAAAAGATAGTTGTTTTTTTGACGCTCTAAGAGAGATAAATGATGCTTATCCTTGATAACACTCTTATAATGATTGTGTTATCAATATGCTCGATAATTATGGATCTAAGCCTTGGATAAAAATCAGCACCTTCTTGAAACAGAACTAGAACAACTCAAAACTCGCATCGACTCTGAGCCATCAGTGATCCTAGAGATCACACAGCAATGCCTCTTCAGATCAGAGCAAGTTTTGTTTGAAGAGGGCGCGATCCAGTCACTGATGTTAATGGCCAGATGCTGCTGGAACCTGATGGATTACCAGAAAGGTTTAAAATACATCAAAGAAGCCCACAAACGACAAAGCCAATTAGATACCGACCTTTTTCTTCCTGAAATTCTCCATTTACATGCTCTCCAATTCTGGGGGCAAGCCAAATATTACTCCGCACAACAGTACTGGATCAATGCGTTAGAGCAATCTGCGTTGACTGATGATATCGAGATACAAATTGAATGCCTGATTGGCCTAGGCAACATTTGGCGAATCACTCACGAGTATAAACTCGCATGCTCTACCCACCAACTCGCGGTAAAAGTAGCCAATGTCAGTCGTATAGGTTGGCTTGAAGGTAAAGCAAGAATACTGCTCGCTTGGGATTACTACCTGCTCAATAATTATGTTCAAATGTTATCTGTGCTCGACGGTGCAGAAGATGCCTTGAAATACCATAAAGATAATACTTGGCATGCCGAAGTATGGGATTTTAGGGGGCTTGCTCTCCTTGGCTTAGAACGTTTAGATGACGCGGAAAAAGCAACAGCCAAAGCTCATAACTTGGCGATAAAACACAACTTAGTATGGATGAAGGCGCACTCCTACATCAGTCGAGCTCGCCTAGAGTTGCTTAGAAAAAGGCCAGAACAAGCCACAGAATTGCTTAAACTCGCAGAACTGTCGGCCAACGAATTTGATAATGGCGAACTACTCAGTCAGATATGTTATCAACAATCACTCGTTGCAGAAGAGAACCTGGATTTTAAAGGCGCTCTCGTCGCCTTTAAAAAGTATCGTCAATATTCTATCGGTATGCTTCGAGAGCAGACCAACCGCGTCGGCTTAGATAAAGCGCGCAGTTCAAAACGCCAACTTGAACAAAGAGCAAGAAAACTGATTAACCGTATTCGGGGTCAGCACGAATACAATCCCGAGAAACACTTTTCTTATGTTGTTTCGGAAACCTTTTGGTGGGAACAACTGGTGCTATTTAAAACAGAACTCAAACGCTCAAACCACAGCATCATTATGTTTCAGCATCCAGATACCGATTACTTAGATATCTGCACTGAGATTGCCCATACTTTATGTAATCGAAACGACTTCATTTCGAGGCTAAGTTCAGAGCGGGTTGCTCTTATGCTTTCAGAAAAAGGACACGCCGCAGAACAGACCTTCCAAACGCTCAGTACCATGTTGGAAATCTATCCTTGGCACAGAAAGGGGTTAAAAGGCCCGCAACCTATCATCAGCCTCAATGATATTCTGACGTTTCCGTTCACCCTTGAACAACTTGAAGAAGACGATACTGAGGTACAATCTTGATGGAAACCTTATTGTGCAAGATCACGGATGCCGGCTTGGACCCTTCATCGGTATCAGGTGAAGAAGCGATCATTTTCTGGAATCATATTCGACAACATATTTCGACGACCAAAACCGAACAAGCGCATTGTTACATCATCAGCTCTGAATACCGGGCGAAGTTGCAACAAAACCAAGCCAGTATCGAAGAGTTAAGGCATGCATTAGATCTACTCCACTTACCCTCTGATATAGAAGATATTCTTACAGTTAAAACCAGTTTAAGTGACCGTTTAGTTAAAATTGGGGATTACAACGCAGCTCTGAATGAATTCGTAACATCGTCATCGATGGCGGTTGAATACGGCTACATTGATAAATATGTGGCGGCTATTTTAGGTATGGGGAACCTATGTGATGCCTATGGCGATCATAATCGAGCCCTTCGTTATTACCAAAAGATCAATAGCATCGACCATGCAATAAGCAGTCGCTCTCTTCGGCTCAAATTTAAACTTCATATGGTCGCGAACCTGCTCATGCTTAACCGCATCACCGCAGCCAATGATTTACTGAACGAATGTGAAGAACTGAGTATTCTCGTCAGCAACAAACGACTGACCACTCAGATACTGCTTTACCAAGCAAAAGTACTTCGTAGCAAGAAAAAATATAACGATGCATTGAACTGTTTAGCGAAGGTTCAGTATCCCGTCAATAATACCCGAGCAAATTGGCTGGCGATGATGACTCGCTTGGAAATGGCACATTGCCTGAGTGCTATCGGCAAACAAGAATACGCTAGCATGATCCTTTCAAGTACCGATAAACGCGTGAGTGAATACGCCTCTCCTGTCCTTGCAAAGCGTTTCTATGACTCCTTGAGCGAAGTGTGTGTAAAACAAGGACGTTTTCAAGAAGCGCTGAGTTATGAGAAAAAAGGTTACCGAATTGAAACCGATCTGATGAAGCAGATTCCAATCAGCGAACTGGGAGCGAGTCAACTGCGCCGCCTTTCTCGCTTTGAGCTACAACTCAAGCTCATCCTCTCAGAGCAAGAAAACAGAGAGCTGAAAGAGACAACCGAACAACACAAGAATGCGGTGGCACAATTACAACAAGATGTTTTCACCGATCCATTGACAGGTTTGCGTAACCGTCGATGGTTAGATGTAAAACTGAAAGACATGCTGCTGAATGAAACGCCTTTTACATTGATGGTTGTCGATATTGACCACTTTAAATCCATCAATGACGAACTGAGCCACTTAGTGGGTGATAAGGCGATAGTTAATGTGTCTCAAGAACTGCGCTCTCACTTCAAATTCAAAGGTGCTTCATGTATTAGGTTTGGTGGCGAAGAGTTCTTAGTCATCCTAGAAAACACCGATCTTGCGCAGGCAGAAATGCACGCTGAAAATTATCGTGAGCGTATATTTCAATTTGGTTGGCATGACATACTGGGTGAACGTGGATTAACGGTCAGTATCGGTATCACTTTGCATCGCGAGGGGGAAAACACTCAACGCACCTTCTACCGCGCCGATAAAGCGCTATATCGAGCGAAAGCTAACGGTCGTAATCAAGTGTGTACAGAGTAGCGATATGTAACTCTACCACCAAGCCCTCAGTCGAAGTCCTATCTTAAAACACGATGAGATCTTATAAAGTCCGCCAAGGATTTTATTGGTACCAGAATCGATGACACATTATTTTAACTCAACAAATCATTTTTATAACAATTACTTGAATGATAGCGTAGTATATTTATAACTAATATCTAACATTACAAGGACCTGTTATGTTTTTAGACTACTTTGCACTCGGTCTACTGGTTTTCGTCGCATTAGTCATCTTTTACGGCATCATCGTCATTCACGATATCCCCTATGAAATTGCGAAAGAACGCAATCACCCTCATCAAGATGCGATTCATGTGTCAGGCTGGGTTAGCCTATTCACCTTACACACTATCTGGCCATTCCTTTGGATCTGGGCAACGCTATGGCGTAAAGATCGCGGTTGGGGCTTCGCCAAATTAGAAGAAGAGCAACACGACATTCATCATCGCGTCGATATTTTAATTGATCAAGTAAGCACCCTTCAGGAAGAAATCGCGCAGCTCAAACACACCGATACCACACAAAATAGCTCAGAGAAAAAAACAAACAACGCTCAAGATCAGGAGGCTAAGTAATGGATTTACTGCTGATAATGACCTATGCGGCACTTTGTATCACCATCTTCAAAGTCTTTAATATTCCGCTCAACAAATGGACAGTCCCAACCGCTGTGCTTGGGGGTGTCGTCCTGATTGGTACCTTAATTCTATTGATGAACTACAACCACCCTTTCACGCAACTCGGTAACCAAGTGTATTCAACAACACCGATCGTTTCCGGTGTGAGAGGCAAAGTTATCGAAGTGCCTGTAGAGGCAAATAAGCCTCTTAAGAAAGGGGATATTCTTTTCAAAATCGACCCCGTGCCATTCGAAGCGGAAGTCGCAAGATTAGAAGCCAAGGTAAAAGAAGCGAGCCAAGGTGCACTGGGTATGGAATCTGAAGTGGCTGAAGCAGAGGCTGCAAGAATCAAAGCCATCGCAGAGAGAGATAAAGCCCAACGTGAATTCTCTCGTTACAAACGCGGTTATGACAGCGGCGCCTTTACCGAGCAACAATTAGACACTCGCAGACAAGCTTACAAAGCATCAGAAGCCGCCGTTAAAGTCGCCGATGCGAATCTGGAACAAGCAAACATCGCCTTGGAGTCTGAAATAGGAGGCGAGAACACCGCCGTTTTGAGCTTATTGGCAGAGTTGCGTAAAGCTCAGTTTGATTTAGAACAAACCGTGGTTCGAGCGCCCACTGACGGATACGTTACGCAGCTAGCATTGCGCCCAGGTGTCATGGCAGTACCACTTCCTTTGGCCCCTGTGATGACATTTGTTCACACAGAGGAGCAGTTCTATACCGCGGCGTTCAGACAAAACTCCTTACAACGTCTACAACCGGGTTACGAAGCTGAGTTCCTATTTAGAGCCTTGCCAGGAAAGGTATTTAAAGGGCGTATCGATGAAGTAATTCCAGCCATTGGTGAGAGCCAATTCCAAGCTAGAGGTGCCCTTCTCGGTACGGATGCATTACGTACCAGTGGTCGGGTGTTTGTTAAACTGAGCATCACGGATGATCTGTCTGACTACCATTTACCGATGGGGACTGCGGTCGAGGTTGCTGTTTATTCCGACAGTTTCACTCATGTGTCGATTATGCGTAAAGTACTTATTCGCATGAAGAGTTGGCAAAACTATCTATACCTTGACCACTAAACGTTCGTAGATATACAACAACCTGCTTAACAGGCAATTAAAGCGAGTGAAAAGCCAGATCCATTCTGGCTTTTTTGTTGCTTGATTAACCACAAAAGTGCGCTTTTCACACAATATTTAGCTGTTCAGATGGAATTTTAGACATCTAGACACTTATCTTCCCTTATAGAAGAGTTCTACTGTATAATGCGCGCCTTATTTTTTATATTTGCCCAAAAAATGTTCTCATTGAGAGGCATAGTAGTAATGGCGAATATTCGTTCTTTATTAAGCTTTATCTTTCAGTATTCGAGGTTATCTATGAACTTTTCAGCTAAAACAGTGGTTGTTATTGCCATTGGCGCGGCACTGTACGGCATTGGTGGCTTACCAATGTTTGGTGTCCCAGTGTTTGCAAACACGACATTGAAACCAGCAATGGCAGTCCTAGCACTGTTTTCTGTTTTGTTCGGTCCAATTGTTGGCTTCTTAGTCGGCTTTATCGGTCACTGGGTAACGGATTTATTCGCTGGCTGGGGCGTGTGGTTAACTTGGGTTCTTGGCTCAGGCATCGTGGGCATGGTTATTGGCTTATTCCCTATGATGACGAAGAATCGTCTTCAACATGGCGAACTACCCATGAAAGACTTTGTATTATTTATCGTGCTTGCCCTCGCAGGTAACGTTGTAGGCTACGGCTGTTCGGCGTTTCTCGATACCATCCTATACGCCGAACCGTTCACTAAAGTATTCACTCAACTGTTTATTATCGCTGCGGGTAATACCGTCCTCATTGCGATTGTTGGCTTCCTGATCCTCAAATCAGTCGCTAAACGCAACAAACAAAGCCGCAACTTGACCGAGGCATAAGCGATAATGACTATAGCATTTTCGAACTTCTCTTTTAGATATGAGTCGCTGGACAAACCGACGCTAAAAAATATCAATCTAAGGATAGAGAAAGGAGAGAAAATCGTCATTATTGGACCAAGTGGTAGTGGTAAATCGACTCTTGGTCAGTGTCTCAATGGGTTGATACCTCATGCAATCAAAGGTGAGGTAACGGGCTCTTTAGAGATCTGCGGCAGGAATACCTCTGAGTTTTCGATGCACGATTATACCGAGCAAGTGGGTACGGTATTGCAAGATACTGACAGCCAGTTTGTGGGGTTGAGTATCGGTGAAGACATCGCCTTCGCATTAGAAAATCAGTTGATGTCGAACATTGACATGTACCCGTTAGTAAAGTCGACGGCAAAAATGGTCGACCTAGCGGACATGCTTGAGCGTTCACCTCACGACCTTTCCGGAGGTCAAAAACAGCGAGTATCGTTAGCGGGCATCTTAGTTGATGACGTTGATATCTTGCTGTTTGATGAGCCTCTAGCCAGCCTTGACCCTAAAACAGGTAAGGCAACGATTGAGATCATCGACCAACTGCATAAAGAAACCAACAAGACCATCGTAATTATCGAACACCGTCTCGAGGATGTGCTACACCGCAATATTGACCGCGTGATCTTAATGGAACGCGGTGAAATCGTCGCAGACACCACACCCGATGAAATCTTGGCTTCTGAATTACTTGGCACACACGGTATTCGCGAGCCGCTTTACTTGTCGGCGTTAAAGGCGGCGAAAGCTCCGCTAACTAACGAAGATAAGCTGTCAAACCTCAAGGCGTTAGATTACAAAAGATTCCGTCCTGCGGTTCAAGCTTGGTTTGCTGAGCGCCCCGCCCCTGTTGCAGAAAAACAGTATCCACCTTTACTCGAAGTTCATGGCCTGACTTATTCTTACGACGGCGAGAAGAACGCACTTGAAGATGTGAGCTTCAAAATTGGCAAAGGTGAGTTTGTTTCGATTCTGGGCAAAAACGGTTCGGGTAAATCCACCATCACTAAACTCATCATGGGGGTGATCGATGCCGATTCTGGCTCTTCCTATCTAAATGGTGAAGACCTATCTGAACTTTCTATCTTTGAAAGAAGCCAGAAAGTCGGTGTCGTAATGCAGAACCCCAATCATATGATCTCCCATCATATGATTTTTGATGAGATTGCTTTTGGTCTTCGTAACCGCAATATTGCAGAAGAACTGATCACAGAAAAAGTAGAGCATATTCTGGCGTTGTGTGGGCTGAGCAAGTTCCGCCACTGGCCGATCGAAGCACTGAGCTACGGTCAGAAAAAACGTGTCACCATCGCGTCTATCTTAGTGCTGGAGCCTGAGCTTCTTATTTTGGATGAACCGACAGCAGGTCAAGATTACCGTAACTACACCTCGATGCTGGCGTTTATCCAAAAACTCAACCGCGATTTGGGTATTACTGTGGTGATCATCTCACACGACATGCACCTGGTTCTCGAGTACACCACACGTTCAATTGTGCTCGCAGATAGTAAACTAATCGCCAATGCAGCCATGACTGAAGTCTTTAGCCAACCCTCGCTTTTAGAGCGTGCAAACCTTTGTACAACCAGCATTTATGAACTTGCCACTATGATGAAAATCGACGACACCAATGCGTTCATGCAGTACTTCATCGACCACGAGAAAAATTCGCTATGAATGCATCAAAAGTAAAGTTCGGCATCAATTACATCGATACAAAATCACCGCTGCACGCTCTCAATGGCATCACCAAATTTGCCCTCTTCTTAGCTTGGGTAACGGTGGTCTTAACGACGTTCGACCTAAGATTGATTACGTTGCTTATTGTGGCTGGTTTATATCTGTTAAAGCTGACCAATGTGCCAGTACGCGTGTATAAGCCTTTGTTATTAGGTACGGCGAGTGTATTAAGCCTCAATGCTTTGTTCATGTATCTGCTGGCTCCACAGCAAGGGACAGAGCTCATCGGCAGCGAAACCTTATTGCTGACATTACCGGGTAACTACTCGTTGAGCCAAGAGACCCTGTTTTACTTAGTCACCGTCACGCTTAAGTATATGAGTATGTTCCCGATTGCGTTGATCTTTGTCTTCACAACACATCCCACGGAGTTTGCCGCAAGCCTCAATCGTATCGGCATCCCATACAAGATCGCCTATGCGGTCAGCTTAACGCTACGTTACTTACCTGAAGTAAAAAAAGACTTCATTAATATCATGCACGCTCAACAGGCTCGCGGAGTGGAGTTGTCCAAAAAAGCCCCACTCATTACGCGCATTAAAAACGTCGCAAAGATTCTAGGGCCATTGATTTTTTCAAGTTTAGACCGAGCAGACGAGATCTCAAATGCGATGACCCTACGTGGTTTTGGCCGACACAAAGCTCGTACTTGGTACAGTTACGCCCCTTTAAAACGTGTCGATTTTGTTTGTTTAGCGGTTATCGCACTGATCGTTTTATCGGCAATCACAAAGCGGATGCTTGAAGAACAACTGTTTTGGTACCCTTTTTAGATTGGCAAAATAATATAACCAAATCATAAGAGAGCCAAAAACCACGCGGTTAAGTGACATAAACATTTGCAAGCAATACAAAAAGGGAGCTCGAAAGCTCCCTTTTTCATGGTCTCAATTCATTAAATTTTTGAATTGATTTAGCTTTTAAACGAGTGCAATTTATAAAAAACCGTCGATAACGGTGGTAGGCGTAGCTCAATAGAAGTACCTAAGCCTTGGCTTTCTACTGATTCGATCTCTGCAATCGGCTTCACTTCAAAACCACTGCCGGCGTAATCAACCGAGTCAGTATTAAGCAGCAGTGAATATTGTCCTTGCGCAGGAACGCCTAAACGGAAGTGCTCGTGAGGCACAGGCGTAAAGTTCGATACAGCCAATACACGTTCACCAGATTCACTGATACGCTCATGAGCTAAAATGCTCGCTTGTGCAGAATCTTGTAGCCGCCACTCAAAACCGTTCGGGTCAAAATCAAGATCATGCATCGCGACTTCAGAACGGTATAGATTATTCAAATCTTTAGTTAAGCGCAGTACACCTTGATGACGCTCAAAGTCGAGTAAGAACCACTGTAATTGATCATCATGGTTCCATTCAGCCGTCTGACCAAATTCAGATCCCATGAAGTTTAACTTTTTACCCGGCTGCGCATACATATAACCCATATAAGCACGTAGGTTTGCTGTTTGCTGCCATTCATCACCAGGCATCTTATTATGGATTGCCCCCTTACCGTACACGACCTCGTCATGAGACAGAGGCAATACGTAGTTCTCACTATGGGCATAAACCAACGGGAAAGTAATCGTATCGTGGTGATATTTTCGATTGATTGGGTCTTCTTGAATGTAAGACAAGCTATCGTGCATCCAGCCCATGTTCCACTTAAAACCAAAGCCTAAACCGCCCATAAAAGTCGGGGCTGAAACACCAGGGAAAGCCGTCGACTCTTCAGCAATCGTCATTGCATTCGGGAAGTGTTTATAAACTTCTTCGTTCATCCACTTCAGGGTCGCGATAGCGTCATAGTTTTCGTTGCCACCGTCTGCATTTGGAATCCATTGATCGTGGCTACGCGAGTAATCGAGGTACAACATCGAAGCGACTGCATCAACACGAATGCCATCAATGTGGAATTGCTCGAACCAGTACAATGCATTAGAAACCAAAAAACGACGAACATGCTCTTTGCCTAAATCGTAAATGTACGAGTTCCAATCTTGGTGCCAACCACGACGAGGGTCTGGATCATGAAATAATGGTGTACCATCGAAGTTCGCTAAGCCGTGATCGTCACTTGGGAAGTGGGCAGGAACCCAATCTAAAACGACACCTAGACCGGCTTGGTGACATTGGTCAACGAAGTATTTGAAGTCATCCGGAGAGCCGAAACGACTCGTTGGCGCAAAAAGACCAATTGGCTGATAGCCCCAAGAACCATAGAATGGGTGTTCTGAAACCGGCATTAATTCGACGTGTGTGTAGCCAAGATCCGTCAAGTATGGGATTAACTCGGCGGCTAGCTCACGGTAATTTAAGAATTCACCTTCAGCATTACGTTTCCAAGAACCTGCATGTAATTCATAGAAGGAAAGTGCTTCTTTACGTTTTTGCGTCACTGGGCGATTTTGCCACTGTGCATCTTGCCACTGGTAGCGAGCATGATCGTAAGTCACCGATGAAAATGAAGGGTACTGCTCTGAGTAGAAACCCCATGGGTCGGATTTATGCGGTAAGCCTTCTCCATGTGGTCCTTTTAATTCAAACTTGTATTGAGCGCCTTCTTCCAGTTCAGGAATGAATAGCCCCCACAGACCATAATCTAGGCGTTGCATTGGGTGGCGGCGACCATCCCAAGCGTTGAAGTTACCCACCAAGCTTGCCGCAGTTGCATGCGGTGCGTACACCAAGAAACGCGTACCTGAAATCGTCTGTCCATCACGCTCTAGCGTAATAAACTGAGCCCCCATGTGATGATACATCTCTTTAGGTGTATGAAGATCTTCGTAACTCATATACAGATCATGGTACTGGTATGGATCATCGATGATCTGTTCGACACCGGACCAATCCACCGCAAGTTTGTAGTGTGTGTAACGTAAGTCTCTTTCTTGCTTAAGGATGAAACCACTTTCCCCCTCTCGCACTAACTCAACACGTGGTTCCTTTCCAATGATCAACTCGACTTTATTTGCCCCGGGAATCCATACTCTTAATGCACCTTGATCAGAAGGTAAGTAAGGACCTAAAAACGCAAATGGGTCAGTGAAGCAAGCCTGTGATAGTTGGGTATATATTTGTTTTTGCTTTGAAATCGAACTTAGTTCCAAAACCTTTCTCCCTAACCAAACATTCAAAAAATATAATACAAAAATGCCCGCTCTTGATGCGGGCAATATTATGACAATTTATTCTATCAGATGAGCATTCATTATTGAGTGACCGAGGTTGTAGTTTCATAAGCCATAAGCAAAAAGCCACCTATATTCCAGTCACTCAATGACACTATTTACCGGCTTTTTCTCGAGTCTCTGTCAGCTTGGAAGCGATACGGTTTACCCCTTCGTGAGCAAAAATTTCATCCAAGTTCATTGATAGCTTACGACGCCAGTTAGGGTACTCATCGACCGTTCCAGGAATGTTTACTGGCTTATCCATCTCAAGCCAATCTTCTAATTGAACACTTAATAAAGTTGAACCACCAGCCGCAACATGCAGTTGAAGTGCCTCAGCAAGATAAGAGTCCATCGGTACTTGACTTGCATCACGACCAACCCCTTCCGGTAGGAAACCATGCCATGCCACTGAATCTAAGATACCTTGCTTACATTCAAGGCGGTCATCGAACAGAGTGTCTAGTTGTGCAGCATCTGGGTATAAGCCAATCTCTTGACCCATCTTCAAATCATCACAATGCCAAAAGCCACGAAGCGTTGGCATGTCGTGAGTACATAATGCTGCCATTGATTGTGATGCGTAGTGCTGAGGTGAGATGAAGCCACCGTCTTCTTTTGATGTTTCAAAGAAGAACACTTTGTAAGAGTGCACACCCGCATCAGCAAGGATATCGACAATTTCGTCCGGCACAGTTCCTAAGTCTTCACCGATAACGCTACATTGGTAACGGTGAGATTCAAGCGCCAAAATCGACAACATATCCTGCACGGGATAGTAGACGTACGCCCCTTTGGTTGCGTCTTCACCTTTAGGAATCCACCATAACCTCAGTAGACCTAAAACATGATCAATACGCAGCGCACCACAATGTTTCATGTTTGCACGAAGCAACTTAATGTAAGCGTCGTAACTGGTGTTTTTCAGCACTTGAGGGTTCAGTGGCGGTAAACCCCAGTTTTGTCCTAAAGGACCAAGAATATCGGGTGGAGCGCCAATGCTTGCATCCATCACTAGGTTTCCGTCATCAGCCCATGACTCACTGCCTGAGTCAGCAACACCTACCGCAAGATCTCGGTAAAGGCCAACCGCCATACCTTTTTCTTCAGCGAGAGACTGTGCATCGTTGATCTGGCAATCGGCTAACCATTGCAGATACATGTAGAGATGCACTTGTTCTAGGTTCTCTTTAATGTATTTCTGTGTCGCAGTGCTATCGAATGTACGGTATTTGTCAGGGAATACCGGCCATCCCCACATACCTGAATCTTCAGCATGTAATTCACCATGCAAAGCATCGAACGCCGCTTGATGCATCAAGCTGTCGCCGCCCTCTTCCACAAACGCTAAGAACGCTTGGGCACGGTCACTATTTTTGTTTAGGTGGCGGACCTTAAATTCTGCGAATAACAGAGGTAAGATGCTCATTTTAAGCTCAGACACTTCCGTATAATTGACCCAGTGCGCTTCGCGAGCTTTTTGTAAACGAAGCTGAAAATCAGCGCTGCCTACAATTTGTTGTGCTTCTGCACTTAATGCAAATTCAGGTACTGAGCTCACATCAATGTATAAAATGTTCAACCAACGACGTGAAGATGGGCTGTATGGGCTCGCGCCTTCTGGATTGGCAGGAAACAGTGAGTGAATTGGGTTTAGCCCGACAAAGTCACCACCACGAGAGGCGATATCAGCCACCAGCTGTTTTAGATCACCAAAGTCACCTACGCCCCAGTTATGCTGAGTTCTTAGTGTGTACAGCTGAACACTTGGCCCCCATAGTTTTTTGCCTTGCTCAATTGGTGACTGCTTAAAACACGCCTTTGGTGTAATAATCAATGTCATCTCATAAGGCTTCTTACGGCGTTTACGGCTGACTATCAACTTGTGGTAACCCCATGCCAAATCACCTGGCAGTGCAAACACTAAAGGGCCACCCTCGGCACGCTCGTCACGAACGACTTGAGATTGAAGATAGCCTTCAAGTACCTCTCCTTGCTCGGTCTCTAAGCACCAGCTAAACTCACTTTCACGAGCGCTGACACCTAAATTTAGCGCCACTTCTACTGGCTCACCATCACGCAAGACAAGAACTGGATCCAGCACCTCTTTTTTGTGTTTTCTTTCTGCTGACTTTAGCAGAGCATCATCGCTGCTCGTATCGTATCCCAATGAAGCCAGTAGCGACGTGATCGTTTCGTCTGATACTTGTGCTTCATCGCCCCACGCACTAACGTAACTGTCGGCAATATGTGCCATTTCTGCGACTTGTTTTAATACGGTCTGTTCTTTCATCGCTCTCTCCGAAAACGCTCTGACGCTTTCAATCTTGTAGGGTTGTTATTTAGTCTATTACTCATCAATTAGCTTGTGGCAATCAGTTTGAAAGTGGCCAGTGATAGGCAACCTATCCATTTGCCGCCAAGCTAATTGAGCCAAGACAGACACTGCCTTGGCTACTTTGGAAGTATTAACGGTTAACCGCTTCAAGTTTCCAAATATTATTCACGTAATCTCGAATTGAACGGTCTGAGGTGAATTTACCGACCAACGCGGTGTTAAGAATCGCTTTCTTAGCCCAACCCGCTTGGTCTTTGTATTGCTTGCTCATATCTTCATGCGCTTTCACGTAAGAGGCGAAATCAGCAAGGCATAGGTAAGGGTCACCACCATCAAGCAGGCTATCAAACGTCGCGCGCAGAAGACCCGGTTGACCTGGAGTGAACTCATCGCCAATCAGTAGATCCAGAGACGCTTTCAATAGTGGGTCAGCGTTGTAGTAGTCGTATGGGTTGTAGCCCTGAGCTTTCAGTGCTTGAACACCATCAACGTCTAGACCAAAGATGTAGATGTTTTCATCACCCACTTCTTCACGAATCTCAACGTTTGCACCATCCATCGTACCGATAGTCAGCGCGCCGTTTAACGCCATCTTCATGTTGCCCGTACCTGATGCTTCTTTACCCGCTAGTGAGATTTGCTGAGAAACGTCTGCGGCAGGGATGATGATTTCAGCCATGCTGACACGGTAGTCAGGAATGAAGACCACTTTCAGTTTGTTGCCGATGCGAGGGTCGTTGTTGATCTTCTCTGCAATCTTGTTAACCGCGAAGATGATCTCTTTCGCCAAGTGGTAACCCGGTGCGGCTTTCGCTGCGAAGAAACATACGCGTGGCTCACACTCAAAACCCGGTTCGTTAAGAATACGGTGGTACAGAGAGAGAATGTGGAGCAAATCTAGATGCTGACGCTTGTATTCGTGAAGACGTTTAATTTGAACGTCAAAGATAGCGTTAGTATCTAGCTCGATACCCATGTTCTCTTGAACCCAATCAGCTAGGCGCTGTTTGTTTTCTTTCTTAACCGCCATGAATTCTTTTTGGAATTTCGCGTCCGTTGCAAACTGAGCGATGCCTTCTAGCTGCTCAAGTTTTGCTGGCCACTCAGTACCGATCTTACCAGTGATTAGTGTAGATAGACCTGGGTTACAGAACTTCAACCAACGACGCGGCGTGATGCCGTTTGTTACGTTAGTCAGTTTGCCTGGGAAGATTTCGTTGAACTCAGGGAACAAGTCTTTCTTAACCAGTTGTGAGTGAAGCGCCGCGACACCGTTTACTTTGTAAGAACCAATCACACAGAGATTTGCCATGCGAACCATACGGTGGAAACCTTCTTGGATGATAGAAAGCTTCGCTTGCTTCTCACCGTCACCCGGCCACATCTTGCGAACTTCTTGCATGAAGCGGTGGTTGATTTCAAAAATGATTTCCATGTGACGTGGAAGAAGACGCTTGATCAGAGATTCAGACCAAGTCTCTAGTGCTTCAGGAAGTAGTGTGTGGTTGGTGTAGGCGAACGTATGAGCACTGATTTCCCATGCTTGATCCCAAGATAGACCTTTCTCGTCAATCAAGATGCGCATTAGCTCAGGAATCGCAATCGTTGGGTGCGTATCGTTAAGCTGAATCGTTTCTTGCTTAGGCAGATCTTCTAGAGAGAAACCTGCGGCTTCGTGACGACGTAAAATATCGCGAACCGACGCTGCTGAGTGGAAGTACTGCTGCATTAGACGCAGAGTTTTACCTTTCTCGTGGTTGTCGTTCGGGTACAGAACCTTAGTGATGTTACCTGCATCGATGAGCGAGTGTTGCGCTTCGAAGTAATCACCGTTGTTGAAGCTCGCAAGTGAGAATGGTGCGATTGCCTGACATTCCCAAAGGCGCAGTGGGTAAACCGTGTTTGACTCGTAACCTACGATAGGGAGATCCCAAGGCATTGCTTTCACTTCCATACCTGGAACCCAAATACGAACTTCTTTACCGTCGATGTATTCAACTTCTACATGACCGTAAAAACCAATGTGTTGTGCGAGTTCTGGGCGAGCGACTTCCCATGGGTAACCTTCCACACCACGCCATGCATCAGGTGCTTCTTGTTGACGACCGTCTTGGAAAGATTGTTTGAATAGACCGTATTCGTAGTGAAGACCGTAACCGACTGTTGGGTATTCTTGAGCGGCACAAGAATCCATGAAACAAGCCGCTAGACGACCAAGACCACCATTACCGAGTGATGGGTCACGCTCTTCTTCTAGAAGGTCCGTTAGGTTTTGACCTAGCTCTTCCATCGCGTGAGTGATTTGCTCGTACAGACCCATGCTGATCAGATTGTTACCGGTTAAACGGCCAATCAAAAACTCTAGAGATAGGTAGTTAACGCTTTTCGCGTTCTTAATTTTTTCATCATTTTCAGTTTCTAGCAGGTCAAAAGTCGTGAGCTCTGCAAGAGCACGACCCATTGCTAGATACCATGAACGGCTGTCTGCTGTTTCAACGGTTGTGGCGTAGGTTGCAGATAAATGTTTCTTAACACTCTCTTGGAATGACACTTTATCGAAAGTTTTTTGCTGAGTTGGTTTCATTTCAGAAATCTCGCTTTTAATAGTTCTAATTCATCTGTGACATATCGTGCACGGTCACCATAAACTAAACATCATCCTGCTAACGCCACTGACTAGGAGTAGATGGGAGGGCGTAGGGGGCGTAACGCGATTGGGTTAGTGATCTGACTCTCATGTTCTGCCTGAGAACAAAAACTTGAAGTGACTAAGATCACAAGCTCCCATTCGATAACGTCACTTGGCTGAATCTGACGTCAACTGAACGCATTTAACCTCATTGCCAAATCTGATATTCAGATCACGAAAATATTTTCTGCGTCTCATTTTTTGCACAACAATCCGTACACAGTAGGAGATAAAGACAGGTAAAAATCGCCCGACAAGTGACTTAAATCACAAATGTAGGGCGTAGAGGGCCAAAAACATGCAGAAGTGCAAGGTTTCAGAGGAGGATCATAGTCTGCATCGCTTTGCGTCACGTACTATGAGTGCAGACTTAAGTAATTAGGCTAATGTTATTGGAGTGCACTCAACGATAAATTGGGATAATCCAGAACATAAGCCATGGAATAGGTGAAAGACTTCGATATGTGGATCCCTTCGAAACTGACTCGTCCCGGCCGCTTACATAATGCAATACTGCGCCCAAGAGTGCTTGACCTCCTACAAGGTGCAGCTTGTTATAAGCTCGTGTTGTTTCGCTCTCCAGCGGGATACGGTAAAACCACCATGGCTGCCCAATGGTTAATCGATAAACCCAATGTGGGTTGGTATAGCATCGATGAAAGTGACAATGATGCATTCCGTTTCCTCAACTACCTACTGCAATCACTGAACAAAGCGACTCAACACGCCTGTCCCAAAACCCAAAAATTAGCAGAGAATCGCCAGTTTTCATCACTGCACTCTTTACTTGGTGAACTGTTTGCTGAAATGTCTGAATTCCACCAAGAATGTTTCTTGGTATTGGATGACTATCACTTAGTGAACAATGACGATATTCACGAAGCCATGCGTTTTTTCCTAAAGCATATGCCCGATAACCTGACCGTCGTCGTCACCAGTCGCAGTATGCCGCCGCTTGGTACCGCTAACCTTCGAGTTCGAGACTTAATGATTGAGTTAGGTAACGATTCGTTAGCTTTTGATACCGAAGAGACCACGCGCTTTTTCAATCAACGCGTGACCGATGGCATTGATGACGTCACGGCGGATAGCATTTGTACTTATGTAGAGGGGTGGCCTTCTGCAATGCAACTGATTGCGCTGCAAGCACAACATCAAAAACGCACCCTTGCCCAGTCAGCAGAGTCGTTCTCAACTTTTAACCATGCTCACCTTTGGGATTATTTAGTTGAAGAAGTGTTCGACCTTTTAGACTCTGAAACACGACAGTTCTTGATGCAATGTTCTGTGCTCGACCACTTCAATGACGAACTCGCCAGTGCGCTGACACAGCGTGAAGATGCGCTCGGAATGATCGAGTCACTCAATCGCTTCGGTCTGTTCATCTACCCGCTAGAGGGCGAAAAAAACTGGTACCGCTTCCATAATCTGTTCGGCGAGTTTTTAGCGCACGAGCGTCAGGCTCGAATTCCTCAACAAGAAGCCGAATTGCACCGAAGTGCGGCGAAAGCATGGATTAAACAAAAAACGCCTCATCAAGCACTGCGACACGCCCAGCGCGCTGACGACCCACAATTGATTATTCAAATCCTGAGTGAACATGGGTGGCAAATGTTCAACCAAGGCGAGCTTTCATCGTTAGAAATGGCCATCAAACAGTTAACAACGGATCAACTATACAGTGATCCAAAGTTATCCATGCTACGCGCATGGCTTGCACAAAGTCAGCACCGCTATAATCAAGTGGGTACGCTATTAGAAGAAGCCGAAACGCAGTTTCAAGCTCGAAACATCGAATTGGATACTCAACAACAGGGTCAATACAACGCCCTGCGCGCACAAGTGGCGATCAACAACAATGAACCTGAAAAGGCACTAGAGTTAGCAGAGCTTGCACTGAGCCAACTCAATACCACCGTATACCGCAGCCGAATTGTAGCCACCTCCGTTGTTGGCGAAGTCAACCACGTGATAGGTAATCTAAGCCGTGCTTTGCCAATGATGCAACAGACTGAAAAGCTGGCACGTCAGCATCAGGTTTACCATCAAGCGCTGTGGGCGATTCTGCAACAGAGTGAAATTCTAATTGCTCAAGGTTATGTTCAGGCGGCATTCGAGCTGCAAGATAGCGCGTTTAAATTGATTGAAGAGCATCAACTTCAATACGTACCTTTACACGAATTTTTGCTTCGTGTTCGAGCTCAGATCTTCTGGTGTTGGAACCGATTAGATGAAGCGGAAGAGTGTTGTTACAAAGGCTTAGATATCCTTGGCCATCACTCCCCAAGTAAGCACTTACACAGCTACTCAATGCTGGCTCGACTCGCACTAAGCCGTGGCGAAATTGATAAAGCGTCGAAATTTATCGACCAGATTCAACACTTGTTACGCCAGTCCACTTACCACGTTGATTGGACAGCAAACGCTTCTCTTTCTTTGATACTTTTTTGGCAAATAACAGGCGATAAAGATGCTATCCATGATTGGCTAAATGTAGCGGTTCGGCCGGAATCAGCCAGTAACCACTTCTGCCAGCTGCAATGGAGAAATATTGTTCGTGCTCACATCATCTTAGAGCAATACGAAGACGCAGAGGAAGCATTAACGTTCTTAAAAAGCGAAGCTCAACGGTCTCACCTTGTCACTGACACTAACCGAAACTTAATTGTTGAAGCGGTGCTGCGCACCCAAACGAACGACGAAGACAGTGCGCGAGTGTTACTTGAAGAAGCGCTGCATATGACCAATCAAACGGGCATGGTCGGTAACTTTTTAATCGACGGTAGCATTATTGGTCATATCGTAGACAAACTGAGTAATAAACCGGGTTTAGGCGATTTAGAGCGTCACCGCGCTCAACAAATCATGAAAGACATCTCAACAACTCAGCGTAGCCGTTCGATTCACTTTGACGAAGATTTTGTTGAGAATCTGGTTAATCACCCCAACATCCCTGAGCTTGTGCGCACTAGCCCACTCACCCAGCGAGAATGGCAAGTGCTCGGATTAATTTACTCAGGTTTTAGTAACGAGCAGATCGCTCAAGAGTTGGATGTCGCAGGGACAACAATCAAGACTCACATTCGGAACCTTTATCAAAAGCTGAACATTGCCAACCGTAAAGAAGCCATCAATACCGCTAAGAACTTACTGCAATTAATGGGATACTAAGACCCGTTCAAATTTAAGACGAACCGGAGCGAGTCACGGGTAGTGGCTCGCTTTTTTCGTTGGTAGCTTCGAGAAGAAAAAACGGAAAAAATAAAAGCGCTTTCTCGCTAGGGTCTGTTGATCTTTCGTGGTTCAATTTTATTCGAAAGGTCAACAGACCCTAGTATATCCATACTTTTTTTATACGAAAGTTTGTATACTGCACAAAATCACCTTCAACTCTATAAAGTCATGAACTACTTAAGTACTTTTTTCAAAGGCATCGCCATGGGCGCAGCCGACGTTGTCCCTGGCGTATCAGGCGGCACCATCGCATTCATCACCGGCATCTATGATACGCTACTTGAGAGCATTCGAAGAGTTAACCCGAGTTTGCTTGGCTTATGGAAACGTGAAGGCTTCAAAGCCGCGTTTAAGCACATCAACGGAGCTTTCTTAATTTCGCTGTTTGCAGGTATTTTCACCAGTATTGCAACGCTTGCAAAGCTGATCTCTTGGTTATTGGTCACACACCCTATTCCACTATGGTCTTTCTTCTTTGGCCTTATCTTAGTGTCGGTTTTCCATGTGCTTAAGCAAGTCGAAAAGCGCGACATGATTCGATTTGTCTTTTTACTGCTTGGTATGGCCTTTGCTTATAGCATTACCGTGATTAAGCCCCTACAAATGGAGCCAACCAGCATTAATTTGCTCATTGCCGGTGCCATTGCGATATGTGCCATGATTTTACCTGGCATCTCCGGTAGCTTTATTCTCTTGCTAATAGGTATGTATGGCCCCGTTCTTGGCGCCGTTAAAGGGTTTCAGATAGATGTGCTTGCGCTCTTCCTCGTCGGTTGTGTGATCGGTCTACTGACTTTCTCACACGTGCTCTCTTGGCTATTGCGCTCATTCCGCGATTTCACATTGGTGTTCTTAACGGGTTTGATGATAGGTACGCTACCTAAGATTTGGCCTTGGAAAGAAACCATAAGCTGGCACATCAATTCAAAAGGTGAACAGGTTCCCCTACTTCAACACAATCTGTCGCCATTCAATTTCGAAACAGTGACCGCTCAGCCATCTCAACTTGCACTTGCTATTGTGATGATGTTGGCCGCGATCGTTCTAGTCCTAGGGCTAGAGAAATTTGCAGAGCGCAACGCTGACTAACCATTCAGCGAACTGCTGAAAAGCGTTTAGAGCGGATAGAACTTAGAAAGACTAAGTTCTATCCCTATTGCACAGACAAAAGCGAAGCCTAAGGCTTCGCTTTTTTAATTCTACGATACGCACAAAATTGCTTTTTGATACAAGCTCGTATTGAGGGGTGTGATAACATCGCTGCTGTTATAACATTCGATGAGAACACGACATGCACTCTGCATTAAAGGTTGCGACTCTTGGTATTGCTCTCGTGGCTGGCTTTTATGGGCCACAAGCCATTCAGCAATTAAAATCCGCCATGGCGCATGCTTCTGTTGACGTTAACTTAGATGACTACTGCATGCTTTCCACTGCGTCTTGCGAACAAAACGCGGTTGCTATGACTCTTGAACATGAGACCGCTCAACCTCTGGTCCCAACCAAAGTCAACGTCATTTGGGATGATGCAGCCTCTGACACATTAATGCTGTCACTTACTGGCTTAGAAATGGACATGGGATCCGCCCGTTTTCAATTGAAAAACATTGGGAATAATATCTATGAGGGTGACGTCATTTTGCCTGCGTGTACCATGAATACAATGACTTGGCTCGGTGAACTCACCGATGGCGTTAAAACCGTAAACCCTGCAATAAGGATGGCAAGATGAGTAAAAATTGGTCGTTAGCATTAGTGGTCGCGTTTGTACTTGGCTTTGGCATTAAAAGCTATCTTGATGGTCAATACGAAACTCAAAAACAACACGCTGCAAAGCAACAATTATCTGAAACGACCCTTTTCGGTAAAGATAACCAACCAACAAAAATCTTTGATGGCAATGATGACAGAATTCGTATCGTCTATTTCGGTTTCACACGTTGCCCTGATGTCTGTCCGACCTCTTTAGCGATGTTAGCCGGGGCGCTTAACCAAGTCTCTGATGAAGCAAAAGCAAAAATCCGCCCAATTTTTGTCTCTCTTGACCCTGAACGTGATGCTGCGCAAGCCTCCTACGAATATGCACAATATTTCCACCCAATGATGGAAGGATTGAGTGGCCCGTTAGAGGTGACAACAACGCTTGCACATAACTATGGGGTGATTTTCAGAAAGACCAAACTTGAAGGTTCAGAGTTGGAATACACCTTAGATCACAGCTCATATTTTTATTTTTTAAAGCCCGATGGCACGCTGATAACCAAAGTGCCGCATACGTTAACGCCAGCGCCAATTGTTGAAGCCATCAACAGATTAACGCACGAAACCACCAACGGCTGAGAACGTATAGAAAATTAAAAAACTTAATGAATAAAATTCGAAAAAAGTCAGCTCCCAGACCAACAACATAACAATTAAGGACAACAACATGAAGTTAAAAGCATTGGCTCTCGCTGGCTTATTACTCACTCCTCTTGCTCAAGCGAATAACGACATTCTGATTCATGACGCATATGCACGTGCAACACCGCCTTCAGCAGTGAACAGCGCAGTATTCACGACCTTAGTCAACCACAGCAACAAAGATCGCGCTATCGTTTCTGCAACGACGCCTGCGGCAGGAAAGGTAGAGCTTCACGATGTTATCGTCGACGGCGATATAATGAAGATGCGCCAAGTTCAAGAGATCACTATTCCTGCGAATGGTGAAGCGGTACTTAAACCAGGTAGCCTACACATCATGTTGTTCAATCTAAACAGCAGCCTAAAAGAAGGTGAGCAAATCGAAGTGACACTGACCTTCGCAAACGGTGAAACACAGACCTTTGATGCACCCGTGAAAAAAGTAATGAGCGGTATGAAAAAGATGAATCACAACCATCATTAATCCTGTTCATAAATGATAAAATCATGTCAGCCACGATGATTTCTTACCATCGTGGCTAGCGTATATTTTTACCCGGTTTACTATTGTTTGATCAATGAACACTGCTTGCCTACCCAATAACACATGACGCTCTCTAGAGCCCTATCTATATTAAATTCGACTCAGGCTCATTCGCTTTATTCATTTATAACCGATAAAGCTTAGTGCTTTCGGGGTTCAGCTTGATCTTGATAACCGCATTTCGCGCATAATGATGTTGTAAATCGATTCTAAGCTCACCTTCATCAGAACATTGAGCCGACAGAGTATTATCACACGAATTTATACCCCATTCGCCCCACAAAAAATTAACATTTAGCTCCAAAAGCACCACATAGCGCAAACAATCACCCTAAATGTAAACTATTCCTAGACACCCCAGTAGATCCCGATAATATAACCGCCCATTCCGCTAATATATAGTTGGATTGAGTATCACTTTATAAAAAGATACATCACTATAATAAATTAACAATTGCAGGTATTTTATGCAAAATCACAACATGCTCGCCCGCATCGCTCGTGGAAATCTCGTTCTACAGATCCTTGCTGGTATTGTTTTCGGTGTCATTCTCGCCATGGTTTCTCCTTCAGCAGCTCAAGATGCAGGCCTACTAGGTAGTCTGTTTGTTGGCGCTCTGAAAGCGGTTGCCCCCATTTTAGTCTTCATTCTTGTTGCGGCTTCTATCGCAAACCAAAAGAAGGGTCAGCATACTCATATGCGACCAATCATTGTGCTTTACCTGATTGGTACGTTCTCTGCAGCACTGACTGCTGTAGTACTGAGCTTCATGTTCCCAACCACTTTGACACTGGTTGCTGGTGCAGAAGGCGCTCACCCTCCTCAAGGTATTGCTGAAGTAATCCATACCCTTCTATTCAAACTTGTTGATAACCCTGTGAGTGCGCTAATGAATGCGAACTACATCGGTATTCTTGCTTGGGCTATCGGCCTTGGTCTGGCGCTGCACCACGCATCAGCAACCACCAAAGCGGTTTTCGAAGACCTAAGCCACAGTGTGTCACACATTGTTCGCTTCATTATTCGTCTTGCACCATTCGGTATCTTTGGTCTTGTTTCGATGACATTCGCAACAACCGGTTTTGATGCTCTTGCGAGCTACGGTCAACTATTAGCGGTTCTGCTCAGTTCAATGCTGATCATAGCCCTTGTGGTTAACCCACTGCTTGTCTTTATAAAGACAAAACAGAACCCATACCCACTGGTACTTCAGTGTCTCCGTGAATCTGGTGTAACCGCTTTCTTCACCCGTTCAAGCGCTGCAAATATTCCAGTGAATATGAACCTTTGTAAAAAGCTAAAACTAGACGAAGATACTTACTCGGTATCTATCCCTCTAGGTGCAACGATCAACATGGCGGGTGCTGCTATCACTATCACAGTGTTAACACTGGCTGCCGTACACACGATGGGGATTGAGATTGATATCTTCACTGCCATTCTACTAAGCCTTGTTGCTGCAATTTCAGCATGTGGGGCATCGGGTGTTGCAGGCGGTTCACTTCTATTAATTCCACTCGCATGTGGCCTATTCGGCATCTCAAACGATGTCGCGATGCAAGTGGTAGCCGTTGGTTTCATTATCGGTGTAATTCAAGATTCAGCAGAAACAGCACTTAACAGCTCAACTGACGTTGTCTTCACAGCTGCAGTTTGCCAAGCGAATCAAAACAAAGCTCAATAAGCTTTAACAGTTAATCACATACAAAAAAGGGAAGCCTCCGCTTCCCTTTTTCTATTGTGAACTTCTAAAGACCGTCAATCACTCAAAGATCATCTATTTATCAATAATCTAACCCGATATTAGTGGTTATTTTTCCAACTGGGTTCAACCGTCGCCTGACTAAAGTCCAAAGCACCACGGTTCACATTTGTCGGCTTATCCGTTGAATTTGTCTCTGGGGTGTTGTCTTGCTTTGTCGTATCACTCTCTTGGCTAGCTCTCGCCTGCTGACTGTAATCGAATTTCGAATCAGGCTCACTCGCCGATGATCGGTTTAGACCATGGCTCTCGACACTGAATTCATCACAATTTTCATCTGAAATGTCACACTCCTTCTTGGGAATAGGAACATGACGCTTATAGAGCTTGTTGAGTGCTTTAATGATCGAGTGTTTAGTGATGGCTCCTTGAGTCAACTTATTCATTATTGGCTTAGTCAGAGCTTGTAATCCTACTATCGTATCCACACCAAGTACGCCGCCGACTTTGTCTCGCAATGGTTTGGCATCGGTGTAACCAAAATGAGCTGATAAAAACAGCCAGATATAGGCAATAGTATTACCCTGTTCGCCATGATCTATCCAAGCTTCGCCCGCTAAAAACATCGCTTCTGCATTATTTTTTTCAGCGGCCGTTTCAAACCAATACACCGCTTCACCGTGATTAGCCTCAACACCAACACCGTTTAAATAACTCATACCCAGTTTTATGTTGCCATTTAGGTTGTTATTTTTCGCGGCTTTATGGTACCACTCAACTGAACTTTCAGCTGAATAGTCCGGATTTTCTTTGTTTAAGCACCATTCCCCCATATAGAGCATCGCTTCGGTATTGCCACCAATCGCAGATTCTTCAATGTAGGTATACCCTTTCAGGATGTTTTTATCGGTACCAAGGCCAAGCACCAGCGCTTTACCCATCTCAAACTTCGCACCCAAATCGTTATCCAATGCCGATATCGCAATCTTCCAAAAACAGGCTTTTTCTCTAAGTACGAGATCATCTTGGCGTTTCATACTCAGGCGCACAATGCCATACATACCATTGATATTATCGAGTTGTGCCGCTTTGTCGTACCAATACAGAGCTTCCTTAATATTGTTACGTTCAGCTTCTTTTGCTAAATACAGAATCGACGGTACATGTCCGGTTTCAGCTTTAAAGTGGCGTTCTTTTTGCTCTTGAATACGCGCTTTTTCAATCGCTTTTCGATAACTGTCGGCCCGCGCTTTACGTTCTTGTTCCAAGCGCTGCTTTTTTAGCGATAAAGAAACTAGCCAAACCGCCACAAGTATTAACGAAAGAGCCGCGGCACTAATTGCAATTCCCATTGTACTCATAAAATATTTTAACCTAATTCGGCTGATACCAGACTCAACGCAGAGAGAATGTTCAACCCTTAGTGAATGTTGTGTTTCGAATAACAAGGAGAAGCGCCGTGATGAATGCGTTCCGTCCTAAAATGACCGTCGTTCAGTATCTCAAGATTACATTGCGATAAGTCGCCTAGGGGCAGCAACTCATAGACGGTGTGATCTTGCTTCAATACCGACAAATTATGAAGCGTTCCTTTTATCAGCCCCCTAGAAGTCAGCAGTCACATCGGTGTTTTCCTATCAGGAATATCGCCCGACTATCGTTACGTCAATTGACCATATACATAAGCAAGCTCAGCGACCGTTTTAGCCGAGAATTTCTTCATCAAACTGGCTCGGTGTACTTCCACTGTTCTCATTGCAATGCATAATTCATCGGCGATCTTTTGGTTACGCTTGCCATCTATGATCTGCTTAAGAATATCTATCTCACGTGTGGTCAACGATGCATATGCTTGTCGGTACACGTTCAGATGTAGGCGCTTTTCCGAAGCCTTTAACCCTTGCTTGATTGCCTCAGCTAACTCGCGACCTTTAACTGGCTTTTGAAAGAAATTCACCGCGCCGGCTTGTAAGGCTTCGACCGCCATTGGCACATCACCATGGCCTGTCAGGTAAATCACCGACAGTGGGCTCTGCGCTTTCACCATTAACTCATGAACTTGCTGGCCTCTCATCTCTGGCATTCGGCTGTCTAACACCACACACCCCGGCACACTCAAATCCACTGAATCCAAAAAACTCAGGCCATCTTCAAAAGCTGACACGGTGAAATCATGTTCTTCTAATAGGAACACCAACGAGTCGCGCATCGACTCATCGTCATCAACCACGTAGACAGGAAGCCTTTGATGGCGTTCAGACATAACAAGATTCCTTATGAATCATTTGAAAGAGAGAAAGGCAGTGTCACCGCAACATGACAGCCATGCGGGTTCAGTGACTTGATGGCCATTTGCCCACTGTGATCTTCTATCACATCTTGGCAAATCGCGAGCCCTAACCCTAAGCCGTTTTCTTTGCTGCTCACAAAAGCTTGAGTCACTTCTTGTTCAGTGAATTCTAACCCCGTGCCGTTATCGATAATCGACAACATCATTTTATCCGGTTGATACTCGGTAATCACTTTAATTGTCGCGGGTTGACTATTTTTGTTATCAATATCAGACATGGCGCTTTGTTGGCGATGCTGTTGTACGTTACACGCATCGGTCGCGTTGTTGATCAAGTTGACTATCACCTGCTGCAACCCCACAGAATCGACATACCATTGGATAGGATGCCCAACAGCATGACGTTCCATGATTATCTTGTGCTTCTGTAAGCGAAATTGCAGCAGCTCAATGGTGTCTGTTAGTAACTGCTCGATATCCGTTTGAGATTTCTTTGATGAGCGTTTCTTTATCATGTTTCTCAAGCGTTGAATAATCGCATCAGCACGATCCACTTGAGACTGAATCTTCTCGAACACAGGCTCTATATCTGTCAGTGGCTTGTTCTTCGAAATCCGCAGTAAACCACCTTCGCTATAGTTACGAATCGCTGCCAAAGGCTGATTGATCTCGTGTGCTAAGCTACTTCCAAGTTCACCAACGACCGCGATACGTTGAGAATGCTCTAGCTGTTCACTCTTGCTTTTTAACTGGTGTAAGGTGGATTCCAACTGCTTTTTACTGCGGCTAAATTTATACTCTAACCAGAAGTGGTAAGCATTCAATAGCACCACCAGAATAAAGAACGCCCATGCCCACTGTTGATTAAACTTAAGCCAAATTAGCGCTTCTTTCCACCAAGGTTGTTGCAGTGGGTGCATGTCGAGTTGTTGATAAAGTTTATCGATCGGAAGCAGGCTTGTCGGTGACGTCCAACCCGATGCATTCGCTGCAATGGCGGGTGCACTGCTCTTAGGCATCGCAAATAACACCTGACTCATCTGTTTGGCCAGTGCCGAAGAAGCCCGTTCTGTTTTGGCAAACGACCAATTGGGGTACAACGGCGTAGACACTTGGCATCGGAACCCCTTAGGCGCTTGATTGTCGATAACTCGATATTGCCCCGCGATCAATAAACCTTCACTGATCATGTTCTCGACTAAACAAACTGGAACCACCGCCGCTTCGATATGCCCCTCACGCAGTTGATACAAACTGGCGTCGATCGGGAAGCCCAAAAATTGGGTGTTAGAGAAAAAGCGGTTGGGATTAAGCCCTTGTTGCATCACTTGATAACGCATTGTTAGATAGCCACCGAATGCATTTTCAGAGACGGCCGCAATCGGCTTACCGCTTAATTGTTCGAGCGAGATATAAGGTGACATTCTCCTCACCACCAAGGCAGAGCCAATACTTCGGGTATTGCTGATGCCTCGATCTTCGAAATTATGGCTAGTCATGGTCGCCATCCAAGAGAGGTCATATTGACGACCTAATCGTACCGCCTGACCCGGATTGGTGATGACAAAGTCGACCTCAACACCTTTTACCGCTTCGGCCATCTCTTCCAAGTTGAAAGGTTTCAAGACAAAGTGTTTTCCGGGAATGCGCTCCGACAGCCAATCCATCGTCGGCTGCCAACGCTGCTGTGCGGAACGCTTGCCTCGGATAGCCAGTACACCGACCTCAATAACCTGTTCCGACTCAACAGCACTGGTCGCTTTAACCTCTTGCTCCGTTTGAGCGGCTAAACAGATTCCTGCGGTTAGGCTCAACCACCAGAGGCTAACGATTAATATTAGGTTTCGGACTGTCACTAAAATCTCTTTCTCCACACTGACGGCATGTACACTCAAATAACAGCATTGACGACACGTTAAATAGCGCGTTTACACAAAGCATAACAGCTAGATTGATAAAACCACATTTGTTCTAGATCAACTTTGATCTGGGTATGTGGAAATCCACAATACCCCGCGTACGCCCAAAAGCTAACAATGAGCCCAATAGATAGAATACCCATTTATAGGTAACAACATGGACTCATTGAAAAGACGGTTTCTCAGCCAGTTCGGCAAGGTTTCCGCGGGTGCTGCGCTCATTCCCATCACCGGAATCAACACTGCAGTCGCAAGCACCGCCATTCGCAATAACAACCAACCTGACCGCAAAGGCGAAGTCGGTAAACGCTACGCCATGGCGGTTGATTTACGTAAATGCGTTGGCTGTCAGGCGTGTACAGTTGGCTGTAGCGTTGAAAACCAAGCGCCGATTGGTCAGTTCAGAACCACCGTAAAACAATATGAAGTCTCCCTTGATGATGGTTCAATCGCTCAACAAAACGTAAAATCGTTCATGTTGCCTCGCCTGTGCAATCACTGTGATAACGCTCCCTGCATCAAGGTTTGTCCTGTTCAAGCGACCTTCCAACGTGAAGACGGCATTGTGATGGTCGACAACGAACGCTGCGTAGCCTGTGCTTACTGTGTTCAAGCTTGTCCTTACGACGCTCGATTCATCAATAACGACACCCTTACCGCTGACAAATGTACCTTCTGTGCACACCGCCTTGAAGACGGCTTACTGCCCGCTTGTGTTGAAACCTGTGTTGGTGGCGCGCGTGTGATTGGTGACCTTAAAGATCCAAACAGTGAGATCAACCGCTTACTCAATGAAAACCAAGACGACATCAAAGTACTGAAGCCAGAGCAAAATACCAATCCACATGTTTTCTATATCGGCATGAACGAGCGTTTCGTTAGCCATATAGAAGGTCAGCCTGCGATTTATGATCCAGCCGCCATTGATAACTCGTCCTTTGACAAACAAGATTCAGCCATCGCAACACTAGGAAAACAAGGAGAGACAGCATGAATATCACTGAGGTGTTAGTTCCCGCTCAAGAGATCGCTTGGCTACCGTGGGCAGTTCAGTATTTCTTCTACATCGGCTCAGCGTACGCGGCTGCGATTCTGTTTTTGATTGCCCTGATATTCAAAAATTCAACCAGCCATCAATTCCGTTCAGCTCTTGTGCTTGTGCTGGCCATCGGCGCGATTGTTGGGCCATTAGCTTTAACTGGTGATTTGCACCAACCGGGACGTGCGTGGCATTTCTACGCTCACATCACACCTTGGTCATGGATGTCGTTAGGATCTCTGTTTCTACCTTTGTTCTCTGGGTTAGCTGTTACAACCGCATGGGTTTACCTGCGTGATGACATCGCACAGCTCAAAGAGAGTGAAAACCCACTGCTAAAACGCCTGTCTTGGTTAACACTGGGCCATTGGCAGATATCGAAAAAAGTGATGATTGCATTAGCCGCTGCAACTGCGTTATCAGGCCTAAGCATCGCGCTTTATACAGGCGCCGAGATTGCGATTTTGGCGAGCCGACCGCTTTGGCATCAACCGGCTTCTCCGCTGCTTTGGTTCACGACCGCGTTCTTTGCTGCAACGGGTTTAACCCTATTGATTTGGGCTTTGTTGCCATCCACCAAGCCAAGCTTAAAACCAACAGACCTCGCTCTAGTACAAAGAACCATTACCTTAACGGGTGGCCTTGCCATCATTCTCATGTCGATTTGGGCATCTAACCATGATCACTTGAATCTGTATGAGAACGACGCTTGGAGCGTCAATTTGGGCATCATGACCACCAGCATTTTACTGTGCATGATCTTAGTTCTGCCACTGCAACGCCTATCACAAAGTAAGCTAGGAATTATCGCTGTTGCGCTTGCAACCATGGTTTCAGCATGGGCGGTACGCTGGGTCACCATGATGGAAGTTCAAACCATTCCACGTTTTGATGTAGGCCCATTCCCTTATGAACTGCCTATGGGTAGCGCAGGATTACTCGGCATCGTTGGCATGTGTGGTCTGTGGCTAGCACTTGCGTTGTTCGCCTCTGAAATCGTGTCTACTCGTTCGGGGCCGAAAACGATATCAGCTCAAAACACATCATCACCACTTAACCGCTCACATAGCTTGTAGTCTGAGGAATCATCATGGATAACAAACGTCGTCAATTTTTGAAAACAGGTCTTGCTGCTGGTGGTGTGGGCGCCTTTGCTGCAGGTTATGCGACAACCACAAAGCATATCGTTCACGGTGCTATCGACGGCACCGCAGGTAAGAAAACCAACCACATCCACCACGGTAATTCGTTAGAAACCGAATACAGTGTCGATGAGCAAGGTAAGATCTCACCAAATCCAAACCAACGCGTGGCACCATCAATGTGTTTTGGTTGCTGGACACTGTGTGGCTTACGTGTACGCATCGACAATCGCAATGACGAGATCTTGCGTATTTCAGGTAACCCATATCACCCACTATCAAGTGACCAGCAGATCCCGTTCAAAACACCGGTAAAAGATGCCTACATTGGCTTGTCTGGTGAATCCGGTATCAATAATCGCTCGACAGCCTGCGCCCGTGGTAATGGCATGCTAGAGATTCAAAACAGCCCATACCGAATCACTCAGCCACTGAAACGCGTCGGTAAGCGTGGTGAAGGCAAGTGGGAGCCAATCAGCTACGAGCAACTTATCTCTGAGATCACCGAGGGGGGCGACTTGTTCGGTGAAGGCGAAGTTGAGGGTTTACGT
Source organism: Vibrio artabrorum (assembly GCF_024347295.1). Classification (NCBI taxonomy): domain Bacteria; kingdom Pseudomonadati; phylum Pseudomonadota; class Gammaproteobacteria; order Vibrionales; family Vibrionaceae; genus Vibrio; species Vibrio artabrorum. The sequence goes on along the minus strand of NZ_AP025459.1, from coordinate 502,313 downwards.
TCGATTCGCGATATCGAAACACCACTCGATCCAAACAACCCTGAATACGGGCCAAAAGCCAACCAGTTATTGGTGACTAATGCCGGAAATGAAGGCCGTGACGACATTTTGAAGCGCTTTGCATTTAACAGTTACGGCACACGCAACTTTGGTCACCACGGATCTTACTGTGGCTACGCGTTCCGCGCAGGTTCTGGCGCGATCATGAATGACTTAGATAAGTTCTCGCACTTAAAGCCCGACTTTAATAACGCCGAGTTCATTCTGTTCATCGGTATGTCTCCAGCACAAGCGGGTAACCCGTTTAAGCGCCAAGCACGACAACTGGCTGAGGCTCGTACCAACGGAAAACTCAGCTACACCATCGTCACACCAAGCCTTCCAGCAGGTTCTTCAAGCCTTGCAGCAGGTGATCGCAACAATTGGCTACCGATCAAACCGGGCACCGATTCAGCATTGGTACTGGGTATGATCCAATGGATCATTAAAAACCAACGCTACAATCATGACTTCTTGTCTCGTCCAAGTGCACAGGCGATGCAAAATGCAGGCACTGCACACTGGTGTAACGCTTCACACCTTGTGATCAGTGACGAAACACACCCGCAAAATGGGCGTATGCTTCGTGCTTCGGATATGGGTTTACTCGAAATGGGCGAACCACTGTCTGACGAAGATGCCTTTATCGTCTTGGATACAACAACGTCACAATTCACAGCAAATATTCAGGTGGATGAAGCGGAACTATTCGTTGATCAAGACATAGAGATCGATGGCCAGACTGTTCGTGTTAAATCTTCTCTACAAAGATTAAAAGACGAAGCCTTCAAATATGACCTTGCTTACTACAGTGAGCAGTGTGACATCCCACAAGACCAAATTATTGCGCTCGCAAAACGCTTTACGAGCTACGGGACGAAAGCGGTCGTCGATACACACGGTGGCAACATGCACACCAACGGCTTCTACAACTCGTTCTCTATTTTGATGCTGAACGCGCTGATCGGTAACATCAATATGAAAGGCGGTGCGATGGCGAAAGCCGGCGGCTACCCAACTTCAGTTGCAGGCCCTCGCTACGATTTTACTAAGTTCAAAGGTAAGACTAAGCCTCAAGGCGTGTTCTTGTCTCGCAGCAAGTTCCCATATCACAAGACCAGTGAATACAAGCGTCGTGTTGCGGCAGGTCAATCACCCTACCCAACGCGCGCGCCTTGGTACCCAATCTCAGCACCGCTTTTAACTGAGCACTTATCAGCTGCGATTGATGGCTATCCTTACCGAGCAAAGGCATGGATCAACCACATGGCGAACCCACTTTATGGTGTTCCGGGTTTAGACAACCTATTAGGCGAGAAGCTTAAGGACCCAAAACAGCTTGGCTTGATCGTCTCTATCGATGCCTTCATTAATGAAACGACAGCATTATCGGATTACCTCGTGCCAGACACGGTGACCTACGAAAGCTGGGGCATGGCAACTCCGTGGCATGGTGTCGCGACCAAAGCGATCACCGCTCGCTGGCCGATTGTTGAGCCTAAAACCTCCCGCACTCAAGACGGACGAGCCATCAACCTAGAGAACTTCTTTATTGATGTGGCGAAAACGCTTGGCCTAGGAGGCTTCGGCGACAACGTAATCAAAGACAATCAAGGCAACTGGCATGGTATTCATAGCGCTGAAGATTTCTACCTACGATCGGCGGCAAACTTAGCCTTCGTCAAAGGTGGCGTACCGAACGTCGATGCGGAAGATATTGTTTGGTCTGGTCTCGAACGCCTAGTGCCAGTGATGAACAAAACGCTCAAGCCTGAAGAGATGCTCAAGGTAGCGTATATCTTTGCGCGTGGCGGCCGTTTTGAAGACGCCACCAATGCCTACACTAATGAAACCATGAAGTACAAATGGACCAAGCCACTGGCTATTTGGAATGAAAAGCTGGGAACCTCTCGCAATACCATCAGTGGCGAGCAATATATGGGTTGCCCGACATGGTACCCACAAAAACTGGCAGACGGCACACCTTTGGCTGAGCAATTCCCAGCAAAAGAGTGGCCATTTACGCTAACCAACTTTAAGTCCAACATTCACAGTGCGGTATCGAATTTGTCACCACGCTTAAAATCCATCAAAGGGGTAAATCCAGTTTACATCCACCCGCAAGACGCTTCTTCTGCGGGAATCAAAACCGGTGACGTGTTTGCCATTGAAACTCCGAGCTCAACCACACATGCATTGGCAATGGTGATCGATGGCATCAAACCGGGCACATTAGGCTTTGAACACGGCTTTGGTCATAAAGAACTCGGTGAGCGTGCACACTGGATCGGTGACACACAACAACCCGTGAAAATGAAGTCAAACGATGGCGTTAACATTAATGATATTGGCTTGATTGACCCAACGCGAGAAGGCAAAGGTGTGATGTTGGATTGGGTTGTGGGTGCAGCAGCAAGGCAAGCGCTTCCGGCTAAGATCTACAAAGTCTAGGCGTTAACAGCTCCCCTATTTCAGTCAAATCAAGACCGGGCACAGTAGAGCAACTTCGTCATTCGAGGTTGCTCTGCTTTTTTTAAGCTATTCAACGCCAAAGCATCAATTCTTCACATCACTTCCCTGCAAGTTTCTCACCTAGCCCCATTAAGCGTCTATGCTTATACAATCGGTGCCATAAAGAGCCTTAACAAGCAGTCACACCGAGGCGAACATGGCAGTTCCCTTGCACTTCGTTAACGGCAGTTGGATTCACCTATCGAAATCCACATCAATACCACCATGGTGACTGAGGTTATTAATGTGAAACTTACCTCAAGTTCCCAGTGAATTAATGTGGAAATCCACAATAGCGCGAACAACCAATTATGTCGAAAATGCGTGCATTACAACCAATAGCGACGCCTCATGATTAAGCTGAACATAAAAACTCAAACTCTAACGCTTTGCATCGCTGCTCTAGGAAGCCTTTCTTTATCCGGTTTTGCACAAGCAGCACCCCATCCAATGCCAGAAGCTGCAGAAACCTGCAGTGGCTGCCACCAAGCCGACGGGAAAGGCATGCCCAATATCGCCCCTATGCTTGCAGGCCTCAATGCTGATTACCTCGAGCATCAGCTTGTTCTGTTCTCAAATGGTGAGCGTCAAAGCGCGATCATGAAGGGCATGGCTGATGGTGTCTCTGATCCTGCGATTCGTCGGGAAGTTGCTGAATACTTCGCTTCACTACCTTCATACGACTTCACCGATTTAGAACAACGCGGCTCACAAGCCGATATCGATAACCCGTATCGTAAACTTGTATTCCAAGGTGATTGGGATCGAAACATTCCTGCTTGTGCAACCTGTCATGGGCCAAGTGGTATGGGTGTCGACAAATTCCCACGCCTAGCGAGCCAGCATGCCGACTACATTCAGACTCAGCTCAACGCTTGGAAAAACGGCACTCGTAAGGGTGATGATTTAAACATGATGGGCAATATCGCCAGCAAGTTAACCGACGATGAGATCAAAAACCTCTCTTACTACTTCGCCTCTTTCCGATACTAAAGGGCTCGCATGAAAACACTACTTTTAATTACCGCAACCCTTGCCTCTGGAATCGCTTATGCCGAAGCAGAGTTGCCTGATCGCCAAACCGAACTGCCAGCAGTTGAGAAACCTCAAGATAACAAATATCTGGTGCCACGCGACTTGGTCGATATTCCTGATGGGGAGTTTGGCGACAAAGTAAAACTGGGCTATTCCCTGTTTGTCGATTCACAACAGATGCGTGGTACGTTCGTCGGCAACGAGCAAAACTGTGTAAATTGCCACATGCAAGCAGGCATGAAGCCTAACGCTGCCCCTCTTTGGGGTGCGTATATGGCCTACCCTGCGTATCGTTCCAAGAACGACAAAGTAAACAGCTACGCAGAGCGTATCCAAGGTTGCTTCACCTACTCAATGAATGGTCTGCCACCGGCTGAGGGTTCAAAAGAAATGGTTGCACTGACGGCGTATTCATACTGGCTGGCGATGGGCGGAATCTTAGATAAGAACGGCATGCAAGACACGCCTGTTCCTGAGATCAGCGATGCTGACTTACAAGTCGGTGGTAAAGCGGAAAGCTTCCCTCTCCCTGAAGAGCTGTTAAGCAAATACCCAATCGATGACCGCAGTAAACTGGCCGGCCGTGGCTACCCTAAGATTGCAAACCCTGAACAAGAGCCATCGATAGCGCGTGGCGAAAAGGTTTACCAAACCAGTTGTCAAACCTGCCATGGTCAAAATGGTGAAGGCATTAAAGGATCAGATGGCCGTTCATACTTCCCACCACTGTGGGGCGAAAACGCGTATAACTGGGGCGCGGGTATGCACCGCGTGAACACCGCTGCCTACTTTATCTATGAAAACATGCCGCTTGGAAAGAGCCAGCAGCTTTCGATTCAAGATGCTTGGGATGTGGCTGCATTTGTGAATAGTCATGAACGCCCACAAGACCCACGATACAAAGGTGATGTTGCAGGTAATACTAAGCGTTACCACAACCACCAAGGCTACTATGGTAAAGAAGTCGACGGTGATGTGCTGGGTTCCAAAGCTTATCCGAGTGGTAAAGAAGTGATTCATGAGCATTGATAGGTATTAGTGAGCATGAGCCGTTCGCGCCAGCTATAGCTAAGCTTTACATTGTAAATTAGCTATAGCCGGAGGAATAAAAAGGAGCCAGACCGTTCGACGTTCTGGCTCCTTTTTTATGTTTGAACGATTAGAAAAACAACTAACCTTGCTGCATCTTCTCCCAAATGGTTGGAGAACCAATATAACCTTGAACCGTAGTAATGAATTCTTTAACCAGTTTGGTCTGCTTGCGGTGTGGATACACCGCGTAGATGGCGGTATCCGTCGTAGAAATCGGGTAATCCGGAAGTAAGGTGACTAAGCCGAGCTCTTTCATTGAGGCATACAAATTCGATTGATCAAGGAAGCCATACCCTAAGCCATCTTTCACACAAGACACCATGGTACGCACATCACTCACCTTACAGTTGCCTCGAATCGTTAGGCTCTGGAAGGTGTTGCCATGCGGCTCTTCACTGATGCGTAGATGGTCGACCGTCATATCGCCATTGGTATAAATCACCGCAGGCAGCGCGAGCAGATCTTGCGGCGTTTTGGGTTCACCGTGCTGCTTCACAAAACCGTTTGATGCCACGAGCATGAAGTTACTGTCGGCAATTTTCTTGGCAATCAAGTTGGATTCAACAAGCTTACTGAAGCGAAACGCAATATCAAACTGCCCAGCAATGATATTGGTGATCTTATCGTCTAATGAAAGTACGATCTGAACATCCGGGTACTGCCTCATGAACTGAGTGATAATAGGTTGCAGATATTGTTGACCAAAATAGATTGGTGAGGTAATTCTCAGCACGCCTTGGGGCTCGGACTGGTAAGAATCGGCTATGCCTTGTATCTGATTGATGGTGTCTTTCAACACATAAGTCTGCGCGAGAATATCTTCCCCTGCCGACGTCAAAGAAAACGAACGTGTAGAACGGTTGAGCAGCTGTACACCTAAATCCTGCTCGAGTTTTTTGATCTGTTTAGAGAGCGACGAATTGTCCATATCATGCAAGGTGGCTGCTTTGGTAAACGACCCTTGTTGAACCACATCTAAGAACAACAACAACTGATTGGTATTTGGCACTGTGCCTCTCCAGAAATTAAACTCGACTAGCGTTCGTCTTTGGGGGTATCCATCACAACCATGGTCGTGATGGATTGAACCTGAGCACATTCCCCAAGGACATCGGCATGAAACTTCTTATAGCTTGGTAGATCTTTGGTTTCGACCCTGAGCAAGTACTCGTTGGCACCGGTAATGTTGTGGCACTCCACCACCTCTTTTTCCATACTGACGTGTTGTTCAAACTCCAACTGGGCGGCTTTACTGTGGCTCGATAAACCAATCGAAACATAAGCAATAAAACCGACACCCATCAACCCGTTATCCAAAACTGCACGGTAGCCTTGAATAATACCTTTGCGCTCGAGATCTTGTACTCGCCTTAGGGTTGCTGAAGCCGACAAACCAATCCGCTCTGACAGCTCAATATTGGAGATTCTGCCGTCCAATTTAAGCTCTTGCAATATCCTTTCGTCAAATCTATCCATAAGTACTTATTATTGTGCATTTAGTGATAATAGATGAAATAAAAGCACATAATTGCCTCATTTTCCACCTACTATGTTTCTCAACACGTGAAAGTCATGACCGGTCAGTCACTTCGTTCATTTTATTGCTGGAGAACCATTATGCCTTTAGAACAACTTAGCGCACTTGCCTTATTTGCGTTTGTCTCGACCTTCACACCGGGTCCAAATAACATCATGCTCATGACATCAGGTGCAAACGTTGGCTTTGCCCGAACCATTCCACACATGTTAGGTATTGCACTTGGGTTTGCAGCCATGTTGCTGCTGGTTGGTTTCGGCTTGATGGGTGTTTTCAATGCTTACCCAGTGACGCACCAAATACTGAAATACCTGAGCCTTGCTTACCTCGTGTACCTTGCAATCAAGATAGCCATGAGTGGCAAAGCCAAAAGCACCGAGGCTTACAAGCCAATGACCTTCATCGGCGCTGCAAGTTTTCAGTGGGTGAATCCGAAAGGTTGGTCGATGGCGCTGACTGCGTTCTCCGTTTATAGCAGCGGCAGTTCGTGGTGGGAGCTTGCGATCATCGCAGGTATCTTCACGCTCGCGAACTTACCGTCAGTGACCTTCTGGACGGCGGCAGGTAAACAGCTGCAACACTGGTTAACAACCCCCATCCGCATCAAAAGCTTCAACTACGGTATGGCGTGCTTGCTTCTAGCATCAACGATTCCGATGCTCTAATCGACCCATATTACCTATTGATGGCGAGTAGACAAATACTGGCCATCACATTCGTTAAAAATACCCAATAATACCACTCACCCAACGCCCAAACGTCGCCTGCCCACTCGGTGTTAAGGTCCATACAAACGCTGCAACATTGACTACCACTGTCACCCAATAGATAGCTCTGAACGGCTGCTTCTGCGTTTTATGTCGCAACGTATCTTGAGCGATCAGCGCCCCTAGCCAACCACCAACAACAGAAAAAATATGCAGGGTTTTCTCTGGCACACGCCAATTGCCTTTGATCGCGGCTCGCTTATCCTTTGCGTACACCAAAAACGTTACCACACCAATAACGAGATACCACACCAGCAGCGTTTTAGAACTTTCAGCAAACAACATAGATCCCGCCACCAGAACCAAATAAGTGATAACGATTTGAATAGATGAAGACAACGTCGACTCCTTTTGAGTAACAGCTCACATACTGTAGCAATTACGCCCTGAAAATTTGAATAAGGATGAGTAAAGCATATTGCAATTCAGTTAGCCTGCCAAAAATACACCAGCCCTTTCATCCTGACATAACAGGATGGAAGTTAAAGGAATTATAAATATGTACAACCAAAAATACGCCATCTACCAAGTTTTTACGCGTTTATTTGGCAATAAAAACACCCAACGTATTCCATGGGGCACAATCGAGCAAAATGGCGTCGGCAAGTTCAGTGACTTTACCGACAAAGCGCTGTCTGAAATCCGCAAACTCGGCATGACTCATATTTGGTATACCGGAGTGCCACATCACGCCGTCATCAATGATTACAAACACATCGGGATCTCAGACGATCATCCGAGCGTAGTGAAAGGCCGCGCAGGCTCACCTTATGCGGTTAAAGATTACTACTCCGTCAACCCAGATCTCGCCGATCATCCTGAGCAAGGTGTCGAAGAGTTTGAGGCATTAATCAAAAGAAGCCACAACAACGGCTTAAAAGTGATCATCGATATCGTTCCTAACCACGTTGCACGTCATTATATAGGGTTAAATAATCCTGAAGGCGTCAGTGACTTTGGGACTCACGATGACACTACGCAGGCATACCACAAAGACAATAACTTCTACTACATCCCCAACAGCACCTTTGAACTGCCGGAGATAGAGCCAGCTTTTACACCGCTTGGTGGTGAGTCGCACCCTAACCTACGTTCACCGTTTATCGAAGTGCCCGCCAAATGGACAGGAAACGGCTCACGCTTAGCGAAACCGGATTTCGACGATTGGTATGAAACCGTGAAAATAAATTACGGTGTACGCCCTGACGGCACAAAAGACTTTCCTGAGCTACCCAAAAACTATGCCCAGCGTGATTACCGCGATCATTATCATTTCTGGGAATCAGTAACGGTACCTAACTCTTGGGTTAAATTCCGAGACATCGCCTTATTCTGGTTAGCCAAAGGCGTTGACGGCTTTCGCTACGACATGGCTGAAATGGTGCCTGTCGAGTTTTGGAGCTACCTTAACGCCTCGATAAAGATGCATACCCCGGAGGCTTTGCTAATGGCAGAGGTGTATCAGCCAGACTTATACCGAGACTATATTCACCTAGGCAAAATGGACTACTTATATGACAAGGTTGACCTATACGACGGCCTCAAAGCCATCATGCAGGGCAAAGCTTCAACAGCCATCATCCCTGAGATCCAACATCGACTGATGGACATTGAGCACCACATGCTGCACTTCTTGGACAATCATGATGAGCAGCGCATCGCTTCTCCCGAGTTTGTTGGCAATCCACATGTCGCAAAGCCTGCGATGCTAGTCAGCGCGTTATTGAGCAGTTCTCCAACCATGATCTACTTTGGGCAAGAAGTTGGAGAACCGGGGGCGGACAATGCAGGCTTTGGACAACCCTCGCGTACATCCATCTTTGACTACATCGGTGTCCCACAGCACCAAAAATGGATGAACCACGGTGCATTCGATGGCGGGTTACTGAACGATAGCGAAAAACAGCTCCGATGCTTCTACAGAAAGGTAATGAATTTTTCGCTAGCGCATTCATCGATGACGGGTGACTACCGAGACTTACACCAGAGCAATAACTTAAGCGATTCGGTATACGCCTTCCTACGCTATAACGACCAAGAACTCACCATCGTTGCGGTAAATTTCAGCCAGCACGCCACAGAAAGTATTCAAATAGAGATTTCACATGACGTCATTCAAAAACTCAAACGAGTTGATGGCAATTACTTACTTGATGAGCAGATTGAAGGCATAGCGCAACAAGTGCTCAATATTGAGAACGGTGTTGGCCGTTTTAATGTTGAATTGAAACCATTGGCATCTTTGGCTTGGGTGCTATCCTTACATGGATAATATATTTATCACTATTAATTATCGAACAACTCCCCTTTAATTAATTGATAAACAACTTAATTCCTGAGTTAAATTAACACTCTCTCAATTCGATATATTCCTCACATTAATAAGGATGAGCTCTCATCCTTATTAACTACGCCTGGCTTCTACGCCCTGCATTATTAATATTAAACAAATGAGCCATTGATCCAACTCATTTAACGCAAACCAAATACAAAACGTGATATTGACACTAGGTTATCTATTTTTACCTATTAAAAATAACTTTATACATAGCCATCACAAATAGCTGACCATTGTTAAGACTAGGATATTCATCTTCATAAAAAGTGACATATGGATATCAAACGTGAACAACATAAATATGAATAAAAGCATCACTCTACCAAATACCTTCAACAGAACCAAAAAGAGCAATTTCAAGCGTTCTGCTCTAACCAAAGCGATTTTACCTCTCTTCACTGCGGCTCTGATCGTTGGTTGTGGCAGTGATACCGACAACAGCACGGACTCTGGCAACAGCGGTTTATACAAAGCAGGCGAAAACGAAGTGGTTGTTTATTACAAACGTGATGTGGCAGCCGCGAGCACGTCTGGCTCTACTTACGACGGCTGGGGACTTCACCTATGGAATGGCGATGGTTGCACTAGCACAGACTTGATAGGCATGGGGTTGAGCGAAACCGGTACTAACTGGGAAGCACCTTATGAATTTGACGGTATCAGTGACACTTATGGCGCCTACTACGTATTAAAAGTCGACCCAGACGCTTCTGACCCACATAAATGCATGAACTTCATTTTACACAATGGTGACGAGAAAGCGTTTGGCAGTGCCAATTCTAAAGTCGATCTCACTCAACTTGGTGATACACAAGGTGTGTTCGGGTTCCAGGGCAGCAGTGAGTTGTACTATGAGCCAGTTTCAGAACGCCCAGTCAATATTGATGGTCAAAAAGCACATTGGTTGGACGCAGAGACTATCGCTTGGGAAGCCGCTGGTAACGCTGATTCTGTGAAGCTGTTCTACGCACTCGATAACAGCATCACGATGAACGATGACAAAAAGATTGTCGGGGGTACAGCCATCGAACTAAGCAAAGACGGGGAACTGTCTTCCGCATTGAAAGCCCGTTTCCGCCACCTTGCAAGCTTACCAGCCCTGACTATCGATGTTGACGACCGCACACTGCGCACGATTTTGAAATCTCAGATCATTCTTGTTGCCTACAATACCAATGGCGACGTTATCTCTTCCACTGAGGTTCAAAAACCAGGTGTGCTTGATGCGGTATTTGCGAGCGAAGATGCTGGTAATGCAATGGGAGAAGAATTAGGTGCGATTGTTGAAGGCAGTGCTGCTACCTTCAAGCTTTGGGCACCAACCGCGCAAGATGTAGAACTCGTCCTTTATAGCGAAGACCTGCAAAGTTCCCAAGTGTTCCCCATGACGGAGAGCCCTGAAACAGGCATTTGGGCGACGGATACTGTGTCTAATGCCGTCAACCGTTACTATCGTTACCAAGTGACAGTCTACCATCCAATCACAGGCAACATTGAAACACGCCTAGTCACTGACCCTTACTCACTCAGCTTGTCGAAGAACTCTGCATACTCGCAAGTTATCGACCTTGATGACCCAGCCTTAATGCCAGAAGGTTGGGTGGAATATAAGCGCCCAACGGTCAAAAAAGACGAAGATCACGTACTTTACGAATCACACCTACGAGACTTTAGCTTTAGCGACAAGCTAGGCACAACGAGCCTAAACGGCAAGTACCTCGCGCTCACAGAAGCCGATCGTGAGTCGGTCAAGCACCTTCAAGCTTTGAAAGATGCAGGCTTAACTACGCTGCATATATTACCGGCATTTGATATCGCCACCGTCGATGAAGCAGAAGCGAACCGTGTCGATATTACCGACACAGTTGGCAAGCTATGCGATGTAAAACCAGCGGCAGCCTTGTGTGGTAACGAAGACGAAAACAAAACCATTGAAGATGTACTCGATGGTTATGACCCTTCAACGGGCGACGCCCAAGCATTAATGAATGACTTACGTATGCTTGATAGCTTCAACTGGGGCTACGACCCATTTCATTACACGGTTCCAGAGGGAAGTTACGCGACCGATCCTAATGGCTCTAAGCGTATTCTCGAATTCCGTCAAATGGTAAAAGCCACCCACGACATGGAGCTCAAGCTGATCATGGACGTGGTATACAACCACACCAATGCATCTGGCGTAAACGACAAATCAGTGCTGGATAAGATTGTCCCTGGCTACTACCACCGTCTTAACGTCAACACTGGTGGCGTGGAGAACTCGACCTGTTGTGATAACACTGCGACCGAAAACCTAATGATGGGTAAATTGATGATCGATTCACTTAAAGTATGGGCTGACGATTATAAAGTGGATGGCTTCCGTTTTGACTTAATGGGCCACCAACCCAAAGACGTAATGGTAGAAGCTCTTGCTGAAGTACGTAAAATCGACAAAAACACACTGTTCTACGGTGAAGGTTGGGATTTTGGCGAAGTCGCGAATAACGCACGCTTCGATCAAGCAAACCAAATCAACATGGCAGGCACAGAAATCGGGACCTTCTCTGATCGATTACGTGATGCCGTTCGTGGCGGCAGCCCGTTTGATGGTGGCGTCGACTCTGAGGGCAACCACCCACTTCGCTTTAACCAAGGCTTCGGTAATGCTGCAATTGCCAACGAAGAAACCAAAGTTGATCAAGATTCGATCAATGGTCGCTTACACAACCAAGATCTTGTTCGCTTGGGGATGGCCGGCAACTTAGCAGAATACGTGCTGATTGATTACAAAGGCGATACCAAACTGGGTAAAAACGTCGACTACAATGGCGCACCCGCGGGCTACACTAAGATGCCGTCAGAGAACATCTCTTACGTGTCGAAACACGATAACCAAACGCTTTGGGATAATAACGCCTATAAGATCGCCACGGGTACGAGTTCTGCAGAGCGTGCTCGTATGCAGTCTGTATCGCTCTCTACCGTGATGTTGGGGCAAGGCATACCCTTTATTCATATGGGCTCTGAGCTGTTGCGTTCTAAGTCAATGCAGCGCGATTCTTACGATTCTGGTGATTGGTACAACCGGGTGAGGTTCGATGGGACTGACAATAATTGGAATGTTGGCTTACCACGTGAAGACAAAGATGGTGCTAACTGGGAGTTGATCAAAACCATTGCTGCTGACCAGACAGCAAAGCCAAACACTAAGGATATTGAGTTAACTAACCAGCAATTCCTAGAGCTATTAAAAATCCGCAGTTCAAGTGAACTGTTCCGCTTAGACACCGCTGAAGAAGTCATCAAGCGTGTTGATTTCCACAACGTTGGGGAAAATCAAATCGAAGGTCTAATCGTGATGTCTATCGATGATGGCATAACGACAGGCGAAGATCTTGACCCTGCCAATGATGCGATTGTTGCGGTTATAAACTCAACCCATCAACCTCAATCATTCAAAATCACCGGAGCAACCGGCTTTACCCTTCACGATGTCCAACAAAACTCGGCCGACAACAAAGTGAAGGGTGCAAGCTTTGCCGCTGGAACCTTCACAGTACCGGCATTAACCACCGCTGTATTTGTACAAGCACAGAATGGTGCACAAGGTGCGGGGTTACCGGTTGATAACTCAGACAAGGATGTATCGAGCATCCCTCCCTACGGCCAAACGACCGTATATGTTCGTGGTGATATGAATGGCTGGAACCCTGTTGATGCTTGGACGATGACCTTTATTGGCAACGGCGTTTACTCGGTAACGGGTGATTTAGAAGTGGGCAACTATGGCTTCAAGTTTGCGGACGCAGATTGGAAAACACCGAATCTTGGCTGTGACTCTATTGAACTTGCAGATGGAACAATCAACCTTGGTTCAGGCGAGAATTGTCAACTTAACGTAACAGAAGCGGGTAGCTACACCTTCACTCTGAATGCGATTAATGAGCTAAATGTCAGTGTGGGTGGCCCCGTTGCTTCAGTAACTCAACAATAGATTCAAGAACAAGAATTAAAAACAACAGACGCCACATGTGGAAAATGGAATCGGTTACTTGAGTGATAAATAACACCTCTCGCGACTTTAGCTTGAATGTTAAACATCCAATCAACGGCTCCCAAAGTCATTCATGGTGAGGCGTCAAAATAACGATAACGGTACTTAACGTAAATCTCAAATATGTTAAGTACCGAAATGCCATGAGCAGTGCAGATGTTAAACCATCGAAAATTCACAAAATCCTGTTCGTTTGAAACGCCTAATCAAAATTAGCTTTCTGTAAAATTTCAATGAAGGTTTTAATCTTAAGATCGTCCGCCCCCAGCTTCGTGTAAAGACCGACATTCCCTCGCTTAGAATCATCAATCAATAAAGTTTCAAAACCTCTTTTATTCATCCAATCGCACATTTTGTGACTGTATGGCATCACAGCATCTGACATGCTTAACATATCTAAGCTCGGAAAAAGAGAATCAACATCATAAACATCTCGCCCTATTACTTCAGCATCTCGCCCAGAAGATTGTGAGTTTACGTGATCAGAAAGTACGGAGTTGTGTCTGGAGTGATCGGGAGTCACTTGGAGTATGGGATACGCCAACATGTCACGCCTTAACAAGCTGGAATCTAGATATGTCTTTGTTAACAATGGATGACCATTTCGGACAAACACGGCTTCTTTGTCTTGAAATAGTGGGTAAAAAGTCACTTTACATCGCTCATGCAATCCATAAATTTCATGGCCAACAAACAAGTCTATATCCCCTTGAACAAGGTGATGCATCAAAGATAAATTATTTCCGAACTCTAAATGTAACGAACCCATTTGTTCTTGTTGTTTGTACTCTTCAACAGCCTTACAGACAAATTGCTCCCACCAAGCTTCCCCTGTGCCGAGCTTCAATTTACCTAATTGGCGCTGCTGCATATCAGTAAAACGGTGCATTAGCGACAGATGCTTTTCTTGCTGCTCTTGCACATATTCACGATACAACAATCCATACTCGGTAAGTTCAACGCCTTTTGACTTCCGAATAAAAATAGCAACACCAATATCACTCTCTAATTTCTTAATTGCAGCGGTCAAGGAGGGCTGGCTTATGTTCAGTTTTTCTGCAGCACCTTTAATACTGCCTGTATGCGCAACCATCAGAAAATATCGATATAACTTATTCATAAAACTCTCTTAGTTTGCATTCGATCACAAAATGCGAGGTTAGAAATTCGACAAATTAATCCACTGATGACACCACACCGCGGATAGACAACATGATATAGGATTTTTCTATATAGAGCATTAGTAATGCTATTTCCCACTCAAAGACGAAATCATTATAGTAAAGACAATTATCTAATTCAGTGGACATTGAGATGGAACAGAAATGGTGGCATGACGCGGTAGTCTACCAAATTTACCCGCGTAGCTTTTTAGACTCAAATAACGATGGTATCGGCGACCTAAATGGGATTATCAGTAAGCTCGATTACCTCAAGGAACTTGGCATCAATGTCATTTGGTTATCGCCGGTTTACCAATCTCCAATGGATGATAATGGTTACGATATTTCGGACTACCAAGCGATTGCTGAAGAGTTTGGCAGCATGGAAGACATGCAATGCCTTATGGACGAAGCAAAAAAACGTGATATTAAAATTGTCATGGACTTAGTGGTAAACCACACGTCAGACGAACACCGTTGGTTCGAACAAGCTCGCTCTTCTAAAGATAACCCATATAGAGATTATTACATCTGGCGTGATGCAAAACCGGATGGCAGCGCACCAGACGACCAAGAATCGATCTTCGGCGGTAGCGCTTGGCATTGGGATGAGCTGACACAACAATATTTCTTCCACCTATTTTCAAAGCGTCAACCAGATTTGAATTGGGAAAACCCGAAGGTACAAGAAGAAGTTCATAATATGATGAACTGGTGGATAGACCTTGGCATCGGCGGCTTCCGATTAGATGTGATCGACCTTATCGGTAAAGAGATCGATAAAGGAATTACAGGCAACGGGCCAAGACTACACCAGCTATTACAACAAATGAATCAGGCTACCTTTGGCAATAAAGATTTGTTAACCGTTGGAGAAACTTGGGGCGCAACACCAGAGATCGCTAAGCTATACAGCGGACAAGATAGAAATGAGCTATCGATGGTATTCCAATTTGAACACATCACCCTAACATGGGAAAACGGTGACAAATGGAATCCTATTCCGCTCGACCTTAGAGAATTCAAGAATGTTCTGACTAAATGGCAGCTAGAACTAGCCGATGGTGGCTGGAATTCCCTATTCTGGAATAACCACGATTTACCGCGCTTGGTGTCAAAATACGGTGATGACAAAAACTTCCGAATTGAGTCAGCAAAAATGCTTGCGACTTGTCTACACTTCTTGAAAGGCACACCCTATATCTATCAAGGTGAAGAAATTGGCATGACCAACGTTGCCTTCGACAGCTTGGATCAGTACAAGGACATTGAAACTCATAATTTCTACAAAGTAAAAACAGAGTCCGGTGTCACTCATGAACACATGATGGATGCCATTCATGAGAACAGCCGTGACAATGCCAGAACCCCAATGCACTGGAGCAATCAAGCTAACGCAGGGTTCTCAAACGGAACACCGTGGATTGAGCTCAATCCAAACTACCCGGATATAAATGTCGAAAGTGCATTAGCCGATTCAGGTTCAATATTTTACCACTACAAGAAATTAATTGAGTTACGCAAAGCTCATCCAGCAATTGTCTACGGATCTTTCATTCCTGTTTTTGAAGAACATGATAAGGTTTTTGCCTACGTTCGCGAGTTAGATGGTGAGCAACTGTTTGTCGTATGTAACTTCTCAGGAGAGTCATTAACGCTTGAAGTTCCTGAACAATATCGCACCCAAACACCAACTTGCCTAATCAACAACTATGGTGAAGTTTCGAATCTAGATTCACTATTACACCTAGCACCTTATGAATCTTTTGCTTTAAAACTATAGCTCCATAAGCTCCTTACACACACAAAGGCAAGGTAATTCCTTGCCTTTTTTATTATTCCTAATCAGTGGTTTTAACTGAATACAGCATAAACCGACATTCGCAATTATCGCCTTAGCCAGCTCTAGAAAAATGACCAACAATTTGTTTGAGCCCACCTTCACATTTCTTTTCACGTTCAATATCACAAAAGCAGCCCATCTTCCTCTAAAACTCTAGCTTCGCCTTCATGATATAGATTTTTGCTATATCTCCTATCTATTTACCTATTTCTCAAGGCACAAGTAAACCGATAAAATCACTCCTAGATAATAAGAACTGATTGAAGTGATTATCGTTATGGATAACCTTCTGAATAAGGAATGAAACTATGAAACCTTTATTGAAAACACTGTCTATTTGTACCCTTGCTGCTCTTTTCAATGCACCCGCTTTTTCTATGGAAGAAGGTGAAATCACTATTTGGATTAATGGTGATAAAAGTTATGCCGGACTCGCTGAAATTGGTAAACAATTTGAAGAAGATACCGGTGTAAAAATCAATGTTCAGTACCCGGATTCACTGGAAGCTAAATTCCAACAACACGCAGCAACAGGAGGCGGTCCAGACATCATCTTCTGGGCACATGACCGTTTTGGTGGTTACGCTGAATCAGGTTTACTTCACGAACTCAACCCAAGTAAAGAGTTCAAAGAAAAGCTTGTCGACTTCAGTTGGGACGCGGTCACAGTGAACGGAAAAATTGTAGGATACCCTCTAGCAATCGAAGCACCTTCTCTCATCTACAATAAAGATCTACTTCCAAACCCACCGAAAACATGGGAAGAACTTGCTGCTATTCAAAAAGAGATGGCTAAACAAGGTAAAAAAGCCATCATGTGGGATGTGAAAAATGCTTACTTCACATGGCCAATGATCTCTGCTGGTGGTGCATTCGCTTTTGAGAAAACAGAAACAGGCTATAACGCTAAAAGCACTGGTGTTAACAACGAAGCGGGCGTTCACGGTCTTCAATTCTTAGTTGATATGGTAAACCAAGGCGTTGTTAACCCGAACATGGATTACTCAGTTTCTGAAGCCGAGTTTACCAATGGTAATGTCGCGATGACTATTAACGGCCCTTGGTCTTGGGGCAACTTAGATAAGCTTGGTGTTAATTATGGTGTTGCAGAATTGCCAACATTAAATGGTGGTAAGGGTAACCCGTTTGTTGGAATCCTAAGTGCTGGTATCAATGCTGCAAGTCCAAATACTGACCTTGCTGTCGAGTTCTTAGAAAACTACCTGTTCCAAGACGATGCTCTGAAAATCATGAATGATGATAAACCTCTTGGTGCCGTGACACTGAAATCATTCCAAAAGATCCTTGAGAGTGATGAACGCATCAAGTCAACTATGACGAACGCTGAAAACGGCGAAGTCATGCCTAACATCCCGCAAATGACCGCTTACTGGTTCGCTGAGGGTGCTGCAATCGATAACGCAATGCAAGGTAAGCAAACGGTTAAAGAAGCACTAGACACAGCAGCTAAGCAAATTACCAAATAATCTTTCTTCTTATTAATATCCTATTGTCCTTTGGCACAGCGCATGCTGTGCCTTTTTTGTTTTGGAAGTCACCTCGTTATGCAAATCCCTACGCTTTATCTCAAAGGAACATTTAATGGTTGGGGGTTAGATACCCCACTGATCAAAGAGCAAGATGGCTCTTACAGAGCAAGCATATGCTTATCAACCGATCTCTATCGCTTCAAGATCTCTGATTCAGATGGAACCAAGCAATGGACACTTTCAGGGCATGAAAGTGAAGCAACACTTTGCGAGTTCGAACAAGCAATATCTCTTATCAACACACAAGGCATTGGCAATGACCTACTGCTCTCACCCACTGAAGCCGGTCAGTACACCTTAAAGGTTGGATTCTCCTCATCGACTCCAACCCTTACCATAAGCAAAGGGGAATACAACACTCAATCAACCCCTCAACGAGAGCGACTTGATATTCAACTCATTGAGATTGAGGGCGTATTTCCTGACTGGAAGCACCCTGAGTTTGCAATACCACACGAGCAACTATTCCAAGAACTAGCCATCACAGACAAACAGTCATTCCCGTTTGTATTCGGGGATAACATCGATGGTTATTATCACGGTGCCACCTATAACTATGTAAACAGCGGAAAATATCGTCACCATCAAGGTTGGATACTCGGATCCTTCGCCAGCTATACCAACGGCAAGGTAAATAATAAGCTAAAGGCTCAATGTGCTCGCCTTATGCCTTATGGAATTGAGCATCATTACAATAATAGTCAGGAATCACTAAGCCTTATTCAAGGTTCGAGGCTTGTATCGCTCACCGTTTTGTCAAACAAACCAAGCATTTTAAGCCTGATTCCAGAACTCAACATACCGACGGTTCACTCTACCGTTCATACCTCAAGCTCAAATGTAGTCTTAGAACTCAGCCCTCAAGTTTGCCCTGAAGGCAGCCCAAGATTTGTCGCCATCGCTGGCAACCATTCAATACATGCACAAGAGGTCTCACTAGACGATCACCATGAACTGCGCGACCTAGTTCAACTCGCAGAGAGTAATGTAAAACTGATGCTCTCAACGTCGAATAAACAAACAGACCTTATTGTCTATTTAGGCTTTGCTGACACTCTTGAATCCGCTAGTTTACTGGTGAATCAAGCGGTCAAAAATAACGAGCACGTTCTTCACCAACAGCGAGCTTATGAATTCCTGACCAATAGTTATTTGTGGACCAACGACCTGGAATACAATCGGGCAGTTATGTGGTCACGCCTTGCCAGTAGAGCCTTTGTTAGCCATGAATTTGGAACAGGTATTTGGGCTGGGCTACCTTGGTTCAAAGACTGCTGGGGCCGCGATACGTTTATCGCTTTATCAGGAACAAGCTTGGTTAATGGCTTATTTAACGAAGCTAAAGAGATAATTGAAAACTTTGCATCAATGCAGATGCTCGACGAAAGCTCCGTGAATTTTGGCCGAATCCCCAATCGCGTGACAAGTAAAACCAACATCATTTACAACACTACAGATGGTACACCGTGGATGATTCGAGAAGCTCTCGAATACATCAACTATTCTGGTGATGTCGCGTTCGCTAAGGCTATTTACCCAACCCTGAAGCGCTTCATCACAGGTGTCGAAAAACACTACTTAAATGAAGATAGCTTGATGGCACATCGCCATCCTGATACATGGATGGATGCAAAAATTGATGGGATGACACCTTGGTCTCCTCGTGGACCTAAAGCCAATGACATCCAAGCTTTATGGTTTGAAAGCTTAAACTGTGCCATTCAACTCGCAACTTTAGTGGGCGACTCTGAAGCAGAAAATCGCTGGAAAATCCAGGCAGGAAAAGTGAAGGAAAACTTCGCAACTAAATTTTGGGATCATGTACATAATCGCTTAGCCGACCATTTATCTGAAGGTGACGTTCCCGACTATAGCGTGCGGCCAAACCAACTCATGACGATTTCAATTCCTCAGAAAGTTGAGCTAAATCAGAGCGAAAGAGAGCAATACATCATCAAGAATGCTGTCGAAAAGTTATTGTTCCCATGGGGGATCTGTTCGTTACAACAAGAACACGTTGATTTTCACCCATATCATGACAACCAAGCCATGTACCACAAAGACGCGGCTTATCACAATGGTACGATCTGGGGGTGGAATGCCGGCTTTACCATCACCGCTCTCAACAAGTTTAAAAAACAAGACCTCAGTTACCAACTATCCAAAAACTTAGCGAAGCAAATCCTTACACAAGGCTGTAGAGGAACAATGAGTGAGAATTTGGATGCTTACCAAGTCGATGGCCGTGATCTTGTAGAATCCGGCACATTCGCTCAAGCTTGGTCTGTTTCCGAATATGCTCGTAACGCGCAACAAGACTATTTGGGATACTGCCCACGCTTATTAGATAAAGAGATACACCTAACACCCAACCTTCCAAGTTGTTGGCATGAATTGGTTGCGACGTTACCTTTTGGAAAAGGAGGTCAACTACGGCTAAAATTTGAATCTAAAAGTGGTATTTCTCACTACCAGATTCACTCAAATTTAGAAGGTACAATAAGCTCCGAAATAACATTGGTTCTTAAACTGGATATAGACCAAGAATCTGTGGCTGTTATCTCGACACTATTGACAGAGCAGTTAGATGTAATGATCGATCGTCACCAAAATCAAGTCACAGTAAGCAATAAACAAGCGCATATTGATATTCAACCTAAACCAAGTAGTGCCATTTTAAGTGACTTACAATTTGCTAAACCTGATTTCTCTAGGAAACACCCTTGTATGTTTAACAATGACTACTTGTTGAATAAACGGAATAAACAACAGCTATCAGTAGCCAAAGACTAATTGCGTTGCAAGCAAGCCTATATACAAAAAGCCTAATCCCCTTTTTACTAAAAATAGAATGGAATTAGGCCTTTCTTTTATTATCTAAAAATAAAGTCGATGAAGTCAGGGAATCGCAGAGACCAAGCAAGTTCATTATGCTTATGATCTTTACCTTCTTGATAAAACAGCGTCAGGTTCTGTTTTTGAGCGAGTAACTTATTCATTTGCCGCGAACCACTTAGATATACACCAGCAAAATCGACTATTGCGCCTTCGCGAGCTTCATCCGTTCCCATATCCATATATATTTTCGTTGGATACCGAAAGTTAAACTCTTTCATATATTCAAAGTATGAGGGTTTATTGAACCAAAACGCTGGAGAGAAGACCCCAAGTACACCAAAGATATCCTGATATAGAGAGCCTCCATACAAACTGATTAATCCCCCCATGGAGCTACCAGCAAGATACGTAAACTCTCGGCTAGGCTTTGTTCTGTAGTTTTGGTCTATATAAGGCTTCAATGTTTGACAGATGAAAGCCATGTAATCGTCACCTTCACCACCAAATTTAAGTAACTCATCACCCACGCCCATTTCTTTGATATCTCGATGTGCTTTCCAAGGCGAATACTCGTTATAACGCGCCATCTTATCAAGCTCATTGCTGCTGTCGATTGCCACGACAATTAACCCCGATAATTTACCACGTCTCTGCATCTCATCAAGGGTGGTTCGTGCATCCCAACACATCCCATATGTCGCAGTGAACTCTTCAAAGACATTCTGTCCATCGTGCATGTATAAGACCGGATAAGCTTGTTCTGATCGTCGGTAACCCGCAGGAAGATAAAGGCGAAGCGTGCGAGTTCGATTAAGTTGTGGAATTAGGAACTCATCAATAAGAATCAATTCAGATTGCATAACTACCTCTAAACCTAAAATATATCAATACAGATAGAAAAAACGCCCCTTAAAGGAGCGTTCGATCTCTATCTAAGCGACTAAGATACTGGGCTACTAAGCCATTAAGCCTTAATCTATTAAACTAATAAGTTATTTCGCGTTGACGGCTCGCACAAAAGCTTCTTGTGCACCTTCAACATTGAGCGCCTTTGCTTCATCTAACAAACTTAAGGCTTTAGGTACGTCACCAGATTTAACCGCATTTTGTATAGCCGATAAATAGAAGTCTTTTGTCTCTTGTTGCACACGAATCTGCGTATCAGCTTTGTTAGTTGCCACTACCACAGGCGCGGCAACAGCAGTCACTGGAACTACAGCAGCTTTAGCACGGTAAGGACGAAGCTTGAGAGTTTCAACTTCTAACTCTAGACGACCACCGAGTTGATTGGTGTATACGGGATCTGTGACCATAGGCATCACTTCACCAAACTCTTTCGCACGAACTTTCGCAGGGTGATCAACTGTGATCGCTTTTCCTAGCTCATCAGCAGGTGTGTAGATAATAATGTAAGGTGTCTTACTTGCATCAACACGTAGGCGTTCAATGTAACTAGTACGTGTAAACGCATCGGATGCCTGAACCTTAAAGTCTTCAAACTTCAATGTTTTCACTGGTTGGAAGTGTTCATCCAGTAGAATCGCTTCTGGAGCAAACACCGAGTCATCAATCATCAAACTAGACAGTGTTACCACCATTTCTGCAGAGCGATCGCTGAATTTAAAGGCAGCAAAGTGGCTATTACCTGTGGTAAATGTACCGACAGGAGAACCTAAGTCGATATCAAATTTTAAATCTTCACTGTCGTTAAGCTGAGCGAATGGGAACTGTGAAAAGTCACTGCAACACACCTCTGCATTGTTTGGAGGTGTTAATTGTGTCTGAACTTGAGCATCGGAAGCACAACCGCTTAGCAAGGCACCTAGTAAAACGGCTAACATAGAGCTTTTATTTGTCATTGTAATCTCTCTCACTATTGGTTGTTGCTGGGGAAAGCAGAAAAAGGCAGCCAATTGGCTGCCCTATACTGTCAATGGTTTAGAACCAAATTTCAGTGTGCACACCGAATACAAACTGGTCATTACCGTTTTCGATACCAATTTGCTTAGCACTTGCATCATCATCTGCTTTGATGTAACTAATATAAGGCTTAACTTGTGGACGACCGAAGTAATCGGAGTTTGCCGTGAACGCTGTAGCAACCTCCAAGTTAATGATGTTACTTTCTACATCATCACCTGTACGCCCCCAGTAGCCTTGATCACCCTCTTCATGACCGTAAGAAGCCGTTGCTTCTAAACGAACGTTGTCGTTCAGCTTGTAAGAAGGACGAGCTGCAACAATATAACGTGTTAGGCCTTTAGCGCCCCAAAGTTCGTCAAGAGCTGTGATATATGTCGCTTCTGTACCCAGTTGCCATCTTTCTGAGATATTTAACACACCGTAAGAAGTCAAGAATAGAGACTCAGCATCATCATTACCGCCAGACCAACCACCGAAGTTAACACCACGGTTTTGCATCACACCAGTGCCGTATGCAATCGCGTTTTGTGTCCAACCATCTAGGCCGTAGTAGCTTGTATTTAGCGTTACAGATGCGCCGATACCATCTTCATCTTCACCACCGTTTACAACTTTTTGACCGTATTTCAAGTCAAAGTCAAGAGAGCCAATACCGGCATCTACTCCGTAGTAATACAAGTCGATAGAAGAAGCTGTCGTACGCTCTGCGCCTGGAGTTGAAGAACCAGCATCAGGATCTGCCATCACGTATGCGATACCTGCCGTGTTACCACCTAGCTTAGTTTGAATACCAGCACCAATACCAGAAGATTGTTTCCAGAACTCACCAGACAAGATACCTGCAGCACGGTTTAAGAAACGTTGCCCACCCCAGATTGAGGTATCATCACCTAAAATGCCACCCAGCTCAACATACGCTTCCTTTACTTCAAGTTGTGCTGTGGTGTTATCTTTTTGGCTACCAGAAGAAGAATAAGCATATGAGTTGCCGTTACCATATTCAGTACGAAGAACATAATCAGCCCACACACCATTTTGGTATTCAGAGTGCTTCTTAACTACAAACTCAACTTGGTTTGTACTCTTACCGTGAGTACCAGCCGTTTTGTAATCTGGCTTACCAAACTCAGTGTCTACTGTTTTACCATCTACGACACGAACGTTAGAAGACATATAACCATGCACTTCCCAACCGTCGGCGATAACATCAGTAGGGTTTTTTACCTCTACTTCCATTGCCGAATCACCACTTTTTACATCCAGTGCAACTTCATTCTCAGCGAATGCAGAACCAGCCATAAGTGCAGTAGTCACCGCTGCAGCAATCAAACTTACTTTTTTCATTCTTAACTCCATTAAGGACGATTTATTTTAGATTTTTATATTTTTGCTCTCTTGCGGCGACCAAAGGCAGTAATGGTAGTCGTAAGATAGAGAGGTTTAGGGTTTCCCCTAATTCGTTTCAACGGGGTCAATATTAAGCGGGGATGACAAATTTGACGTCCTCCACCCTTAACTAAATTAAGGGGGACTAGAAGGGAGTAGAAAATAAACAGAACGGTGTTTTAAAGAGGTAGATCACTTAATATAGGAGGAGTAGACACAACGTAGATCTAATAATTCACCATTAGTGAGATCCAGCTCAAATATATAATTTGAACTTCATCTACGAATTATTTTTTACAGGTTAATTAATCTATGAAGTTGCTTGACCTTATTGAGACAAAGCTTTTTACTTATAGTTCACTGACATTGATAAACGCACAAGAAATCAAGCAATGACTAGAATGCTCGCTCGCCCTTATCCGCTAGGTGCAACGCTAGGTAACACTGGCTGCAACTTCTCAATATATTCTCCAGATTGTAAATCTCTATCGCTCGCTCTGTTCGACGAGAACGATGAATTCACCACCTATGAATTAGAAAATGAATACGCTGATATCAAATATGTATTTGTTGACGGAATTAAAGCTGGGCAAAAATACGGTTTCATTGCTGAGACAGACAATGGCCCAATTTTACTTTCAGACCCATACGCCAAAGCCATTAGCGAGCCACTCAATTACGCAACGCCGTATACCAATCAAAAGAGTTTTTCGATGGCGAAGTGTGTTGTCATTGATGACACCTTTGACTGGCAGAACGTCGAAAAGCCGCAGATAGCCCGCGAGGAGACGGTGCTTTTTGAAACCCACGTGAAAGGCGTATCGCAACTCCATCCAGAAATCGCCTCCCATACAAAAGGTCGTTATTTGGGATTGGTCAGCCCAGAAATGCTTGCGTTCTACAGACAGCAAAACATTAACTCTCTTCAACTTTTGCCCATCGCAGCATGCATGCATGAAACCCATCTATTAGACATGAACAAGGTTAACTATTGGGGATATAACCCCTATCTGTTCATGGTGCCTGATCCACGCTATGCAGAAAAAGATGCTGTTACTGAGCTTAAAACGGCCATTCGCGAACTGCACCGCAATGGAATTGAAGTGATTCTCGACGTCGTATACAACCACACGGCAGAAGGTGGTGAAGCAGGACAAACCTTCAACCTAAAAGCACTGGATAGCCGCCACTACATTAAACATGGTTGCCATTACGCGAACTTTACAGGTTGCGGAAATACGGTTGATCTGACGCACCAACCAGCATTGAATTTAGTCATGGATACGCTGCGTTACTGGGTAAATGAATTTCAAATTGACGGTTTCCGTTTTGATTTGGCCGCGACACTCGGCCGTGAAGGCGATAATTACAATCCTGAGGCTGCTTTTTTCAAAGCCGTTGCTCAAGATCCAGTACTAAAAGAAACCAAGTTGATCGCTGAACCTTGGGATATCGGGCCTAATGGCTACCAAGTCGGCAATTTTCCGTTAGGTTGGAACGAGTGTAACGACAAACTTAGAGACATCACTCGAAGCTTTTGGCGTGGTGATCAAGGCTACTTAAAAGAGTTTGCCACTCGCCTGATGGGGTCACGAGACATTTACAGTGCAGCGCACTGGCCGTATAAATTAACCGTCAACTACATCACTTACCATGATGGCTTCACCATGCAAGATCTTGTTTCTTACAAGCACAAGCACAACGAAGAGAATGGTGAGAACAACCGTGATGGACACGGTGATAACCGCTCTGAAAATTATGGGGTTGAAGGTGAGACAGAAAACCCCTCAATTATCGCAATGCGTGAAAAACAGAAGCGTAACTTTATGGCAAGTTTGTTATTTGCTTTTGGTATTCCACATATTCTGACAGCAGATGTGCTATCCCATACTCAAAAGGGCAACAACAACGCCTATTGCCAAGATGGTGTAACCAGTTGGCTTAATTGGGAAGACTCTGATAACAAGACTGACTTTAAGACTTGGCTATCGGAAATGATCTCTGCACGTCAACAATACATGGTGCCTTTTATCAGGGCATTCAGTGGAGAAAAGCGTAACTCCAACCGAATATTTTGGCGTCGTGTTGATGGCACATTAATGGAGCATGATGATTGGAACCATTTAAGCTCGGTCGCGCTGCATTTAGGGATCGGTAAAGAGGGCGACGAATTGATCTATCTGATCAATCAAACAAATGCGCCGGCTCGATTCTCATTACCGAATGATCGCAAACAAAACTGGGTAACTATTTGCGATACCAACCTGAAAAATGTCACACTCGGTCATGCTGACGGTGAAATGTTGCTATCTCCGACTTCAATGGCTATTTTGCACGATTCCTTCAAGAAAGCTGAGCACACCGAATAGCACACCAAAACCAATAGAGGCCAGTTATATTTATCACTGGCTTTTTTGTTTGCTGAATATCACAAATTTCATTTTTCTATATGGAATCATTTGCATTGATGTGATCACAAAAACTGTTTAGTATGGCCGTACTATAAAAATGAATCTATCACGTCTTTGGATATCATGGCTTTACCTAAAACACTTATTCGGCTTTTTAAGCCATATATACTCTTATTAATGGTAGGAATGCTTTATCTTGCTATCACTCAATTAGAAAAAGTAGAAAAAATAGCAACAGAACAATCATCATCAAATATTCATACCGCAAATTCTATCATTCGCTCAAACATTGAAGCAGCATTCGGTAAACTCTACTTCCTAGAGACCAACTTAGATTTATCCAAGACTTCCAATTTTAATGATAAAAAATTTCGAGACGTCAGCGAGAATATTCTACAAAAGATACCAGACTTCTCCGATATCATTCGATATCAGCCTCAATCTCAGAATTATATTTCCACACAAGGCATACCTCTTTCAAGAGAACAAATTTCAGCTATACAGTGGCATCCGCTCAACAGCGTTGTGAAAAACTTCTATCTCTCTTCCATTTATCAAAAAACCAATGGACGTTGGGTTTTCGCGGTTAAACACACCACGGAAAAATTGAAAGAAGAAATATGGGTTGAGTTTGACCTTCTGCAAGCGACACAAAACTTAAGAAACTTAAAAATTCTTAATGATGGCTATGTGTTTGTGGTTGATCGCGCGACTGAACGACTCGTCTTCCACCCAGATCCGAAACGCATCGGCTCAAAGTCAATCAGCTACCATGCTGGGATCAGCCAGCGAGTTTTACAGGGTGAGACGTTCGGTAAACACGAATACTACTATCAAGATAATTTCAAAATATCGGTATTTGATGCGGATAATAGCTTAAACTGGGTATTCATCGCAGGTACAGATCGCCACGATATTTTGACCAGCTCACACCAATTCACGTTAACAGGAATCGTCCTCGGCTCACTGCTTCTGTTATGGGTTGGGGCCAATTATCTGGCTTACCATTTAAATGTATCGTTGTCGCAACTTAACAAGGTTGATGACCTTGCAAGCTTTAAACAAGAGCTAAAGTCCATACTGGATAGCTTTACCTATCATAAAGGTATCCAATTCTGCCTATATCAACCAGAGAGTCATTCATTCAATACGATTGACTACCACGGAAACCAAGCTACGGTACATTATGATAGATCTCTTGCCGACCGGTTTGCACTGGGTACCCTGGTTTATAAAAGCGGAAAATACGCGGATCCCTTGGCGCATAAACTCAAAATACACCAGCGCCACTATTGCATTCCTCTGTCCTCGCGCAATCAGTTGATCGCGGTGCTCTACGTTAACGCCAGATTACCGATCAACCAGAGCATCCTCCGTATGATAAGAGATTATACTGAAGTCTCTTTGTCTAATTTACTGCTCCAC
Organism: Vibrio artabrorum; assembly: GCF_024347295.1. Classification (NCBI taxonomy): domain Bacteria; kingdom Pseudomonadati; phylum Pseudomonadota; class Gammaproteobacteria; order Vibrionales; family Vibrionaceae; genus Vibrio; species Vibrio artabrorum. The sequence continues at coordinate 474,416 of NZ_AP025459.1, read as the reverse complement.
CATCAATTGAGTAACAAAGATCCAATGACACAGTTGGACAACACAAATCGTTTTAATATTGAAATAGAAAACTACATCAACGAACCTGATACCTATGTCGCTCTATTTGATATCGATAACTTTGACCACTTAAACCGTACCTACGGTGACGCAGTTGGAGACAAGATGATAAAGGTGACGTCTGAATCGATACGTTGGAACTTCCCTAAGCCAAAAAGTCTTTGTATTGCACGTGTTGGGGGGAAAGAATTTGCGGTGTTATTCAAAGCGAATGACCCTAAAGACGCCAAGTTCCAGTTGGAACAATGTCGAATAGGCGTTGCCGAGAAGAGCATTACCACACCAGACATCACGCTACCATTAAGTGTCAGTATCGGCTTCTCACGAATAGAAGGTGACAGAACATCTGCGTTAGCGTTAGCAAAACAGGCCAGATTGACCGCGCAGCAGCTCGGAAAAAACCGTGTTGAAGGCCAGATAAGAGACGTCGCACAAGCTTCATAAACATCAGCAAATTCACAGACAGCACGTAGGATTTCACATCTATGTGCTTTTGTTTTTTTATAAAGCCATTACAATGCGCCTTCGATACCAAGGCACCCTATAACTTTCCAACGACGCAAATTTTATGAAGCTTAGTCACCGACTGCAAACTCTCCACTCTCTTGTCAGCAATGATTACCAACATATTTGGGACTGTTGTTGTGATCACGGCTTCTTGGGCGTTCAACTTTTGTCGGACAACAAAGCGCCTCAGATTCACTTTGTTGATATTGTCCCGTCTCTAATGAACGAGCTTAAAGGTAAGCTCACACATTACTTCCCTCAGGATAGCCATACCGAGCAGCACACCTATAGCCAGTGGCAAGTCTACTGCTTAGATGTCGCAGCCATTCCATTGCATAAGCACACCGGCAGACACCTTGTTATTATTGCGGGTGTGGGGGGGGATCTCACTCAAAAGTTAGTCGATGACATTCACCGTCAACATCCAAACACCGCGATCGATTTCTTGCTTTGCCCTGTGCATCAGCAATTCGAACTGAGAAGCCATTTAAAATCGCTCAACTTCGCCCTTATTGATGAAGTGTTGATTGAAGAAAATCGCCGTTACTATGAGATTTTACTGGTCAGTAACAACCAAGGCGACAGAAAAAATCGTCCACCAGTTCGTGACATATCGAACGTTGGTGACAAGATTTGGGTTCCAATTGATCAACAACAATTACAGATCTCTCAGCAGTACAAAGCCAAAACATTACAGCACTACTTGCGAATGCAGCAAGGTCAAGAGAAGCAGGGTAAGCTGAGCGAAGTCAAGCACATTATTGAGGCTTACCAAGCGATCTAGCAGCCATCTATTTTCACTCGTCATTGACGAAACCGATTCAATAAAAAAGCCGACAGTTCAGCGAACTATCGGCTTTTTTATTGCCATCGAATCGATAAATTTGGGTTTACGGCTCTTGCTTTCCATAAGCCGTATCAGGCCCATAAATCGTATCAAGATAGTCGTCTTTCTCTTTCCATGTGTTATTCAACCAACTGTGAAAACGACGTTTAAACGCTTTGTCTTCAAAATAATTTCCATTAACGTTTTCATCCATTGGGTGCAATTTAATACGCACAACGACTTTCGTCATTTTGCCTTTCAACATATCTTCAAATGGTGATGTTTGGTTTTCAGGGTAGGCCAAAGTGACATCCACGATCCCATCTAAGATTGGACCCATTGCAGACAAAGCAAACGCCACACCGCCGGTTTTCGGCTTTAGTAGGTATCGATAAGGTGTCTTTGCAGCCACCAGTTTATCGTGATTTACACGCGTTCCTTCAACAAAATTGACCAAGGTAGTCGGTGCTAGCTTGAATTTAGTACACGCTTTATTGATGGCATTGAAATCATCGTTTCGACGCTCAGGGTTGCGCAGCAAAAACTCGCGAGAGTGACGGCGCATGAATGGCATATCTAAGCCCCAACATGCCAAGCCGACAAAAGGGACGTACAGCAATTCATGCTTAAGGAAAAACTTAGTCATCGGCATTTTGTCTTTCAAGATTGAAGACAGGATCACGATATCCGCCCAGCTTAGATGGTTCGACATCATCAAATACCACTGCTTCGTTGAGATATCCTTTCCTCCCTCAACTTGCCACTCGATATCGTTGTTAATGTTCAAAATCCATTGATTGAGCGAAGCCCAACACCAAAAAGTGAAATTGGCTAAACGTGTACACGACTTTTGCACAATAGAGATTGGAAGAATCAGTTTGATAAGGCCAAAGAAGCTCACGGTAAACGCAGTCATTGCGGTATTGATGGTCACGAACAATACGTTCAAGGCCATACGAAGATTATCAAGCATAAAAAACGGCTATATTGAGATCGAAAGCCTTCATTATACGCATCTAGAAATAATTCTCTTTAGTTATTGATGCAGCACTACAGGGGTCAAACCACTTGACTCATTTAGCCAGTGTCCAAAGACCCGTTCATCGTTGTGAATCAACAAAAATACCGGTAAATAAGAGGTCTTATATGCGTCATTTACGTATTCCGTCACACTGGGCAATTTGCCACAAGCCCACCTCAATATTGGCATCGAGTAGAGCTGAGCGACGACGCACAATTCAACATTAACGTCTGGTCCGAGAAAGAGACCAAGAAGACGTTCAACACCCGAAAGTAAGATCCATTCAATATTGATGAACTTATAAACAAGCCATCTCGTAAGGTGATTTATAATGTTCAAAAAATGAAAACATAAAGGCCAAATAATCATGGTAATAACAATGGCTAATGGTGATAGACAAGAGTGAAAAACTCTAGCACACTGAACAGAGTTATTCGTTTTAATCCCATTTCAGACAATGAATCAGTGGGTTATTTATATTTTAGGTTAGAGAGGAAGCCATGCTCAACATTGCTTTTTTTAGCTCAAAATCATACGACGAAAAATCATTTAAACTTGCAAAAGGCGAACTCAACGCTGAGTTTCATTTTCACGATTTTCGACTCACGACAACAACAGCAAAAATGGCGCATGATAACGAAGTGGTTTGTGCGTTTGTAAACGACGACCTATCGCGAGATGTGTTAGAGATTTTAGCGCAAGGCGGCACTAAGCTGATCGCGATGCGCTGTGCCGGTTTTGATAAAGTCGACCTAGACGCAGCCAAAGAGTTTGGCCTGCAAGTAGTTCGTGTTCCGGCTTATTCCCCAGAATCGGTAGCAGAGCATACTGTCGGTATGATGATGTGTTTAAACCGTAAACTACATAAAGCGTATCAGCGTACTCGTGATGCGAACTTTTCTCTTGAGGGTTTGGTTGGCTTTAACTTCCACGGCAAAACCGTTGGTGTGATTGGCTCGGGTAAAATTGGCTTAGCGACCATGCGTATTCTGAAAGGTTTAGGCATGAACATTCTGTGCTACGACCCTTATCCAAATCCATTAGCCGTCGAATTAGGTGCTCAATACGTTGAACTCGATAAGCTATACCAAGAGTCTGACGTGATTTCTCTGCACTGCCCAATGAGTAAAGAGAACTATCACCTATTGGATAAAAAAGCGTTTAGCCAAATGAAAGACAACGTAATGATCGTTAATACTAGCCGTGGTGAGTTACTGGATTCAACGGCGGCAATCGAGGCCCTAAAACAGGGTAAAATTGGGGCACTTGGTCTAGATGTTTATGACAATGAAAAAGAGCTGTTCTTCCAAGACAAATCTAACGATGTGATTGTCGATGATGTATTCCGACGACTGTCAGCTTGCCATAACGTCTTATTCACCGGTCACCAAGCTTTCTTGACTAAAGATGCTTTATTCAACATTGCGAACACCACACTAATCAGTGTTAATGCCTTCTTCACAGGTAAAACCAGCGGTAATGAATTAGTTTAATCATAAACCCGTTCCAAGGTTAAATACCAAGCCACGCTCGTCCTAATGAACGGCGTGGTATTTTCATTTCCACATTGATGCAATGTGGATCCACTAGATACAAAAATGACAATCCTCGGTATCCAAACCATACACACCTTTTCGAATCGCAAGATGCTCTTCTCCCGCTTTTACGCCCATCTCATAACCGGCATCTAAAATGCTTCTATCCATGGTTAAGCGCTTAACCGCGAACGTTTCTGGTGGGGCAATCACTTTAATGGTCGCATCTTTGGGTGGGTTACGAATAAACGCCAGAGACTGATTGTAGTTTTCGGCACGCACCGCCATCGACTCGGCAATGTGGGGAAATTTCTTTAACAGTTTTTTCAATATCCATTGATGCTTCTGAGGTTTCATACGGTAGCTCAGAGGATGAGAAAGAATCACGGTAATATCACGCGCCCCCCGACGATATGCTTCACGAACTGGGATTGAATCAGCGACACCTCCATCGGTATAACAGCCACCAGAGAAACACGGGGTTTCACGATAGGCGATAGGTAAAGCCGTTGTCGCTTCAATTACGTTGGAGAGATTGTCAGGCTTAATATTATAGTAATCGGCGCTACCCGTATCGATGTTTGTTACAGCAGCGATGAGTGGGATACTTGAAAACAGCTCACCACAATCCAGTGGATAACGTTGATTAGATTCGTTCCACAACCACTTAACGTCCACCAAATTACCACCTTTAGCAAAACGAGCAGGATTCAAGAACATCTTATCCGTCGCCATCGTGGTAATTACGTTATAGCTTCGCTTAGGCGCATGAGATAAATAACCGATAAGATTCGATGCACCGGCAGATACACCGATGGCAAAATCATAAGGAAGAAAATCGTCTTTGATAAAGGCGTCTAATACTCCAGCGGCAAAAATCCCTCTCATTGCCCCACCTTCTACGATTATTGCTTTTTTATTCATCTCAAACCCAACGACGTTATATTCTGATAGCAGAATAATAGGCTCATCAATCGTAGAAAGATAATGGGTAAAACATATCAGTTCGATAGACAAAAACTATCAACTCAAGTCATGCGAAGCTTAAGGAGTTCGTTTGACTAGAGAGCCAAACCACACGTTAAATTACCCAATATTAGGTCACTTGGTAAACCGCAAGATCAAAAAAAGCCATTGAGCGGTGAACTCAATGGCCTTTCGACAACTAGCTTAAATCATCGATTATGAACTAAATTCACTCACATCGATCTCAAGCAACTTACCAATACCTTCACCATAAGCAGGATCCGCTTTATAACAGTGTCTTAGGTGACGCAGTTGAATCTCTTTCGGTACACCGCCTAACGCACGCGCGGTATTATCAAACAGAATCGCTTGTTTCTCTGGTGTCATCAAGCGGAACAGATCGCCCGGTTGTGAGAAGTAATCATCATCTTCACGGTGGTCCCAATGCGCTGCCGCACCATCAAGATTCAGTGCCGGTTCTGCAAATTCTGGCTGCTCTGCCCATTGACCTTCGATGTTTGGCTCATAGCCTAATGTGCTACCAAAGTTACCATCAACACGCATTGCGCCGTCACGGTGATAGCTGTGTACAGGACAACGAGGTGCGTTAACTGGAATATGTTGATGGTTAACACCCAAACGGTAGCGCTGTGCATCACCGTAAGCAAACAAACGACCTTGCAACATTTTATCCGGTGAAAAGCTAATACCCGGAACCACATTCGCAGGGTTGAAAGCTGATTGCTCCACTTCTGCGAAGAAGTTTTGCGGGTTACGGTTTAGCTCAAATTCACCCACTTCAATCAACGGATAATCCGCATGTGGCCAGATCTTCGTTAAATCGAACGGGTTGTAAGGCACTTTTGCCGCATCCGCTTCTGGCATGATTTGTACTTTTAGTGTCCATTTAGGGAAGTCTTGGTTATCAATGCTTTCAAGCAAGTCACGTTGGTGGCTTTCGCGGTCTTCACCAATCAATTTTGCCGCTTCTGCATCAGATAAGTTTTTAATACCTTGTTGAGATTTGAAGTGGAATTTCACCCAAAAACGCTCGTTATCGGCATTAATAAAGCTGAACGTGTGGCTACCAAAGCCATGCATGTGACGGTAAGTCGCAGGGAGACCGCGGTCACTCATCACGATAGTGACTTGGTGTAACGCTTCAGGTAGAGAAGTCCAGAAATCCCAGTTGCTCTTGGCACTGCGTAAATTCGTGCGAGGGTCACGCTTCACCACATGGTTAAGATCTGGAAACTTAAGAGGATCACGAAGGAAAAATACTGGAGTATTATTACCCACCATATCCCAGTTGCCTTCTTCAGTATAAAACTTCAACGCAAAACCACGAATATCACGTTCAGCATCCGCTGCGCCACGCTCGCCAGCTACCGTTGTAAAACGTGCAAACAGGTCGGTCTTTTTACCTATTTCAGAAAACAGTTTGGCTTTGGTGTATTGAGTGATGTCGTGCGTCACTGTAAATGTACCGTAAGCCCCTGAACCTTTCGCGTGCATGCGGCGCTCAGGAATGACTTCACGATCAAAGTGCGCCATCTTTTCTAAAAACCAAACATCTTGAAGAAGTTGAGGGCCATGCTTGCCTGCAGTTTGAACATTCTGGTTATGAGCAACAGGACAACCTGCTGCTGTAGTTAGTTTTTTACTCATGATCGATTCCTTAGAGGGTAAATGTGCACAATCGTTGTGACACCGTAAATTTAAGTAGATCCAGTATTTAAACCATTGAATTAGTGTGGATAAAGAATAGGTCGGCATTAAAAATAAACATAATCGTTTCTATTTATCTTTGTTATAGATAAAACCTATCAAGTTGACTGTTCATTTCTTCACACGAGACTGAACAACAACATCCCCGCCAAAGTTGGCATAATCCCATAAGAAAGACCATGATATCAGTTTGCGATCAAATTCCACTACTTGCATATTGAAATCATAGTTTGAGGGCATCGTTCAAAACTTTGGGCTTAGCAGAGTGGCGTTGAATTAATCGATGATGATATAGTCCACCATAATAAAATATATTGGATATTATCATGCACTCTAGCGACATTATGAAACTGGCAAATTTGGGCGTTAATATCGAAATTTCAAAAGATTCTTCATTGCATCCTTCTGATGCGTTAGAGGTCGTGAAGATTGTTGCTGAAATCGGTAGCCAAATCGTCATCAAGAAGAAATACCATACGGACTACCTAATTAAGATGGCTGAAGTAGGCCGTGATCATGTAACTATTGCTGTTTAAGAACAGCCACTACTTCGAACTTTGCTTCAATAAGCTTAGAGCACCATGTTGATATAAAAATGCAGCATATTGGGGGCAATATGCTGCATTTTCTCTTTTCGTTAGGAGCATTGAGAACGCAAAGAGAAACGGGTTAATAATGCTAAATGTAAGTTAACGATCAAATAGCACGGGAACACCCGTTTGAACACATACCTCGTTCAAACGCTTTTGTGCCGTCAGAATATTCTCTTTCCAACGCTCATCTTGAGCCCACATCTCAATCACGAGTGGTACGACACACTCCGTTTCTTTCAATGTTTCAAAAATGGCATTGAAGTCCACTTCACCGTCACCAATTACTAGGTCTCGGAATTGACCTTTGTATTCGTCAGTCACTTTATAAGTGTCTTTGAGGTGGATCTGAGTGATATGAGGCTTGCTCAACTTCAGTTCCGTCACTATGTCGTAATTCCAACCAGAAATATTGCCCACATCTGGATACGCCGTGAAATACGGAGAATTGACTTCACGACTCAGTACTTCAAACTTGCTCAAAGAGTTCAAGTAATCGGTATCCATGATCTCGACAGCGAGCATAACCCCTGATCTTTCCGCCAACTGCGCCGAAAGCTTCATGCCTTCAATGAACCTCTGGTGAGTCACTTTATCGGCGGGCTCATAGTAGACGTCATACCCAGCGAGTTGGATGGTACGAATACCCAATTTGTAAGCGAGTGAGATCGCTTTCTCCATATGGATGACAGCTTGTTGACGAATCGCCGGATCGGCGGATCCAAATGGGAACTTGCGATGCGCGCTTAAACACATGGATTGCAGCGGGATACCATGCTTTTCACAGAGGCGACGCAAGGCATACACTTCATCGTCATTCCAATCCAGTCGGCTGCGACGCTCATCTGATTCGTCTACCGATATCTCAAGAAAATCAAAGCCGAGTTCTTTGGTTTGCTTAAGTTTATCTTCCCAACTGAGTTCGTTAGGTAGGGCCTTCTCATAAAGCCCTATCCGGTGACGCAATAAGTTTTGGTACATAGCGCCTCCTAGTTCCAGTAACGGTCGATCTGAGCTTTTAGCGCTTCTGCTGTTTCTTTACCTTTGTCACCCGCAAGTGCTCGGCCTGCGATGAAGGTTTTCGCTTTAATGCCTTCAAATAGGTAAAGGTCTTCCGGCACGATACCGCCTGTGATAGAAAGCTCGATGCCCATTTCAGACAGTGCACGCATTTTCACTAGATCTTCTTCCGTCCAACCTACACCAGCTAATTCAGCGTCACGAGAACGGTGGTAAATCGCTTGTGAAATACCTAAGTCTACCCAAGATTGAGCGTCGTCCATGGTCCAGTTTCCGTAAATTTCGATTTGGATTTCACCATTAAATTCATCAGCAACTTTCTTACAGGCACCAATAGTCGCGATGTGTGCGGCTGCAGAAACGGTAATCCAATCAGCGCCCGCTTCGAATGCCATACGAGCCAAAATTGCGCCGCCATCGGTGGTTTTCATATCGCACACAAGGATATGGTCTGGGTGGTTTTTACGAAGGGTAGAAACCGCAGTCATCCCTTCAGCAAAAGCTAAAATAGTGCCCACTTCAATCACATCAACAAAGCTTTCAACGTTGTTTGCCACTTCAATTGCAGCAGCAAGATTTGTTTGATCTAGGGCGATCTGAATCATTGGTTTAGTCATGTTGTTATCCTTTAATTTGTTCACGTATTAGACGGGCTAAGCCATCATGGTTGTTATCTGTTGAGCACACGCGTTGAACGTGTGATTTGACGATGTCATCCGCATTGAGCATCGCTACTCCGAATCCGGCGTACTTAAGCATGGAAATATCATTGTGGTTATCGCCGACAGCAATCACGTCTGTCGGTTGGTAACCAAGTTCTGAGACATATTCAGCAAGGCGTAGGCCCTTACTGTTACCTTTCGCTGCAAAGTCGATTCGGTTTGACCAAGAACGCTCACCGTTGAAGTTCTCTTCAATCCATGGGTGCTGCATTAAACAGTCGACTGAATCTTGGCTCCCCTCCACCACAAACTTCCAAACGTGTTCAGCTTGTTGAGCGGCTTCTACGAATGATTCCACTTGGTAAATTTGTGGGCGATATTGCTCTGGTGCCGTTTCAGCCCAGCTTTCCAATGCCAGCATGTAGGCAAATGGGTTGTACTGCGAGTACGTCATGGCATGAGTGATGTACATCACCATCTTGAGCTGAAACTCGTCAGCCATATCAATGAAAGCAAGTGCCTTATCTTTCTCTATGGCGTTTTGAGTCAATACCGTTTCAGTTTGATAATCATAAACATAAGTGCCGTTACAGCAGATGATTGGCGTATCTAACCCCAATTCGTAGTAATAAGGTCGTGCAGCTGTGTGGTGTCGACCCGTAACAATTACGACGTGACAACTTTGTTTGGCTTCTTGAATCGCCTTTTTTACTTCTGGATGAATCGTGTGATCATCCTTCAACACGGTTCCATCGAGATCTAACGCCAGCACTTTATACATAGAGTCCTCTCACTTATTCCCCTGAAGTCGGGCCTAATTAATATTGAAGCTACTTACAATAGAAACCACTTAAACGGCTTACTTAAACAAAAAGCCAATTTACTGTTGACCGTAATAAGCATTTTCACCGTGCTTACGTAAGTAGTGTTTATCGGACAGTTCTGGCTGAATTTTGATGCCGCTGTTCAAGGTGCGCGTTGCCAACGCCATTGCCGACACTTCTTCTAATACCACCGCGTTATGAACCGCGTCATTGGCATCTTTTCCCCAAGAAAACGGTGCATGTCCTGCAACAATCACGCTAGGAACGGCCATTGGATCGATTCGACGCTGCTTGAACTCTTCAATGATCACCAAGCCCGTATTTTTCTCGTACTCTTCAGCAATTTCAGAGTGAGACAATCGACGTGTACATGGGATGTCACCGTAAAAGTAATCAGCATGAGTGGTGCCCAAGGCTGGAATGTCGATACCCGCTTGCGCCCAAATGGTGGCACTGCGTGAGTGCGTGTGAACAATGCCACTCACTTCAGGAAATGCTTTATAAAGCTCTAAGTGCGTTGCGGTGTCGCTTGAAGGGTTGAGTTTGCCTTCAACAACCTTGCCTTCTAGATCGACGACCACCATGTCTTCAGCTGTCATGTCGCTGTATTCAACACCCGATGGTTTAATCGCTATCACTCCGTTAACACGGTCAAACTCAGAGACATTACCCCAAGTGAATGTCACCAAAGCGTATTTAGGGAGCTGCAAATTTGCTTCTAAGACACGTTGTTTCAATTGGCTATATTTAGACATATCGACTCCTTAAGCCGCTTCCGCTTGAAGCAATGCAGCATCAATTAAACGCGCCACTTCTTCTGGGCTTTTGCACGCGCGAAGTTTTGAGAAGTCTTCATCAAATTCAATCAAGTTCGCCACTTGCATCGTCCCTTCGATGTGCTCTTCTGAGTCCTTACCCGCGAGCGTAATCAATACATCAACAGGCTCATCAACGCCTTCAAACGTAATTGGCGTTTCAAGCACGGTTAATGCAAATCCGGTACGAATAACACCATCTTCAGGGCGGCAATGAGGCAGTGCGAACGCATCGTGAATACAGATATAAGGGCCTTCTTCACCAATCGCTTTAGTAATTGCATCGTAGTAACGCTCTTCAGCCACCCCCGCTATCACCAATGCGTCAGTACCAAGCTTAATTGCGGCTTTCCAGTCAGCGGCTTTTGCATTCAGTAGGATAGAGTTATTCTTGATAAGAGATTCTTTTAAGTTCATGTTATTGCTCACTTATATAATTGTTTTTATTGGCTCAGCAGTGCACTACCACTGAGCCATTTATCATTATTTGTGGAAGTGGTTCTCGATGATGGAAACCAGCTCGTCACCGAAAGTTTTCACCATAATCATGTTCTTCACCGCAAGCTGTTGCTTACCTTCCGGTAACCCCGTGATCTTCGCGGCCAGAGCAACCGAAGTCACAATGATGTCGAATGAACCAAGGTGCGATTTGTAATCGGTGATAGCGCTGTTAAAGGTCGAACTTGGGATGCCTTTCTTGTCCAAGTACTCTTTGATTTTCTTAGAGCACATCATTGAAGATCCTTGCCCTGAGCCACAGCACACTAAGACACGAACCGGTTTTTGGTCAGCGGTTGGCAAGATTCGTGTTTCTGATGTTGTAGAAGCTGCTGTTGTTGAAGCTGATAGTGCTTCAGCGGTTGCTGTCGATTGTTGTGGAACCGCGACTTCAACCTCAATGCCTTCAGGCGTTACTGCGGTCACTGTTTCAGCGGCAGCTTCTGCGTCTTCTTCTGCTCGTAGTTGCTTAGAAGCGAAGAACATGTAAACGCCCGCCAAAGCCAAAATCACAAAGAAGAACATGCTAGAGCTAGAGATACCTTGCATGATTGGCGGGAACACAAGCGCCCAGTCAGCCATACCCATCCAGCCGTTAAACTCAGTACCAGATTGAGCAAAGATATGAATTGCCCAAGCCGAACCCACCACCTCGATGATGCCCATCACGAAACAGATCTTCATCACTGCTTTCCAACCACCAAAGTGGTTAGCAAACACACCGATAGTGGCGTTCGAGAAGAACATTGGGATAAAGCCAGGAATGATCATAATTGGTGCGTCAAACGCTAGCATTGCAAGAACAGCGGTGAATTGACCCACTGCGCCCCACATAAAACCAAATACCATTGCGTTCGGAGAGTAGGCGTAAATAGCCGCACAATCGATGGCTAAAACAGCGTTAGGAATAAGGCGTTGAGAAATACCGTTAAATGCCTCGGACAGTTCCGCAACGAACATACGAACACCGGTAACGATAACTTGAATCGCAACAGCGAATTTCAAACCTGTTTCGAAAATGTAGATGAGCCAGTGCGTTTTACCGGCCATCTCTTGAAGATTATCAAGGCCAAACGAAAGAAGGATAATTCCGAAGAAGCCCGTCATCACTAACGTTGTTGCTGCAATACTGTCGTGGAAAATATGTAACCATTTAGGCAGTTTGATGTGGTCAACACTGTCATTCTTATCGCCAAGCTTCGGGGCAACTTTGGTCGCAACCCATGACGCAAACTGTTGCTGGTGACCAATAGAGAAACCCGCCCCGCCCGTGACTTCTTGAGTCGGCTTGAACATGATGTTTGAGGAAATACCCCAGTACAATGCCATTAATATTGCTGAATAAATGATGGTTTCCCACATACTTGCACCAAGCACGAAGTAGAAAACAGCAATGAGGCCAGCTTGCTGGAACATGATATGCCCAGTCAGCATGATGGTTCTGATACCTGTAATACGGCGGAAGGCTACAAGTAGAATATTTAGCCCAAGAGCCAGTAATACTGCATACCCAACCCAAGAGTAATTGTCGCCCATGGTTTCCATGGTGGACATCATGGAGGTGTACGGGTCAATGACCGATCCTGTCAATCCATGTATTTCACTCATTTTTTCAATAACCGGTTTAAAACCCGCTACCAATGTTCCTGCACCTACCTGCACTATCATGAAACCAACGATGGTTTTTATAGAGCCGGAGATAACAGTTGTTGCGTCACGTTTTAGAAGGATGTAGCCGAGACAAGTAACAAGACCGAGTAGCAACGGTGCTTTGGTCATTACCTGACTGTAAAAAATATAGAAAATATCATATAAGAATTCCATATCTTTACCCCTGATTAATTTTTAATTTTAATGATTTGTAGGATGTGATGATTCTAGTTTTGCTCACGAACTAGACTTTACCAATCAAAAGTAATCATTCAATGCTCACTTGTGATTATTTTGATTTATATCAATTAACCACACCCAGAATGTATCTAATTGAGCTTTAGATCACACACAAAAACAACAAACACTATAAAATCAAGCACTTACAAAAGCATGTGATTAAAGTCTGATTTTTATAGCGATGTTATTTGACAATCATGTCAGTGATTATTAGAATCAAAATAAATCAAAAGTAATCATTAAATTGTCACAAAGACAAAAAGAGTGATAAATATGAATGAAGTACAAAGACATAACGGCATCTTGTCGTTGTTAGAAGATATGCAGACGATAAACGTCTCTCATATTATTGATAAGTTTAGCGTTTCACCCGCGACTGCTCGACGTGATATCGCTAAGTTAGATGAACTAGGTCGACTTAGAAAAATTCGAAATGGTGCGGAGCGAGTAGAGACTCAGAAAAAAAAGTGGTCACCGCTGAATATCAACAGCACTGATTTCTATGAAGAGAAATCAGAGATTGCTCAAGCAGCAGCTGGGCTTTGTCAGGCAGGCGATACCGTCGTGATCAACTGTGGTTCAACAGCTTTCCTACTCGGTCAGCAATTATGTGGCGATGACGTTCAAATCGTAACGAATTACTTTCCACTCGCAAGTTACTTGATCAACGAAGATCATGACGATGTCATCATCATTGGTGGTCAATACAACAAAGCGCAGAACATCTTTCTAAACCCAGCCCCTAATTCATTAGGCGGCTATGCGGGAAACTGGATGTTCACCTCAGGTAAAGGCTTAACGGATGCCGGGCTGTACAAGGCCGACATGTTAACGGCCGTAGCCGAACAACAGATGCTCGAACAGGTCGATAAGCTTGTCGTCGTGGTCGATAGTTCAAAAGTTGGACAACGTACCGGAATGCTCTTTTGCAGCACCAAGCAAATAGACATCGTCATCACCGGTAAAGACGCCAATCCCGAAGTCGTAAAACTGATTGAAGCTCAAGGGACGCAAGTCATCCTAGTTTAAATCGCTGGGCTAACTAGCCCACCAATAATAATAAATTTAGCTCAGTGCCTTAGTCCAAATTAAGGCGCTCGGCTCCCTACATCCAAAATTAATCAAATTATTGAAATAAAAGGTATTATCATGAGCAATGTAAACGAAATCACTCGCGAGTCTTGGATCCTAAATACATTCCCTGAGTGGGGCACATGGTTAAATGAAGAGATAGAGCAAACGGTTGTTCAACCAGGTACATTTTCTATGTGGTGGCTTGGCTGTACAGGTATTTGGCTAAAATCAGAAGGGGGTGCAAACCTATCAATGGACTTCTGGTGTGGGACTGGTAAAAAAACACAAGCGGTTCAAAAAATGAAAAACCAGCACCAAATGATGCGTATGGGTGGTGTTGAAGCACTTCAACCCAACCTACGCACTGCAATCTTCCCATTGGACCCTTTCGCTATTAAAGAGATCGATGCAGTGATGGCATCTCACGATCACGGCGACCATATCGACATCAACGTTGCAGCAGCGGTTCTTCAAAACTGTGGTGAGCACGTTAAATTCATCGGTCCTAAAGCATGTGTTGATCTATGGATGAAATGGGGTGTACCAGAAGATCGTTGTGTTATTGCGAAAGTTGGCGACGAAATTAAGATCAAAGACGTCAACATCAAGGTTCTTGACGCATTCGACCGTACTGCTCTAGTAACACTTCCTGAAGGAACATCTTCCCTAGACAAAGAAATTCTAGACGGAATGGACGACCGTGCAGTGAACTACCTAGTAGAAACAACAGGCGGTTCAGTTTACCACTCGGGTGATTCTCACTACTCAAATTACTACGCTAAACACGGTAATGACCACAAGATCGACGTTGCACTGCTTTCTTACGGTGAGAACCCACGTGGCGTAACAGACAAAATGACATCTTCAGACATTCTTCGTGCTGCTGAATCTTTGAACTGTGAAGTGGTTGTTCCGTTCCACCACGACATTTGGGCTAACTTCCAAAATGACCCGCGTGAAATCGAAATGCTGTGGAACATGAAGAAAGAACGTCTTCAATACGGCTTCGCACCTTTCTTCTGGCAAGTGGGTGGTAAATACACATACCCAACAGATAAAGGCCGTATGCACTACCAGCACTTCCGTGGCTTTGCAGACATCTTCACAAATGACCCAGAACTGCCATACCGCGCATTCTTATAAACATTAAGAAAAGCACTAACTAGGGAGCAATGCGCTCCCTTTTTTTCATCCGACACTCTTTTAGCGTAATCACGTTCGAAACTCAGTTGGAAGAAGCTGACTCTTTTCCTATCCAAAAGGGTTATGCATTATAAGAAGCAAAGAGCTTATTGAATTGATAGAAGAGGTGTCTCAGAAGACAATAGTAATTGGTTACCAAGATCACATGAACAGCAGTAATTAACATCTTGTCAATTACTGCTGAAACAGGTTTATGATAGAGGGCAATTAATCAAGATCAGAAATACAAACGAGACCGTTTTCATTTCCAAGTGGATTCTTCATAGAAATATAACGAGAATCCATTTCATTTGGTTGAAAATCGACTTGCCAAATTTGGTAGCTAGCAGGCTCGTCTTTTGTCAGATATTGAGTCTTAACTAGCTCAGATAACTGATTATGGTCACTTAAATAATCCCATAACTTTTGATATTCTGCTTTCGTTGCAAGTACACCACCTTGAGTCGTACAAGTTTTACGAATATCCCAACCATTGGCTGTTTTATCCAGAAGCTCATCCGCCAAAACTGAATATTTTTTTCCGTCAACAATGTAACTTGTAGACGGAATAATATCCTTATTATCAAGAACAATGGTTGACATGTAATCCTTACCTTTTGCCATCGCACGAATATAAACCGGCGCTTCCAGTGGCTTATCGAAGGTTAGAGTTACGGTGTCGCTGCCCGGTTTATAGTTTGTTTTTAAATTGACTTCTTTGCTCGTCAAATAGTTCAGCATAATAGTTGTTGGCTTTGACTCAGAATACGGGTAACTAAAGCTGAGATTCACTTTATATTTACTAATGTTATCGTGTTTAATAATCACCGAAGGTAGTTTTATTTCACTTCGGTTCTCACGCTCTTGCGTCGTTACTTTTGTGTCCATAAAGGAGTTACCACTCCCCCCCCAACTATCACCAAAAATCGAGTCAAAAGACCAAGCAGCCTGAAAACCATACGTCATTCCAGAGCTATGACTAAACCCATAGGCATGAGCCCCTTCATGCCATACAGTGTTGTAGTTGGCATTAGTCAATCCACGGTAAGTTGGCGAATTAGGGTCAAGAGATCCCTGCCAAACAGAGCCCCAGCCACCTGCTGTCGAGAACGATTCATTGAGGTTAGGCATTCCCCCTCCCCCCATTCCGGCTCCTGAATATTTATTACGCATGACTCTCATTCCTAATGCATGGTCTTTTATCCCATACACCAAGAAATTCCTTTCTGCATAGCTAAGTTTGGTGTCTTTATAATTTTTACAATCATACTTTCCGCATTCACCAGGATCGGCGAAATATGTTTTGAAAGTATTAATAAAACTATAACGATTGAAAGCATTATGCATATTGGTGAGAATAACTTCGTACAAAAATCGTTCATGTTCATTAGGAGGGCCATAACAAGATTTACCAGGGATCACTATGTTACAGTCTATTAATTGACCATTCTCCTTAAAACCGACCATTTGAACCTTAGGTTTAAAGAAATGAAGCTGATCAATCAGTTTTAACTTATTCAATGTTGCTGTCGACGAACTCAGTAACCCTTTGCTATATGCTGGCAAATCGTTATCAAGTTCAATGATTGACGCAGTCTTATTATCGCCCAAGGTTGCGACGAATCTTTTGACTTTTTGAGGCGTTGGGTTCGTAATAATGACATTCAAGCCATCTTGAACTAATTGAATATTTGAAAATTGAAATATATCTGGTTTAGGTACGGATTGGATATTGGCTAACTCAACATCGACTCGGTTCATTAAGCTCGCCGTTACATTGATGTCCTGCGAGCCACTTTTTGTTCCGGTACTCGGGGGAGCTGACTTACCTCCACCTTCTTGACATCCAGTCAGCAATAAAGTGCTAACACAAAAAGACAGCATTACTTTTTTATTCATAGATAACAAACTTCTAGAGCAATCATTATATTTAAGATACCGAATGGTATGATATACTATTCAATCAAGCAATCGATTATTTTTTCGACGCTTCTTGAATGCTTGTCGAGCACAAATCACTTATCTCTCCAAAAAATCCAACGGCTCAATAAGCGATCATACATTCAGAAACCAATGTTGACTCCGTCATCGCCAAGACGAGAACGACTCCTTACGTCATCTTTCTCATTCGACAGGTTTCGTTCGCTGACCCTTTTAATAACTTTGACATCAACGAAACTGACGGCTTTACGAGACCCGACTTGTATTTGACCAAGGAGCTATTACGATAGCCATTTATACAGCACTTGAAAGACGCCACCATCAACGTTACTTGGTGCAATAAAGCGTGCGATCTCTTTGAGTTTGGGATGTGCGTTTTCCATCGCGTAAGAGTGGTAACTCTCTTTAAGCATTTCCAAGTCATTCAGGTAGTCACCAAAACTCATGGTCTGCTCATAAGTGAAGCCAAGTGTGTTTTGTAGGTGTTTAATCGCCGCACCTTTGGATGCCTCGGCGTTCATCACATCGAGCCAAATTTTCGCACTGACCACCACTTGGTAGTTCTCACCAAACTTAGCATTGATGCTTGGATTCAATTTCTCTTGTGAGCCATCGAAGTGACAGATAGCCACCTTAATGAAATCGTCTTCTACCGCCAGTAAGTCTTCTACTTGCTCGCGACGGTGGTAATACTTAGAGATCTCCGCTAGAGCACGCTCATCTTTGGTTTCAATGTACGCAGACTTCTTACCACAAAGCACCACGTGTGCACCTTCAATAGCACGCGCTTCTTTAATGATCTCTTTGATGGCATCAGTATCAAGCAAGCAGCTGTAGAGCTCTTGGCCTTTGTGCATCACCAATGTGCCGTTTTCAGCAACGAACATCATGCGATCTTTAAGTGGAGCAAAGGTGTCCATCAAGCTGTGATATTGACGACCCGACGCCGCCGCAAAAATAATGTCTTGAGCTTCTAGTCGTTCGTAAAGATTGAAAAATTCCGGGTCTAACTTTCCGTGTTCATTAAGCAGAGTACCATCCATATCAGCGGCGATAAATTTGATGTTCTGTTGTGGCATTTCAGGGCTTACCTATAAGTAAAAATTGAATAGTAAATTATGATTTTTCGTTATCTTGTGTAACAGTTCTGCGTTCGATTATATCGTTAGAGTAACCAGTGAGTGCAATGCTTTTCGGTCGATTTCTTTGTTTAAACCTAAGATCTTGTTTATGCGCAATAAGAGAGCAAAAACAGATAAAAAAACGAGTATCAGCTTAACTAAAGCGACTGATTTAATATGCCAATTTAAGCCGACTTTTAAATTTCGCGTTGACCAATAAAAGAAATAGGCTTATTATCAATCGTCTTTTAACGATTAGTAGTAAGTGAGTCCACTAACTATGACTGCAACATGCCCAGCAACAGCTAGCTGTTCTCTACCTCTTCCGCTGAGTAATGCTGAAGCAGAAAAAGAGATGGCTGCGTTAGCCAAAGCACTCGCTCATCCAGCGAGAATTCGCATACTTAGTATCTTGTCCGCTTTAGAAAAATCGGGCGGCTGCTTGAACAGTGATCTGGTGAGTGAGTTGGGTTTAGCTCAATCAACCGTATCAGAGCACTTAAGAATATTGAAAACCTCTGGCTTTATTACGGCTGAGTCGATTCCGCCGAAGATGTGTTACCGCATCGACCGCGACAATATTCAACGTTTCGAATCGGTATTTAACAGCATTTTAAAATAGAAGTTCACGCTTGAATGATCGGCTTTTAGTGGCCTTTACTTTTAAGCGTGTTTTTTTGTCACCACCAATCGTTTTTCGACGATTTACGATATCAACAAAGAGAGATTATCATGAAACCAAAGTTAGGTTTTCTCGATCGCTACTTAACACTGTGGATCTTTATTGCCATGGGCCTTGGTGTATTGCTTGGCACCCTATTCCCACAGATCGAACAGTGGAACGAATCGATATCGGTTGGTACCACCAACATTCCACTGGCGATTGGCCTTATCTTAATGATGTACCCACCTCTGGCTAAGGTTAACTACAACCTGCTCGGCACCGTGGTAAAAGATAAGAAAGCGATCAAGCTATCTTTGATCATGAACTGGCTTGTTGGCCCAATTGTGATGTTTGTATTGGCACTGACTTTCTTGGGTGACCACCCAGGTTACATGGTTGGCGTGATTCTGATTGGTCTAGCTCGTTGTGTAGCAATGGTTCTGGTTTGGAACGACATCGGCGGCGGTAACAAAGAGTACGGCGCAGCATTGGTTGCTCTAAACAGTGCATTCCAAGTGGTGAGCTACAGCTTTATGGCGTGGTTGTTCATCAGCGTTCTTCCGCCAGTATTTGGTTACCAAGGCATGTTGGTTGATATCTCGATGATCGACATTGCACACAGTGTCCTTATCTACCTAGGTATCCCATTTCTAGCGGGCTTCCTAAGCCGTAAGATCCTTGTGTCGATGAAAGGCGAGCAGTGGTACAACGATGTGTTTATTCCACGTATCTCTCCAATCACACTGATTGCACTACTGGCAACCATCGTTCTGATGTTCAGCCTAAAAGGCGAGATGATTGTAGAACTGCCAATGGACGTATTGTTGATTGCGGTTCCACTGACGATCTACTTCACAGCGATGTTCTTCATCAGCTTCTTCATTGGTAAGAAGATGGGTATTGAATACGACAAGAACGCATCCATTGCATTCACCGCGACAGGTAACAACTTCGAGCTAGCGATTGCCGTTGCTATCTCAGTATTCGGTATCAACTCAGACCAAGCGTTTGCAGGTGTTATCGGTCCACTGATTGAAGTACCTGTGTTGATTTACCTAGTGAACGTGGCGCTTAAGATGAAAGACAAGTACTACAACGGTCAAACTAAGCACTAATATCATCAACGTATGGTGTATATAGTGATAATTGAATGGTTTGCAAAAAAGAAAGTTACAGCTCTGGTTTAGAGCTGTAAATTCGAGAAAAATACCTGAAATACACTGCCAAACGACACCGTAGTTGGCAGTGTATTCATTTGTGCATATGAGTTTAATTTATCCCCCTTTCAAACCTCTAAGAGAGTCACAACCTGACACTGCCTGTCCTGATTGAGCCTAATAATTCACCACTTATGAAGTCGCATCACAAATCCAAACAGAAACACCTCGTACCAGTTGTGCATCCGTTTACATACAGGTAGTTTTATCGACCTCAAAACACGTCACTTACGCAATGTCGTCCATTAAGCATTCCATTTCGAACAAAAGTGCTCAATTTAACATTCCAAGCGATGTAATTTAACAAAAATACGCTCAAACACTCATTTTTGATGCTCGTTTATTTTCGATTTTACAAATCTATGCACAATGCACGTGCTAGATGAGCAAAACTAAAAAAGGACTCGAACATGACAACGAACAAACACCCTTCTTTATTTGGACAATGCTTGGCCGAATTCATAGGAACTGGATTACTCATATTCTTTGGTGTTGGCTGTGTGGCGGCGCTGGTGCTCACCGGTGCAACATTCGGGCAATGGGAAATCAGCATCATCTGGGGCTTTGGAGTTGCGATTGCAATTTACTGTACTGCTGGGGTTTCTGGCGCGCACATCAATCCAGCCGTAACAATCGCTCTGGCCATGTTCCATGGCTTTGACAAAGCGAAAGTGCTGCCTTACATCATTTCTCAGCTACTAGGCGCATTCTGCTCTGCAGCATTAGTTTACGCCCTGTACAGTAACTTATTCACTGATTACGAAATCGCACACAACTTCGTTCGTAGCAGCCAAGAAGCACTCTCAACCGCTGGTATCTTTTCGACTTACCCACATGCTTCACTCTCTTTCTTCGGCGCTTTTGCTGTGGAATTCGTGATTACAGCTGTGTTGATGTTTGCCATCTTAGCGTTAGGTGATGAGAACAATGGCGCCTCCCGCGGTGCGATGAATCCACTGCTGATCGGTATTCTTATCGCAGTAATCGGTGGCTCTTTAGGTCCACTGACTGGTTTTGCAATGAATCCGGCTCGTGACTTCGGACCAAAACTCTTTGCTTACTTTGCAGGTTGGGATTTCGCACTAAGCGGTGCTCGTGATATTCCTTACTTCATCGTACCAATCCTTGCTCCAATTGCGGGTGCATGTTTTGGTGGCTGGTTGTACCCACGTGTTATCGGTGCTTACCTACCAGTTGAAGGCCAAGGCTGCACAATTCCAAACCAATGTGAAACAGAACAAGAAGCTGAACAAGCTCAAGCTTAATCCTAAGCGATCTTACATTTACTAAAATATAAATAACAAAAGAAAAAGGATTCTTACCATGACCGAGAAAAAATACATTGTTGCCCTAGACCAAGGCACCACAAGCTCTCGCGCTGTAATCCTCGATCACGATGCAAACATCGTTAGCTCTTCTCAACGAGAATTCACTCAGATTTACCCGAAAGCCGGTTGGGTTGAGCATGATCCAATGGAAATCTGGGCAACTCAAAGCTCTACATTAGTTGAAGCGCTTGCTAAAGCAGGCATTCGCAGCGACGAGTTAGCAGGTATTGGTATCACTAACCAACGTGAAACCACCATTGTTTGGAACAAAGAGACAGGCAAACCTGTTTATAACGCCATCGTATGGCAGTGTCGCCGCACAGCAGATATCTGTGAAGACCTTAAAGCACGTGGCCTAGAAGACTACGTACGTGATAATACTGGCTTAGTCCTTGACCCGTATTTCTCAGGTACCAAAGTAAAATGGATTCTAGACAACGTTGAAGGTGCTCGCGAAGACGCTGAAGCTGGCAAACTACTGTTCGGTACGGTTGATACTTGGTTGGTATGGAAGATGACTCAAGGACGTGTTCACGTTACGGATTACACTAACGCATCACGTACTATGTTATTCAACATCAACGACCTATGTTGGGATCAAAAGCTGCTTGATGAAATGGGTATCCCGTCATCAATGATGCCTGAAGTGAAGCGTTCTTCTGAGGTTTACGGTCAAACGAACCTGGGTGGTAAAGGCGGTACTCGTATTCCTATCGCAGGTATTGCAGGTGACCAACAAGCGGCACTTTACGGTCAAATGTGTGTAGAAGCCGGCCAAGCGAAAAACACTTACGGCACAGGTTGCTTCCTTCTAATGAACACGGGCCAAGAGAAAGTCACATCCAAGAACGGCCTACTCACCACACTGGCATGTGGCCCTAAAGGCGAACCAGCATACGCATTGGAAGGGGCGGTATTCATGGGCGGCGCATCAATCCAATGGCTACGTGATGAGATGAAGCTACTGGCTGGCGCAGAAGACTCTGAGTACTTCGCAACCAAAGTCGACTCTTCAAACGGCGTTTACGTAGTCCCAGCGTTTACTGGTTTAGGCGCCCCCTACTGGGATGCTTACGCTCGCGGTACGATTGTTGGCCTGACTCGTGGTGTTAACTCTAACCACATCATCCGTGCTACCTTGGAAGGCATTGCTTACCAAACGCGTGACGTACTAGACGCGATGCAAGCGGACTCTGGCATCAAGCTAGCGAACCTACGAGTTGACGGCGGCGCAGTAGCGAATAACTTCCTAATGCAATTCCAATCAGACGTGCTTGATACTGAAGTTCACCGCCCTGAAGTAACAGAAGTAACCGCTCTTGGTGCTGCTTACCTTGCCGGCCTAGCGGTTGGTTTCTGGGACAGCATTGACGAGCTTCAAAATAAAGCCGTTCTGAACCGCACCTTCATGCCACATCACGACGAAGAGAAACGGAACCGTCGTTACAAAGGCTGGAAGCGTGCTATCAAGTGTGCACAGGTTTGGTCTGAGCTACACGATGACGACGAAGAGTAATACTGAGTATTCAGCTAATCATTAGTCATTAACCGTTGACCTAGGAACTCGAGCAATCTCATCGATTAGATTGCTCGAACCTCAGCAAACGAAACTAAAAAGAGCACTATTTTGTGCTCTTTTTTGCGTTTCAGGCTCAAATTCTACGTTTTGCCCCGCGTTTTTGCGGTTTAGACATGATTCCTTACCATCATGACTTCTCTCTTTTCATCAATTCGAGCACAATAGCGTAAGTTCATATTTTCGATTTTGACGCGCTAGAGCCCTTTGCGCGCAGGGAGTGGTAAGTTAAGTGAAGCAGATACCAAGACACCAGCAGATTGTAGATCTGGTAAAAACACAAGGATATGTGAGCACCGAAGAGCTCGTTGAAAAGTTCGATGTCAGCCCACAAACCATCAGACGAGACCTCAATGAACTGGCCGATAGCAACAAAATCCGTCGCTATCACGGTGGTGCAACCATTCCTTTAAGTTCGGAGAACACCTCATATAACACGCGTAAAGCGCTCAACTTCAACGAAAAAGACGTGATTGCCGACGAACTGGTTAAGCACATCCCAGATGGTGCAACCCTGTTTGTGGATATTGGCACCACGCCAGAATCGGTCGCCCGCGCGCTCAACAAAAGTCACAAACAATTACGAGTTGTCACTAACAACATTAACGTTGCCAGCATTCTTCTGCCTAACCCAGAGATAAAGGTTATCTTGGCCGGTGGCGAAGTGAGAAACCGTGATGGCGGCATTGTAGGCGAAGCGACCCTCGATTTCGTGAAGCAGTTCCGCCTCGATTTCGGCATCTTAGGCATCAGCGGCATCGACTTTGATGGATCACTGCTCGATTTTGATTACCACGAAGTTCGTGTGAAACAAGCCATCATCGAAAACAGTCGCAGCATCTTCTTAGCCGTCGACCACAGTAAATTTGGTCGTAATGCGATGGTAAAGCTCGGCAATATATCTCAAGCGCACATGGTGTTTACTAATCAGCAGCCACCGGAAGAGATTCTCAACATCCTTAAAGATTCCGCAATACCGCTAGAAGTGATCGATACCGCTCGTCCTATGAGCGAATAAATCAAAACAAGCGCTCAGTGACGCCACTTTCTTAAATGAATCACGATTCTTTATAGAAAAGTAAAGCTTGCTCACACCCACCGTCGCTTCAATGCTCGAATTAGACTTTTTTGAACCTCTGCTTTTATAAGCAGAGGTTTTTTTATGCTCAAATCACATAAAACGCGCATAAACGAAAATAATAAATGACCGCAAACGAAAGTTCATATAGGATTCAATTAGGTTCTAAAATGCTCGTTCGCTCAGAAAGAGGTCAAAACCATGAGTGCTCAACAAAATAATTCAAACAACAGTACATCTTCCACTTTAGACTTGATCGTGATTGGCGGCGGCATTAATGGTGCAGGCATCGCGGCTGACGCAGCCGGTCGTGGTCTAAACGTTGGCTTATACGAAGCAAATGATTTCGCATCTGCGACGTCTTCTGCCAGCTCAAAGCTTATCCACGGTGGCCTACGCTACCTTGAACATTACGAATTTCGTTTGGTTTCGGAAGCACTCGCTGAACGTGAAGTTTTGTTAAGAAAAGCACCTCATGTTGCTCAACCAATGCGCTTCCGTTTACCTCATCGACCATTTTTACGCCCAGCTTGGATGATTCGCTGTGGCCTATTCCTTTACGATAACTTGGGTAAGCGCACCACTCTTCCGGGAAGTAAGACCGTCAACCTAGCGAAATCGGGCCTACTGAAACCAGAAATGAAGACCGGCTTCGAATACTCAGATTGCTGGGTGGATGATGCGCGCATGGTGTTGCTCAACGTGTTGGCAGCAAAAGAGAACAACGCAGAAGTACGTAACTACTGCCGTGTTGAAAAAGCACACCGTGAAGGTGATATTTGGCATGTAACGATCCTTGATGTGATGACAAACCAGCGTTTTGAACGTAAAGCGAAAGCGCTGGTTAACGCGGCAGGCCCTTGGGTTAAGCAGTTCTTTGATGATGGATTAGAGCAGGCTTCGCCTCGTAATATTCGTCTGATCAAAGGCTCACATATTGTTGTGCCACGCATTCACGACGAACCACAAGCGTACATTCTGCAAAACAAAGACAATCGCATTGTGTTCATGATCCCTTACCTAGATAAGTTCTCGATCATCGGCACCACTGACCTCGAATACAAAGGCGACCCGCGCGAAGTTGCTATTGATGATGTCGAAGTCGATTACTTGATTGATATTGTTAACCAACACTTTGTCAAACAACTTGGTCGTGAAGACGTGGTTTGGACATACAGTGGCGTAAGACCGCTTTGTGATGATGAATCGGATTCACCACAAGCGATCACTCGTGACTACACATTGGAATTGGACGCAGAGCTTGATCAAGCCCCATTGCTTTCGATCTTCGGTGGCAAGTTGACCACTTATCGTAAGCTCGGCGAAGCGGCACTTAAGAAACTTGAGCCATACCTACCCAACATGGGTGCACCTTGGACTGCCAATGACACGCTTCCAGGTGGTAACTTTAGTTGCAGCAGAGAGCAGCTTGCGAAGATGATCCACACTCAATATCCTTGGGCATCTGAAGCGTTGTTACTTCGCTACGTGACTCAATTTGGTACTTACACGTGGAAGCTACTGGAAGGCGCAGATAGCCAAGCTGACCTTGGCATTCAATTCTCAAGCGAGGCGCATGGCGTTTATCAAGTTGAAATCGATTACTTGATCAATGAAGAGATGGCGATGACTGACGAAGACATCTTGTGGCGCAGAACCAAACTTGGCCTGTACATGAGCGAATCCGAGCAGCAAACGGTGACGGATTACTTAAAAGAGAAACGACAAAGCAAGGTATTAAGCTTTTCTCAAGTAGGCTAACCCACCAGCTTAGACATGGTTCAAGAACATGATCAACAACCAAGCTTAGCGTCCCCCCGCTAAGCTTTTTATATCAGCCCCTATCATAGGCTTGATACCAACTAGGGGCTACCGATATCGAAAATTTTCCTTTCTCTAGAAAAACTTGTACGCGAAAACAGAGTCAAAGACTAGAAAAAGAAAAAACTCCCGAAGGAGTTTTTATTGTCTAAATCTGCAATTCGTCATTTAGCCAATCAGCAAAATGACCTGCTCATAAACCCGTTATACGAGCATGCAGTACGTCTTTCAGTACAGAACGATCATGTTTCAATTGGTGCATCGAGCCGTCATCAATGGGTGAATCTTTCAGCTCAAGCTTACGAATCTCTTTATCAAGTTGGTCGTATGTCTTCATGGCTTCGGCAAAGCCACTATCAGATTGAACAAGCTCAGCAATTTTGTCTTTCATTTCAGGAAATTCGTGAACAAGAGAGTGATTTTCACCTAGCATAGGAACCTCTTAAGTTAAGTAAAGTGATTGAGTAAGTCTTAAACACATTCCTTATTAACTTTAGCAAGTGGCTAAAAGAACAAATGAGATCCAGTACACAGCATAGAATATAGGCAATTAAGGTGCGCCAATTTACAAGAATAAATAAGTGTTTTGCACAAAAAACCTTATGACACGACAAGGCTTTTTAGGAAAAAGCTATTGATAAGAACAACGATACAAGTCGCAATATGAGTAGCTGAAAGGTATGTCCACAAAAAGGAGCTAGCTACTGCATCCTCTGGTATCAACTTTATCCATTTGATCATGTGAAGATGTTTCAGAGCCTGTTGATTGGCACCCCGCCACAAACAATAATGTCACCGATAAGATAAGCCATTTCATAATTAATCCTCGTTTGGTCATGACTAAAGCATAGTGCTTAAAGACGCGGATACCTCAATCATTAACTAAAACATTATCAGCCGATAAAGCCTTGGTGAATGAACAAAGCACCGCTTCCTTAATTAACGACCTGCTTTTGTACAAAAAACTTTCACTTCAACGAATAAAAACTGCACAAAAACTAAAAGAGGACTGCTATTGAGCTAAGAATAAGAACTAGAAGTTAATCGCTCGTCGCCAAACGTACAGCCGCTTCTGCATGAATGGCTGTGGTATCAAACAAGGGAACATCAGTGTGTTGCTGCTGAATCAGGAGGGCAATTTCAGTACAGCCCAGAATAACGGCTTCCGCACCTTGTTGGCTTAGCTTCTCAATGATTTGACGGTATACAGCTCGAGACTCTTCTTTTACTTCACCTCGACACAGCTCTTGATAAATGATGTTGTGAACTTTTTTTCGGTCATCCTCATCCGGAATTACCACATCGATACCGAATTTATTAGTCAGGCGGCCTTTATAGAAATCTTGCTCCATGGTGAAAGCGGTACCGAGTAATCCAACTTTCTTTACGCCCTGTTCAAGCAACTTCTGCGCCGTGGTATCAGCAATGTGCAAGATAGGAATCGTGATCTTATCTTCGATCTCAGGAACAACCTTATGCATGGTATTGGTACAAATCAGAATGAAATCAGCCCCGCCCTTCTCTACCGACAAAGCCGCGTCCGATAAGATATCTGCAGTCTCCGCCCAACGACCTTGATGTTGAAGCTTTTCTATCTCATCGAAGTTCACGCTGTACATACAAACCTTTGCAGAATTGAGCCCACCAAGGGTCGCTTTAACGCCCTCGTTGATGGACTTGTAGTAACTCACAGTCGACTCCCAACTCATACCGCCGAGCAAACCGATCGTTTTCATTTTTCTATTCCTTTAATTTCTGACTATTCCGATTAAACCATCATACATTGAAAATTTATAGTACGTTCTTGCTTAAAGCGAGCCCATAACACCTTATTCCTTTCAAACGATTGCTTTCAAACCGTTCATTCCCAAAACCTCCGCTCACAAAAAAGCTCGAATTAAAAATCCAAGCCTTTGTGGTTTTGACCAAGGGTAAACGTGGCGTTAGTACACCTCACACCAATCTGATTTCATGTCGATCAGTGTCCAGTCCTTTCTGGAACTCGCCTCATCTAGCGCTTTATCAAGCTTGCCAACGTGAGACTCACGATCGTACTGCCACTCGCGCTCAGCATCAGTGTGATGAACAATCATCGCCATTGAGTTGGGTTGGCTCGTTGCCCATTGCATCATGGCTTGATCACCATCTGAGTTGCCTACTGCTAAAATAGGCTTCTTACCGATAATATACTGAATGTTAGTGACCTTTCCTGCTTTGTCATCAATGGTCAAAATCGACGAGTCTTTGGTCACCGTTGGTTTGCCATCGTTGTAGCTGTAGTTGTATTTAAGCGCACTACCGATGATTTGCTCTGTAGGAATGTTGTAAGCTTGTGGAGCCCACGCCCTCATGAAATCAACGCCTCCGCCCGACACAATATAAGTCTTAAAGTCATGCTCTTGCAGGTAGGTCAACATCTCTTTCATTGGCTGATAAGTAAGGTCTGTGTAGGCTTTGTTAAAGCGTTTATCTTTTGCTATCGCCAACCGCTGCCCAAAACGCTCTCAATATCATCTTCAAGCACAAACTTAAACGGTGCTTCTGTTTTCCATTCAGGGTGCTCTGGCGCCATTTCTTTTACACGGTCCAACGCAAATGCCAATTGGAAGTAGTAAGGCTTTTCCGACCAAAGCGTACCGTCGTTATCAAATACAGCTATACGATCTTGGACCGCAACGAACGTATCAGACTCAGTTTTGGTGGCTTGCCCAACAAAGTTGACGATAGCGGACTTGCTCTCGCTGTCCTTCTAAGAAGGCAGCAAATTGGGATCACAATCTTTAGCAAAAGATGAGAAAGAAAGACTGGATAAAATCGCGACTGACAAAAGGGTTATTTTATTCATAGCAACTACCATGTTGTTGAATTAATTGTAGGGTTTAATTCAATTCATCCTAGTTGGTCTACTCTGATTTTCCACTTATGGACACTATAACCAATACTCATGCTGCTATTGGAACAGACGTAAAACGAGGGCTAACCTCACGGCCAACCCTCGTTGTTTTGATGCTACATAAAACGCTTAAAGGCTAGGCTGGGTTCCCTCTCCATTGGAAGCAATGGCATCAATTTGCACCAAAGCCCCCATAGGGATATCAGACACACCGATAACCGTGCGCGCAGGTAATGGACCGTCAAAATAATGCGTACAAACATCATTAAGCACATCTAGATCTGCCATGTCTCTTAATTGAATATTAAGCTTCACGATGTCATCCATGACATGACCAACGCTCTCAATCACTTCTTTAATGTTATTCAGGCACTGCATCGTCTGCTCTTTTGCGCCATTCGCAACAATCGCTCCAACTCTTGGATCCAGCGGTAATTGAGCGGAGATATTGTTGTAGTGTGAAAAGGCCACAGTTTGCGTTGAAAACGGGCTGATTGGTGCAGCTTTGGTATTATTCGCTTTGATTACAATCCCGTGTCGGTCTTCAACCGCTTGTGGCGGAGTGCCATCACCGTGTGACACAGTCGCATCCATCTGCACTAACGCTCCCATTGTTAAGCCTTCAACCACCGTCACCGAGCGCACAGGCATGTAACCGACAGTCCTCGCAATCGCGGAATCCGGGAAGAAGGTGGTATACACTTCATTGACGGCTGCAAGGTCATCTAGGCTTCTCACATGAATATTCACCTTCACAATGTCATCAAGAGGAACATCAACATTTTCCAGTATCGATTTAATGTTTTTGAGGCATTGAATCGCGTGCTCTTTTGCTCCACCAGCAACAATGCTACCCGATTGAGGATCAATAGGTAGCTGAGCTGAAATGTGATTATAGTGAGAGAAAGCCACCGTTTGAGTTGATAGAGAATTGACTGGTGCGTGTTGAGTATTTCTTGCGATTTTAACTAACTCACAAGCCGCTTGAGGATAAGTACCTTCACCATTCGAGAGCACGGCATCCATTTGTAAGTGTGCACCTTCTAGCGGTAAATCGACTACCGCGAGTGTCGTGCACGTTGGTACGTAGTGTTGGAAAAAGGACGCATAGATTTCATTAACCAAGTCGATATCCGCAATGTTCTTCAAGTATATATTTACTCTCACAACATCGTGCATGCGGTGTCCAATGCTCTCTACAATCGTTTGAATGTTTAATAAGCACTGCTTTGTTTGAGCTTCTAATGAGCCTGAGATCAAACTACCTGTTTTAGGGTCAATCGGTAATTGAGCAGAGAGGTTATTGTAGTGTGAGAATGCCACCGATTGTGTTGAGAAAGTGCTCAGCGGTGCATCTTCAGTGTTTCTTGAAACTTTAATAATATCGGCACTCATGTCGATACATCTCCTATTCGAGTATTGATGTCAGATAGAGCCAATCGGCCACGTGTTTATCGACATTTCAAAATAAAAGGTACAAAAATAGCCGAACCAATAAATCGTGATAAATACTGGTCCAGCTTAATTCACTTTAAACAGTGGAGGCACTGATGCCCCCACGAATAAACATCTACAGCGTACTTAGGAAGCTGCTGATTTTTTCTTCATGATGCTTAACAGTTTCTTGCGTTGGGATAACCGCATCTTTATGTGTGAAGTACACTAAAATCGCCATCTGCGCAGTAAGTCGGTTTTCTGCTTCATCGAACGCCACTGAGTATTCACTTTCTAGTGCGCCGCGAGTCACTTCTTCTTTGTCATTCGCTGGTAGGCAGTGAAGCAACATTGCACCTGGGCGAGCCTTCGCCATTAGCTCTTCTGTGATCACGTAGTTAGGCATGAATGCCGCAAGACGCTCTTCCTTCTCATCCATTTGCGTCACCCAGTAGAAGCTATCGCCGTACACCACATCACAGTCACTGATACGCTCTACATCATCGGTAATTTCAATCTTGCCACCAGATTCTTCACAGAAGTTCAGCGCCATGTCGATCCACTCTTGCTCCATGTGGTATTTCTTAGGACCAATTTGCTTGAAGCCCATGCCGTACTTAGCACAAGTCAGCATCAAAGAGCGGCACACGTCCGTCGCGTCACCCATGAATGCTAAAGTTAGGTCTGATAGCTTACGTCCATCAGTGATGTGTTCTCTGATCGTGTAGAGATCCGCTAGCATTTGAGTTGGGTGGAAACGCGTATCAAGGCCGTTGATTACTGGCACTGTCGACATTTCAAGTAAGCCATCTAGTATTTCAGGGCTATTGGTACGAGCCATGATGATGTCGCACATACGTGATAACACTCGAGAAGTATCATCGATCGACTCTTTACCACCTAAGTGAATGTCTTTTGGAGACAGGAATAGTGCGTGACCACCCAGTAATGTTGCTGCCACCTCGAAAGAAACGCGTGTACGAGTCGAACCCGCTTCGAAGATCATCCCCACCGATTTGCCTTTGAACAGAGGTGGAATTGCGTTGTCTTTGCGCGCCTGCTTCAGGTGAGTCATCAGCTCCATCATGTTGTCCATCTCTTCGACAGAGAAATCTTTCATGGAAACCATGTGCTCTAGGTTTGCTTTGTTTAGTTCAGTTGCGCTAGAAGAAGGTAATTTCATAATAAGTTCCTATTTTTCATAATTTTTTGCGCGGCTCTTTTAAGTTCACTTTCATGGCAATTTGATTTTGAATACCTGCCATCACTTTCACGAACCGCTACGTTTGGGATTAAATATTGGTATTAACGACTGTTCTCAGTCTTTAGTTGTTATTAGGTTTTATCGTTGTAACTAAACTCTTGGCACTTGTTGGGTGATGCAGTGGATATTGCCGCCACCTAACAAAATTTCTCGAGCCGGAACGCCGTTGACTTCGTAACCTGGATAAATGCCTTCCAAGATCCCGATAACATCGTTGTCGTAGCGCTTATCCAAAAGCGGCAACACAATTTGGTTATTGGTAATCAGATAATTGGCATACGATGCCGCTAAACGCTCACCCGCTTCTCGCTCCATCCCGTCTGCGATATCAATGCCTGCTGCCTCTTCTTCTGTCATGAACAGAGGGCCTGGCATTGGCAACTTGTGTACCTTGATTTGACGGCCTTTGGCATCTGTCTGACTGGTGATGTAGTCATAGGCTTCTTTGCTAATCTCATATTGAGGATCATTCTTGTCATCACACCACGTCAGAACCACTTCACCCGGCTTCACGACGTGAAGGATATTGTCGACGTGACCATTGGTTTCATCGTTGTATAAACCACGAGGTAGCCAAATTACCTTCTCAACATTGAGATGCTCGCAAAGAACTTCAGTCAGATCTTCTTTGCTCATATCTGGGTTGCGGCTTTCGTGTAATAAGCACTCTTCTGTTGTGTAGAGTGTGCCTTCGCCATCAACGTGAATTGAGCCTCCTTCTAGTACGATTGGAGCGCGGTATCTAGAGTCACGATTGGTTTCACACATCTTTTGAGCAACTTGGTTGTCACGATTCCAAGGTGAATACAAACCATCCACAAACCCGCCCCATGCATTGAATTCCCAATCCACTCCTCGGCGTTCACCGCTGTCATCAACAACATAAGTCGCACCGATGTCGCGCATCCAAGAGTCATCAGTCGAGATTTCCAATACTCGAATGTCCTCAGGTAAACGAGATACTGCGTTATCGTATTGGTCTGAACTCGCGAGCATGGTGACTGATGTCGTATGGCTGATCTTGGTAGCAACGTCTGCAAACACCGCTTGTGCTGGTTTTGCACCATTACGCCAGTTGTCAGTACGTTCTGGCCAAGCCATCCAAATTTCGCTATGTGGCTCGTGTTCCCCTGGCATTCTGAAGCCATCATGTTTTGGAGTAGTCTCAATCAGTTTTTTCATCGTTATATCCCCTAAATTATGCTTGAGCTTCTTTTTTATCTTGCGTATCGACTATGTCATTATCGTCCGAGCCTTGCTGTTTCTTACGCTTTAGAGCACCTAGTAGAATCCACTCACCAGCGAGGATGGTGGCAATCACGCCAATCAAAACAGGTCCTGTGTATCCCCAATCAGCAACGGTTAGATCAAGAGCTTCTGGGAAGATAAATAAAATCACGGCTTGAAGGATGACGAAGAAACAAACAATGGACATCACCCACTGAGCCGCCATACCACCGGGTACTTTGAATGGGCGTTCACGTTGACCATCAACCACACGAAGCTTTAGGTATGCAGGAAACATGAACAGGTAAGGAAGTAAGAAAATGCAGCTAGAGAAGGCAAATATCGACCAGAACAGATCGTCATTCCCTTGTGCAAACAGTGCGTAAGACAGGATAACGACCGTTGATACGGTACCTGTGATGTTGTTTGCGCCAACTGGAGAACCTTTCTCTGACACTTTAGCGACAGGCGCGGGAAGCTCACCTTCTTGAGCGGCTTCAGCTGCTGCTCGGCTCGCACCCATTGTCCAGCTCACCATGTTGCCAATAAGCGTTAACAGAGCGAAAGTACCGAAGATGTACACCATAGCTGTACCAAACACGCCAACACCGAAGAGTGTTTTGAAGGTGTCGATAAGACCAGACACTAAGCCAATGCTTTCAACAGGAAGCGCCATCAAGATGCCTACCGTACCGAAAATGTATAAGAAAGCGGTGATACCGATAGAAAGGAAGACGGCCTTAGGCATGTCGCGAACATCTTTCATTTCTTTAGTCATGGTCGCAACCAGTTCAAAACCCATTAGGTTGAACACAATCGCTGGTAAGAAAGAGACCGCAGAATCCAATGAAGGCATCATAGCTGGTAACGTAAATTCGTTGGCAACGCCGTTTTTCATTGCATAGATGAATCCGCCTACACCTAATGTACTGATAACGATAATTTTTAATATTGCACCAATATTCGTGACCCAAACACCGATGTCGGCAGACACATTACAGATCCAAACCGTCAACCATGTCAGCAATATACAGATGGCGATTTGCCCCCATAAAGACAGACCTGGCATAAAGAGTTCGGCAAACATCCCTGCAAACATGATGTATACCGCAGGCATCCATAAACCAACGTTAATCCAGTAAAACCACGTTGTTCTCACTGCCCATTTAAAATTGAATGCTTGTTTTACCCAATCGTATATCCCACCTTCACCTGGGTAGGTGGTACTCAATTCAGAAGTAATTAAGCCATATGGAATGACAAAGAAGACCAGCATTAACACCCACCAACCAATGGCACTGACACCAATACTGGCTGACGCGGTTAATGTGTCGACCACCAAAACTGCACATAATGTAAAGAGTGCAATTCCCGTAACCCCCATTTTTCCTTGCGTTTCGTTACTCATCTCTTAGCTCCTTAATCTCTAATTCGGGATTAATTAAACGGCAAAGCGATGAAGTGAACTGGGATGAAAACTGAATATCGGTTTTACACAAACGAGTTCGGAGCAAAAACAAAATAAACCCAACAAATATTAGATTTATAATACTAAAAGTCGGAATACTTGATTTTGGTCAATAAGCATTCGATTAATAAATACATTTTCTATTTCAAAACCAAGATCACATATCTAGTTAATCTATAGATAATTAAGGCTTTCTGTGACATATAGGCGACTAAAAACATCAAATATTAAGCACAAATCGAATTGTGATTTTTATCCCCACGACACCGACAATATTTAAATACAATTCAAACCAACCTATTTGCCAAGAGCAAAATATTATTTGGAGAATTAAACATGTCGAAGCCTATTATTGTTGTTGCTGTCGGTGGGAACGCTTTACTACAACGTGGTGAAGTAATGAGTTGTGAAAACCAGAAAAAGAGCATCGCGCAAACCGCCAGTTCTTTGGCTGAACTCAGTAAAGGCTACCGTTTAGTGGTTGTGCACGGAAATGGCCCTCAAGTAGGGCTACTGTCATTACAGAACAATGCTTACAAAGATTGTCCTCCTTACCCATTTGATGTCCTTGGAGCTGAGACTCAGGGAATGATTGGCTACCTTATTCAGCAAGGGTTGAACGCTGCGATTCAAGACCGCTTTACTACGACAATTCTGACTCGCATTGTGATTGACGAAAACGACCCTGCGATCGCCGACCCAACCAAGTTTATTGGCCCTGTCTATACAGAAGAACAAGCCAAACAACTCGCAGAAGTCAACCAATGGATTGTGAAACCTGACGGTGCACACTGGCGTCGCGTGGTTCCATCACCTTCGCCAAAAGAAGTGCTAGAAATAAAAGCCATCAAAGACTTACTAGAGAAAGAGCACCTAATTATTTGTGGCGGTGGTGGCGGTGCTCCAGTCGTCGAAAAAGATGGCGCTTATGTGGGTTTCGAAGCTGTAATCGACAAAGATATGACAGCTGCACTCATTGCGGAAGAAATCGGCGCAGAGCATTTGTTGATTCTTACCGATGGTTCTCATGTTTGTTTAGATTGGGGAACACCCAAAGAAGAGAAGCTTGAAAACGTATCTGTTGAACAAATGAAGAAATACACATTCCCCGCAGGCTCGATGGGCCCGAAGGTAGACGCATGCTGTCTTTTTGTTGAAAAGACAAAACAACACGGACACATTGGTGACCTATCGAGCGCACTAGAGATCATAGAAGGTAAAACAGGGACACATATTAACGCCTAACATTGGGTTATAATGTCATATATAAATAAAGGGTAATAAAGTCTAAGTGTTGATATCCCAATTGAAACTTTTCTTGAAAACCCTTTATGTTTTTTGTGTTTCAAATAACAGTGAGGGTCATTAGATGCGCAAAGTAACTACCGAAGAAAAATTAATTCGAATTCATGATGCTGTTGTGCAACTAATGGAACGTCGCGAAGCTACTGATATTTCAATGTATGATGTTGCTAAAGAGTGTGGAATGGCAACATCTACGGTTTATCATCACTACCCAAATATAGAGAACTTATTCCATAATCTATTAGATGACGTTTTTATTGATTTCGATTCTCTGCTAGGTAAATGTATAGATGCCGAGCATGTTAATCATTGGACTGACATCAATCGCATGATTGAAACGGCGTATGTTAATTATTACAACAATCACCCGATTGCCAAAAAGCTTATATTAGGTCGTCATACATTCACGGAATTAGGTCATGCAGACACCGAAAATGACCTAATTCTTGGTAAAGAAGTAGAAACGATTTATCGACAGTTTTTTGATGTTCCTCCGTTACCACAATCCATCAATGTCTTCGCTATCTCGTTGCAAGTTGCTGATAAAATATACTCATTATCTTATCGCCAACATGGTTGCATCACACAAGAACTTGCCAACGAAGCAATCCGCCTGACCGAGTCTTACCTTCAGCTGTATATTCCTCATATCTGTCAAAGAACAGAACCCAACATGCTGCATACGCGTTAAGAGAAACTGTAATCCCTATAACGTCTTACCTTTCTATTGGCGCTCGATAACCAAAATTAACTCGCTGACCAGACAAAAAAGCAGAACTTCAATCCCTCAAAGCTCTGCTTTAACAATCCATGACTGCTTACGCTCTGCGTTTCTTGAAAGCATGCCAACCGGCGCTGAGAATTGTTTTTAACACCACACCTAATGCGCTTAATTTGGGGGCGGCATTCTAGCCAGAGACGATGCGCCACATCTGATGTTCATACCAAACTAACCCGACCATCGCCATCTTGTCTAATGCGGGTTTTCCGGTCGTTAGCACGGTTAGCGGCATGCCATGTCTACGGTTTTCAATTAACTTGTTAGGGAAATCAGGATCAACCGCCATTGTGCGCGCAATACCAATACAATCGGTCGCCGAGGTATTTAATGCTTCATTCATTGCTTGCGCGGTTCGAAAACCACCTGTGACTACCAACGGAGTGCTGACAAGTTTTCTCGCCTTAACCATATAATCCATAAAATACGCTTCACGTTTTACCATGCTGGCGTTGATTGTGTCTCGAAGATAAAAATTGACTTACAAGATAACCATGAGCACCGTGAATCTGCACACCAGTAAACCTGCTTGCTTTGAAAGCTTTGCACTCAGCGCGAACTTATCAATAATTATGATTATTTCCGTCTCAGTCAGAGCTCGTGGCGTATTGAAGCCTTTCTCTAAACCACGCTCTAAAGAGATAGCCGAAAGAGCAACCGGGCTATCACATAAGAACTTAGGAATTTGCTTACCTGGGTGATTCAATTACATCCATATCTGCGAACCATTCTGTGTTCCAGCCTTCGCCCACTCACGAAATACGGTTAAGTCACTGCGCTCATCCAACACAACGCTTTTAGGTTCACCAAGCGCACCTCTATCGACCATCACGTACCCATCATGGATAGGCCAATTCCCCTTGTTACGCCAACCAGAAAGGCTCTATCCCCCTTTACGCTCCTGGTAATTGTCGTTATTGTGATTCTCTACGTCATTACCATAAGGACTGTCAGAGAACATGAACAGCACGATTGAAACTATTCTGGGGCACCGCTCCATTCGTCAATATACAAATCAACCGATTGAAAAAGCACAACTTGATGTGATTATTCAGGCTGGTCTCGCGGCTTCATCATCCAGTTTACTGCAGGCTGTTTCTATCGTAAGAGTGACAGACAAAGAAAAGCGCAAACTGTTAGCCGAGTACGCAGGTAACCAAGCTTACGTTGAGAATGCGGCTGAATTTTTAGTGTTCTGTATCGACTACCAACGCCACGCTCAAATCAACCCTGAAGTGAAAACCGACTTTACTGAACTGACCCTGATTGGCGCAGTAGATTCTGGCATCATGGCGCAAAACTGTATGCTGGCGGCTGAGTCTCTAGGTTTAGGTGGCGTGTACATTGGCGGGCTGCGTAACAGCGCACAACAAGTCGATGAACTGTTACAACTACCACAACATACCGCCGTGTTGTTCGGCATGTGCTTAGGTCACCCAGCGCAGCAACCCGAAGTTAAGCCTCGCCTTCCAGCTCACGTGGTGATGCACGAAAACCAATACCAGCCACTGAGCCTAGATGACATTGCCAGCTACGATGATTCGATGCAAAGCTACTACGCAAGCCGTTCAAGCAACCAAAAGCAGAGCAGTTGGTCCCAGCAGATCACGCAAAAGCTATCCGGCGAATCTCGCCCGCATATCCTGCCTTACTTGAACAGCAAGCAGCTGACCAAACGTTAAGCCGTTAAGAGATTGCAGCAAACCACAGCACAAACAAAAATGTCAGCGTACGATACGCTGACATTTTTATTTATCCAGAGGCCGCTAGCTTACAGATATTTCTCAATCGGTAGCAATTGTAAGAAACCTGACTGCATTCGTTCCCACTTACCGGTTTCTGGTTCGCTATCCCAGCTTTGCTCGCCGGAATACCAATACACATCACCGTCTTTCAGTTCTAATCGCCAACTATTATCTTCACTCATTGCTTGTTCGATGGTATCTGCTAACGTTTCAGCAATGGCTTTATTCTCGATGATCAAAACCGATTCCGTATTGAGGTAGGTAGAGCGCAAGTTGAAGTTAAATGAGCCAATGCTCGCGATACTGCGGTCAAAGACGACTGATTTAGCGTGTAAACCATAAGCCGTGTCAGGCGCACATTTAGACACATCTTGAGTCGACGCTTCACACAGCTTAGATTCAGGCTTTAACTCAAACAGGTCGATGCCATTTTCCAACATATCGTAGCGTCTGCCCGCATAAGCGGAGTGATTGGTCACAAGATCATTGGACGCCATTGAATTGGTCAGCGCCTTTATCTCAACACCTTCATTGTTCAACTCTCTCCACTCTTTCAGTTGACTGTCATCGAAAACCAGGTATGCCGACTCAAGTAAGATTTCTTGTTTCGATTCACTCGCCAGCTTTCCGAGAAAGACGGCAGTCGCTTTCGGTTGATCGGTATTATCGGCATCGGCAGGGACAGGTTGGTCGTAAACAAAACGGGCATTTACCCAAGTCATGTCACCAATCACCTCTTGGAGCAAACTATTTGCCGCTTCATGGTCTAAGGGCAGTTCTGGGTAATGTTGATAATGAGGAACGGCAATATCATCTATCTTTGAGAGATCCGGTCGTTCATCGTCACCCAACATATCGACGGGGTAAGACCAACGGCTATTCCAGTATTCGATAAAACTGGTTTGGATGGTATTAACGACCGAGCCCATAACCAACACATCACGGTCTCGGAAGTTGATCTCATCTGAAAGATCGAAGTATTCGTCACCAATATTACGCCCGCCTACCACAGACAAGGTGCCATCTACGGTAAACGACTTATTATGCATACGACGGTTTAAACGAGAAAAATCCCCAACAAAACTCAACCATTTACTGAAACCATGCCGCGCTGGTGTTGGATTGAAAATTCGGATCTCGACATTCGGGTGTGCATTCAGTGCCGATAATAACCCTTCTCGTTCGTTTAAGTTGATATCATCAAGCATCACTCGTACCTTCACGCCACGATCGGCCGCCGCTAACACACGGCTAGCTAGGTAACGACCCGATTCGTCGGAGTTCCAGATATAATATTGAATGTCTATGCTATGTTCAGCACTTTCAACCAAAGCCAATCGCTGAGCTAAGGCGTCCCAACCTGATTCTTGTAAATGAACAGCGGTGGTTGCTTGATCTAAATGTTCAGGTTGATATTCACTGACTAAAGCCGACAAAGTGCTCGGTTTTGGCGAGGTTTTCGATTCAACGGGATGGTCGATGCCTTCTGGTAATGAAGAACAGCCGCCGAGAATAGCGACTAAGATTAAGGTTAAACTGATGCGTTGGAGCACAGGCATATGTCTGACTTCCTTTCACGGTGACGTCGTTAGAAACTGTCCCTACAACTTTGCGATGAACAAGTTGTTTAGGTCTATTCCTTGATTATTACTGCTAAAACCTGAAATTTATAGCAAAAAAGCCCGAACCTAGGTTCGGGCTTTCTCGATTCGATAAGATAATTACTCGTTATCGTCCAATTTCAGCACTTTACACCGGTTACCTACGGCAACCACATCCCAAATCGCCTACCAAATTTTGGGACAGAATCGTATATCGCTATACCGACTATTGAGTAAAATACATATCTCTTGAGTAGCGAATATGCAGAGGACTGGTTATTGAATACCCACCAAGATTCGGCTGCTTAAGGATAGCTTTAGTCTCAAAGTAGATCGGTGTCGCTGGCATTTCTTGCATCAGAATCGATTCACCTTGATGGTAGAGCTTATTACGCTCAGTAAGACTCGCGGTGGTCTTAGCTTTTGCAATAATGCGATCGTATTCAGCGTTAGACCATTTACCTGGGTTATAGCCACCCTTAGCAAACATGTCTAAGAAAGTTGAGGCTTCATTGTAATCCCCTCCCCATTGATAGCTAAGGATATCAAAGTCACCAGAGCGTCGCTTGGCAATAAAGGCTTTCACGTCTTGTTTGTGCAAAGACATATGTACACCTAAATTCTTTTTCAGCATAGCAGCAACGGCATTGGCTAACTTATCTAGCTCACTATCACTTGCATATTCAAAGGTAATTTCAAGTGGGTGTTGGCTATCATATCCAGCCTCTTTATATAACTCTCGAGCTTTTTGTTCGCGTTGTTGTTGGGTTAACTGACCCCAAGGCGTTTCTGGCTGGCTGTAATTAGCCGTTGCTGGAGGTACAAAGCTAAAGGCAACACCAAAGTCTTTATGGAAGATTTGATGAGCGATGACTTCGCGATCGATACTGTAGCCAATAGCTTTACGCAAACGAGCATCGTTAAATGGCGGTTTTGTGGCGTTAAATCCAATGAAATATTCCGCTACCTTAGGGGCAATGACTAATGTCTCTGGCGCCTCTTGTTTGATTTTTTGTACCATGCCAACAGGAATATGCCCTGTCATGCTTATCTCGCCAGTTTGGAAGCGATTGTATTCCGATTTTGCATCAGAAAGAGCTAAGTAGGTAACCTTGTTAATAACGGTTTTTTCATTATTCCAATATAGCGGGTTACGAACAGCCTCAACAAGCTCATTAACAACGTGCTCTGTCATTTTAAAGGCGGAACTGACCACAATGTTCTCAGGTCTTGTCCACTGTGTTCCGTACTTCTTAATCACATGCTCTGGTGCCGCGAATAGACTTTCGTGGATCAGCATGGAAGTAAAGTATGGGATCGCTTTATCTAACGTCAGTTCTAGGGTGTTATCATTAATAGCCTTGACACCTAGCTGTTCCGCAGGAAGCTTACCTTGGATAATTTCGGCTGCGTTTTTAATATGAGCCGCCTCATAATACCAAGCATAAGGCGCCCCCGTATTAGGATCGATAACACGCTTAAGCTCAAATTCAAAGTCGTGTGCGGTGATAGGCGTCCCATCAGACCATTTAATGCCCTGACGTAGATGGAAGGTATAGGTGAGCCCATGATTTGAAATATCCCAGTGGGTAGCAAGAGCAGGTACAATATTACCGTTAAGATCTTGAGTCACAAGCCCTTCAAACATGTCATTCACGATCGAGGAACTCGCTCCTGTTGACGAAAAGGCGGGATCAAAAGAGGGTGGCTCATCAAAATTACCACGGACTAGATGTTGTTTTGCTGCTAATTGAGTATTAGCAGGTAATTCCGCAGCTACATTTGAGGTTGACCAAGCAAAAG
The DNA here is from genome assembly GCF_024347295.1 of Vibrio artabrorum. Lineage (NCBI taxonomy): Bacteria > Pseudomonadati > Pseudomonadota > Gammaproteobacteria > Vibrionales > Vibrionaceae > Vibrio > Vibrio artabrorum. Next base: position 432,954 of record NZ_AP025459.1, on the reverse strand, counting down.
CCAACGTAAGACTGCTTATCTTAAAGAGTGTTGATATTTTCATTAGTGGGCTAGATTCTAAGAACAATTAAAACCATTATATAAAACATGGTTTTAAAGAGAAGTAACCAAAGTCTATAACTTATAATGAGATGCTTTATACAAACTATCTTCTGTATCCCATATCGCACCTCGATATAAGGTGGATAAGAAGTGTTTGCGCTTGGTTTAAGAGATGCGCAACTGGTCACTTTTTGTAGAAGAAATATGACATTCGAACAGTGCTAATTTAGCTTCGCTATCGAATCACGCAACACCAAACTGCCAGTGGTTTTGATGGTGGTCGCTTGCTCGGTTTCACCGACGATTTTTAGAATCGCTTTTTGCGTCATTTGCTCTAATGGCACACTGACAGACGTTAAGCTTGGCGTTAAAAACGCCCCCACTTTGCTGTTATCAAAGCCGACAATCGAAACATCTTGAGGCAATGAGTACCCAAGTTCGGTTAACGCCTTAATCGCACCAATCGCCATGTCATCGTTTTCAGACAAGATAGCGGTGAATGTTGCTTTGCTTTTTGCCAAAGCCTGAGCCGCAAGATAACCGCTCTCCATCGTCCAATCACCTTGAACAACTTTGGACTCATCCAATGCCATACCCTGTTTAGTTAACACATCTTGATAGGCTTGGTAACGCAGCTTGTCGGTCGAAGAACCGGCTTTACCTCTAATCACTGCAATGTCTGTATGACCTTGCTCGATGATGTGTTCAACCATCAAACAAGCGCTCTGATAATGGTCGGTGGTAATGGCATGATTGGGCTTCGACGGCATTTCTCGGTTGAGCACCAGAATCGGTGTGTCAGTGCTTTCGATGATCTTTGCTATCTCACTTTCGGTTAAGCACTGTGGATAGATGATGATGCCCGCGCACTTCATATCTAACAGGAAGTTGATCGCCTTTCTCTCGTCTTCAGCGCTGTGTTTTCCATCGGTGATCACCAACTGGTGATTCGACTTTTCGCTATAAGAGGCCGCGTGATACATCAAGGAAGAGAAATAAGGGCCGTTAAACAACTCATTAGTGATAACAAAGCCGATGAAATTGGTCTTCTTGGTCGCCAATTGCTGGGCCAACAAATTCGGTCGATAACCTGTTTCTTGAATCGCATCAAAGACCTTTTTCACCACATCTGGGCGCACGATGTTCTTGCCATTTAAGACACGAGAAACGGTCGATTTAGAGACGCCTGCGCGGTTTGCGACATCAAGCATGGTTACCATTTGCTTCTTTTCCTTTATAAAAAATTAGCCGACATAGGCCGACTAATTCATTGCAAAATGACAGCTCACAGTTCACATAACTGCGCTGGGAAATGCATTCTAAATAGTGGCACCGTTAGATGCAATCACGCCTTTATACCACTCGAACGACTTCTTACGCTTGCGCTCTAGTGAGCCAGATTGATCGTTATGCTTATCTACATAGATGAATCCGTAACGTTTTTTCATCTCACCGGTGGTGAACGACACTAAATCGATACAGCCCCAAGGGGTATACCCCATCAAATCAACACCATCAATCGCAACGGATTTTTTCATCTCTTTGATATGGTCGCTAAGGTAAGCGATGCGGTAGTCGTCATGAATGCTGCCATCTTCTTCAATGGTATCTACAGCGCCAAAACCGTTCTCAACGATGAACAATGGCACTTCATAACGTTCATACAGAGACGCTAAACAGAAACGTAAACCGATTGGATCAATCGGCCAGCCCCAATCGCTAGACTGAATAAACGGGTTATCGACCGAGTTTTCATGACCGCCGTCCATCGCTTCTTCAGTTGACTGATGCGAAGAAGAATCCAAGGTATTTGACATGTAGTAGCTAAAGCCTAAGTAATCCGCCTTACCTTCTTTTAGGATCTGCTCATCTTCTGGCTGCATCTCAATGTTGAAGCCTTTGATTGCCCAATCACGCCTAGCGTAATTTGGGTAATGACCACGCACCATGACATCCGAGAAGAAATAACGGTCACGCATCGCTTGCTGCGCCACCATGATGTCTTCTGGCTTTGAAGAGCGAGGATAGAAAGGCACCATCGCACACATTGCGCCGATTTGAAGATCTGGGTTAATCTCATGACCTTTCTTAACCACCAAAGCACTGGCCACAAACTGGTGGTGAACCGCTTGATACATGGCTTCTTGCGGCTTTTCACATTGTGGGAACTTCACGCCAGAGCATAACCAACCGAAAATGTCTGCCGAAGTGTTCATCTGGTTGTTGATCTCGTTAAACGTCATCCAGTATTTCACTTTGTGCTGGTATCGCCCCATCACTGTAGTTGAATACTTAACGAAGAAGTCGATCACTTTTCGGTTCATCCAGCCGCCATATTCGTTAGCTAGATGGTAAGGCATTTCAAAGTGGCTCAGTGTGACCACTGGCTGAATATTGTATTTCAACAGCTCATCAAACAGATCATCGTAAAATGCTAAACCCGCTTCACACGGTTCTGATTCGTCACCATTTGGGAAAATACGCGTCCACGCGATACTGGTACGGAAACACTTAAAGCCCATCTCAGCGAATAACTTAATGTCTTCTTTGTAACGGTGGTAGAAATCAACAGCCACTTGGTTGGGGTAGTTTTCGCCGTCGATCACGCCATCGGTGATTCGACGTTGTACACCATGAGCGCCCGCTGTTAATACATCAACAACACTGACACCTTTACCATTCGCATCCCAGCCGCCTTCTAGTTGGTGTGCTGCAACCGCACCACCCCATAAAAAATCGTTCGGAAATTCGTTGTTCATACCATTACTCGCTACAAGTTATTCGTGAAAAAGATCAGGATTAGAGTGCTTATTGCAACTCTGAAACCGATTTCAATAAAAGCAAAGATACAGATTGAAACCGGTTTCACCAACAGTTAAACGATCTTTTTTGATCGAAACATCGATCCATTAAAAATTGCTGTACCGGTTTAACTTGAAGTTTTGACACCCAATTTCATTCTCGATAACACAGCATCTTGATGGCTTCTGTCTTCTAACGTTGTCTGATATGGTGGCGGCAGAACTTCAGCAATTGTTTAGATAGTATTGAATATGAAAACACTCACCATACTTGATGGCGGCATGGGCCGAGAACTCAAAGAAATTGGCGCGCCATTTTCTCAACCGCTTTGGAGTGCTCAAGCGCTGATTGAAGCACCCGACTTTGTCAGCCAAGCGCATCAAAACTTTGTCGATGCAGGTGCTGAAATCCTGATCACCAATAGCTACGCCTGTGTGCCTTTCCACTTGGGTGCAGAACTGTTCACGCAACAAGGCTTTGAACTAGCCGCACTGTCTGGTGAGCTGGCTAAAGCAGTTGCAGACAATGCACCCCACACAGTGAAAGTAGCAGGCGCGATTCCACCGCCATTTGGCAGCTACCGACCAGACTTATTTAAGGTCGAAGAAGCCGCGCCAATCATTCAAACCCTTTACGATGCGCAAGATCCAAACATCGATTTTTGGATAGCGGAAACCATCTGTAGCCTGCAAGAATTCGATTCCATTCATGCGGTACTCAAGCAGTCCGATAAGCCGTGTTACTACGCATTCAGTTTGGAAGACACCAAGGGCGATTCTGCCAATATTCGTTCAGGCGAGAGCGTAACAGACGCGATCAAACTTGCCTGCCAATCAAACGCGACAGGCATTATGTTTAACTGCTCAGTGCCTGAAGTGATGGACCAAGCCATTATCGATGCTAAGAAAGTGATCGAGGAGCTAGGCCGTGATTTAGAAATTGGTGTCTACGCCAACAATTTTGCGCCTATCAGCAGCGAACATGAAGCGAATGATATGTTTCAGGAGATGCGTGAGCTGGATGGTCAAGGTTACTTAACTTACGCTAAACGTTGGCACGCACTGGGCGCGAATATCGTCGGTGGCTGTTGTGGCATCGGGCCAAAACACATTCAAGCTCTAGCCGATTGGAAACGCTCCCTACAGAGCTAATCCTGAGCTTCAACTAGAATAAAATAAATAGAGAACAGGTTGAGAAATCTGTTCTCTATTTGTATGTGACGTCTCTGAGTACACTGAGACAAAACAACGATTTGGAGCAACAGATGAGCGACACGCAACGCAAAATTAAATGGGGCATCGCAGGGCTAGGTAATATCGCTAATCGATTCGCAACGGCAGTCACAGAACACTGTCTGCATGGTGAGCTTTATGCGGTTGCCGCCAGAGATCACTCACGCGCAGCCACGTTCGCCAACAAGTTTGGTTGCGACAAGGCTTATGGCTCTTATGAAGAGATGGCGAATGACCCAAATGTTGAAGCGGTTTACATCGCTACGGTTCACCCATACCACCAGCCACTCGCCGAACTGTTTCTAAAGAACAATAAGCATGTATTGGTTGAGAAGCCGGCTTTTACCAACCTTGCTGACTGGCTTGAGATGAAAGCCCTTGCGAAACAAAATGGCGTGATGCTGTTAGAAGCGATGAAAACCGTGGTGTTTCCCGCGTATCGTGAGCTCCAATCATTCTTGGTCGACAACAACATTCAGATAGATTCCATCGAAGCCAGCTTTGGTAACCATCACGACTATGATCCCGATTTGTTTATCTTCAATCCGGACTTGTCAGGCGGAGCAACACTCGATGTTGGGGTCTATGGGCTTTGGTTCTTCTACGATCTGTGTCGAATTCTGGGTGTGACCCCTTCAAAACCTCAGGTAGAGATGTCATGTCTGTATGAGGGGGCGAATGTTGATACCGATGCGTGCTTTACATTCTCTGGTGATATGAACGGTAAGATATCGGCATCAACCGTGCAAAATTTTCCCTGGTCAGCACATTTGAGTGGGCCCGAAACCAAAATCACCATTCACGAAAAATGGTGGAATCCGGCCTTTATTGAGATTGAACATCAAGGGCAGAAGTCGACCATCAACAAACGAGTGACGGGCAATGGGTTCGAATTTGAAATCGACCATTTTTCAGAGTTGGTGCTTCAAGGCAAAACTGAATCGAATATCCTAAGCTCAGAGATAACCTCTCGTGTTCTCGACACGATGGAAAAAGCACTGATTGGCTCTGGCTATCCACATTTAACTCAACTTCGTGGTTAGGAAAAGCACACTGGGCAACCTCAATACCGAATACCAATCGTAGTCAATAACTGCGATTACCCCTGTCAATATCCACATTTACGAACTAAGCAATGATAAATTCCGCGCCAAACAGGGCACGGTATTTATCAATACAGATGAGAGACTTAGCGTTTAAGCTAAAGTCGGTTGCGTATCGTCACCAACACAGACAAAGCGCCGCAAAGTACCAACACCACCCCTAAATCTTGAATCATTCCCGCTAACGCGAGCCCAGAGCCGATCAAGGTGTAATACATCAAACCAAACAGTGCGCCTGCACTTCCCGCTTGAGATTGGTAGCGAACTAATGCGCGACTCAACACATTGGGAATCGCAATACCAAACGCCATGACCACCAGCATCATCGGAAGTAAAAACCATATTGAGTGTTGTGAAAAATAGACACCCACTGCACCTAGTGTTTGAAGCCCTGCCGCGATACCAATCAAAGACATTGAAGACACTTGTCGCTTCAATAATGTCTTGTTCACCAAACTTCCTAACAGGGTCCCGAACCCAAGCACAATGCCGCTGTAGCCAAACTGCTCGACGCTAAATCCAAGTTGAATGAAGGCAAATGAACCCAATTGATAATAGGAAAACAGCGCAATATTGAACGACGCGACCAACAACGCAGACATCCATATATCGCTATCTTTGACCATGTGAATACTGAGTGACTTTAACGGCAATGGCTGCCTAGATTGTTGCGTTTCAGGCAATGACCATAGGCTGTGTGCCAACAGCACTAACACCATAATAAACAAGGCAATAAATACATATTGATGCCCGCCCGCTTGGCTTAATTGACCGCCAAGAAGCAGGCCGATGATTGGGCTAATCGACAACCCTATCCCCATGTAACTGAACACTTTAGCCAGTTCAGCGCCGCTAAAGGCATCGCGCAACATGGTTTGTGTCACCACCGAGCCCACCGCAAGCCCGAAAGCGCCCATGGCTCTGGCTATCATCAACCAAACAAAGCTATTGGCTTGCATTGCGATCAGCGCAGAACACGCGAATAATCCCAAGCCCAATAATAGGGTTGGCCGACGCCCCCATCTGTCTGCCAATATGCCCCATACCACCACACCGAGCGCAAACGCTGAGAAGTAGATCGAGAGTGTTTGCGCCGCTTGTGCGTAACTCACAGCAAAGAATGTCGATATTGAATCCAGAGCCGGGCTATAGATGGTTTCTGCAATTTGAGGGAACATCAGCAATAGCACCATCTGCCATAAAGACGGTTTTGTTTTCATCATTTTTCCAAGACCAGTGAACTTGACGAGGAGTCTAGGGGAAACTAACCTTGGTTCGTTAACAACATTAAAACCAAAAACAACAAGATTGGGACAAATGGCATTAATCAACGAGACCATTAAGTTTGATGCAGACAGCTTGCCTGCGCCCGTAATAGGGATTGCTGCAGAGCTCGGTCAGCATGATTCAGGAATACATCAGCACGTAAAAGGACAGCTGCTGTATGCGCCGCGGGGCTGCATCACCTTAACCTTGGAAAACGCCATTTGTATTTTGCCGCCGACCAAAGCCGTGTGGATCCCGCCCTATACCAAGCATCGCGCGCAGATGACCAATGTGGTTGCTTACCGGTCGCTCTATTTTGATAGCAGTATTTACACCGGCCCAGAAGCGATTGAAATTGTGGAAGTGAATGAGCTTTTAAAAGCCCTGATCAATAAGATGGCTTTCTGGGATTGGGGCATTGCCCGCGAGCAAACCACCAATACCGCCAATCTATTTTGGGAAGAGTTTTACAGCGCTAACCAACACTCGTTTATCTTGCCGCTACCGACAGATCGCCGCTTTAAAAGCTTTTGCAAACGAGTCCGAACCGCTTCCTTTCTTGCCCCAGCCCTGTCGACATTAGCGAACTCAGTTGGCGCAAGCACCAAGACGATTACTCGATTATTCAAAGCCGAAACAGGCATGACTTATCAAGAGTGGCGTCAGCAATGGCGCTTGTTTAAAGCAATTGAACTGCTCTCAGAAAACCGACAAGTCGGTGACGTAGCTCATCGGCTAGAATTCTCATCCAACAGTGCGTTTATCGCCTTTTTCAAACAGCAAACCGGGCAAACTCCGTTGGCGTTTACCAAGTTAGCAGCATGATTGTTGTTATCCAAACGCTTAAGTTTTACTGAGCTCAGATACAAAAAAACCAGAACATGAGTTCTGGTTTTTAGGCGTATTTTAAAGCGAGATGCCGTCGTTATTTGGTGTAGAAAGCGCGTTTCAATGCCATCTCTAAACCACGAACTTCAGCCAAGCCTTTCAATCGACCGATCGCCGAATAACCTGGGTTAGTGGTTTTCTTCAGGTCATCCAGCATTTGATGACCGTGATCTGGACGCATTGGAATTAAGCGGTGATCGCCCACTTCTGCACGACGATTTTCTTCATCCAAAATGGCCATGACAACGTTGTACATGTCCACATCACCATCTAGGTGCGCAGCTTCATGGAATGTCATTGGGTTACTCTCTTCACGCTTAGTTGAACGCAGGTGCGTAAAGTAAATTCGGTCACCGTGCTTTTTGATCATATTAACCAGATCATTGTCACCACGAACACCGTATGACCCTGTACACATCGTCAAGCCATTCATCTTGCTTGGTACATGTTCGGTCAACCAATCAATGTCTTCGATCGTTGAAACGATGCGAGGCAAGCCTAGAATCGGACGCGGTGGATCGTCTGGGTGAACCGCCATCTTCAAGCCATTCGCATCACAGATAGGCATCACCTCCTCGAGGAAGTAAGACATGTGCTCACGTAGCTTGTCTTTATCGATTCCCGCATAGCGATCCAGCTGTGCTTGAAACGCTTCAAGTGTGTAGCCTTCTTCAGCGCCCGGCAAACCCGCGATGATGTTGTTGGTCAGTTGCTGAATTTGCTCTGGCGTCATGTTGTTGAAGTAATCCAACGCTTGCGCTTGCTCTGACTCTGAATAGTCTGACTCTGCACCTGGACGTTTTAAGATATGCAGCTCAAATGCCGCAAACGCAATTTGGTCAAAACGCAGTGCGCGCGAGCCATCAGGCATTTCAAACTCTAAATCAGTACGCGTCCAATCCAACACGGGCATGAAGTTATAACAAACCGTATCGATGCCACACTCAGCAAGATTAGACAGAGTTTGCTTATAGTTATCAATCCAATGCTGGTAGTTACCCGTTTGAGTTTTGATCTCTTCGTGCACCGGCACGCTTTCTACAACCGACCACGTTAAACCTTTCTCTTCGATAATGGCTTTACGCTTAAGGATTTCTTCTTTTGTCCAAACTTCACCATTAGGAATATGGTGCAGTGCATTCACAATACCAGTTGCGCCCGCTTGACGAATATCGTCTAGCGAAACTTGATCATTAGGGCCGTACCAACGCCACGTTTGTTCCATGAGACTTACCTTTCTTTAAGACGCACTTAGCCGACTCGAATTAATCAAGCTAAATGCAATAACGACTTCTTAATGGCAGCAATGACAATTACTGCCCGAGATAGCACCGGTCTACGCCGGTCTAAAGACGATTACCTATCAACAACCTAGTGAATGAATTAGCTTTCTGAGCTAAGCAGCACCACTGGATTGGAGCTAAATAAGTAACCATCAAAGTTTGGGTCATCAATGTCTGACAGCGCTAACAAACGCTGTTTAACATTCTCAAGGTGTTGCCACATTGCGTTCTTAGCAGCGACAGGGTCTTTGCGCTGTAAGGCGGCGAGGATTCGAGCATGATCATCTAACCATTCTTCACGGTAATCTTGACCACTGATGTGAGAGTGGAGTTTATTCCACATTGGACTCTTTTCACGTCGATCCCAGGATTGTTTCAACATATCTACCAACACAGAGTTTTGAGTGGCCTCTGCAATACACATGTGAAATCTTTCATCTCCGCTGCAATCGGTGGTGCCGCTTGCAAGCTCTTCGCGCTCGAGTTCAAGTGCAGAGCGCATCTTAACGATGTCGCCCGGAGTAACCTGAGTTGCCGCAAACTCCGCGATATTACTTTCCAGTAATTGACGGGCCTGCAGCATCTCGAATGGACCAGCGTCGTCACTGACCACATTCTCGCGAGAATGAGTTGGAATATTCAGGACATAAACACCCGACCCTTTTTTTACCTCAACTAAGTTTTCGAGCTCCAGCATAATGATCGCTTCACGCACCACTGTGCGGCTTACATCTAAACGAACAGCAATATCGCGTTCTGGAGGCAACCTATCTCCGACCTTATACAGGCCTTCAATCAGTTCTCTTCTTAGTACTAACCCTATCTCCTGATAAGGTCTTTTCGGCTCGAAAGGCATCATGATGATATTGTCACTTTTTTCCATTGTATTTCTCTCGCCATCATAATGACCAAATATAATTGGTCAACCTCTATATCCTAAAATGCAGTAACACCTTGTTTTTGTATTACTCTTTTTTATATATTTGCTCGTTATTCAACAGACTGAATACGATCAATCAGTGCACTCAATTCTGGGTTCGTTTTCTCTAGCTCGTCATACATTGGTTGAACCGCGAGTGCGAACGCAGCCTTGTCTGGCTCCACAAAAGTAACACCCATTTTCTCGGCTTTGGCGCGCTCTTTTGCTTCCGACTCAGCCCACAGTTTTTTCATCAATTCAGACGAATCACTTGCCGCTTTCATCAATGCATCTTGTTGTTCTTTCGTCAATTTATCATATGATTTCGTTGAGATAACCAACACATCAGGCACCATCGTATGCTCGTCTAAACTGAAGTATTTAGACACTTCACTGTGACGGCTCAAGCTGAATGAAGGGATGTTATTTTCAGCCGCATCTACGACACCTTGCTGCAGTGCTGTGTACAACTCACCGTAAGCCAACGGCGTTGGGTTACCACCGAGTGCTTTCACCATCGCAATCGCTGATGGGCTTGGCTGAACACGAACTTTCAAACCTTTCAGGTCTTCAGGTTTGTTAATAGGTTTATTCGTATAAAAGCTACGCGCACCTGCGTCATAATACGTCACACCAATAAAGCCACTGTCACGAGAAGAGTTGAGAATGTCACGGCCTACTTCACCATCAGTCACACTGTAGTAGTGTGCTTGATCGCGGAATAAGTAAGGCATGTTGAATGCTGAGTAAGCAGGAGAAAAAGCTTCTAATTCAGCAGCATTACTTTTCACCATATCTAATGCACCATTTTGCATTAACTCCATTGATTCACGCTGTGTGCCCAGTTGAGCATCAGGGTAAATACGAATGCGCACCTCACCATCCGTCAATTCACGTACTTCTTTCGCCATAAACGTCATCGCTTTGTGTACCGCATGGTCGCGAGGGTGGTTATGGCTCAGTTTCAATGTTGTCACTGCATAAGCAGAGGCCGTTGATCCAAAAGTGAACGCTGCGCCGACAACCGCACTAATCAAAATTTTACGCATCTTCATTCTTATTCTCCGTGGATTGGTTATCCAATATGTAGGGTGTTTTTTGTTATGGGGTCATATTGAGGGTCAAAAAAGAAACCGTCAAAGCTAAAAATGAAATTGATTGACCAATATCACAATAAAAACCCACAAATTGGTCAACCAAAGTCATTTGTGAATTCGATCACGCTTACTATTGATTGAATGCCTTATTATTCAGCCAGATTTTGGAACATACCTACCTACATAAAAATAACCCCCTTGCATTGGTAAACCAATTCTTGCGAGATGCGCAACTTAGTGAAAGGAAATAAAAATGAATAAATTGGTCAGTTATATAAATAAAGGGTTGGCCGCCTTTACTGTGTCTCTTTCGTCTTTTTTAGTGCTGTGCGTGATCTGGCAGGTGTTGTCCCGCTATGTCATTGGTAAACCAAGTACCGTTACCGACGAGCTCGCTCGTTACCTCTTTATGTGGGTTGCTTTAATCGGCGCTGCCTACACGACAGGTCTTAAACGCCACCTAGCTATTGACCTACTGACGATGAAGTTAACGGGTAAACGTAAGCTCATTAACGAAATCGTTATTCAAATCGCGATTGCAACCTTCTCTTATATTGTTCTGGTTCACGGTGGAAGCCAGCTAGCGGCTAAAACACTCGCCATGGGGCAACTAACACCCGCTCTAGGTTTAGAAATGGGTTACATCTATTTCTGCTTGCCTATTAGTGGTGCTTTGATGATTTTTTACTCGCTCGTATTTACCTACGAACGCGTTCAAAAATTAATATCTGGCGACGACCTAGTCACCGAATCTCAACTTGATTGATAGAAGGATTTCACAATGGAATGGCAAGTAATACTGACTTTATTCGGTAGTTTCGCTGTACTGCTTACAATCGGTGTACCGGTCTCTTTTGCGATTGGTTTATCGTCATTAGCAACAATTTTAATGAGCTTACCGCTGGAGCCTGCGATTGCGGTAGTCGCCCAACGTATGGCGGCAGGACTTGATAACTTCGCACTATTAGCAATCCCGTTCTTTATTTTGGCAGGCAACATCATGAACCAAGGCGGCATCGCGCTGCGCCTGATCAACTTCGCGAAAGTGTTAGGGGGGCGTCTGCCGGGTTCATTGGCACACGTAAACGTGATGGCAAACATGATGTTTGGGTCAATCTCAGGCTCAGCGGTTGCATCGGCGGCTGCAGTGGGTGGCACCATGTCTCCTCTGCAAAAGAAAGACGGCTACGATGAAAACTTCTCTGCTGCGGTAAACATTACTTCGTGTCCTACTGGTCTATTGATTCCGCCAAGTAACACGCTGATCGTTTTTTCTTTGGTTTCAGGTGGTACTTCAATCGCGGCATTATTCTTAGCGGGGTATATCCCAGGTCTCATTATGGGGCTAAGTATCATGATTGTGGCCGGCATTATTGCGAAACGTCGTGGTTACCCAATCGCAGAACGCCCGTCAATGTCATTGGTTCGGGATACCTTTTTAAAAGCGGCGCCATCTCTAGCACTGATCGGTATCATCATGGGTGGCATCATTGGTGGTATCTTTACTGCGACAGAGGCATCGGCAATTGCCGTGGTATACACCTTCGTTCTCGCTGTACTTATCTACCGTGAAGTGAAATGGCGCGATATTCCAAAGATCATCCTTGAATCTGCAGTAACGACATCTATTGTTCTACTATTAGTCGGTGCATCCATGGGGATGTCTTGGGCAATGGCAAACGCCGATGTACCTTACATGATTGCCGATGCACTCCTTGCCGTCTCTGATAGTCCACTAATGATCCTATTGATTATCAACGTGATTCTGCTAATTGTAGGGATCTTCATGGATATGACACCAGCGGTACTGATCTTCACACCAATCTTCTTGCCAATCGCGCTGGACCTGGGCATCGACCCTGTTCACTTCGGCATCATGATGACCTTCAACCTAGCTATCGGTATCTGTACACCGCCAGTGGGTAGTGCTCTATTCATCGGTTGTTCGGTTGCCAACATTGCCATCGACAAAGTCATCAAACCATTATTGCCATTCTATGCCGCACTGATTGCAGCCCTAATGGCCGTTACTTTTATCCCTGAACTGAGCTTATTCCTACCTGAATTGGTACTGGGCTACGGTTCGTAATTAGGTCGCAGAGATACTCTAAGACTGCTAAACACTCAAACGCTTTATCAAATAATAAAATCCCGCTGGTTCGCTGGCGGGAAAAGGAACTGAATAATGAAGACTGTTGCTAACTCTACGCTGCCAAACACTGTATTACGACCTGACTACGACCGTTCAGCACTCCAAAGCCGTATTGTGCACCTTGGTTTCGGTGCATTTCACCGAGCGCACCAAGCGCTATTCACCAATGAAATGCTCAGCAAAACCAACACTGATTGGGGCATTTGTGAGATAAACCTATTCGGCGGCGAAAACCTAATTGAATCACTTCGCGCGCAAGACCATCTTTACACCGTAGCTGAAAAAGGCGCTGAATCCACCGACGTTAAAGTGATCGGCTCAGTAACCGAATCTCTTCACCCAAGTCTAGATGGCATCGAAACCGTATTAGAAAAAATGGCCGAACCTCAAGTGGCGATCGTTTCTATGACCATCACAGAGAAAGGCTACTGCGCTGATCCAGCGACAGGCAAACTCGACAAAAATAACCCATTAGTCATCGCTGACCTAGCTAACCCAACTCAACCAAAATCGGCGCTTGGCTATATTGTCCAAGCGCTAAAAATACGCCGCGACCGCAACCTTTCTCCATTCACGGTCATGTCTTGCGACAACGTGCAAGAGAACGGCCATGTCGCAAAAGCAGCGACCATTGAGTTTGCTCAACTGCTTGACCCAGAATTACGTGATTGGATTGAAACCCATGTCACCTTCCCATGCACCATGGTTGACCGCATCGTACCCGCAGCAACCGAAGAAACACTGACAGAAATTGCAGAGCTGCTTGGTTGTGAAGACCCATGTGGCATCGCCTGTGAACCCTTCCGCCAATGGGTGATTGAAGATAACTTTGTGGCAGGTCGTCCAGATTGGAATATCGTTGGCGCTGAGTTCGTCGAAGATGTGGTGCCTTACGAAGAGATGAAACTGCGCATGCTCAATGGCAGCCACTCTTTCCTTGCTTACCTGGGATACCTCGGTGGTTACGACCATATTTCCGACACCATGACGGATGCAGGCTATCGAAAAGCCGCTTTTGACATGATGATGAAATCCCAAGCGCCGTCGTTAACGATGCCTGAAGGGACTGATTTAGAAGGTTACGCGACCTTGCTGATCAACCGCTTCACTAACCCAAGTTTGAAACATAAAACGTGGCAAATTGCGATGGATGGCAGCCAGAAGATCCCTCAACGCATGGGTGGCAGCTTACGATTCCATTTAGAGCAAGGCTCAAATTTCTCGTGGCTTGCAACCGCTATCGCTGGCTGGATGCGTTATGTATCTGGCGTTGATGAGCAAGGCAACGAGATTGATGTTCGCGATCCAATGGCAGATACACTTCGCCAGATCTGCGACCAGCATGGACTCAATGTATCTGTGGTTCCGGCGTTGCTTGCGGTTGAAGCGATTTTCCCTGCCGAACTAGGCCAAAATCCGCAGGTCATTGATGCGGTAAGTTCAGCGTACCAATCACTAATTGAACACGGTGCTGTTGCGACCGTGGCTGCGTTATAAGGAGTACAAACAATGAAGAATTTCTTATGTGAAGACTTTTTGCTGTCGAATGAGACTGCACGCCGTTTGTACCACGAACACGCAAGCCACCAGCCGATTTATGACTATCACTGCCACCTAAACCCGGCAGAAGTGGCGCAAGATCGTCAGTTCGAAAACATGTCTAAGATTTGGCTTGAAGGTGACCACTACAAATGGCGTGGTATGCGTTCAGCGGGGATTGATGAGCGTCTGATTACTGGAGGGGCAAGCGATTATGATAAGTTCATGGCGTGGGCTAAAACCGTCCCTCAAACCTTAGGCAACCCACTTTACCACTGGACTCATTTAGAACTACGCCGTCCATTTGGCATGACTGGCACTCTCTTTGGTCCAGAAACCGCAGACCAAATTTGGCACGAAGCCAACGAGCTATTAGCGACACCAGAATTTAGTGCTCGCGGCATCATGAAGCAAATGAATGTGGTGATGGCAGGTACGACAGACGATCCTATAGATTCTCTTGAACACCATAAAGCGATCGCTCAAGATAATTCATTTGATGTGAAGGTTCTACCAAGCTGGCGCCCAGATAAAGCGTTCAAAATTGAACTTGATGGCTTTGCTGATTACCTACAAAAATTAGGCATGGTTGCTGACGTTGAGATCACTCACTTCCATCATCTATTGACTGCTTTAGACCGCCGCCTAACGCATTTCAACGACCATGGTTGCCGCGCAGCAGACCACGGTATTGAAGTGGTTCGCTACGCACCTATTCCATCAGAATCGGATTTGGATGCCCTGTTAACTCGACGCCTCAACGGCGAAACGCTCACCGATCTAGAATGTGCGCAGTTTTCAACCGCGGTTCAAGTGTGGCTAGGCAAGCGCTATGCTGCGATGGGCTGGGTAATGCAGCTTCACATTGGTGCTCAGCGCAATAACAACACACGCATGTTCCAACGGTTAGGCGCAGATGCCGGGTTTGATTCGATTAGCGATAAGACGTTTGCCTTCGAATTGGCTCATCTGTTGGACGACATGGATCAAAGCAATGAGCTGCCTCGCACCATCCTTTACTGCTTAAACCCTCGCGATAACGAGATGATGGCCACCATGATTGGTAACTTCCAAGGGGGCGGCATCGCGGGCAAAGTTCAGTTTGGTTCTGGCTGGTGGTTCAACGATCAGAAAGACGGCATGCAACGCCAAATGGAGCAGCTATCTCAGCTTGGTCTGCTTAGCCAGTTTGTCGGCATGCTGACTGACTCTCGCAGCTTCTTGTCGTACACACGCCACGAATACTTCCGCAGAATTCTGTGTGACATGCTTGGTCGTTGGGCTGAAAACGGCGAAGTGCCAAACGACATGTCACTGCTTGGCCCTATGGTCGAAGACATCTGCTTTGGTAACGCAAAACGCTACTTCGAAGAGAGGGCGTAACCCATGAAACATATCGCCATCATTGGTGAGTGCATGATCGAGCTGAACGGCAAACCGTTCGGCTCAATGCATCAAACGTTTGGCGGAGACACACTCAATGCTGCGGTCTATTTAAGCCGCGGCTGCGAGGCCAACCTCAAGCAAGATGACATCAAAGTGTCCTACGTCACCGCTTTAGGCGCAGACCCAATTAGCAAAGGGATGCTAGAACGCTGGCAACAAGAAGGGGTGTCGACCGACCTTGTTCTGCAAGACAGCCAACGAACTCCAGGCCTATACCTGATTCAGCTTGATGACGCAGGTGAACGTACCTTTCTGTACTGGAGAAACCAGTCGGCTGCACGCTACCTGCTACAGCACCCAGATTTCAATCAGATAAAGCAGGCACTGCGCAATGTCGATATGGTCTTTCTCAGCGGCATCACATTAGCGATTCTGCCTGAACAAGATCGTATCGAGCTATTGAACATCTTGGTTGAGTTGAAGGCACAAGGTGTTGAGATTGCCTTCGACAGTAACTTCCGCCCTGCACTTTGGCCACAAGACGAAAACCAAACCGTCAAAAACAGCTACCAGGCTATGTATACATTGACGGATTTAGCGTTGGTCACATTCGATGACGAACAATTAATTTGGGGCGATAGCTCTCCAGAACAAACTATCGAACGTCTAACCACGCTGGGTGTTAAGCGATGCATCGTCAAACTGGGTGCAGATGGCTGTCTCATTCAAGATGCCACCATTCAAAGTGACATAAATCCAGATTCTGGTACCGCTTCGGCTCCACGGGCGGTGCCGACCCTACCTGTTGAGCATGTCGTTGATACGACCTCAGCAGGAGACTCATTCAATGGCGGATTTTTATCGGCTTACCTTGCGGGCGAAGACTTAATAACGTCGTGCCAGCGTGGCAATACCATGGCAGGCGTCGTTATCCAACATCGTGGTGCCATTATTGCAAAAGAACTCTCTCAAGCGGCCTTCACAACCATTTAAGGAATACCAATGTCTAACATCAAACAACAACTGAAAACACTGAAAGTTATCCCTGTGATCGCTATCGACAACGCTGAAGACATCATCCCTCTGGGAAAAGTGTTAGCTGAAAATGGGTTACCTGCAGCAGAAATTACGTTCCGTTCTGAAGCGGCTGTCGAAGCGATTCGTCTGCTTCGTGAATCACAACCAGATATGTTGATCGGCGCAGGCACAGTACTCAATCGTGAGCAAGCGATCGCGGCTAAAGAAGCGGGCGCTACGTTCGTCGTCTCTCCTGGCTTTAATCCAAACACGGTAAGAGCCTGCCAAGAGATTGGTATCGATATCATTCCTGGGGTCAACAATCCGAGTACAGTAGAAGCGGCATTAGAAATGGGCTTAACCACATTGAAATTCTTTCCAGCTGAAGCATCAGGTGGCATCAACATGGTTAAGTCACTTCTTGCGCCTTACACGGATATTGAGATCATGCCGACAGGTGGCATTAACCCAAACAACATTAAAGACTACCTCGCGATACCTCGAGTACTCGCATGTGGTGGTACTTGGATGGTGGATAAGAAGTTAATTGAAGAAGGCAATTGGGAAGAGCTGGCTCATTTAACTCGTGAAGCCGTTAAGTTAGTCAATTAATTTAATGCAAAGGTATCTCTGTTAAAAATCAATATCACTTAAATCATAAAGGCTAAAGATGGAAACGGGATAACACCGGCAATTAGCCTTCATCAGTGAAATTTATTCTCATCAATATCAGCGAGTTATGATTAGGATAAAAATGATAAGGACCTTGCCGTGCGCTTGTTTATCGCGTCTGTTCTATGATCAGGTCGCGAAGCCATTTGTGGCTTGGTTCAGAGTCAAAGTAACGGTGCCAAAGCAGAAACAAACCACCGGGAACCAACTCAATGGGAATCGGCTTCATCACCAGTTCGCCACTCTCAATATAGTCACGAACCGAGTTGTACGGATAACACATCAGCAAATCGCTTTGTTTGCACAGCTTTACTGCGCTGGTGATGTCTGACACGTTGGCGGCTTTGTTAATTTGAAGCTGTTTGGATTGCAAGATTTCCAGTAGCAGCCAGTCGCCAACGCCACCGGTCACTAACTGAATATGACGGTATTTAAGGAAGGCTTGCAGGTTCCACTCTTCTTGAAGTACTGGGTGATCATTGCGCATTAAACACACTGAGTAATCTTGCAGCAACTCGACATGGTTCAGCTCGGCAGGAATGTTTTGAATGTGGGTACTCGCCCTTTCATCGAGCTCAAAAATCCCAATCCCGAAATCGACCTCACGCTTTAGTAAACGCTTAAAGGTTTCGCTACTCCAAGTCGTGCTGTTTACCGTAATGTTCGGCGCATCTGCCAGCGCGTTAGGCATAAATTTAGGGTAAATAGCGGTGTAAGCGGTTTCGACAAGATCGATATTAAAAGTGCGTTCGCTGTTTTTCGGCTCAAAGATGTCCGGCACGGTTAGCTGTTCAACTTGCAGCAGGATCTGATGAATCTTAGGCGCTAAAGAGGTCGCTTTCGGGGTTGGAAACAGGCCTTTTGACTCACGTTCAAACAAAGGGTCATCAAACAAAGAACGCAGCTTAGTGAGTTGTTTACTCACCGCGGACTGGCTAAGGAACAATCGCTCTGCCGTTTTACTCACGCTGCGCTCTTCAAGCAACACGTGTAAACACAGCAGTAAATTCATATCACATTTGAGTAAGCTCTTAACATCTACCATGATATTCCTTAGATTCAGATTAATGATGACTTTATGTCACTTTAAATCATATCACAAACTTGTTAATTTAAGCCCATGTAACCTATGAGTTAATAACTCAAAAAATAATAGACCTAAGGAATACTCATGAACTTTCTAGCACTCCCTAAGATTGATCTACACTGCCACCTAGACGGAAGTGTTCGTCCAGACACCATTATTGATCTGGCGAAACAGTACGGAATTGAACTTCCAGAAGATCGTGAAGCGGTAGTAAAGTCTCTAACAGTGCCTGAAGATTGCAAAAACCTTGATGAGTACCTAGCTTGCTTTAGCCTGCCACTGCAAGTGATGCAAACGGAAGAAGCAATTGAGCGTATTTCTTTTGAGCTTTACGAAGACGCAGCACTAGAGAACGTTAAATACCTAGA
Source organism: Vibrio artabrorum (assembly GCF_024347295.1). Taxonomy (NCBI): domain Bacteria; kingdom Pseudomonadati; phylum Pseudomonadota; class Gammaproteobacteria; order Vibrionales; family Vibrionaceae; genus Vibrio; species Vibrio artabrorum. The sequence goes on along the minus strand of NZ_AP025459.1, from coordinate 414,101 downwards.
AGTTCGTTTTGCACCGATTCTTCACGTAAACAAGGGCTTGCCTCTTGATGCGATCATCGCAAGTGCGGTTAAAGGCATGAAGCGTGCAGAAGAGAAATACAACATCAAGGGCAACTACATCATGTCTGTACTGCGTATGTTCCCGAAAGATTCGATCAAAGACGTGATCGACGCAGGCCAACCTTACCTAGGTAAAGGCGTGGTTGCATTTGATATCGCTGGCGGTGAAAAACCGGGCTTCTGTGCAGAATTCCCTGAGTACACGCAATACGCGATCGAAAAAGGCTACCGTGTGACAGTTCACGCTGGTGAGCAATGGCATGGTCAGAACGTTTACGATGCAGTCACACTGCTTGACGCTGAGCGTATCGGCCACGGTGTTCACATCCAAGGTAACGAAGACGCATACAACATCGTAAAAGAGAAGCAGGTTGCGCTTGAAACTTGCCCAACAAGTAACGTGCAAACTAAATGTATTCACAAATTCAGCGACCACCCAATTGCTGAATTCAAGAAAGATGGCATCGTTGTGACTATTAACACAGACAACCGCACTGTGTCGAACACAACCATGACGAACGAAGTGAAGCGTGTATGTGAAACGTTCGATCTAACACAAGAAGACTACGCAGAGATCTACAAGTACTCGGTAGAGAGCGCTTTTGCTTCAGACGAAGTGAAACAGCACCTAATGGGTTTCGTTGAACAAATCTAATTTGTAGAGCTTGTCTTTGCCTTTATTAAGTTAAGTTAAGTTAATCAAGGCTCACTTAGAGACATAAAACAGGAAGAGAAAGGCTTAGGCTTTTCTCTTTTTTTATGTCCAATTATCGGTATTCTAATGCTTGTATTGACCAGTGAGATGCAAGCAATGAAAACGAAAACAGAACTCGATAAAATGCTGTCCGGCGAGATTTTTGATGGTGCAGACCATGAAATTAGCCAGATGCGCACGCATGCCAGCAAGGCGCTGTCAGACTTCAATCAATGTTCAGACGAGACTCAGCAACCAAGCCTTCAAGCCAATCTGTTTGGTAAAGTAGGCAGCAGCGTTGTTCGCCCTCCTTTTCATTGCGAGTTTGGCAAAACCATTGAAATCGGTCACGACACCTTTATCAACATGAACGTGGTAATGCTTGATGGCGCGAATATCAAAATTGGCAACCATGTTTTGGTGGGGCCAAATGCTCAATTCTATACTCCATCACACTCTCTTGATTATCGTAGTCGTCGTAAATGGGAAACTTTCTGTCTACCGATAACAATCGAAGATGATGTTTGGATTGGTGGCAACTCGGTCATTAACCAAGGCGTAACGATTGGCGCTCGCTCGGTTATCGCAGCGAACTCTGTGGTCAACAGTGATGTACCACCAGACTGCTTGTACGGCGGCACGCCTGCGAAGTTGATTAGATATTTGAATACTGAACAGCCAACTGACGACCGTTAACTGAAAATGAGTACAATGCTCAGAGCATAACAATAGAAATACGCAGAAGCATATCTACTCCACTATTGGGCATCAAAAATTATGACTCTAGCAATATATGGAAACCAAAATATATGAGCAACGTTGAAATTTAGTATATAATTTGATGGTGCTTCAATAATAACACTCTCCATTTAACCAACTTCCTCACTCCTTATAACAAGCTTTTTACTGGTCACTAAGTCAATGAAATACCAGTCACTTACGAATATTTTGTGATATCAAGCTAGACTAAATTACGAAGTGCAATTTTTTGATACCTCCCACCTAATAAATCAGCCTCTCGAAAGAAAATTTTACTAAAAACCACCATAAACTTAATTTTACACATCAAAACAATTATACTCATCGCCATACTGATGAAGAGTTAAATAATAATCACATTGAATGAAACTTGTTCAATCACAATAAGTAAAAGCTACAATTTTTAAAAGTTTTTAACTCATATTAAATGCTGGGGATATTTGGAACCAGCATCACAAGAGTAGGACTCTCTTGAGTTTATTATCAGGGATGCTGACGATAATAAAACAGGCATTGTTAGATGAATAATTCTGCAACGTATTTACTTGCCGCTTTACGAGAAAAAATTAAAGAGAAAGGGATTTGTTACTCAGACCTTTCTGCAGGGATGGCCATTCCTCTCTCAACCATTAAAAGGCAACTGCACAATACGTCTTTAGGGCTAGACAAAATACTTTCGTACGCCACTCATTTAGATACTGACTTGATAGAACTCTCTGTGCGTGGCAAACAGTTGCAACAAGAGAATGAGCAATTTATCACCGATATTAACAGTGAAATATTCCACCAATATCCATACTTATTTGATTTTTTATATCTATTACGACGAAAAGAGTGTTCACCACAAGAGATCGCTAATAAATACCAACTGAGCCATACATCCGTGGCCATATATTTTCGCGCATTAGAAATGATGGATTATGTTGAATTAAAAGGTGATGAACAATACCGATTTAAAGATCAAGGTCGTTTTATTTTTGAAGAAGGTTCTAAGCTTGACACCTTATTCGCTAAACGTTTTAGAAATGAAGTTTTCAGCCATGATGTGCGCCCCCCAATCTGTATGGGACGCATTGCAATAACTGAAGAGCAAGAAGAGAAACTGGCGAACGAGGTGTACAACAAACTGATTGAGTTTGATGTACAAAACAAGAGTGGAGAAGGCGGTGAACGGCTCAGAAATGTATTGATGACCTACACACCAGGCAATCAAATATTTCTTTCTGATACGATTCCTAATATTGATGGTGAATTATTAAAAGCCATATCGATGGCAAACGAAGAATAATTAGTCACTTGTTATTTAAACAAGTGGAATAAAAAAGAATAGACGTAAATACGCGTTCTTTTCTCATACCAATAAGTGAAACAAATAAGGCTGAATCTTCATCACGAAACTTGGCAGGGCATGTCTCGACCTTTTTTCGCCTGATCAGGTTCAAAAACCAATAAATGAAGGATATAACATGCAGTTTAAAACGTCTTTATGTGCAATTGCGGTCGGGATGGCACTAACGTTAAGCGGATGCAACAGTAGTGATAATAGCTCGAATGTGGATGCTCCACTTAAAGCAACTGAGTTTCACAACACCATCGATCGTGCAGGTGTACCTGTGGCATTGCGTGATTTGCACGGCGGTCATCTACGCTACATTCCGATGTTCGATAATGGCTCATGGCATGGTCACACGTTGGACACCAAAGGGGGTGAGATCACTCTAGGTGGTACAGCACTATTGACCGAAGAATATGTATCATTCATGGCTGCACGTTTCGACCGTTTGGCTCTGACTGTTGATGGTCAACCTATGCCACTCGAACTAACAAACGCATATTCGCAACCTGGGGCATTGATCCAAACGTATACTGGTGATAACGGTATCGAAGCCGAACTAGAAATGCGTTTTGTGACGAATCGAACTTCTCTTGTGAAAATCACCATAAAAAACCCAAGTAAGCTAGATATTCAAGGCGAATGGGATGGTGAGTTGATGCAAAACTACCGTGCGGATGATGGTGAGGCATACCAGAATGAAGACAGCACAGTCCGTAGTGTTGAAGAAGCTTACCCAACTTACTCTCGTGAAATTACAGCGACAGACCGCGGGGTAGAAGTCTCTTTTGGTGCCGTTCGTGATTCCTGGTCATTGCTGACTTCTGGCGATTCTAAATTCGAAGTAACGCGTTCTATCAAACCAGACACTTCTACCATCAATGACGACAAAAAAGGCTTCGTACAGACAGCTTCTCTCGGTAATGGCGAAGAAATCACGTTGTACACGGCTTACACTCACGTTCAAAACACCAAAGAGCAAACATCTGAGTTCGCAAAACTGAATAAAGTAATGGCCGATCCAAAAGGTTATATGCACGACTCAGCAATGCGTTGGGAAGAGTACTTAAAAAACGGGCTCACCAACGATGCAGCCTCCAAAGAGCATGAGTTCGTTGCGGTAAAAGCCATGGAAACATTAAACGCGAACTGGCGTGGTGCTGCAGGGGCACTGGATCATGACACCGTTACGCCATCCGTTACCGCTCCTTACTTCTCGGGCAATATGACATGGCCATGGGATACGTGGAAACAGGCTTACGCCATGTCACACTTCAATCCAGATGTAGCGATGGAAAACATTCGTACGGTATTCCAATACCAAGTACAGTCTGATGATCCAGTACGCCCTTGGGATGAGGGCTACCTGCTTGATGTTGTGACTTACAACCTACCCGCTGAGCGTTGGGAAGGAATGTCTGCTGAGTACAAAAAAGTATTCCCTCTAGCAACCAATGGCCTGAACTGGAACGAACGAAATACCAAGCCATCACTGGCGGCATGGGCGGTATGGGAAGTGTATACCGCATTGAAAGACGAGCATAATCGTCCCCAAGAAGCACAGCAATGGCTAGAAGAAATGTATCCGAAGTTAGTTGCATTCCACGATTGGTGGTTGCGAGCTCGTGATACGAACAAGAACGGAATTCCTGAATATGGCGCTGCGAAAGACCCAATTCATACCGTTTTCGAAGGCGATGTGAATGACGGTTCTTGGGGAGCAGATGCGTCTGTGGACGATATGAAGTTCCAATACAAAGACGAATCCAATGGCGATACGTGGCTCAAAGAAACTGGCATCGAAAAGTACAATGAATTGTTAACGTCTGGTGATTACACAGCGATGAGTATCCCTGCAAAAGTCGCCGCGGGTTGGGAGTCTGGTCGCGATAACGCAGGCGTATTCGGCTTTATTGACACTATCCACGACCTACAAGGTATGGCTGAACAACCAACGCAAAAAGAAGCCGAAGTTATTGACCAAATGGGTCGTTACGCGCATAACACCAATGGCTTTGACAACACGTACAATATTGCGATGGATGCAAACGGCTCAGTGGTGACTTACCATGATGACTCGGTTGAGAACATCAATAAACTGGCTCAGGCGAAGAAAGATTGGGAAGTGAAGTTCAACGAGAACACAGACGATTCAAACAAATTATCAGGTTATTCACTGATGCAAGAATCGGTAGATCAAGCCTCTTACTGGTACTCAGACAACCTATACCTGTCACAGATTGCCGACGTATTGGGTAAAGCTGATGAAGCCTCTGAGTTTGCAGAAAAAGCAGCCGACACCAAAGAGTACATCAACCGCTGTATGTACGATGAGTCAACGGGCTTCTACTATGATATCGAAGTCGTGCCAAATGGACTCCCTAACCAATGTGCAGGTCCAGTACTGGTCAAGCGCGGTATGGGGCCTGAAGGTTGGTCACCACTATTCAACAACGCAGCAACGCAAGAACACGCGGACAAAGTCGTGGCAAACATGCTAAATACCAGCAAGTTTAACTCACCTAAGATTCCGCTAGGTACAGCATCAATGGACAACCCGGCTTACGGCCCGGATATATACTGGCGTGGTCGCGTATGGCTGGATCAGTTCTACTTTGGTGTACGCGGTATGGACAACTATGGATACGGTGTGGAAGCGCGTCAAATGGTCGATAAGTTATTCAAAAATGCACAGGGCCTAACAGAAGCCACCCCAATTCAGGAGAACTACAACCCAGAAACGGGTGAGGTTCAGGGCGCAAATAACTTCTCTTGGAGTGCTGCGCACCTTTACATGTTGTACAACGGTTTCGTGGGCAAATAACAGCCTTTGTTTAGCCATTAACGAGTCAAGCATTCTGTGTTACCGATGATCCCCCTACCATCGGCCATGGCTTAACCCTCGTCAAATCGGCTTCAAAAGCCACAGCAAAACGCTGTGGTTTTTGTTTTATCGGGCTAATACCGCTAACTGTCCGTCGTCGTTAACGGCCTTTTCCCATCACACGCTCCTTTCTCAAGGTCATATAGCGGGCTGGCCCCATGACTGCTCCATCGGTGATCTTCCCTAGCCAGTTTTCTATATTGAGTCGGCGTAACACCAATGTATGTTTGGAAGGTTTCATAGAATCGGCTGCTCGAATTGAAGCCCACCGTAAGTGAGATATCGAGAATGGTTCTATCCGTATCACTCAGCAAAGCACGAGCATGGTTGATGCGCATCGCAGTTATGTACTGCTTAATGGTCATCTGCATCGTTCGCTGAAATACGTTCATCGCGTAGTTGCTGTGTAACCCAATATGTTCAGCGATATCTTTAACGGTTAATGGCCCTTGGCTGATCGCTTACGCTGCTGTCACCTATATTCTATGGGGCATGACCTATACATTAATGGATATTCCTTTTTGGTCACTGGTCCCAACACTGACCTTGGATAAGCGTGAACGTGAAGAGCTCGTCCCATACCCTCGCTTCTTTGTAAGCCTAGCTTGGATTGTAACTGCGGCTATCGCAATGCCTTTCGTGAATTACGTAGGTGGTGACAACAAAGGATTTGGCTTTCAGATTTTTACCATCTTGTTGATCGCTTGTTTCTTGGTATCGCCCTCACCGCGGTTGACTATGTGCCCAACGTAACGCAAAGCCCTGAAACCGTATTCAGTATGCAATGTATCATGGTTGGCCTACCCGCTTTCTTCTTTGCCATTGCGTTAATCATCTACTTCCGCTTCTACAAACTGAACGGCGCATACCACCAAAAGATTCAAGATCACTTAACCGAGAAATATGACCACATAACAAACGATGGCTCAAGCCCTGGAGAAACTTCAGAGCCAACAAAACCAGTACAAGCAATTTAGACTTAATAATTAAACAAAAGAGACTGGGAACAAAAAGCTAAAATCAAGACAATCAGCACATCACCAATAAAGCACATCCCGAACACTAAAAAAATCCCTTACATACGTGAGGGATTTCTATATAAAATACGGGCTTATAAGCGACTATTTAACACCTACACCATTAAATATTTTTACGCACACATATCACAGAAAACAATTTTGATTCATTTTTAGAGCTTGCAGTCCATGATGTAGATAAATCATCAATAGCATAGTAATCCGTAGAACCTAAGTTTGTAATATCTGGTGTACTTGTCCAATAATGTTTACCATCAATGTCTGCTGAGTTCCAACCTCGTAAAGCTTGAATTAACTCATTTTTATCTGGTAGTTCCCATTTTCGATTTTGACAATACAGATTAGCGTCACTCCAATTCCTTGTAGTACTATCTGGGGCTTTAAAGTAATCATTTCCGACCTTTTCTCCCCATATTTTATCTAAATTTTGAGCTAAAACAATGCTTTCTGGTGTAGGCGATGGAATACTCCTAAGAGTTCCAAACCAAGCATAGTTCGGCCTAAAGGGTCTAACATAATCAAAACTGTCACCTGATAATTGTTCGTATATTCCTGCTCGCGACAACGTCGTTATTCCAGCCACTGTTTGCGACATTATAACATCATAGTAAGTGGCGGAATTATTTCCCCCGTCATGTTGTAAAACACTAGTCAATGACAATGATATTACTCTATGGTATACCTCACCACCAATATCCAAGTCTTTTTCATTAAAAAAGATAAACCCCCTAGGATTGCCTGATTGAACTAATAGATCGATGGTACTTTCAACGTTTTCTCTTGTTAACTTATCAATGCGATTAATAACCGTTATATTGTTACTTGTGGCATATTTTCCATGATATATAGCATGTACATTTACGACGCCTTGAGCTAGAAAATTGATCTTAAAATAATCGGATACTTTATTTACAGAACCACAGTTAGGACAATTTAATAAACTAATAACCGCCGAAGAAGTGACATTGATCTTATTTCCATTAGAGAGCTCCGCCATCACTCTAAACTCAGGACTCATATCTCCAACAAAACCAATTGCAAAATTGCGTAAGGTATTGTTCGGCCCAATCTCAAGAGACAACTTTGTAATAGTAGCATTCTGTACTGAAATACCGGCAGTGTTACTGCTTACCACAGTTCCTTTTATCGCTGATATCGTTGCTGTTCCGTCTGCTACCCCTGTAACTAAACCACCACCTTGAGTCACAGTAGCAATCCTTGGTTGTGCGCTCTGCCACAACACTTCAGATGTAATATTTTTCTGACTCTTGTCACTATATGTACCCATAGCAATTAGCTGCGAAGTACTGCCTACTATCAACGACGTCGAAGCTGGCGTAAGGTGTATTTCCGTCAATACTGCATTCGAGATCGCCACATCAACTGTACTTCCACTATCTCGACTGGTTACGCTACCTAAACTCGCGATCACCTCGGTATTCCCCGCATCTACTCCTATCAATAAACCTTGAGACGTCACCGTTGCAATATTTGGATCCGCTGGTTGCCATGACACCAATTGCGTCAAATCATAAGAGTGACCATCGCTGTATAGACCCTGTGCCGTAAGCTGCATCGTCGTTCCTTTCGGGATCGATACTTGCGCCGGCGTAAGATGTATTTCCGTCAATACTGCATTCGAGATCGCCACATCAACTGTACTCCCACTATCTTGACTGCTTACGTTACCTAAACTCGCAGTCACCTCGGTATTTCCCCCATCGACTCCTGTCAATAAACCTTGAGGTGTCACCGTTGCAATATTTGGATCCGCTGATTGCCATGACACCGATTGCGTCAAATCGTGAGAAGAGCCATCGCTGTATACACCCTGTGCCCTGAGCTGCTTCGTCGTTTCTTTCGGGATCGATACTTGCGCCGGCGTAAGATGTATTTCCGTCAATACTGCATTCGAGATCGCCACATTAACTTTACTGCTACTATCTCGACTGCTTACGCGACCTAAACTTGCAGTCACCTCGGTATTCCCCGCAACTACCCCTGTCAATAAACCTTGAGGTGTCACCGTTGCAATATTTGGAGCCGCTGGTTGCCATGACACTGACTGCGTCAAATCATAAGAGTGACCATCACTGTATAGGCCCTGTGCACTGAGCTGCTTCGTCGTTTCTTTCGGGAGCGATACTAGCGGCGGCGTAAGGTGTATTTCCGTCAATACTGCATTCGAGATCGCCACATCAACTTTACTCCCACTATCTCGACTGCTTACGCTACCTAAACTCGCAGTCACCTCGGTGTTTCCCCCATCGGCCCCCGTCAATAAGCCTTGAGGCGTCACCGTAGCTATATTTGGATCCGCGGATTGCCATGACACCGATTGTGTCAAATCGTGAGAATAACCATCGCTGTATAGACCCCGTGCACTGATCTGCATCGTCGTTTCCTTCGGGATCGATACTAGCGGCGGCGTAAGGAGTATTTCCGTCAATACTGCATTAGAAACCGCCACATCAACTTTACTGCCACTATCTTGACTGCTTACGCTACCTAAACTTGCAGTCACCTCGGTATTTCCCGCATCAGCCCCTATCAATAAACCATGAGACGTCACCCTAGCTATATTTGGATCCGTTGATTGCCATGACACCGATTGCGTCAAATTGTGAGAATGACCATCGCTGTATAGACCCTGTGCCCCGAGCTGCTTCGTCGTTCCTTTCGGAATCGATACTTGCGGCGGCGTAAGGTGTATTTCCGTCAATACTGCGTTAGAGACCGCCACATCAACTTTACTGCCACTATCTTGACTGCTTACGCTACCTAAACTTGCAGTCACCTCGGTATTTCCCGCATCAGCCCCTATCAATAGACCTTGAGGCGTCACCGTTGCAATATTTGAATCCGCTGGTTGCCACTTTACGGTTTCTGTTACATCTCTACTACGACCATCTGCATAGAACGCTGTTGCCGTCAGCTGTGTCGAGTTACCTTTAGCAAGGCTGGTAATAGGAGGAGTCACCTGAATCATTGTTACTGCAGTATTATCTTCAAAAATATCTTCAGACTTACAACCACTAGCTATAGTGAATATCGCGATAAAAAATAAAGTAAATTTTGTTAATCTATTCATAAATGTTAGGATCTGATTGGTTAATTGGTGAAGATATAGTAACAACCACACGTCTATTCATTGCTCGCCCTTCATCAGTGGCATTATCGGCAACTGCACCCTGTTCGCCTTTACCACTAATTTGTAATTGGGAACGTCGAAGCCCCAATTTTTGTAGTTCTGTTGCCACTGCATGAGCTCTTTTTTCTGAAAGTTGTTGATTATAACTTTCAGATCCGACCGAATCTGTATAACCTGTAATTGTTACACTAACCTGAGTGTTTGTTTCTACCTTTTTAATAATTTTATAAACGTCTGAGAAGGCCCCACTCGCAATATTTATCATACTCGAGTCAAAACCAAAATTAAATACAATGGGCTCTTCGCTTATTAAATCATCGTTACTGCTTGGATAGGTATTATTATTTATAATAGGTTGAGGAAGCGTTAGGTCATCGACTTGATGCCCAAATCTATAAGACAGATTTAATAATAGCGAATGACTATCATATTCTCCTATCGTAGCATCCCCTATACCATCAATATATTGATACCCGAGTCCGATTTTAACTTGAGAGTTCAAGTTATACTGAAATCCGACTTCACCCAAAGGTGAAAACCCATCTTTATTCACTATAAAGTAAGATTGACGACTCTTATCAAGAAGCCAGTATGAAAGTCCTATTTTTCCGTAAATATCGATATTTTCCCACAGAGGCCAATTATAGCCTAACGTTGATCTCAAAAGTTGCGTTTTAACTTGAACAGAAGTGCCTGATGCATCGAGGTTTCCATGATATTGATATCCTATATTCATCTCCCACGCATCAAAAAAATATAAGCCTCCGTATATCCCTACTATCGCACCTTTAGGGTCTGTGTAACTGTAGGCTTGATCTTTTGAAATTTGATATCCACTTTGTACACCAAGTGAAAAATCAGGTATTTCTGACGCGATAGTTACATTTAAAAATCCCAAAACACCGCATGCTATCGCTGTCTTTATCCAAGTCATGACTTACTTTCCATAAAATAATTTCATATGTTTATATTTTTTAACGGTAGATGGCATATCCCAAGACACAATCTACTATTGGATTTGTTTCATAATTAAATTACGCCTCTTCGATAAGATGCCCTTAAACCACGTATCTGACAGTTATCAAGTTTAAAGTGGGTAACTGCCAGATCAGTTTTGAATTAATACAATTTATTTACTAGATACGTAGTAAACATCCGTTGGATAGCCAATTCCAGACTTCCAACCAGTTAAATCATTATCTAAGTTCGTACCCCATTGATGATATTAATCAATACTGTTCGATTGAGAGAGAGGAGAATAACAATGTACAAAAAACATGAATTTTATATTGCGTTTTAACATGAAACCAATCTGAATTAACAAAGGACAAGAGAAACATTATGTTACAATATTTAATTTGACTTGTTGCTTAATTAGATTTTCAAATAAAGTTTTCTTGAACTAAATTCACACTATTACGTATTTTTTTGTTTTTTTTTGCATAATTCCGTGAACCTATATCAAACCATATATGACAAACAAAGCATTCTGCTGATATCAACGGCAGGCGTCTTCCTACAAATCGGTACCGCTCTGTTCTGGGTATTGAATGTGATTATGGTGACAGACACGGTCGATTACCGTGAGTTTAAACTGGATTCTCGTTGTGAAAGTATCGCTTACTCACTGCAAACCTTGGTGGTAAAAGCAGGTTCAGCATTTACCGCTTTCTTTATCGGCATCGCCCTCACCGCGGTTGACTATGTGCCCAACGTAACGCAAAGCCCTGAAACCGTATTCGGTATGCAATGCATCATGGTTGGCCTACCGGCTTTCTTCTTTGTCATTGCGTTAATCATCTACTTCCGCTTCTACAAACTGAACGGCGCATACCACCAAAAGATTCAAGATCACTTAACCGAGAAATATGACCGCATGACAAACGATGGCTCAAGCCCTGGAGAAACTTCAGAGCCAACAAAACCAGTACAAGCAATTTAGACTTAATAATTAAACAAAAGAGACTGGGAACAAAAAGCTAAAATCAAGACAATCAGCACATTACCAATAAAGCACATCCCGAACACTAAAAAGCCTAGCGAGTGATCGCTAGGCTTTCGTACATCAAAATAATAAGTGAGATTAGAGGAAAGGTTGTCAGTCACCAATTCAAATCAAGTAAGCTGCACCAGTATTCCAAACCTCTTTATTTTAGCGGGTCATTGTCCGGCAGTGCCTTATGAATCCATAATGCCAAACGCTTTTTAATGTTAGCTCCATCAAGCTTATTATCGGGTAACGGCGTGATCTGATTGACTTCAACAAGAAACAAATACACCGCTTTAACCTTTATCGGTTGAGAGGAATGTGGCAAATCAAAACCTTGTAATTTTGCCATTTTAAAACCGACCTCAACGGCTTTTTTCACTAGCTTATCTTCATTGATGATCTTAGCCGTTTTCGACATAGTATCTCCATAATCTTTACCGAATAAGCATTAAGTATATCAGACAAAACAATTGACAAGATTACCGTGATCTCAAATTAAAAACTCTCCCTGATAAATAAATGAAACCCATTCCACAGCCACTGGACATCTAACAAGCTTTAAGCTTTTTTATATCCGTAATCACTCACCAACATGCTTAATATAAGTGTGAAAACTCTTCAATTCGATTCTTACCACGCAACAGTAAAAAATTTAAAAAGCGGGATGTTGAGGTGGTGATTATTTTGTCTTCTGCAATGCCGTGCTTTTCAAGTAATGCTTTTACAAGATCCAAACGCGCAATCTCTTCACAGAAATGCGCATCTGAACCAGTAGAAAAGTAAACGCCGGCTCGCTTGCCGATCTCGACAATTTTTGAGCATCGTACATCACTGCCTTGCCGGCTCTTGCCCGTCAGTGATGTATTATTCACTTCAATCGCTACATTATGATCTTTGGCGCACTGAAGAACGGCTTCGATATCGAACTTGTAGTTGGGATTCCCTAAATGCCCCAGCACATCAACGTTACCGCTCTTAATGACATTCATTAATGCCTGTGTATGTTCTTGTTGCGTCGATGGCTTGAATACGGGTTCATGCAAGCTCGCAATCACCCAATCTAGGTGTTGGAAAGAAGAAGGTGGAAGATCGAGCTCTCCTGAGATATTTAGCGTATTCGCTTCAACACCGCGCAAGATACCGACACCATGAAGAAAGCGGGGCAAAATTCTTTGATTATTGAAAAACCAGTAGTGGGGGGCTCCTGGCATTTCAGGAGCATGATCCGTTGTACAAAGAAGCTTTAACCCCTTATTTTTTGATGCCAGTGCATTTTCAATAATGGTGCTGTAGGCATGACCACTGGCGAGTGTATGCGTATGGCTGTCAACGACAATCTCCATCATGACCTCCTAGATATCGATCATTTAATTTGAAAAGAACCGTCTTGGTTCATGTAAAGCGTAAGATCTGCAGGAATCGAGTGATCTAGTACTTTATCAACGTTTCTTGAGTCTGAATGTCTATAGAACTCAACCGCTTCTTCCAACGTTGAGCCACCACGCACCTTACGGTTTACCAGACGCTCTTCAAGGAATTGAGCGTCGGTGTCAATAAAGATAGTGAAATCCGCCAACTCATGTAACCCATTCCAAACGGGTTCATTCAATAACAACCAATTGCCTTCAATCACAACGATCTCTTTATCTACCGTCATCGCATCATCAACAGGATCGTGCAGGTTCCGATCATAGTACGGCCATTTAGGATCTTTCACTTTGAGTTGTTTGAGCTTGTCAATAAGCGACGTCAAGTTGAAGGTTTCATACGAACCTTTAATCGTACGCAGCTTGATTTGTTCACCATAACGCTCAATGTAATTAGAATCTAAGATCTCATTCGGATAGTGAAAACCATCAAAAGGGAGCACCTGTAGAGGCTCAAGCTCATCTTCTTGTTGCGATAAGTATTCCCAAAAAGCGGCTAATGTTGATTTTCCACTGCCTGGAGGCGCGCATAGGAAGATGATCGTACGCTCATTCTTTTGTTTGAAAAGATTCGTGAATCTTTCTACGAGCGGCTTATGAATTTGTTCAATATCTTTGTCTGGAAATATAGCTTCTGTTTCAAAACCACTGACATTTAAAGAGACTTTCATACTCACCTTACCCTAATATTTCTTTCTCAATACTTTCTAATAAGTTCTCACAACAGAGTTTAAGTACCGTTTTAATGAGGGATTCATAACGTGCTTTGGAAAACGAATCGAACGAAGAGAATTTTAATTGGTTAATTGAATCTAGATAAAAGCTGTCTTGCCCCTTGGCAAGGTGGGACTGATTACTGATGAAGTCATACACCATATCGTCATCAAACAGGATCGCTTGAGAGTGTTTACTGGTGTAATCATACATTTGGTCAAATAAGCCAATATCAGCGTAAGTTTGGAGCGTAATCTTACCCATCGCAAACATCAGTTTTGACGCAACATCGGTGGTCACCAAAGGGCCATCTTCTTTTAAAAGAGGCACCACAGCGTACTCCATAACTAAAGCGTCTTGAACGAACACTTTCGGCAATAGCTTTTGAAGTTTTTTGTTTATTAGTTTATTAGAGACTTCAATTAGACAGGTCGCGTTTTCGCACTCTTCCAACGCATCTAATAATTTGTCTTGCAATAAAATATCCATTACCTCACGACGTTGTGGTGGCCGTAGAGCCACCACAATAGTTAACTATATTAGCTAGTTAGGCTCACATCATAAAATTCCAATAGTGCCTTTTCCGCTTGTTCATTCCAAACGTAATTGTTGGTTTTTAAGATTTCATCCAATTCCAAAAAGAACGGGGATTGATCAGCTAAGGTATGGAATTGATCAATCGCTGTCAGCGGTAAGTTAATGTGCGGATAGATCATCTTCTTACCACCCGGAATATCTAGCTGATTTAGGATCGTATGTGGCGCCGCTTCCAGCCCACCAACATGGGTAAGCATAAATGAAGGGTTAATCTTATTCGCTGCAGAAAGCTCAATAGATTCGACCATATCACCCTTCGAGCCACCCGATGTTCCCACGATGTGAGTGGCTTCATAGTGAACATTGTAAAAATTAAATGGCACTTTGAATTGCTTGTCTGTTGGACCCGCAAAAAAGTTTAAACAACCATCATTACCGAGTAGCTCGTCCGCTTGTTCAAGTACTTGAGCGACAGCAGCATATACCATCACATCATCATACCCCTTACCGCCGTTTAACTGTTTAAGATGAGTTACGGGATCCTCTAACTTTGCCGTATTCACATAAAAAAGTTCAATACCGTTCTCTGCAGCTTTTGAGACAGGGATTAAGCTCTCAGCTCGCTCTAAACGCGCCTCATCAATGTCAGTGACGACAATGCGACTAGGTTTAACAGGGCCATTAATTGCGTAATCAATTGCACCGATCCCCATTGGGCCTGCACAAGCTAACAGTGCAAGCGCCCCTCCCTCTTTGATACCCATTTGATGTTCATAAACGTAGGGCGTTGTATGGTAACTTGCGTGAAATGCACCAATAATGCACGACATGGGTTCAGCTAGAGAGGCATTCGCATAGTAAGAGCTACTGTATGGAAGAACACAACCTAAGTCGATAGCGATTTGGGGGATAATGGAGTACGTTGCATTACCGCCAAACGTTTCGTAACTGTAACCTGCCGAATAGCCTGTTGGAAGCCCCATGGCAGGCTGTAACACAAACGGTTCCCCTGCCTTGAAACGCCCTTGTAAGTTAGCGCCCACTTGTACTATAACACCCGCATACTCATGGCCTGTTATCACAGGTACTTCCGCAATATCTTCGGGTACACGCTTGTGATTGCTTCCTAGCAACGCCGCTTTATAAGTAGAAAGACAGATGCTATTTGAGATGTTTTTAACCAATAATTCATCATCAGAAATGGCAGGTAAATCGAACGTTCTAAGTCGAACATCGTTTTCACCACAGATAACGGCAGCAGTAGTTTGAGTCATAATTTTATCTCCGAGAGTGGGCCCACAGAGTGGACCCAAAATTTAAATTAGGCTTGTTGACCGATGGTGTTCATTAGAGTGTCTAATGCTGGATCATGTAAGAAGTTCTTAATCGTGACAACGGGTAGCCCTGTCGCTTTGATAGCTCGATTCTCAAGGCTTTCGTGAGTCACCACCACATCAGCCTCACTCGGTACATTTTCGATGGCGAAATGCTTCACTTGAACGTCATAGCCAGCTTTTTCTAATTTGCGTTTGAAAGTGGATGCCCCCATTGCGCTTGAGCCCATCCCTGCATCACATGCAAAAGCAACAAATTTGATTGCTTTTACCGACTGTTCTGTTGAAGCCTGAGCCACACCTTTGGTTACTGTCCCCTCCGCTTTCATCTCTTTCATATCAGAGATTGACTGCTCAAATTCGTCTTCTGATTGCTCTTTCTTGCTCATTTTCAAGATAGCACTCGCCACTAAAAACGAAACTACGGTTGCAGATGTGACACCTGCGATAGTGGCAAAGAAGCTACCACGAGGCGTTAGAGCTAAGTAAGAGAAGATAGAACCAGGACTTGGACCCGCAACTAAACCACCATCAAGTAGGTTGAATGTTGCGATACCTGTCGCTGCACCTGCAATCATTGCGACAATCATGATTGGTTTCATTAGTACATATGGGAAGTACAGCTCATGGATACCACCGAAGAAGTGGATGATAATGGCGCTGGGTGCAGACTTTTTGCTTAAACCTTCGCCAAATTTAGCATAAGCCAATAGCATACCTAAGCCTGGACCTGGGTTAGATGCCACCATGAAGAATATTGATTTACCCGTTTCTGCGGCCGCCTGTAAACCAAGTGGGTAATAGATACCTTGGTCAATCGCGTTATTGAGAAACAGTACCTTTGCGGGCTCGTTGATAATAGCCAATAACGGGAGAAAGCCCGTAGCAACTAAGGCTTCGATGCCAGACTTAACGAATAGATTCGCAGCAGTGACTGCTGGACCAACAATCGCGTAAGCAAATAGACACATCAACATACCAAAGATGCCTAGCGAGAAGTTGTTAACCACCATCTCGAAACCAGAAGGGATCTTGTTTTGTAAACGCTTGTCGATTTGAACAATCACCCAGCCACTCAGTGGCCCCATAATCATTGCACCCACAAACATTGGAATCTCAGCGCCAGCGATAACCCCCATTGTACCGATTGCACCAGCAACCGCGCCGCGTTTATCCCCGACAATTTGACCGCCGGTATAGCCGATAAGCAAAGGAAGTAAATAAGTGATCATCGGGCCCACTAATTCACCAAAATATTCGTTAGGCATCCAACCCGTTGGAATAAATAATGCGGTAATAAAGCCCCATGCGATGAAGGCTCCAATATTTGGCAATACCATCGCGGTCAGATGACCACCAAAAGATTGCACTTTAGCTCTTATATTTGTAGACACGGTATCTTCCTTATTTTCAAAGGTTATTCTTAGTAACTTTTAATAATTTCAAGTACGTCAGCTTTTGAAGATGAAGCCGCCAGCTTGGCAATATTTTCTTCATCGACTAGCATTTCGCTAAGTGCTTGAATAACCTCGATGTGTGTATCTGAATCCTTTGCAGCTAATGTTAATAAGACATTCGCTGGTCCCATTTCTGAACCGAAATCAACTGGGGTTGAAAAAACATGGATACCTAATCCCGTCTTTAGAACACCTTCTTCTGGGCGAGCATGGGGCATCGCAATGCCTGGACAAAGAACATAATAAGGTCCATTATCATGCGTTGACTGAATGATCGCATTAGCATAGTTATCGGTAACGTAACCTTTGTCTTGCAAATAACGTGTCGTTTCTTTAACTGCATCTTCCCACTTATATTCAGAGTGGTTAATGACATCAATTAAATCGTGGTCAATAAGGTCATAAAGCATAATATATCCCAGTTATTCTTGGTTCGTTGTTGTTGGGATTATTATCAATGGAAGTGAGTGAATAGAGAAATAGCAACAAAATGAGATACAGATCACCTAAATATCACTGTCAAATGATAAGTTAGAATCTACCTCACACATTTAAAATGAAAATTAATTACAAATTTATAATTAACTACAAATCAATACCATAAATTTGATCAGCCACTCAATTTTATGATTAATTAAAAATACAATAAATGAGATTTAGATCTAATTACAGATATTGACCATGATTAATTTGTGATTGGCACTAGGTTTAAAATCATCAAATTAATTATAAATCACTCTCAAATCAGTGACCAAGATCCCGTATGAAACTCAACCCATCTAAAAATGTAACTCAGTTACAAGTCATCTCGCATACCAAACATCTTTAGTATCATGCTGCTTATCAGATAACTCCGTTCAGCGTCAGAGATCCTATATGCAAAAGCCCAAAGTTGTTGGCTTTGGGCTTTGTTTTGGTTATTGACGTTATGTAATCAATCAAAAAACGAACAAGTTACTCCGGAATCACGACGATTCCCATCGTTTCAAGCAGTTGCTCTTGCTGCCAAGCGACAATTTTAATTCCAGATGTATCGACCTTACGAGGATCTAACCCCTCTAATTCAGCATGACATAAATTAGCACCTTGCATGCTGAATTGCCCCCATACGTCTTCTGAGAACACACCCCGGCTGAGATCAGACTCTTTCAGTGACGCGCCGCCAAGGTAAGTACCTATCCAACGGTTCTCAAACAACTCGCACTTCTCTAAACAAGCTTGCTCCAAGTTGGCGTAAGACAGGTTACAGCCCGTAATATACGCTGAGCAAAAATACATTCGATTACTTACCTGATTAGCAAAGTTAGCACGAGTAAAGTTCGCCCCTTTCAAGTCGCATTCACGTAGCTCAATACCATAGCAGTTCGCATTACTGAAATTCGCCATCGCCAACTGGCAATTCTGAAAGCTTGCATCTCGTAAGTCGGCAACATCAAAGTGGCATCCCTCAATGTCGCCTTGTTCAATAAACTTACAGTTAATAAACGTTGTATCACGCAAGTTCGAACGTCTGAAATCACAACGGATAAACGTACAGGCTGTAAATGTAAGCTCTGATAAGTCTTGCTCAGCAAAACTGTGGTGATGATAAGTGCTGTTATTAGTGTCCATTTAGCCCCCTAAAGAAATTAAGCTAAGACTATCATTACGATCTCAAGAAAACACTAAATTAAAAACCAACAAAAACAGCAACTTAAATCACCTCGATTTAGCTATTTTAAGGCACCAAACAAGCATTTTAAGGTTGTTATTTTCGTTTTATAGCATGCGCCTATCTTGAAAAAAGTTATGCTTCTTAGTGAAAGCTTGAGAGGGTATACAATACATGAGGGCATGAACTAGGATTATCTGTCATTGAGATCAAAAATGGCCGCTCAATGCGACCATTTAATGTTCATTCACCATTGTCTAACTGAACCAGTTAAACGTTAGTTCTTAGCAACGTTGGCAATCCCTTCAAGCTGAAGAACTGGCGCGGCATCAATGTCTTCCGCATTCATCATTGATGACACACGTTGCATTGAAGAGAGCAGTAGGCTTTGCTCCCACGGCTCAAGGTTTTGAAATTTTTTCACGAAGTTATCTTGCAACGGTGGTGGCGCATGACTCAACAACTCTTGGCCTTTTTCAGTCAAATTTGCATGTACTTTGCGTCGATCTGACTCACTGCGTACTCGTTGTACATAGCCATTTAACTCTAGACGATCGATGATGGTCGTCGTGGTCGCTTGGCTTACATTAGTTTGATTAGACAACTCTTTGATCGTCACATTACCCATCTCTTGGATTGCTCTCATTAAAATTAATTGAGGGCCAGTCAAACCATACTCTTTACTCAACTTTTTCGAGTGTAAATCGATAGCGCGAATAATTTGGCGAATAGCGACCAGGATTTCGTCATGTTTGTCCAAGATACAGACCTTTGTACTAATATACGGTGAATGGCTTTACAGCGTCGAAGCGATGAAATGTCCTGATTATTTACATCAGGTGTACTCGAATTACACTGTAAATTGAGAAATTACTTCATTGATTTTTCCGCATTGTACTGATGTTCATACTATTCTCAATCTTTTATATGCTTCTGAATTTGCGCATGGCAACACTTTTGTACAATGAGTAGCGATATTCAGTCTTAAAGTAGCGAATAAGGTAAGAAAAAGCGAGATGTTGTCGGTAAATAATGGTCGAGATTACGCCAGGAACAATAGCAAACCCGAATATGACTCGAGTTAGAATCAGATACGCGAGGGTTGGGACTGTCTGCATCAAATCACGGAATGAAAAAAGGTTGGCTACAACAAAGTCATCACCAACCTGCCAATATCATATCAAATATTAACCTGAGCCTAAGCTACTCAATACGTGTAATGAAGCCGTATTTATAAGCATTTGATCTATCCGCTGTGGGAATATAATAGAATATAATAGTATGTACGGGCTTTCTGAACGTTGTTTTTTTATTCTCCCATTCATGTAAAATCATCATTGAACTGGCGTAGAAAGTATTTAATCATTTACGTGAAGCATGCAAATGGGATATGTCATAATAGCTAACCACTCAATAGTGCTCCCTCACGTAATCTCAATAAGTGAAACGCACGATAAGGCTGATAATGGAATGACAAAACCTAAAATGATCATCGTTGAAGACGACCGAAAGCTTCAGAAAATGTTGCAAGACTACTTTGTCATTCAAAATTTTGATGTTTTGGCCCTAGATGATGGCAGTAATGCCACTCAAACTATTCTCGCGGAACAGCCCGATATCGTACTGCTGGATTTAATGCTCCCTGTCACTGATGGACTGACAATTTGCCGACAGACGCGTACCCACTTCAAAGGTAAAATCTTGATGCTCACCGCCAGCGATGATGATTTTGACCATGTCGCAGGTTTAGAGACAGGCGCTGATGACTATGTTACCAAACCAATCAAGCCAAGAGTTCTGCTGGCCAGAGTTCGCTCGCTATTACGCCGCCAAGACACTGAGACGACTTCAGTCGACGACTCAGACACTCTTCATTTTGGCAAACTGGTTTTGAGAAACACCTACAAGAAATGTGAGCTTTCAGGTACCATTTTATCAGTGACTGACAGTGAATTTGACCTGCTTTGGCTATTAGCAAGTAACCCAGACACTCCGTTATCACGTGACTATTTGACTCAAACACTGCGTGGTATTGAGTATGACGGTATCGACCGAACAATAGACAATAAAGTCGTACGCCTAAGGAAAATACTTGGCGATGATAGTACGCCGGCAGAGAAAATTCAGACGATTCGTAGCAAAGGTTACTTATTTGTTTCAACCGCATGGCATTAACCTCGCTCAATACGAGCGTAATGAAAGAGAGTGATTATGCGACGTATCTATTTAGAGTCCCTACTAGGCTTATTACTCTGCTTTATTACTGGACTTGCAGCCTACCAGATTACTGTTTATCAACTCAATACGGACTATGAATATGTGTTGCAAGATTACGAAGCGACGGCTCATCAACAACTCATAGAGAACATCTCTAAAAATCAAGGGCTTGAAGCAGCTCATCAAGCAATGGCTCAGTTCGTTGACACGACTCTTAATACATTGGAGACTTTCAGCCCGAATGATAAAATACCGACTCCAGTTTCTGAATTCTTCAGCAGTCATCCGACTTGCTTTATCTTTCATGATGAAAATCGAAACCTCTGGTTTCGCTTATCTAACAGCAATAACATCTATCACTACCTCCCCAATGACGAAACACTGGTTCGACAGAAGATAGAGCTTGAAGATAACCTTATCTGGGCATTCTTCTTAGCCAGTTTTATTATTTACGGCGTGGGCCATCTCGTGATTATTTTTCGTCGAGTTAAAAAGCTCGAAACTGTCACACTGCGCTTCGCTGAAGGGGTCCTCTCTTCGAGAGCTGAGACATCAGGCGGCAGTGCTATCGGGTCTCTCAACAAATCCTTCAACCTGATGGCCGACAGAATTCATCACTTAGTTGAGAGCAATCGCTCACTCACCAATGCGGTCGCTCATGAATTACGTACCCCTATATTTCGCATCCAATGGCAAGCTGAAATGCTCAAAGACACACCGCTTAATGAGTCGCAACAAGACACCGTTGAAAGTATTGTGGAAGATACGGAAGAGATGGAAAAGATGGTCGACGAACTGTTGTGTTACGCCAAACTTGATAGCATTGACCTCGCAAACCGACAGCAGCCCTTAGAGGTAAGAGACTTTCTTGAGCACTCGATGGCACGCTGGAACAAAGACACAGAGCTCAACATAGAGCTATCACTACCAGAACCACCTCGCGCAATTTTAATATCGGCTGATGAAACGCTGCTTAACCGCGCCTTAAATAACCTAGTACGTAACGCGATGAAATTCGCTCGTTCACAGGTGTCGATTGTAGCAACCTTGCATCGTGATCAGATATATATAGCGGTGCACGATGATGGTGATGGCGTGGCACAAGAACACCAAGCTCGCCTGTTCGACCCCTTTTATGTTGGTGACAAAGCGCGTAATAAGGCCAAAAGTGGTCATGGTTTGGGCCTTTCTATCGTAGACAAAATCTGCGCACAACACGGTGCAACGGTAGAGGTTGGACAAAGCCACACACTCAAAGGGGCCGTATTCACGATGACCTTTCCACTATGTAAAGATTCAGCTGACAAACCCATACAGTAACCACAAAACACCTCTGGAATAATGTTCAACATCGGTCGGGAGATGCTGTCTCCCAATCTACTTTTAGAGTCTAGATAAACATGGCACTGTCGTTTATGGCTTGTTATGAATGCTCG
The DNA here is from genome assembly GCF_024347295.1 of Vibrio artabrorum. Lineage (NCBI taxonomy): Bacteria > Pseudomonadati > Pseudomonadota > Gammaproteobacteria > Vibrionales > Vibrionaceae > Vibrio > Vibrio artabrorum. The sequence goes on along the minus strand of NZ_AP025459.1, from coordinate 391,420 downwards.
GCGGATGATTCGTTAACTCTCACTTTGTTAGCCATTTCCGCCATTCGCTTGATATCGACACTCTCATCATTCTTAAGGTATTTTTATGAAAAAGTTATTATGTGTTTTAGGCGTTATCTCACTTGCAGGTTGTTCAGGCATTAGCCACAACGAAGACGTTTACACAGCGCATGCTGAGAGTTTTAACATTGTCGGTTTTCAAGTTCCGGGGAACACCCAAGATCGTGTAATGGCATTAGTGCCAGAAGGGGCGACCGTTGATACAATTCACTCAACAAACTCTGATACGAGCTCTGTAATGGGAATCATGAACCGTATTATCGGTATCGACTATGTTCAAGTTGGCGGTAAAAAACAGTAATTAGCCGCCAACGCCCATCTGTATCCATGATAAACCAAGACATACAGGCAGATTGCAGCAACCCAGCTTAAGATTATGACTTTCACGCTTGCTCTGTATCATTTGGATAGTTCGAAACAACCTATACTTTTTTTAAAATATGAACGGATACCAGAGACTAAAAACCGCCGATATCTGGCGGTTTTCATTTATTGTTGGCGCGTAACTTATTATCTAGCTAGCTTTCATACACTCAACGGTTCCCTTATTCATCACCAAGCCGCTTCAGCAACAACTCTGTAGGGCGAACAATCGCGATGATCGACTCGTCGTAGATCTTCGCAGAGTCAGACAGCATCGCTTGGTAGGCATTCACCTCTGATGCTCGAATTTTTTCTCCCGCTTGTGCTTTAGCAATCAAGGTTAACGCCAAATCTGCGACTTCAATGGTTTTTTGTGCAACAACCACGGTATCAACTGAAGACACATTGCCAGCGAAAACGGTTTTAGCTTCAAGGGCGGCCGATTTTACTTGTTGATAATGCTGAGTCAGCTTATTAAGCGCTTGTTGGTTACCGGTCGCGAATTCATTCACCAAATCTTGCATCTCATAAACGGCATAGCTTTCAACGGGCAAGGCATCAACGAAGCGATTTAAGCGCTCGTATTGGCTATATAAAGTCCCTTTAGGATCGGTCGAGTTCCACTTCTCCCAGTTGCGCGCATAGTACTGTGCAGGCTCAGTGTATTTCGCGAGCACACGCAGGTTATGAATATCTTGCCCTTTCGCAATGCGTTTTAATAGCATATCGGCGTCCGCATGATGGCGCAGCCCAACCGACACTTCAGACCAGGTGTCCATCACCTTCATGCGCTTATACATGCTACGCTCGTCCGTCAATTGCGCATCAGACCAGAAGCGCTCTGCAATCGCGTAGCTACGCGGCCATAGGTAATTTTCGACGGTGTCGCTGTCTTTGTTCTCGAGCCACATAGTGATCTCGCCACCTAAAATCAGCTCTTTTTCTTTATCGGTCAGTTCAGCAGGATAACCGCCATTCGGCTCTGGAATGACACCGCCTTTGATATCACTGCTCGCAATCACTTCTCCTGTGGTTGGCCAACGCACATTACCGATCAATTGGTAACTGCCTTCAGCAAAACCCTTAGGATTCAGGTTTAGGTTGAACTCGGTGTACGACATGAAGTTATCGAAGTGACCAATAAAGGTTTTACCCGGCACATAATCAAGAATGTAAATCTCTTCTCGAGACTTGCCATTGTAATCACTGAACGCGCGAAAAGTGCCATCTTTTGCCTCAATGATAGTAAGTGTTCCCTTACGCGGACTGCCTTTAGAACGAGGCATTTGCCATTGGTAAGTCACAAATGTCTCACCATTGTGCAGCTTATCGTCGACCGTAATACCGCTTGGCATCGGATCATTGCGATAGTGATAGCTCGTCGGCTGAGGTTGGTCTAGGTAGTAGCCTGTAGACAAAATCCCTGGATAGCCCTCTTTCGCCGCACGGCCGATACTGTCATGCCCTTGCCAACTTTGAATCACGATAGATGTTGGCAAATCTTTATGCCAAATCTCATCCCAACCCGTCATTTTCTTTCCGCGCGCTTCGAGCATCTTCTCAACTTTCACATTGAGGTAGGACTGTAAACCACGCTCGCCATCAATGTTATTTTCTTCAATGAACCGCTGATGCCTTTCGCTGTTTTTCCACTGCGAATAATTCGGCTCATCGCCACCAATGTGAAAGTACTCATCCGGGAACAACTCAGTCAGTTCATCAAACACATCACCCAGCATTTCATAGAGCTCTGGGTTCAGTGGATCCATTAATGGTTCAAACACCCCCCAACCACGCTCTTGGTCATAACTTTGGCCCTCAGCACCAGACATCAAACGTGGATAAGCATGAGCAACAGCAGAGGAATGACCCGGCAAAGAGACCTCTGGTATCACACGAATACCGAGATTGCGCGCATATTCCACTAAATAGCGTACTTGGTCTTTAGTGTAGTAGTTACCATCGGCGGTTTCAGACCACAAACGTGGCCATGATTCAGTTTGAATGCGAATGCCTTGATCGTCCCAGAAGTGCCAATGGAACACGTTCATCTTCGCCGACGCCATCGCATCTAACTGACGAATCAACACATCAAATTTAATGAAGTGACGTGAAGTATCGTAAGAAACACCACGCCAGCGAAAACGAGGCTGATCGACAATGGTTACGGCAGGAATATGGTAGCCAGTCGCCGTCGTTTCAACGAGCTGTAAAAGGGTTTCTATGCCGTGAATAGCGCCGTATGGGCTTGGTGCGCTCAGCGTAATTTGTTCACCCTGAGTGGTAATTTTGTAGGACTCTACAGAGTCGATGTTCTGTACTTCAGACTTTGGCGCCGCGTCGATATCAATGATCAAGTTAGCTTCATCCGCGCTATCGACTTGCCAATTTAAAATTGGCACACCCGTCTGACGCTGAAGGCGATCAATAAAGCGTTTTGCCGTGAACTCAACGCGATCAGAGTTAAAGCCTTTGATGTAAACCTTAAAATGACCGTCGACCTTAACTTGCCCAGCTTGCAGCTCGACAGTTTGGGGATACGGCATTAAATTTAAATCGGTATTCGGAGCCATTGCTAAAACCATTGGGGACACGACTAAACCTGAAATCAATAGGGATAATATAGTTTTTTTCATTGTGCATTTTCCTATATAAGTATTGGTCTATTTTGTTTATCGGAGGCGATTCACAAAACAGAGCCAGAAAATCGCTCGCTCACAAGCTCGACCCCTTCATGGACCAAGACCACAATCCCATCCTATTATTCTTAGGCCCTACCACTGAGCAGGGCCTAAGCGAATGAAACCGATGAGCAAAACTGTAGTGCAACCACCCACCGGCTCACCTCAATGTTGACATTAACTTGCTTGATTGACAGGACGTTGAGGTGGAGCTTCTTCCTCAAGTACGCCAGTGTCAGACAGTTCCATTTCCATCAGAGCACGCTCGTCATCAAGAATTGCTTTTGCCATTTCCGGTGTGACTTGGTTAGCCGGTGTACATAAGCTCACGATCACACCAGCCACTAAAGCCACCAAACAAGAAGGAATCACAGGGTTACCCCAGAAAATCGTATAATCAGCGTTTAACATAATCACCAGAGAAGCCACAGATGCTCCAGCCAGTGTTGCTAACGCACCTTGCCAGTTATAGCGTTTCCAAAATTTACCCAACATACCGCACACAAACATGCCCGACATGACCGTGGAAATCATCTTAGTGATGTAGCCGATGATATCGTTGGACGTCAGAGCGAACAGCAGTGCAAAACCAATCACCACAATCAATGCCAAACGAGAGTAGTTCACCATTGACTCTTTATTCGGTACTCGACCGGTGAACATGACATAAACATCACGCAGCAGGATAGACACCCCCGCAATCGCATCAGAGCTTGCACTCGACATGGTTGCAGAAAGGCCTGCGATAAGAACAATCATACCAACACCAACCGGGAGCACCGTTGCCGCTACATAAGGAAACGAGTAGTTCGGGTTTTCCAGTGATGGATCGATGGCGTGCGCTGCCATACCGATGATTGCAGGGATGATTGAAAAGAAAAGATACAACACACCTGACCCGACAAATGAACGACGGATGGTTGAAACATCTTTACCTGAGTAGATACGTTGACGGAATGAAGGTGTCGCCAATACACCGACACCGATAACCACAGACAGAGAAACAGCAGGCAGAATACCCAATTTATCGATGGCTAAAAAGCTGGTAGCAGCAGGGTCCATTGCAGCGTAAAGGTTATCCAGACCACCAATATAATCCACAGACATGACTGCCATCAGGATAAAACCGACAAACAAAATGACCGCTTGAATCGTATCGGTCCATACCACCGCGGTGTAACCACCGATCACAACGTAGATAGTGAATGCCGCAGCAATAATAATTTTCGCAAGATTAAGGTCGATGTCTGCAATCCACGCCAGGTACATGCCGCCACCGAGAATGTGCGCACCCAACCAACCGATTGACGCGATAAAGATAAGCAGACCAACCACATTTTTTACGATTCGGTTAGCGCCAACATAGTAAGCTAACTCTTCACTCATGGTCATGAAGTTTAGTTTACGAACCGGGGCAAACCAAAGGGCTAGTAATAAAATGCCGACAGCACCGCCAATGCCGTACAAAGCACCAGCCCAGCCATTCGCGTAGCCGAAACCAACCGCCCCCATACTTGAGCCTGTGCCAACCATCGTCGCGACCGTTGTACCCAGCACTAAAAATAATGGTAAGCCACGACCACCTAATAAGAAATCTTCACCCGATTTTTGATTACGCGAGACAAACCAGCCTAACCAAATTAAAAAACATACGTACACGCCGAAGCCTGTAAGAAAAAGTGTGCTGTTCATTTGACACCTCTCAGTGAAATATTAAGTTCATTCCTGAACTGTTATTTATGATTCATTCATTTTATATTTCATATAATTACTTTATTTATTAGGTATATTTTAATTAAAGTAATTTTTATAAATGTAGGGTGAGAGTATTAAGGAATAATAACAAGGATAATTAATCCCTAATACTCTCTAAGTAGGTTATAATTAAACGCGGTCAGCACGGTAGCAAGTCACATCGACTTCAACTTTCACATCCACCACTAGGTCACAGACCATGCAGATACGTGCCGGTGGGTTAGCACCGAAGAACTCTTTGAATACCTTGTTAAAAGATTGGAAGTAGCGAGAATCCGTTAGCACAACCTTTACGTGCATTACGTCTTCTAGGCCGTAGCCCGCTTCAGTCATGATATCGACACAGTTTTGGATCGCTAGGCGAGACTGGTCAACAATGCCCCCCTCAACCACTTCACCATCTGTCATCGGTGTCTGGCCAGAAACGTACAGGAAACCACCCGCTTCAGTTGCGCGTGCAAATGGTAAATGTTGTCCGCCTGTACCTGTACCGCCTTCAACACCGTAACGTTTAATAGTCATTTTTTAACTCCACTTATTTATAGATACTATTGGTTTTATAGATAACAATGGCTTTATAGATAAAACAGTTTCTATTCCAATATGTTTAAATTAATTCGTCGCTTTATATTTATCGTGAATTTAATTTGATAATTAAAATCTAGTTTCGGTAAATAAAAATTCCTGAACGATTATTTTTCACTTTTCCTTGCTGGTAAGTTAACTCACCATTTACAAATACGCTTTCTATTCCCTCTGCAACTGAAATAGGATTTTCAAATGTTGCTGTGTCTTTAATATTCTTTGGATCAAATAAAACTAAATCGGCAAATGCACCGCAGCGAACTTCGCCTCGGCCCACTAAGTTGTAACGCTCTGCCGACATTCCAGTCATTTTGTGAATCGCTTCTGGCAACGAGAACAGTTTTTCATCTCGGCAGTAGTGACCCAATACTTTCGGGAAGGTGCCCCACAATCTTGGGTGTGGATGCGGGTCATTTGGCAAACCGTCAGAACCGACCATGGTTAACTTGTATTTCAAAACGCGCTTCACATCGTTCTCATCCATGCAGTGATACACCGCACCCGCTGGTTGAAGTGCTTTTGCTGCGTCCATCAGAGGTAGGTTCATCTCATCAGCAATCTGCTTAAGCGTTTTGCCTGCGTGTTCTGGCTTTGCTTCAGACCAAGTGATGAAGATATCGAAATCGTCCGTCACCTGTTTCAAATCCAGTGTTGAAGAGCTCGCTGAATATGGGTAGCAGTCACAAGACACATCTTGGTGCTCAGAAACCTTGTCCATCAAATCAAGCACTTCAACGGTTCTGCCCCAGTTGCCCGCACCTGCACATTTAAGGTGAGAGATAACAACTGGCACTTTCGCGTATTGTCCTGTCTCAAACGCTTCTTCCATCGCGCTTAAGATCTCTTCAAATTCGGTACGCATATGCGTGGTATAAATGCCACCGTGGCTAGACAGTACTTTTGCTAACTGCATCACTTCGTTGGTATTCGCTTGTTTCGCACTTGCGTAAGCCAGACCCGAACTCAAACCTAATGCACCTTGCGCCATCGCTAAATCAAGGTTGGTTTGCATTGCAGCAATTTCATCTTCACTTGCGGTGCGTTGCAGATCGTCCATCACTTGATTACGCAGTGTGGTGTGGCCAACCAGCGCTGCTACGTTTACTGCAGGTTGTGCTTGCTCTACCGCTTGTGCATACGCCGCAAAAGTGGGGTATTTAAAATCAGCCTGCGCGCCTAAAAGATTCATTGGGTCAGGTGGATCACCAGCCAAAACCGTTGGCGATGCGCTGATACCGCAGTTGCCAACAATCACGGTTGTCACACCTTGGCTGATCTTCGGTAGGCAGTCTGGGTAACGAATTACGTTGGTATCGTCGTGTGTATGTACATCGATAAATCCAGGAGCTAATGCTAAGCCTGCTCCCTCAACCAACTGGCCACAATCTTCGTGATCGATTTGACCAATTTCGGCGATTTTTCCATCAAGGATTGCTACATCGGCACAAAACGATTGTTCGCCGGTGCCATCAAACACCTCTACATTTTTGATTATCGTATCGAACAACATTTTTCACTCTCTCAATCCACTGTGTTGATGGAGCTATATTAAGAATCCAGCCGATTATTTTTAGTGACAAAACACACATAATATTTTAATTTGTATGATAGTTTCTACCAAAAATTAGATTGCAGATATATTTAAACATTAAATAACAACAACTTAAATCATGTTAGGAATCAGCAATGAAACATAACCCTGCACAAAAAGATGTTATAAAGTATCAAAAAGATAGTTTCGTCTTGACTGAAAAAGGCCAAAAAGGGAGAGCAGTATCACAATCTGAGAACGGTATTTATCGACTGGTTGATGACGATATTTCGCTTCCGGTAGCAATTATCAAACAATCAGCCTTGACCAATAACCTAAATTGGATGCAATCATTCGCCGATCACCATCAGGTTAAATTGTCGCCGCATGGTAAAACATCCATGACCCCTGCTTTTTTCCGCCAACAGCTAGACAATGGCGCTTGGGGGATTACCGTAGCGACGCCTGCACAGGCAGAAGTTGCCGCTATGGCGGGTGCAAAACGAATCATCATGGCCAACCAATTGGTGGGTAAAACCAACATGGCGATCGTTGAACAGCTGATCAGTGAATTTGATGTCGACTTTTACTGTTGTGTAGATTCATCGGTAAACGTGCAGCAACTTAGCCAATATTTCGCTAATACAAAGCAAACGCTAAAAGTACTGATCGAATTTGGTGTGCCGGGCGGTCGCTGTGGTTGTCGTTCACCTCAAGAAGTTCTAGAACTGGCTCAAACCATCCAAGACACACCTGCCCTTTCGCTCGCGGGTATTGAGGTGTATGAAGGTGTGATTCACGGTGACAACGCAGAACAAGACATTCGCACCTTCTTGAAGCAGGCGCTCACTTCGGTCGAAAGCCTCGCATCAGATGGCCTAATTACAGGGCAACCTATCATCACGGGTGCCGGCTCTGCTTGGTATGACGTGGTTGCAGAATGTTTAGCGAACCTAACGGATTACTTGGCGATCATCCGCCCGGGCTGTTATGCCATTCACGATACCGGTATTTACCTAGACGCCCAAAGCAAGGTGTTACAACGCGCCCAAGTAAACCAAGGTTACGCATGTGAAATGGGGGGGGATTTAGAATCGGCGCTTGAGGTGTGGGCGTATGTTATCTCTCGCCCGGAGCCGACCAAGCTAGTGGTTGGGTTAGGCAAGCGTGATGTGGCCTTTGATGCGGGCTTACCGATTGCTGAACGTGGCTATCGCAATGGCGAAGCTATCTCAGTGAAAGGGCTAACGGCTACCGCGGTAATGGATCAACACACCTTTGTTGAAACAGATGGTTCAGCTGAGATTGAAGTGGGCGACATGATTGCGTTTTCAACCTCACACCCGTGTTTAACTTTTGATAAGTGGCGCTACATTGCCATCAGCGATGACGAGCATCAGGTAACAAACTGGGTGGAAACCTGTTTCTAAGTGGACTTTTGCCGAGAGTTTAAAGCTTATGAGTAATATCCACACATGAGCGATAAAGAGATCGATGAAACAATAAGATATACTAATGGGGCTAAGGCTTAGAACTAAATGACTTGGTTCTATATAGCTAGGTTCTGTATAACTAAATCACAACGATTAGCCCCATCAACAGAGGATCAAGATTCTTGAGTTTAGAAGTAGATATCATTTCACAGATAACGGAACGCTTTCCGGCTCTTCGTGATGCAGAGAAAAAAGTCGCCAAGCTTATCGTGGATGACATTGATTTTGCTGCCAATGCCAGCATCACAGAGCTTGCTGAAAACGCTCAAGTGAGTGAAGCCACCATTACGCGCTTTGCGAAGGCGATTGGCTGCAACAACGTACGTGATATGAAAATTAAGTTGGCTCAAACGCTGACCGTTGGCCAACGTTTTATCCTCGAACCGGTTGATCAAACCGGCTACCAGGGGATCTACGAGTCGATTAAGCAGAGCCTAGACACCAACCGCACCCTGTTCAAAGAGCAAGACGTTGAAACCGCAGTGAGTTGGCTGCATAACGCCAGACAGATCATCGCTATCGGCATGGGCGGTGGCTCGACCATCGCCTCTCAAGAGCTGCAACATCGCCTATTTCGATTGGGCTACCCAGTAGTCTCTTACAACGATGGTTTAATGTCACGCATGGTTGCGGCTACAGCCGATGCCAATGATGTGATGGTGATGATCTCTGCGACCGGTTTTACACCGGTGATCACGGACACCGCCGAGCTAGCCAAGCAATACGGTCTTAAGATCATCGCAATTACCCCGCAAGACACACCGCTCGCGAACATTGCCGATATTTTATTGCCAATCAAGCATATGGAAACCGATTTCATCTACAAGCCATCGGCGTCTCGCTACGCCATGTTGGCGTTAGTAGATGTGCTCTCTATGGGAATCGCAGTCAATCACAAAAATCGCTCTCGCGACAAACTGCGTCGCTTGAAGGTCGCACTAGACTCTTACCGAGGTGGAGGCGACAGGCAGCCTCTTGGTGACTAGATACGGATTAAACTGATCCCCATGTAAACGCGATAAAACCAACATAATCGAAGCTTGAGCTAACCCGCGATTTAACAGCTACTCATGCTGTTTGCGCTATGTAACGATGACGCTGACAAAGCCATACAGTAATGGGAAAAGATTCTGGAATAATCCCCAACAGTGGTCGGGACTATAAACGAACTCAATCATTAAAAACTTAAAGTGATAGGTATTTGGATGATGAATGAAAAGATAGGTTCCGTTTCTAAGGGTTTTATTCATTCATCATTATGGGTACCGTGACTCACATTTCAGAACGAGTAAAAAAGATGACAAACATGGTAAAATCAGCATTAACATTGGGTATCGTCGGTTTAATTTCACTCCCAGCTTTAGCAGCAGGTACCAACGGCGGGGCATACATCGGTGGTGTAGTGAGTGCCTACCAAGATTCAGATACTGACGGCGCTCCTAGCCTAGATTCAGAAGGTACCGGCTACAGTCTATATGGTGGTTACCAATTCAACCGTATCATTGGTGTTGAGCTTGGCTACACTAATTATGCAGATTATAAAAATGGCGCAGAACAGCTTTCACCAACCTCTATTTCTGCATTAGCGAACATTGGCTATACGTTCGATAATACTATTCGTCCATTCGCATTGGCAGGCTTAAGCACCATTGACCTTCATGCGAATAACGCGGCAAACTATGATGACGACAACGGGGTGGGTTTCCACTTTGGTGTCGGTGTTGAATTCTCGCCAATTGAACACCTAACATTGCGCCTAATTTCGCAAGCTGACGCGGTAATTGTGGAGAACGATGTAAATGCGAGTCAAATTGAAAACCGAACTTTAGCGTTTAACAGTGTTAGCTTCGGTGGTTCGTACAATTTCTAAGATGCACCTCTGAGCCACAGAGTCAGTAACTCAAATTCACTTTGCTGCATCGCCTGAGGTACGGCAATAAAGTAAAGTGGATTTGCAATCACTTTCCCCCATATCGAGCTTAAGCATTCACTTCTTACTCAACTTATCCCATCACAGTCAAAAATAATCAGAATCTAATAACGATATGAATTAAACTGTCTTGAAAACTCGTAATAGAACTTTTTACTATTCCGAGACTCTACTCAGTAATGAAGAGTAAAATTCAACTTTTCTAAGAGACAGAAAGAGCACAAATAGACGTAGGAATACAAAAAATGAATCTCCACCGCTTAAACCTATCCATCAATAAACTCCCTTTCGTGTTGGCTATCTATTATGTGCTTGTCATAAACCTGCCTATTTCACGCGAATTATTCAACATTATCAAAGCTTCAGAAGCCGAAAGCATTGGATTCATAATTTCAATTCCTTTTTTCTTTCTTGCTGCATTCAACTTTATATTTCAAATATTTAACTGGCCGATATTTAATAAGGTCTTTTTCATTTTCTTATTGCTGACCTCCTCTTTAGTCAGCTATAGCATGTTCAACTATGGCATTTTTGTTGACTATGGAATGATAGAGAATATTTTTGAAACCAACAGTGGCGAAGCGACTAGCTACTTAAGCACATATTCAGTGTTATGGTTCCTGCTGATGGGTTGCCTCCCATCACTCATGCTTTTATTTACCAACCTTGAAAGAAAATCTTGGAAAAACTTTGCTATTTGGAAAGCCGTTGGGTTGTTAAGCTCATTAATCGTCATTGCCCTTATTGCTGCGTTGTTTTACAAGCATTACGCATCAATTGGCCGTAATAACTCCCACCTTAAGAAAATGATCATTCCAACTGAATACGTAGCATCAACCGTCAAGTACATCAACAATACGTACATAAAAGAACCGATTCCGTATCAAGAAATCGGCTTAGATGCTCAGTTAAAACCGGAAGCAAAACAAGCAGAAAAGCCGACATTACTGGTGTTTGTTCTCGGTGAAACCGCGCGCGTATACAACTATCAATATTATGGTTATGAGAAAGAAACTAATGCTCATACCAAGCCTTACAACCCGATCTTTTTCTCTGATATTCAGTCATGTGGAACAGCTACTGCGGTTTCTGTACCGTGTATGTTTTCGAATATGAACCGCAGCAACTATGATCACGACAAAGCTTACAATCAGGATAACGTGGTCGACATTATGAACCGTGCGGGCATTCACTCGATCTGGCGAGATCACGATGGTGGGGATAAAGGTGTTGCACACAAAATTAAAAAACTGACCCTTGCCCCTAAAGATGGTGACCCGTTGTGCAATAAAGATAAATGTTACGATACTGCGATGCTAGAGAGCTTCGAACAAGATACGCAAAATCTTAAGCAAGATAACATCATTTTCTATCACATTTCCGGATCTCACGGCCCGACTTACTTTAAACGTTACCCAGAAGAACATAAGAAGTTTACTCCAGACTGTCCACGTGCCGATATCGAAAACTGCACCAATGAAGAATTGATTAACACCTACGACAACACCATCTTGTATACGGATTTCTTTATCTCACAGGCTATTCAGAAGCTAGAGAAACTCACCGATAAGTACAACGTTGCGCTGATGTACATTTCCGATCATGGTGAATCTTTAGGGGAGAACGGGGTTTATCTTCATGGCATGCCTTATTCATTCGCACCGAAAGAGCAAACCCATGTGCCTATGATCATGTGGATGTCTGATGGTTTCGCCGAGCAGAAAGGAATAAACCAGACCTGCTTAAGAAAGGCAGGTAAAGAACAGAGCTTTTCCCATGACAATCTGTTCGACTCTTTACTCGGCTTGATGGACGTGCAAACCAAAGAGTACCGAGAGAACCAAGATATCTTTGCTGCATGTCGATGAGTCTTGTGCTAATGCCTATAGCGACAATAGTGTCAATCGACACGGCTTGACGGGTTTAAGCCTCTCCCCCCTCCTAAAAGAAAAGACTTCGGTCTTTTCTTTTTTTATCCATCGTTAACACAAAACTTAATGGTCTTTGATAACCATGGCTCAATGGGTGATGTGAATCCGCGAAAATAAAAAGAGAGCCCATACTCTTGACAAGACAATACAATACAAGAGTTACTTAACAAGACAATAGTGACTGAGCAACTCCTCTCATTAAGTTGAACTTTAAATGGCCTCTTACTCCCCGCCCTTCTTTTCAGCAGTTACGTTAGATGGGTAGACTAAGCACAGCGAGCCTCAGCCTGTCGTGTCCCAATAGCAGCAAGTTCTATTGAGTTTAGATTTACGACTCAATATACTGGGAACACCATCAAGCGGAGGACAAAAATGAGCAACAAAAACAAACATATAGTTTTGATTCATGGTCTATATATGCCTGCGCTGATCATGCAGTATCTGGATAGGAATTTCAAAAAGCGTGGTTTTACAACGCACAAATTTGCCTACAACTCACTGCGTTTCCCTTCTGCCGCCAAACGCCTCAATCGCTTCATTAATGCGCGTTTTGATGAATACGACGAAGTCTATTTTTTTGGCCACTCACTCGGTGGTTTGCTGATTCGTCACTACTTTAAATTCTACCAACCCGACTTTGCCGACACCTGCATTATTACCGCTGGCACGCCACACAATGGGGCAACCATCGCTAAAACACTATCGAATCATGGTCTTGGATTCATATTTGGTTCGAGCAAAATGATCTTAAGCGATGGCTTGGGTGACTACGATATTGATGTGCCGATTGGCGTCATTACTGGCACCAACGACGCCGGTGTCGGACGTATTGTATTGGGCCGAACCCCTGGTGATGGTACGGTCACACTCGAAGATGCAAACCTGCGAGGTGCAACAGACACATGCGCGCTCAAGCTCAATCACACCGCACTGGTGTACTCTAAAGAAGTGGTGTCACTCTCAGCTCAGTTTATCAAGCACAGAACCTTTAAATCCGCTGAATAAATTTTTCCGAATCTATTTTCTTACGTCTAGAGATAAAAATACCACTCTGCGCTTCGAGTGGTATTTTAAAACCGATGATTGAAAGATAACCGTTTGTTATAAGTCATTCACTCGTGTTGGTAAGAACACTTCACCTAACATGCATCGTACTGAGCCTCCACCAATATCTTCAATCGTTTTCACACTAAATGGCAGTAGCTTTCCATGTGTCGAAAGCTGAACTCGCTGAGCTGGGGAAAACGCATCATAAGCCGATTGAGACATTGCGATCACCTTATCACCATTCACCGTTTCCAATTGAAGGATGTTGCCACAGAATCGGTTCATTTGCTCAATGGTGATAGAGATAACCTGTTTGTCTTTAGCAAGCGACTTCACCACAAAACGACGCTCAAATTCTGGAATGACTTGATCACAGATCACGCAGAAATTATCACCAATCGCCATCATCACATTGGTGTGGTAAATCGGCTGACCAGATGGCAGTGCTGTTTGAAACGAAACCACACGTGAATAGCCAATACGCTTCGCATAGTCTTCCAATACTTCACGGTCACAACGTTGAGAAAGTGCGGCATAGATAGTCTTATTAATATGATCGATAACCATCACACCCGTGCTCTCCAGATAAGAACCTTGTGCGATATAAGATTCTAGAGATTCACTATGGTTAACAATGCGACCTGCAGCTTCTAACGCTTCAATAAGCGCGTTCGGCTTAACTTCACTCTGACGGTTTTCACAAGCCATAGGGAAAGTGAATAAGCTTCCATCATTGCAAGTAGTGAACCAATTATTAGGGAATACCGCATCAGGAGTTTCAACCCCCAGTTTTGGGTAATCAAACTCTACAACTTGTACACCTTCTTTGCGCAACGAAGCCACCATCGTCTTAAACTCGGCCATCGTTTTTCGTTTGATCTCGACTTCAGTCAGATTAGCTCTGTGCTGAAACTCGTTATCGCCCGCCGTTTCTTCATTAAAACGGAACTCTTTGGGCGGCACCATAACAACGCAATTGGCGTTTTGAACATTAGTAATATGAAGTGATCTTTTGTGTAGGTTTAACATCTCAACCGTCCCTATCCTTTAGGTATGGTCAGAATTGTAAACAACTTGTTACAACAAGATTCACTGAAAACAATAATGATTCGAATATTTATCCTAAGGAATTACTGCGAAATACGGCTTAATCCATGATTTTTACTGCCAGATAACAACACACCAGAAAAAACCAACAGTTTGCATGTTCATTAAAGCGCTCATTGAATAAATATCCTCGTTTCACTCTCTGATGACTCGTCAATGTGGGTTACAATTCCATCCATTTAACGTTAGGATTATCATCGTTGCATCATCATCAATTACGTTTGAAATAAGCCTCATTTTTCCAGTCTAATTCAATTCAAAATGAGCGTAATGAAAGACACGCTTTGCGCATTTCGTTCTCAACTTGACCAAAACAAACATTAATTTATCGAATGGTGTGATGGTTCTACCAACGAATTAATTCTTAGACAATTTCAAATCAAGACGATAAAAGCAAAGCCGCACCAACGATGCCATCACTCATAGATGCATTAGCTTATAAAGGGAAAACTATGTACAAGAAATTTGAAGGTTTTACTAAGGCCTTTCCAAAGGAGGAGCCAATACAACCTCCTACAGGAATACTGGCGTTTTGTCGCCATTACACCCGAGGCTTTGAAAAACCTTTAATCGTACTCGGGTTAATGAGTATGACCATCGCGATCATCGAAGTGGCGCTATTTGGTTATATGGGACAACTGGTCGACTGGCTATCAACCAGTAACCCTGAAACTTTCTTAGCGGACAACCAGTCAACACTTATCGGGCTAGGTGTCCTATTATTGGTCGTGATGCCAATCTTAATCAGTGTCTACTCACTATTACTTCACCAAACTTTGCTCGGCAACTACCCAATGTCGATTCGTTGGTTGGCCCACCGCTATCTTTTAAAGCAAAGTTT
Organism: Vibrio artabrorum; assembly: GCF_024347295.1. Lineage (NCBI taxonomy): Bacteria > Pseudomonadati > Pseudomonadota > Gammaproteobacteria > Vibrionales > Vibrionaceae > Vibrio > Vibrio artabrorum. Next base: position 376,096 of record NZ_AP025459.1, on the reverse strand, counting down.
GTCCTTCTATCAAGATGACTTCGCAGGTCGAGTTGCGACTAAAGTCATGCAGACCTCACTCGCAGTGCGTGAAACTGTAACCAAAATGGTCGATGTGTTCGTTTACGTGACGGTTTACTTTACAGCGATGCTGCTCATGCTTGCTGAATCGGATTGGCGCTTAATGGCCCCAATGTTAATTTGGCTGTTTATTTACGTCGGTATTCAACTGTTCTTTGTACCAAAACTAAAAGATGTCTCCTCAGAACAAGCAGATGCTCGTTCACTGATGACCGGACGTATTGTTGATAGCTACACCAACATTGCGACAGTGAAATTGTTCTCACACAGTAAGAGAGAAACAGAATACGCCGAAGAAGGCATGAAAGGCTTCTTGGATACGGTACACCGCCAAATGCGCTTAGTGACTGGCTTCAACATCTGCGTGGAATTCGCTAACTATCTATTGGTATTTAGTATTGCCGGTATCTCTATCTACCTATGGTTAGATAACGCGATCACCGTGGGTGCAATTGCAATTGCCGTCAGCCTAGCCTTACGTATTAATGGCATGTCTAAATGGATCATGTGGGAGATTGGCGGTCTGTTTGAGAATCTAGGTACGGTGATTGATGGCATTAAAACCCTATCTAAGCCTATCGCAATCGAAGACAAGAAAGACGCTGAGCCACTGAAAGTTCCTCAAGGTGGTATCACCTTCGACAACGTAAGCTTTAACTACGGTGAGAATAAGGGGGTAATTAACAACCTTAATCTCAACATAAAGCCAGGGGAAAAAGTGGGCTTGGTCGGCCGTTCCGGTGCCGGTAAATCGACATTGGTTAACTTGCTGCTACGCTTTCACGATGTAGAAAGTGGTCGCATCCTGATCGATGACCAAGAGATCTCGAGCGTGACCCAAGACTCACTGCGCAGTAACATCGGCATGGTGACTCAAGATACTTCACTGCTGCACCGTTCGATCAAAGAGAACATTCTTTACGGTCGACCAGAAGCATCAGATGAAGAGGTATACGCTGCCACTAAACAAGCGCACGCGCACGAGTTCATCGAAACGCTCACCGACCCGTTTGGCAACATTGGCTACGATGCACAAGTCGGCGAGCGAGGCGTTAAACTTTCTGGTGGTCAACGTCAACGTGTGGCTATTTCACGTGTGCTTCTAAAAAATGCACCACTACTGGTTCTTGATGAAGCGACTTCGGCACTCGATTCTGAAGTCGAGGCGGCGATTCAAGAGAGCTTGATTGAGCTAATGGAGGGCAAAACGGTTATCGCAATTGCACACCGTCTATCGACGATCGCAGCCATGGACCGTTTGATCGTGCTTGATGCTGGTAATATCGTCGAAGAAGGTACACATCAAGAACTCATTAACCAGAACGGCATCTACGCACAACTGTGGAGCCATCAAACAGGTGGCTTCATTGCTGATGATCTTGACCCGATCACGAGTGCTTAATTTTAGTGCAACGTTAAAAGTGCGGCGTAATTCACACCAATTTGTTGATTAATGCCAAATTACACTTAGCAGAATGTTATGTCGAAACGATATAATATCGTTAGCATCAAAGACGCCTCGCTTGCGCGTTCTGGAATAAGGCTAGACTTCGGGGGGAGGCTAGCCTTTTTTATACCTGCATATTCATGTCCTTTCTACCTGCGACATAACTTCATCGATCCTTTTGTTTTTTTCTTGGCATTTTTTTCTTAGAATGCGCCCAGTATTCTTTCTAGAGACCTACCATGAACAAAAGTATCTTAACTAACGTGATTGCATTGGCACTGCTTGCTGGTGGCTATGCAATGGCAAATCAACCTTTACTTTATGCCGGCCTATTCGCATTCTCTGGAGCCATCACCAATTGGCTGGCGATTCATATGCTGTTCGAAAAAGTACCGGGCCTATACGGGTCTGGCGTTATTCCAGCACGATTTGAGGAATTTAAAGCCGCCATTAAACAACTGATGATGGACCAGTTTTTTACTGAAAGTAACATTGATCGCTTTCTGAACAACGAGATGAGTGGAAAATCGCTTAACCTAGAGCCCATTATCAAGAAAATCGATTTCAACCCTGCATTCGATTCACTGGTTCATGTTATCGAGAACTCACAATTTGGTGGTATGTTGGCCATGTTCGGCGGCACAGAAGCTCTAGAACCCATGAAAGCGCCTTTCGTAGAAAAAATGCAAGAATCGGTGGTGGAGATTAGCCGCAGCGACACAGTAAAAACAGCCATCAAAGAAGAGCTAGAGTCAACGGCGATGATGGATGAAATCAAAGAAAATATCGAGGCAATCATCGATCAACGCTTGAATGAATTGACGCCAAAACTAGTCAAAGAAATGGTCCAGACGATGATCAAGAAACACCTTGGTTGGCTCGTTGTTTGGGGGGGCGTGTTTGGCGGTGTCATAGGCTTAATTTCCGCAGCGATCACACTATAATTGATTTATCGCTATTCCCCTAAACCCATAAAAAATGGAAGCGTGTTCGCTTCCATTTTTTATCCAATTCGACACCCAACAACTCGTAATACCAATCACATTTGGTCAGTGATCAGGAATGGCACAGAGAAAAACTTGAGAACAAGACAGAATTTTCTGATAAGTAGTCATTCGACAATCAAAAATTCTAACGAAGTTATCGAGGTTTTAAACAAGCTAGAATGACCAGTTATTTACTACGATTGGTATAAATACCTATTTCAGTGTTGATAACAACTCAGGGTTCACACCAAAACCTTTCTTATGCTCTTCGATCACCACTTCACTGCGGGTCTGAATCACTCCGGGTAACGTCCCGAGCTTCGAGGCCATAAACGACTGATATGCTTTCATGTCTTTCACTCGTACTTTAATCATGGTGTCAAAGTCACCAGACAACGAATAGCACTCTTCAACTTCTGGCATCAGATCAACAGCTTGAGCAAATTTATCAAAGATGGAGAAACTGGTCTGGTCAAGGCGAATATGAATAAATACTTGCACATCCAACCCCAACTTTTCAGAACAAAGCTCAGCATGATAACCGGTTATGTAACCCTCTTTTTCAAGTCGCTTTAATCTATCAGAACAAGGAGAGGTCGTTAGATTGACCTGTTTTGCGAGCTCAACGACAGGTAATCGCCCTTTCAGGTGCAAAATTCTTAGTATCTCTTTATCGATACGATCAAGCTGATGCTGAGGCATAATATTCCTTAAATACTCTAAATTCGGTTCAGTATCGTCCATATTAAGCGGCATCCGGCAAAAATACGCTCACATATTTAACGAAACCAAAAACACCCATACCATTCACAGAAAATATAAATAATTTCAGACCGATAAGTATTCTACAACTCATCTTCTGCCTATAAATCAATTGTTATAGTCATGACCTTAAGAACAAATAAATTGAGCTAGAAACGAAAGAAAGGATATAGGTCAAAGTGAATAATAGAATGCTCAAAAGGAAAGGATAGCGCGATTATGAAAATGCAGGAACTCTCATACAAACCATACGGCGTTGGCTCATGGACACACGTAACAGTATCAGAAGATGTTGCTCAAGCACTCGCTCATGAATACTTAACCTATGGATGGGAAGTGAGAATTGATAATATCCCACTTAAGAATGAGCTTATAGGCAAAGCTGTGTAGAGCAAAGCAGCCTACTATCGAGTAGGTTTGTTGATCTCAGTCAGTAATTACGCATTTGGCATATATGAAGCTAAACCGACTTGAGGAGCAGGCTCTATCGCTTCGCAACGACAGTTACACGTTCGACAAAAATGTTGAGTTTCCATGTCGTAATATAGATTGCCACTAAACAGCTTTGACGTCCATTGCATCATACGGCCCGACGCTGTCTCAGGCTCTAATTCACAACGTTTCATTATAGATTTATGTAGTGTTGTTTTTTTACATCCTTTGCAATAGAGATCTGGCATGCCTTTGTCCTATAGGTCTTTAGTGGTTAATGACAATTAACATATCATGTCCAATTCAGTCCCAAAATTCACGGCTCTAATGATAAAAGTGAGCGCTAAGTTCAAAAAATAGCCATTTTACTTTCTTATTTTTGACATCAAACGTCATTATTATTTCCTACCTACGCTTTTTTCTGCGCTTTGAACTCCTTCAATTTACATTGTAAACCTCAAAACAACTATGCTTGATTCAACAATCTTTTACTAAATCGCTCGCAAATCGACACATTCGATCAAGATAAAAAAAATAGAGCCACCGAAGTGACTCTATTCATTTTTACTAATGATCTTTACTCATTCATCGGTATTTTTACAATGTAAATCAGTCTAGCTCAACGAGGTTCTTTTCGAACTCAGCATGTTGCTTCTTAACTTTGTCTTCTGGCTCACCAGTAATCAAGCTAACGACAACAATTGAGATAGTGGATAAAATGATCCCAGGTACGATTTCGTACACATCGAACCAACCGCCAGTCAACTGCTTCCAAAGAACAATTGTAACGCCACCAACCACAATACCCGCCAAAGCACCATTACGGTTCATTCGAGACCAGTAAAGACTCAATACAACAGCCGGGCCAAATGCAGCACCAAAACCTGCCCACGCGTAAGATACAAGACCAAGCACTGAACTGTCTGGTGTCATCGCAAGCATAAGAGCAATTAGAGAAATGATAATTACCGCAAAGCGTCCGACACGAACGATCTCTTCAGAGGTCGCATCTTTCTTCAACACTTGCTTGTACAGATCTTCTGCCAGTGCAGAAGAAGAAACAAGAAGTTGTGAATCCGCGGTACTCATGATTGCCGCTAGGATTGCTGCTAGCAGGATACCTGCGATAACTGGGTGGAACATCGCGTTCACAAGCAGCATGAAGATCTTCTCACCATCGTCTAGCTTAGGCGCACCGGAGTTAGTCACGTAAATTAAACCGACAAGACCAACAAGCATTGCACCAACCATAGACAATGCAGACCAAATAACAGCAATACGACGCGCAGCAGTTAAGTCTTTGTTGCTACGTGTAGCTTTAAAACGCGCAAGAATATGGGGTTGACCAAAGTAACCTAGACCCCATGCGACTAGCGAGATAATCGCGATAGCGGACAGAGGCTCGCCTTTCACATTATTCCATAGTGTTAGTAACTCAGGATTGATATTGTGTAGATCGCTAGATAACTGCCCTAAGCCACCGTTCATAGCGGCGATTGGTACAATCAATAGCGCAGCAGACATCAATAAGCCTTGCACTAAATCCGTCCAAGCTACGGCAAGGAACCCACCAAATAAAGTGTAAGAAACCACACACACAGTGCCGATAATGACGGCGGTCGCATAATCTAAACCAAATACCGTTTCAAACAATTTCCCCCCAGCTACCAAGCCTGAACTTGTGTAGAAAAGGAAGAATAAAAGGATAAATAAAGCAGAGATGGTTTGGATCAACTTAGAATTATCATTGAAACGACGAGATAGGAATTCGGGCAGCGTAAGAGATTCAGTTGTAATACTGTAAGTGCGTAGACGCTTAGCGCTGATTAACCAGTTTGCCCATGTACCGACAAGCAGACCACCAGCAAGCCAAAATGCTTCAAACCCAGAAGCATAAGCGTAACCAGGCAAGCCCAATAACAACCAGCCACTCATGTCTGATGCACCAGCAGAAAGGGCAGCAGGCCATGGGCCTAACGAACGTCCGCCTAGGAAGTAGTCCGTAGAGCTAGATGTCCGTTTGTAAGCAATAACACCGATCGCTAGCATCAGAATTAGATACGCAATGAACGTCGTCGTTATTGCAAAACTGTTTTCTATCATTTGATAGTCCTCATTTTTTAGAAAGCCTTCCATGCCCAATTCAATGAATAGCAAGCCCCTAGAGACAAGTCAGTGCATTGAATTGAGGATTCTGGTTCTAAAAAGACCAATGGCCAAAACCAAAGGTCTTTAGAGCCAATATTACTGAAGGTTAGTGAGCTTCACTTCCAAGTTCGAGCAAGGTCGCGTTACCGCCCACGGCAGTGATATTTATAGTTCGCGTACGCTCGGTAATGAAACGCAGCGCTAGATGTGGATCATGAGCAACATTCATTGCCTTCAGATCCGTTTCAGCCACTAAACTGACAATGGCACCGTCACGCTTAGCAAGTTGTAAATTAATCGCTTGAGCCGTTTGTGAATTCCCCACGTAAGCCACACTTCGTACATCGCAAGACAACAGTAGTTGAGCAGCGTCATACGAGGCAACCTGTACCAAGTTGGTAGGCAGGCTCGCTTGTTTCGCAGCATCCGCAATTAAGGTATTGAACGGCACGTCATCACTGCACAATTGAACGCTATTACCGGCCAATAGTGCGGTTGTAATCATCGCCATTGCGGTTTGCAGTGCAGGCAACTTCTCTTCGAAATCATCAACAATTACCAAAGCGACGCCACGACCAGCAGCATACAGCTCGTTGGTTTCCCCCGTAGGGCCTGCCATTAGATGATGTTCAGCAAGCAGTGCAAATGCTTGCTCTAGATGGAAAGTCATTACCGCAGCCAAAGGCGCAGATTGACTTTCCATCTCTGATTTAAATGAAAGTACCTGAGCACTCTTATGATCAAAATCGGTAAGATTCCATTGTTCCCACGCCAACAAAGCATCAGAAAAACTTGCCACTTGATGAACCATGATACTGCTCCTTATGCCTTGTCTTGTGATTGAGAAAAATGAACATCGGTAAAGCGATAGAGGTAGTGAGGGCCACCCGCTTTAGGGCCAGTTCCCGACAAGCCTTGACCCCCAAATGGTTGCACACCAACAACGGCGCCCACTTGGTCACGGTTGATGTAGCAATTACCCACACGCACGTGTTTTTCAATCCAACGATAAGTTGTTTCATTACGACTGTGGATACCCATAGTTAGACCAAAACCGGTTTGGTTAACTTGGTCTACAACTTGCGCTAACTCACTCGCCTTGAAGCGGACAATGTGCAGCACAGGGCCAAACTGTTCTTCTTGCAAGCAGCTGATGTCATCGATTTCAAACGCACTTGGTGGAACAAAATCACCATGTTCACAATCCGTACCTAGAGAAAGTTGAGCCACCTTCTTCTGGGTATTGGTCATGTTCTCTATGTGTGCCATTAGCTTCTGCTTCGCATTTGAGTCGATCACAGGGCCCACATCGGTTTTATGAAGATATGGAATACCAACACTCAGCTCATCCATTGCACCATGAATTAGAGAAATCACACGATCAGCGATGTCTTCTTGAATATAAAGTACCCGCAGTGCCGAACAGCGCTGGCCTGCTGAAGCGAATGCAGAACGAACCACATCACGAACGACTTGCTCAGGCAGTGCGGTACTGTCGACGATCATTGCATTCTGACCACCCGTTTCCGCAATAAACGGAACCGGCTGAGCATTGCGACTCGCCAATGACACGTTGATACGTTGTGCTGTTGGTGTCGACCCCGTAAAAGCAACGCCAGCAATTGCATCGTGGCCGGTGAGTGCGCTGCCAATCTCGGCGCCACGCCCCGGCAGTAACTGAATCGTACCAGCAGGGAAACCCGCTTCCTTCATCAGTTCCACTGCGCGAGCTGCTATCAAGCTTGTTTGCTCGGCAGGCTTAGCCACAACCGTGTTACCGGCCACCAAAGCAGCTGTAATTTGGCCAAGAAAGATGGCGAGAGGGAAGTTCCAAGGGCTAATACAAACGAATACGCCCCGACCTTGTCGCGAAGCGATTCGTGTTTGACCATCAAAACCTTTGAGTTCAAAACCTTGGAGGTTATCCGCTTGTTTTGCGTAGTAACGACAAAAGTCGACCGCTTCACGCACTTCATCAATGCTGTCATGAATTGTCTTACCCGCTTCTTGATGACAAATCGCCACCAGCTCAGCGAGGTTGTCTTCCATCAAATCAGCCAGCTTATCAAGCGCGGCCGCTCTGATTTCAACCGCAGTGGCGTTCCAATCAGCGAATGCGGCGTCTGCACCACTGATCGCCGCGGAAACATGATCAAGGTTAGCGAAAGCCACCAGACCCACATGAATACGACGATCATAAGGTGCGGTCACTTGCTCAACATTCTGATCCGCCTTGATCATGCTTTCAGCAAGAGCTTCACCGTTGATCACAGGCCCGGCAATCCATTGATTGTTCAAGAAGCCTTTTACTTGCTCTTCAAACTGATGCGCTTCGCTTTCGATATCAATGTTGACACCATACGAGTTCTTACGTTCGGGGAACACCGCAGGCGGCAGAGGAATCTTAGTGTTATTCAAGGTATCGAACGCCAGAAGCATATCAACTGGGTGCTGAGTCAGCTCTGCCACTGGGCAACGAGCGTCAACCAAACGGTGTACAAACGAGCTGTTTGCGCCGTTTTCTAGCAAGCGACGTACTAGGTATGGCAGTAGGTCTTTATGGCTGCCAACCGGTGCGTAAATACGTACTGACTGCTGATAAGCTTCCATCGCATGGTTGTAAAGCGAATCACCCATACCGTGTAAGCGTTGGAATTCAAAGTCTTTATGGTCAGTCATTACTGCAATAGCGGAAACCGTATGAGCATTGTGGCTGGCGAACTGCGGGAAGATATTGCCACGAACGCCAGGGCTCAATAAGTAACGTGCACAAGCAAGGTAAGCCACATCCGTCGCTTCTTTACGTGTGTAAACGGGGTAATCAGTAAAGCCCGCTTGTTGTGACCATTTGATTTCGCTGTCCCAGTACGCGCCTTTCACCAAGCGAAGCGGGATTAAGTCACCCTGCTCTTTCGCCAAGCGGTTTAGCCAAACCAGAACCGGAAGTGCACGCTTTGAGTAAGCTTGAATAACCAGACCAAATTTACCCCAGCCTTTTACTAGGTCAGTGCGGTACAGTTTTTCGAATAGTTTAAGAGATAGCTCTAGGCGATCCGCTTCTTCCGCATCAATCGTAATGGCAACATCGAGCTCGACTGCGCGGCGCAATAGCTGTTCTAGCGTATCGCAAAGTTCCGTCAATACGCGGTCTTCGTTCGCCACTTCATAACGTGGATGAAGCGCAGACAACTTGATAGATACCGATGGCGCAGGGCTCGATTTTGAAGAGACATACGTATCTCGACCTACGGCTTCAATCGCCATTAGGTAATCTTTGAAGTATTTATTGGCGTCTGCTGTGGTCAGTGCCGCTTCACCTAACATATCGTATGAATAGGTAAAACCTTTGTCACGCATAGACTTACCGTTCTTTTGTGCTTCAGCAATACTGCGGCCAAGAACGAATTGGTGCCCCATCACCTTCATCGCTTGGTGCATCGCTTTACGAATAACAGGCTCAGAAAGCTTGTTTACTAAGCGGTTGACCGCTTGACCCGCACTCTGCTCGTTAGATGAAAGACCAACCACCTTGCCAGTTAGCATTAGCCCCCAAGTAGAAGCGTTAACAAACACAGAGTCAGAATTCTTTAGATGAGATTTCCAATCAGCAACACTGAGTTTGTCACGAATCAGCGCATCCGCCGTTGCTGAATCAGGAATACGCATCAAGGCTTCCGCCAGACACATCAGCAAGATGCCCTCTTGAGTGTCTAAGCTGTATTCAAGTAACAGTGCATCGATCATCTGGATAGACGTTTTATCAGCACGAATAGCTTCAATCAATGAGGTCGTTTTTTTTGTGATTTGTTGCTTTTCTGACTCAGAAGGGGTTGCTAGTGGTAAGAGTTGCTCTAGCCATTGGGTTTCATCCACCATATATAATGGTGAGATAAGCGACCAGAGATCATCAAGCGATTGCTCGTTGAATTCTGGTTTTAACACATCAGTAGCTGTAAACATGCGCTTTCCTTAATCTCACACCCGAAAATAGTCCGGGCTCTCTACAATGGCAGCAGTGTATTTTGAGCGCATAAGGATTACTTGTCAAAAACTCCGAGTTTTTTGCCAAAAACTCGCTTTTTTAACAAAATAAACACAGGGTCACATATAAATCTTTAAATTTACAGGCTAATTTATTTCACTATTTAACAGAAATTTTCTTTTTATATTGAGATGGTGACATGCCTTGAAGACGTGAAAAGGTGTGAGTGAAGGAGGATTGACCGGAGAATCCGGCCAGTTCTGCAACTTGACCGAGGCTGAGGTGACCTTGCTCAATCAGACGTCGAGATCGATCAATGCGCTTACCCAACACATACTGATGCGGGGTAATGCCCATTTGTTCTTTAAATAACATATGGAACTGACTTTCACCTAAGAACACACTGCCTGCAAGCTGAGCAACAGAAATCTTATTGGCGAGATGCTGTTCGATGTAGCGATCTAAAGCTTCAAGATCAAAACGCGAGTCTTTAACCGGTGTTTCGAATGCCGATATATGCCTTTGCATTAACGCGATCACGGTATCGTTACACGCTCGGCTCAAAAGTAAATCATCGGGGTTCGCTTGCATCTCTTGCACTAACATGTGGATAAGCTTTTGAATTTGTAGATCTAATTGGAAATAGACACTCGATGATTCCAACTGGTTAATCTTCTCTAACATTAGCGGATCGTCGCCACTTGGCATGGGCATATTGAGCACTAGAATATCCGATTGACCAACCACTCCACCGAAAGCATGATCAGAGCTTGCCGTCACCACACAACCTTGACCAGGGCCAACTAAATTCCCTTTACCACTGACTTCAAATTCTGCCTGACCTTTTAAACCGATAACCACCTGTGCGTATTGATGTTCGTGACAATCCATATGCGAGGGCAAGGTTATGATCTCGGCAGGGCGAGGACCAGTAAGGCCTAGCGAAGACAAATCTAAGTTTGCAAAGGGTAAAGGTTTTGACATGACAATAGCGTGCTCGGGGAGATATGCTGAGAATAATACTCTGAAATCTACATAAGATGAATTTGTAAATAATCATGAACATCATTTCCTCAGCACGGAATCAAAATTGTTGCCGTGATCATTATGATCATGCCTCCGGAAAGATGATCATGAGCGTACAAACTACGGCTGTTGTAAAACCAATATGTCCTTAAAGCTTCACTTCCCAATAGCAATAACACAGACAGCAAAAATAAGGGAAGTCATCACGATACAAGCACAACCATATTTTCTTTTTCAGCTCAAATAATTAGGCCTCAGCCTGAAAAAGTGTATCCAAAGTATCGAAACTGGGCTTTCGAGTAGATTGGTTATCAATAAAACGGTATAAAGATTGATACTGTGTCATGGCCAATAACTAGTGACTCAAAACTAGGAAGTCGACACTTTATTAACGAGCCAATTTCAATCTAATCAGTTGCAGGGACATATGACCAACTTTCGAATTTCAGCGCTTTTGCTTGCGCTATCCCCACTTTGGGTATCTGCATCGTTATCAGCTGAAGAACTGAATCAAGTCGATCCCGTTTCAGCTATCGATGCAAAGCTAACAGAGAAAAACTCAGATATTGAGCGTATTGCAGCGACCCAAATATCGGCGGCCGAACACCTCAAGCAGCAACAAAATCAAAAAAGTAAGTTGCAACGCGAAGGTGATGAACTTAAGGCTAAACGTAACAGAGCCAAGTCTGTACTCGACAAACAGTACAGTCGCTTACTGGAAGATCCAGAAACAGATTTAGTCTCTTTCCAGAAAAGCTATCAAGATGCTTGGGCTGCGGTTAAAGAAAACCAATCCGCTCAGTTAGACAACCAACAAGCGATCAACGAGAGCGAAATCCACCTTTCTCAACTCAAGCAAAAGCAAGCTCGACTGAATAATGAGCAGGCCAACTTAAGAGAGTCGAAAGTTGAAGCTCGCGTTAAACGTATTGCCACAGAACTGCGTGAAAGTGCGGTTCTTGAAACCAGTTACACCACCACATGTGCTGCAACAATGACACTCGGTGAGTGCGCAGCTCAAGGTAAACACCTGACCAATCAAAAAGCCGTGCAAACGTTCAAGAGCCAATTACTTGATCAGCTCACAGAAAGCACATTGGCTAAGCAAAACTTACAAGGTGTACAACTGAACATCCATGTTCAAGATAGCCAAGCAATCAAAAGTGGCTTCTCAGGGAACAACGCTTACTCCGTACAAATGCAAGCTCAGCTTCAAGCTAAACCTGAAGCGGTCGCCGCATGTAAACTATTAAATGTTTCAACGCGCTACTGTTTAACAGGTCGTGATGCAGCGGTAGTTAAGAAAAATGATAAACAGTGGGCTAACGTGACAGTTCGCTCTGATCAATACAATGATTCAGTGACAATTAACGGCATTAAATATGGGAGTACACCTCTTGAAGTTGCGCTCCCAAATGGCCGTCATCACGTAACCATCTCAAAACAGGGTTACGAGTCTTACAACCGTACCGTCACCATCAGCGGCAGTGACACGATCTGGGTTAAGCTTCTTCCTAGCAAAAACAGTTAAAACCTGGATGAATAAGCACGGCAACCTTATATAGCTGAGCCTATTTCACAACACTGAATGAACCGTCACCATTTTGTTAATCGTTATAGAAAGTAGCTGCAAACGAAATGGTGCGTTCTTTTAGAATATTCAATTAACCTAAATTACGATTAAAGTAGCCCATCATGCGCCAAGGTTTTCCTACTCTACTATTTGCACTTGCTCCCTGCTTAATGACGTCAGCTGTTTTTGCAGAAGCGACACAGGTCGCTATCACATCATCGGTCACCGACATTGACAGCTCACTTTTCGAAAAGCATGCCGACTTAACCGCTGTTGAGAAGAAACTGGCTGACAAACAAAATGAAGTCGATAGCCAAGCAAAGCAAACCGCACGTCTAGTCAAGCTATTGGCTCAAGCAGAACGAGCACTCGCTAAGGCGAAAGCCAGCCTAGAGCAAGATTACACACGCATGATTGATGAACCCGATTTCGATATCTCGCCAGCTCAAAACCACTTCCAAGACGCTTGGAAGAGAGTTAAAGAAGGCAAGCTTACGATTTCAAACTCAGAGCAGAAGCAGCAAAGCTTAGTGATGGAACTTGAGGCTATTCAGGCCGAGAAAGCAGCGACAGAAACTTCAATCGACAATTTGAATCAAAAAAAGCTAAGAGCCAGAGCCGAGCGACTAAGAAACGAGATCACTCAAAAAGAAACACACACCGTCAGCTTTACTAATCGTTGCAGCAACGACATGACACTGGCGCAATGTTCAGACCAAACGGTGACCTTAGCCCTTCAAAAAGCGGTAAAACAATTCCAACACAACCTTATAGATAAAGCGACTGAATCCAAAACAGTCAAAGCACACCTCGCGTCTGCTTCGCTGAACATTCACGTCCTTCAACATAAGGTGGAATCCTCTGGTTTCTCTGAAGATAACCGTTACCGAGTGGTGATTGCTGCCAATCTAGAAACACGTCCAAATAAGAACACAGCCTGTCGTCTGCTTGATATTCAATCCTCAAACTGTTTCACACAAAGTGAACAACAAGCCAACAATCAACAAAAAGAAGTCGCTTGGGTTACCTTGGTCATACGTTCAAACCAATACAATGACACGGTTTCTATCAACGGTGTGAAATATGGCAGTACACCCGTTGAAGTGATGCTACCAATAGGTCAACACATGATCACGATCGAGAAAGAAGGCTACCTTTCTTTCCATCAAGAATTGAAAATCGCTCGTGATTACAATCTAAGAGCGGTATTGCAAGCCAAGCAAAACTCATTGAATGTCGGCACCAAGTTCGCCGATCCGATAAAAGCCAATACTCAGAGTCCTGAAATGATTGTGGTCGGGTCGGGTCGGTATTTGTTAGGTGAAAACAACGCTCAACAAATTACGATTAAGAAGCCTTTCGCTCTCGCAGCCACACTGACCCGCGTTCAAGACTTTAGAGCATTTGTCGAAAACACAGGCTATCAAACAGACGCAGAGCTGATGAAGACTTGCGATACCTTCATCAATGACGAAATCACGACCGTTTCAGACAATAACTGGCAAAGCCCTGGCTTTAAGCAAGTCGATAACGCACCCGTGGTGTGTGTTAGCCAAAACGATGCTAAGGCTTACACCCGTTGGTTATCTAAAAGCACCGGCTTCAGCTACCGTTTACCGACACCACAAGAGTGGGAAGCCGCCGCGAGAGCGGGGCAAGGGACCAACTTCTGGTGGGGCAATGAATTCCGTTCAGGCAAGGCGAATACCGGTTGGGCAGGCACGCCGTGGTCAAACGTCAGCACATCTCCAGTTAAGTCATTTTCACCAACACCAACAGGCTTCTACGACATGGTCGGTAATGTGTGGGAATGGACAAACCTTCAACAAGGTTTAGCAAAAGGGGGCGCTTGGAGCTTCTCGCCAGAAAAATCAAAAGTGTTTAGTGAACTCCATGTGCCAACGACAACCGCTGCGAATTACTTGGGGTTCAGAGTACTGCGAGAGTTGTAATCTCTCAATGGCAGGCTCAAAACATAATAATATAACGCTAGTTCCCCGTGATTCTAAACAGCGGAGAGCAGATGAAAAAATACCGTTATTTGATGGGTTTAATCATCAAATCAACGGTACTTTTATTCAATCAAGTAGACTATGGCGCTAGGCGATCGACATCCCAATGGTTGTCTTGACGAGAAAAAAGGAAACGGTCGTGCAAACGATGTTCACCCCCTTGCCAAAATTCAATGCTATCCACACGCACTCGGAAGCCTCCCCAAAAAGAAGGCACCGGAATTTCTCCTTTTGCGAACTTCTGCTTAAGCTCTAAATACTTACCTTCCAAAACTCCACGAGCAGAAATTCGGCTACTTTGTTTACTGGCGATAGCGGCCAATTGACTCTCTTTCGGGCGAGACGAAAAATATTTTATATTTTCCAACGCTGTCAACTTTTCAGCCGTGCCGTTTATATGCACTTGTCGCTCGAGGGGATGCCAAGGGAAATGCAAACTGATTTTGTTATTGTGCTCAAGATGATGCGCTTTACGACTGCCTAAGTTTGTGAAAAAAACGAAGCCATTTTTATCAACATTCTTAAGTAAAACAATTCGTTGGAAAGGTTGACCATGTTCGTCAACTGTCGCGACTGTCATCGCCGTTGGGTCTGTTAACTTAGCTTCAATGGCTTGTTCTAACCAAAGATTAAATTGGTCAATTGGGTCTTCGGCCAAGTCTTTACGTCTCAATCCACCCTGAGCGTATTCACGACGAATATCTGTCAGTTCCATTTGATTGCTCCTTTCAATTTTTTTGTGATTCTGCGCTGTAATCCTTTGAAAAACAAGTCTAGAGCTAAGTTTTGTTCCTTAGAAGGCGCTCAGTGCTAACAAGACATCTGTACGCTAAGCGCCATATTTCTGAGCCATCCATTTATCGTTATCAGGTCACTGTAAACTGAATCATCATTCCAGTATCTTCATGTTCTAATATATGACAGTGTGCCATATAAGGTAAGTTGCGTTGCGCTTCATGCTCAAACCTAACAAGAACTTCAGTAATGCCTTGCGGAAATACTGGTACTGTATCTTTCCAACCCATGAGATGCGGGGATGGCTGTTCACCGTTGATTGAAAGAACTTGGAATCGACAACCATGAATATGGAAAGGGTGGAGCATCATATCTTTTCCCTGACTAATAACCCAATGTTCCAACTCTCCTCGCTTCACTTCCTCATCGATAACATTCATGTCAAAAGGTTTGCCATTTATGCCATTGATCGCCTTCAAATCTTCAGGTGACAACATTGGACGACTCTTGTCTTTCAAATCGTCCATTGGCATCTTACTGCCAGCCATAACCATTCGCTGAGTCATAGCCGATTTTTTCTTTCTTAAAAGCATCATTGCTTGATAATCTAACCCTTCCCCCATCTCTAAAACAAAATCTCTTTTTGTTTTCACATCTTCGATTTTATGACGTTTTATCGTTGTAAGTTGTTCCGGCAATGTCCCTTTACTCACCGTTTGATTTGAACGAATGGTTAACAAAGGAACAATCTCATCAAAAGGCGGAGCCATCATACCCATTTGGTGAAGAGGGTGTGTGACCAGATCACACTGTGTGTTTTCATCCACTTTGATTAAAATTTCAAATCGTTCTCCCGCGGAGACATGAATCGACTTCATCGGTACTGGCTTTTCAAGAAACCCAGAGTCAGAGGCAACCACATAGAACTCTCTATGGTCGGAGAAAGACAATAAATAACTTCTTGCATTCGAACCATTTAGAGCGCGAAAACGAACCCAACCTTGGGGCACATCCACAACCGGGTTAAGGGCACCATTGACAAGCATGGTGTCACCCGCAAAGCCGGTTGCAACGTTAATGATATCCAACAACTCATAGTCAAATTGTCCCTGTTTGTTGAATTTACGATCTTGGATTATGACGGGGATATCATTGATCCCCCAATCTGAGGGTAAATTAAGCGCGTCGCTTTCTTCGTCTTCAATAATAATAAGACCGGCAATGCCTCTTATGACTAGCTCGGCTGTCCGTGGGTACTGATGAGGGTGAAACCAACAAGTCGCTGCGGGCTGCGTAATCGGTAATTCAACCTTCCAAGCCTCCCCGGCTTTTACCATCTGATGAGGCCCCCCATCTTTACTTCCTGGTATTTCAAGCCCGTGCCAATGAAGTGTGATGGTTTCATCGAGATCATTATTGACCTGTATATTGGCTGTTTTTCCTTTACGCACCTTTAAGGCTGGGCCAAGAAAGTCGGCATTAATACCACAAGTTTTGGTTGAGATGCCTTTATAAAACTCAGACATTCCATTGATGATGTTCAATTGTGTCAGCTCATTCTGGCTGGTATCAATCAGTGGTGGTATCGGAAGCGGCTGAAGATTATTCGGCGCTTTCGCAACGGGATCTAATATCGAACCAAATGAATAAGTACTGGGAAATGCAGAAAGAGCAATACCAGTTAATGTTGAGTTTTTTATAAACGTGCGACGATCCATAACAAATCCTTAATACAACATAGGGCGAGTGAGTATGTACACCAAATCAACCAAGAGTGAGAGCACTCACTGTTAGCATTTGAAACATTGAATAAACCTAATGTACTGACAGAATGGGAACAAAAAGAGAAAGCTCACTAGGAATTACCCAACGACGACATTTACACGCATTATTGATTCAACCACCATCGCTTTATGTTATAAGGCTAAACCTTACCGTAAGGGAAAGGTCAACCCTCTATCGGATAATGTTTCCTCTCAGCTTAGATAGGCTAAGCAATCATTTCGCAGGTTGGCACACTCAAAACCGATCCGACTTAATGAAAACTCATGCAAATCAAATGCAACGGGTATCATCCTAACAACCAGCAAAGTTCCGACTACAATTACAGAGACCCTGCATCGATTTCACGTACGCTCTTTCCATAAAAAACAGAGGCATAGACTCTTTGTTCAAACATGGGTTAATGAAGAAAGCACTGCCTCCGACAAAAAAAGATTTAAAAAACCAATAAGAATCAAAAAAACATATAGATTCAAAGATTTAAACAAACAAAATCTTAACATTTATCAAAAGTAAGAATACACTCAAGAGGCTTGCACTTTAATTTAGCGAACAAGGACTGTTATGAGTCAGAAGAATTTCAGCAAATTGAACGAAACCGAACTAGAGTACGTCGATGATAAAACTGCGGCTCTACTGCTCAATACGCCAACCAGTGCACGTATTATGCTGTGGGTGATCGTTCTGTTTTTTATTGCTGCTATTGGATGGGCCGCATGGGCTGAGATCGACAAAGTCACCGTTGGGCAAGGTAAAGTCATCCCCTCTTCTCAAATCCAAGTGGTACAAAACCTTGAAGGTGGCTTAGTAAAAGAGATATTGGTCAGAGAGGGACAACAAGTTCAAAAAGGTCAACAACTTCTCTTGATTGATGACACTCGATTCCGTTCTGACTTTCGAGAACGCGAACAACAAGTCGCAAATTTAACGGCCAATGTATTGATGCTCTCGGCTTCATTTAACAGTGTTGTCGTTAACGAAGAATTCTCCGTCGAAAACTGGAAAAACAGTGTCCAACTCGACTACGGCAAGCTTGCTTTTCCACCAAGATTCTACGAACTTCAACCTAAATTGGTGAATCGCCAAAAAGCAGAATATCGTCAAGACCTCAACAACCTGAAAAATCAACTATCCGTATTTGATCAACAAGTTGAGCAAAAACAACAAGATCTTATTGAAATAAAAGCGCGTGTTAATAATTTAAGGCAAAGTTACCAATTTGCCCGCCAAGAGTTAGACATTACCCGACCACTTGCAGATGAAGGCGTAGTACCAAGAATTGAACTACTTAAGCTTCAAAGGCAAGTGAATGATACACGCCGAGAAATGACCTCTAGCGAACTTAAAATCCCTCTCCTTCGCTCGGCAATCAAAGAAGCCATGTTGAGTCGTATCGATGCCGCGCAGAGTTTCCGCTCAGAACAACAAGAAAAACTCAACCAAGCACAAGACAAACTGTCGGCCATGACCGAATCTTCAGTTGGTCTTGAAGATAGAGTCAATCGCACCGTGGTGGTCTCTCCTGTCACAGGAACCGTCAAAACCTTAGGCATTAATACTGTCGGTGGTGTCATTCAGCCGGGTATGGATATCGTAGAAATAGTGCCAACTGAAGACTCTCTTTTAGTTGAGGCAAAAATCGCCCCACAAGACATCGCTTTCTTACGTCCAGAACTCACAGCCATTGTTAAATTCAGTGCTTATGATTTCACTAAATATGGCGGTCTAGAAGGCGTATTAGAACACATCAGTGCAGATACCACTCAGGATGAAGAAGGCAACAGCTATTACATCGTGCGTGTACGTACAGAGAAATACAGCTTTGGCCATAACGAAGAGCTGCCTATCATCCCTGGTATGACGGCTTCTGTCGATATTATTACGGGTAAAAGAACGGTGCTTGAGTACATGTTGAAACCAATCCTAAGTGCCCAAAACAACGCACTTAAGGAGTAAGGACGTTTGATGTTTAACGACACGACTCAATACGTAACAAACAGATCAGAGCAAAAATCATGAAACCGTCGTTTTCTCTACTGTTGTTAGTCCTGACCTCTTTTACTTCTGTGGCACTCAATAAGAGCGATCAAAGATGGATTGATGCGGTCTCAGCAGCTTATGGTGAAAGAGCAGGAAAACGAGTCGCCACATGGCGCTTAAATATGACGCACTACGATAAATTAAGTGAAGCAGAGAAGCTCGAATCTGTTAATCGATTCTTCAACCAAATGTACTTTGTCGACGACAGCATACTTTGGGGAAAAAACGACTACTGGGCCACACCGCTGGAGTTTTTAGGTAGTAACGCCGGTGATTGTGAAGATTTCACTATCGCAAAGTACTTCTCTTTACTTGAGCTGGGTGTGCCCGACAAAAAATTACGATTGGTGTACGTCAAAGCGCTTGAGTTAAACCAATTCCATATGGTGTTGGCTTACTACTCAACCCCCAGTGCAGAACCACTTATTTTGGACAATTTAAACCCTGAAATAAAACGAGGGTCCAAACGCAGAGATCTACGACCAATATACAGTTTCAATGGTAAGAATCTTTGGCTGATTAAGTCGGCAGCAGGCAGCGGTAAGCTTGCTGGGAAATCGTCAAGGTTGAGCTTATGGAACGACTTACGTTCTCGTGAGCGCGCTCTAAAATTAAACAAACCCATTATCAATTACGATGAGTAGGTACAATGACTTTATATAAACAACTGGTGTTTGGGATGGTTGCGGTGTTCATATTGCTGATGACGTCAGTTTTTATGATCGAATTCAATACCACCCGTGGCTACCTAGAAGAGCAGCAACGTTCTGAAGTGAATAATACCATTAATACGGTAGGGCTAGCCCTCGCCCCTTATCTAGAAGAAAAGGACAAGGTGGCCGTAGAATCTGTGATTAACGCTCTGTTTGATGGCAGTTCCTACTCCATCGTACGTTTAGTTTTTCTAGACGGCAGTGATGATATCCAGCGCTCATACCCAGTTAAACCAACAGGCGTACCACAATGGTTTACCAACCTTAACCTGTTTGAACCCATTCATGACCGACGTGTGATTACCAGCGGCTGGATGCAGTTAGCCGAAGTCGAGATCGTAAGCCATACCGGCCCTGCTTATGATCAACTTTGGCAAGCATTTACACACTTGTTGACCGTATTCACAGTGATTTTCTTACTGGGTATGATTTCCATTTCATGGATTCTCAAAAAAGCATTGCATCCATTATCATTGATCATCAACAAAATGGATCAAATAGCCAAGAATCAATTTGGCGACCCTTTAATTCGCCCGAAAACAAAAGACCTAATTTTGGTGGTCGACGGCATAAACCATATGTCGACTCAGGTCGAACTGGCTTTTAAAAACCAAGCCCAAGAAGCTCAACGACTTCGTGAACGTGCCTATATTGACCCTGTATCTCAACTTGGTAACCGAGCTTACTACATGTCGCAACTTAACCAATGGTTGGAAGAGTCGAGTGTCGGCGGGCTGGCAGTACTGCAAGCACAATTCATTAGTGAAGAGTACGATGAAAAAGGTTACCAAGAAGGGGATGCTTTAGTGCACCAACTGGCAGAACAATTACAGGCTTCGATTTTATCACCAGACATCACCATCGCCCGTATTTCTAGTGATGAGTTCGGTTTCATCATGCCAAACGTTGATGAGAGCGAACTGAAACTTGTCGCGAGCAGCATCGTAAACTGTATCCAAAGCCTAGGTTCAGACCCAACAGGCACTGCCAATCCACATATTGCGCTTGGTGTGACATACAGCAGCAAGCGTAAAACCAGTACTGAAATCATGTCGCTGGTGGATAATGCACTGTCAAGTGCTAAGGCAAATCATGAACTGACTTATGGCTACGTAACAGCCGACGATCATGGTGCAGTGATGGGTAAACAGCAATGGCGTATGTTGGTGGAAGAAGCGATCATTAACGACCTAATCACCTTCCGTCTTCAAGCTGCAAACAATGCCTTTGGTAAAACCTACCACCAAGAGGTGTTCTCTGCGATTGAAAAAGATGGCGTGCGTTACGGTGCCAATCAATACCTGTACGCACTAGAGCAACTCGAAATAAGCCATATTCTCGACCAATACGTTATCGAGAAGATGATTGAAAAGCTCAATACAAAAGATGTAACCAGTCCTATTGCCATTAACATATCACCAAGCAGTATTTCTCAGCCCAGTTTCATCCGCTGGATAGGTCGAACCTTGGAGCAAAATACCACCATCGCTCACCTTTTGCATTTTGAAATCCCGGAAAATTGTTTCATCAACGTTCCACATTACACCGCACTATTGTGTAATACCATTCGCAATGCCAATGCGGTATTTGGTGTCGATAACTACGGGCGTAATTTCCAATCGCTGGATTACATCAACGAATACCGTCCAAGTTATGTCAAGCTCGATTACTTATTCACCCATAATCTTGATGACGAAAAACAGAAATTCACCTTAACGTCAATCTCTAGAACCGCTCATAACCTAGGCGTAATCACAATTGCGTCTCGAATAGAAACGCAGACTCAACTGGATATCTTGTCTGATAACTACGTAGAAGTGTTCCAAGGCTTCATTGTTGATAAATAGTTGTAAGGGTTATATCGAATGCAAGATCCACTATTGAACTCACTGATCTACGTTAGCCGGTATTACGGATTAGCTAACTCGCCCGAAGCATTGATCAATGGGCTACCACTATCCGATGGAAAGCTAACCCCTTTCTTATTCCCACGTTCCGCTGAGCGCGCGGGATTAGTGGCGAAAGAAAACCGATCCGACTTAGACAAGATCCCGCATCTCATTCTGCCTGCGGTTTTACTGCTTAAACAGGGCGAGGCTTGCGTTCTCAACAGTATCGATTTAGAAAAGCAAGAAGCCGAAATCATTACAGCAGAAAGCGGAATGGTGCCAATCATCATTCCTGTCGAAGAGCTGAAAGAACAATTCCTTGGTCGCTACTTCTTGGTAAAAAAACAGTTCCGCTATGATGAACGTTCACCCGAGGTTCTAAAAACCCGTAAAGGACATTGGTTTTGGAGTACGATTTGGGAATCGAAAAACATCTACCGAGATGTTTTGATTGCCTCCATTCTTATCAATATCTTCGCGATTGCCGCCCCCATGTTCACACGCTTGGTATACGACAAAGTAGTGCCTAACCTCGCGTTTGAAACCCTGTGGGTATTAGCGAGTGGTATTTTTGTCGTGTTCCTTTTCGATCTCCTATTGAAGTTAATGCGCAGCTACTTTATCGATGTCGCAGGCAAGAAATCCGATATTCTCATCTCCTCAAAGTTGTTCAGTAAAGTTTTGGGGATTCGTATGGAGGCAAAGCCCGCTTCTGTCGGAGCATTTGCAAAAAACTTGCAAGAGTTCGAATCAATCCGTGAATTCTTTACTTCTGCAACCATTGGCTCGTTGATCGACTTACCTTTCGCACTGATGTTCCTTGTTCTAATTTGGTTAATGGCCGGAAATCTAGTCTTTGTGCCTGTCGTCGGTGTGGTCATTCTGATCATCTATGCGTTGTTAATCCAAGGTCCACTGCGTCGAACTATAGAAGAAGGTTCACGTCTTGCTTCTCAGAAATACGCGAACTTGATCGAGAGTCTCGCCGGCTTAGAAACCGTTAAACTTTTTAGCGCGCAAAGTCAGTTCCAATTCCGTTGGGAAGAAGCGGTTGCTCACATGGCAAATTGGAACATTAAAAGCCGCCGCATCACAGACAGCATCCAAAACACCGCAGGTTTTGTTCAGCAAAGTACCAACGTCGGTATGATCATTTTTGGTGTGTATTTAATTGCACAAGGCGAGCTGACGATGGGAGGCTTGATTGCTGCAACTATGCTGAGTGGCCGTGCGATTGGTCCTCTGGTTCAACTCTCTTTGCTTTCGACGCGTTACAACCAAGCAAAGTCATCAATGACTTTGATTGAGCAAGTCATGTCGATGCCAGATGAACAAGAAGAAGGTAAGCGCTATATACACCGCTCGATTATTCAAGGTCATATCGCATTGGACAAAGTAACGTTCCACTACCCAGACTCTCCTATCGCCTCAATACGAGATCTCACTCTCAATATTGCTCCGGGTGAGAAAGTGGCCATTATCGGTCGTATTGGTTCAGGTAAAACCACGTTAGAACGTCTGATTATGGGCCTGTACAAGCCGACAGAGGGCCACGTACGGATTGATGGTACCGATATGGAACAATTGCACCATGTCGACGTACGACGCAATATAGGCTGTGTACCGCAAGACAGTAACCTGTTCTACGGCTCGGTAAGAGACAACATTACCTTAGGTCGCCCATTGGTCGATGATCGCGATGTAA
This sequence comes from Vibrio artabrorum, assembly GCF_024347295.1. Classification (NCBI taxonomy): domain Bacteria; kingdom Pseudomonadati; phylum Pseudomonadota; class Gammaproteobacteria; order Vibrionales; family Vibrionaceae; genus Vibrio; species Vibrio artabrorum. The sequence goes on along the minus strand of NZ_AP025459.1, from coordinate 352,804 downwards.
TGGACGCCGCTAACCGTGCAGGCGTGACCGCTTTTACTCAACAAGATCCAGCAGGCTTAGAACGCCAGGTGGGCGAAGGTGGCGCTTTACTGTCGGGTGGTCAACGTCAGTCCGTTGCGATTGCTCGAGCCTTCCTAGGTCGCCCACCAGTATTATTGATGGATGAACCGACCAGTGCCATGGATAACCGCTCAGAGATGCACATCAAGCACCAACTTAACCAATTGCTACCCAGTGAGACTTTGATTCTAATTACACACAAAACATCGATGTTAGACATTGTAGACAGAGTCATTGTGATGGAGAAAGGTAGCATTATTGCCGATGGCCCGAAAACGCACGTTCTGTCAGACCTTAAACAAGGCAAAGTCAAAGCCGTTAGTTAGTAAATGATAGCGTGATAATGCCGTTAAGAAATAGAGAGGGGAGCCAGTGTGCTCCCCTTCTTTTATCTTCAATCAATCCGTAAACTTAATAATTCTATCAATTAAAATCCGTTTGATTATAGGGCAAGATCTTCTTGTTTCATCTTAGATGAACATAATATTTCATATTGATTGAATGAGAATATACTCCCACCATGAGTTCGCTTCGTTGTCACCGTCTCATCACCAAATTGAATCGTGACTCGGGTATACACCTTTTCGTGTACTTCGACAGTGCATTCAGCAAGGTGGGTTTCGAACTCTGCTTCGAGCCTATCTAATTGCGACTTGTTTTTTTCGATCGCTTGATCATTTTGTTCCCGCTTTTGTTGAATCGCCAAGGCTTGCTCTTCGCTTCTCTCTGATTTCGGACGCCTCTTAAACTCTAACTCTTTACGGATCACGCTCATGGTTTGCTCTTGCGCGTGTTTATAACTCTCTTTCAACTCAGCTATCTTTTGTCGGTAGCCATCGTAACGTGCAAAACTATGAATTTTAGTCGCAGTATCGCCTTCTACACCTAAAAAGACACATTCTACTTTCCCCCCCACTTTAGCTTCGCCCCCACTGAGCGTACCGTGTTTCTTCATGGTATCCATGACGGTTAAGTTATTACCACAACGAATATCATTACTCATACTGTGTACACCGAGTCGAATATCATTGGCCGCTTGTAACTCAGCATTCTGAGCATAGCTTGCGGTTATAGAACCTTTACTGATTACCTTGCAACTTTTGGGGTCACCCTCTTTTGTCGTGTGACCAATAATTCCTTTTGCAACTTTGATATCAGCTTGTGCTTGAACCTCTGCAGATTCAATAAAACCGCCAACCGTCACGCCTCCCGTCGCTTTAACAATCATACCCGGTTCAATGTTTCCAGACACAAACACATTACCTTTGAATTTAATGTGCCCAGTCGAGACATCAACATTGCTCACGCACAAGGCGTCGTCTACTTCGATACTGCGTTCTTTAATTATCGGTAATCCAGGACTCGCCGCTAGCAGAAGATTAGGATCGTCAGGAGAAATATAGGTACCCTTTCCAGGTTTAATTAAACAGTCTTTACCTGGAATGGGAGGGATAATCCGACCTCGGACAGTAAACCCAGCAGTCCCTTTGGTTGCGGGGATACGCTTCATTAACGGTTCATTGATTCCAACGGTAATGGTTTCGCCTAAATCTCGCATATCAATTTTTCCCGCGTCTTTATTACGCGGCTTCAATACTTGGCGAGTAATGTCTTCGACCAAAGCTTGAAACTTGGCGTCTTGCCCTCTTACAGGCAGAGTACCTTTCGCCACTGGCTGGGTAAATATTTCTCCCGGCTTAAGTTTAGTACTCATCATAAGTACTTTCCTGAGCGCTAGCTTATTAATACCTTTTGTTATGTAAGCCTGCGCCAAGCAGTAAATGATATCGCTGCCTCTTAATACTTTGCCACTATACGGTCCTGTGACCACTATAGTAGCCAACATTTCATCAGCAGACAGTTCAACAACAACACTGGCATCACGGACTTCAGCAATGAGAATGCCTTCATACGCTTCACCTTTACCTTCTTTTGCGAGAGTCACAAAACGCAACACCTCTTCTTCAAAAAGAAAATAGTCAGATACACCTAATGTATCCAGAGCAACGGATAGTAGCCTATGATCAAAACTTGCGTCAGCTACTGTCCCTGACGGTAAACGAGCTACCACTTGTTGTTTGTCTTCTGACAACGTAACGATGTTATCCCACATTCGAATTGAGTATCCCTAATGACTCAGTTGTTATTTAGTCTATATAATTCGTTGTGACCTTAGAATCATCACATTTAAATAATCAGCGTCTCATCACTTACTTTCGATCCTGCAAAGATGACTCATAAATAAGAATTTGCTCTTTTAGTTTCGCTTCTGCTTTGATAAATACAGAGCGACACTCTTTTGCTATTTTTGGAACAAAATAAAGCGGTTCAGACACGTAGACATAACGACAAGAAAAAAGGAAACGGTAACGGGTATGAATGAGAGGGTAATAGTAGGTGTGTAAACATCGACAAAGACGAGCAGTTTACAGTGTAAATTCAAGGTTCTAATTTACACTGTAAATCTAATAGGAAAACAGATCGCCCTATTTACAGTGTAAATTTGACAATAAAGCATCAACATCTTTTCGAAACTGAAGTTCTGCTTGCTTTCGTCCAGCAAAATTAAATTGTACAACACAGGTCGCCCACGGTTTTTGTTGAACCACTTTCGCAATCAGTAGATCGGAAAGAGTAAAACGAAAGGCTTTGGACACTGTACCTTGCAAGCCCGCACGGCCACGGTGAGAGAACAAGATTAATTTAAGGACACTGAAACTGATACTGTCGTAACTATTCCCACCGTCGACATAATTTCTCATTAATTGGACCTCCCTATCATTCAAAGGTTCTGCACTCTTAGGTAACAGCGCGCGTACCATGTCCGTTTCAAGTGAAAATAAAGAACCAGAAACAAGAAAACAGTAGTTACACTCAAAGTGATGCAGAATCTGTTTAATCCAACATTGAGAGCTTGAATTAAGCGCTTTAACCATCAAAACCGAGTGACAACCACTTGCCTGATCCCGCTGGTGGCCGATGTGCACAGCTTCGAATTCACTTCCACGCCAAAAAGAAATCAGTTCACTGGACGCGCCAAAGCTAGTCGCCAGATAATCCACTTGGGTAATTTGTCGTGATAGCTGAGCCAACATCCAACGACCGATTCCAAAACCTTGATGACGCGTTGAAACAGCGATGCGCATAACTCGGAGGCAACGACTGGTCGCAGCTTCAGTACAACCCAGTTGATTGGCCAACAAAACAGGAGCCAGATGACCTTGAGGCCGGCGTTTTCCAAGTTGAATCTGAGTAATCAACGCACTATCCAAGCCCCCTTCCTCTGTCACCAACATGCACCCTAAACACAGATCTTGTTGCCAAACCGCGTACATATGGATTGCTGGATTGTTGAGGAATTGCATTAAGTCGTTTGGCGACGTCTGATAATGTGCATCAACAAGAAGAGAAAAACATTGCTGTAGCGTCTCAGGGTTCGCTAAGCATTCTGCTTTTGATAACTCGACTAAGTTTAATTGGTTGATTGTCTGATCAGAAAAGTCATCTAACTGATGAGTCGTGGAGTCACTGAGCGATGCGTGACGACCAAGCAGGAAGCAGTCAAACAACCAACCTTCTAGTGGGTCGTTGTTATTCCAACGAATCGGTTGTTCGAGCTTAAAGCCTTTCCAGCCGGGACGATGCTTAGAAAGCCAAGACTCAAACTTGATAGCAAACCCTCGCCCACTTCCCTCATAACCGTGCACTGTGGTTGAAAAAACCATACGATGATAAAGACTGACCATGGATTTAAGCATTGGAATGGGAATCGCAGCGGCTTCATCAACCAATAGCAAGTCACAATCAGGCTTAGATTTAAGTATGTCATCCGGTGCGACGAATCTTAAACTTCCACCTTGATGACGAATGTGAGTCGCGTCAACCACGTCACAAACTCCTAATCCTTGGCGTGCATGAGAAAATACCGGCTCTACCGCTTTCACAGAAGGCGCGCTAACAATAATGTTAAAACCGGTCCGTTCAACCAAAAGCTGTGCTGCCGCAATACCCAATGCCGAACTTTTTCCACGCCCTCTGTCCGCGGTGAGAATCAAAGGACGTTTGCGATGTCCAGACACCACTTTTTTAACTAACTCAACAGCCGTACTTTGCTGTGCAAATTTATCCAATCCGTTGTTGACGTTTTGCTTCTGAGGAAGAGCATGAGTCGCAAGAGCGACATCGCCTGCTTCATTGTGTTGTGAAACAGAGATCAGTTTATCGAAATGGAACTTTAACCAACGTTGTCCAAAGCTCTCGCTATCTGTAGAGTCATCAACTTTTGGCGGCAACACCAACAACAACCCACCACCGACTAACGAACCGAGCGCGGCACTAAAACCATTCGCATCAAATTGCACTCTAAAATCACACACAAGAACTTGGCACTCTCGGCCAAGAAGTTGTTGGCCTTTTTTTACTGGGGCATAAATAACGCCTTCAAACGGAGTACCGCCAATCTGGAAGATGTTTGTCGTGTGTAACTCTTGAAGGAAGGCAACAACTGCAGAATTTTGCCAATCAACATCGCCATCAAAGACCACTCCGTAACGGTGTTCATTATGTTGAGCAATAACAGAAAGGGAATGTAGAAAAGTATTAGTTGGGTTTGTCATAGTTAGTGTCCAGATTGATCTAAACACAGTTTATCACAGCCAAATAAAAAGCCGCATAGAGCGGCTTTAGAGTAATCGAGAAATATGGTCGACTTAATCGAGCTTTGATTGTATGAAAGCTAGGATTTCTTCCATAGTGGAATCATCCACTTTCTTTAAATTCAGCGCTAAGTTTGAACCTTTGCGGCTATAAGAGGCACGGCCTTTGATAAGGTCAACTTTTGGAGAAGCTTTCTTGGCGGGTACTGGGGCCAATTCAAGAATCCAACCTTCCAATGTTTCTGTTACGTCTTTCGTTAAACGCGTTACACCTTGTGCTTCACTACGCTGCCAGACAAAACCTTCAGAAGCATCACATTTAGTCAGCAGTGTTTGTTGTTGCTCGTGAGTTAACCCACTAAATTGCTTATGCAACTTTACAATCGTAGGGCGGCCAAGATCGCTCACATTAGGGTAAGCTTGCAATAACTCAAGTGGCAAAGCCGCCGCTTTTAATGCGCCACTCACCAAAGCTTCGCTACACTGGAACATTTTCGCCAGTGCTTTTTGATCATCAGCTTCCCCTTTATCCAATTTGGCTTGCATCTCCCGACCTTTCTCGTAAAGAGAAAGCGGTTTATGAGCATTAGCAACATCAGATAGGAATTTTGCGTGTTCACCGTTAATGTTTTCAGCGACATAGATAAGGAACTCTTGGTCAGCCAAAATACATGACATACGACGACGGCTACCATCAAGCACTTCAATCTTGCCGTCTTTGTTCTTACGACCAACCGCTGGATACTGCTGCCCACGCTCTTTTAACGTAGTCAGAACGTCAGAAAGCGCATGTTCATTTAAGAAAGATTGCTCACGAGCATTCTCTTCAAAAACCACGGTTCGAGAAGCAACTTCAGCCGCTGGGATTCGAACTAATTCAAAAGAAACCAAGTCCTCGCCAGCGACAGAAAGCTCGATCACCTGAGCCTGCTCTTTTGCCGCTGTCTGCGCTTCTTGTGGCGTTGCTACGCGACGTTTATTTGCTTTACCAAATAGCTTTGCATTTAAGTCAGATGTTTTAATTGCCATTGATATTATCCCTGATTAAGTGAAGGCCAGTTGCTATGTAATACACGCTCTAGTTCTAGAGCACTTTTTTGTACGGCGTCTTGGGCGACAGCCAGAGTTTTCTTCCCCCCTTCAAAGTCGCTGACCGTCAGGTCGAAAACCGTGCTGTAAGTATCGGCGCACGTTTCAAAAGCTCGACTTCTAGGAATGGTTGCCATCATGACTTGGTCATTCAACAGATAGTTCATCTCAGTTAAAACTGATACCTGCTTCTTGTTGTCGTCTTCAAACATCGTTGGCATCAAACGAACAAACTCTAGCCCTTTCCAATCGTCAGGAAACATTTCGTACACAGTTGGCAAGTGTTGGAAGAAGTTCACCGTTGAAGCCCAATCCAAACGCTTTGCTGCACATGGAATCAGAAGTGCGTTCGACGCGTACATTGCGTTCCATACGAGTGGATCAACATGCGGGCCAGTATCAATCATAATGACGTCAAAATCATCAGCAATTTTATCGATAAGCTTTTCTTTTAAAAGACGAACGATATCTAGTGACTGATCTTGCGCTAGGCTTTGCCATGCTTCAGCGTTAAACATCGCATCTTCAGGAAAGGCCGAAATCGTTTTTAAGTTTGGATACTGAGTAGGAAGCAGTACATTCCTGCGGAGAAACTCTAGGTCAACGTCTTGGCCTTCAGGCACGTTGTCCAGCATGATATCGACCGCAGAATAGATATTATCGTGCTCTGCACCACTAATTTGCGGGTTTAAAAACAGACGTAAAGAACCTTGAGGATCCAAATCAATCAGACAGATACGGTAACGCTTGTCCAAATTGAGGGACAAGCAAGCCGCCAAATGGACAGCTGTCATTGATTTACCCGTACCACCCTTTTGGTTCTGTACGTTGATAACCCATGGTTTATTGTCAGTATGCTGCTTACGTTGATGAAACTTAGGGACTTCTGCCGCATCCATCAACATGTGCGCTTCAGTCAATGAAATAGAGTAATGATTGGCATTGTTTTTTGTAAATTGATGACCATCCGCCTCAAGCTTAGTGATCGCTTCATCCAATTTTCGACGAGTTAACCCCGAACGAGTCTCCATCATCGCTTTAGACATTGGAGGGAAATGTTCATCACTTCGCTCTTCCAAAATAATCTCAATGCGGTCAGCCTGAACTTGTTGAGTTTGTTCGGCTAACTGATAGAGCTTATCAATCGTTTGTTCTCTTTTCATTGCCAGTTCCCGTAATGATTAACTAAGAACAAATTGTACAGCGATTAACACCAAAATCAACAAAAACATGAACATTCATTTATGAGTTAAATCACATAAAATAGACTCTATTATTACAATTTAATGATATGACGTGTTAGAGGAGCACAAAAAAACGGTATTTTTTCACCTCTAACCCGTGTCATTTCTACCTCACATTTAAAGTGTTACATTGTCACGAATTTACAATGTAAATAGATTAATCAAAAAACTCGGAACGATTGAAATACAACCATAGATTACGGTTCATGTAATTTTCAGTTGAAATAGGCACCCCTTTCATCAGTTACGAACAGAAAATGACGAGAAGGGGAGGCGAAACAAAATATCCGTGCCGTAAAAATAACCATCAGACAAACCGTGTTAACCTTTATTCGGAAGAATGATCAAGATATACCACACTGACAAAATAATAATAATGTGATATCACGAAGCATGATCAAGGGATAATTTTAACCGTATTGATCATAATAAGTGCTAAATCGAAATGATCAATATACGGAAAAATGATCAAGTAAATAGAACAACGGAAGCATGTAATTTAAGTGCTAAATTACGGGCAAATGCTTTTGGAATGGGGATTTAACAATAACAAGGCTTGATTGATTGATAATTCAATCGACACAGACAGAGAACAGTCAAACATAACGATTCTATGATCATGCTTCCAAAGCAATACGCTTCAGCCATCCATACATCAAAACAACTCGTTGACGCTGAGTACGGACTAAATATTGTGCAGAAAAGGGGGAGTACAACAAAAAGAGCCGCTTCTTGATCATCGTTCCGTTAAAATTTACGCCCCGAAATACCGCCATTAATGACTTAGGGTTCATAAAGAAAACCATGACAAATGTTGGACTGTGGATAAGCTGTACAAGAATAATGATCATGCTTTCGAATCAATAATGATCATGCTTACAATGACTTAATGATCATTGTTCTGACATTTTATGATCATGCTTTCTTTCGTATAATGATCATCGTTGCGAGCTGGCTATGATCATTCTTTCACACGGTAATTATTTTAATTCTTAAAATTCAACCGCTTAAACAGAAAATTTCAGCCAGATCATTAGATCACTTAATCATTTAAGATCATATTAATCAAAAAGATCAGTTATTTAAAAGATAATAAATTCTCTTTATTTATGATCATTCTTTCTTTATCATTCAGGAACTATAGTGAAATTACGGTTAGTGTGATACGGATCTAAAATGAAACCAGAAGATAAATTGTTAATTAAGGCACGAAGCCACAAAGATGGTCATTTATTTGAGGTATCTGAAACCGCAGTTGAATGGATTGAACAATATCAACACTTCAAAGGCGTCACCAAAAGCATCGTTGAACTACTTAACTTAATTTCACTGCGTGGGTTTAGTAGCAAAGACGGCTACGTTTCAACCACAGAGATCATCGAATCTACCGATGGTCAAGTTACTCGGGCTGCCCTACAACAAAGGCTCAGAGCCGCGGTCAGTATTGGTCTTTTCAAGCAAGTTCCAGTTCGTTTTGAAGAGGGGCTTGCTGGAAAAACCATGTTGCATCGTTTTGTTAACCCTAATCAGTTAATATCAGTACTGGGTGCTACCAGCTTAGTTACCGAAAGTGTCAAGCAAAATGAAAAACAAAAGCGCTCTAAAGCCCTCGCTCAAACCAAAGTAAATAAACGGCTACTGAATGAACATGGGCTTAATACTCCCCCCACAATGAAAGATGAAGCGGATCAATTTATTGTTTCGCCAACCAATTGGGCTGGAATCATTGATCAAGCGTTGGCCCCCCCTAGAACGCGTAAGAGTTACCAGAAATCGATGGTTTCGATCTCCGGTACTCGCGCAGTGATCGAGACGCGATCATCTAAAAATATTATGACGGTTGATGATCTGATGACGTTATTCGCGTTATTTACCTTAACGGTTCAGTATCATGATCATCATCAAGATGATTACCACCTAGACGCTAAGCACACTCCGAACAAAACACCACTCTACATCACTGATATTTTGTCTTTACGTGGCAAGAAAGACAGTGGCCCAGCTCGTGACTCGATTCGTGACAGTATTGATCGTATTGAATATACAGATTTCCAACTGCATGAGCTGACTGGCCGTTGGTTAAGTGAGAACATGCCAGAAGGCTTTAAGAGTGACCGTTTCCGATTCTTAGCTAGAACCATTACCGCATCGGAAGAAGCGCCTACAGAGGGCTCTGACGGCGAAATTCGTATTAAACCAAACCTATACATTCTTGTTTGGGAACCTTCGTTCTATGAAGAGCTACTAACACGCGACTATTTCTTCTTATTCCCACCGGAAATTCTGAAGCAGCACACCTTGGTTTTCCAAATGTATTCTTACTTCAGAAGCCGCATGGCACGTCGTCATACAGACAGTATGTTACTGAGTGAGCTGAATCAAAAATTGGCTCGTAATATTGATTGGCGCCGTTTCTCAATGGATCTGGTCCGAGAACTCAGAAAATTGGGTGAAGTCGGTGAGCAAGACGATACCTTCTTGGTTAACTTGTGGGGTTACCACTTAACGATTATGTCGTTGATAGAAAAGGGGAAAATTATTGATTATCAAGTGGATATTAAGTGTAATGTTGAAGAGGTACTGCGGTACTCAAGAGCCCGTACCACTAACGCGGGTAAACGGAATATGGCCCCTACGTTACCGAATCCACTTCGTAACGAGATGGTGTCTAAGCAGAAGTTAGAAGAGCTGTCTGAAATTATTGATGGTGAATTTGAACCCATTCAACGCAAGACACCGTCGCCAAGAGGCAAATTAGGGCGTCGAGTAAAGCAACGTAAGCACTCTGTTGAGATTAATGCTGACGAGATTATGATAACTCTCTCTCGATATACCTCTGCAGAGGCTCTAGAACGCAGTATAACCGCTTTATCAGCAATGACCGGGCATTCACATGCCTCAATCAAAGAAGAGTGCTCAGAGCTCATTGAGAAGCTTGATTGGTTGAGAGTTGGAGAGAATGTGGTTCCATACGAAACGTTGAGTAAGTTGATTGAGCTTTACAACAACCGTGACAGTAACCGACATTTGTCTATTGAACGTTTGATCTCTGGTTTAGCGGTCCGTCGCAAAGTGTGCAAGCAAGTTCATGAGGGGCACTTAGATGAAAATGTGTTTATTGCGCTTGATGAGATGGCGATTGGGCATTAATTAAAATCTGTTTTTATCTATATAAATGATAGTTTTATGATTATTACGAGTTGATAAAAATCGCACCTAATGCTGACAAATTGATGACAATAACACGCACCTTGTTGACTATGATTTATCACGAATAGACAACTTTTGTCCTTTCTTGTGATTAATAAATTGGCTCATATTTTTGTTACATCATACTGAATAGATTTTCGCGAGTTCCTTAGGGACTCGCTTTTTTTTGCCTGAAATTTATAATATTTCGTTAATTCAATAGCTTGTGTTATTCCTGAACGAAGCATGATCAAGGATAAATACGGCTTTTGATCTCAGTCGCTTTATTGAGTTTTGATTTGATCGAAAGGATTGATCAGTGAAGTTGGTGTTCAATTGGGCAATGATCGTCGCTTTGATGTTGATTTGCCATAAAGCGAACGTGCGATTCGATCAATTGTTTCGATTCCTCTTGCCAACGTGGTTCTGGTTGCTGGTTGGCAAACTCTAAAGCTAGCACACATAAGTGTTGTATTCGCTGTATGCACCACTCTTGTAAGGCTGGTTCGGCTTTGGGGTTACATGTGACGGCCTGAAGTTTCCCGTAAGCGAACATGAGATATTGATAGGCTTTTTCTTGATTGTGGGGGTCAACAGCGCTAAGACTATTCGGTGATGAATTCAAGTATAAGTTCGTTCCTTCCCATTTCGCGTGTCGATATCGATAGAAGGTAAATATTCTCAGGCACCCATCTAACCAAGATGCAATGCCTTTGCTTTGTTTATCACTGATCAAAGGCCCCCAGAGCGTATCTGGAGGTGTTAAGATCAACGGCTCTAACTGCGTCACTTGATCATGCTTTCGGTGTTTGTACCAATCGCTGACACGCTCTAACCAAGTGTCTAATTCACTCATATACTATTCTCCCATTTTTAACAAAATGATTGTCTGAAAAGCATTTGGCTTCATATTGTATTTCATTACTGCATGCACTCTATGCTTGCTAAGTAGTTTGGCTCATTTTTTATGAGTTCGCCAAACCAAAGAATAAGGGAGGCAATAAGATTTACGAGACAATAGTTTTATTTTGCTGGGCTGATGGGCGTGAAAGAGAACGCGATGCCTAGCCATCGAGATTGGGTTATTTCGGCGAAGTTTCAAAGGAAATAGAGAAATGACAATGGGGAAAATGAGAGTTAGATCAAGTCATATTTCTTACGGGTAATTCTTTTAATGTAATTGCAGAAAATGGCTTTGGCAAAGTTTAAATGAGCCGTTTGTTAATTAGCTTTATGAAGCGTCGGAATCATCACATTTCAGTGCAGAACTGCTTAACAAGCGAAATAGCATTTGCTACAGATTACCTGTCCATGACATGGTGCTTTCGGAGGAAAATATGTCCATTAATTCTATCAACCATGATGAAATGACAAACATTGCCAATAAGTGGGATGCTGAAGAAGAAGTCTCTTTCAAACCAGAGAAGAAAATGAAGTCAGCTGAAGCTCGTCGTCGTATTGAGGCGTTGAGAGAAATAAGAGAAAGTGGTTTTAGTCTTGAAGAAGCGAGGGAGCTCGGTCTTATTCACTAATATCTCTGATGGTTTTAAGGGGGTGGTTCAATGCCACCCTTTGATTTATATTGTTTTTTTCATTTTTTTCATTTTTTTCATTTTTTGCACATACATCCCCTCAGTAAAAACAACGCTTATACCCCCTGTTAGATATCCACCCTCTCCCTTTACAAATTGTGTTGAACAACTAAAAACGGCTCGATAACTGACTCTTGAACCAAGTTGTTTGACAGTAAAATACAACACCACTAATTTTAAAGTTGAAGTGAAATATTGAATATCGTTGGTGAGGATAAAGCTATGTCTAATGCAGTGACTCAAGCCACAGAAGTGTTGTTTTATGAACCGGAAGACCCAAATGGATACCTTTCCAATTTTGCAGCTTGTCCAATTGAGATTGATGGTCAAATTTGGGCAACCAGCGAACATTATTACCAAGCGATGAAATTTACCTCGGAAGCGTTGCGCAATACTATTTTTGAAGCCAGTACACCTGCCGAGGCCTTCTCTTTAAGCCGTGACTATGCAGACCAAATTCGTGAAGATTGGTATGACATTCGTGTTGACGTTATGAAATTCATTGTTGCTGAGAAGTTCAGCCAGAATCCACAGTTTGCGCGGTTTCTTATCAACACTGGCGATTCGGTGATCAAAGAACATTCACACAAAGACCACTTTTGGGGCGATGGCGGAGATGGAACCGGCGAGAACCATTTAGGCAAGATCCTGATGGCAGTGCGCCAACAACTTCGTTCTCAGCAACGCCATTCGATTGCTTCGCATTGATTCGTTGATTCTGATAGCGGGCATATTTATGTTTGCCCTAACGGTATATTGAAAAGGCCGTCCTGTAATGGCGTATTAAGTTAAGCAGGGCGGCCTTTTAGATGCTAGATAGTTAAGCCTCAACGATAGTTAAAGTGCGTTACCAAGCTATCTGTTTTGTTGTTCAATCTGTTGCTCAATTCTTCGTTACGCTGGTGTTACAAATAACGCTGTACGATGTCGTCGAGTTGGCCATCATCTTTCATTTGAGCGAGGCGTTGGTTGATGAAGCTTTGCAGTTTAGGATCCATCTTAGGGTCAAAAGCTAAGTGGATAGGGTAGTTGTTGATCACAGAACCAAAATCTTGCATCTGGTAGTCATCAAAATTTAATTTTTGCTCGTTTAGGTTGTATTTGACTCTTGATTCCATCTCAACAAAAACCGTATCACCCGGAGCTCGGTTTAAGACACGAAAAGCCGCGCTGTAATCTTTCACTCGAATTTCGTTGAGCTTGCCTTGCTTGATGTAAGGTTCTAAATTTGGGTATTCAAACCCAATCAGTAATACCACTGCTTTTCCGTATAAATCGTCAATGGTCTTAAACTCAAATGGTTTTTTTCCACTGCTGAGTAATACGTGTTTTACATTGTAAATCGGTTCCTCAGACAGGTTGACAGACTGGATGTTTCCCCAACTCGGGCTGCCGTAAGTTACCCAGTTAGGGTTTTCTCTTGCGTCAAGTTTGTCGATCATTCGGTTAAAAGGATAAGTGTGGTAGTTGAGCTCATATTGACTGTCATCGAATACCGCTTTCACAATATCTGTAACGATGCCTCTGTGGGAGGATCCGTCAGTTTCAATCTGAAAAGGCTGTGCTTGGCTTGAAATAATGTAGTAATCAAGAGGTTCGCTTGCAAAAGTATACCCGTTTGAAAAAAAAACAACCATGAATGTTAACATAAGACGACGTTTCATAACTTTCCCTATTGTTCAATCAATGACTACTACTATACTAGTTGAGTAACAGTAGTTTGCTAGGGGAACAACAATGGTAATGTGTACATGGTGAAAAAAGAAAAGCGTTATATTGGACTCTCGCGACAACTTATCGGAGCTATAGTTGTGATAAGCACCTTATTCACTGTGATAGTGACCGGTCTAGGGCTGTATGTTGAGTACCAAAATAGGGTTTCTTTCATTAGCTCTCAGATTGAGCAAATTAAAGCTGGATACCTCTCTGGCTTAACCGCAAGTTTGTGGGTTGAAGACCGTGAGCAGTTACTTGTACAAGCTGAAGGTATTTCCCGTCTTCCTTCTGTGAGCTATTTGGTGATAGAAAGTCCTGATGAAAAAATTCTAGAGTTAGGTCAAAAGACCGAAGGCCAATCTTATTCCCAGTCTTGGGAAATGGTACATCAAATGGGGGGGAAAAATTACCCCCTCGCGAAGTTAACCGTGCAGTCCGATTTAAGCATGATCCTCAACGATTTTGAGGAGAGAGTATTGTTGTTACTCTCCTTTGAAGCGGTTAAAATATTCCTGCTGTCTATCGTGTGCTTAACGATCGTTTATCGCCTTGTTGTGAAGCGATTGGTCACCATATCTTCTCAGATCAATCAGCAACAGATCGAAGACAGTAAACCGCGTCACTTAACACCAATTGATTCGACTTATAAAGATGAGATCTCGACACTAGAAATTAGCTACAATCAGTCGATTGAACGCATTCGTCAACAATACCAAGAGCTTGAAAAAGCAAAAGATATCGCTGAGGTAGCTAATCGAAATAAAAGTGAATTCCTTGCCAATATGAGCCACGAAATTCGTACCCCAATGAATGGCATTATCGGTCTTTCGTCTTTGCTCTCTGAAATGCAGATGCCGAAAGAGCAAAAAGAGTATGTTGATATGCTCAATACCTCCTCGCTTACGTTACTCGATCTAATCAATGATATTCTTGATTACTCGAAGATTGAAGCTGGCCGATTAGAGCTCCAATCAGAGCCGATGAAAATAATGGGCATTGTGGCTGATGTTGAGTCAACGTTTAAAATAAAAGCAGAACAGAAAGGGCTTAGATTTGAGCTCGCCATTGATCCTAAGATTCCCACTATGGTGATCGGTGATGGCACTCAACTCAGACAGGTGCTTAACAACTTAGTGGGCAACGCGCTTAAGTTCACCGAGCATGGCCATGTCACGCTTTCGATTCATTTGGAGAGTGTGATAGAACCCGACCAAAAACTGAGGGTGAGGTTTGAGGTAACGGATAGCGGAATCGGTATTGCTGAAGACAAGCAAAAATCGGTGTTCGATAGATTTCAACAAGCCGACGGTAGTACCACCCGTATTTATGGCGGTACGGGGCTGGGGCTGACAATATGCGATAAGATCGTTAGCTTGATGGGCAGTAAGCTCGAACTAAACAGTGTAGAGGGCAAAGGAAGCACGTTCTATTTTGTTGCTGACTTTGAACCGTGCGTGTATGTCGATGAGAGCACAATCGATTTTAATAAAGTTTCGGTTTTATTGGTTGATGACAGTCCATTAAACATGCGCATAACATCAGCACAACTGCAGCTGTTTGGTGTTGTTTCTGATAGCTGCGAGACGGCCAGCCAAGCGATAGAGTTAGTTTCAGAATCGGTGGCTAAGTCATCGCCTTATGATCTTGTACTGATTGATAAAGTGATGCCGTCTATTGATGGATTCCAATTAGCAAGAAGCTTGATAGAGCGTTTTGGCAAAACGTGTCCTAAGTTGGTTATGATCTCAGCAGATCCACGAAAACAAGACGAAGTACGAGCTAAACAAGTGGGTTTTGTTGCCTATATCGCTCGTCCTTATCAAGATAACCAACTTAAATGGACGCTGACTGAAGTCCTCATGAGAGAGCCTGATTCCTCGACTTTTACCTACCCAAATCGAGGTGAAGTATTGTTTAAGGACAATGAACCGACACCACCACCCAAATCTATCGTTAAAGTTAAACAAAAACCTAAATCCGCAACCGTGAAAGCCTCATTTGGCGGTAAGGTGTTGGTCGTCGAGGATTCACGAGTGAATCAACAAGTCGCCAAGATGATGCTTAAGAAGCTTGGGTTTGAGGTTGATATTGCCGATAACGGTAAAATTGGTGTTGAGAAATTTAAGTCTAACGAATACGTGATGATTTTTATGGATTGTCAGATGCCAGTGCTCGATGGGTTTGAAGCGACCAAGCAGATCCGAGCGCTCGAAGAGGGTTCTTCAAAGCATGTTCCGATCGTTGCATTAACAGCCAACGTTGTGCAGAGAGACAAGCACCTGTGCTTTGATGTCGGTATGGATGAGTTTTTATCCAAACCGGTTAATCAGGGGACATTGAGAGAGATCGTTGCAGGGTTCTTGTCTGATGAGGCTGAACCGACCAAGGAGCATGAGCAGAAAATTGTTTAGAGTAATCCGAGAATATTGAATATAGGGTAAAAAGGTGGTCTGAAAAGACCACCTTTTTTGTTTGTGTCGGTTTGAACTTAGTCTCTATCGATTGCGAATGCAGACCATGCTTGACGGGTCGGCATCACTTCGACTCGGTTTATGTTGATGTGATCTGGCAAGGTTGCGATATAAAACATCTGCTCGGCAATGTCCTCTGCTGACAACGGCGTGGTGCCTTGGTAAAGATTGTCTGAAGCCGTCTGGTTACCTTTGGTTCTTACTAGAGTAAATTCCGTTTCTGCGATGCCAGGGGAGAGGTCTGTGACACGAACTCCAGTGCCTTGTAGGTCGCAACGTAGGTTGTAACTAAACTGCTTTACGAATGCTTTGCTGGCACCATACACATGGCTTCCTGGGTAGGGCCATTGTCCGGCAATGGATCCAACATTGATGATAGAGCTTCCTGCGCCTTTTTTAATTAACGTAGGCAGCAGCGCGTGAGTGACATTGACTAGGCCAGTGACATTGGTGTCGATCATTGTGTGCCAGTCTTTTAAATCCACATCGGGCGCACCTTCTGGTGCTAAGGCTAAGCCAGCATTATTAACTAATGCGGTAATTGATGAGAATTCAGCGGGTAGTGAATCAATGGCTTGTTTTACAGCATCTGCATCTCGGACATCGAGTTGAATGACATGTACAGGCACCGTTAATTCTGCCTTTAGGTCGAGTAGCCTTTCGATTCGACGACCAGACAACACTAACGACCAGTTATCCTTTGCAAAACGTTTTGCCGCCGCTTTGCCGAAACCAGAGGTTGCCCCTGTAATGAACGCTATCTTATCCATAAATACATCCTTCTAATTTGAAATTAACATAAGTAGTGCCATGCCGATCAAAATCGGCGCGGTCGTTGTTTTTGCAGACAAGTTTGGTACTGATAGATACAGTTTTTGACCCAGTATATTGCCAACCAAAGCGGCTGGTAATAGCCATAAGCCAGTGGTGAATGATCCTTGATCTAATGCGCCAATCCATATGAAGCCGATCAGTGAAATCGCTGAACTCAGAAGAAAAAACACAATCGCAGTGGCTCTCTGCTCACTGGTTTTAATGGTCAGGTTCATCAAATACGTCACTAATGGCGGCCCTCCCGAAGAGGCTGTGGTCATGCTAAACCCTGAAATTGCTCCCGCCCAAAACGCGTGTCGTTGGTGTAACCAAGTGAGGCGTAAGTCCAAAATAATCAGTGAGCCAGCGACCAAAGACATCATTGCGATAAAGGCCTTCAAGCCCGATTCCGATATCGTGCTAATGAAATACAGCGAGAAAGGCACCGCAACCAACATACCAATACACAGCGGGGTAATAAGCCGCATATTGATGGTGGTTTTACTTTGTTTGAGCAGAGGGAAAGAGCTTAGAAAATCCAATAGGATAGCGATGGCTACCGCTTGCAATGGTGGAACAATAAAGCTTAGGGAGAGCGCAGCGATAATCGCAAACCCAAACCCGGAATAGCCTCGCACTACTCCTGCAAACAGAATCAATGTCATTGCCAACCCTAATTCCACTCTTGTTCTCCTCTTTGCTTTTGAAGTTACTGCTGCATTAATTAGTGTTTGATGAGACTTGTCTCGTCTGCCTTTCAATCTATTCACACCTAAGAATTTTGAATAGAGCCAGATCGACGATTGGATTGGGTCAGGCCTTTGGTTGGATTAGGGACTAGGTTTGGGCTGATTCACTGGCCCACGGTTTTGTTGAAACTGACACTATGAGCTCCGCCCTGTTTGGGATGAAGATTATTCCATCCGATAGCGCAGCCTTTTTAATGTCGTGTTTCGCGTCTTTCATTCGCGAAGACAAGCCAAGCACGAGCGGCTGTGAATCTAGTGTTGTTAATGGAGACGATGAAATGGAAGTATCAACAGAACAGCTTGTGAACCAAGATATTATCGACCTCGACAAGAGCGTATTTCATTCTTGGTCGATTCAAGAAGCGGCTGAGCCTATCGCCATTGCGGGTGGGCAAGGGTGCAAAATGTGGGACTACGAAGGTAAAGAGTACCTTGATTTTAGTAGCCAGCTCGTTAACACCAATATTGGTCACCAGCATCCACAAGTGATCAAAGCGATTAAAGATCAGGCTGACTCATTGGTGACCGTTGCCCCTGCGACCGCAAACCTTACTCGTGGTTTGGCGGCCAAGCGCATTTTGTCGAAAGCCCCCAGCACGTTTCAGAAGGTATTCTTTACCAATGCAGGCGCAGACGCTAACGAAAATGCGATTCGCATGGCGAGACAATTCACAGGGCGCGACAAGGTACTCTCTGCTTACCGTTCTTATCATGGCAATACAGGCACTGCTATTGCTGCGACGGGGGACTTTCGTCGAATTCCAAACGAGTATAGCCGTGGGCACGTTCACTTCTTCAATCCATTTCTCTATCGAAGCGAATTCAACGCGGCGACTGAAGCTGAAGAGAGTGAGCGTGCCCTGCAGCATTTAGAGCGAGTGATTGAATGCGAAGGACCAACGGCGATTGCGGCGATTATTCTAGAGACCATTCCTGGAACAGCGGGCTTTCTCATTCCGCCCAAAGATTACCTTGTCGGCGTGCGTGAGCTGGCAACCAAACATGGCATTCAACTGATCTTCGATGAGGTGATGGTCGGCTTTGGTCGCACGGGTAAGTGGTTTGCGTTTGAACACTTCAATGTCGTGCCAGATCTGATTACTTTCGCGAAAGGGGTGAACTCGGGTTATGTACCGGCTGGTGGTGTGGTGGTCAGTGAACCGATCGTTGAGTATTTTAAGTCGAATTTCTTTATGGGCGGATTAACGTATTCTGGTCACCCTTTGGCGATGGCCTCGATCGTCGCAACGCTCGATGTGATGGAGCAAGAGGGCATTGTCACGCATGCTGATAACGTCGGTAACAGCGTTTTAGGGCCGCTTCTGCTGAACCTTCAAGAGTTGCATCCTATAATTGGTGATGTACGTGGTAAAGGGATGTTCTGGGCAGTAGAGCTAGTGGAAGATCGTGAAAGTAAAACACCTTTAAGCAATGAAAAAATGGGGCAATTGAAAGCGCAATTGACCAAGCGAGGTCTGTTGACTTTCATTGTGAATAACCGCATTCACGTCGCGCCACCTTTGGTTATTCAGCCAAGCGAGATTAAAAAAGGCGTCAAGATCATTGATGAAGTGTTGTGTGAAATCGCTTCTTAATTGTTTAATCAGATAGCCAGCGCAGTAACCAAGGCACTTTGGTAAAGGATTCCCTGTTCTTTTTAATGTGTCGAACTTAACCTTCAGAAACGACAAAAGAGCATCGACTGATGCTCTTTTTTACGTTCTTCCACTTAATCACTCTGGTCAAACTGCGCTTTAGTGATGCTAGATCTTCATCACTTCTGACAGCTCTTTGATGCCGGGGGCGATCAGATCTTTATCGATAGCGTGAAAGCCCAGTCGAAAATAGGAGTTGGGATCATATTCTGACAATGCTTCACAGCCCGATTTCGTTTCGGTATTACTCATAAAGTGCGAATAGCCTGTCTCAATCAATATGCCTTTTTGGGCGGCTCGTGAAGCTAAACGCTGGCTATTGATGTGGCTGGGGGTTTGTAGCCACAGAGAGTTGGCCTGCTCGCTTTGAGCCAGTCGCTTACAGTCAGGTAAGTATTTTAACACGGCATCGTTGATCAGCTTCCAGCGCTGGCGCGTGTTCTCCCTAAAGCGCCTCACAAAGCTGTCGTAGTAGCCTTGTTCAATAAAGTGCGCGACTTCCATCTGAACGCGGCTTGGCGCATGTCGATACATCAATCTCCGCAGTATTCTAAGGTCGTAGATTAACTCTTCAGGTGCCACGATGTAGCCTAACCTCAAGCCGGGGGCTAATAGTTTAGAGAAGCTGCTGATGTAGATGACACGTCCTTCCTTGTCACTGGCTTTTAGCGCGGGCTTAGGATTCCACTCCACGTTGCACTCAGCGTCATAGTCATCTTCGATAATCACCGCATCATTGGCTTTGGCCATTTCCAGTAACTGAGCTCGACGTTCGTCACTCATGGTGACACCCGTTGGAGCTTGGTGGCTCGGCGTAACATAGAAGTGATCACACAGTGAAGAGTGCTCATTGAATCTCAATCCTTGTTCATCCACTTGATGTGGGTGTAACTGCGCGCCAGCGAGATTAAAGGTGTGATTCGCTTCCTTGTAGCCGGGGTTCTCGACTCCGACTCGGCTCTCATGGTTCATGAGCAAGGTTGAAATCAAATAGAGCGCATTCTGCGAACCTAAGGTTATGAGGATCTCATCGCTTTGGGCATGAATACCGCGCTGAGGAAGCACTCTTGTGCGTATCTGTTCGACCAGCATGTCGACGTCTTTATCGACCTTGTCACACAGCCAGCGGTGGTCATTTGGATCTGAGGTGACCTTTCTTGTGGCTTCCCGCCATTGCGCTAATGGAAAGTCATTGATAGAGGGTTGACCAAAAATAAATGGGTATTGGTAGCAGCTCCAATGTGAGGGTTTGACGATGCGAGGGTATTGGCTCAATTGCAGTTTTACTCGCTTGCTCCAATCCGGTGCATTGTCGTTGTCTGTTGATTCAAAATGATCCAAGTTCGCATCCATTTCTTCGCTTGGATTTTGATACTTTTCTGACAGGTAATACCCACTACGAGGTTTGCTGATGAGATAACCATCATCGAGCAAACTATCGTACACCAGCGAGACCGTATTGCGTGATACCCCTAATTGGCTAGAGAGCTTGCGACAAGACGGAAGCGCTTTTTCCACAGGAAAAATACCTTTCAATATCGCCGTCACCAAATAGCTACGTACTTGCTCTTGCAGGCTTCTTTTGGAATCAAACTCGATGAAACAATTGTGATTTATCGCCATGAGAGACAGTCCTTATTCTCAGTAAATCTCGGTCCTATTTTTATAAAAGAGCAAGAAGCGAGCCAGAGTTCATATTGATATTTAAGGACTGGCTTTTGATCGGTATCTAATGAGAAATATGCGCAGCTCTAACCTAAAAATAGTTCTGTCCCAACCTGAAAACCAAATTGGCTCTACGTCTTCGGCTCATTCCGTTCATAAAGTAAAGGCAGGCAAATAATCTCGATAAGGAAAGCGCATGAAACAGGGAATGACGATGAAGGCATGGGTTTCAACAGCGGCAGCAACCGTCGTACTGGGTTGTTTTGGTGTTGCACAAGCATCCGATCTTGCAACTATCGAAAAGCAAGGTTTTATGAAAGTGGCGACAGAGGATAACTATTCGCCATTCAACTACATCGATCGTGGTAATCCGGCTGGGATCAATAAAGATCTGCTTGATGAACTGCGTGAATATTCGAAGTTCGATATTGAACAAGAGATCTTACCTTGGACTGGGTTACTCGCATCAGTATCCGCAGGTCAATACGATGTGGCGTTAACCGGCGCAATCATTACCGACGCCCGTTTAAAGGCCTTCGACTTTACTCCACCGATCGCTTCCGCGCAGCACTACTTCTTAACCCGAGCGGATGCTGACGACATCAATACTGTTGCGGATTTAGATGGTAAAACGGTGGGGCTACAAGCGGGTAGTGCCTTGCTAGAGCGACTGCCGGAGTTGGAAGAAATGCTTGAAGCCCAAGGCAAGTCTTTGGGGAAAGTGGTTCAGTATCAATCTTATCCAGAAGCGTATTCCGATTTGGCAATCGGCCGTATCGACTATGTGATCAACAGTGTGGTTTCGGTTAACGAGGTGGTGAAGTCGAAGTCAAAGGTATTCAAAAAAGGCGAAGCGGTCTCTGGCCCAGGTTTCGTGAGCTGGCCAGTTCCTAAAAATAATCCTGAGCTTTTGGCTTACCTAACCGAGTTTTTCCGCCATCTTGAACAAACAGGAAAAATGGCAGAGTTGCAGAAGAAGTGGTTCGGTGAATCGTTCGACCAACTCCCTTCAGAAGCCATTACTTCCGTCGAGCAGTATCACAAGCTGATCGCTGTTCAATAGCGAATCAGTACGTGCCGACACAAACAGTTAGCGACTGTTTGTGTCCATGCTAATGGGGTCAAAGCGGTTTAGCCCATGAGTCATTTGTGCACAATCTATCGAAATAAGTCGCTGATCAAAGAGGTCGTTTATGGATTATTACGCTTGGGAACAGTTGCTACAGGGGGCGTGGGCGACGGCATGGATATCGGCAGTATCGATTGTATTCGGTGTCGTTATCGGCTTAATGATTGCCTTGATTAGAATGATGAAAATCCCATTTGTGGATCAAATGTTGGGCATCTATGTCAGTTGGGCACGAGCAACGCCTTTGGTGACACTGGCTCTGTTTATTTTCCTTTCTTTTCCATCATTTGGCATCAATTTAGATAAGCACGTTTCTGCCATTTTAGCACTCACACTCAATACATCGGCATTCAATGCGGAGATTTGGCGCAACGCCTTTCTGAACTTTTCAAAAGGGCAAATGGAAGCGGCTGAAGCCATTGGTATGAGACGTATAACTTACTTCCGCAGAATCATGTTCCCACAAATGGTGATCATGAGCCTACCTGCACTAGTCAATGAGATGTCGTTCTTAATCAAAGGCAGCCCAGCTATCGCGGTGATCGGCATTGTCGACTTAACCCGTGTCACCAATAGAATCTCTGCGGTCACTTATGAACCACTTGGGCCGATTCTGTGTGCTGGTGCTATATACATGTTGATTATTGGTGTGTTGGTGAAGTTGCAAGCTATGGCTGAAAACCGAGCGACTTATCTGCAGCCGTAAGTGTCTACAGCGGTTATCAATCGTAGTTACTGTTATCAGCGATGCCTCTGGTATCAACCGCAGCAACAATTTAGCCGTCATGGCTACTTGGTCAGAAACACTATTACCTGCTTGTGAAGCGTGATTGAGCAGGTAAGTTTAAGGAGTAAATATGGAAGAATGGAATATTATCTGGCAACAAAAAGAGCTGTTTGCTTCGGGATTTGTGACCACTCTTAATCTTTTTGTTTCGTCTTCAATCTTGAGTTTCATCATTGGCATCAGTTTGTTGTATTGCCTCGAAAACCATTGCTCATCAAACTCAAGACTCGGTGTGAAGTACACCATCAATAGTTTGATAGGCATTATGCGTACTTTGCCGTTTCTTATCTTAGCGTACCTGCTCTATTACGGGTTGCCTCAAGTTGGTATTCGACTCGATGCGACCACTGCGGGAATCATCGCACTAAGTCTCTATCACGGTACCTATTTTTGTGAGATTTTTCGAGGGGTTCGTAAAGGACTAGAGCCGGGTTACATCGAAGCTGCGCACGCTTATGGCTTCTCTAAATTCAAAACCTTTACCCGAGTTATTACCCCTAATGTGTTGTTTAAATCGGTTCCTCTGATCACTAACCAACTCATCATCTGCTTAAAAGACACCGCGTTTCTCAGCATCATTACCGTCGCAGAAATTACCGCGGCCGCCAACAGCATTCAATCAACGTACTTTATCCCATTGAATGCGTTCATCATTGCTATCGCGCTCTACTGGGCAGTGAGTATTGCACTTGAAACCATCACCAAACGAATCCAAACCAAAGTTGAACTTAGAGGGCTTAGCCATGCTTAAACAATCAGAGACTATTGAAACGGAAGCACCGATTAACCCTTCTTTGGGCGTAAATTTGGAAGTGATTGAGTGCGAGCCACAATTGGAACAACGTGAGACGATCATCAAGGTTGAAAACCTGTCGAAACAGTTTGATGGCATCGAAGTATTACGAGACATCAACCTCACCATCAACAAAGGCGATGTGGTGAGTATTCTCGGCTCGTCTGGGTCGGGGAAATCGACACTATTACGTTGCATGAATTGGTTAGAGCAGCCAGAGCGCGGCACGATCTTTATGGGTGATGAACGCATTGGTATCAACTCAGAAACGGGTAAACCTCTCAAATACAAAGAGCTGGCGAAACTCAGAGAGCGCCTTGGTATGGTTTTCCAAAGCTTCAATTTGTGGCCGCATCTAACCGTGTTGCAAAACGTCATGGAAGCGCTCGTTCACGTTAAGAAGATAGCGAAATCAGACGCCGAAGAGATGGCTCGTAAGCAACTCGATAAGGTGGGGATGTCGCACAAATTAGAGAACTACCCAAGCATGTTATCGGGTGGGCAAAAGCAACGTGTCGCCATTGCCAGAGCTCTCGCGATGGAGCCGGATGTGTTGCTGTTTGATGAGCCAACGTCAGCACTCGATCCTGAATTGGTCGAAGAAGTGTTATTGGTGATGAAGAAACTGTCGCAAGAGGGCTACACCATGGTGGTGGTGACGCATGAGATGGAGTTTGCGCGTCAGGTGTCAGATCAGGTGGTGTTTCTTGAGAAGGGCATATTGATTGAACAATCCAACCCAAAGAAGTTTTTCACTAACCCAGATTCATCAAGGGTAAGACAGTTTCTTAAGCTTGATTCATGAGCTAGATGGCTGGCATAGCTTCAAGGTTCGACCGTTAAAAAACTCCGACAGAATTTGTCGGAGTTTTTGTATGCGTTAGCTTTTACTTCGTAGGCTCTTGTGGCACTGACCAAGGCTACATGGATGACTACCGAATCCGGTTGCTGCCATATAAGTGAAATATAACTGCCACATAAATGCACCCTAACTGTCAAATAACTTACGGCAAACGGTCACACTTCGGCAATAGCATACAGAGCGAACTTACTGACCGAGTCCAGAGGGATAGAGACAATGAAAACTTTGCTTAGCCGTTCAAATGTATCTGCTGAAAAATTGATGGGTACCACCTTTAAATTGATGGGTGTAATTGGAATAACAGCAACACTTTCAACGCCTGTAATGGCAAATGACGCCAATCTTGAATCACTGGTCAAGGCTGCTCAAAAAGAGGGGGCGGTTTACAGCGTGGGCATGCCAGACAGCTGGGCAAACTGGAAAGGCACATGGACAGACCTAAAAGCAAGCTACGGTTTGAAACATCAGGATACTGACATGAGCTCGGCGCAAGAGATCTCGAAATTTGAAGCAGAGAAAAGAAACGCAACTGCGGATATTGGTGATGTGGGTTTTGCCTTTGCTCGTGTCGCAGTGAAGAAAGGTGTGACTCAGCCATACAAACCGACCACTTGGAATGACATTCCTGACTGGGCAAAGGACAAAGATGGCCACTGGGCGTTGGCTTACACTGGCACTATCTCATTCATTTCAAACAACAACCTTGTTAAAGATGCACCTAAAACTTGGAGTGACCTCTTAAAAGGCGACTACAAAGTCACTGTCGGTGATGTAGGTGTAGCCGCACAAGCAAACAACGCAATTCTAGCGGCTGCATTTGCGAACGGTGGTGACGAATCAAACCTAAAACCAGCGATTAAATTCTTTGGTGAACTCGCGAAACAAGGGCGTCTGTCTTACACCGATCCAAGCATCGCAAACCTTGAAAAAGGCGAAGTGGAAGTGGCAATCATGTGGGATTTCAATGCACTGAACTACCGCGACAAGATCGATCATGATCGCTTTACTGTCAGCATTCCACAAGATGGTTCTGTGATCTCTGGTTACACCACCATCATCAACAAATACGCAAAAAACCCGAACGCGGCTAAGTTGGCTCGTGAATATATCTTCAGCGATCAAGGTCAAATCAACCTAGCAGAAGGTTATGCGCGTCCAATTCGCAGCAACATCACACTGCCTAAATCAGTACAAGACAAGCTGATCTCGAACGATCAATACAGCAATGTTCACCCTGTAACTGACTTCTCAGCATGGGAAAAGTCAGCGCGAAAACTGCCTCGTCAATGGCAAGAAAACGTATTGATTCATCAGCAATAATTCCGCTTAACACGCTACCTTAAATAGGTGGCTTATAGAAACAAGCAATAGAGAATAGACCATGAGCAATAAGGTTATCCTTGTTGTTCTAGATGGACTGAATTATCAGGTAGCCCGTGATTGCATGGGTTACCTAAATGGCCTTCTAGAACTCAGTGACTTGATAAAAAGTAACGACAACGTTTCCCAAAATCAGCAGAGCACTTCGCAATCCATGAGTACGCAAAAAAACAAGCTGCGTGCCACGCTTTACCCGGTGCAATGTGAACTGCCATCTATGTCACGCCCACTGTATGAGTGCATTTTAACCGGTGTTCGCCCGGTCGAGAGCGGCATCATTAACAACCAAATTGTGCGTTTGTCGAATCACGAGTCGGTATTTAGCTTGGCGAAGTCACAGAACAAGGTGACGGCAGCAGCTGCGTATCATTGGGTGAGTGAGCTGTATAACCGAGCGCCCTTTGATGCCGTACGCGACCGTTTCACCAACGATGAAACCATGAACATCCAACACGGCTGTTTCTACCACTGGGATCATTACCCAGATGAAGCCTTGTTCTTGGATGCAGAGCATCTGCGTGTCACTCATCAGCCGGACTTCTTGTTGATTCACCCAATGAACATTGACGACATGGGACATAAGCACGGGCTGGATTCTCGCCAGTACCGTAATAGTGCACGTGGTGCGGATATCTACCTATCAAACTATCTTGAGCAATGGGTAGACGATGGTTATCAAGTGATCATCACCAGTGACCACGGCATGAACAATGACTTGTCTCACGGTGGCATTCTGCCTGAAGAACGTGAAGTGCCTTTTTTTGTGATTGGCGATAAGTTCACACACCAAGAGTGTTTAGTGAAACAGACCGACATCTGCGGCAGCGTCTGTCAGTTACTCAACCTTGAACACGATAAACCTTACACTCAGGAATTGTTGGCCCTATGAGCAGTTCTGTCATCACACAGAGCGATGGCTCTGCGCTTCAACCCAAAACTAAATCTTTGTTTCAACGTTTCAAGCCCGCTTTGTGGCTTGCGCCCTTCGCGCTATTTTTCTATCTGTTCCAACTGGCACCTATGGTTTGGGTGCTGATCAATAGCTTCTACGACGACGATGAGCTCTCTCTCGAAAACTATTCTGAAATATTCGATTCTGCCTTCATGATACAGGCTTTCGGTAACAGTTTATGGTTGTCGATTTGGTCGAGTCTTATTGGTTTAGCGATCGCGACTCTGCTCGTTTCCTCATTGCGCCGCGTTGATTCTAAAATCCGCGATGCGGTGATTGCTTTCACCAACATGAGCAGCAATTTCTCAGGCGTGCCTCTGTCGTTCGCCTTCATCATCATCTTAGGCACCAATGGTGCGATTACCTTGTTGCTCAAGCAGTACGGTTTACTGGGTGATTTTGACTTGTACGGCAAGTGGGGTTTGCTGGCGATTTACATCTATTTCCAGATCCCATTGGCGGTTTTATTGCTGTACCCAGCGTTCGATGCCTTGAGTGACGACTGGCAAGCGGCTTCGGCATTACTTGGCGCGAAAACTTGGCAGTACTGGACCAAAATAGCGCTGCCTGTGTTATCGCCAGCCTTATTCGGTACCTTCATCATCCTGATTGCTAACGCGATTGGTGCGTATGCGAGTGTCTATGCGTTAACGTCGGGTAACTACAACGTGATTACGATCCGTATCGCGAGCTTGGTATCGGGTGACTTGTTCCTAGAACCCAACCTAGCCGCCGCAATTTCCGTAATGCTGATGGCGATGCTGGCCTTCATCACCGTGATTAACCAATGGCTGATCAGCAAAAGCTACGCAGGGAAGAGAAAGTAATGAACACCGTCAATACTCGCTTTCATAAAACGGTTGTCTATTCGATTGTCGGCATCATGATGATCCCGATCTTAGCGACCTTTATCTACTCGATCTCTTCTCGATGGGGCGCGACGATCCTGCCGGATGGCTTCACGTTGGATTGGTACATCAACCTGCTGACCGATCCTCGTTTCTTGCAGGCTTTTGGTCGTTCACTGTTTATCTGTGTGGCGGCGCTGTCATTGAGTGTGGTGTTGGTTCTGCCTGCGATTTTCGTGGTGTTTTACTATTTCCCGAAGCTCGACAAGGTGATGAATATCCTGATCTTATTGCCATTTGCTGTGCCACCTGTGGTGTCGTCGGTTGGCTTGCTTCAGCTGTATGCAGACAGCGAAATCTCACTGATTGGCACACCATGGATTCTGATTGGTACCTACTTCACCATCGCGCTGCCATTCATGTACCGCGCGATTGCCAACAGCTTTGAAGCGATCAACCTGCATGACTTGATGGATGCTGCTCACCTGCTCGGTGCAAGCACCACCAAGGCGTTCCTGTTGATTATTCTGCCAAACCTTAAGAAAGGCTTAATGGCGTCACTGTTCTTGTCGTTCTCGTTCCTATTGGGCGAGTTCGTGTTCGCCAACATCTTGGTGGGTACACGCTACGAGACACTTCAAATCTACCTATACAACATGCGTCAAACCAGCGGCCACTTCACGTCAGCCCTAGTGATGACGTACTTCCTGTTTATTTTCTTACTGACTTGGTTGGCAAGTCGTTTCAGCCAGGGAACAAAATAATGAGCTATGTAAATGCGAAAAACCTCACCAAAAGCTTTGGTGACAACACGGTGTTTGAAGATATTGAATTTTCCATCGAGAAGGGCGAATTCATCACGCTGCTTGGCCCAAGTGGCTGTGGTAAATCGACTCTACTGCGCAGCTTGGCAGGCCTGAATCCTGTTGATGGTGGCGAGATCTGGGTCAACGGCGAAGAAATCACCCACCAAGTGCCGCAACAGCGTGGCATCGGCATGGTGTTTCAATCTTATGCGCTGTTCCCGAACATGACGGTTGAAGGCAATATTGCGTTTGGCCTTAAGATGAAAAAGCTTGCTGCTGACGAGATTAAGCGCGAAGTCGCGAAAGTGATTGGGCTGGTGGACTTAACGGGCAAAGAGAAGTTCTACCCGCATCAGCTATCGGGCGGACAGCGTCAGCGTGTCGCCTTGGCAAGAGCCTTGGTGGTCAAGCCGCGCATTCTATTGCTCGATGAACCGCTTTCAGCGCTGGATGCGAAGATCCGTAAACACCTACGCCAACAGATCCGAGACATCCAAAAAGAGATGAACCTGACCACGATCTTCGTGACCCACGATCAGGAAGAAGCGATGATCATGTCTGACCGCATCTTCTTGATGAATAAAGGTGAGATCGTACAAGCGGGGACACCCGAAGAGATTTACACTCAACCTGCCAATGAGTTTGTTGCTGGGTTCATGGGGCACTACAATCTGGTGCAAGCGAACAAAGCCAAGCAACTTTTCAACATTGAAACCGAGTGGAAAGTGGCGATTCGTCCTGAATCTATCTACGTTAAAGATCAAGGCCGACAGTATGGCGAGCATATCTCCGCGCCGAAAACGGGCACCATTCGTAACCACCAGCTTTTGGGTAACGTGATTCGCTATCAAGTGGACGTCGATGAATGTGAATTAACCGTCGACTTACTTAACCGTTCTTCTGAACGACTGTTGGCAAACGGCAGCCAACTTGAACTCCTGTTTAACCTTAACGAAATTCAACCTGTGAGAGCCTAAGATGTTCAAACCTTTGTATGTATTTGATATGGATGAAACGCTGATCAATGCCGATGCAGCGATGCTCTGGAATGCGTTCTTGGTTGAAAAGGGCATTGCCACTGCGCCCAATTTTATTGAAGAAGATAAACGCTTAATGGGCCTGTATTCGGAAGGCAAGCTGAACATGGAAGATTACCTCACGTTTTCCATGCAGCCGTTAGCCGATATGCCAACAGAGCAAGTGACGGCATTGGTGGAAGAGTGTGTTGAACAGCATATTTTGCCTAGACAGTTCCAGCAGTCTAAACCCTTGATTGCGCAGCTTGAGAATGATGATATCGATATGTTGATCATCTCTGCCAGCGTGACTTTCTTAGTGGAAGCGGTCGGCCGTAAGATTGGTATCGAGAACGCACTCGGTATTGATTTGATTGAAAACCAAGGCCGTTTTACTTCTCAAATATCAGGTGTGCCAAGCTACCGTGAAGGTAAAGTGACGCGTTTAAAAGAGTGGTTAGACAATCAAGACACCAACTACTCAGACATTCACTTTTATACGGATTCAATCAACGACTTACCTTTGTGTGAGCACGCTGATTTTGCTTACCTAGTAAACCCATGCCCGCGTTTGAAAGCGCTAGCCGATCAACCGAACTGGTCGATCCTCGACTGGGATTAACGCGAACCTTATATTCGAATTAGGTTCTTTCTAGAACTCATCAAGCCGCTGACTACAGCGGCTTTTTTGCATCATCAGTCTAATATTCGATTTATCACCTTAGCTGATAAAAAGCTGTATGTAACAATTCAATAACATTCCTGCTTTGCTGTAAATCAAACCACCCTCTTTTAATCCCTTGATAGCTCTCATTTTGTTGTTGCGAGGTTTTCCGTGTAACAAATAATTTACAACTTAACGGGTTTTTAGCGTTATTGCCCATTTCCTTCCATCCATTCCAATCTTTCCGCTTGTGGGCCAAATTTAATTAAGGACATAAATCACGTAACAAAAAACCAATAGGTACAAGGAGACAGTTCATGGTGGAGTCATACAACCCGCTTGGCACGGATGGATTCGAGTTTGTTGAATACACCGCCGTTGACCACAAGGGAATTGAGCAACTTAAAGCGCTGTTTGTGTCACTGGGTTTTACTGAGATTGCCAAGCACCGCTCAAAAGAGGCTTGGCTGTATCGACAAGGTGACATCAACTTTATCGTTAATGAACAACCACACAGCCAAGCGGAAGCGTTCGCCAAGGTGCATGGGCCATCCGTGTGTGGCATGGCGTTTCGTGTTAATGATGCAACGACGGCCATGGAGCAAGCATTCAAGGGCGGTGGTGAAGAGTACAAAACACAAATAGGGCCGATGGAGCTGAGCATTCCTGCCATTTACGGCATCGGTGAAAGCCTGCTCTATTTTGTGGATCGCTATGGCAAGCAGAGCATCTATGACGTCGATTTCCGATTCTATGATGATGCGGAACAGCGTATGGCCGAAGCCAATGTTGGCTTGTATGAAATCGACCATCTCACGCACAACGTGAAGCAAGGCAATATGGACGTGTGGTCTGGGTTTTATGAGCGTATCGGCAACTTCCGTGAGATTCGCTACTTCGACATTGAAGGTAAGCTGACAGGCCTTGTGAGCCGCGCCATGACCTCACCATGTGGCAAGATCCGCATCCCAATCAATGAATCTTCAGACGACAAATCACAAATTGAAGAGTTCATCCGCGAATACAACGGTGAAGGTATCCAACACATCGCGCTCGCAACCGATGACATCTACAAAACGGTGAAAACCCTGCGTGATCGCGGCATGGACTTTATGCCAACCCCTGATACCTATTACGAGAAAGTCGACGAGCGTGTGAAGGGCCACGGTGAAGATACCGACTTGCTGCGTGACTTACGGGTTCTGATTGATGGCGCGCCGACCAAAGACGGCATCTTGCTGCAAATTTTTACCCAGACGGTAATTGGGCCTGTGTTCTTTGAAATCATCCAGCGTAAAGGCAACGAAGGTTTTGGCGAAGGCAACTTCAAGGCGCTGTTTGAATCGATTGAAGAGGACCAGATTCGTCGAGGAGTATTAGACGATGCATAAATGGATCTCGTTTCCTCATAGGGAGGGGGTGTGCTCTAAACAAGCGCATGCCGATTTTCCCGTAGAGGCAATTTATGAGCGAGAAGCCGGTCGAAGTGGTTTCTTCGGCCCTGCCGCTCATTTTCATCACCAACATGCCCCTACAGGTTGGTCGGAGTGGGAGGGCGATCTGCGTCCTCGCGCTTTTGATTTTACGCTGGTGGAAAAAGCCAGCCAGATAACCCCTTGGGCTGTGCCTCACCTTTTACACAATGCGGACTGCAAAATTCGTGTATGGCGCATGAATGAGAAGATGGATTTTTTAGTGCGTAACTCTGACGGTGATGAGCTGTTGTTCATTCACCAAGGCAGTGCTGATCTCTACTGCGACTATGGCCATTTACAACTGAGTGAAGGGGATTACGTGATGATCCCGCGCTCGACCAACTGGCGCTTGGAGCCAAGCGAGCCGATGTTTATTTTGATGATTGAGAACACTGACGCGGCTTATTCCTTGCCAGAGAAAGGCATGGTCGGTAATCACGCGGTGTTTGATCCTGCTGTGCTCGACATACCTTCAATCAACGATCAATTCCGCGCTCAGTACTCAGAAAATCAAACTCAGGTTCAGGTGAAACGCCACGATAAAGTCAGCGTGATCACCTATCCGTTCAATCCATTGGATGCAATTGGCTGGCATGGCGACTTAGCGGTGGTGAAAGTGAATTGGCGCGATATCAGACCGCTGATGTCACATCGCTACCACTTACCACCTTCTGCGCATACGACGTTTGTTGGCGCAGGCTTTGTGGTGTGTACCTTTGTGCCACGCCCAATTGAGAGCGATCCTGGCGCATTGAAAGTGCCGTTTTACCATAACAATGACGATTACGACGAAGTGCTGTTCTATCACGCTGGTGACTTTTTCAGTCGCGACAACATTGAAGCGGGCATGGTGACTTTCCACCCGGCAGGCTTCACACATGGCCCTCACCCCAAAGCCTTTAAGGCGGGGCAAGCGCACAAGAAGAAGTTCACCGATGAAGTCGCGGTGATGATCGATACTCGCCATGCACTGCAGTTCTCTGATGAACTCGATAGCGTTGAGAACAAAGAATATGTCTACAGTTGGCAAGACTCTGGTTTGAAAGAAGTGGCTGACAATAAGAAGTAAGGGACAAGGATGAAATTAGCAACCAAGAAAAATGGTACTCGTGATGGCCTGTTGATGGTCGTGAGTAAAGATCTCAAACAGTGTGTAGCTGCCACAGAAATCTTCCATGCAATGCACCTTGCACCCACTATGCAAGTGGCGTTGGATAACTGGGACAGCGTTGTTGCTCAGTTACAAGAGTTATACGGTTCGTTAAACAATGGGCATGTGACTGGCAGTGAAGTGTTTGCTTCTCAATATTGTGAATCGCCTCTGCCACGCGCTTATCAATGGGCGGATGGCAGCGCGTATGTCAACCACGTTGAGTTGGTGCGTAAAGCGCGTGGTGCTGAAATGCCAGAAAGCTTCTGGGTCGATCCACTCATGTATCAAGGCGGTTCCGACGCATTTATCGGCCCTCGTGACAACATCGAAGTTGCCAGCGACGAATGGGGCATCGATTTCGAAGGAGAAGTCGCGATTGTCACCGGTGATGTACCTATGGGTGCCAGTGCTAAGCAAGCGCAAGATTCGATTCGCCTGTTGATGTTGGTGAACGATGTGTCTTTGCGTGGTTTGATTCCGGCAGAGCTTGCTAAGGGCTTTGGCTTCTTCCAATCTAAACCGTCTTCGGCGTTCTCTCCGGTTGCGGTAACACCTGATGAGCTTGGTGAACAATGGAAAGGCAGCAAGGTGCATTTACCGCTGATATCGACCTACAATGACCAGCCTTTTGGTTGTCCGAATGCGGGCGTCGATATGACTTTCAATTTTGCCGAACTAGTTGTGCATGCAGCGAAAACTCGCCCGCTGTCGGCAGGCGCGATCATTGGCTCAGGCACGGTATCGAATAAGCAGGGCACTGATTATGGCACCTCAATTGCTGAAGGTGGCGTGGGCTATTCATGCATTGCTGAAGTACGAATGATAGAGACGATTCGCGATGGTAAGCCGTCGACCCATTTTATGTCGTTTGGTGATTCGATTCGACTAGAGATGTTCGATGCAGCCGGTGGCTCGATTTTTGGTGCTATTGACCAAAAAGTGAGTCAATATCGAGTGTTATAGTCCATATTATAGAGATTCAGCTCAAGCGAGATCATTGTATGAATAAGAACATGACACTCTACGGTTACTGGCGCTCTTCGGCAGCCTATCGGGTACGTATTGGGTTAAACTTGAAGCAGATTAACTATGAGTCTAAATCGGTGCATTTGCTGCGTAATGGCGGCGAGCAGCATGATCCACAATATCGCGAGCTCAACGCCAGTGAATTAGTGCCTGTGCTGGTGGATGGTGAAGTTCAACTCAATCAGTCACTGACTATTTTGCAATACTTGGACGAAAACTATTTGTGTGAGAGCAGCCCAGACACCTTGTTGATTCCAGATCAAACACCACTGCGCTATCAAGCGTTGGCAATGGCTCAGGATATTGCGATAGAAATTCACCCTCTCAATAACCTGCGTGTGTTGCAGTATTTGGAGCGAGAGTTGTCGTGTGAGCAAGAGGCGAAAATAGACTGGCTTCACTATTGGATGAGCCAAGGTTTTTCGGCATTAGAAGAGAAGCTTTCTAAGCATCGTCAAACACACGGTGATTCCGTTTATAGCCTCACTGGTTCGCCTTGTATTGTCGATATCTGCTTGGTGCCACAGGTGTATAACGCGCTGCGCTTTGGCGTTGATATGTCGCCGTATCCGTTGATTAATTCGATTGTTGAAGCGTGTAACCAGTTACCCGCCTTTATCGATGCGATGCCTGAGTATCAAGTGGATGCGAATGAGTCCATGTAGATTCACTGATGTAAACGCAAATACTCGCCGCTTGCGTTACCAAAACTGTTTCTTGAAATAAGCAGTTTCGAGGCTATCGTCTTACGCCATATGGTATCTATTAGTGATAGTGTAAACAATGTTAGAGGTTGGTGCCCATTTTAGCGAAAAGTCCAATGTAAACCGCTAGCTCTTTATTAATAGAGGCTGCCAGTGATGGGTTATTTCCTGAACCTTAATATTTCAATTTAATAGACAGACCGAGCAGTACGAAGAGAACCATATTTTTTGTTTTACTTGTTTTGTTAGATATGTTTTTTGTAAAAAGGCACAAAACGCTAAGTGATGTGCCCAAACGTCAGTTGTTATTTAGTAGCTTGGATTTCATTCAAAAGAGGAACTAGATCTGGGTTCTCTTTCTTAAACTTCTCGTAAACGGGCTTAACTGCTTCTTGGAATTTAGGGACATCGCTATCAACAAACTCTACACCAGAGCCTTTAAGCATCTCTACGGCCTCTTTTTCGTAATCAGCCCAGTTAGCTTCTTGGATTGCGACTGTCTTCTGAGCGGCACTACGGATCCCTTCTTGCTGTTCTTTGGTTAACGTGTCCCATACTTTAGTTGATATAACTAGTACATCAGGAACCATTGTATGCATATCGCGTGAATAGACTTTCTTCACTTCATAGTGACGTGAAGAGAAGTATGATGGAATATTATTTTCTGCTCCATCAACTACACCTTGCTGCATTGCTGAGTATAGCTCACCATATGGTAATGGAACTGGCGTTCCGCCTAGTGCACGGATTGTATCGATAGAAATCGCTGAGTTTTGAATACGAATCTTCATGCCTTTAAGGTCTTCTGGAGTTTTAATGGGCTTGCTTGTGTAGAAACTGCGTTCACCAGCATCAAGGAATGCAAGACCAATGAAACCAGAATCACGAGATGAAGCTAGTATTTCTTGACCAATAGGGCCATTCAGAACATTCAGATATTGCTCGCGACTAGAATACAGATATGGCAATGAAAGCAACATATAGTCTTTAGAGAATGTGTTTAATGTTGCTGCACTAGCTTTAGTAAATGCAACAGTACCATTCTGAACCATTCTGAACCATCTGAAGACCTTCTGCTTCATTACCAAGTGTTCCGTTTGGATAAACTTTAACGCGAACTTTTGCATCTTTTCGAACTTCTTTAGCAAACCAGTCTAGTGATTGATGCACTGGATGCTCTGTTGGTAAGGCATGAGATAATTTAAGCGATGCCTGTGCGCCGGTGGAGACAACTGCTGACATCGATATTACAGCTGCGATTACTGCTTTGGTTAACTTATACATTTTCATTTCCTATGAATTAGTTACGGACATAACCTGCTAGTTCAGGTAGCCAAAGGGATAGAGATGGGAAGACAATGATCAGACCGAGGGTCATTACCATCAGTAAGAAAAAAGGGAGCATCTTAGGTACAACTTCACCAAGCTTAGTGTCGTACACACTGCATCCAACAAAGAGTGCAGTCCCTACTGGAGGTGTGCAGATACCAATACATAAATTGAATACCATGATGATGCCAAAATGAATTGGATCGATACCCATCAACGTTGCGATAGGTAAGAAAATCGGCGTAAAGATAAGTACTGCTGGAGTCATATCCATGAAAGTACCAATAACAAGCAGCACGATATTCATTAGTAGTAGAACTATCAGTGGATTTTCTGACGCTGAAAGGATGAAGTCAGAGATGAATACTGGAATGTCTGCATTCGCCATAGACCATGACATCGCTGAAGAAGTGGCGACCATGAGCAATACGATTGATGTAGTTACCACGCTATCAATGATGATAGGAAAAAGGTCTCTGATTTTTAATTCTCTATAGACAAAGCCTAGAAGAAGCGCATAAACGACAGCGATCGCTGATGCTTCTGTTGCTGTAAAAATACCCGCAAGAATACCTCCCATGATGATTACGACTAAGCCTAAACTCGGTAGTGCATCAAAGACAACTTTACTAGCCTTTTCTTTGAACTCGAACTTAGTTGTTGGTATGCCGTTCTTGCGACCGAACAAAAAGATGCCAAGCATAATGGCTAACCCCATCATGATGCCCGGAACATAACCTGCAATGAATAGGTACTGAACTGATGTACTACTCACCAATGCGAACAGAATTAGGATATTTGATGGCGGGATTAACAGGCCTGCAGGGCAAGATGCAACATTTACTGCAGTTGAAAACGGACGTGGATATTTGTTCTCATCCTGCATAGGGCGCATGATTCCGCCAACCGCGGCTGCAGAAGCTGTAGCAGAACCAGATAGCGCACCAAACATCATGTTCGCAATTACGTTCACGTGGGAAAGTGCGCCTGGAAACCTTTTACCCAGTAGCATTGCAAAGTTGATTAGACGAACGGCTAAACCGCCACGGTTCATCAAGTTCCCTGCGACAATAAAGAATGGCAAGGCTAGCAAGCCAAAGTTGTTCAAGCCGTTTGCAAGTTTCTGTGAAATAAGCATTGATGTCTGATTTAGTGGGAAATCAACAAATACCGTAGCAAAAGCAGCTAGAGCGATCGCGAATGCGATTGGAACACCAAGGAGGAGTAATAATCCGAGTGCACCAAAAAGTACAATTACTGGAAATACTTCATAAAAGAAGTCTGGGGCATTCAATAAAAACTCTTGCGTGAAGAGTAAATCTAATAAAGTCATAAAACTATTCCTATCCCCAAATTATCCATTTTTTTTCTGGTGAAGTTTTAATAAAGAAGTGGCTGAACTAATGATATCTAAAGTCGCAAAATAAGAGATCAAGACTCCGGCGATGGGAACAACTGAGTAGATGTATCCAATTAACAGGTTATTCCCGAAAATCACGATGCCCGGAGATATTTGCCCATTGGATAATGTTGTTAAGGTTAGGGTCATGCCACCGTAAACAAAAGCGACTGATGAGATTAGCAATACCAAGGAATTCGTAATGATAGATAAGACGAATCTACCTTTCTGGCTTGCTCGGGAGTATAAAATTTCCAAGGCAAGATGGCGGCGAATTGATAGCGTATATGCACCACCCAGTACGCCAATCCATATCAATAGGTAACGCGACAGCTCATCTGTCAGGTTGGAAGGGTCATTCAGGATAAATCGAGAAAACACCTGCCACGTTACCGCGACAATCATTGCTACCATGAAGAATGCTAGCAAAGCTCTAAGTGCTTTATCAATATAGCCATTGATTACATCAATAATCATTTTGTTTCTCTATGTTTTTAGGTTACAAGTCAATTAGCTAAGTTTCTATAACTAAGTACAACGATCATTACATACTTAAATGACAAAAAATCATGGCAAGATCAAAGTTTACAAACAATGGTATGACAACTTGTATTTATGTGATGAGAGATCTATTAATGGTGATAAACTTCATTAATTTCTTTGTGTTGTGTCAAGTTAATCAATATTTATTATTAGCAAGCCTTGTGCTGAATTACTTTTAATGTAAGCTTGTTGAAATATTGGTATAACAACTGGATTGATATATGAGCCACTTTCTTACTGAAGATTTTTTACTGCATAACAACATCTCTAAGCGCCTTTATCACGAGTTAGCCGCTGCTCTTCCTATCATTGACTACCACTGCCACCTTCCTCCTGAACAGGTGGCTGATGACTATCGTTTTGAAAATTTAACTGATATTTGGCTGCGCGGTGATCACTATAAGTGGCGTGCAATGCGCAGTAATGGCATTACCGAGGATTTATGCACTGGCAATGCAAGTGACAAAGACAAATTCTTGGCGTTTGCTAATACGGTTCCCGCCACTATTGGAAATCCAATTTTCCACTGGACACACTTAGAACTGCGCAAGCCATTCGGTATTACTGACATAATGTTAAACGGAAAAACTGCAGATAGAATCTGGCATCGATGTAATGAGATGCTTGCCAGTCCAGAGTTTAGTGCTCGCTCTATCATGAAGCAGATGAACGTAGAGATGGTTGGTACTACTGATGATCCTATTGATGATTTGAGTGCTCATAAAAAAGTTTCCGATGATAAGGATTTTGATGTTCAGATGCTTCCAAGTTGGCGTCCTGATAAGGCATTCAATGTCCATCTCGACACTTTTCCGGATTACATTGAAAAACTTGCTGAGGTGTCTGACACCGAAATACACAGTTTTGAACAGCTGTGCATTGCGTTAGATAAGCGCCTGCAGCATTTTGCAGAGCATGGGTGTTGTATTTCAGATCATGCTTTGGATGTTGTTTCCTATGCTGAGGCCTCAGAGGTTGAGCTAAACCTTATTCTTAGTAAGCGCCTTTCTGGTGTTACTGTTAGTGCCCACGAGGCTGCTCAATTTAAGACAGCGGTTCTTATTCATTTGGGTAGACGTTATTCGCAGAGAGGCTGGGTTCAGCAGTATCATATTGGTGCATTGCGTAATAATAACGAGCGTATGTTCAAGCTGATTGGGGCTGATACAGGGTTTGACTCTATCAATGACGGAGAGGTTGCACTTCCATTGTCTCGACTTCTAAACGCTCTTGATAAAGAAAACGCTCTGCCTAAAACAATCCTTTATTGCTTGAATCCCCGTGACAATGAAGTTTTGGCCACTATGTGCGGCAATTTCCAGGGAGGTGGAGTTGAAGGAAAGATTCAGTTCGGCTCTGGTTGGTGGTTCAACGATCAGAAAGATGGCATGGAGCGTCAGATGACGCAGTTATCCCAGCTTGGTTTATTAAGTCGCTTTGTGGGCATGCTTACGGACAGTCGTAGCTTCCTTTCTTACACTCGACATGAGTATTTCCGCCGCATCCTGTGCCAAATGATTGGCGACTGGGTGGTGAAAGGTGAAGCGCCAAATGATTTTGATTTACTGAGCAAGATGGTAGAAGACATCTGCTATCACAATGCCAAAAACTACTTTGGTATTACGGTTAAAGAATAATCCCCTACACCCCAAGTTAATAATTGTCGTGCCTGAACCCAAGTCAGTGCGACGAACGAGAATAAAACTATGCAACAATTACATCGAGATAACTTCAAGCTTCCATCTTATCCAACACGAATCCTCCAGTTTGGCGAAGGGAATTTTTTGCGCGCTTTTGTTGATTGGCAATTCGACATTCTTAATGAGTTAACAGACTTTAATGCTGGCATCAGCGTGATTCGTCCGATCGA
This sequence comes from Vibrio artabrorum, assembly GCF_024347295.1. Taxonomy (NCBI): domain Bacteria; kingdom Pseudomonadati; phylum Pseudomonadota; class Gammaproteobacteria; order Vibrionales; family Vibrionaceae; genus Vibrio; species Vibrio artabrorum. The sequence continues at coordinate 313,170 of NZ_AP025459.1, read as the reverse complement.
CTCTGATTTTCCGCCTTCAATGAACACACAAAGCGGTTTGTACACAACTCTAATTCGCGGTCTAGACGATGAAGGAAAGCCAAGAGCTGAAGAGCGAATCATAACTTCAATAAACAATGAGTTATCAGCATACAAAGAATTTGGGTCAATACTCGAATTGGCCAAGAACCCAGATGTTCGCTTTGTTGTATCTAATACGACTGAGGCTGGAATTACATTTAATGAAGACGACAAAATCACTGATATGCCACCTAGCAGCTTCCCTGCTAAGTTGATATTGATGCTTCTAGAACGCTTTGAGGCATTTGATGGTGTGATGGATAAAGGTTTGGTGATTATTCCGTGCGAGCTTATTGATTACAATGGCGAAGAGCTGAAGCAGATACTCAATCGCTACGTTGATTTATGGGGTTTATCACCAAGTTTCCGCGTTTGGCTTAACAATGCAAATACATTCTGCTCCACACTCGTAGACCGAATAGTCCCTGGCTATCCAAAAGATGAAATTAAAGAGCTTGAGCAAGCATTTGGGTATAAAGACAATTTTGTAGTTAATGCTGAATGGTTTTATTCATTTGTCATTCAAGCACCTAAATGGCTTGAAAAAGAACTTTGCCTTGACCAGTTGCCTGTAGACAGTAGGCTCAATATTAAGATCGTCGATGATATTAAGCCTTATAAAGAGCGTAAAGTGGCAATCTTAAATGGCGCCCACACTGCTCTTGTTCCGGTTGCTTTCCAAGCTGGATTGGATACAGTTGGCGAAAGCATGGATGACGAACAAATGGTTAAGTTCATGCGTAATGCTATGTTCGATGAAATCATTCCGAATTTATCATTACCAGAACATGAGTTAATTGAGTTTGCTGAAGACGTAGAAAGCCGATTTAAGAACCCATATATCCGTCACTTGCTGCTTTCAATTTCTTTGAATGGTATGACTAAATTCAAGACCAGAATCTTGCCTCAATTAATCACTTATTCTAAGAAGAACAAAGTTCCACCTACTTATCTTACGTTCTCATTAGCAGCGCTAATCACGTTCTATCGTGGCGAAAGAGCAAATGAAAAGTATCCGCTTAATGACGATGTTAAGTTCATTAGCTTCTACAGTAGCGCATGGGATGAAGTTCAAAATGGGAAGATGAGTATATTTGATCTGGTTAGCTCGGTATTGGCAGATACAGACCATTGGGGACAGGATTTGAATACATTTCCTGACTTGACACGCATGGTGTCTGGTTTTGCAACCGATATTGTCTGTGAAGGCATGCGTGTTGCGTTGCAAAAAGCATCTGGTGAATTTTGTGGATAAGCTTATAAAAATCAATGAGATAGATAACGTAGCTGTCGCTTTGGTGGACATTCAAGAAGGGACTGAGATTACAGTAGCCAATCACAATATTGTCAGTAATCAAGACATAGGCAAGGCGCAAAAAGTTGCTCTGACTGATTTGATCGCTGGCGAAAATGTTATCAAATACGGCTTCGCTATTGGCATGTTAAAAAGCAAAGTAGCGGCGGGTGATTTAATTGATCATTGCAACATAAAAACAAATCTAAGCTCACTAGATGAGTACAAGTACAATCCTAACTTAAATGTAGCTAGGAGCGAATTCGAAGATCGTGAGATAAATATTTATCGACGCAAGAACGGTGATGTTGGTATTCGCAATGAGCTTTGGATTGTTCCAACTGTTGGGTGTGTCAACGGCATAGCGAAGATTATCAAGTCTGAATTTGAAATGAAATTTGGCATTGATGGTTTTGATGGCATTAATGTACTGACGCATCAGTATGGCTGCTCACAGCTTGGTGATGACCATGAGACAACTAAGCTTATGCTCCAGCGTTTGACTACCCATCCAAATGCTGGCGGTGTATTAGTGATTGGGCTTGGTTGTGAGAATAACCAAATAACAGCATTCAAAGAGACTCTTGGTGATTATGACGAAGAGCGCGTTAAATTCATGGTCTGTCAGAATTATTCTGATGAGACAGAAGTTGGGCTAGATTATTTAGAAGAGCTTTACGAGCGTATGAAAGAGGACGTTCGTGTCATTGGTAAACTAAGCGAATTAAACTTTGGTTTGGAGTGTGGTGGTTCTGATGGTCTTTCTGGTATCACTGCAAACCCAATGCTAGGACTATTCTCTGACTACACCATCTCACATGGTGGAACTACGGTGCTTACTGAAGTTCCAGAGATGTTCGGTGCTGAAACAATCCTAATGAATCGCTGTGAGAGCCAAAAAGTATTTTTCGATACGGTCTCAATGATAAATAACTTCAAGCAATATTTTATCGACCATAATCAGCCTATTTATGAAAATCCATCTCCGGGTAATAAAGTAGGAGGGATCTCCACTTTGGAAGAGAAGTCGCTCGGGTGCACCCAAAAAGCAGGTCAAAGCAACGTTGTAGATGTTCTGTCATATGGTGACGTCCTTACTAAATCGGGATTGAATCTGCTTAGCGCTCCCGGTAATGACGCAATAGCCACGACGGCTCTTACAATCTCTGGTTGCCACATGGTCCTATTCAGTACAGGTCGTGGAACTCCTTATGGTGGCGCTGTCCCTACAATAAAAATAGCAACTAACAGTGAGCTAGCGAATCGAAAATCACATTGGATCGATTTCAATGCAGGTGTACTTGTTGATGGTGTCTCCATGAAAGACCTACTGAAGCAGTTTATCGACTTAATTGTTGATGTGGCCAATGGGAAAAAGTCATGTAATGAACTCAACGATATTAGCGAAATAGCCGTTTATAAGAGCGGGGTTACATTGTAAGTTTTGGCGCAGCATTCCGTATTTGAATTTTTGCGGGATGCTATTTTTGCTGGATTAAAAGGAAAGACTCCTTTGTATAGCCTTCTGAGGTCAGACTTCCTCTAGATACTATATTGTAACTCCACGCTGTTTTGATTGTTTCATTTTGGTATAATAGGAGGTTCGAAGATAGACAAGGAATTACTTAATGCAACCGAGTGAGAAGCTGTACAATAAGGTGGCAAACTCCATCAAAAAAGATATAGCTGAAGACAAATACCACGTGGGCGATATGCTTCCTGCTGAAAGAATTATTGCTGATAAAATGCAAGTAAGCCGAACTGTAATCCGAGAAGCTATGATAATGCTGGAAGTAGAGGGTTACGTTGAAGTCAGGAAAGGCTCGGGCATTCATATAATTAGTACCAACCCTCCATTAAGAGCTGTGGGTCGAGATTTATTGGAAAAAGCTGATACGTTCATGAAGAATTGTGGTCCATTTGAATTACTTCAGGCTAGGCAGTTGTTTGAAGGCAATATTGCGGAATTTGCTGCTACACAAGCGACAAAACAAGACTTGGTTGCTTTGATGAAAATTCAGCAGCAGGCGAAGCAAGATGATTACTCTCGTGATTCATATTGGGATAGTGAATTCCATGTTCAACTCGCGCGTTGCACGCAGAACTCTGTTGTTGTGCATCTCGCTGAAATCATGTGCAACCATCGCGCTGAAAATCCTTATTGGCAAAAGCTGCATGAGCATGTTGCTGACAACAAAATTAGAAGTTGGTGCGTCGAGCATGATGAGATTATCGAGGCGTTAATCAAAAGAGATCCAAAAGCCGCTAAAGAAAGCGTGTGGCAGCACATTGAGAATACGAAAAAAATGATGTTCGAAGGTTCTAATGATAGCTTCGATAAATATTTGTTCTCGGAGAGTCCTATAATGAAAGACTGAGCGTTCCCGTTCTAATGTGCCATTTCTGTTAATAATGGTTATTATATGGTAGGTATCCAAAAGCACCGCTTGTGATATACCGTAACCTTAAAGTGTGTATAATGTGTATTAAGCCAGAGAAATCTGGCTTGTTCTTGAACACACCACAAGATGTTGATACCTTTGCGTTACTTACTTTTCAAACAGAAAACCCAATACTCACTCACTGCAAAAAGTACTCGTTTAACATTGATATTGAAAATGTAGAGCTCCTTGGGTTTGCTCGATTCTCTAAGGTGGATGAGAAAGCGTTGGCAACTAATACTCATGGAGTTAATAACGTCAACTTTGCGATTCTTGACTTATTTGGTTACCAGCTCGCCCCACGTTAAAAATGCTTTTATAGAGTAAGGAGAAACCCAGTTTTAAAGCTACAATAATCGTTTTATATCTCACTAAATAAACGAGAATGGGAAATTTTCAAAGGATGATTTACTCATCAAATCGTAAAACAACGACATAAAGTACGATCATCATCAAGCTTTCAAATGGCAAGCAGAACAGTCACATATTAGCCGTACTTAGAGAGTATGACTGAATCATTGAGTACCTTTATATACTCAATTATGTTAACGATAAAGTCCTACGGCAATTTGTTCAACTCGTGTTTAATTGTTGAAAATTCTACTACCAATTACGTCTAGCTATTGCTTCAATCGTTCCATTTATTATAACTAGGTCTTACTGTCCAATCTGATTAAGGAGTTTGAGAAAGCAAATAATCAGGAAGTGGTTAATTTGATAGTGGGTTTGTCTCCCTGTGAAAGGGATGCCGAACTTAATGGTCGATCATATGAAATGACAACAGAGGTGCTTGAATTGTTTTGGTCTTAAATTATAATTCAGACTAGAAACATTATTAGGATTAAGTCACGTTATAATTACGCTTTGTTATATTTCAAGATGTGATTTGTTCATTACTTTAACGGAGAATGAACTAAGTGCATGAATATTTATCTAGTTCACCATTACAATAGCCTTGATAAAATAAGCCTCATTATAATTAAATAAGAGGCTTGTGTAATTGTTTTTATATTATGGGTACTGATTACCTGATAATATTAATAATAAACAATACCTTCGCCTTTCGTAATCAGAGTACCAGCTTCATTGGTAATTATTTTATCTAAATCAAATAATGAACCAATCGCTGCATTACCCAATCCAGCTTCAACGAATTTACAAACGGCATCAATTTTTGGCCCCATAGAACCAGCAGGGAATGAAAATTCTGCTAAACCAGCAGGCGTTGCTTGCTTCATTTCGGCTTGGTCTTCTTTACCATAGTTACGGAAAATCGACCCATCAGTTAGGATAATAAATAAGTCGGCATGGATTTTTTCAGCCAGTAATTCAGCCGTAAGGTCTTTGTCAATTACGCACTCTACGCCAGTACTCTTACCATGCTCAATACTCACGGGAACACCGCCGCCGCCACAAGCGATAACAAGATTTTCTGTATCTAGAAGAGTTTCAATTTGCTGAATTTCAACAATGTTTTTTGGCATAGGAGAAGGCACAACGCGACGGTAGTACTCGCCATCAGCTTTAAACTGCATTGTGCTTTGAGCCATTAACTCTTTAGCTCGTTGCTCTGTATATACAGGGCCAACAAATTTAGTCGGGTTAGCAAACGCAGGGTCTTTTTTGCATACTTCAGTTTGCGTGACTAGCGTCGCTACGTCTAATTCAGGGTCAATGTTTCTTAGCTCTTGTTGCAACATGTAGCCCACCATGCCACAGGTTTGAGATCCTAGTACATCCATTGGGTACGGGGTCGTCTCTGGCGAATATTCGTGATAAGCCGCGTTTTGCTCCATCAACAAACCCACTTGTGGGCCATTGCCATGAACGATAACAATCTCATGCTCGCGTGCAATCGCAGCGATACTCGCCGCTGATTTGATTATATTTTCACGTTGGTTCTCAGCCGTTAATGCTTGGCCTCTTGCTAAAAGAGCGTTACCGCCCAAAGCTAATACTATGCGCATGATAATGTCTCCGATCATTTGATAATGATTTTATTTTAAGTAGGGATTAACCGCTTGTTATTTACAATTTAATTCAAGATTACTAATAACAATGGTTATATTTTTTAATTACTATCAAGTAATTAACATGCTGAGATAGTATGGGAAAATAACTGTTCTAAATGTGATAGCTATCAAATTATCATTTCACTAGAAATGGCGTTGTGGAAATGGTCATTATTAGAATTCGATTAAATATCCATAAGATTGGATATAATCCAGTGGTGGACTCTTTTTTTGTATAAATGATTCGGATTTAGTGAATATTATCTCAAACCATAAAATGAATAATTGTCTATTTTTATTTTAAATATGACGTTCAGATCTCATTAAGAACGTTAGGAAAGGTAAGGGGTCAAACTGAAATGGTGGGGCTTCTCTTCAGATGGTATCTGATAGCCAAATGAGAATTGCAGATAGTTAGCCACTTTCTAAGGCTCAACACTCAAGCGACACAAGGTGTTTTATTTCATCCAAAACCTCGGCGTTAGCAATCGCTCCGAGGTTTTCGACACTGTTGCCATTGATCACCTGTTTGACAGCCAACTCCACCAGTTTGCCAGAACGTGTTTTTGGTACGTCGCTGATCGCAAATACCTGGCTTGGTACATGCCTTGGTGAGCATGATGATTTGAGTTTACCTTTGATGACTGCCAGTAACTCATCATCTAGATCCACACCTTGCTGCAGTTGAACAAACAGCCATATCTGCTCGTTGCGGTCGATGTCTTTGCCGACGGCTATCGAATCAACAATGCCCTCAATGGTGTTCACTTGTTGATAGATTTCCGCGGTACCAATTCGCACGCCTCCAGGGTTGAGTGTGGTGTCGCCTCGCCCGTAGAACAGGTAGCCGCCATGTTCGCTCTGTGCGACTTCATCACCGTGATGCCACACATTATCAAACCTATTCCAATAGGTGCTGTGATAGCGCTCTCCGGTGTCATTCCAAAAGCCTGCGGGGAAGTTGGGTAGGGAGTTGGTGCATACTAGCTCGCCCCGTTCTTGATTGACCTTTTGGCCAGATGAATTGAACATCTTGATGTCGACGCCGAGCCCGGCCTGTTGGCACTCGCCGCGATACACAGGCGAGATAGGATTACCCAACACAAAACAGCCACAAATATCCGTACCACCAGAAATGGACGCTAAATGCAGATCTTGTTTGATGTGCTTGTAGACGTAATCGAACTGCTCAGGGTAGAGCACTGAACCCGTCGAGCACACTGTTCTTAAGTGGGGAAGAGAGTGACTGTCGATCGGTGAGATTTCCGCTTTCTCAATCGCCTCTAGGTACTTGGCTGAGGTGCCAAACAGCGATACATCCGTACGCTGTGCTAAATCCCATAGCACGTTGGGTTGCGGATAAACCGGGCTACCATCAAAGATCACCAAACAAGCACCGCTGGCGAGTGCAGATATGTGCCAGTTCCACATCATCCAACCACAAGTGGTGTAGTAGAACACGCGATCGTTGGGCTTTATATCGCAATGAAGCTGATGCTCTTTTAGGTGGTTGATGATGGTGCCACCGACAGAATGAACAATGCATTTAGGCTTGCCCGTTGTGCCGGAAGAGTAGAGCACAAACAGCGGTTCATTGAAGCCGACACGCACAAATCGCATAGATTGTGGTTGATAGTGATTGATGATGTTGTTCCAACTTAGAATCGACACATCATGTTCAACTTTGTTTTTCTTTAAATCGCTCTTCTCTAAATCGCTCTTCTCAAAGTCATTACTCGGTTTCAAATAATCGATCTGACACACCTGTTTTAGCGCGTTTAAGTGCTCGATGATTTCACGGTTCTTGTCCGTCATATCGAACGTTTTGCCATTAAAGGTGTAGCCATCACAGGTGAACAGCACTTTAGGTTTCACTTGGCCAAATCGCTCAATCACACTCTCGGCACCAAAGTCAGGCGAGGTTGATGTCCAAATCGCTCCCAAACTGGTGGTTGCCAGCATCGCTATTACGGTTTGTAGCAGATAAGGGGTATAAGCGGCGACCACATCGCCTTGTTGTACGCCACAATCCACGAGCCATAGTTGAACGCTAGAGACTTCCTCACAAAGGGTTTGCCATGTGTAGCTTTGCTGCTCGCCACGTTCATTCTCAAACCAAATCGCAAGCTCGTTTGGCAACGTTTTTGCTGAATGCAGCAAGTTTTCGGCGTAGTTAACTTGAGCATTCGGAAACCACACCGCATCGCGATTCGATTTCGGCTGCTGCCAGCGGCTCTCACCATGAATTTTGATGTCACCTTCTTGCGAACCGACCATTCCACAAAACTGCCACACGTTCTGCCAAAACGACTCCGGCTGGTCCACAGACCATTGATGAAGCTCGGTGTAGTTTTTCAACTCCTGCTTGAATACGCTCTGCTGATCAAGGCTATCCATGAATCGGGTTATGTTGGCGTGTGCGATACGCTGGTTACTGGGTTGCCAAATGGGCTTATTGCTCTCGTGCATTCTTTTACCTTTAACAAAAAGTTAACGATTTCAGTCTGGTATTTAGGTTTTACAAAGTCAAAAGATCAGCAAAATAAGGGGTTGTTGGAATTGTGTAAACAAAATGCTACGCGATCACCTGTTTCGAAAAATCGTGCAAATTGGCGGATATAAGGAGTGGAGATAGGCTTAAAGTGAGACATTCGAAAGGAGGTGTGTAATGACTCAATATCATTCTAAGCCCGTGAGCCAAGAGGGATGGGTTGAGTGGAGCCTCGAAGAAGACGCCATTTGGCACGACTTAGTGAAAAGGCAACTGAATGTCATTAATGACCGCGCATGCGATGCCTATTTGCACGGCCTGACTCTGCTGGATCTGCCATTGGACAGAGTTCCCCAGCTTCCAGAGATAAACAAAGTGCTACTGGAAACAACAGGTTGGCAAGTTCAACCTGTGCCTGCATTGATCGATTTCGACCGTTTCTTTGATTTGCTCGCCAATAAGAAATTCCCAGTTGCAACATTTCTGAGAACGCGAGACGAGTTCGATTACTTACAGGAACCTGATTTCTTTCATGAAATTTTCGGCCACTGTGCCATGCTCACCAATGCCGACTTTGCAGCTTTCACTGAGCATTATGGAAAACTAGGCCAAGCCGCGACATCCAAGCAACGCGCTTATCTGGCCCGTTTGTATTGGTTTACGGTCGAGTTCGGTTTAGTCAAAGAGGGCGATAGGCTGAAAATCTATGGCGGTGGCATTCTCTCGTCTCCGGCGGAAACCATGTATGCGTTGGGTGGTGATTTGGCGGTTCGTGAGCGGTTCGAGCTGCAAACGGTGTTAAGAACCCCTTATCGCATCGACATTATACAACCGAAATATTACGTGATTGATGAGCTGTCTGAGCTTTTTAACATCAGTCAGGAAAACTTGTTACAGCAAGCTGATCTCGCCATCGACGCGGGGTTACTACCACCACTTTTTGAACCCAAGGAACCCACCCATGTTGAATGAACAAAAATGCGAAGCCTGCAGTATCGACGCGATTGCCCTTAGTAAAGATCAACAACAATCTTTGCTGTTGGAGTTGTCTGATTGGCAGATCATCGAAAGAGACGGCATCCCGCAGCTTGAGAAGGTGTTCAAGTTTAAGAACTACAAGCAAGCATGGGCATTCAGTAACAAAGTGTCAGAATTGGCAGAAGAAGAGCTCCACCATCCTTCGATCTTATTGGAGTGGGGCAAAGTCACCGTCACTTGGTGGAGCCACTCAATCAAAGGCCTACACAAGAATGATTTCATCTGCGCCTCACGCTGCGATGTGTTCGCGGAGAGTGAATAGCTTTTCTGGGCTGGAGAGGTACTTCTCTAGCCACAGTGATTCGAACATCTCATTATTCAGCTCATTAGGTGAGTCGAATACGTCATACTTTCTCATCAAGGGGTACAAAACTTCTCTCAACATAGCTTGACCTGCATCAGCGACTTGCTTGGTTTCTTGCCTCATAACCCCTTTCTGTTACTCATAGTATTGGTTTTATGAGGCTGCTCTATGATATATTTCTCGGCCAAGTGTATTACAGACGAAGGCTAATCATGTCTATCAACCTTTCACTCCTTCCACCCAGCGAGAAAAATAAAATCGAACTGGATAAGCAAGCATCGTTTCTTGTATGGAAACTGAAGCAAGCGAAATGTGGCCCTGAAGCCATTGTTGAAGAAGCAATGAAGCTAGGTGACCCAGAAGAAAAGGCTTGGTTTGATCAGTCTGTAGAAAAATACAAACGGGTAATGGGTGTCGCATAACCGCAGACAAACCTTGCCCAGCAGTGCTGTAGAATTGAAATGACACAGTAATTTGCTAGAATTTGCACCGTTAATTGAATCAGAGAGAAGATCCCGATGGGAAGAAGTTTTGAAGTGCGCAAGGCCTCAATGGCGAAAACTGCAGGCGCAAAAATTAAAGTTTATTCTAAATACGGTAAAGAGATTTACGTACTGGCTAAGAACGGCAGCTCTGACCCAGACATGAACCTACCTCTTAAGCACCTGATTGCTAAAGCGAAGAAAGACCAAGTACCCGCTCACGTTATCGACAAAGCGATCGATAAAGCGAACGGCGGTGGCGGTGAAGACTTCCAACCAGCTCGTTACGAAGGTTTTGGCCCAGGTGGTACAAGCGTCATCGTTGACTGTCTAACTGACAACGGCAACCGTACTTTCCAAGACGTTCGCCAATGTTTCGTTAAGACTGGCGCGAAAATCGGTGTTGAAGGTTCGGTTTCTCACATGTTCGCTCACCAAGCTGTATTCCAGTTCAAAGGCGAAGATGACGAGGTCATCCTAGAAACACTAATGATGGATGATGTAGACGTAACAGACGTTGAGCTAGAAGATGGTGTAATCACTGTCTTTGCTCCAACAACTGAGTTCTTCAAAACGAAGACGGCACTAACTAACGCGTTTCCAGAGTTAGTTCTAGATGTTGAGGAGATCACTTTCGTGCCTCAAACCATGACGCCAGTCGCGGAAGAAGATTCTGAGAAGTTCCAGAAGTTCTTAGACATGCTTGACGACTGTGATGACGTTCAGCAGGTTTACCACAACGCTGAGCTGTAATATCAATCTATCATTGATAATAGCCTCGCTCTTGTGAGTCGAATGTAGAATAAAAACCGAGCCTTTAAAGCTCGGTTTTTTTATGCGGTCATGATCGATTTTACCTTGATCATCGTTCCATGATGTTCGACTGGGGAAGTGTTCTTTGGTCTTGATTTGTCACTGAACCTCATTTTATGGTCAGCTTTATCCCTAGATGAATTTAATTCAAGTGCTTTCTGAGTATCATCGGGGTGATCGTCAAGCGTAATTAGTGTACAAAGAGAGAAACCATCAGCCAAAGGCTTTGACCCTGTATAGTGATGCACTGATTGAGCGTGTTCGATCTTTTCATCGCAATGACTTGGTCAATGAAAAGGAGAAAAAAATGAAAGTAAGTTTTATCGGACTAGGCGTTATGGGTTTCCCAATGGCAGGCCACCTAGTTAAAGCCGGTTTTGAAGTCACGGTATTCAACCGTACTCACAGTAAAGCATTAGACTGGGCTGATAAACATCAAGGTAAAGCGGCAGAATCTGTGGCTGAGTGTGTAGCGGAAGCGGACGTAGTATTGGTTTGTGTCGGCAACGATGATGACGTTCGTAGCATGACAACCAGCGAAACAGGTGCACTTGCTGCAATGAAGCCAAATGCAATTCTGGTCGATCACACCACCACGTCAGCCGTACTGTCTGAAGAGCTTGAAGTGGCGGCGAAGAAAGCGGGTGTTCGTTTTATGGATGCACCAGTCTCTGGTGGCCAAGCGGGCGCAGAGAACGGCGTGCTAACCATTATGTGTGGTGGTGAACCAGCGCTTTTCAATGATCTACAACCTGTGTTCGAAGCTTACGGTAAGTCGTCAGTTCTGATGGGTAAAGTCGGTCAAGGCCAACGCGCAAAAATGGTTAACCAGATCTGCATTGCCGGTGTATTGAATGGTCTTTCTGAAGGCTTAGTACTTGCCGAGAAATCAGGTTTGGATATCCAAACGCTAGTTGATTGCCTTAAAAACGGCGCTGCGGGTTCATGGCAGATGGAAAACCGTGCTACCACAATGGCGCAAGACAAGTTCGATTTCGGCTTCGCCATTGATTGGATGATCAAAGACTTAGGTTTCTGTCTAGATGAAGCAGAGCGCCAAGGCATCCAGCTTCCACTGACTGAAAAGATCAACAACGCTTACAAAGCGCTGTCTGCCGAAGGGCAAGGTCGCATGGACACGTCAGTCTTGATGAAAGCGGTGGTTGAAGAGACGAAGAAGTAGAAAGATCGAAGCAATAGAAGCTTCATTTAGACTGCTCAAAATAGCCGCTGATTAGCGGCTATTTTTGTTTGGTTTGTATAGAAGTATAAGCAAAGTTTTGGTTTTGAAACTCGGAGCCCCTGAAAGCAATTTATCCAAGCCAAACTAAGGCTGGGATATGCGCTTCAACGGCTCTAATTTCTCAACTAAGAAATTAATAAACAAACGGACATGAGGCCTTGGGTATTGAACATTCTTATATATTGCGAAGATTTCGCCACTTCCTTGCTCACTGTGCATTGATGTCCATTGAGGGAGTAACTCCCTTAGCTGCCCATTTTCCAAGTACGGTTTTAGCATCCAGTCAGACAACAAAAGTACGCCTACTCCGCTAAGCGCGGCATGTAAAAGCGGTGAGCCACCTTTTGATATCAAATTCCCGGTCACTCGTACTTTTTTGTTAACTGTACTCTTCTCAAAGTACCAATAATTTTTCTGTCGCTCATGGCTTATCAATAGACAGTTGTGATTTTGTAAGTCTTCGGGTTTATCGATCGCTTCGTACTTTTCAATATACGATGGAGCAGCGACCAACGACGCGTTATTTGTCAGTAGGTGACGAGCTTTGAGTCGACTGTCTTGTGGTGTGCCAATACGGATAGCCACATCAATATTTTCACTGTTTAAATCGACGACGTTGTTATCCAGCTCTAACTCAACTTGTATCTTAGGGTATCGCTCAAGAAACTCTGGAATTAATGGAGTCAGACACAAATTACCAAAGCTTTCAAAAACTGAAACTCGTAGTACCCCTTCTGGAGCGACTTGATTGCCTTGCATTTCTTCTAGCAGTCTATTGCTATCTTGCAAGATTTTGGCGGATTGTTGGTAAAAATATTGCCCTTCTTCAGTCAGAATTAGCTGCCGTGTACTGCGTTTAAAAAGCGAAGATTTAATCTTACTTTCCAGGTTATCTATATTTCTTGCGACTGAAGAAGGAGCCATATTGAGAGCTTGAGCAGCTTTAGAAAAGCTTCCAGACTCCACGACTTGGTCAAATATTTTGATTAGCTCTAACACATATTCACCTTTGCGTTTTGTGCACAACTGATTCATATAATACGCGTATTCTGATTTTATATCGAATTATGCACAATGGATCTGTCGCATTGATAGCGATATTCATTAATCAAATTTAGGTGGCAAAATGTTAAAACGTATCGACCTCGCGCAAGTTCAACCTGACGCTTTAAGCGCAATGCTGTCAATTGAAGGCTATTTATCTAATGTGGAATTATCTAGCGAACTAAAAGAGATGATCAAAATCAGAGCATCAATCATCAACAAATGTGCTTACTGTATTCAAATGCACACAGCTGAAGCATTGAAGATTGATATCTCACAGCAAAAATTGTTTGCGCTCGCAGCATGGCAAGAGTCACCACTGTTCAATGAAACGGAGCAGGCTATCTTGACCCTAACGGATGAAATGACGCTGATTTCGAATACAGGTGTTTCGGATACGACTTATCAGCAATGCCTAAGCTTATTAGGAGAGGAGTTACTCGCACAATCTATGATGCAAGTCATCATGATTAATGCTTGGAATCGATTTGCACTGGCCACAAAGATGACTCACTGATAATAATCATAACATGTGCATGTAACTGAAAATGAAAAGGTTACAGGCTATTTAAGCTTGTAATCTTTTAAATTAATTAGGTCGAATTTTTCGTTCAGTGGTGATGAATGTTTCGGCTATTAACCAAGGTAAAGAAAAGGCTGTCGAGGCCGATACCGGCTCATGTGACTATCAATTGAAGAATATTTTGAGACCTAAAAGTGACACTTATTGACTAGCGTGCTTTTTCAAAAAGTCACGTTTTAGCCCTGAATCTCTGGGGATGGACAATAGCCAAACATGAAGTCGTTTGGCTTTTTTATTAAGATTGATTTTGATTGGAGTGCGTTCGATTGTCAGCGCAGTGTCAAATATGTTGGGTTGTGATTTTAAATCAATTGTAACTTGGTGGGCTGTTATATATTGTCGCTGTTTGCATCATTCGGGATAGTTGTTCATTGGTTAAACTCGGTACACGATTAGTATTCATGTTGTTTTTACTGAGCCTTGGCTTTGTGAACACTAACGGCTATTCGTTTCTTTCTCAGCCTTTTAACATGGATGCTCTTCAAGAGACATCTTCGGTTAGTCAGCTGTGTAAACAAGTCGGGATTGATGATTCATCCGCTTATTTGGAGTGTGAAAAAGTTCAGTTGGGTGGTTCAGCGTTAGGTGACCGATCCCATTACCATGATTCTAAATCAAGTCTCCAAGCGACGACATACCGACGTCTATTACTTAATGAGCAAGAGAGCGGGGCCGATCTTGAGCCTGCTTACCATCTGCTTATCGATTTCTCCCCTCCTTCATTACTGGCTTCTCTGCTCTTCAACACCCCGTTGTTGGATTCTAAGCAGCACTGGACCAGTATGGTGAGTTCTCCGTCCTCCCGGCTTTCGGGGTGGAAAGAGGGCAACATCCAATACTCACATTTTCGAGAACTTCTTAGCTAATCGTTTGACCCTAAATTGGCTGTATCAATGGTCGCCTTGTGCCCATTGAACTCACCCATTCACTAAGACAAACATAGCGACATCAGCTTTGGCATTACTATCGTTCAATCAGTTTGTTTTGGTTGCGATTAGCCTTGCTCGTGTTCGCAAAACATTAGACATACCAATCGTAGTAAATAACTGAACACCCTAGCTGGTTAAAATGCTCGATAACTGCGTTAGAATTTTTGATTGTAGAATAGCTACTTATCGAAAAATCCTGCCTTGTTCTCAAGCCTTTTTCCTTCGCTAGTGTCGATCATTTATTCACCGTGATTGGTAAAAAGAAGAGATCTTGACTGTGAAAAAACGCATTCCAAGAAAACAAATTAACCACTACTCAAAGTGGAAATACGTGGTGCTTATCGCCACCATTATCATCATGGTTCTGAGTGCTCTACCGTCTTGGTATGGCGAGAATGCATCGGTTCAAATCAGCAACCGCTCTGAACAGACCATCGATGCGACTCAAATTACCCAATATCTTGCGAGTGAAGGCATTCAAGCTAAATCAGCCTTTCAAAAAGGCCAACGTTTAGTCGTGATCTTGGAAGATGCTGAGCAACAAGCAAAAGCGAAAGAAGTGCTTAATAAGTACCTATTGGATAACGCGACAGTTGCGCTCGCGATGGAGCCAGCTGCCCCCAAATGGCTGACTGACATGGGCTTTGCACCGATTCAGCTAGGCCTTGATTTACGTGGTGGTGTGCAGTTCCTGCTCGAAGTAGACATGGAACCGGTTTATCACGCACAAGCGCAATCTGTGGTCGACGAGATCACCAGCCAAGTACGCTACGCTCGTGGTGAAGTGGTGAACAATCAAGTGAAGTTGACCTTTCGTACCGACGCTGATTTTGAACAAGCACAAAAACTGATTCGTGAAGAGTTTCCCAATTGGTTACGTGCCCGTTCAGATAAAGCGTTGACCTTGGAGCAATCTCAAGATGAACAAAGGACGTTACGTAACCTAACGGTGCAACAAAACCTACAAATTATGCGCAGCCGTATTGAAGAGTTAGGCATTACGGAGGCATCGATTCAGCGTCAAGGTGAAAGCCGTATTCGTATTGAGCTTCCAGGTGTGCAAGATCCTGCTGCTGCAAAAGATGTGATTGGTGCGACCGCTTCATTGGCTTTTTATGCGGTGTACGATAATGCAACTCGCAATACTCAAACTTTGACAGATTCCGATGGTAATCGTGTCGTGGTGGCTCGCAAAGCGGTATTAAGCGGCGAACATATTATCGATGCGCGTAGCGGCATTGGTGAGATGAGTAGTGCAGAAGTAAACATCACGTTGGATTCTGCGGGTGGCAAGAAAATGTCTGAATTTTCTCGCCATAATATCGGCAAGCCAATGGCGACTGTTTACAGCGAATACAGCCGTGACAGAGCGGGTAACAGCAAAAAAACCAGTGAAGTCATTAGTGTTGCGAACATTCAATCTCAGTTAGGCAGTCGTTTCCGTATCACGGGGGCTGGCACTCTAGGTGAAGCGCAGGAACTTGCTCTATTGTTGCGAGCTGGCTCATTAACCGCGCCTGTCACCATCATTGAAGAGCGCACCATTGGCCCTTCTCTGGGGGCGGAAAACGTAACCAACGGCTTTGCAGCTTTGGCACTTGGTCTTGGCCTTACGCTAACGTTCATGGCGTTATGGTACCGCCGTCTTGGCTGGGTCGCGAACTGTGCCCTGATGATTAACATGACCACATTGTTTGGTTTGATTGCTTTGCTTCCGGGGGCGGTATTAACTCTGCCGGGTATTGCGGGTTTGGTACTGACCGTCGGTATGGCGGTAGACACTAACGTACTTATCTTCGAGCGTATTCGAGACAAGATGGAAGAAGGGCGCAGTTTTGCGAGCGCTATCGACCGTGGTTTTGATAGCGCATTCTCATCAATTTTCGATGCTAACGTCACCACCATGATCGTTGCTGTGGCTCTATACACCATCGGTAATGGGCCGATTCAGGGCTTCGCTCTGACACTGGGCTTAGGTCTTCTAACCAGTATGTTCACGGGCATTTTTGCTTCACGCGCGATCATCAATTTGGTTTGGGGGCGTGACCAACGCCACGATGTAAGGATTTAAGCATGAGTACTTCAAAAATGACGATTTCAGACCGCTATATTTCAAACAGCAGCATGACTCGCCTTCGTAAGGTGATGTCTGTGATTTCTATTGTGCTGTTCATGAGCTCTGTGATGCTGGTGGCGGTGAAAGGTTTTAACTGGGGCCTAGACTTCACCGGTGGTGTGGTTGCCGAGGTGCAACTCTCTGATCAAGTCACCAAAGATGCGTTAAAAACAAAACTTGATACGGCTTTTCAACAAGACGTACAAGTGGTTGGTATGGCAGAACAGGATCGCTGGACAATCCGTTACAGCCAACTGACGGACGCATCTCAACCCAATTTAATGGATGCTTTGTCATCCGTGAGTGACCAAGTAAAAGTGCTTAACAGCAGCGTGGTTGGCCCTCAAGTAGGGCAAGACATGGTTGATCAAGGTGGCTTGGCGGTATTGGTGTGTTTCCTAATGATCATGCTGTACCTGAGTGTACGATTTGAGTGGCGTTTGGCATTAGGCGCCCTTGCCGCGATCATCTATGACGTGACGCTTATTTTGGGCCTGTTCGCTTTTACTCAGTTCGAGTTCAACCTGACCGTATTGGCAGCCGTGTTGGCAATTTTGGGTTACTCATTGAATGATTCGATCATCATTGCCGACCGTGTTCGTGAAATGCTGCGTGGCAATCCAAATGGTGACACGGATAACCTGCTCAACGAATCGGTGAAAGCGACCTTCTCGCGCACCATGGTGACTTCAGGTACAACGCTAATCACCGTATCTGCGCTTTGGCTACTGGGTGGTGCTGCGCTGCAAGGATTCGCGATTGCACTGGTTGTAGGTATTGTCAGCGGTACGTGGTCTTCAGTATCTGTCGGTATCACGCTGCCTAAGCTACTTGGCTTAAAGCCTTGTCACTATCAAGTGAAAGTGCCAGTAGAAGTTGAGGGCGAGTACCCTTAGGCTTTCTATTGATTAACTGTACGACTTAGCCAGTAACGTCAACAAGCCCTTCGTTTATAACAAAACGAGGGGCTTTATTTTTTATAAGAGTCAAACAGTTACAGAAAAGAGAGCCTATTTCAAAAAACGATGGATTGAGCAGGCAAGCCCTCATGATATGAAGTATGTTTAGATGACGTTCGTAGAAATGAGGCAAGGGAATGGAATATCGACATCAATGTCATGTAGGCGACCATGGTGATGCGCTAAAGCATCCAGTATTGAGTGCACTTGTTCAGTCATTAATGCAGCAACATTCACGCCTCAATGTTATCGACACCCACTCTGGTACAGGGTGTTATGACCTCACTACCGCACCAAGCAATCATGCTGGTGAGTTTGCTGAAGGGGTCGGGTACTTATGGCGAAATAAGGCTTATCTTCCTCCGGCATTCAGCTCTTTTATGTCGGTACTGGAATACTACAACCCGAATCAACTTATCTCTCTCTATCCGGGTTCTGCAGCCATCACCTACCAACAAGGCCGCAGCCAAGATAGCTTCTATTTTTCAGACATTCAGCAAGATGAAGCCGACCTATTACAAACCAATATTGAGAAGCTGCAACGCGATCTCGATGTTTCAAGTAAGCTCACCATTACCGCGGGCGATGGCTTGAAAGCACTACCTGACGACATCGCAAAGCACGATGATCATCACTTGATTGTTATCGACCCACCTTATGAAACCGACTCTGAATATCTGGCAGTCATTGATGCCTTGGTTAAGGCGTATCAGCAGTCTGAGAAGGTATCTGCCTTGATTTGGTATCCGCTTTACACGGATGATAAGAGCTCACTGATTCTCAACCACTGCGTGACAGCGGTGAAAGATGGCTTGCTACCAAGTCCGATTAAGTCAGAGCTTCGCCTTCGAGATCCTAAGGGGGATGATCGCCTTATAGGCAGTGGTTTATTGTTGTTCAATCCACCACAAGGCATTGCTGGTATGGTCGCAGATACGCTCGATTATTTACACCGCCAACTTGCCACTAAGGGCGAAGGTTATTGGCAAATGAGAAGTTTATAGGTAAAGGAGAGGCTTATTGATCTGGATGTTATGGTTATTGTTTAGATTTGAATCACTCAATTATTGGTATTCATGCGATTTAAATTGACGAAACGCTAACTTTGATTGATTGATTATTTTTAGTGAATGATTTAAAAATAGGGCACTGATGTGCTCAGGTGCATACTGGTTCATAAGTGAAATAATGAGTTCCAGATTAATACGATATTGTGGTTTACCCCCTAAACTGCATAAGGCTCGCACTAGTCATGCGAGCCTTTCTTTTGTCTGCCTGAAATGTCGCCTAAAAATTAGAAGCGATCATTTCATCAAAACCGACTACAACGCTGGATAATCGGTATAGCCTTTTTCGTTACCACCAAACAGAGTGGCACCATCGAGTTCTGACAGTTCGCTGCCGTTTTGTAGACGTGATACCAAATCTGGGTTTGCTACGAATGGGCGACCAAATGCGACGAGGTCGGCGTAGCCTTTACTTAATACTTCTTCGGCGCGCTCTGGTGTGTAGCTGCCTGCAACAATGATGGTGTTGGAGAATATTTCTCTTAATTCCACACGGAAGCTTTCAGGGATAACAGGTGCGTCATCCCAGTCGGCTTCTGATAGATGCAGATAAGCGATATTGCGATCTTGTAGCGCTTTTGACGCTTCTAAAATCGTTGGCACGATATCGGGGCAGTTCATGTCTTTGAAGGTGATGAATGGGGCCAAACGTACGCCCACTTTGTCAGCACCAATCGCTTCAATCACCGCATCAACCACTTCAATCAAAAAGCGAAGTCGATTCTCACGAGTGCCACCGTAGTTGTCGGTGCGCTTGTTTGAGTTGGTTCTTAGGAACTGGTCAATCAGGTAACCATTGCCACCGTGGATCTCGACGCCATTGAACCCTGCCTCGATCGCTTTTTTCGCTGAGTTAGCAAAATCTTGAACAACACGGTCGATGTCTGCTTGGGTCATCTCTCTTGGTTGGATGCAATCCACCATGTTGCCGTTGCCATTCTCATCAGCGATCCAAACCTGAGTTTCTATTGGTGCTAATGCTGAAGGGGCAATCGGCAGCTCGCCTTTTTGAAAGGTAGGGTGTGACACGCGGCCTACATGCCATAGTTGGCAGAATATCGCGGCACCTTGTGCTTTTGCTGCGGTTGTTACTGACTTCCAACCTTCGATTTGTGCATCGGTATAAACGCCGGGTGTAAATGAGTAACCTTGAGAGTCATCTGAGATTTGTGTCGCTTCAGAGATGATTAGCCCTGCACTGGCACGTTGTTGGTAGTACGTCGCCATCATGTCGTTGGGTACGTTTCCTGGTTGGCTAGTACGAGCGCGTGTCATGGGTGCCATAACAACACGGTTTTGTAGCTTAAGATCTTTCAGTTCTGTGTTTTCGAATAACTTACTCATGGTATTTACCTCTAGGAAAGATGGGTTGCTGTGCCTGTGCCAATGTTGGTGTGAATTTGACATCGGCACATTGAAATTAATTAGCTGTTGTTGGCGCCAATTCTGGGGTGCTCTGTTTTTCAGCTCGGTTCGCTTTCACAATTAAGAACAGACCGATAATTGGAACAACAACGGCTGCGAAAGGAATCATTCCTGCCCCGAGTTGGCTGTCAAGTACAATGCCACCTAAGAAGCCACCGAAGGCATTCGCCAAGTTAAAGGCAGAAATATTGGCTGTTGCTGCTAGCTCTTGGCCTTCGCCACCGTTGTTCATCACTCGAAGCTGCATGGCTGGAACGTTGGCAAATGATGCAATACCAAAGACAAATGCCGCTGCAACAAACAGAATCTTATTACCGACCACAAGGCCAACAATCACTAATGATACGATCATCGCGATAGCCCAAAACATGGATGCTTTACCCAGGTTTTTATCTGAAGAACGTCCGCCTAAAGTGTTACCAATGATTAAGCCAACCCCAACAATGACTAAGATCCAAGTCACTGATTCTTGACTGTAACCTGTGATGTGCATTGCGATAGGAGCAAGGTAGCCGTAAAGTGTCATGAAGCCAGACCAAGCGAAAGCGGTGATTGCTAAACTGATCAGTAGTATTGGATTTTTAAACGCCAATAGCTGAGTTTTAATGTCTTTCGCTTCACTGTGACCTGCTGATTTGATTGACGTTAGGATTGAGATCATCGCAATAGTGCCAAGTGCAGCCACGCTAAAGAAAGTGGTGTGCCAACCGAATTGCAAGCTAACCCACGTACCCGCAGGAACGCCAAGAACGTTAGCAAGCGTTAGCAAGCGTTAGACCTGCAAACATTTGACCCACCGCGCGACCAGCCATTTTTTCAGACACTAGGTTAGTTGCTACAACGGCACCTATACCATAAAAAGGACCTTGAACAAGGCCAGCGATAACGCGACTTGCTAACAATAATGGGTAGCTTGGCGCTAAGGCGGATAACACGTTACCGATAATGAACAGTGCCATTAATCCGATAAGCACCATTTTTTTATTAAAGCGTGCAAGGTAGATGGTTAAGATTGGTCCACCGATAACGATAGCAAGCGCATACGCACTGATTAAGTATCCGGCTTGACCTTCTGTGATAGAGAGGGACGTCGCGATTTGTGGAAGGATACCTGCGATAACAAATTCAGCAGTACCTATCGCAAAAGCCGCGAGTGTTAATATCCAAACTTGAAATGGTATCTTTTCTTGTTTCATGACGTTTACCAATGTGGTTTTTTGTTGAGGGCGTTGATATGTACGCCCTTACGATTACTTCTTGTTTCTTTTGGAAAATGTTCTGATTACCCGAGTAACGCGCCGCCATCAATATCGATGACAGACCCTGTTACGTATGGGTTGTTGATTGCAAATAGGTAACCCATTGCAATATCTTCAGCTTCTCCTACCTTACCCGCCGGTAGCTGTTGTTTAGCGTTATCGTACATAGTTGCGCGAGCTGCATCGTCCATGTTTTTGTATGCATCTGTCATGGTGAGTCCCGGGCTTACCGCGTTGACTCGAATTGGAGATAACTCTTTCGCGAGTATTTTAGTCACGCTTTCAAGTGCGGCGTTGATGGCTGTTTTTACGTACGTACCGGCAACCACTTTGCGAGATAGCATGCCGGTTGTTAGCGTGATTGAGCCATTTGAAGTGATATAACGCGCAGCATGTTTGGCAACATTTAGGCTTCCCCAGAATTTGGTGTCAAAAGCCGTTTTTGCATCCTCGGTGGCAACGTCGGTGACTTTCCCACCCGGTGCGAATGAGCCAGCCGTTACGATTAAATGATCAAAGACGCCAATCGATTCGAAGTAATTACAGATAGATTTTTCATCACTGATATCCAGACCGGTATGTCGGCTAGCAATGTGTACGATGTGGTCTTCGTTTTTCAGTTGCATCGCTAAAGCTTTACCGATACCTGATGTACCACCAACAATGACAAAGGTTGTTTTATTTTGTTTGGTATGGTTATGTTTCATATTCTGAATTCCTGCATTGTTCTATTGATAGTTAGTATTATATTTATTCGACTAATTTTGATAATTGGTTAAAATGCGAAATCATTATTTGAAATTTTCAAATAGTAGGAGATGAGAATGGACAAATTTTCCGATATGACAATGTTTGTGGGTATCGTTAAGCATCATGGATTGGCTGCAGCAGGACGTGAATTGGGTTTATCTCCTGCCACTATGACGACAAGGCTTCAGGCACTTGAAGAGCGATATGGTGTGAAGTTGCTAAACCGAAGCACGAGACATGTGTCTTTGACCGATTCTGGTGAGCTGTATTATAAGGCGTGTCTTGAGATACTCGAGAACGTTAGTGAAGCTGAGAACTTGATCCAAAATGGGGTTAGGGAAGTAAAAGGCCCGTTAAAAATCGCAGCGCCAAAGGACATTGGTAAGCAATATATTCTCCCTATTTTGTCGGAGTTTTGTCAGCAATATCCAGACGTTATTCCATACTTGTATTTGAACGATCGCTTATCCAATATCGCAGAATCTGGAATGGATATTGTGCTCCGTTATGGTGAGTTGGTCGACAGCAGTTTGATATCAAGACGCTTGTCACCAAGTCGACGTGTATTGTGTGCATCACCAGAATATCTTGTGAAACATGGTACCCCCATCAAACCTCAAGATTTGGTTGATCATGCGTGTTTGGCGATGCTTCGCAGCAACGAAGAACTTAAGACTTGGCACTTCCAAGATCATGACATGAAGAAGGCTGTAACGGTAGTTCCTAAGCGATTTTCGGATGACGGTGAAGTGATTCGTTATTGGGCGTTACAAGGCGAGGGGATTGCTCTCAAATCGGTTTTGGATGTGCAAGGGGATATCAACAATCGGCGTTTAGTGACGTTGTTAAATGGTTATATGAAGAACTTCAATACTTCCACTTCCGTCTCCAGTGCCGATTTGAACGTGGTATACATCAGTAAAAAGTATCAGCCGAAGCGGATTCGTTTGTTTTTGGATTTTCTTTTCGAGAGGTTTAACTGCTTGGTCGAAAAATCAAATGAAGGGTAATCGAACACCATGGCCACATCGCTCTTAGTAACTTAAAGCCAGATAACGGACAGAGATAAAAGTAGAGATCTGGTGAGCTCTTGGAAGGAAATATGTTTAGCGTCCCATTGAATAGTTTTGTGCATCGTGTCAGTGATAAAAGTCAACTGATGGCAAGTGCTGCGGAATGTGGATGTCAGTTGAAACGAGTTCGCCGTTCACGTAATTGGTTACTGGTCGCTCAAGAACATCAACTCATTGAATTTAAAACGATGTTAACTCATGAGAAAGATGGTTGGATAGTCATTGCTATCGACAAAGTCCTGCCGAAACCTGTGGTGTGTTTGGCATCTCTGTTGGCCGCGACACCTTCAATGACCGTTGCTCAACTGGTGATGGAATCTGGATGTTCAATGGCAGAAGCAAGACGTGCTATTGATGAACACGAAGGACTGTAGGCGTATTCGAACCGTGTAAAAAGAGAATCGCGATCAGCAAAAAGCCCGTAACGATATTGCGCTGGAAAACGTCATATCGTTACGGGCTTTATCATCTGTGCTGCTAAACCATACAGCTTATAAAGTGTTTATTCGATTAAGAGTTAGCCACTTTTACACGAATCGTGTTTTTGCCAAGCTTAGTCATGTTCAGCTTGTTGAGTGCCGCTTTAGCTTCTTCGTGCTCTGGCATTTCAACAAAAGCAAAGCCTTTAGATTCGCCAGTTTCTTGGTCTAAAACTAGGCTGCACTCTTTTACTGAGCCGAACTCAGAAAATAGCACACGGATGTCTTGCTCAGATGTAGAGCGCGATAGGTTACGAACGAGAAGTTTCATAATAAACCTTGAATATGAATGTACGCTGGGCATTGTCGCACATTTTTGTGCCCACCCTGGCATAATAATTTGAGATCACGCTTGCTTGGTTTTACTACGCAGAGCCCGCGCTTTTGAGTCATCAGACGTGGTTATTCGTCGTCGAACTGTTTGATCGTGAATGCGTCTTCGATTCGGTTAAGCTCTTCTTGTTCTTTCACTCGCTTCTCTTCTTGCAGAGTCGCTCTCGTTTCGTTGAAACGTTTTTTCTCTGACTTAGTCAGGAATTTTACAGCTTTTTTGTTGGTCAGTGCGTAAGCAACTACGTCTTCACCCTTTTCTCTGCGGTCGTTTACGCGTTGTGAGAAACGTTCATTGTCGCGAGCTTTACGCTCCGCTGAGGTCAACTTGCTCATGCTTTAAAGCCTTTTCAATTATTCATGGTAGGGAATCTACGCTTAGCGAAACAAATAGGGACTGCTTAGTGTCAGTCTCGCCCATTTGTATGCTGGTGGCGCATCTTAGCACAGTGGCTTGAGCATGCAGATATGTGATTTGAGAGATTTAATAAAACAGCCCACAATTTTCGTTGTGAGCTGTTTGGTTGTGTACTGCGGCTATCATGTTGAAACTGAGAGTCAGAAACAGCAGTTAAATCAAATCTTCTCGATGTATAAAATGATCTCTCCGACTTTAAAGCCGAACTTGGACATCTCTGTCTTGTTAAACAGTCGTTTATCGTCCATCAAAAACATCCAATCATCTAAAACGACGTCATAGGTACTGCCATCCACTTCTATTTCAAGGTTATATTTCCAATAAAGCGCAGAGCCTTGCGTTTCACCATAAGCGGTTCCAACGACATCGTTGGCAGTCCCAGAATAGGTGTTTTCGCCCGTTTTGATCAGATTCCAAACGCGAGTTGAGCGCTCGCCATCAGCAAAAGAGAACCACTCTTTTATTTCTCCGTTGTCACCGTCCCAAGTCGCGTTCAGTTTGGCATCAAAGCGGCGCAGTAAGTTACCAGAGCGGTCGAGCACCATGCCGTAGGCCATTAGCTCGCCATTAAAAAAGGTTTCAAGCTTGAGCTCTGGCGTAGTGTCGACATGGTCTTCTAAACTTGCAGAGCCACAGCCCACTAGCCAAGTGAGTGAAAAAAATGCCAGAGCAAATTTTATTATTGTTGTTTTTGGATTCATTTGTTCAAACCTAAAAGTTGTTTACGAAGACCGGGTTCAGAGGTGTTTTCAGATAACCAAATCGCTAGAAAGGCTTCACCAAATTGCTTGTCTTGAATGATGCCGATCGGTTGTTCATCGAAATAAAAGCGACTCACGTTATCTTCTGCGATACGGATCGTGAGTGTGCTTCCTGCTTCAACGTTTGGCCACATTTCGTAGAGCGGTTTCAACCAGCGTTGAATGTTGTTGTTAGAGTAGCCAAGCTTGTTCCATTGATCTTCGGTCGCGTCTACGAGGTCTTTGCTATCGATAGAGCGGTAGTATTCAAGCTTTAAGGCTCGTTCAGAGTTGGTTGGTGTCGCGTAGAATTCTGCAGAGTAGAGCGTCCAAAACAGGTAACTCATTTCACCCTGCCCACGTTTGCTTAAATCATCGACAACAGAGGCTTTGGTGTTTCCGGTAAAGAGCAGCGCAGCAAAAAACAACGAGAGAGTGATAAAGCTTAACAGTGTATTTTTTGTTTGCTGATGAGTGCGAACAACACCGCTCTCAGGTTTGAACGTTTGTCTCGGGTTGCGTGGATAAGCCATAAGTCACCTCGTTATTGCCATTTTAGGTTGTACTAAGTTGGAGTAGGCGGCCACCAGTAAGGGCAACAAAATCCCCCAACTTATTGCAAGGGCAGCGACTACCGATGCATCAGGCCAAGTCGTAAGAAGGGCGCCCGCTTTGATGCCCCCCCAATAACTACTAGTACCTGCTACGAACCCAATGACAAACAAGATCACTTTCGAGCATTTTAAAAGCCAATTGAGGCTGTGATTGAAACTGATTAAAAACATGATCCAAAGACATATTAGCCAAACCGGGAACCACGATTGGTTGGCGATCTCAGAATCGGCGGCAAAGATACCGAAGTGAAGCATGAGGCTATCTAGTAATAGCCCCAGCGGTAATAAACACAGTACTTTCAAGTCGTGACTGCGAGTTGGAGAGAGAAGAAAATGAACCACCACGATCAGTGGGGTAATGAACGAGGCTTGTGCGGTAAAGAATGCACTGCAAACCCAGGTCGCTTGAAACAGAACGAGATTAATAATCCAAAACCGTTTCATCTTTTGCTCCAAAGTAACGAGGTTTTCTAGCAACTAAGTGATGAGTACTGATCACACGCTCTTTGAATGCGCCTTCGCAGTAGCAGAAGTAGAAGATCCACAAGCGCTTAAACTCTTCTGAATAGCCGAGAGACTCTAGCTCTTCCCAACTATTTTCAAAGGCGATGTTCCAATCATTCAGCGTTCGAGCGTAGTGCAGGCCAATATCATCAATTTCTTGAACCACAAGGTCGGTGCTAGTCGCAAGGTGTTGGGTCATCACGGAAACCGACGGTAAACAGCCGCCAGGGAAGATGTATTTCTGAATAAAGTCGATGCCTTTACGGTATTTGTCGTAACGGCTGTCGGCAATAGTAATCGCTTGAATCAGCATCTTGCCTGATGGTTTCAACAGTGAAGAACATTTCTCAAAGAAGGTTTGGAGATATTCATGGCCGACCGCTTCTATCATCTCGATAGAGACTAACTTGTCATACTCACCCGTGAGGTTGCGATAATCCTCTTTAAGTAGGGTGATTTTGTCGGTTAAACCAAGCGCTTTGACTTTTTGCTCCGCAAGCTCGTGCTGAGCATCTGAAATGGTGGTTGTGGTGACATGACAACCGTAGTGTTGTGCCATGAAGATGGCTAAGCCACCCCAGCCGGTGCCTATCTCGACCACGCTATCGTTCTCCGAAAGCTCTAATCGCTCACAGATGGTTTTCATTTTGTTTTGCTGAGCCTTCGACAAGGTTTCTGCATCTTCGCTGTAGATAGCGGAAGAATACTGCATTGAGCTATCGAGGAAGCGCTCATAGAGTTCATTACCAATGTCGTAGTGAGCAATAATATTTCGCTTAGAGCCTTGTTCGGTGTTGGCATTCTTACGACGAAGCAAGAGGTTTTTGATGCGAGAAATCCACTGTGTCTTGTCATCAAGCTCATCCAATTGGGCTTGGTTACGAGCCATGATTTGAATCACACGCGTGAGATTTGGACTGGTCCATTTGCCATCGATATAGGCTTCAGAGGCCCCAATGCTGCCATTGATGACGACATCTCTAAAAAAGGTCGCATCATGAATCACGATTCGACCTTTCAAGTCTGCGTCTCGATCGCCGAACACCGAATGCTGGTCGCGCTCAATGATTTCAAGCGTTGCGAATTGCAGGCTTTCTAACACCTTAAAGATTAAAGCTCGATATTTACAGTTGCTTGAAACAGCAACGGCTTTAGCTTGTTGTTCAATGTTGTTGTTTTGTTTGGCAAGCTGTTCCATGTAAACCTCGCTGATAACTCATTCTAATATTTTGTGCCAACTAAGCTGAGTTCTGCTCCTTGGTTGGAGCGAATCCAAGCTAGAATTGATTTCTGTTTTAAGCGCTTAAGATGTTGAGTCTGGATGCGCCACAAACGGTACTTTTTTCAGGAATAATTTGAGCGCCTGATAATAAATTCCCATCACGACTTTTATCGTCATCGCCGGAATCTTGAATACCGTTCGTCTAATGTTTGTCTTGGTTACTGACTGTTTAGTCAGAGCCAGTGTCGCATCGAAAAGCTTGTCGTCTCGGCGGCTTTCGATGTGGACTAACGTGCGCTTCGCTGGTGGCTTAATCGTCCAAAAATAGGTCATATTCAAATCCATGAACGGCGAAACGTGAAACTCTTTTTTTACCTTTAACTCTTGGTGCATGTCGATCAGATAGTAGTGTCTTTCTCGCCAAGGCGTGTTACTCACTTCAGCCAACATGTACTTACAATCTCCAGTTTCGTCGTAACAGAAGAAACAGTTGATTGGGCTGAAATAGATGCCTAAACAGCGGCACTGAGCCAGCATCGTCACACGGTTTGAATCCGACCAAACCCCACCAAGTTGTTGCACTTTGGAAGCTATACGTTGCTTAAGTGATTTTGGTTCATCTGTGGTGACATTTTCTTTTTTTTCAGCGAGATAATCCGATTCAACAAAGCGAATCGGATTGAACCATCGAGTTCCGAACAGCGCACTACGCGCGGTAGTTTGGGGCAGCTCATCAAGATCGAGTCCCATCATATACAGTTGATAGCTGAACTCATGGGTGATGTCGCCAAAGCGGCGATGTCTGACGTTACCCCAATAGATACCGCTGAGTTCTTCACTCTTTTCGGATGCAATCCCGATTTCGGGTTTCAGGGTTTGACTGTTCATAGCGCTGAACTCGTACTCAGATCTAAACCGAAGCGTTTGGTCACATCGAGTGCACTGTGGACACCGTCTTCATGGAAGCCGTTGTACCAGTACGCGCCGGCAAAGTGCGTCTGGTTTTTGCCACAGATCTGCTCACGCTTGTGCTGCGCTTCGACCGTGTTCGAATTAAGTACCGGGTGATAATAAACAAAGCTGCGAATGATTTTTTCTGGGTCGATGGCTTCGCTTTGATTCAAGGTGACACAGAAGGTGTCTTGGCTTTCGATCCCTTGCAGAATGTTCATGTTGTACGTGACACAAGCGGGTCGTTGACTGTTTCCATCCAACATGTAGTTCCAGCTTGCCCAAGCCAGCTTTCTGTCTGGTAACAAGCGAGTATCGGTGTGCAGAACCACTTCATTGCGGCTGTATGGGATCTCGCCCAGTACCTGTTGCTCTTGTTCTGTCGCATCACCAAGCAGACGCAAGGCTTGGTCTGAGTGGCAAGCAAAGATTACTTCGTCGAAACCTTGTGTGCTGCCATCTTCAAATTCAATCGTGATGCCCGTTTCTTGGCGAGTCACTTGTTTAATCGATGTATTGAGTGCAACGGGTTTGTTTAAGCGTGAAAGGATGATTTCAACATAAGAACGCGATCCTTTTGGGATCACATACCACTGAGGACGGTTCGCGATATCGAGCAATCCATGGTTGTAGAAAAACTGGATGAAGAACTTGAGCTCAAACTCTTCCATCTCTTCCAAGCTTGTCGACCAAATAGCCGCGCCCATCGGCAGGATGTAATGCTGACTGAAAAAATCGGAAAACTGGTTGTCGCGTAGGAAGTGGCCCAAGGTAACATCCGGTGTGAACTCATTGCTTTCGAACTGCGCTTTACAGAGTTTGTTGAACTTAAGAATATCAGACACTAAAGACCAAAACTGAGGTTTGAAGAGGTTACGCCTCTGCGCGAATAACGAATTAATGCTGTGGCCGTTGTATTCAAACTTGGTCGTCGTATTGTGGACGCTGAAGCTCATCTCTGTCGGTTGCCTTTCAACACCGAGTTGTTCCAGAAGCTGGTTGAAGTTTGGGTAGGTTCGATCGTTGAATACGATGAAACCGGTATCGATTGAAAACGCCGAGCCTTGATGTTCAATATCAACGGTTGCTGTGTGTCCCCCCACGTAATCATTCTTTTCAAATACTGTTACGTCGTGGTGTTTATCTAATATATGTGCGCAAGTCAGTCCAGAAATGCCTGAACCTATAATGGCGATTTTCTTCATTGTTATACCATCCTTGAAGCAAGTTTTTGCCAAACTGAAGTTGGAAGCATTCTTAATAGCTTCATCAACATAATGAATCGTCTTGGGAAATCGATTTCACTCTTTCCTTGAGCGATACCATTTACGATTCGCTGAGTTGCAGCCTCACTACTAATAATCATAGGCATAGAGAACGTATTTCGCTCGGTTAATGGCGTTTCAACAAAGCCAGGGTGCACAATTGAGACATGAATATTGTACGTTGCCAGATCAACCGAAAGAGTTCTGCCTAAGTAGGTAAGGGCTGCCTTTGAAGCGCCATAAGCTTCGGCTCTAGGTAAAGGTAAAAAGCTGGCGCTCGAGCTGACTAAGACTAATCGACCGCCGGGCTTGATGTTCTTAAGCCAAGACTTAAGCGCGTAGCCAATGGAAACCAGGTTGATGTTGATGACGCGCTCGAAAAGCTCGGCATCAAAATTCAATGGGTCGTCGATGTATTCACAATCACCGGCATTTAAAATCAGCAGATCGAGCGGTTTGTCTTGGCCGAGTTCTGGGAAGTTGTGGTAATCGGTCAGATCGAAACAGAGCGGCGTAATGGATGAATGCGCGATGTCTGTCTGGTGAGAATCAACCAAGGCTTGCAGCTTGTCTGGGTTACGGCCACAAGCAATCACCTGATGCCCTTGCTGAGCGTAATCTTTAGCTAAGGATTGGCCGATACCTGAGGTCGCGCCTGTGATCATAATACGCATTATCGACTCGCTCTCTTTTTGATGGATTTTATCGCACAACCTAACACTGGAATGTGTTCGTACAGCATCGCACCGACGTCGAGGTAATCTCTATGGTAGACCACTTGACCGTCGAGCATCTTAAGGTGGCTGTGTCCTTGTACTTCGATCGGCTTTTGCCCATTTAATTGCTTGTGAGCAAACTGCATCGTCCAGTAAACGGAAGCCTCATCGTTCGCTTCGAAAGTGTGTTCGATATGAAAGTAACAGCTGGTTACTTGGGTGTAGAGGTTCTCGAAGTAGTGCGTAAGCGCCGAAATACCGCTGACATGATGCAGCGGATCTTGGAATTCAATATCAGGGTGATAAACCGTCTTAAGCACGTCGAAATTGTCGGTTCCGAGTGCTCGATACAGGTTGAGAAAGTTATCAAGCCAGAGAGAGTTATCCATAATATTCACTCTAATTATTTGAAGAAGGCTAAGGCTCTCAATCGTGCTTCTTTGTGCTCAACGATGGGTTGCCAGTATTCGCTGTCTACTCCGTTTTTAGCGATATAGTCATGTGGAAAGTGCACATGCTTATCCGGGATTTTTTGCAGCTCTGGTATGTACTTACGAATAAAAATGCCTTTTGGATCAAACTTTTCACTCTGGGTGATTGGATTGAAAATTCGGAAGTAAGGTTGCGCATCACAGCCCGTACTTGAAGCCCACTGCCAGCCACCATTGTTGGCACTAAAATCACCGTCGATAAGGTGTGACATAAAGAAACGTTCACCCCAACGCCAGTCAATAAGCAGATGCTTGGTTAGGAAGCTTGCCACGACCATTCTTAGCCGGTTGTGCATCCAACCCGTTTCAACCAGTTGACGCATTGCTGCATCAACCAATGGATAGCCGGTTTTTCCTTCGCACCAAGCTTTGAAGCTAGGATGATCGTGATACCAATCTAAACCATTGTATTTTTGCTGAAAGTTCGCCCCTTTAACCAGTTTAGGATGGTGGAACATCAAATGCTTATAAAAATCTCGCCAAATCAATTCATTGAGCCAACAAAAGGCCGGTAATTGCGTATCAAATAACAGATCGGGTTGTTGCTGAATCAATTGAATTGCTAACCAACGCGGGCTCACTGCGCCAATCGCTAAATAAGGCGATAGCCCTGATGTTCCTTTAACTGAGGGTATATCTCTCAGACGTGCGTAGTCGTTGACTTTATAGCTTAAGAAGTTGGGGATCACATTGCCTAATACGTCTTGGCTTAATGGCCAGCGACTTGAATCAACACGAGGAAAGTCGAAATCGTAGTCAGCGGAGAGGGTTAAGGCTTTTAAGTTGTCAGGAAGCTGTGCTTGTGAACGCTGAGTTTGTTGAAGCTTAACGGGCACGACAGGAGCTGGGCTGCAGATGATGCCTTTCACCTGAACTTCTTTTAGCCACGCGTTCTTAAAGGGCGTAAAGACTTTGAACATTTCGCCTTGTTTGTTGAGAACACTACCGAGTGGCAGCATAACGTCACAATTGCTGATCTTCAGGTTTAGGCCGCTTGAAATCAACTTATGATCGCGAGCTTGTTCATCAACCTCAGGCTCTGAGTTTGCGTAAACACACTGAGCACCAATCTGTTTGTAAAGGTGAGTCAACTTCTCGGATTGGTCATTAAAGTCGGTCGCTTTCAGGTGCAGTAGGGTAATCCCAAATGCAGCGAGCTGCTGTTCAAGTTGTGTTAGATGACGATAGATGAAATCGGCTTTTATTGGTGCAAGATGATGTTGCCGCCATTGTTGCGGAGTGGAAATAAAAACGGCGATTGTAACGCCGTTTTCAACAGCCGCGACAAGCGCTGGATTATCGTGGATTCGCAGGTCTCGTCTTATCCATAAAATATCGTTCAATAGCCATATCTCAGTTTAAGCTCTTGTGGATGAGGGTTGAGGTAAACCTGTGACTCTAGATACTCGTTTGGGTACTCCATCAAGTAGTGATTAATGAGCGTTAAGGGAACCAATAATGGGACAACCCCTTCTCTAAATGAGGCGATCTGGTTGGTAAGCTCTTGTTTGTGGGCGCTACTCAACTGTTTCTTAAAGTAACCTTGTAAATGATGCAATGTGTTGGCGTGGCTACCGCGATTCGCATGGTGGGACAAGGCCGTCATCAAGCCTTCGATGTATTGGTTTGCTAATTCATCAATTTCAAGTTCGTTGCCAGCGAGTAGTTTACCTAAGTTCTTGTAGCCCTCAACGTGGTGACACATCACCAAATACTTGTGAGCACTGTGGAATTGAATCAGTTTATGTTTGGTCACGCCCTCGTCGATCAGATCGAGCCATTTTTGGTAGGTAAAGACTCGGGTCATGAAATTTTCGCGCAAAATAGGGTCGTTGAGGCGACCATTTTCCTCAACCGGCAACAAAGGGTTGGCGCTCATAATTTGTTGAGTGAACATGCCAACACCAGTTGATTCCGAGCCACGACCATGGTGGTGGTAAACCTTTACTCGTTCCATACCGCAGGTAGGACTTTTTTGACAAACAATGAAGCCAGCGATGTGTGGATTCGTCTTGGCGTAGTTTTGTCCAAACTCGATCAGTTCGTCAGTCACATCGCCGGAACCATCTGGTCGAGATACATGGATGATGTCGTCTAACATCCTGGTTTGGCGAATGGTTGGGCGAGGTGTTGGGAGGCCGATGGCCATTTCTGGACATACGGGCTCTAACTCGACGTAATCGGCAAGATCGTCTGTACAAAAGCGTGAGCGCTTATGACCTGTATCGAAACGTACTTTATGTCCTGCCACACACGCGCTGATGCCGATTTTAATTTTATTTACCATTGCTCACTCCTTTGCTCTCGCTTTGAGTTATTTTCTGTATTACAACGTTACCCACTGTGTTTACAGAGCCGAGTGTGTTTTAAAGCTCACCATCGTTAATATTCTAAATAACAAGCCTCAACGATTTACAGGATGACTTCATGTCATCCTGTATATTTATAGCGTGCAACTGAGTTAATAGATATATTTCCCTAATGGATTGAATAGTTGACTCATTCCTTTTGTGAAGTAAAGCGCATCACTCGAAACCGTTAAACATACGCAGCCTTCTTTCGTCGATGGTTGATGCGTGTGCTTTCCATCTAACCAAATGAAATCGCCTTTGTTATAAACGCCCATTTCGTCTTCGAAGCTGCCTTCTAAAAGCAGTGTGATCTCGAAGCCTTTGTGGGTATGACAAGGGATTTGTCCATCTTTGCCGATATGCAGCAAACTGGTGTGGTGGGTTTCGTCATCAAAATCGAGTCTTGATCGAGAAATCTTCCCTAAATTCACCCAATCTTTTCTCGCGACGGAATGCAGGGCGCGAGGGACAGTGAATGTCGTGTCTGCAATGGTCACTTTCTTAACTTCAGGCGCTATCTCGATTGACCGAGACGTATCAGCCGTAATTTTGTCGATCGCGTCCAAGTCAAACTCGATGTTTTCAAACAGGCCATTGTTTAAGATCGGATCGTCATCGGACAGTAAATGTTCTTCAAAGAAAGCATCATCAATGGCTTGGTCTTCGTTAAAAACGACATTGGCTGCTTGGAGGGTCAATTGATCCACGTGTTGCTGACAATGTTCACACAGTTCGATGTGACTGGAGACTATTAGAGAGACAGAATCAGCAAGTGTGCCCTCGACGAAGCCTTTTAACATTGTCGCGTTTGGGTGATGTTTAATCATGGCTTTGTTCCCCCATGTGAACCTTGAGTTTAGCTAAAGCGAGTCTTAGTCGCGATTTTACGGTTCCAAGTGGAACGCCGAGTTGTTGTGCGAGCTGTTCTTGAGAGAGCTCTTGAAAATACACACCTTTGACGATGGTTTTCTGAGCCAATGGAAGCTTCTCTATTTGAGTCATTACGTGACGACTCATTAAATGATCACCAAAAGGTAACTCTTCATTCTGAGTTTCAGCGACCATCGCGTCGATTGGCCAAATATCATCGGCGATCGTTTGTTCTGCTTTTGCTTTCACCTTACGTAGCATGTCGAAGGCGGCATTTCGCATCACAGTGTAAACCCAAGTCGTTGCGGCGCCTTTCTCTTGGTTGTAGAGGTGCGCTTTCTTCCAGACATTGGTCATGGTGTCCTGGACGAGCTCATTCGCCGCCGCTTCTCCGCCGAGCTTATTAATACCAAAACGTTTTATCTTCGGCGCAAAGAATTTGAACAAGTAGGTAAAGGCCTGCTTGTCTCGGTCCGTACCCACCAAAATCAGCCAGCTAGAGAGCTCTTTGGGCACTTTTGAGTCCGTTGGTAATTTGTTGTCAGGGATAATGACGTGCTCCTTGCCGCTCCCTACACTTCTGCTTTCCACTTGCATAGCCAATCACCATTGTTTGAATTTGACTGGCATTACGTGAGCAATGAGGCGAGGGATCACTTTTCATTAAAATAGTTTCTACTATACAAAACTATAGTGAATAAAAGTGTTTATTGCCCCGTAATTATTTGATTCAAAAAAGGAACTAAAGATGGAAAGCTGGTCGGCTTCGTAAATTCTGTTTTCTTTTCCAGAGGGATAGGCATCATTTCTAGCAACCTAGCGCATATCCATTGTGAGTTCTCAAAGTTCGGTGTTGGGTAGAGCTTCCTGATTGCGTCGTGATCACGAAACAGTTGCACTAAGAACGCCGCGAATACTTTCGGGACTTTGTAGTGAAGTTGTGGCCAGTGAGGCTGTGCGCTGAAGCTACTTTTTATCAGCCCATCCTGCGATCGGTATGATGAATGAAGTTGGACAAGCTCTTGGCCTTCGACGTCGATTTCCAAAATGTGATCATCAGCCATGTTGAAATCGACAATAGAGACTTTTGTTCCCCAATCACTGAGTTGTTCTGAGCGAGTATTGTGCTGAGTGGCAAGGATGAAGCCCTCTCCTTGTGCGGCATTCGCGACCATAGCAAGGTATTTGGGTTCAAAAATTCTCAGTCTTTGTCGGCCTCCGGGTAACAGGAAAATGGGAAGGGGAAACACGGCGAGTTCATGAGAAGACGCGATGGGTGTTCCTGATTCGGTTTTCGTCCATGTGCACTTCCGAGGTGAGTTCGACACATAGCCCTCCTTAATTTAAATGTGATTTGAACAGATATACGGGCAATTTTTGAGGTTCGATCAACTTGCTGCCCAGGTTGTTTCGCTGATGTGTATCGAGATAAAAAAAATAGGGATAGGTATTTTGTTGCACCTGTTCATAAATTCATTGTTTTTACCTTTTCTCATGCGCTTCATTAGGTAATATATCTACAAATAGTAAGCGAATGGGTCGTCGCCAAAGGGGGCTTCTATCCGACGTTTTTCTATAGTTAACATCGCATCAAAGGAATGGTCATGATTGTTATTTATGGTATCAAAGAGTGCTTGAATCCTATTAAGTTGCTGCTCTCTAATGTGTTGCAGCAGTGCTTAAACAGTGAGTTGGGTTTGCCAGATGATAAACGAGCACATCGATTTGTGCCGTTGGAAAGAGATGATTTCTTTTACCCAGAAGGAAGAACAGACGCTTATACTGTCATTGAGATCAATATGATGGAAGGTCGAGCGGTGAATACCAAAAAACGGCTAATAAAAAAAATATTTTCTGAAATAGAAAAGCAGTTGGCTATCTCTCCCATTGATATTGAAATCACCATTAAAGAGCAACCATCGCACTGTTGGGGGTTCCGAGGCATGACGGGTGATGAGGCTCAAGACCTCAAGTATAAAGTGAAAGTTTAAGATGACAGGCTAAGAATTTCTAATGGTCATTTGCCCATGGTTTCTGCGGTGTATTTTATTCGTTAATGGTTGAGATAACCCATTCCGTTTATGTTTCATTCTATCGGCTATCTGTCAGATAAATTTCGGTTCGGGTAAAGCCTTGTGCTATACTCCGCGCCCCAATCCGAATTGGCTTGTTTAATCTTAGGAAATTATTATGAGTGTTAAAAACGAACTTCAACAAATTAACAACCGTCTAGACAAGTGTCGCAACAAGTTAGCGGCTGCTAAAACTCGTAATGATCGTCCTGTTGTTCGTCAATTTGAAGATGAGATTAAGAAGCTAACCAAAAAAATTGCCCAGCTTAAACACAAACAAAGCTTTGATGTAAATCAAGAGCGTAAATCTCTGATTGATATGCCGTTTAGCCGTGAAATCACAAAAGCAGAGCAAGCGGATATGGGTAAATTGAAAAAGTCTGTAAAAGGATTAGTGATTGTTCACCCAATGACGAAAATTGGTAAAGAACTTCGTATTGAAGTGATGACAGGGTATGCCCCGAAAAAATTCTAATTACCAGCGATGGTAATAAAAAAGGAGCTAGCAATAGCTCCTTTTTGCTTTTTTAGGTTTTCAGAAAGAGATTGATCAACCGTGTTACTGCTGTCGGTTTATGTGTTTAGGAGATAGATGGTAGTCACAAAACTGTCGTTTTCTCTTAAAAGTTAACGTACCACTAACATGATACGAAGTGATCGCAGTAATGTGTTGGTTTTCTCATCGACAATTTCTCACCCCTTTCCATAGTTACAGGTAGAGCAGCACACACAATTACAGACAAAACCAGACTCATTAGGGACGATGAGCATGTAAAAAAATAGAGGTTATATGAATCAATTAATTTCAATAGGGCCACTAGAATCTTTCTTAATCGCGATTAGCGTTTTGTTTCTAGGTCATTTTGTCAATGCAAAGCTACCGGTTCTTAAAAAGTACAATATCCCTGAACCGATCGTCGGCGGCTTAATCGTCGCTTTTGCTATTACCGCTCTGCATTTTAACGGCGTTGATCTAGCATTTTCCTTACCATTACAGAACACGTTTATGTTGATGTTCTTTGCGACTGTTGGCTTGGCGGCTAACTATACTCAATTACTAAAGGGCGGCGCAAAGGTGTTTTTGTTTTTAGGGGTCGCTTCGGTTTACATCATTATTCAGAATGGTGTCGGTGTGACACTGGCAACGGCTCTTGGTCTTGACCCTTTGATGGGATTGATCGCTGGGTCTATCACGTTATCCGGTGGTCACGGCACTGGTGCGGCATGGTCACAAACGTTTACCGACACATTTGGCATTGCTCATACTCTCGAAATTGCAATGGCTTCAGCCACTTTCGGCTTGATTATTGGCGGCATCATCGGCAGCCCTGTGGCTCAAAAGCTGATTGATAAGAACAACCTTGAATCTGAATACGGCACTGGCACACAAACGCATGAACGTTTTCCTGAGCTCGTGACTTACAATGAATATGAAGAAGATAAAGTGACGGCGAAGAAGGTCATTGAAGTCTTGTTTATCTTACTTATCTGTGTCACCGGTGCAAAATACCTAGAGCAGTGGGTCGCGACTTTTGAAATATCTTGGTTAATGATACCTGACTTTGTTTATGCTCTTTTTATTGGGGTATTCATTACGAATGTTTTTGAAGTGACTAAACTGCATAAAATCGACAGCGAAACGGTCGATATCCTTGGTACGGTGTCGTTATCATTATTCTTGGCAATGGCGTTAATGAGCCTGAAATTATGGAATATCTTTGATCTCGCGATTCCGTTTTTAGTGATTCTTGGTATTCAGTCTGTGGTGTTAGGTCTCTTCTCTTATTTTGTTACCTTTAAAGTGATGGGGTCTAACTACGATGCGGCGGTAATGGCAGGGGGGCACTGTGGCTTTGGCTTAGGTGCAACACCAACAGCGGTAATGAACATGGGGTCTTTGGTTAATCGATACGGCCCTTCACCGCAGGCTTTTATGGTTGTGCCAATTGTGGGTGCATTCTTCATTGATATTGTTAACCTGATTATCCTACAAGGGTATATTTCGTTTATCGGTTAATTTTCAATAAACCAATACCTCCTTTTAAAGCCAGTCAATTGACTGGCTTTTCTACTTATCTGTGGTTGACAGGTTTTAAGGTATGGTTTGCGACGTGATAACGCAATCATATGGGTTGTAATGAAAAAGCATCTCCCTCATGAATATGGGTTAATGCTATTATCCGACAGTACTTCTTAACCATTGACTAAGCTTATGTTGGCACTTTTATGCAGTTAAATGAGACTATTGCTCGACAAATCGTTGAGCGAACGATGAAAATTATTTCGTACTCCATCAATGTTATGGATGAGAGAGGGAGAATTATCGGCTCGGGAGATCCCTCTCGTTTGCATCAAAAGCATGAGGGAGCAATCTTAGCGGTTAACGAAAAGCGAATTGTCGAAATTGATACTGGAACCGCTGAAAATTTGAAAGGGGTAAAACCAGGAATAAATTTACCGATCCTTTATCAAGATGAGGTGATCGGTGTGGTTGGTATTTCTGGGTTTCCTGAACAAGTTCGGAGCTATGGTGAATTGGTTAAGATGACCGCTGAACTCATCATTGAACAAGCCTCCCTAATGTCACAGATTCAATGGGATAAGCGTCATCGAGAAGAGTTGGTTTTGCAGCTGATTAAGGGCGGGGCATTAAATGAAGATCAACTGACGGATATTGCTGATCGACTTCAATTAGATCTTACCCAACCGAGAGTCGCAACGGTTGTTCAAATCATTCCTGAACGAAAAACCTCTCTGTCTTTAGAAAGCTTGCAAGAATTGGTGCACTTACTTGAATACCCTCAGCGTGATAACTTGGTCGGTATCATCTCTGTTTCACAGCGCAAGGTGGTGGTTTTAAAGCCGATAACTCTCACGGCGACAGGTTGGTCTAAAGAGTTAGAAATAAAGCGGATAAACAAGCTGCTTCGCCGTGTAAAAAAGCAAGGTAAGTTTACTATTCGTATTGCTGTGGGGGATTATTTCCCGTCATTGCCTGGGCTCGCTACCTCATACCAAACGGCAAAACTGACCATGGAACTGACGAAAGACAGGATAGGCCAAGTCTTTTTTTATGAAGATTATAAATTGCCGGTACTACTCAGTAATGTGAAAAATGAGCAATGGCGATATCAACAGCTTTCAGCGCCGTATCAAAAACTGTTGCAGAAAGATGATAAAGGCACACTGGCGAAAACCCTTAAGGTGTATTTCGAACAAAACTGTGATTTGCATCAAACTTGCGAGTTACTCCATATTCACCGGAATACACTCCGTTACCGGCTTGAAAAGATATCCAAAGTAACATCCTTAGATATCAATAAGTTAGACTCTATAATTCAACTTTATTTAGGGGGGGCATATACTTAAATTGAACAATGCTATTGTTCAATTGCACAGTAAATATATCAGTCCTTCATTAATATTTGTTCAATCAGCCAAAGACGTCTTTCAGTATGCCGATTATATTGACGGCAATTGAATAGTATTAATGATGGAAAGAACATGATTGAAGTCTCGACCTTAGGTGCGTTATCAGCACTGATTGTAGCGATTGCTCTAATTTTAAAAAAAGTACCGCCGGCTTATGGCATGATCATTGGTGCGCTCATCGGTGGTGTCATCGGTGGTGTCTCTCTGACTGATACCGTCGCTCTGATGATTGGAGGTGCTCAGGGTATTGTTACCGCCGTACTTCGTATTCTGGCTGCGGGTGTGTTAGCCGGAGTGTTGATTGAATCAGGTGCAGCCACCTCGATTGCCGAAACCATTGTGAAAAAAGTGGGCGAAACAAGAGCATTACTTGCGCTTGCTTTGGCCACAATGATCTTAACGTCGGTTGGCGTATTTGTTGATGTCGCCGTCATTACTGTTTCCCCGATAGCCTTAGCGATTGCCCGTCGTGCCGACATCTCCAAGACCGCTATCTTATTGGCTATGATTGGCGGCGGTAAAGCCGGCAACGTCATGTCTCCTAACCCAAATGCTATTGCGGCGTCAGAAGCCTTCCACGTGCCATTGACCTCTGTTATGGCTGCTGGTGTTATACCTGGCCTTTGCGGGATGTTCTTCGCCTATTTCATTGCCAAACGCCTTATCAATAAAGGTAGCAAGGTAGCGGAACATGAAGTGGTCGCTGTTGATCACTCTAAATTACCTCAGTTTTCAGCCGCTATCGTTGCACCGCTGGTTGCTATCATTTTGCTTTCATTACGTCCTATTGCCGGTATCAATATTGACCCATTGATCGCTTTGCCTTTGGGGGGCCTTTTAGGAGCTCTTGCAATGGGCCGCTTTAAGGACAGTAACCGTTTTGCCATTTCTGGATTAAACCGAATGGCACCTGTCGCAATCATGTTGATGGGCACAGGTACTTTAGCTGGCATCATAGCTAATTCGGGCTTAAAAGGTGGCTTGATTGACCTCTTAACGACTTCTGGTTTGCCTTCTTATCTGTTGGCTCCTATCTCGGGTGCGATGATGTCTTTGGCAACGGCTTCAACAACCGCCGGTGCTGCAGTTGCATCGAACGTATTTAGTAGCACCATTCTTGAGCTTGGCGTTCCGGCTCTTGCGGGAGCCGCCATGATTCATTCAGGTGCGACAGTGCTTGACCATATGCCCCACGGTAGTTTCTTCCATGCAACGGGCGGAGCTGTACATATGGACATTCGCGAGCGTTTAAAGTTGATTCCTTATGAATCGGCTGTCGGTCTTATGATTGCGTTCGTTTCTGTAATGATGTTCGGTGTTTTTGGTCTGTTTGTTTAAGCTTTGAGGTATAAAAATGAAAATTGTAATTGCACCAGATTCATATAAAGAAAGCTTAACAGCAATGGAAGTTGCTGTTGCGATTGAAAATGGATTCAAAAAAGTATTGCCTAATGCAGAATACATTAAGTTGCCTATGGCTGATGGTGGCGAAGGGACGGTTCAGTCTCTAATTGATGCGACGGGTGGAAAGGTTATTGCGCATACTGTGACCGGTCCTCTTGGTAAGCCAGTAGAGGGGTTCTACGGTTTACTGGGCGATGGTAAAACAGCCATTATTGAAATGGCAGCCGCATCGGGTTTACATCTTGTTGAGACAGAACTGCGTAACCCATTGCATACAACAACTTTCGGTACAGGTGAATTGATCAAGGCGGTACTCGATCAAGGCGTTAACCATATTATTGTTGGTATCGGGGGGAGTGCGACGAATGATGGCGGCTTAGGCATGGCACAAGCCCTTGGCATTCGTATGTTGGATAAAGATGGTCGTGATCTTGGTTATGGTGGCGGTGCGTTAGAAGCTCTGGATACCATCGATATTTCTGGGTTAGATCCTCGATTAGCAAATGTTCAGTTTGAGGTCGCCTGTGATGTGGACAACCCATTATGCGGTGAGAAGGGAGCCTCATTTGTCTTTGGCCCACAAAAAGGGGCAACACCAGAAATGGTGAAGCAACTGGATAAGAATCTTGCTCATTATGCGGAAATTATGAAATCTCAATTGGGCCGTTGCGTAAAAGATCGACCTGGCGCAGGTGCTGCTGGTGGCTTAGGCGCGGCTTTGCTGGGGTTACTTGATGCAGACTTACGTCCAGGTATTGAAATTGTTATGGATGCAGTGAATTTATCAGATGTCGTTGCCGATGCTGATTTAGTCATTACTGGTGAAGGTCGTATTGATAGCCAGACAATTCACGGTAAGACACCTATTGGCGTAGCTCGTACTGCGAAAAAATACAATTTACCGGTTATTGGTATTGCGGGTAGCCTAGCCTCTGATTGTCATGTCGTACATGAGCACGGAATTGACGCTGTGTTTTCAGTGGTTAACGGTGCTATTGATTTACCCACTGCACTGGCTTTAGCTGCACAAAATGTAGAAATGACGGCTCGTAATGTTGCCGCAATTTACATGATAAAGTAGACATTGACCAAGTCACTTAACCCCCCTCAAATTGATTCCAATTCTATAAAAAAGGCCAGACAACAGTCTGGCCAAATAAGGCAGTTTGATTGAACAGTCTAATGTTTTGTTAGAGCTGTGCTTTTTTGTAAAGCCAAACGCGTTATAGACGATTAAAGCGTGGTAACCACTTCATCAAGAGCAAGACGTGCTTTAGGTTTACCGTGGTTGTAGTCTTCGCCGTCTTTGTGGTAGCCGATAGCCAGTGCCACATCAACAACATGACCTTCTAGTTCGTCAGCAAACTCTTCGCTGATCATTTTAGCGTCTACACCTTCCATAGGCGTTGAAGCGATGCCTAGACGCGCGAGTGTATGCAGCATGTTACCCAGTGCGATGTAAACTTGAGACTTAGTCCAGTTACCGTTGAAACCCGTTTCGTCGGTGTTCATTTCTGCGAATGCGTAAGCGCCCAAGAATTGCTCATACATTTCAGCGGGTAGGTGACCAGAGCTGACTTCTGTATCAGCACGCTTAGCGAATTTCTCTTTGGTGTACTTAGGATCGTAAGCAAACAGGATCGTGTGTGACGCTTCTTTCGCATGTGGTTGGTTAAACTGGAACATGTTTTCGAACGTATTGTGGAAGCGCTGCTTCGCTTCGTCACTCTCAATAATGATGAATTTCCAAGGCTGAGAGTTAATTGAGGATGCCGACATACGAAGTGCTTCTTTGATGACTTCCATGTCTTCCGCAGAGATGCGTTTTTCAGCATCGTATTTCTTAGCAGTGTAACGAGTGTTTAGATCAGTAATGATTGGGTGAGTCATGTTGAATCCTAATATCTATCAATAGTAAATGCTGTAGAGTGTAATGTTCAGTAACGTCAAAAATAAACGGACAATCCATTTTGATAGAATCTTAAATAGATCCAATCTCAAATCGAACGCGCGTTTACATGGTTATCGAACAGGCCCGACTCATCGAATGTCAGGGGCTCTTCAAATCTATGGGGGTTAAGATAATAGATCAGTGGTTTGGAAAAAAGAGCGAACACATCAATTCACTATGGTATAAAATATCCATAATAAGTCCATTAGTGTGATGTTGATTTGCTATGGCGTTCAAAGATCAGTGGGTTAATACGCTTTTATGCCATATTGACGCAATAATGGCGGAAGTACGCTGTCTAGATTTGGGATATCTTCTGGCATGATTTCGATTAAGCCAAAACCGTGCTCCTCGTATATTTCTCTCACCTCATTACGCTTTTCTTCGGTGATTGGTGCAGAATCGGTTCCCCAGAATTGGATGTACACTTTGCCACTTGGTAGATAAAAATCGCTGATTACTTCTTTTGATATCGGTAGAGGACGCTCGTACGCATGAACCACTCCTGCCATATAAAGCCAGTTATCGATGATCAGCTCTCCTTTTGAACGAACATAATGCCCATCTAAGCTTCGGTGCTTTGCTTCGAATTTCTGACGAAAACTGGAGAATGACACATCTGTAGAATGGCTTTCAGCATCATGCCCTAGGAACTCAACAACAGACTGCTTCAAACGTTTATTGCGAACCAGTGAGTCGTGCCATACCACGAATAAGTTTTGAGTTACTTTATCTTCTCTTTGTTCACCTCCGGCTTTCAAGCCTGTCGAGGTGACGTGCCAACCGTCTTCTTCTTTTGTAATCCAGCCAAGCTCGTTAAGCAGTAAGTTGATTTTCTTAGCGCTGAGTTGAAAGGCACTACCGAGCTGAGTCGCGGTTAATGTTTTTCCTGAAAATGAGTCCAAATCGATAAGCAGGTTCTCTGGCCAGACAATAAAGACACCAAACTTCTTGTGCTCGATATATTCCCCACCAAAGCTTTCTCCTCGCTCTGTGAGAAT
Organism: Vibrio artabrorum; assembly: GCF_024347295.1. Taxonomy (NCBI): domain Bacteria; kingdom Pseudomonadati; phylum Pseudomonadota; class Gammaproteobacteria; order Vibrionales; family Vibrionaceae; genus Vibrio; species Vibrio artabrorum. The sequence continues at coordinate 268,976 of NZ_AP025459.1, read as the reverse complement.
CCAACGCTCTTGTGAACGTACGATATAGCCTGCTGTTTTTAGCTCGCTAAATAAAGCTTTCGCTTCTATGCCTTTTTGTTTCGCGAGCGCGGATGTGGAAATTTTGTCTGACATAGTCTTTTCTCAAATAGCGGAGTGATCCGCTGATGGATGTTAGAGAGATACATGATGCAATAGCACTGGTGAATACCATATCACATCTATCAATGCTAACAGCAGTTCACGGGTCTGTGTTTTGGTAGAGCGTTATATCTCGTTTTGTATTTGTATAAAAATATAGATTAATCTGTAATTAAATTACACTCATGGCTATTTTAATCACTCATGTGCATATCAATCGTGCTTTGAGTGGTGCTCTTTTATGCGGTTTGCATTAGTTTTAGACCCTGCATTTTATTAAATGTGATCTCGGTCACGATTTATTTTTAAGTACTACAAAATAAAGTGTGATCAATGTCTATAGTTAATGGTATTCATTCTCATTTGCTTGGATTTGTAATTTACATTCATGGTGTTTTTGTGATCTAAGTTGTACTAGTTAATCCGAAAGTGTTTTTTATGTGTGATAAGTGTCACGAAAGTTGGGCTAAGGTGCATTTTGGAAATGTTGTGATACATTTTAATCGACTTTTGAGTACACACTTTCGGTCATTTGGCCAACCAATACATTACGGGGTTCTACCTATGTTATCACCAGAAGCAAAGATTAAGGTTCAAAACTTTGGTCGTTTCTTATCCAATATGGTAATGCCAAACATCGGCGCATTTATTGCGTGGGGTTTCATTACTGCACTATTCATTCCAACAGGTTGGTGGCCTAACGAAACGTTAGCATCAATGGTTGGTCCTATGATTACATACCTACTGCCACTATTGATTGGTTACACCGGTGGTAAAATGGTTGGTGGTGACCGCGGTGCGGTAGTGGGCGCTATCACGACTATGGGGGTTATTGTTGGTACTGACATTCCTATGTTCATGGGAGCGATGATTGTCGGTCCACTTGGTGGTATCGCAATCAAGAAATTCGATGAAGCTGTTCACGGTAAGGTGAAGAGTGGTTTCGAAATGTTGGTGAACAACTTCTCTGCGGGTATTATCGGCATGATTTGCGCGATTATCGCATTCATAGTGGTTGGTCCTGCGGTTAAGATGCTCTCTAGTGCACTTGCTGCTGGTGTTAACGTAATGGTCGAAGCGGGCGCGCTGCCTCTTGCTTCTATCTTTGTTGAACCTGCGAAAATATTATTCTTAAACAACGCAATTAACCATGGCATTTTCTCTCCTCTAGGTATTCAGCAGTCTGAAGAAATAGGGCGTTCAATCTTCTTCTTAATTGAAGCTAACCCAGGCCCAGGTCTTGGTCTTCTACTTGCTTATATGGTGTTTGGCAAAGGTAGCGCGAAGCAGTCTGCTGCTGGTGCATCTATTATCCATTTCCTTGGTGGTATCCACGAGATTTACTTCCCTTATGTTCTTATGAATCCACGTCTAATCCTTGCAGTAATTGCGGGGGGGATGACTGGTGTATTCACTAATGTGATGTTCGATTCAGGTCTTATTTCTCCAGCATCACCTGGATCTATCTTCGCTATCTTGTTGATGACGCCAAAAGGCTCTTACATCGGTGTTGTACTTTCTGTTATCGCTGCAACGGCTGTGTCTTTTATCGTCGCTTCAATTTTACTGAAAACTTCAGCTCAAGGTGATGACGAAGATTCACTAGAAAAAGCATCGGCTCAAATGAAAGACATGAAAGCGTCTTCTAAAGGCGCAACCGTAGAGACAAATGTAAACTTAGCGGATGTAAAAGCAGTTTATGTAGCGTGTGATGCGGGTATGGGGTCAAGTGCAATGGGCGCCGGTTTACTGCGTAAGAAAATCGCAACAGCGGGTCTAGATATTGAAGTAACTAACTATGCAATTAACAACCTACCAGCTGATTCACAAGTTGTTATTACGCATAAAGATCTAACAGATCGTGCTCGTAAAACTGTACCAGGTGCGCTGCATATGTCTTTGAGTAACTTCCTCGACGGAGGCGTATACGACCAGTTAGTTGCTGAGCTTATAGACGCTCAACGTGGTGAAATCAAAGTTGCCGTGTCAGCTTATTCATCAGTAGCGCAAGCCCAAAACGGTAATAAGCTTGCATTGACTGACGACAGCATCTTCCTTGGCCTAAAAGCGACTCGAAAAGAAGACGCAATCAAGTTTGCTGGTGAGCAGTTGGTAAAGCTTGGCAACGTATCTCCAGAATATATCGATGGTATGTTTGCTCGTGAAAAGCTTGTGTCTACTTACCTTGGTGAGTCTATCGCAGTACCACACGGCATAATTGAAGTGAAAAAATACGTACAAAAAACCGGCATCGTTTTCTGTCAGTATCCTGAAGGTATTCAATGGGGTGAAGATGAAGATGATATTGCGAAGATGGTTATCGGTATTGCTGCACAAGGCGATGAGCACAACATGGTGCTGATGGCAATTACTAATTCACTCGATGATGAAGACGCTGTGAATTGTCTACAGAACACAACAAACCCTGCTGATGTTCTACGGATTCTCAACGGAAACTAAAAAGCTCTAGTCAAGCTCCTGAGTGAAGGAGGCCGGTATCCCCCTACCGGCTTCATTTCGGCCTTAATCTTAAGGTCAAAAGATTCAGTCTCGATAGCTTACCGCTTAATGTCTAGGGCGCATCGTCAAGGCATGTTGTTAGCCGGTAGCTATCTAGATTCAAATATTTATAAGGTAAAGATTATGAAAGCGTTACATTTTGGTGCAGGTAATATCGGTCGTGGTTTCATTGGTAAGCTTCTTTCTGATGCTGGTATGAAGGTTACGTTTGCTGACGTAAATGAAACGGTTGTCAATGCGTTAATTGAACGCCAAGAATACCCAGTAAAGATAGTTGGTGAAGAGTGTGTTGTTGAGATCGTTAAAAACGTGACAGCAGTAAACTCAGCGACAAGCGCTGTGGTAGATTGCATTGCTGAGTCTGATCTAGTGACGACAGCGGTTGGTCCTACAGTTCTTAAAATTATCTCTAAGTCTATCGCGCAAGGCATTGAAAAGCGTGTAGCAACAAACAACACTGCACCAATGAACATCATCGCGGCAGAGAACATGGTTCGCGGTACTAGCCAATTAAAAGCAGCAGTGTTAGAGCACCTTTCTGATGAAATGAAAGCGTTCACTGAAGAGCACATTGGCTTTGTTGATTCAGCGGTTGACCGTATTGTTCCACCTGCAGAAGCGGGCGAAACAGACCCTCTAGCGGTAACGGTTGAAACATTCAGCGAGTGGATCGTAGACCAAACACAGTTCAAAGGTGAGATTCCAAACATCCCAGGCATGGAATGCACTGACAACCTAATGGCATTTGTTGAGCGTAAACTGTTCACGCTAAATACGGGTCACTTGGTAACGGCGTACCTTGGTGTGCTTGCGGGTCATGAGACGATTAAAGACTCTATCGAAGATGACGTGATCCGAGCTGAAGTAACAGCGACGATGGAAGAGAGTGGTGCGGTTCTGATTAAGCGCTATGGCTTTGATCCAGAAGCTCACGCTGCCTACATCCAAAAGATTCTAGGTCGTTTTGCTAACCCGTTCCTACGTGATGAAGTAGACCGTGTTGGTCGTCAGCCAATTCGTAAACTGAGCCCGCAAGACCGCCTAGTCAAACCTCTAAACGGTACGTTAGAGTACGGCTTACCGAATGCTCACTTAGTAAAAGCAATCGCTGCTGCGTTCCATTACAAGAACGAAGACGACCCTCAAGCCGTTGAACTTCAAGCAATGTTCGCAGAAAAAGGCTTTGCTGAGACATTAGCGCACTATTCTGAGCTGAATAGTGACTCAGAAGTTGTTAAACTAGCAGAAGAAGCTTATCTAGCATTGAAATGATAAACCATCAAAGTGCTACATCAGTGGCACTTTATTCTTTTAGAGCAACCATGCCCATACATACAACACTCGAATCAGATTTACTCGAAGAACTAGCCGAATCAGCTAATGCTGCGGAGTGCCTGTTGTGCGCTTACGATGTCTTAGAAGATATGCTGGACGCTTTGTTGAAAAGTATCTTCTATAAAGATGACTACGCAGTAAAATTTGTTGTCGATCCTCTCCTTACCACTGATGGCCCTTTAGGGGAAATTCTTGTTCGAACAAAATTATTGTTAGGGTTAGGCGTGATCAGTAAAGAAGTGTATGACGATATTGAAGTTTTCGTTACTCTAAAAGAGTGGGTAAATGTTCAAGACGGTCAGGTGAATTTCTGGGGGCAAGATGTCGTTTTTGAACTTAATCGTATCAATGCTATTCAAAAAATGATGCCAATCGACTACGCCCCGGAGTTGGTCGAAGGCATGTCTGATGATATGAAGCAGATGTTTTTAGAGCGTCACTTTCAAAAAGTGCGCTCTACGATAGTGCTAGCGGTTAATGATATACATCAGCAGCTAGCGAAAGAGAATGTGCTGACTTCTTAAGCTATTTCTAGGTAGTGAAAGTAAGTTAAGTGCTTATGACTCTACCTTTGCCAACCACAGATCACACTGAGCGAGGAGTTCTTGCAAAAATAGAGTAGGGTTCGCAAGCTTTTCACTTCCTTTTATACTCGTTGTCGTTGCTTGCCAAAAACTCAGTGAGACTAGGTTTCTTTTGTATAGAAACTCATTTAATTCCGTTGATGAAAGCGGAAGAGATTCACCAAATACATCATGTAGCCGTTGTATAATCGGTTGTAACTCTACAATAGTGCCCTTTAGGAACTGCTCTGCCGTCAGATCTTTAATGGCTTGGACATCACTAGAGCTGTTTTGTTTACAAAGTGCTCTAATCGATTGGTAGAGTGAATTTTCTAATCTTTGTACTGAAAGCAGAGCTTGTCCAAGTAGAGATAGTTGTTCACTACTTAGGTTAGTTGTATCTGTCATTTAAGTCAGTTCCTAATAAATTGAAGCCTGTTTTACCTGAATTTTGATCTAGCTTGTTCGGGCGTATATGTGTCTGCATTGAAAATAATATAGTCACCACTTATCAATTTTGTGTATTGAACCTTTCCTTTAAATCCAATATTTCCAAGCTTTTTTAGAAGATTAAGCTTGGCGTTATCATAGACAACATTCAAAAAAGGAAGGTGGCTAGAGTGAACTACGCCGTGTAGGTTAAACTCTTCTAATGCTTCTGAGAGGTGATCACTGTCAGTTAGTTCGATGACCTCGACAATTTCATTCAACAACATGTCTATTTCCATATTTTCTAGTTGATACGATTGTGACATAAAAAAAAAACCACTTCCGATAGAAGAAGTGGTTTTAATTCTGTAATCAAGATCTACATCAAATTATAGGTCTTGGATGTTCGCAGCTTCTAGCTCTTGGAAGTAGCGAAGAGTTTTAACTTTTAGCTCTTGTTGAGCTGGTTCATCGGCAACGATGATCGCTTTGCGGTGCATTTGTAGAGCAGTAACTGTCCACATATGGTTTACAGAACCTTCGATAGCCATTTGAAGAGCTTGAGCTTTGTTGTGACCTAAAGAAAGGATCATCACTTCTTCGGCATCGAGAAGAGTCGCAACACCAATGGTCAGTGCGTATTTAGGAACTTGGTTGATATCGCCATCGAAGAAACGAGAGTTCGCGATACGAGTGTCTTCAGTCAGTGTTTTGATACGAGTGCGTGAAGATAGAGAAGAACCTGGTTCGTTGAATGCGATGTGACCGTCGATGCCTACGCCGCCCATGAACAGGTTGATTTTGCCGTATGAACGGATTTTTTCTTCGTATGCTGCACAGTGAGCATCGATGTCTTCAGCTTTGCCGTCTAACAGGTTGATGTTTTCTGCTTGAATATCAACGTGGTTGAAGAAGTTTTCGTGCATGAATGTGCGGTAAGACTCCGGGTGGTTAGGGTCGATACCAACGTACTCATCCATATTGAACGTTACCACGTGCTTGAAACTTACTTCATCTGCTTTGTACAGTTCAATAAGCTCAGCGTAAGTCGTTAGAGGTGTACTACCAGTAGGAAGGCCTAGTACAAATGGACGCTCAGCAGTTGGAGCGAACTTGTTGATAGAATCTGCGATATGACGAGCAGCCCATTTACCTACTTGTGCTTTGTTGCTTAATGGAATAAGTCTCATTATTTTTGCCCCTAGATATTAGAAATTAGAGTGTTCTCAAACATTAATTCGCATTATAAAATAAGTTATCAGGTTCCGCTATTGTTTTAAGTCAATTTTTTGAAATTTTCGCCATATTTGTGACTCGCTGTATCAATATCACACAATGATGATAGGGATATTTGGTGGCGTTAAACAAGGTTAATGCGTTTCAATTCGATAGAAATGTTATCTTATTTCCGCAGGTTAAAGGGCATTAATTTCAAGGTGGTGATGAGCTATAAGTGTATTGTGGGGGCTAGAAAGCAGAGGAAGAGGCTGTAGCAAAACAAGTGAGATGAAGTATAATTATCTTCATTGTGATCTTGGTGCTATTTTGTAATTTATTTAAGCTATCGCTATGAATTTTATATCAATATTGGTAAAAGTGAATAGTTTAGCTAAACTCACTATTAGGTAGCAAGAAGAAGTGGATTGAAGACAAAAAAGCCCAAAGTGAAGAGGTATCACTTTGAGCCTTTTTACTAATCTTCTAACACTAATTCATTTTCATCTTCTTCCCTAGGTACCTCACCGCGTTTGCAGCCGTTTAGGGTGTGAAAGCGACGTCGTCCACGAGCTAGCTGTATGTATTTTAACCAGACTCGCTCTAACTTGGACTTAGCCTTATGAGGATGAGACAACACTTTAATGAAGTGTTTTTCTTCTGCATTGGTTGGTGTGAGTTCGCCGGTCTCAAGTGCAAGCATTGTGTCACCAAACAAGGTTAGGATTTCCTCTTCTGAAAGAGTAAAATCACCTGACTTTGCGAAGCCTCGCGGGAATTTAATTGTGTCATAAAAACGTTTTTTTCCGTGTCGGAATTCGGTCTCAGACATATCAGCCTCAGTAATGTGGTTAGATAAAAAATTAGTGTTTATTGCTCACGCGAAAATATTGTTAAAAGGTAAAAATGGAAAACAAAACTTTTTTTCCTTGACGATAAATAATCCTAGATCGGCTAGTTGGCAGATTTATTACAGAGATGTATTTGATGGATGTAAAAGTATTCAGAACCTTTCTTGAGGTTGCAAGGGTGCGCCATTTTGGGCGTGCAGCGGAAAATTTGTATTTAACACAGGCGGCGGTGAGTGCGCGTATCAAACAGTTAGAAGGCTATTTTGATACTCAGCTCTTCATTCGTGACCGTAATAATATCAAACTCACCTCTTCAGGTGAGCGTTTGATAGGTTATGCTGAAGTGATGGTTTCTACTTTACAACAAGCCAAATTTGAACTGTCGTTAGAGAGTGGTAAAGCCTTGCAGTTAACACTGGGTGGCACTCCGAATATTTGGGATGCATATCTGCAAAATTGTTTGAGTGTGGTGACCGATTCTCTGGGGGGATATGGCTTTATGGCCGAGGTGATGGGCCGAGAGCAACTCAATCGTCACCTGTTAGAAAGAACCTTAGATATGGCTTTCGCTTTCGATCAGATCAAAGCGGAAGAGTTGAATTGTAAAAAAGTGGCTGATTTGGTTTTGGTGTTGGTATCAACGCAGCAAGATGATCTGGAGTCGGTATTCCAACATAAATATGTCTATGTAGACTGGGGAACGCGTTTTGGCTCTGAACACGCTGAGCGTCACCCCAAAGTGCCTGCTCCGTATTTACGCACCTCAACGGCTCGTATCGCTTTAGACTTTATCTTGGAGAAAGGGGGAAGCGCTTACTTACCGGTATCGCTAGTGGAACCTTTTATTGCTTCGGGTCAGTTACACAAAGTGAAAGGGGTCGAAGACTGGTATCGGCCAATTTACTTGAGCTACCGTAAAAGCAGTACTTCAGTTGAGGCGATTATACAGGTTGAAAAACTCGTGAATGAGATTGACCCATCAACAGCGTATACGCTGCAACAAGCGGCAGAACAAACACCGGAATAATGGCTTTCGTTGCCATCAATACGTTTTGTTGATTGAATAAAATGGCTCCTTTGTGAGCCATTTTATTTTCAAATCAGTGTTAGCCTAGTATCGGTCACCTCGCGAAAGAGACTAGAGGTTCATTAAGTTTTCGATTGACTCTTCAAGAGAGTGAGACAGGTACGAATGGATTTGATGCCCATCAGTGGCATCAATTTCAATCTTGGCAATTCCTTTGTCAGCTTGTTCCTCAAGTAGATTGAGAGATTGTTCGACCGATTGACAGATGAGAACTTGTTGGTTTGATAACACAATTCGACACGTGTGAAGATCCATAGCCTTTTTCCTTATTATTCAATAGGTCTTAGCATCTTTGTGTGCTCAGTACCTATCGTTGACGTTGTGAGAAGAATCCTTTCTCTAAAGTAAACTTAGTCGAATTGAACGAAATTTAAACTTTTTTTTGATTTATCTGGTCTTTGCTGCGAAAACCGCAGCGGTTGACATTGGAAAGCGTTGCGTTAAAGGTGTGACTAACGCATCAAAAGCCGATGTCCAGTAATTTGACTGGACAAGGGGTATCAAGTTTTTGAGCCTTCATATCACTAGAAAAGGCGACCATTGAGCCATAGATGAGTCGCGATGCTGATGGCGTAACCTATCATGATCACTGGCATCCATTTTAAGTGACCAAAGAAGGTATATTTGCCGTGTGCTGCCCCCATTAGTGCCACACCTGCAGCACTGCCTACAGACAGTAAGCTGCCGCCAACGCCTGCGGTTAAGGTAATAAGTAGCCAGTTACCCATCGACATTTGTGGCTCCATGGATAACACTGCAAACATCACCGGAATGTTATCGACAATCGCAGACAAGATCCCCACCATGATGTTGGCCCAAATGGGATTCCATTGGCTGTACATTATGCCTGAAGCGAGTTCCAAATAGCCCAGTAAACTTAAACCACCAACACACATTACAACCCCGTAGAAGAACAGCAGTGTGTCCCATTCGGCATGCGATACTCTTCGAAATACATCAAAGGGCACAACTGACCCGAGTCGCTTCAATGCCCCTTCATCGTTGTTGGCGATCGCCACCGCTTTTTTCTTCGCGAGTGAATTGGGTAAGGTCTTACGTAAGTAAAAGCCAAAGAATTGCAGATAGGCCAGTCCCATCATCATCCCCATCACAGGAGGGAAATGAAGTACTGCATGGAAAGCAACGGCAGTCGCTATTGTCATGATGAACAAGAATACAATGCGTCTTGCGCCACGTTTTAATTCAACGTGTTGATGAACCGTATCGGGCTGAGTCGTGGGTACAAAATAAGACATGATCAGTGCGGGAACGAGATAGTTCACCACGGAAGGAATAAACAGAGGAATGAACTCACTAAAACTCACATAACCAGCCTGCCACACCATGAGCGTTGTAATGTCGCCAAAGGGGCTAAAAGCGCCGCCAGCGTTGGCTGCAATGACGATATTTACGCAGGCGAGGTTAACGAATTTGGGATTCGATCCTGCGACCTTGAGAACCACGGCACACATTAATAGCGCGGTGGTGAGGTTATCGGCAATCGGCGAAATAAAAAAGGCCAGAATACCGGTTATCCAGAACAATGAGCGGAAATTGAAGCCCTTGCCCACCATCCATGCTTGTAGGGCATCAAATAACCTTCTCTCTTCCATGGCACTGATGTAAGTCATCGCCACGAGTAGGAAAAGTAACAACTCGGCGTATTCCAGTAGGTTGTGCTCGAGAGCCTGTTTAGCCACCTCAACAAGATCGTGCTCTTGGTAGGTAAAACCTATGATGATCCAGATGAGACCTGCCGCAAGTAAAACAGGCTTAGATTTTCGGAGCTTTAGGTACTCTTCCATCATCACCACGATATAAGCGATGACGAAAATGGTCAGAGAAAGATAGCCAGCAAACGAGCTGGTGAGCTTGAGAGGTTCTCCTAGCGGTGATGTGGCAGCACTTGCGGCTGTCGAAAAGAATAATAATGAGAGAACAGCAGAAAGCTGGATACCTACCATGGATTGCGCTCCGAAGTTAATGAGTTATTAACACGCATAAAAGCGTAGACCTAAATAACCAGGTAGGGCGTGATAGATGTCTGTTTATTCAATAGATTATGGTGAAAAAACTATAAATGTCCGGTTGGTTACTGTTGCTCAAATGATAAAAAACATGGAGCAATCATCATTGATTTTTCTGCTTTTTTTTATGCTATTAAAGCGGTTTATATTTAGTGCTGTATGTTATTTATTTAGCTTCAAGCAGTACATTCTTCTGCATTTAAATCCAAGTCACAGTTTTAAATATTCCATTGTCTCTTTCGTTTAAACCGCGGAACTATTTGATTTTAGTCACACACTTTCGAGTAATTAGTTTGCATTATTGATTGCGTGTTCTGTTCCACATAAACCAGATGTATAGAGGCCATTATGACTAATCCAACCAATACCGATCGTAAAGTCACGGTCGGGAGTTACATTGCACTCGCTTTTGCGATTGTGTTTTTTTCGGGCTTAATGCAGTCAAATGAATGGTATGGAGTGTTCGATTTTACGACGCTCAATGGTTCATTTGGCAAAGTTGCTTACGATGTCAGTGAAACGGCTGATGGTATTCAAGCAGCAACAACGTCATTGCGTGGCCAAGGTGGTAATGGAGCTCGTGACGGCTTTATTTTTGCTTTGACATTGATTCCGACCGTGATGTTTGCACTTGGTATGATCAACGTACTTGAGCATTATGGTGCTCTTGATGCCGCGCGTAGATTGCTTACTCCTATGCTTCGTCCTTTAATGGGGATTCCTGGTAATTCTGGTTTGGCTCTTATTGCCTCTCTACAAAGTACTGACGCTGGTGCCGCAATGACTCGGCAGTTGAAAGATGAGGGACATCTTACTAAGCGTGAAACCGACGTTTTTACTATGTTTCAGTTCACAGCTGGTGCGGCGATCGTTAACTTTTTTTCATCGGGCGCGGTGTTGTTTACTCTGACGGCGATGGATGGATCTCTTGCGGTAACATCGTCTATTGGTTTAGCGGTTGCCGTGATGTTTGTTTTCAAATTTGTCGGTGCGAACCTGTTCCGTATCTACCTCAATATTACTGAAGGCAAAGAAGACAAACCAAAATCAGAAAAAGAACAAAAACAAAAATTGGAAGAGGAAGTGGCATTATGAGCGAAGTGAAAGCAAAAAAACCAATGGTTACTGATATTTTCGTGGAAGGTGCTAAGAAAGGCTGGGTAATTGCGACCACTTCGACTGTGCCTAATGTTTTAATGGCGTTTGTGATCATCAAGGCGTTGCAAATTACCGGAGCGTTGGATCTGATGGGTAGCGTGTTTGCGCCTATCATGGCTGTATTTGGCTTACCCGGTGAAGCGGCTGCCGTATTGATTGGCGCTTGGATGTCGATGGGGGGAGCGGTCGGTGTGGTTATCACGCTGTTTGATCAAGGTATCCTGAACGGTACTCATATCGCTATCTTGGCGCCTGCTATTTACTTGATGGGCTCACAAGTGCAATACATGGGGCGTATTATGGGCCCAATTGGGACTGAAGGTCGTTATATCCCAGTGATGATCGCGATTTCAGTGTTGAATGCCTTTGGCGCGATGTTCTTGATGAGCATGATTTTGTAACGTGAATCCGGCTTGATGCCACACATCATGAAAAAGAAAACCCCGTTTGGCGTCCATCAAGCGGGGTTTATTTATTATGGCTGTTGTTGATGATTTTTGACACGTAAAATCTAACAAGCATAATGCATGCTTTTGTGGCTTAGTTTGTATCTGCATCCGAATTCGCTCACTCGCTTGGTAGGTTTGGGTGTTGTTGGCTTTGGTATTTGGGTAACTGCTCTCTTAACCCTTTAAATGTGTTCAATGCGCTGCTAATGGATAATTTGTTCATTAACCAATTGGGCAGAATACCGCCCGCGTTGGCGTACGCGGTATAGGTGATGTAGGTATTACTATTGTTGAGTGGCTGAAGTGTCCATAAAGCTTTTACATTGTAAATTCGAATATACCCGGGCTCTTTGGGCAAATAAGTCGATGCATCTTTAATCGACAAAATAAACTGATCATTGTCAATTGTGTATTTAGAGTAGGTCACCATATCTCGGTCTCTGGCAGGCCAAGGTGCTTTGAATTGGGTATAAACGATATTTTCCGTTGCTGAAATTTGCCTCAAAACTCGACTTTCCGACACATTATCAACCCAATTCGGTACGTTCTGACTGTCTTCCAATAGCGACAAAAAACCGGAATAAGTGGTGGGGGTTTGCATTTGTGCTCGTATCTCAACCAAGCCTTCACGATGCGCCCTTTTGTGAATGATGATACCCGCTTCGCTTTTTACAAATACCCAAGGTAACTCACTGCTTGAAAATGCAAAGGGGCTAATCAACAAAGCAAAGAAAATAACAGCGGTTGTTGGTTGGTTGATTTTCATTCTTCGTCCTGAAAAAGAAAAGGTTACAATCAAGTTGTAACCTCTTTGATGCTATATGCCAACATCGAGCGGGAGTTTATGCCTTTCTATCTGACTTTGTGGACGCATTAGTTTCGCTCAATTCGGTATTAATGTTGTTATTGAGTTAACGCAACAGCCACGGCTTTAGTGGTGTCCTTTCAATAACGGTCACTAACATTAAGCTTAGTACAAATGTTGCAAAGAATACGGTGACGTCTTTTGCCATTTCTGTGATCCCCAGTATTCGGCAGACATTGAACAACATGATAATGATCAACAGATGGCTTACGTAGATACCCAACATACGGTTTGAAATGGCACGAACCCAAGCGTAGTCACCGAGGTTTGGATTAGCTAAAAGCCACATGAACACCCCCACGCCCCACAAAGCCGTACCAAACAAGAAATCGTGAGTATTAAAGGCGATATCAAACTGGGTTAACCATGCTGCCTCAGCAAAATGAATCACCATGCCTAACGCGAATAACCCCAATGCCTTAGCGGATGATATTTTGCATTGATGCTGACGAATGATAAAACCTAAACTCACCATTAACGTGCTAAAGAACGGGCCATTGCGAGTAAAAAAAGGAGCACTGAGGTCGGTTAAACTTGTGTAACTGCCTGCCAACACTCCGTATACGTAAAGTAAAATTGCCACAGGCAATAGTCGTTTATCGAGTTTCATCTCAACCATTAAGGCGATGATTAAAACGGCGCACACTAGAGCAGGAATGAACCATAAGTGCACCAATCCACCCTCCAAAAAAGAGTTGAGAGGGGTATTCATTAAGAAGCCCCAATAGCCTTCACGTTCGCCTAGATAGCCAAACTCTTCTACCTTCGCGAGGTTGAAAGGCATGACTAAACAAATGATGCTCCATGCCAACCAGACTTTCAGCAGTGGTTTGGAATAGTTGATCACTGTTGTCCAAGGCGAGGCGGTAAGCTTAGGTTGAATCAGATAGCCGGAAATAAGGAAGAACAAAGGTACGGCGAAACGAGCGGATTGGTTGAGCACATAGCCAACCCATGGAACGTCATTGATTTGCCAATAAGTAAGTGCCATTTGGCCGTGTAAACCAATGATCGCTAAGATAGCAATCACTCGACCCAGCTCGATACTGGCGATGCGTTGTGAAGGCGTATATTGAACGGTAGACATATCAGATCTCTAAGAAAAAATTTCGTAGAATCTAGCAGTCTTTATGTGGAAGCTGTTAGCTTTAAATCAAAGGTGGAGGCCTTGGATATAAGGCTTATATTGATTTTTTGACGCGGGTCGCAGCTATATTAAATCCATTGCGGTTAGTGTGAATATACCAAGCGTACAAGTGATAAGTGAAACAATAGTAGTCAGTGCGATAATATTGGCTGCCAGTGTTGAATTTCCGCCCATCGCACGTGCCATCACATAGCTTGCTGCGGCGGTTGGTGCAGCGCTCATTAAGAAAATAAGACCAAGATTTAACCCTCTAAAACCGAAAAATAGCGCCGCTGAAGTGATCATTAGCGGAGCCAAAACCAGCTTGTATCCCGCAGAGAACCAGGTTGAGCCCTTGTCTTTTTTCAGAGAACGTATATCAAGCGAACCTCCGGTACATAACAGAGCCAACGGTAACGTCATATTGGCGAAATACCGCCCTGCATCGGTCACCATTTTTGGGACTGGAATCGAGAGCAAGTAGAACAAGACCCCCATCGCTATCGAGATAATAAGAGGGTTTCTAGTGAGCGTTTTAACAATCACTTGAATGGCTTTCCCCCCTGACTCTTGCCCTTTTGGAGTGAGCGCAATAACGGCCTGAATGTTATAGAGAACCGTCAGCGAGGCGACATAAAGGGCGGCGAGAGCAACGCCATCGTTCCCGTAGATATTGGCAACATAAGCGAGTCCAATAATGGCGGTATTGGCACGAAAGCCACCTTGCACAATAACCCCTTGGTCTTGAGGTTTTTTAAAGGCCACTTTAGTACTGATCGTAGTGAACACGAAGAAAGCAAGATTAGCAACTAAGCCAAAAATGATAAGTTGACCACTCGCGGTAAAATCATGGTCAGATTGAACAATGCTGAGAAATAACATCGCAGGTAGGGTGACTTGAAATACCACCTTGGATGCGACATCAATGAAATTGTCATTAATTAAGCCAATTCGCTTGAGCATAACACCAAGAAACAGCATTAAACAGATAGGGCCTGTCACCGAAGCCGAAAACGCAAACTGTTCCCAAAGTGTATCCATTCTCTTTCCTTAGTGGCTAAGCTCAATCAGTGGTTTGATTTAATAATCGGTTAACTCAAATTCCTTTGAATACTGTCGCATTTTTCCACAATTCTTTGATAAGACAAAATGAATACTAAAGAATAATGGAAAAACTTGAAAAAAAGAACGAACGTGCTAAAAATAAACCATCCATTTTATTGTTGGTGAATAATGAGCAAAGGAAAGATAACCAAAGAGTATATTTTGAGCCATGCATTTGCACTGGCGAGTGAAAATGGACTTGAGAGTTTGACGATTGGTGAATTGGCCAAGCAGTGTTGCATGTCTAAGAGTGGTTTGTTTGCGCACTTCAACTCAAAAGAGAATCTGCAACTCTCTGTACTCGAGTATTCTAATGCCATATTCACTGAAAGAGTCATTGTTCCTGCAAGAGAGCTCGGTGATGGTGATATTGAAGCGAAATTGAAACAGCTGCTCGATAATTGGCTAGGCTGGAATCATTCATTCCAAGGTAGTTGCATGTTTATTGATGCATGGAAAGATGCGGGCAGTGAAACCTCTTTGATTCAGAAGGCACTGCAAAGAACCATTTCAGTTTGGATTGATTACTTGACGATTCAGGTAGCAAAAGCGGTGGAAAACAAGCAGTTTAGAGCCGATTTAGAGCCTAAACAGGCAACTTTTGAGCTATATGGTCTCTATTTAAGTGCGAACTTGTTTTACTCACTACGAGGCCAGCAAGCGAGTCACGCGCACTTTTGGAGTGGTGTCGAACGTTTAGTCGCCAGTTGGAAAGCCGTTTAATTCACTAAGCCGTTTAACCGACAAAGCGTATCAGCTTTGCTTGAATTCGGCGGATACACATTTTAGATAAGTGGCGGGAAATGGCGGTAAACTTTTATAAGCCGCAGTCGCGCCGTTTTTATATCAACAAATAGCACGGTCGTTCGATTTTTGGGGCGAGCACGATCCGCCAGTGAAGATGGCGATACAAGGAAGGGTCATGAGTGACAAAATCTATTTTAATACATCGAACAAATTCAGCTTCAAGCGCAGCCTGATTGGAGCGACAACGAACCTGCATTACATTTTAGCGCCGGGCCATGCAAAGAAAACAGCACGTAAACTGCTGCTTACCCCGATGCGTACCGAGCAAAAAAATGCGGATCCACAAGGGCTTATCAAGAGTGAAATCAAAGGCCGTGATGGCGTTTTAAAAACGTATTCTTTGGGTAGTGGTCCCGTTTGGGTGCTGACCCATGGTTGGTCTGGCACCGCGAGTCAGTTCTTTCCTTTAATGGAACACATCGCAACTAAAGGCTTTACTGCAATGGCTTACGACCACCCTGCTCATGGTGGTAGTGATGGTGTACATGGTCATATCCCTGCGTTTGTGAACGGCCTAGAAGCGATTTTAGATTCGGTGGGTGAAGTGGCTGGTTTAGTTGGCCATAGTATGGGGACGGCTTCAGCGTTGGAATGTAAGCATGTCAAACTGGAAAATAAGCCGTTGTTGCTGATCGCACCTGTCTTGGATTATCTCGAAAACCTGTTCGGTAGTGTGGCTCGCTCGGGTTACTCGATGAAGCTGTTTGAGGCCGTAGTGGGGGAAGTAGAAGAGCAGTTTAACTACCCCATTCAGTCGGTTGATCCTTATGGTAAGTTGGCACTGCGTGAGTCTCAGACAATCATTGTTCATGACGAGCAAGACAAGTTCACTCGGTTTGATGTGTCTCAGCGCGCTGCCAATGAAATGAGTCGTGTGACTTTAATCACGACTCAAGGGCAGGGGCATGGCCGAGTGATGAAGTGCCCACAAGTGTTTGAGAGCTTTGATCATCTGATTAACCAAGTGTAATGAACGGAAGTTGAAAGATTAGAAAACACAGATAAAAAGGCCAACCAGAAACCATCGGGTTGGCCTTTACTTTTAGGTGTCGAGTTCGTGTTTAACTAACCCCTACTTTTAGCTCGCACAGTTTGCAGGACCAATCTCTTTCCACACGCCCCATTGGCCTGTTGTTGTTGGATCTTCACCTGTCGTCCACCATTTGGCTTCCCAAATCTTACCGGCATGAGTCACTTGGTCGCCGCCAGTGTAGACTGCGCTGGAATCCCAAGCGTTAGTACACGTATCGCCGCCGGTCGTTTTCATTAGGACTTTAACCGACGTAGCCGCGACCGATGTCTCCATGCCATCACTCACTGTTACTGAGAAGCTCAGTACCGTATCTTGCGAGTACTCTGCCGCCACAAAGCTCACAGAAGCACCTTGAACCGTTGCATCAATACCAGCTGGTACATCCCAAGTGAAGGTCAATGTGTCTTGGTCAGCATCGCTTGAAGCCGAAGCATCAACCACGACCACATCACCCGCATTCACTTCAGCCGGAGCCGAAACAACTGCGACTGGAGCGGTATTGGTTGGACCGGTATCTTTAGGGTTTACGGTAATCATAACCGTGTCTGTTGCTGTCGCCCCTTCGTTATCCGTCACGGTTAAGCTAAACGTTAGTGTTTCTTGTTGTGTCACTTCACCGATATCGAAGCTTGCAACAGCCGCATTGGCGTTAGCCAGTACTACCGTTGCCCCACTTACTTGTGACCAAGCGTAGCTTGTAATTGTGCCGTCACTGTCTTTTGAAGCGCTACCGTCTAAAGAGACAGAAGCCGGGCCTTCAACTGTTTGGTCAGCCCCCGCTGCAGCGGTTGGTTTACGGTTGACTGGGTCGGTCGTTCCGCCCGCCAGACCTTCATGCATTGCGTTGAGGATGTCGCCGTTATCCGCATCAATTTCCCAAGAGAATAGACCCGCAAGACCAAGGCTACGAACGTATGCGCCTTTTGCTTTTACTGAGCGGTCATCATCAAATGTAATGAGCTGACCCGAAGTACGGTTCCAAACGTAAGGCGCTTCTGCCATTTCGTCGTAACCATATTCAAAGCCGTTGATGCCTTGGTTGTTTGCACCAAGCATGTTCGCTTTAATGCCTTTGTAGTCAATAACGCCATCTTCCCATACGCCTTGCGCAGAGCTGCCGGTTAGTTTGCCATTACCTACACCCGTCATTGGGTCTGTAGGATCGGTGAGTGATGAAGGTAATACGCCCTCCCAACCACGACCATACATAGCTGTACCAACCACAAGTTTGTTCGCTGGAACACCTTGCTCAAGCAGCAATTGGATGCCGTTGTCTGTGGTGTAAGCAGGGCCAGTGTAGGGTTCGCCATTTTCATCAAGGCCTGTGCCATCACATTGACCAGGGCGCATGAAGTTACCGCAGTTAAGTGCTGTTTGGTGACCTAACACGTTGTTAAAACCGCCGTAGAAGTCGTAAGTCATTGCGAAGATGTAATCCATGTATTGGATAGCATCGCCGTAGTTCACGTCTTCAATCTTATCGTGACCAACACCGATCGCGGATGTGAGCTCGTAAGTACGGCCGTTTTCTGCTTCTAACTCATCCAACATCGCACGCAGCTCTGCCATCAATGCAACATAAGCAGGGCCGTCGTTGACAGGGTCACCAAGATCGGGCGCGGCACCGCCTCCACCTGGGTATTCCCAGTCGATATCTACACCATCGTAGAATTTCCATGTGTTAAGGAATTTTTTAACAGACGCAACGAAGGTGTCACGGTTGGCTTTCGTTGTGAAATCAAAGAACGGGTCAGATAACGTCCAGCCGCCAATCGATGGCATTATTTTTAAGTCAGGGTTGCGCTGTTTTAACGCCATCAGCATTGCGTAGTTACCCTTAATCGGGGAACTGAATTCGTGGCCTGCTTGGGGGAAACTTTTTTGGAAGGCGGCCCAAGGGTCGTGAATGACCACTTCATAATCATTAACGCCGTTACACGCTGTCACTAAGGCGGTATAGCTGTTTCCACCCACAGCCTTTACTGATTCGTTCGGACCACAAATTGGGATGAAGCCATAGAGGATATGAGTCAAATTGTCGGCAGGTATGTTGTCTACTGTGTAATCACGGCCATAGATCCCCCACTCAACAAAGTAAGTACCCACTACCGTGTTTGGATCTGTATTATATGATTTGTTGTTTGGATCAACATTCATCGTAAGTGGTGTTAAGTGTGAGCCATCAGTATCGGCGATCGTGATTTTTGCCGGTGCACTCTTACTACACCCGGTTTCATCACACGCTTCGATTTCCATTTCGAATAAGCCGCCTTGGCCGTATTCAAATGCTGCGGTAGTTTGACTGCCACTGATTGGGCCTGTAGCGACTTTAACGCCATCAAAATAGATGTTGTATGTGTCTCCTGATGTTCCGCTCCATTGATTGAATTTGACCGCGATCTTTGCTTTGTCGTGATAGGTCACCATTTGGTTGTAACCAGAAGTGGTATCCATCTCGAGTTCAATTTTAGAAAACTGTAGGTTGTTAGAACCGTACATGTCAATGCTAGGTGCTGTTGGAGCAGCTAGGGCTGTACCAGATAGCGCTAGCGCGATGCTCGCAGCACAGGTATTAATACGAATCATACTATTTCTCTCATTCCTTGAAGGTTACGAGAACCAAATGGTTCCATAAGTGGCTCCCGTCGTTTTTAAAGGAGCTTCCTAATCAGTATTCAAGATAGTTTTAATTTCATGATTGAAAATAAACGCGTTTTCGATGGACAACTAAAAAATTGTATTTTGTTGCAACTTTGTTGCTTAATTGGTGAGAGGCTGAGTCCATGTTATCGAGAATAAAACCGTCTTTAGAATGAGAGTCTTATAAGTAAAATTAGGCGATATTAAGTGATGGAAAAATGCGACAAACGAAAGGAAATATTGTTATTTGAAGGGCGGTCACAGAGTAGGATGTAGGAAGCTGTGATAGGTTATGCGCGCAATACTGTGGGTGTTCTGCAAAGGAAGGGGTTATTTTTGGAAGTGTTCTGTTAAAGAAGCGCGTCGTTGCTGCATAACACCATGGTTATCACCAGCAGCCGTATGTTCGTAGCCCTCTTTGACGAACTGTTGTGCCGGGACACTTGGAATCAGTCGTTTTAAGCGAGGTGAATCGGCGCTGCCACTGATGGTATAAACCGTTGTTCCTGAACCTGTATTGATGGTGATAAGTTTGCCATCAAAATCAAACGAGGTGCTGATTAAGCGATGATTCATCAGTACGCCATTATCTGACAGAGTGAGGGTATCCGTTTTGTAAGGTGGAGAGCCAATCTCTATCCATGTGCCATGCACATTACTTTTGCTGTCTGATTGTTGTTGGGCTTGGTAGGTAACATAACCGACAGACAGAGCAATGATAATCACCATCAATGACAAAAGGTAGCGTATTGAGGTAGCAACTAAAGTTGTTGCTTTGGTAATCTTTTTTGCCATGTTTTATCCGTCCGTCACTCATACCGCATTAAATGCTACAAACTAAAATTATAGTTTGCAAAGATGGTTGCAAGAGTTAGAAGCAGGTTCAAATGTTGTCGATATATGAATTGCTTTCGTGGCGTTTTAGCGATGTCTAAAAGTATTTATTCCGTCAATCAATCTCTATTCTCGAAAAGGTTTAAGCTATGCGTATTTATTTCTTGTAGGAAAGTCTTGAATTGGTTAAAACAATTATCACCTAAATTTACGCATAGGCTTACTCGGTGAGCTCAATAATTGCAATTTGAAGATAACAAGGAAGTACAATGATTAAAGAAAACACATACTTTGAAGGGAACGTTAAGTCGTTAGCGTTTAACCAGTCTGGGGCTGACATGAGTGTTGGTGTAATGGCGACGGGCGAGTACACATTTGGGACTGCGGCTCCAGAAAAGATGACCGTTGTTAAAGGTGCTTTGATAGTCAAGCGGGTTGGGGATGATGATTGGACAACATACCAATCTGGTGAATCTTTTGATGTTGCGGGTGACTCTTCATTCGACCTACAGGTAAAAGAAGCGACGGCTTACCTGTGTGAGTATTTGTAACCTGATCTAAATTTGTTCAATCAGGATATTGTTTGTCTCTGATTTAATAGAAAAAACCACGCTCTAAGAGCGTGGTTGAATAAGTGATAATAACCGGCAGTGGATAGTGTCACTTGTTTTTGTAGTCATCAAATGGATGACCAAATTCGTTGTTGGTTGTAATGTCTCTTCAAAGCTCAAAGCTCAAAGCTCAAAGCTCAAAGCTCAAAGCTCATTAACGTATCGTAAATCAGTAAGTTTCAAATACGCCGTTGTTGTAATCCTCAACCGTCTGTTCAATCTCTTCCATCGAATTCATCACAAACGGACCATAGTGCACCACAGGCTCATTAATCGGTTCACCAGAAAAAACCAGTACACCTGAATTTTCTATGCTATCCAAAGACAGCCATTCAGCTTGGGTGAGCAGTGCCAGTTGACCTTGCTTGATCACTTTGCCGTCGATCTGAACACTGCCTCGGTACACGTACGCCATAGAATGGTGGTTAACATTCGTCCCTAATACGACTTTTTGTCCGGCATCAGCCTGCCAGTCTGCAACGCTTAGTGGCACACCTGTCTTTTGCAATGGACCTTGAATTTGTATAGCCGCTGCGCTGGATGTTGTGTCTAGTTCAAACTCACCCGCAATCATTCTCAGCAACCCCACTTGTTCATTTTGATGCTCCGTAATACTTTTACGCTGGAAATCATGATATTGAGCGGGTTGCATTTTGTGTGTCGCGGGTTGGTTTATCCAAATCTGGAACCCATGCAACGCGCCTTGTTCCATCATTGGCATTTCACTGTGGATCACACCGCGACCTGCGGCCATCCACTGTGCACCTCCGCTACGCAGTTCTCCAACGTTACCCATATGGTCTTTATGTTGGAAGTGGCCTTGTAGCATGTAAGTGAGCGTTTCTATCCCACGATGAGGGTGTGGGGGAAAGCCACCAATGTAGTCTTTACTTGTCTCTGATCTCAGCTCATCAATCATCAAAAAGGGAGAAAAACGCGGGTTATTAAAACCAGCGATCCTTTGAATTTTGACACCATCACCATCCGAGGTGGCATGCGTAGACATGACATGCTCGACTGCTCTTGTATTGATCATAATGAAAACCTCATTAACGGGAATAGCGATAGTTTATGTGATTTGATTAAAAAAGAAGATGGCACGGTATTGAGTGACTTATTCGAAAATATTGAACAGGCAACAATATAAGATTAGGCCTATACTCAAGAGGGAGTAAATCGCTGAGGAGGACGCTATGGCAATACAACCAAAGCATGGCGATAGTCAAGGTCGGCTCGACTTTGATAACGATTTTACAACAGAGCAGAGCCACCGCTTTACCGCTGTCGCAAACAGTGCATGTAAACGTCGCCTAAAAAGACGCAGTGTTAATGGCCCTTTTATTCATTCTGCTAAGCAAGCGGCTTATAAGACAGTAATGAAATCTAAACGCGATAATCTGAATACCACACGACAAGTTATTTGGATCATTGTGATAGGGTTAGTCAGCCTGTGGTTGATGTATATGGCAGGCTAGTGCGCTTAGATGTCAGCGACAGTCACACTTAACGCTGACGTATATTTAGCCGTGTAATATTGTTCCCTTCAGCCTTTCCTTCACGGCAATGTTCAAAGTCAGATGAATCAGACTGTGAGCGAGCTGCTCGCTCTTCAATCAGGGGCACTACTGGATTATCGTGATAATAGGCATATCTATTTTTTCCAGAGCGCTTGGCGACATACATGGCTTTATCGGCGCATCTCGTTAACTCGTGTAGGTCTGTACCATCTTGAGGGTATAAAGAGACGCCAACACTAAGAGTGAGTTCGTTGATTCGTTCATTGATTTGGTAATCGCTTGCGAACAATCCACATATACGCGTTAAAATGTCATCCAGGTTTTTTTTAGTTGGAATGTCGTAGAGCATCAAAACAAATTCATCTCCGGCAAACCGAGCGATGGAATAATCGTATTTTTGACTGTCTCTGTCTTTGGTGCGGATATTATTGCTCAAGCGATTAGCGAAATGCTGTAAAACATTGTCGCCAACGGCATGCCCATAGTTGTCGTTGATGTCTTTAAAGTTATCAATATCTAAAAATACCAGCGCGGTCAGTGACGGTTTGCTCTCAACTTTCGTGAGTTTTTCTGTTGCCCAACGTTCAAAACTCCAACGATTGGCTAATCCTGTGAGTTGGTCTCGATAGGCTAAGTCTTCAATCCCTTCTTGGTAAAGTCGTTGAATATAACTCACGGCTTGTGTGTAGTAATAAGCGCCGGTGTGGCACACCAAACTCATAGTAAACAAGCTAAGAATAAAGCGATGCGTGCTGTTAAAGGGCACAGAAAATTGGTTAGGGAAGGTGAGAACCAAGGCTAAAATAAACAGACAAAACGAAACACTGAATATCATGCCCATTCTGAAATTATTGATAAAAATCACGGCGGCTAAAATAGGATACAACCAGAGTATTCGCTCGGGAATAGTCTGGTTGTACAAGAATAAAGTAACCCCTTGCGCAAGTAGCACTGCGCTTAATATCAGCTCTGGGTACTTTGGTGTGGTGGCTTTTTTTATAGAAATGGCGTTTAAGACTACGATAAGCGTAAAACACAACTCGAGAGTC
The DNA here is from genome assembly GCF_024347295.1 of Vibrio artabrorum. NCBI lineage: Bacteria > Pseudomonadati > Pseudomonadota > Gammaproteobacteria > Vibrionales > Vibrionaceae > Vibrio > Vibrio artabrorum. The sequence continues at coordinate 245,636 of NZ_AP025459.1, read as the reverse complement.
GACAACGCATAAAACTGTTCCTGAATATAAGCCCAAGTGTAGAAGGTAAAAATTGCAGCAGAAGTCAGTGAAAAGGAATAGACAATTTTTTGTTTACGAGTCGAGCGTATGTCCGCCATCTCTTCGAGGTGTCTGCCTACTAGCCTATTCATGTGATTTGTGCCACAAAGTTTAATGATGATGTTAATAGTAGATTAAATAATCATTGGCGGTTGTCGATTTTGTGTGACGACTATCAAGGATATTAATTAAAGACTTATCTGAGATTGTAAACGGTGAACGGTATCACTGACGGTACCTATAGCCATTCAGAAATAGCGAATTAGAGATTCTGGTTCTTCATGATTCTTTGATGATCGACTTGCTTTCTAATGATTTACTCAACATAGTTTGCAAACAATCAAATTGAAGAGAATCTCATTATGTTAATTACGTTTAGTTGCAAGGCACATGCGAATGTCACGATGTTAGGAGAGGTCGGTCTTCAGCTGATTAAAATGCTGGGACACAGTGGCACTGTACCTGGAGCGATTGATGCTTCAGAAGTCTCTCAGGCGCTGAATCATTTACGGTCTGCGATTGACGCTGAACAGAGTCAACCTGTCGAGCAAGAGAATGCCGATGATGGCCGTGAAGAAGAGATTGTTGAAGTTCCTATCAGTATTGGTAGCCGAGCTTTCCCTTTGGTTGAACTGTTGAAATCAGCGATCAGAGAAGAGTGCGAAGTGATGTGGGAAGATGGTAGCGGTAAACGATTATAGGTTGGTTGAGGTTATAGGTTGGTTGGACAATCGATCATTTCAATGACAAACAAAGTACCCATTGAGAAGGGCATTAGTGTGGCCAAGTTAGCCACACTAGCATAATGAGTATTTATACGATCTTGAGCGCGTGATGGCGCATGAGCTGTTTGTGTAGCGAGTCTTTTAGCTCCATGCGTTCTACTTTGAGATTGTGCATGCTGTCGTCATCGATAGGGCTGCCAGAAATCTCTAGCTGACGGATGTCGTAGTCGAGTTGGTGGTACTTCTGCATGTCTGCTTTGAATCTTTCGTCGTCGTGGTTGAGCTGAACAATGTCTAATTTAAGATCTGGGAAATCTAAGATAAAGGCATGGTTTTCATTGAGCATTGGCACTTCCTCTCTAGTCGAATGAACCCCAGTATAGAATCTATTTTAGTCGATAAATGTGGTTCGATACACAAAGCGGGAAAGGGGCTCAAAAAAGGGCATTATCGTTTCTATCTTGTCTATCTGGGTTCGCCAACGCCCTCTTGTCTTACTGAATGTGGGTTGAAGGCGCGATGTCGTATCTCATTTCAATGAGTTGATGCTCTCCGACGATTTCTACTTCACGAATAAAATCAAAGCCAAATCTTTCGTAGTAATGTCTTAAGTATTGATGGGCATGAATTTCAATGACTTTGGCACATTGCTGGCGGGCATGTTCAAGAACGGTGGACACCACTTTAGAGGCGATACCTAAACCTCGATACGCTTGTAAAACGGCTACACGAGCCATAATCGCGTGGCCGTTGTCATCAATGTATAAGCGAGCAGTTGCGACCAGATTGTCGGCGTCGGTAACTAACACATGGTGTGATTTGAGATCTAACCCATCAAGATCTAAAGTTTGAGGGATTTGTTGTTCAACGACAAACACTTGGTGGCGAATAGATTGCGCTTTAAGTATCAGCTCTGGGTTGTTGCCAACGATCACTTTCATTTCATTGTTCCATTATAAATACACATCAAATTCGACAAAAAAATAAGGCCAATGTGATTCTTTTATTGAGAATCAACGTTGGCCTTTAATGCTGAATGGTTACTGCGTTACGGTAAATAGTAAAAACGATTACGCTTGGTTCAGCACTTGTGTTAGGCGTTTCACCGCTTCCGTTAATTCTTCTGGGTTGGCGTTGGTGAAGTTTAGGCGCAGTGCGGCTTTTGCTTCGTCAGCTTTTGGATAGAACACAGGGCTTGGCACGACAGCAACGCCGTTAGCAAGCAGAGTTCTAGCCAGTTCGAAGGTGTCGCACTCTGGAATTTCTACCCAAATGAACATCCCGCCATCAACGGATTTTAACACGCAGTCTGCTGGCAGTTGTTTCTCTAGTTCTGAAAACAGCACTTCATAGCGAGACTTGTACAGAGTACGAATGTTTTCCATGTGCAGGTTGAAATCGTCATGTTTCAGAAGGCCAACGAGCAGTGCTTGCATCGGTACACTTGAGTGCAAATCCGCGCCTTGTTTCACTTTGATCAATGGCTCAAGGTAGCTGCGTTTGCCTGTTACTGCGCCAATGCGTAGCCCTGGTGATGCAATCTTCGAGAATGAACGAAGAACGATAGAGTTGTCCGGGCAGAATGAAGAAACCATAGGTAGCTCAGACCCCGAGAAGCGTAGTTCACGGTATGGGGCATCTTCAATGAATGCTACGTCGTATTGGATGCACAACTCTGCGACTTTTTGACGAGTCTCTTTTGTCCAGCATACCCCTGTTGGGTTATGGAAATCGGGCACCGCGTAGAACATTTTCGGCGCTTGTTGCGCAAAACAGGTTTTCAGCTCTTCAAGGTTCGGGCCAAATTCGGTTTGAGAAACGGTCACAATGTTTGCTTGAACCAAGCCAAACACTTGCATCGCACCCAAGTAGCTTGGCGCTTCCATCACAATCACATCTCCCGGATCGACATACGCACGTGCAATCAAATCCAAGCCTTGTTGGGAGCCCGTACAAATCATGACGGTGTGAGTTTCTGGTAACTGGAAGCTTTGGGTTAGGTGCTCAAGTAGTGGGCCATAACCAGCCGTGGAACCATATTGGAAAACTTCAGGCATGTTCGCTAGGTTTTCTAACGTTGGCTTCATCAAATCGATAGGGAATGTCTTCTCGTCCGGTAAACCGCCAGCCAATGAGATGACATTTGGATCGCTTGCGGCTGCGAGGATTTCTCGAATGTATGAAGATTGAATTTGTTGTAATGACTGTGCGATTTCCATGTGTTGTGTCTCGTCGTTTGTCGTTTTTATTTTATCATTTGATATTACACGGCAATTGTAAAAATAAGCGTGTCCGTTTATGCTCTTAAACATGTCCATTTATGCTATTTAAACGATGTCACGTCAACACATATCCCGAATCAATGATGTTCTGTTCCATATTCATCAAGATATTAGCCAGCCTTTATCGGCTAAAGCGCTCTCTGAGATTGCGGCTTATTCTGAGCAACACTTTCATCGCACATTTAAAAGTGTGGTTGGGGAGTCGTTACATCAATATATTCGACGTACTCGAATGGAATATGCAGCCAATCAATTGATGTTTGACACCACGTCATCCGTGGTAGAAATTGCGAGTAAGTGTGGTTTTAGTTCTGCCTCTTCGTTCAGTCGAGCGTTCAAAGCGACCTTTAATATGTCGCCCGGAGAATGGCGTAAGCATGATTTACAAGTCGCAGAGAAGCCCTATTTGAAAGACCCTGAAGTTGCTGCGGGCTATTTAAATGTGGCGCAACACGCATTACCAGAGCCGAAGATTATTGAAGTGTCGGAACGCATGGCGGCTTATGTTCGACATACGGGGTATAATCGTTCCATTCGCAATGCGTGGTTGATACTGAAGGCTTGGGCTAACTCCGAACAGCGTGACTTTTCGCGCCAATTTGGTTTGCACCACTCAAACCCTGCTTGGGTTGAAATGGATCAGTGTCGCTATGTGGCGTGTATCGCAATTGATGAGCCGATTAAGTATCGTGGCGTGGTTAACCAAATGGTGATTCCGGGTGGCTTACACGCTGTATTTCGACTTAAGGGGCGCTATGGTGAACTGTTACCACAGATCAGTATGGTATTGGAAAAATGGCTACCGACATCTGGCTTCAAGCAACGCTCAACCCCCGCTTATGTTCACTATTTTCAAAATCATTTTCTCAATAGTGACGAGGTGTTTGAACTTGATTTTCATCTCCCGGTGAGTTTTTATTAATAGCAGTTTAAGGATTCAACATGTATCTCGTTTTGTATTGTCACAATATTGGTATGACAGACTTTTCCTTTTTTGAAACGGAAGATTTTGACAAAGAAGAAGGCTATATTGTGCGAGGTAAATGGCCGAACGAGAAAGCGTTCCGTGATTATTTAACCAAGGAGTTTGGTGACATGAGCGAGTTCCAAGTGATCGACTTAATCGCCAAAGGCGCAGAAGCAGAACACTACTCGCCAGAAGAGCTGATGCGTTTTGCTTCGTAATACCTCGCCAAGTCGCATCTTTCAAATAACCGAATAAAGAAATGGCAGCCTGATTGGGCTGCCATTTTGTTGGTTTTTAGGCCAGCCTTGGTCAGTGATCTGTACCATAAAGTTTGGACAGTGAGTTAAGCGACTTTTTTATACTTTAAGTAATTCATGAAATACTAATACTCCAATCTCCGAAACTCATTTATGTCCAAAGGTGTGCTGACGGAGTGTGTAACACAGAAATGCCCCAAAGCGTGTCAGCTTGATTTGGGGCCGATAAATCCCGTCAGAATTTGCCCTACATTTCCTAATGTCGGGCCAGAACCGGGGCGTGAACGGTTATGGACAAAACCTGTCACCAAAGCTCTTTAGCCCTAGACTGACGTTATGTAGTAATTTTTAGAAAGTTTTGCAGTACCTGGTTTTGTTGCGCAATTCGATGGAGCTAAATCAGAAACTTACGATCTGATCGGCTATATCCGTTAATCATCGTAGCCTTATGCCGAAACCTTGTTATAAAACAACCAATTGGAAGCAGTACAACAAAGCCTTAATCAACCGTGGTTTTCTGACGTTCTAGATTGATGAGGAAGATAAGCGAGTGGAAGCAAAGCAAGCAGATAAAGCGCGGTAGGCATCGGGTTCAGCGACTTAGCCGTTACTACTGCCCTGATGGTGATACGAGTCTTTTCTATGTCAATGAAAGCGCAACAAGGATTTATCGATTCACTGTTCAAACTGGCTAACATCCCCCTAACCTACCCAGACTACACCCGTATCAGCCGAAGAGCTAAGCAAGTTAAGGTCTCATTTAAGGCAAAAACCAGAGGAGCAATACAGCACCTAGCCATTTATGCTACAGGTCTCAAGGTTTATGGCGAAGGTGAATATTTGGTGCACTCGTTGTTAATGACGCTGACGTGTGAGATTGTTTTTAACAACTTAGAGGTTTGACAAATCCTTTTGTTTCATGGTGTATTCATATATTACATAGCATATAAAAAAACAAAACGAAAATGATTAAAGAAATGAAATCCTTTAGAATGGTGGTTACTAAAGGTGGATTCAGAGCTGCCGCCATGGAACTGAATATATCGCCATCGTTAGTGACTAAACACATAAACGCCCTAGAACAGAAGCTTAATACTGCTTTGTTAAAAAGAAACTCAAGAAACATTACTATGACGACCGAAGGTAAGGTCTTCTATGACAATGTGATTAATCTACTTAAAGATTATGACCTCTGTATGCATCAACAGATGAGCGTTCTTAGCGATATAAACGGGAAACTCAAAGTTGGTGTTCCACATTCAATAAACAACCTTCACCTTTTACCGAGATTAAATAAATTTATTGAAAAACACCCTAATATAAATTTGGAATTAATATCAGGCAATCATTCCCTGGAATTATTCAGTCATGGATACGATTTAGCTTTTCACTGCGGCAATCTGCCTGACTCTAACTTATATTTTACTAAATTAGGATACTGGAGAAAAAAGACCTGTCTCACCAGAAAATACATGGAAAAATATGGAACACCTAAAATACCAGCTGATTTAGAAAACCACAATTGCATTGTTCATTTTGCCAACAGAACGGCAACATGGAAATATGTCGTTAACAAACTAGAAGTTGATGTGGCGGTTAGGGGAAATACGACTATTAATAACAGCTTAGATATTTTAAAGTTTACTAGTGAAAATTTAGGTATCTGTTATCTTCCAGATTTCACTGTTTCCCAAGAATTAGAAAGAGGTGAGCTTATTACAGTTCTCGATGAGTTTATGCCCCCACCTCTTCCTATATACCTCGTGCATATAAACAGAAACTTATCACCAAAAGAGAAAGCTTTTGTCGAATTCATTAAGTCTCTGAAGATATGCTCGTGCTAAATCAATCAGGGTCCAACATTTTGAGTGGCGTTTCTAATGATATTTCCTGCACTCTGGATTTAGTTAATCCTATGGTTTCAAACCAAGTCGCTGATTGAGCCCTCCATTCGGGAATATCTATTTGACTGATCTGACCTAAATCTGAGCTATATACTACATTTTTTTGGTTAGTTACTACATCCGCAAAGTCTTCAATCGATTGGTAGCCTAATAAAAGTGTTAGTGCTGTTTGTTCAGTATACAACCAGTCAAACCCTTCAAACTGTCTTAGCTCCTTTGCAGAAAGGCCAGTAATAGGATTTGCTGGCTGATTGAGCATCAGCTTAACTTTTTTACTATGACCATGAATGTATTCCACCAAAGCGAATATTTCATGCTTTGCTGCGTGGCCCGTAGAAATAACGATGTTTTGCTTTTCGGCAAACTCGATGATCTCTTTTACACTATCGAGTAGCTTGCCATCATCGTCGGTTATTTTTATAGACTTAGTGGCAAATTTAACCACCTGTTCATTAGTGTATGAACGAGTTAGCTTACTCTTATGCTTATTAGGAACAATGGTTGGCAAGTGGACCAACATTCTTCCTTTGAGCTTAAACTCATATTGGCAAAGAGCATTCTTTATTGGCTGGACGCTAAGGCCTCCCGATATATCATTTAGAACGGTGGAACCAAAAACGGGTAAATCAAAACTTTGAGCCAAACTAGCTAAAGATGCACAATTACCAAGATGATTCTTAAGTACCACGCCTCCTTTTAGCTTTTGGTACATTTCCCCCGCTTGTATAACGTTATAGCGCCTTTTGAATTGGTCTACATCTGCATGGTAATGAACGTCTAGAAACTCAAGACGCTCACTCCAATAACTGGAAAATTCTGACACGCTACTTTTCCTTCCAGGGCTCACTATAGCCGTGTTGTACTCTGGCTTCTTCGAGATTTTGGCCACCAGAAATTGCACCGAGAATATTTAACTCGGTTTGTTCGGTTTTTTCTGCCCTATAAATCACTTCTTCCAAGTGTTCAGCGGGGATCGCCAGAACACCATTCATGTCACCAAACAGCCAGTCCGAGTCTTTAACAGTTGTTCCATTGATGTTCAGTGGTACGTTAGTCGCTTCAACTACTGCTCGGTTTTTTCCCGAAACCATGTACACCCCTGCTGAGAACAAAGGGTATTCTTTTTCATTGATTTCCTGTAGATCGCGAACTGAGCCAAAAATGACAGTTCCAGCTAAATTTTTTAGTTTGGCTTTTGTGGTTAGTATGCCGCCCCAGCTAGTACAGTCCGTACGTCCTTGGTTATCAACTAAAACCACACTGCACTCAGGTACGTTGTCGATGTAGTTTCCTGCGTTTTTAAAATGCTGCGAATCAAACTGTATTGGTTTGTATTTAACGGTAAATGCCGGACCAGCCATTTTCAGGCCGTTAATTCTACACTGAATACCTAGCAGACCACCGTTTATTGATAAACTATCCAATGCATCAGAAATCGCCGGTGTATCTAAGGCAAGTAGTCTTGCTCGGAGTTCTTTTTGTTTGTTAGTTAGCATACAGCATCCTTTATATTACTCTCTGATAATCTGAGCACGAAATTACATAGATATTCTTTTATAAACACTTGGATTTCTGACCCACGGCACGGGAATGAGATTGAGTCCTTATTTCCGTTATCGTCGTGACAAACTAACCAACAATCGCCTGTGAAAATCTTATTATTCAGTAATTCACTTAACGAAGGGTAAATTTCAAAATGAATAGTTGTATTGATATTTTTGTTGCTAGTAATAGCAGACAGTTCCTTCGAAATGTTTTTACTAATTGATTCACTATTGGATTCCCAGTTAATACCGAGATTTTGTCTAGATACTATCTCCGATGCTTTTTCGCCACTTTCACTAATGAGAAGTTTTCCAAATTCCTTTCTTATGGTTCGAAGTGTTGAGTCAGCAACAGTATGCCCTTTAGGAAGAATTGCTTCGACCTGCACATATGGGTACTTCCAAAGGTAATGGAGTTTTAAATCATATTTCTTGAGCGTTGTTTCAAAAAAAGTCCCTACCTCTCCTTCGCTTACGCCCATAATGCTCCATTTGTAGCTATTGGTAGAATTTGAAGCATTTACGATTTCGGCTAAGTACTTGTCAAGTAAATATTTTGCTTCGGCTGGTGGACCAGGCAAGACAAGTACTTTTGTTCCATAAATGTTTAAAGAGAAGCCATTAGCAGTGCCAATTGGGTTACTTAAAATAGCTGCGGTTTCAGGGAACATAGCTTGAACTCGATTTGACTCATCTACAGCTACGTTGAAATTTGTCAAACGTGACTCTATATGTCTCCAGGAACAGTCGTTAAAGACTAAGCTTTCTTTGGCCACTTCAGCTACTGCAAATCTGGTTCGGTCATCACTTGTAGGCCCTAAACCACCGGAGAGCACCAGGTAGTCAACATCACCAGCTAGTTTTGAAATGGTTTGTTCAATGTCTCCAACGGAATCGCTACAAACTATCTGCCTAACCACTGAATAGCCCTTGTGCTCGGCAATTTGGGATAAATCAGATAAATTAGTATTTATTGATTTTCCCGAAAGTAATTCGTCACCGATAGTTAATATGGCCACTGTCCTACCTTCGGTTTGATTTCGATATGCATCGATAATCGCTTTAGCGACTTCAACAGTTGTAGCGTCTCCTCCAAAATCATAACTAAGGGCTACACGAGATTTTATGACATGCTTTACGGCAACTTCTAGACGAGATGCGTGATCTGGATATCCCAAGTAATCCAGCATTAATGCAATAGACATAAATAACGCACAAGGGTTCGCCTTTCCCTTTCCAGCCATTTTGGGTGCACTGCCATGAACTGGTTCAAAGTACGCAATATCTGAGCCTATATTCGCGCTAGGAGCTACACCTAAGCCACCCATTACACCAGCAACCAAATCCGATAAGATATCTCCGAACATATTCTCAGCGACAATTACACCAAACTCATGTGGTTTCTTAACTAACCATAAGGCAACTGCATCAACGTTGTGTATGTCAGCTGTGATATCAGGATAGTTACTCGCAATATCAAAAAATATGTCTTTTGCAAATTTACCGCTTTCACGCATTACGTTTGGCTTATCTGCAAAGGTTACTCTTTTAAGACCGTGGTCTTCGGCATAAATGAACGCTTTCTTAAATAATCTAGAAAGTCCGTGCTTCGTTTGTAGGCGAACAGACCAGGCTACTTCTTTAGGGCCGTAAACACCGATATTAGGGTGAGTCAGAAAGTTATCTAGATTCTCGGGAATCCCCTTGAAATCAAAACCAGCATACAATCCTTCTGTATTTTCCCTTATAACGCATAGATCAAACGGTTCCCGGTCTCCGTTAATATAATGTGCTGGTCGAATATTAGCGAAGAGACCAAGTTGTTGTCGCAGTTGAATGACAGGTGACACATATTGCCAATTTTTATTTTGAAGTTCTTTCGGAAGTGCCTTCTCGGCTTCATCTTTACCTTTGCTGGTAATGGCACCTAGCAGTACTGCATCCGATTTTGATATTTGATCCCAGGTTCTCACTGGTATTGGAGTGCCTTCGTTTTCCCAACAAGACCAACCAATATCTCCAAATGACAATTCAATAGGCAGTGCTAAAACATCAAATATTGGTAACGCAGCGTTACAGACATCCACACCAATACCGTCCCCAGGAAGGACTAGGACTTTTTTCTTTTCCATTTTATAACCAATTTTCGACTGTTTTATAGGATAGCTTCTCATTGTCTTGCCAAGGACGCATCCCGGCATTTCTAATAATTGAAGCGGTGTATGTTGGACTGTGATAGTTCTCTAAAAGGTTTTCTTTACTGACCATCTGAGAGAGCTCACCAACCATTAAAAGTGTCTTACCTTTAAATTCCTTAATGGACTCTCTGGCGTCGATTTGCCTAAGAATAGAGAAGCCAGCTTTCATCCTATTTATAGCATCACTAAACGCGTTTTTATCGATTCTCGGAGCTCTCTGTTCATAACTGTTTTTAGGAGGTAACCAGTCGTACAATTGATTCATTGCAACATCTAAATTTTTGGCTTCCAAACTATCAACTAGCGTCGAGAGTTTTGTATCTAGTTCCTGGTTAGGAAATGTCGGGCCAGAAATAGAAATCACCCTATCAATATTAGGTAGCTCACAAGAAAGTTTTTGCGCTAATGCTCCGCCCAGAGCCACCCCACCTATTAAAAATGGCCTGCCATTTGTTATAAAGCTAAGAGCTCCCTTTAATTGCTGCAGTGAAACACCTAAATCGGGGGTGGTTGTGATTGACAGCGTATCAATAACTGTCACGTCGAAGCCACGACGAGTAAGCAAGGATATCAATGGCTCACAAAATTGGCCGCAGTCCCATACTGGCATTACGGGTGCCAATATGACGGCAATTTTTTTATCTAGTCCTAATATACTGGTGGCTGGAAACGAAATTGAATTCAAGCAGGAATCCCCCCACTTAAACTTAGCGCCCCTTCAAGTACTTTATCGACATCATCCATGTTAGCGAATAGTGGGTTTTCCTTGTATTCGACACTTAGGTTACTAACGGCAAGAATCATGTCTAAGACTTTTCTCTCAGGTTTTATAAAGAAAGATTGAGCGCTAAGGATGTCGCATTGCTTGAATAAATGACCAAGTCGATACTTGTCGGAGCCTAAATTATTAGTTACATAACTGATCCAACTTTCAATGTTTAAGTTGCCAGAGCCTTTACCCATTCCCGATATGGAGCTATCAATGAATTCAGCTCCGGCTAGGTGCGCTTCAATGCTATTAGCCATAGCCATATTAATGTTGTCATGAGCATGAAAGCCTATTCTCATCGAATCGCTGGTATTTGCGAGTGTAGAGATGTATTTATTTACAAGTCTTGGTGTCAAGCTCCCATTGGAATCAGCAAGATATATGATATCTACTCCACATTTCTCTGCAGCCCAAACAAGGTTTATCAATTTATTCAGCTTGGTCTGACTTACACGAACTGCATTAATACTAACCAACATGCCAAGACTTTTCGCATATTCAGCATAACTTAATGTTTGATGGAAATATTCATCAGTACAAGTGTCAATGTTTAAACACAATCTTAAGAATCCAACGCCATTTTCAAAGAGATGCGTAATATCAGATTTTGAGATATTCTTGGTATGACAAATAACACAAAGGTTTGCTTCTGGTACTGCTTGATGGATCTTTGATACATATTGGTTACTACACACACCTGTAATTCCAATGTTATTAATTGGCTTAAATGAACCATTTTTATAACCAATTTCAATCCATTCTATGTTACTTAGCGTCATATTTCTTACATGTTCGATAGCATATTCCAAGGTAAAGTTGAAATTATTTAAATACCCGCCGTCACGTAACGTCACATCTACATTTTGTAAATTATTCATTTTGCACACCTTTATTAATTGCGCTGCTAAATTTCTTTTCTTCTTTTTTACCAAGTGTATAAATTGTAATTCCAATGAAAGATGAAATTGCGATTATCACACCTGTTTTTAAATTATCGTGGTTTGACAAAATCCCAATAAAGTATGATGAGGCTGCTGCACTTCCTATTTGCATACATCCCATAATTCCAGAGGCAATACCAGATAAATCAGGAACTGAACCGATTGCGCTAGCTGTTCCTAGAGGTAATAAGAAACCATTACCGAATGTCAGAATAGAAATAGTCAGAATACTTGTGAAAACTGGAAATGGACTGATGTATGTTTGCAATCCGAATAAAAGGCCACCAATAAAAAATATCTTATAGCCAAGGTCTATAGTCGCGTTTACGCCTTGTTTTTTTGCCAATTTTTTGGCTGTAATATTTCCTAAAACATAAGTCAGAGACAAAGTAAAATATGAGTATCCAACCAACTCGCCACCTAACCCTAGGGATGTAAGTATGAATGGCGACTCAACGATGTAGGCAAAATATATTGCGTAAGCAAAACACGGAATTGCCGAGTAGTATAAAAATGGGCCGAACTTCAATACCTTGACAGTATTTAGTGATAGGGACTTGAAGTTAAATGGAATTCTTTTCTCTTTAGGTAGTGTTTCCTTTAATACAAATAAGCTAAGAATTATCGTAACAAAGATGAATATCGTCAAAAATAGAAAGCACGATTTCCATCCAAAATTATCACTTAGAACACCTCCTATCATTGGAGCTATCGCAGGTGACATACCAACAAATGGAAATATTGTTAAATAGAAAAGACCTGCGCTCTCTTTATCAAGTAAATCACTGATTATAGCTCTACTAATTGTTATCCCCGCACATGCCCCAATACCTTGTAGCAATCTTAATATCATTAAAGACCGAAAATCTTGAGATAAATAGACTCCAACCGTCGAAAGGAACCAAACTAATAATCCAAATAACAGAACTTTCTTTCTTCCAAGACTATCTGTAATTGGTCCATAAATAAGTTGCGCTATTGATATTCCAAGTAAAAATATAGCTATAGAACTTTGCATGTCCTGTGGAGTTGCATCATAAAATTCACCCATACTTTTTAATGCAGGAAGAAAAATATCTGTAGATATTAATCCACCTAAAGATAAGAAACATATTAATAATGCCAATATAAAAGACACTTTATTTTTCAAAATTATTCTCCGTAAAAATTTCCCACATAATAGTCCTGCTAATTAATAAGAGGAATATGTTTAGCATTAAACAAATCGTTTACTAATTTTAAACACCGAAGGCGTTATTTCTGATCTTGACCCCCACCCGGACTTTGTTGCGTAATTCTATGGAGCTAAATCAGAAAATTACGATCTGATCGGTTATATCCGTTAATCATTGTAGTCTCATGCCGAAAATTCATTACAAAACAACTAACTGGAAGCAGTACAATAAAGCCTTAAGCAACCGTGCTCCTGTGACCTTCTGGATTGATGCAACAGACCTCAAGGTTTATGGAGAAGGTGAATGGAAAGTTAAAAAGCATAGTACCGACGAGAAACGTAGAGTTTGGAGAAAGCTGCATATCTAGACACCAGCATCCACGAAGTAATTGCCGCAGAACTGAGCTAATCTAATGTCACTGATGCAGAGCCCAACTTACTCAAGCAGAAACACCGAAGAATCATTGATATATCTGGGTATGGAGCTTACGACACAAGGGATTGTCACGATACCATACGGCTAAAACGATCCATTGCGCTCATCCCTCCAAGAGAGGGGGCGGCGTTTTGAGAGGATGGTCATCCTCGGAACTTAGCTGTAGGTTGCCAAAAGCTCTACGGATCCAATAAGAAGTGGAAAAAGCGATATGGCTATCACAAGCGTTTGCTCTCCGAAGCAGCCATGTATCAAGTGAAACAATTGTTGGGAGGAACACTAAGCCTGAGAAAATACAACGCTCAGGTTGGTGAGACTTACGCCATGTTCAAAGCGCTAAATGAACTTACAGGGCTTGGTATGCCTGACACTCACTATGCTGTTTAATAATCATTCAATTTCAGGCTGGTTGGTTTGCTATCTGAATTATGCAACAAAGCCAAGTTCTCCATAAATCTGGTCTGATACCACTGTTAGAAGATGAAAGAAAATGTCCATTTCTGTGCGCGGGTGGCACCATATCAATTGGTGCCGTGCTGCATTTTACAATACCAAAAGTTATGCGAAGGGTAGATCCAGGCTAAAGCTCCCAACTCATTTCTGTCCAAAAACGAGTTGAGCGAAGCCGCTCTGCTACTGTGACCCGACTACTAGCTAACCCTGTTTAAAGTCCGTCAGTTTTAGCAAACCTTTATAATCACTGAGTTGATTTTTCATATACACTAGAAACGAAAAATGCCGCATCCATGCGACATTTTTCTTTTGGCGGCCAAACCAGTTTTGCTATATCCATTCTAGAGTGCAATCCATTCTACTCTTCATACTTGAAGCTGCAGCGTTGTTAACTGCCTAGTTCACCCTAATCAGGTAGAACCCCTATGCTCATCGGGCTGAACTTATTTGTTGCCTAGCTGCAATTCCAATTATTTTGAGTATCGATAAATATTCAGAATGTACTAATAAGACGCGGTTAATCTTGATTAGTTCCCTTTACGTCGTGTTTTTTTTCGATTTATTTTCTAAGTCGAATTACGCTGCGATTCATTTCTTGGTGTCGTCATTTTTCGGCGCATTGAAAGTGTTGTTTGCAGTTCATTCTTCCATCACTTTACCCTTTAGCATCACTAACCATATCTAATCAGCACTTAACTTTAACAATGACCGATCCAATATGTTATCGCTTTATCAATTTAAGAAACATAGATCAAGATGGCATCGTTGGCGTGGTTTTAAGCTGTCCCAAAAGGTGATCGGCACGTTGAATTTATTCTAGTTGCAGCATCAAACTTGAGCTGTGCTGAATACAGAAAAAGTGATCAAGAAAACCTTAGAGATATTTATTAAGTATAAATTGAAATTAATTATGCGTTATATGGGTAAGAAAATGACTTTCTATTGTGAATAATTGGCTTAAATTGTGTGTTATTTGTTCGGTTGAGCAGCCGTGCAGCGTAAGTCACTAAATTTATAGGTAATTACATCTACACTGATTTTATCTATACCCAAGTAATGCTAAGGAGGCGGCGATGGCGATACAAAGACTCAATACAGAACAGCTGTATCAGGTAGCAGACCTAGAGAAACTGCCTTGTAAGTCGACCAAAGAACTGGCTCCAATTGATGAAATTGTTGGACAGGAGCGGGCACAAAAAGCCGTTGAGTTCGCGATGTCAATTAAGGAAAAGGGTTACAACATTTATGCGATAGGGCGCAATGGTTTAGGCAAGCGCACCATGATTTTGCGTTATCTTAACCGTCACCCACAAGACGTTGAGGAGCTTTTTGATTGGTGTTATATCGCGAACTTTGAAGATATTCGTACACCTAAGGTGCTTAAGTTACCGAGTGGTGTCGGCAGTAGCTTAAAGCAAGATATTGAAAAGCTAATGCGTAAATTGCTTAAAGCCATGCCGCTCGCATTCGACAATGAGATGTACTTTAGCCGTGCTGATAGGCTTAAAAATCAATTGGCTGCAAAGCAACAAGCAGCATTGGAAACGATTAGCCAAGAAGCAAAAGATAAAGGCATTAACCTGACGATTACTACACAAGGTGATTATCAGTTTGTCGCAATGAATGGTGATGAGCTTCATACCGAAGAGAGCTTTGATCTGCTCTCTGCTGAAGAGCAAGATCAGTTCGATAAAACCATCGATGCATTGGAAGTGGGGTTACGAACCATTTCTCGTGAATTGACGGAACTTGAAGAGACCTACACAGAGAAAATCCAAAAGCTGAATGATGACACGGCACGAGATGTGATTACTCACTTCATCAAGCAGTTGAAGTTGGATTACAGCCAATATCCAGAGATAAAAAAATACCTCACTGCACTGCGCAAGGATATTGTTGATAATGCCGATATTTTCCTTGAAGAGAGCGCCGATCAGGCAGAAGTTGCGACCGCCTCTTTGGATAAGAAAATGCCCCGTCGTTATATGGTGAACGTTATTGTTAGCCAAAAAGAACAGTCTCTGCCGATTGTGGTTGAAGAGAACCCAAATTATCACTCTCTGTTTGGCTATGTAGAAACGGCGACGTTCAAGGGAACGGTATTCACGGACTTCTCATTGATTCGTGCAGGTAGCTTACACCGAGCCAATGGCGGTGTATTGTTAATGGATGCGGTGAAAGTGCTTGAACAGCCCTATGTTTGGGAAGGCTTGAAGCGTGCATTACGTTCCCGTCAGTTGAGTTTCACTTCATTAGAGAAGGAGGTGACGTTAACTGGGCGTTGTTGCGTAATTCAATGGAACTAAATCAAGAACCTACGATCTGAGCAGCTACGTCCACTCTATCTCGTAGCCCTATGCCTAAACCACGTTACAAAACAACTAACTGGAAGCAATACAACCAATCACTCATTAACCGTGGTTCTCTGACCTTTTGGATTGATGAAGAAGCAATAAGCGGATGGGCGCAAAGCAAACAGAATAAGCGCGGGAGGCCGCGTCGGTTCAGTGATTTAGCTATCACGACAGCACTCATGGTCAAACGAGTTTTTTCTATGCCATTGAGAGCGCTGCAAGGATTTATCGACTCGATATTTAGGTTAGCCCATGTACCGTTAAGTTGTCCGCATTACACCTGCATCAGTCGTAGAGCCAAGCAAGTTGAGGTTTCATTTAAGACTAAAACGAGAGGAGCGATACAGCACCTAGCTATTGATGCTACTGGCCTTAAGGTTTATGGCGAAGGTGAATGGAAAGTCAAAAAACATGGGACGGATGGCAAGCGTAGAGTCTGGCGAAAGCTGCATATTGCAGTCGATACCAACACTCATGAGATCATTGCCGCCGAGCTAAGTTTATCGACGGTTACAGATGGAGAAGTACTCCCGAACTTACTGAAACAAACACGCCGAAGTATCCTTAAGGTGTCTGGTGATGGCGCTTACGACACGAGAGCGTGTCACGCTGCTATTAAGATTAAGGGAGCTATTGCGCTTATTCCCCCAAGAGAAGGGGCTGCCTTTTGGGAGCGTGGTCACCCTCGAAATCTCGCCGTGGGTTGCCAGAAATTATACGGCTCAAATAAGTATTGGAAAGAGCGGTATGGATACCACAAACGTTCACTCTCAGAAACAGCGATGTATCGAGTTAAACAGTTGCTAGGAGGGAAACTGAGCTTAAGAAATTACAATGCCCAGGTGGGTGAAACTTACGCGATGATAAAAGCGTTGAACAAGCTTACTGGGTTAGGTATGCCTGAAACTTGTCGCATTGACTAAGAAACAAGCGAAACGGGTTGGCTCTATCTCTAAATTTAATTACGCAACAAAGCCCGTTAACTGGGGCTGTTTCACTCGATCCTGAGCCAATCCCATTAGATGTGAAGATCATTCTGTTTGGTGATTATCGTACTTATCAACTATTGCAGCATTACGATGCAGAGTTTGCTGAACTGTTCCGTGTGACAGCTGATTTTGAAGATGAGATGAAGCGTACTGCGGATTCTGAAATGCATTATGCACGCTTCATTTCAAGCATCATACACGACAACAACATGTTGCATTGTGACCGAAAAGCGATTGCTCGGATCATTGAGCACAGCTCTCGTCAAGCAGGAGACCAAGGCAAACTATCACTACACTCGGCACATATTGCGAATCTGCTGCGTGAATCAAACTATGTAGCAAGAGGATCGAAATCGAACCTGATTCGTGCTACCCATGTTGACCAAGCACTGTCTAATCAACAGATGCGTGTCGGCCGATTACAAGACAGTGTTATGGAGACTTTCACCAATGGAACAACGCTGATCCATGTGGACGGTCAGGCGGTGGGTCAAGTCAATGCATTGTCGGTACTCAGTACAACGGACCACATGTTTGGCGCGCCAAACCGAATCACTGCCACCACCGCTTATGGTGATGGTGAGGTCATTGATATCGAAAGAAATGTAGACCTAGGAGGCAGTATTCACTCTAAAGGTGTGATGATCTTATCTGCTTATCTCTCTTCGGTGTTTGGTAAGACAGCAAAAGTCCCACTGACTACTCATATTACCTTTGAGCAATCGTATGGAGGGGTTGATGGGGACAGTGCGAGTATGGCTGAATTCTGTGCGGTAGTGTCTGCATTTTCCAAACAGCCAAATCGTCAAGACATTGCAATTACAGGATCAATGAACCAGTTTGGCGAGTCTCAGCCCATCGGTGGTGTGAACGAGAAAATTGAAGGCTTCTTTGATGTGTGTGAAATTAAAGGACGTTCAAAGGAGCAAGGAGTCATCATTCCACGCTCGAATATTCATAACTTAATGTTGCGCAGTGATATCGTTAAAGCGGTTGAAAAGGGTGAGTTCCATATCTGGGCCATCGATCATGTTACTGAAGCGATTAAGCTGTTTACCGGCAAAGCTGCGGGTGAGGCGAGTGATGAGGGAAGTTACCCAATTGATACGGTTTTTGGTATCGCTCAGGCCAAGTTGAACGCCTTGCGTAAATAGAGTGATAAAGAGATACAACGCAAAAGCCATCGATTGTAGAGTCGATGGCTTTTTTATTTATTGATCTTTTACCTACCTCTTAGTGTGCTGTACACGGTATGGGATGAGGTTAAGGTCTCAACGCGTTTACGCGTTTCTCAAGCAGAGCTTGGTCCCATTGAACTTTAGTTTTGCCAGTAAGTGCTTGGCGTTAGCTCGACCAATGTCGTCGAACTCTACACCGTATCGAGCATAGTGCGTCGATTTTTGTAGGTTGCAGACGACGCCTTTCAGTGGTGGAATCAGTGGACCATTGTAGTTATGAGGCGTGATTTCAATAGAGACGCGTTCCGCAATTTGAATCGCCCGAGAAGTGGGGGATGTGACAAAGCGACAACCACTTTTGGATAAGTCTCTTATCTCACAATCTGTTCGTTGATCGTTGAAGATGATTCTTGAAGGTAAGTTCACTTCATAGCGTGTTTCTTTACGCAATTGAGTCACTTTCATCGTACTTGGTGTTGAAAGTACAAGAATAGGAAACGGTTCGCCAATTTTATGATAAATCTGACATTTAAAATGGATAAGTGCACCTTCACCTCTTAGAGAATAGGCGCGAACGGTCATCCAAAAACCTTCTTGAAAGAAAAAGTTTAGATCTTCATGGGATACTTCAGGAACCTCAACCACAATGCAATTATCGCTGTGCGTGCCAATAAATTTAGTGGTCGCGAGAAACTTAGTCCCAACAGGAGTCAAGACGTTTAAGGTTAACTCACTGCCGTGCTCAATCATCGCCAGAGCATCGGTACTATTTATTGTGGATACGGTGCGATTACGAGGGTCGTTAAGCGTTTTATTATGCTCCAAAGATCTTTTTAATGGTGCGTTCATTTTGTACTCTCCATGTGCCAACATGCGGTAATTTGTTCTGACTAAACAAGTGATTTGCAACTTTTAATTGGTGTACCTTAGTTTTTGTCTGTAGAGACTTTTAATTAAACTCAACAGTGTTCAATATTGAACTTGTCTATAAGTACTTCGTTGTATTTAGTTGCGCATACGATAGTCTATTTATAAGGAGATAATAGTTCAAACATTTATTATTTTTGCTATCAATTATTTATTGAAGTTGAGTATGAAGGCGACAAAATAGGGGTAAGAAGAAAGTGACTTCACCGTTGAACTTGAACCAGAGCCGTTTACCGTTGTTCAACACCATCAAAATATCCCAGCCCCGCTAAACGGCTATTTGGGTATAACACGCCAGGTGTTCCTCGAATAGATTGGGGTTGATTATAATCGGACGAGAAGGCACAGTGTTCTTTGGCATTTAACTTCAGCTAACGTTGAAAAGTAAACTGGGGTTAATGGCGAGTCCAGCCTAACAGGAACCGATCAAAGGCCTGCTTTATGAAAAAGAAGGCTTACACTTAAATCTAGGCTTTACAGGCTTACGCTGCACTCGCTCTGCCATGCATGAAAGAGTCGGTATGGCCGCGAGTTGATCAATACCATGAAATTATTAATCCGAATTTTTCTCATCTTAACTATTTTTACTTTCGCTCTTGGGAGCACAGCCCTATGGAGAGGCTTTAAGCAATTACACTTTGTAGAGAAGGGATTGGACTGGAGTTGGCTCTGGGAATACTATTTGCCATTTTCGAATGGTCTTCAAGTTACCCGTACTCAGGACACAAAACAGCTTTTGCTTCGGCGAGTGTATTTAGAGGAAAACATCGTCATCTTTGTTTTGACGACATTCGATAATAAGCTTGAAGTTGATATTGTGAATAAAGAGACCTGTGAACCGAAATCGAATAAATCGATATTCATCTCTTTTAATCATCAGCCTATATCGCATTCCTTCATGACCTGTGAAAGCTCGGGTGAAAGCTATATATATCGAGCGATTAATAAGAGATTAAAATCGGTAGAATTTAGTTTTAATAATCACAATTTCCGAGAGGACTTCACTCAGTGGCCCATTTCTAAACTCAAAGCCGACCAGTTCAAGCAACAACATTCTAATTTTTTTGAGAAGCAAAGAGGAGCCAGTGGTAGCTATCAATGGCTTAGGGATTGATTGTTCATGACCGCTCTGTTTCTAAAGGCCACAAAACGGGTTTCTGGAATAGATATTTCCTACACTGCACCAGCAACTGCGTAGCAGGCTCAACTTTTTTTGGGCTGTCTTATGGCTAGAATAAGTTGCGGTAGCAGTGACATCACGATCATGCCTGCCATTAATGAATACTGAATTGCGGTAAAGGATTCGCCCATTAACGCCATGCCTGTCACGATGCCGGCTACTGGGTTGGCGATACCACCAAAGGTGAAATCAACCACAGACATACGTTGCAGTAACCACACATACATGCCGTAACCCAGCGCTGTGTTGAGCACAATCACCCACACGAGTCCGATAGCATTACGAGTATCGAAATGCGTCACAGCGTTAACATAAGGCTGCGGGTCGATAAATGCATGAACGCCAGACGCGACAGATAAAATCGTACCGCCCAAAATCAGTTGCCACGTTAACACCTTCCACCAGTGCATGCGATTACCCAGTGACTTAGTAATGCTGCTGCCGATAACGATACACATGATCGCAGCAAACATGGCGCTTAAACCGATTGGGTTGAGTGCGATCTGACTTGGGTTGAACAGGAACCACGCTAAGGTGATCAAGCCAATACCAGACAGTGCTTGAATCAAATGTGGGCGTTGTTTTTTCACTAGCCAGTGGAAGATCATTGCGAATACAGGCACTGAGATCATACCCACGCCAGAGATTGCCGAAGGCAGGGTTAGCGCCATCATAAAGATCAAGCTAAAGAAGGTCGCGATATTGATAAAGCCCAGTGTGAAAATAGTTAGCCATTCGCCTTTTTTAGGCAGTGTTGGCTTGACCGCTAGCAATAACAAGCCAGCAGGCAACGCACGCAAAGCACCCAATAATAATGGTGGCCACTCATGTAGCGTAAATTGCGTCACTGCATAGGTTGTTCCCCAAAAAAACGCGGGGATCATTGCTAATAATATGTTCATCTGAAATATCTTTACGTTAAGATAACTATTGTGTGAACTGTATACTGAGCACTAGTGGTTGTAAAGTATCTTTATGTTAAACTAGTTTAAAGTAATCAGACTAACAACGGAGCGAGATTGCAAATGGATGCTATCGACCGCGTAGTAGAGCAATGGGCAAAGGAAAAGCCCGAACTAGAAACTGAACCGATGGCAATGATGGGTCGGATTATGCGTATTGCCAAGTATATGGAGACGGAAGTTGCCGTGCTTCATAAAAAATACGACCTGAAACTGGGTGAGTTTGATGTGCTGGCGACGTTGCGCCGGTCTGGAAAACCTTACCGATTGACGCCATCTGAACTGATTGGCTCTATGATGCTGACCTCTGGCGCGATGACCAATCGTCTTGATAAGCTAGCAGCGAAAGGGTTGATCAGTCGTGAGCACAGCAAAGAAGACAGACGCAGCGTGAGTGTTCAGTTAACCCAAAAGGGGCTGATTCTGATTGACCAAATGATAACTGAACATGTCGAAATGCAGAAAAAACTGGTTAAATCATTGTCTGCGAGTCAGAAGAAGAACACCAACCAACTTTTGAAAACATGGTTGAGTGCGTTCGAGTAGTTTTTCGACAACTCATCGTCTAGCGCCAAACGCCCTCCTATTTTCCAGGAGATTGTTATTAGTCTTGTATTTTTTCACAGCATTGAACGGAATATTCTCGTTCAGTTGGATGAATTAAACTGACCAGTAAGTGAGCTACTATGGAAACGAATATGATTAACTCAGCTGAAATATAAGGGGGTTGCCTGGTTAAGAGATAAAAAGGCAGTATGAGAAGTGCTTATTTATTGATCGATTGTTCGGCAGTAAGTTATTTATTCACGAATAATTCAATACAATATACATTGAGTAATTGATTCATTTTATTTTCAAATAAAAAACAATATTTAAACATTCAAAATCTCGAGTTGGGTATAGCTATTTTTGAAAGTTAAATTATCACTTTTAGATTAGGTTTATTGAGATAATAGTCACTCAATCAAGTGGTAAAAATTGTAATATCTTCGTTTTATTAAAACTTGGATTTAAGCAATGAATATAGTGGAGCGCTTTTTAGGTTACACAGAGATTAATACAACCACAAACCAAGCAAACGGTGCCGCAGGCATCATGCCTTCAAGCACTGGACAATACGAATTAGCGTGTTTGGTTAAAAAGCAATTAGAAGAGCTAGGTTGTGTTGATATCGTTCTTCGAGATACCGCTATTCTGACCGCTACTTTACCCTCTAACTCTGAAAAAAAATTACCAACCGTTGCTTTCTTTGGGCATCTTGATACTAGCTCAGAACGCACTGAAGACACGCATGCAGAAGTGGTTCATTATCAGGGCGGAGACATTCCATTATCGACAGGCCCAATTCTCTCTTTAGCAGAACAGCCTGAACTCGCAAATTATATTGGGCAAGAAATCATCGTGAGTGACGGGCAATCATTACTCGGTGCCGATGATAAAGCCGCTATCGCTGCTATTTTAAATGCGTTGCAGTTTTTTAAAGAAAATCAAGACGTCGAACACGGGACGGTAAAGGTAGGTTTTGTTCCTGATGAAGAGCAAGGGCTTCTTGGAGCAAATGCATTTGATGTGAATGAGTTTGGTGCCGATTTTGCTTACACACTCGATTGTTGTGGAATTGGTGAGTTTGTTTGTGAAAACTGGAACGCAGGTAATGCCGTGGTTACATTCACAGGACAATCTGCGCACCCTATGAACTCAAAAGGTAATTTGATCAACTCTTTACTGTTGGCCAATTCATTTATGACCCAATTTCCAGCAAAAGAAACGCCAGAGCATACTGAGGGGCGCGAAGGTTACTATTGGATGAAGAAACTGGCAGGTAACTCAGCGAAAACGGTTCTTAATATGGATATTCGCGACTTTACGGAAGAAGGCTATGCGTATCGTAAAGCCTTTATTGCGGAACAAGTTAGAATATTCAATGAAAGGAACAATAATAGAGCTGTTCTTGAATTGACGGATCGTTATAGCAATGTGCACAATTATCTAAAAGATTCTATGTTGCCTGTTGATCTCGCAATGACGGCCTATAAAGAGAATGGTATAGAACCAAAAGTGATCCCTATGCGTGGCGGTTATGATGGGGCTGTGCTTTCAGAAAAGGGGTTACCATGTCCGAATATATTTACTGGTGCTCACAACTTCCATTCGATATTTGAATATTTGCCGGTTCCATCACTCGTGGCGGCAAGTAATGTGGTTAAGAGCATTATTATTAACTTGACAGAGCATGAAGGTTTATAAATATGGCTCAGTTAATATTAGTTCTTATTATTGTTGTTATTGTTGCCAGAATGATTTTAAAAGGGTATCGAGCAGAGCCTACCTTATTAATGTCAGGAATAGGTTTAATCTTTGCCACAGGGATATTTGGCTGGGGACCGATGCTACCAGCTTCTGTAGCATCAACAAACTTTTCAGGATTTGAGCCGTTTAAATACGTTCAATTTTTAATGGGATACCGTGCTGGTTCGTTGGGTTTAATGATCATGGCATTAGTCGGTTTTGCTGATTATATGAGCCATATAGGAGCGAATGATGTTGTCGTTCGTTTAGCCACCAAACCATTAAGTCGCATTAAAAACAAAAATATCATGCTCTTTTTCGCTTATTGTATGGCGAGTATCCTTCAGCTCGCGATTCCATCAGCAACGGGATTAGGCGTGTTGTTAATGGGTACTTTGTTTCCTGTTATGTTGGGTTTAGGGCTTTCTCGTGGTAGTGCTGCGGCTGTTATTGCTAGCTCATTGGCGGTAAGTTTTACGCCAACCGGTGTCGATGCTATCCGTGCTAGTGAGGCGCTAGGAATGGATTTAATGAGTTACGTTTCTCATTATCAAGCGCCAACATCCATAGCGACAATGGTCGTTATTGGTATTATGCATGTTATTTGGCAAACGCATGTCGACAAAAAACACCCCGAGCAGTTTGAAGCGACAGCAATGGCGGAGTCAAAAGTGGAAGGATCTGCGCCGAGCTATTATGTTATGTTGCCTCTACTCCCTATAATGATGGCGATCGCTTTCTCTAAATTGGTTGTTTCAACGATTAATATGGACGTAACGACGATAGTCTTCGTCTCTATGTTTATCGCCATGCTGTGCGAATGCATAACGAAAAAAAGCTTAAAGGCTGTTTTTGATGGCTTTGGAGTCTTTTCGAAAGGGATGGGAAGTGCGTTTAGCAGCGTCGTCGTTTTATTAGTCGCTGCGGGTGTTTTTGCGTATGGTATTCAAGCGACTGGTGCGATTTCTAACTTAATCATGCTTGCTCAATCGGTTGGTTTGCCAAGTGTCGCTATGACTTTGGTTTTTGCTGTTGTCACTTTAATGGCGGCAGTCATTATGGGGTCAGGTAATGCACCATTCTTAGCGTTTGTTGAGTTAATTCCAACGATCGCAACAAGTATGGGAGCGAATACGGCAGCAATGTTAATGCCAATGCAACAAGCGTCCGCAATTGGTCGTGCGATGTCTCCAGTATCCGCGGTTGTCATTGCTTCAGCTACCGGGGCGAAGTTAAGCCCTTTTGATGTGGTTAAGCGGACATCTGTACCTGTGTTGGTCGGTTTCGTGTTCCATTTTATTATCGTATACGCATTTTATAGCTAAGTTTTGCGTCTATTTATGAAATAAAAAGCACACAGCCACTTTACCTGTTTGCATTAAAGACAAAGACCAGCTGAGTTAACAGCTGGTCTTGAAAAGCAAAGCAAATCTGGACGGGTTCAATACTTTCTATGCGACAGACGCGCAAGACACTTACGTCTTGGATTTGGATATCAAACTTTGTACTGTGTTATCTATACAATACCACCGGATGAAAGTGCGATGCGCCCTGATTTGTTAATGATTTATAACATGCAGTTTGCAGGGAACGGTCTGCAATCTTTAGCTTTAAGCCATATTCAATTCAATTAAACGCGATTATCGCCACAACTGTATGCCACGATCTGGCTGATTTCGCTCAGGCTACGCCCCGACTGTTGCTGCCATTCGTTGAAAGCCTTACTTGCCGCGAGTTGTGCTCGCTTAGTGTTACGACCGCTATCGACGACCTCTGTACTGCGCAGGTGCGCTTCAACATCCGAGGACAAGATGAAGGTGTCTTTACCCATTTGACGCAAGGTGTAAGCGCCCGTGTTGCCACCTAATCGCTTGCCGTGTTTTTTCAGGTAATCCCAAAGTTCTGTGATGCGTTCTGATGGCCAGTCGGCAACCATTTGTGAGAACGAATCAGCGTCACGCTTGGCATTATGAATCATAGTGGCATTGGCAGGGATGGTCATCACCTTAGTAAGGTGACGAATAATGCGCGGGTCTTGCGCTTTCTGCTCCCACATCTCGTTCGGCAGCATAAGCATCTTTTCGATGTCGAATTCAAAGAACACTTCTTCAAATTGCGGCCACTTCTTTCTCACCACATTCCATGAAATACCACACTGGAATACCTTTTCGGTAAAGGCGGCTAGCCAACGGTCGTCGGTGGTTTGCGATAACTCGGCTTGGGAAAGGGGCGCACGAACAATCTTTTCGAGCTCGGCCGCTCCACCTTTACGGTGAGCCGCACGTTGATAAATGGTATCGAATTTTTCTTGGGTCATTGGAGGTTCCAAATTACATCTGTGTAGCCAATGCTTAATGATATGGGGTCAAATTTGGCAATTAAAACGATTCTGTTAACTAAAGCGATTCTGTTAAAACCAGCCTGTTAATTAAAACAAGCTAGCAGAGCTTTAATGCCATCTGATACAAGGGCCATGTTTTATCATTGAACTCTTTCACGTTCGGCTCTTCTTGTTAAATTTCTGAGGCCAGTCTATCAACAAAACCACGCATGTAGTCGGTGCGCTTGTTGGCTTCTAACTTGGCGGATTCTGTATTCATGCTTTCAGCGAGCTTGAACAGCTTTACGTAGAAATGGTCGACGCTGTAATGTTGATCATCTAAGTCACGCTGCTTCGCGAACGGGTCTTCGTGGTTATAGAGCTCGGCCTCGAAGCTTTGGCCCACGTATAGGCAGCGAGCAATGCCTATCGCACCGAGAGAATCGAGCCGATCGGCATCTTGGACGATTTGAGCTTCTAAGGTTTCTGGTGTGATGTTAGCGCTGTAGCTGTGAGTAACAATCGCGTGGTGAATCTCGTCGAGATAAGGCGCGGGATACTCGATGGATTTGAGGAAAGAGATCGCCTTGTCTGCCGCCATTGTCGAGCTTTTGGCTTGGTCTGGGTGGTTCTTGGGAAAGGTGAAACAATCATGAAGGTAAGCGGCAGGCAGAACGACTTCAAGCTTCGCTTGTTCTTGAGTACATAAAACCTTAGCAGTTTTGACGACGCGCTTGATGTGGCTGATGTCGTGCGCCGCATCTTGGGTCATTTCTTGTTGTGCAAAATCAAGCAGTTGACTTTCAAATTTTTCAATCACGCGTCCTTTTCTCCATCTCTAGACGTTATCAATGTTGCCTGTCACTTAGCCTCTGTTTTACATCGACTGTAACAGTTTCTAGTGTGCGTTTTTAGCTTTTATAAAAGGAATAACCACAAAAAACCGACTCAGTAAGTCGGTTTAATATTGGTTTTTATTGGATGTGATGTGCTTTTATGCTGCGGCTTGTTGCAGCAGCGCCAATACATGATGCAGCGATGGGCTGATCGTATGCCCAAGCGCTCTTACTTCTTCACAGGGCTCGACCAAATCTGGGATCTGAAAACTGATCATGTTGGCTGCCACTGATGCGCGAATACCGTTATTCGAATCTTCAAACGCTAGGCAAGTCTCCGGAGCAACCCCTAGGCGCTTTGCCGCAAGCAGGTAGATTTCTGGGTGGGGTTTACCATTGGTGACTTCACAACCCGTGCTTAACGAGGTGAAGTAAGAATCTAGGCCAGCCAGTTCAAGCTTCTTCTTCGCGATATCAAGCTGAGTGGAGGTCGCCACCGCGATTGGAATGTCATTCGATTTTAGCCATTCAAGCAGCTCAATCACGCCATCTTTTACTGGAATGGCTTGGTGCTTAACGATTGCACTGTAGCGAGTGCGCCATTCTTTGTTCAGCGCTGGGTAATCTAAGCCTTCACCGTAGCCATTTCTAAAAATCTGTTCGACGGTTTTTGCGTTACAACCAATGATTCTGAGGTAAACATCTTGCAAAAAAGGAACGCCTTGCGCGCGACACGCTTCTTCAAAAACCTGCATGCAAAGTCGCTCTGTATCGAGCAATAATCCATCCATATCAAAAATAGCCGCTTGAAAATTCATATTCGTGGTTCTTTATCTAGTGTCGTGGTAGGGGAAGTATTTTGGCATAGTGTATCAGGGATAGGCGAGCGAGTGTTGAGCAAAACCTAACAAGTTGTCTATGGGGGAGGCCATTGAATGATTGGCAATACAATTGGTTTTCGCCTTAATAATATCCTTAGGTTATGAGTTTTGTGTTTTATAGAGCATCGTGATCTAACAGATACAATACTGATTATCATAGATAACAAATTTCGGTTAAACCTTCAGCTCACCATTACAATTCATAAACGAACAGGCTTGGTAGCGTGACCATAATCTGATAAAAAGTAATTTGCAGAAGCTTGCAATCATAGTGTGACCAAGCAAAAAGTAAATGTTGCGACTTAGGGACAAAATATCATTAGTCCATATTTTTAGCAGGGTTGCTTATGTTGTATTTCGAGTTTTTATTTTTATTAGTCGTCCTTTATATCGGTTCTCGGTATGGCGGTATTGGCTTAGGGGTTGTTTCTGGAATTGGTCTGGTGATCGAGGTGTTTGTCTTCAAGATGCCGCCAACGTCTCCACCCGTTACCGTAATGCTGATCATCCTCGCGGTTGTGACCTGTGCTTCGATCCTCGAAGCGGCTGGTGGCTTGAAATATATGCTGCAAGTCGCGGAAAGGGTGCTGAGAAAGAACCCGAAACGGGTTACATTGATAGCCCCTTTTGTTACGTACTCGATGACGTTCTTATTGGGTACTGGCCACGCGGTATACTCAATCATGCCTATCATTGGTGATGTCGCATTGAAGAACGGGATTCGTCCTGAGCGCCCAATGGCAGCGGCATCAGTGGCTTCACAATTAGCCATCACGGCTTCGCCAATCTCTGCCGCAGTGGTCTATTACCTCGCGCAACTGTCAGATGTTCAACATTCTATTACACTACTCTCTATCTTGATGGTGACAGTTCCTGCAACGCTGTTTGGCACATTTTTACTTTCTTTATACAGTTTAAAGCGTGGTAAAGAGTTGAATGACGATCCCGATTATCAAGCACGTTTAAAAGATCCTGAGTGGAAAAAGCGCATTGAAAGCACCACCGCGACGTCTTTGGATGAAAAGCTGCCAACGTCGGCTCGTAATGCAGTATTGATTTTTCTATTGTCGATTGTCGTGATTGTTATCGTGGCGATGGTGCCTGAAATCAGAACCATCGTAGATGGCGACAAGCCCATTAAGATGTCAGTGATCATCCAAATGATGATGCTCTGTTTCGGCGGTATCATTTTGTTGGCAACCAAAACAGACCCGCGTGACGTGCCAAATGGTGTGGTATTCAAATCGGGTATGGTAGCAGCGATTGCTATCTTCGGTATCGCTTGGATGTCGGATACCTACTTTCAATACGCAATGCCTCAGTTTAAATCTGGCATCGTGGAAATGGTGACCAACTACCCATGGACGTTTGCGCTAGCGCTATTTATCGTATCGGTTGTGGTGAACTCTCAAGCTGCAACAGCACGTATGATGTTACCGGTTGGCCTTGGCTTAGGATTAGACCCAGCACTGCTTATCGGCTTGATGCCAGCGGTGTACGGTTACTTCTTCATCCCGAATTACCCATCAGATATCGCAACGGTTAACTTTGATGTGTCTGGCACCACTAAGATTGGTAAGTGGTACTTCAATCACTCATTCATGTCGGTGGGTTTAATCGGTGTGGTCGGCGCATGTTGTTTAGGCTACGCACTGGCACAGATTTTTATCGCTTAATCTAGCTCTTTATCACTTAATCTTACTTTTTGACGCTTAATTAAACCAGCGATAACGAGATAAGAAACGAAAACAGCGCCTACTGAGGCGCTGTTTTTGTTTCTGACGCTTGAAAAGTTATGTGAATTAAGCAAAAGGCAATCTAGGTCAAAATATTAGCTAATATTATTAGTTGCAGATGAGTAGTGGTGATATAACGCTATTTTTGTGAGACGAAGAGGCACTAATGATTACTAACTTTGAGCAATTAGAGCAAGACATGGCATCCACGCCATCGTTTGATGGTCAGTTAGCTAAACTGGTTCACCTTACGAACAGCAATGGAATGAGTGTATCCTTCATGGATATTGGAGCTACTTGGCTGAGTTGTTCTATACCAGTGAATGAAGAAGCTCGAGAGGTGTTACTTCGCTCGCCCAATATGGCTGAACATATGGAGCAGAACGCTTATTTCGGGGCGATTGTTGGGCGTTTTGCAAACCGTATCGCTAAAGGCCAATTCGAACTTGAAGGGAAGCGCTACCAACTCGGGGTTAATAATGGTGAAAACTCATTACATGGTGGAGTAGAGGGCTTTGATAAAAAGCGTTGGAGCATTGTTGAACAAAGTGCACAAAAGGTAGTGTTTACTCTTCATACCAAAGATGGTGATCAAGGGTATCCGGGTAATCTTGGTGTCAAAGTTACCTATTCTCTAACGGATGACAACCAAGTATCTATTTCTTATGAAGCCAATACTGATAAGACTTGCCCCGTTAATTTAACCAATCATGCTTACTTTAATTTGGCTGGTGAGGCTTCTGGTTCGAAAAGCTTGGATCATGTATTACAGTTGAGTTCAGGCCATTATTTACCGACAGATCAAGGCTTAATACCAACGGGAGAAATAAAGGCGGTTAAGGATACGAGTTTTGATTTTTCACACGCAAAGCTCATTGGGCGGGATTTTCTGACTGAGTCGGACCAGAAAATGGCTGGTGGTTATGATCATGCGTTTGTGTTTCAGCCTGAAGTGACCGATGGAGAGTCGGTTGCAGCGGTTCTGGTTGCACCTGCAAAAGAAGTCGTGATGAAGGTAAAAACGACGAAGCCTGCTATTCAGTTTTATTCGGGTAACTTTCTTGCAGGGACGCCTGGTAAGAGTAAAAATTATGAGTTGTACGATGGTCTTTGCTTAGAAACCCAATATTTTCCAGATGGTCCTAATAAACCAGAGTGGGGAGCTAACCGCGGGCTCCTGAAGTCTGGAGAGCTTTATCAACATCAGACGGTTTATCAGTTTGAGTTTTAGGCCCTAACTATCGGTGGGCTATGTGCCCACCTTATCCGATGGTGTTGAGGATGTACGAATAATCAATTCTCCTTCCACTTTTCGTCTACTGGACAACAAAGGCTGATCCTCAATTTGCGCCATTAAGGACTCAACCGCTAGCTTGCCCATATCTGAGTAAGGTAATTCAACGGATGTTAACGCAGGAAAACTTTCCGATGCGATTTGTTGGTTATCGTAGCCAACGACCGCGACATCTCGAGGGATCTTAAGTCCTAGTTCAGCTAAGGCTTGGTAACAGCCCATTGCCATGTAATCACTTCCGCAAAAGATGGCTTCGGGTGTTTGAGGCAACTTAAACAATGCTAATGTCTGTTGATGTGCTTCTTTTAAAGACCAACTAGCTTCAGCTAAGTAATCACTATTTGGGATAATGTCCGCATCAATTAGCGCCTGACGGTAGCCTTCGCTTCGCTGTTGACTTGCCAGCATCCAATTCTCGCCTGTGAGCATAGCAATGCGACGATAGCCTTGCTGCGTGAGGTGAGAAACGGCTTTGTAAGCACCAATCATATCGGCAGGCAAAATACTTGGTGTATCACTAAGGCTTTCATTGGTGCAATTTAAGAGCACTGTTGGTAGCGTCGTATTAACTCTTTGTTGTTCAAGGTCTCGAGTCATACTCGATGCATAAACCAAACCTGCGTAATCACCGCTGTTGATTTCCGCCTCAATCTTACTCGCTAGTACTTCATCGTGGCTGTAATTGAAGATCACTAAAATAAAGTCGTTCGCCCAAGCCTCTTCACGCGCTGAGTTTATAGCATCAATAAAAGGGTCATAACTCGATAACCCGTTGACAACCAGTGCTATTTTATTAGGTCGACCCAGCGCATGAGCGACTTTCTTATTTTTGTAGCCAAGTGATTCGGCGGTATCGAGCACTTTACTTTTTGTGGTGTCTGCAATTTTTACAGACGTTGAACCATTAAGTACCAGTGATACCGTTGATTGAGACACACCTGCCGCTGCAGCAATGTCACTCATAGTGATTTTTTTAGCCATCGTAAATTTCAACTCAACTTAGTTAGCTAAAGATATTAGCTAATTATCAACTTTCGATCACCTGTTAAAGATGGGGATCACGAAAAGTTGTCCGAGCAGTCTGATAGTTGTGATCGTTCACGCGTTTTTAATTTTAGATAGTAGCGCTAAAAATTCAGCTCATTATATTAGCTAATATTATTAGTTAATAATTTAGTTTCAAGGTGAGTAATATGAAAAGATGGTCTGAAGACAAAGCGTGGCAATGGCAACAACAACATGGATGGCTACGTGGATTTAATTACTTACCAAGGACGGCTGTAAACTGGAACGAAATGTGGCAAGCAGACAGTTTCGCTCCAGAGATCATGGAAGAAGAATTAGCATGGGCAAAACAGGTAGGTTACAACACCCTTCGTACCAACCTGCCTTTTATCGTTTGGCAAGCAGACCGTGAGGGGTTACATGCTCGTATCGATCGATTTTTAGATATCTGTGAACGTAACAATATCAAAGTCATGCTAACGCCAATGGATGATTGTGGATTCTCCGGTGACCATCCGTATCTAGGTCAACAAAAAGCCCCCGTCCCTGACCTGCATAATAGCCAAGCTGCGGCCAGCCCAGGTCGTAATGTTGTGATGGATAAGTCACAGTGGGGTGACGTTGAAACTTACATCCGTGACATTCTCTCGACTTATAAAAACGACCCGCGTATTGCGATTTGGGATCTGTACAACGAGCCAACCAACCGTATGATTTTTACACCCACTGGTGAGCTAGCTTACGATGAAGAAATGGAGACGTTCAGCCACGAGTTGATGGAAAAAGCGTTTGAGTGGGCGCGCGATGTGAACCCGACTCAGCCGCTAACGGTGGGTGCATGGCATTGCCCTAGTATTCTCGACCGTAGTTTGCCTATTTTTGAACATCCAACCGATCGTCGAGCGATGGAGCTATCAGACATTATCACTTTTCATGCTTATCTTCCGTTGGATTTGTTCCATGAAGCGCTGGAAGTTGTGCAAGCGCACAACCGTCCGATGATGTGTACCGAGTGGTTAGCACGTCATGCACAATCTTCCTTACATGAACAGCTGCCAATTTTTAAAGCTAAGAATATTGGCTGCTATCAATGGGGATTAGTGAAAGGTAAAACACAAACGCACCTTCCTTGGCCTGAAATTAAACGCAATGACGCTAACTATGCCAGTCAGTGGTTCCACGATCTGCTTGATGAGCAAGGACAGCCATATGATGCAAGCGAAGTACAGTTGATTCAAACACTCGCAGAGGTGGAATAACTGTCATTTAGCCGGCCTAGAGAAAAAGGTCGGCTTCTAAACTAGAATCAAATCAATCGAGACGTGAACAATGACTACTATAAAAAATAGATTAAACAATAGAGAGCTGATTTCTTATTTCGGCTATGGCGTGGGCCAATGCTTTAGTTTTGGCTTGGTTGGCTCGTTCATCTTATACTTCTACACCGATATTCTCGGTATTTCGCCGATTGCTGCGAGTACCATATTTCTTATTGCACGAGTGTGGGATGCTGTTAATGATCCGTTGATTGCTGGCTATATGGATACGTTAGAATCTCGCTTCGGTAAGTTCCGTCCCTACATGTTGTTTACTCCGTTTTTGATTGTATTGGTGACCATCGCTGCCTTCTATAATATCGATGCGGACATGTCGACTAAAGTGATGTATGCGGGTATCACTTATATTCTGTGGGGTACCCTTTACACCATCTCTGATGTGCCATTTTGGTCAATGTCGTCGGTGATGACTGATGAGCCTCAAGAGCGTGCCAAAGCAGCAACGTGTGCCATGTTAGGTGTTAATGCTGGTATTGGCGCAACGCTGGTTATTTTTCCTAAATTAAGCGCATTTTTTGCTGATGGTCGTGCTGATCAAGGTTACTTACCTGCTGTTATCGTATTGATGGTGGCAGGTCTGCTGTTTATGCTGAACGGTTTTTACAATACCAAAGAGCGTATTTCGACGGCGAGCTGTGAAAAAGTAACACTGAAAGATACTTTTCAAGCGGTACGTAAAAACAAGCCATTATTCTTCATCTTGGCTGCATTCTTTATGAATGTGTTCTTTAATCTAGTTAATGGTTTATACATTTTCTTTTTCACCTACAACATGGGCGATGCAGGTTTAGTTTCATTGATTGGTACTATCACTTTAGTCAGTGCTATCGCGTGTTTAGCGACGCCAATCCTAACTAAACGGTTCAAGAAGAGAGATATCTTTATTGCTCTATGTGTGTTGGAAATTATCGCACGTGTTGGTTTTTATCTAACAGGTTATGACAACACAACGGTGGTGATGATGTGGCTGGCAGTAGTAACGGGGCTCTTTATGATGACTAACCCGCTTATTTCAGCGATGATTGCAGATACCGTTGAATACTCTTACTACCATAGTGGTAAGCGTACAGCAGCGATAACTTTCTCTGGCCAAACATTTACAGGTAAATTATCCGTTGCGGTAGCAGGTGGTTTAACAGGTCTGATCCTGACAACTATTGGTTATGTTCCAAATGCGGACCAAACAGAAACAGCATTGAATGGCATGTTCTTTTGTATTGCTTTACTGCCGGCTTTAGGGGCTTTGGTACGTATATTTATTATGTCTCGTTATACCTTTACTGAAGACCAGCATGCAATTTTACGCGAAAAACTTGAGCGTGGTGAGTTTGCTGAAGGGGTTGTTGATAAGTCAGGAATTACGCACAAAGCGACGTCTTAGTTGTTGAGGTTATTACCACTCATTGCATCCTAGAAAACAGCGCCTAAATTGGCGCTGTTTTTGTTTGTTCTGATTCGAATCTAGGTTTTGAATTAATAACCAATCTTAACGAGGCTCAAATGCCAAAGATTGAATTGCTTCTTCAATCGTTAGGAAGTGGATCTTCATCAGGCACACTTCGGCCTTCTGGAACTCATGATTTCGAATCAGTTTAGTCACGCTTTCAACCGAATACTGCTCGGCTCGTTTAGCTAAACCCAGTTGGTTTGAGTTTGATTGTAGCGAGTAGCTGTCGCCAACTGAATCTATGAGATAATCCTCTTCACCCAAGATCATATCTGAGCATTTTGCTTGAAAATCGTTCTCGGATGCGACGTAAATAAGCTCATCATCACCGTCGAGTTTTACCTAAGATGGCCAACTGATCATTACTGCCTCTAAATCATGGATGTTGAAGTGTATGTCTGGACTATAAACACTTTTCGCTGATGGATCATCTCTTACCTCTAACGACTCGAACGTTACTTACTTAAAGATCGACCTAACGGCGCGAAATAACCTTGAAGCGCTTCATAAATCTCTTTGCGATGCGTGAGGTCTGGATAGAGAGGGAACATATCCGGCTTGGTCGTGCCATCGACTAAGTAAGAATTCTCGATATCTGAACAGGATTCAATCGTAGCTTCAAAGGCTCGCGCCATCATTTCTGTTGGTAGTGAAAAGTAACGAGCCGACGTTGCCTTGTCTGCAATAACGCTGCGCGCAACGTAGTCGTGTTTATCTAGGTTGTTGTCACTGAGTAGTGTGGCGTCGAACACAGACATCAAACTTTCGTTTAATGGATGAGGCCTTACCTTTCTATCGTGTAGCCAACAATCACTGGCGAACAAGATTTGCTTGCGTGGACCGGAGGTGTCACCAATCTCAAACGCCTTTTCGGCAATGTAGTGGTCAAATGCATGCCAGAACTCATGCGCTAATGCACCTGCACCTGCGTTTTTAGCGAGGGCTAACTCTCTTTGGTTTGGCGCATAGTGTGCTTGTACGCCTTTTCTGCCACCACTGCCGAACGCTAAACCTAATGTGCCACGCAAGCCAATTGCTTCTGGCGGCAGAGCCAAGATGTAAGCCAAATCTGCTAGCGAATCGAATATCAGATTCGCGGCGAGCTCTTTCTCTTCTTTAGTGACCCAAGCGCCCACACGAATGCTGCCCATACCGAAGGTCTGTTTGATGTCCATGAAAGACACCTGATCGCCATGCCGATAATCAGGGCCTTTGCGCGTTTTGTATTTAAAGTGGGTTAACTTCAAAGGATTCCTTGGAAATGGGCGTAGATTTAATTTAGCTCTGTTGTGTGCGTATTAGGTGCTGATGTGAAAATTAGCACCTTTGTGAGTAAATTACCGAACAAAATTACCCTAAATTCAGCTCACGAGCGTCCCATGATGTTGGGTTTCCTTCACGAGTTAGCGGAAACAGAGACTTATTTGACTTGGCATAGCTTAGACGGTGTAGCCTTTGGGTGCGTGGATCGTTATAACTTCACCGATCAATATTTGCGTTTGATTGCTTTCGATTGTGATCTGTTCTTTGAACGCTAACCCTATCTTTAAACTGCTCTCCAAGACGAATGGAGCGGGGAACATGTCGTCATAATAGGCCGTTAAGCCGACCGCGTTGAATTCTGATACCGGTTTAGGGTAGCGAGCCGAGGTTTGATGGGCCTTTTTAACAAAGTCAGCACCAATGCTGTTAATGGTGAAGTACTTAGTGTCTAGAATGTTTTCTAGCGTATGACGGCGGCTTTTGTCGGGGCGAACAATAAAACCGACCAGCGCGGGAGCAGACCCTAGGTGAATGACAGAACTTACCACAGCAAGATTTTCTAGCCCTTGTTTATCACGCGTACCAATTAGGTTTGCGCTTTTGAATCCTGATAAGGAGTTAATTAGGCGAGCGCGCTCACGTTGATCCATTGCTTGGATGTCTTGCCTTGAAAGGGTCATGTCCTTCATATCTTCTTTTCTTCTCATTTTTGTTATCTTCGAGCATGCTCACTAAAGAACTTAAATATACGAAGAATCCGCTTTTATCGATCAAAGAGTCTGCGGCTACATGCTTGGATGTTTGAGAAAGTGCTTGGATGTTTAAGAAAGGAAGGGATCTTAGGATACTTGGTTAGCGTCCTAGCAAAGGAATGATGAATTAGCAGTAGTACAAAGATACGAAGTCGCTAAATTTGTTATTGCAGTGGTTTGCTATTGAGCGATACCATATACGACTGTTTTATCGATAAAGATTATACAATGTCAGATGAAAAGCTCGCGCTAGAGTGGATGCGCCAACAAGCGCACAAAATTGATCCGTATGTTATAAATCCATCATTTGATGAATGTGTTGAACTGCTTGAACCTGCTTTCAAAAAGGGAAAAAGTGTCGCGCAGCTAAAATATCTATTATCAGAAGCGGATCGCCGTGCGGGTGCTGCAGAGCGCAAACATGCTGCTTTAAAGTTCGCCAAAGAGAAAAGCCCAAAGGCAGGTCAAAACCTTCGTCTTCAAAGTAAGCTCCAGCAAGTGCAGTTAGCGTTAAAGCTAGCCACTGGTGATAACAACATGACCATATCGCAGTTTTGTTCTGAGTATGATGTTAGCAAGCG
The DNA here is from genome assembly GCF_024347295.1 of Vibrio artabrorum. Lineage (NCBI taxonomy): Bacteria > Pseudomonadati > Pseudomonadota > Gammaproteobacteria > Vibrionales > Vibrionaceae > Vibrio > Vibrio artabrorum. The sequence goes on along the minus strand of NZ_AP025459.1, from coordinate 208,595 downwards.
AGACGGCAACGATGCATGGAATGAAAAGTTGGTTGAGCAGAACAAAAAGAAGTAATTTTCGCCATGCCTTATGCTTTCTAATCTAAGGTTCGATAAGTTTCAGTTGTTCATATACTCATTTTAACCCCCTATCAATCAACATCATTCAATGGCATTTCAAACGTTTGAAAAATTTATTTTTCTTAGGTTTCGCTAAAGTACATCAATGTGCGCGAGACACCGTTTTTCGTTCATTCATTCACTTCACTTGTGACAAAGTTATCAGAATTATGCATTCTCGGTAACGTTCCCGAAAGTATCGATCTATCATCCAGCTAGATACAAAATCTGTAGAAATCAATACAACTGATTTCTATTTCTTCTTCGATATTAAGCTTGTGCATCAAAAGTATGAGTTTAAGTGCGCTTACGAATTATTTCGGGAACGTTTGCAGTTTTATCCAAAATAATTAACGTGAGAACATCAGAATGAAACGACACACTTTAGCGGTTGCTGTAACAATGGGGCTAATGACAACATCGGTATTAGCAAGTGAAGATGTTGCGGCATTAGAGCAACGTATTAATGAATTAGAACAAAGGGTTGTACAAACGGAACAGGCCTCCACCGAGGCTAATGAAAATGCTTCTTTGTTTGAGTTTCACGGCTATGCTCGTTCTGGGTTATTGATCAACGATGACCTAAACGGTGCGACAGGCACTGGACCTTACATGACGGCAGCAGGTGCCATTGGTGCGCCAATTGGACGCCTTGGTGTTGAAGATGATCATTACGTTGAAGCGAACTTGATTCATAAACGATTTGCAGACGATGGTTCTAGTGCTTTGTTTCGCATCATGTTAGCCGACAGTACCGAGACAAATAACGAGTGGACTGCCAGCGAAAGCCAGTTGAATGTACGACAAGTGTATTCAGAGCTGAATCGCCTGAGTATGTTCTCTGAATCTGAAGCGTTTTCTGAAGCAACGTTCTGGGCAGGTAAACGATTCGATCGCGATAATTTTGATATTCACTTTTTCGACTCGGATATTGTCTTCCTGTCAGGCACTGGCGCAGGTGTTTACGACGTTCAAATGAGCGACGACTGGAAAGCGAGTTTCTCTATTTACGGTCGAGATTTTGGTGAGATTGATAGCTCATCAACCGATGTTGAAAACTACATTGCAACCATGAATAACCGTATTGGCCAATGGCAGGTGATGCTGAGTGGCATGGCGTCAGCAGACAACGACACCCGACTACATGGCGCAGCGAAAAGCGGTGTACACGCTATGCTAGCGTACCATGGAGACAGCTTCTTTGGTGTGAGCGAAGGCTTCTCTAAAACAGGTATGTTGGTGGGTAGCGGTTTAGGTGCGGAGCTAAAAGGCATCGGTTCAAATGGTGATCTACTGGATGATGCAAAAGCTGTTCGTCTATTCAGCTACGGTGTGACTCGCATTGGCGACAACTGGCGTTTAGCGCCGGCACTAATGGCAGAGCATAGCCAAGACCGTCTGAAGAAGAATGATGAGTTCACATGGGCTTCTTTAAACGTTCGATTGGCTCAAGAGTTCACAGAGAACTTTGAGATGGTTTACGAAGGTTCACTGCAGTACATGGATTTGGACAACGCGACCGAGCAAGCGAGCGGCGGTTTCTACAAAGCGACAATTGCACCAACACTAAAGCTTTCGACCAGCACCGGCTTTTTTGACCGACCAGAACTGCGTTTCGCTGTGAGCTATGTGGATTGGAGTGAAGATCTGAATGGTTACTCGATCAGCACTGACGCGGATGCAGCAACGATGGGAGAGGGCGGTGAGGTTCTATTTGCACTGCAGATGGAAACTTGGTTCTAATGGCTCGATATATCGTTTAGGTAGAGAGTGTTAATCATGATGTGAGATTCACATCGTCAAATGCCAACCTTATCGTTGTTAACTCGAGGGTTGGCATTTTTATTTTGGGAGCACTTGATCTCTGAAATAAATCGCTAGCAAGATTCTCGATCAATGGTGGTGAAGGTCAGCACCATTTTACTCATTTCAAAACCTTTTTTCTCAATACGGTCGAGTAGCAGCTTGGCTCCATTTTCTCCCGCTTTATCAAACGCATAGTTAAACGTAGACAGCGTTGGCGTACAGACAGAAGCCAGCTCATCGTCACCCACACCGAGCACCAATATGTCTTTTCCAGGAACAAGCCCCGCTTCCTGAATCGCTCTGATCGCACCGATTGCGATACGGTCAGTAGCGCAGAATAGGCCGTCGAGCTTGGTGTGCTCCTTGAGATAATGCTTAGCCAGTTTGTAGCCAGAATCGATGGTGAAGTCGCCACGGGCGTGAAATTGCAGTGCGAGGTCGCTAAATTGAAGTGATTGAGCAAAGCCTTCCGATCTCATCTTATCCACCGCAATATCATCGCCTTGTACGCCTATGAACCCCATGTATTGACAACCCTTCGAGATAAGGCGGTTGCCTGCTTCAAACCCTACACGAGTATCGTCGTGCACAATGCTTGGGATGTTAAACATTGAACCGTCTTGACCAACCAACACCACGGGTACGGCAGAGCTTTGAATCGCTTTGACCAATTGGTTGTCGAGGTGGGTCGCGTACAGGATGATGCCTTCAACACGCTTCTGGTTAAATATCTGAATGTATTCAAGTTCTTTGTGGTGTGTTTGGTGCGTGCTCGCTAATAAAACATGCTTGCCTGCTTGCTCTAATACTGCGGTTAAACCGTCGACACCTTGAGCGGTGGCATGGGAAGAAACCCTAGGAACAATCACGCCAACGAGGTTGGTTTTCTGAGACTTTAAGTCTTTAGCGACTTGGTTTGGGAGATAGCCACACTCTTCAACCGCTTTGCGCACTTTAATCTTGGTCGCGTCTTTTACGCCATACTCATCATTGATTACTCTTGAGACCGTCGACTTGGAAACTCCAGCGAGACGAGCGACATCATGAAGACTAGCCATTATAAATTATCCATTATCATTTTAGTTTTGGGATTGTTTGCAAACGAGCCATCAAATTTCCCTGTTTATTCGGAGATTTTAACCCTCTCGCCTCATCCAGGGGAGATAATTTAAAGATCATCCTCACACTATTGAGCAGTTATCTTTGATCATTTGTTATTTCTAAGCAAAAATTTGTTTTGCAAACGTTCCCGAAAGTTCAAAGGCACAAATGATAATCCAATGGGGTATGTAATGAATTATCCAAAAATAGCAAAAGAGCTGCTCACTCTATTAGGTGGTAAAAGTAATATCACGGCACTCGCGCACTGTGCGACTCGTCTGCGTCTTGCCGTTGCTGATCAAGACAAAATTGACGAACAGGCAATTGATAACCTAGAAGGGGTCAAAGGCCAGTTTAAAGTCGCGGGTCAATATCAGATCATCTTTGGTTCAGGCATCGTCAACCAAGTTTATGCAGAGATGGCAAAACTGACTGAGATGACGGAAATGTCGACCAATGATGTGGCGGCGGCAGGGGCTGACAACCAAAATATCGTGCAGCGCGCAGTGAAAGGCCTGTCTGATATATTTGTCCCAATTATTCCTGCGATTGTTGCTGGTGGTTTGTTGATGGGTATCTACAACCTATTGACGGCTCAAGGCTTGTTCATTGATGGCAAATCTTTGATCGACGCGAATCCGAGCTTGACTGACTTAGCAAACATGATCAACACATTTGCTAATGCTCCTTTTGTTTACTTACCTATTTTATTGGCATTTTCAGCGAGTAAGAAGTTTGGTGGTAACCCATACCTTGGTGCGGCTTTAGGGATGTTAATGGTTCACCCAGATCTTCTGAATGGTTGGGGCTTCGGCAGTGCATCGGTGACAGGCAATATTCCGGTTTGGAACATTCTGGGCTTCGAAATTGAGAAAGTGGGCTATCAAGGTTCAGTGCTGCCAGTGCTCGTTTCTGCGTTTATTCTTGCGAAAGTAGAACTTGGTCTACGTAAAGTCGTGCCTTCAGTTCTGGACAACCTGCTAACACCGCTATTGGCTATCTTTGTGACTGGCCTACTGACATTCACGGTAGTGGGTCCATTTACACGTGATATTGGCTTCCTACTGGGTGACGGCCTAAATTGGCTATATAACAGTGCTGGTTTCATTGGTGGGGCGGTATTTGGTTTGATTTATGCGCCATTCGTTATCACAGGCATGCATCATAGCTTTATCGCTATCGAAACTCAGTTGCTTGCGGATATTGCAACAACGGGGGGCACGTTCATTTTCCCTATCGCAGCGATGTCTAACGTGTCACAAGGGGCGGCGGCGCTGGCTGTTGGTTTCATGACTCGCGATACCAAAATGAAGAGTATTGCGATTCCTTCAGGCGTCACTGGTTTACTCGGTATTACAGAGCCAGCCATGTTCGGTGTGAATCTAAAGCTTCGCTATCCATTCATTGCTGCGGTTTGTGCCGCTGCGGTTTCAAGTGCTTTCATCACCATGTTTCATGTGAAAGCACAAGCGCTTGGTGCGGCTGGTATTCCCGGTATTATCTCAATATCGCCGGAAAAAATCGGTTACTACGTGGTCGGTATGATTATCGCGTTCGTCACGGCCTTTGCACTGACCGTTGTTTTAGGGCTGCGCGAGCGTAATAAACAAAACATTAAAGCAACGGCTTAACGTTTCTCCCTAGAAGTGAAGTCCCCCTTTTCACTTCATTTCCTAAGCTTTAGGGTGCTAGCTAGGTGATTTGGCTTAGCTAGCCTTTTTATATTTTTACATGACAATGTGAACCGTTATATCCATTCACTTGTCATGATTTTCAGTTTTAAGGTAAGAAAGATGAATCAAGTTTGGGTAACGGGAGACGCTGTCGTCGACCTCATTCCGGAGACAGATAAGACATTGTTGAAATGTCCGGGTGGTGCTCCTGCCAATGTCGCGGTTGCTATTACTCGTCTTTTAGGCAAAAGCGCCTTTTTCGGCCGAGTGGGTAACGACCCGTTTGGCACCTTTATGGAAGTGACTCTGCAAAACGAAGGTGTGAATACCGAACGTTTGGTGAAGGATCCTGAACAGCGAACGTCAACGGTGGTGGTGGACCTTGATGACCAAGGTGAACGCAGCTTTACGTTTATGGTGAAGCCAAGTGCCGATCAGTTTATGTCTGTGGATGACATTCCTAAGTTTAAGAAAAACGAGTGGCTACACGTCTGCTCAATCTCTCTGGCTAATGAGCCAAGTCGAAGCAGTACCTTTGAAGCCATCCGACGCATGAAAGCGGCTGGTGGTTACATCAGCTTCGATCCAAACCTTCGTGATGAAGTGTGGCAAGATCCCTCAGCAATCAAGTCTGTGGTCATGCAAGCGGTAGCGTTGGCGGATGTGGTTAAATTCTCGGAAGAAGAGTTGGATTTCTTAACCTGTTCAACGTCGATGGAGCAAGGTTTGGCTCATATTGCAGATCTTAACAACACGCTTGTTCTGGTTACACAGGGTGCGAAAGGCGTATGGCGAGTATTTGAAACGCAAGGTGTGTTGATGTCAGGTCGTTCAGTGACGCCAGTGGATACTACAGGGGCAGGCGATGCTTTTGTTGGTGGCTTGCTTGCAAAACTTTCTCAACATGATGAGTGGAACAATCAACAAGTCGTCGATTCTGCAATTCAGTGGGCGAATGGTTGTGGTGCACTGGCGACAACGCAAAAAGGCGCAATGACCGCACTTCCAACGCAAGAAGCTCTAACTCAGTTTATTCAAAAAAACTCTTCAAATACGAATGCCGTAGAGGAGAGTGTATGAGTTTGAACTCGAACTGGACAGTAGAGCAAAGATATCGCCGTATAGAAGATATTTCTCAAGAGAGTATTGATGCGATGGTAGAGCTTCGCAAACAAGACTCTGGCTATCCAAGCTACCATGTTGCGCCTAAGTTTGGCCTGCTCAATGACCCAAATGGCTTGTGTTTCTTTAATGGAGAGCACCACTTATTTTATCAGTGGACGCCGGTTGGTCCTGTCCATGGCATGAAGTATTGGTACCACCTTTCAACCAAAGACTTCGTTCATTTCGAAGACCACGGCATTGGCCTACACCCAGACCAAGATTACGATTCTCACGGTGTTTATTCTGGTGGCGCATTGGTTGAAAACGGTAAGGCACTGTTGTTCTTTACGGGAAATAAACGTGATGAAAACTGGCAACGAATTCCAACTCAATGTTTTGCCAAGATGTCTGCCGACGGCAAAATAGAAAAGCACGGCGTGGTTATTGAAAACGAGCACTACACTGAACATTTCCGCGACCCAAAAGTGTGGAAGCAGGGTGACGATTACCTGATGGTTGTGGGGGCTCAAACACCTCAGGAAACAGGTTCAATGGCGCTATATCGCAGCCGTGACCTGATGAATTGGCAGCACAAAGGCCCAATTCAAACTCGTTACAACAACCTTGGCTATATGTGGGAGTGTCCCGATTTCTTTGCAATAGACAATCAGTCGGTGATGCTGTTTTCTCCGCAAGGCGTGTCGAGCAAAAACCCATACGACTTCAAAAATATCTATTCTGTGGCTTACATTGTGGGTGATCGCCTGAACCTAGATACGGCGGAATTGGAAAATCATCAAGACATCGCGCAGCCGGATTACGGCTTTGATTTCTACGCCCCACAGACTTATTTAGATGATAAAGGTCGCCGTATTATGATTGCTTGGATTGGTCTGCCAGAGATTGACACACCATCTAACGAACATCAGTGGGCGGGTATGTTGTCGTTACCTCGCGAACTTCACATCCAAGATGGCTATCTTGTTCAGTCTGCTTTACCTGAATTGAAAGTGCTACAGGGTGAAGCGGTTACGGTTGAAAATGTTCTTGAACTGGATACGACCAGCTTCATGGTTGAGATCGAAACGGATGCGGACGAGTTTGAGTTTACACTTGCCAACGTTGCGGGTGATAACATCGTGTTCAGTGCGACAAATAAGGCGTTCACTCTCGATCGTAGCAAGATGTCTAAACTCTACGCTGAAGACTTTGGGTGTGTGAGAAAAGCGCCGAGGTTGAGCATCAAGCAAACCATCGAGGTTTATGTCGACAAGTCGGTCATCGAAATCTTCATCAATGGCGGTAAACATACCATGACCAGCCGTTTCTTCATTGATGATTTAAGTGTGCTGTCCATCAAAGGTGACGTAAAAACCGTTTACCATTCGATGAGCCCAATGACAGGGCTAGATGATTAAGCCCTCTTTGTTTCACCAAAAAGCCGCTGCTCATCAACAGCGGCTTTTGTTTGAGTCTGTTGCATCGTATTGTGTAGGCTTTCCGAGCTTATCCGTGCCCCAAGTCAATTCGGAGCTGAGACTTTCTTCCTCTTCCCTAACCAAATTTTACGATACTTTGTCAGCAGCACTGTCTAAACGCTGAGATAGTCATTCTTTCCCAAAAAATTTGTATGCTGACGAGCAACACTCCATACAAAGAATGAATCATTTGATGGTTTATTCGGCATTGAGTAGCACTCGGTGGAAAAGGGAAAGCAATATGGAAAAAGGAATGTCTCGAAAAACGCGATATAACGTTACAAAACAACTATTAGTCTTAAATAATACAGCAGATATTTTACGAATCGACAGCAAGAAGTGATGCTTGGCGCATCAGAATTAAACCGACTTGCTCACCTTGAGAATATACAATAGCTAACGAGTGGCTTAATGACGTCAAAAAACAAAGTCTCTGAGCACTGTAACAAAGCCCTTTGAATTGTTATTCTAGGTTTTTTAAGTCCGATGTATCGACACTCTTTAATGCTTTTTTTGCCTCATTGTCAGGATTGGTCACTTCAGACTTTGGATGATAGCTAGTCGCGACGCTTTTACCGAATGATCTTGCATTATCTTGTAGTCTTTTCCCCTCAGACTCACCTGCGATCCAACCTTGCTGATAATCAACATCGGATTCATAACGCTTTTGGTCCTTAATATAGGTTTCAAAGTTATTGCCAGCTTCTTGTATACCACTGTGTCTGCCATCATGAAAACCTTGCACATAAGCCATGTTATGTCCGCTTTCAATTAGGGTACTGTCGCTTGTTCCGCAGCCCGTAGAAATAACCATAAAAAATAGTAGTAATATGAACTTTGCCATATTTGACCCTCTCGAACGACTGATATGTTTAACAATAGTTCAAGAGCCTTGATGAGTCGAGCCATGACAAGTAAAGAGCCCATCGATTTACGCAACAAAGCTCTTAAAAAGATAAAAATCCGAGTGTATAGAATACTCTCGGATTTTTATCTTTTTAAAGGTATATAGCGTCTTAACTGAATTAAGCTAAGTGGCTATTTTTATGTTTATTACTTAGTTGATGACTTCAATTTCAACCGGAGCAGTACAAACGGGTTGTTCTTGATATGTACATGCCGTAAGCGTGGTAGTGCCAGGTTTAAGTGTTTGATAAAAAATATCTGTCGTGTAGCTAGCCCTGCTAGGTTGTACTATTGATTGATCCGCTATCTTGAAATGAATCCTATCCTGAACGAAACCTTCCGTATTGTCACTATAGGTTGCAATGGCTACAACACTAAAGTGACGAGGAGTGAAACGCTGATCATCTGTATTTCCATCTTGGTCAGTCATTGTTAGGGTAAGCTTATCCTTTGGTTGAGCAATCCTAAGAGACTCAATGACTTTATCTTTGACTTGAATGCGTTGAGGCTGGCTTTGTACATCACCAAGGGTTGCGGTGATATCAGAAAACCCTGGTATTGCGCTATGAACTAGCCCTGACTCATTGTATTGATAGGTAAAATAGGTCGAATTTCCAGTCGTGTTCCAGTTAACCATAGAGGTTATATCACGTTTGCTGCCATCACCATAGGTACCCAATGCATGTAACTGTAAACTATAACCTTTTGCTACAGTATAACCATTTCTAAGGTCATTTTCCGTTATGTCTATTTTGGTCAGTTTCGCAGGGGTTACTTTTAAGTTTAATGTGACGCTTTTCCCTGCATAAGTGGCTGTGGCTGTGGTGTTGCCAGCAGATAAGGCTTGAATTTTATTTCCACTTTTGGCTATTGTTTCATCTGAAATTTTCCAGTCAGTATTGATAGTAACGTCTTGCTGGGTTAGATCAGTATATGTAGCTATTACTGTCGGTCTAAACGCTTCACCCACAGCTACGGTTAGCTCGGTATTGTTTGTGAGTGTGATATTCTTAATTTTAGCCGAAACGACGTTGATATATGTATGTCCCCAGCCCCAGCTATTACTGTTCACATTTGAATAGATCCCTTTAAATGATGCGATAACCTCCGTTTCTCCAGTAGATAACCCTTTTAAGACGCCTTTTTCAACGAAATTAGCCACTGAATTATTATCGGTTTCCCAAGTTGCGTTTGAGGTTATGTCTTGTAAAGTACCATCAGTATAAGTAGCGATAGCGCGGTAGTGAATAGTTGTGCCCTGAGGAAGGTTCATATAGTTGTTGTTGGTGAGGTTGATCTCAGCTAACGCCGCAGGATTGACTTCGATAATATAAGCTTTGCTACTTACACCATTAATGACTGCTGTTATTTCGGCATGACCTTCGTTGTGAGTAGTCAGCTCTCCATTTTGGCTAACGGTTGCAACATTTTCATTACTAGATTTCCACGCAGTCTTATCTGGCATTAGACCTGGGTCATCGTCACCCGTCGAATCGAATTCATAAGCCCTGAGATTTAATGTAGTGCCTAAATGGAGAGAGGATGAGGTCACTGCATTCTTTGAATACCCTGTATCAGATTCAGGTTGGATGACGACTTTAGATGTTTTATTGAGTGCTGGAACCGGACTTGAATCTGATTCGCCACCACACGCCACTATGGTTATAGATATAAGTCCTGCGAGTAATAGCTTTAATATTTTCATTGTGACCTCGAAAAAATAATAACGGTTAATGATTTTTATATCATTCTACACCCAATTAGCTTGACGGTACCAATTTAGATACTGAAAATTATCGTTTAATTGAGGCGTTAGGTTTTCCCTACTTCGCTTCCGTTAAGGTTGTATTTTTCCTGATGCTATTCTATTTACCAAATAATTTGAAGTCTGTAGAGTCAACATTCCATGGGTGACCTTTTATTGTTTTTAATTTATTTGGAGCCGAGCATAGGCTCTTAAGAAAGTTTCTTAATATGAGTGGGAACAAAAACTGCGCTTGGAAGCCAAAGCGCAGTTTTTGAATGAGGTCTATTGCCGTTCGATTTTAGCGAATATAGTTCGCATCAATACTCACGTACCAGTGCTGCAGCTTGCCGTCGGCCTTTTTGACCCACAAATCGTTGGTGTAGCGCTCAATCTTGCCGTTAACCGTAAGGTTGAATGTGTTCTCGTCGAATTCGCCAAGCTTCACGAATTGGTCTGTAGTAATTAGAAACGGATCCATATCGTCCACACCAACCACATCTGAAATCACATAGTAGTGGTAAGTGAGTGGTTTGCTTGCATCATTCGGATTGCTGCGATATGCCACAAGCTTGAACGGTTCCGTTAGTGGCACATTAAGTGTTTGTTTGTCCATGGTCGCAGGGATCGGTATAAACAACCAGGCGGTAAATAGGCCGCTTAATAAAACCATCAGAAAGAAAAGAGTCTTAATTACTTTCATTGCAACCTTCAAAATAAGTGATGTTGAAGACGCTATGGTAACAGGTTTGATTTGCTGATTGTAAGAGTATGAATAAGTGAAGGTGGCACCAGTCTGTTAGAAAGTTTGAATGAGTTGACTCACTGTTCACAACTTTTTGATCTTAAATCTTTGCTTACGATTCTCTGCCTACATCCTTTGATTTATATCGATGAGTATGAGTAAAAGCAGGCACAAAAAAGCCCACACCTTGCGCTTACAAGGTGCGGGCTAAATTCATCTGGCTACTTGTTTAAGTAAGCAGCGTGGAACTCAATGTGTTCATCAATAAAGCTAGAGATGAAGTAGTAGCTGTGGTCGTAACCTGGCTGCATACGTAGCTCTAATTCGGCATTGGTTACCTTCGCGGCTTCGATTAATTGCTCAGGCTTAAGCTGCTCAATCAGGAAGTTATCGGCTTCACCTTGATCAACCAACATTGGCAGTTTAGTGCCTTTGGTTTTTAGAAGCTCAGAAGCGTCGTAGTGTTTCCACTCTTCAATATCTAAGCCTAGGTATTGGTTGAAGGCTTTTTGTCCCCAAGGGCATTGCATTGGGTTGGTAATTGGGCTGAATGCCGAGATAGAACGGTAGCTATCTTCGTTTTTGATGCCAATCGTTAGGGCACCGTGTCCGCCCATGCTGTGGCCAGAAATCGACTTCACCGAAGTTACTGGGAAGAAAGACTCAATCAATGCAGGAAGCTCGGTTACCACGTAATCGTACATGTGGTAATGGCTGCCCCATGGTGCTTGAGTGGCATTTACGTAGAAGCCTGCACCTTGGCCTAAGTCGTAGCTTTCATTGTCAGCAACGTTCTCACCTCGTGGGCTTGTATCTGGTGCAACAATCGCGATGCCTTGTTCAGCCGCAGCTTTAAATGCGCCGGCTTTTTGCATGAAGTTTTCATCGGTACAGGTTAAGCCTGACAACCAATACAAAACAGGAACTGGGTTTTCTTTGCTTGCATTTGGTGGCAAGAAAATCGCGAAACGCATGTTGCAGTCAAGCGTTGCAGAAAAGTGGGTGTATTGTTTGTGCCAACCACCAGCAACCTTTGCTTGGCTAATGTTTTCGATTGTCATCTATGGTGCTCCGTTAGGTTGATGGTTTTTTGTCTATAGCATTTTAAGTTTCACCACCCACCGGGCAGGAGGTGGTGAAGACAGTTTGTTGCTTTTTATTCATAGCTTTGTCCTCGATACTCAAAGAATCGAGGACAACCCGTTTTAATTACGACTGGTATTATCTATCCATGTGTAGAACAGTACGGATAGATTCACCTTTGTGCATTAGGTCGAATGCTTCGTTAACGTCTTGCAGCCCCATTGTGTGAGTGATGAACTCTTGCAGACCAAATTCACCCGCCATGTAACGGTTAACGATTTCTGGAAGCTCAGAGCGGCCTTTAACACCACCGAAAGCAGAACCACGCCATACACGACCAGTCACCAGTTGGAATGGACGAGTAGCGATCTCTTGGCCCGCACCTGCAACACCAATAATGACCGATTCGCCCCAACCTTTGTGACAGCACTCAAGCGCTTGACGCATCACGTTTACGTTACCGATACACTCGAAAGAGTACTCAACGCCACCGTCTGTCATCTCAACGATAACGTCTTGGATTGGCTTGTCGAATTTAGTCGGGTTGATGCAATCCGTCGCGCCAAGCTGTTTTGCTAGCTCGAATTTGCTCTCGTTGATATCTACACCGATGATGCGGTTAGCACCCGCCATGCGAGCACCAATGATGGCGGAAAGACCGATACCGCCTAATCCGAATATCGCAACGTTGTCGCCTTTTTCAACTTTCGCTGTGTTCAGTACCGCGCCCATACCTGTTGTTACACCACAACCGAGAAGACAGACTTCTTCAAGTGGTGCTTCTTTGCTTACTTTCGCTAGAGAGATTTCTGGAAGTACAGTGTACTCAGAGAAAGTCGAGCAACCCATGTAATGGAAAATTGTTTCGCCATTAATAGAGAAGCGGCTTGTACCGTCTGGCATTAGGCCTTTACCTTGCGTTTCGCGAACCGCTTGGCATAGGTTAGTTTTACCCGATTTACAGAACTTACATTCACCACATTCAGCGGTGTAAAGTGGGATAACGTGGTCGCCAACCTCAACACTTGTCACGCCTTCGCCGATCATCTCAACGATGCCGCCACCTTCGTGACCAAGAATTGAAGGGAAGATACCTTCTGGATCGTCACCTGATAATGTGAATGCGTCAGTGTGACAAACACCAGTAGCAACGATGCGAACGAGAACCTCACCCGCTTTAGGAAGTTGTACATCAACTTCTTCCATTTTTAGTGGCTCGCCAGCGGCCCATGCAACCATCGCTTTTGATTTGATATGCGTTTGACCCGGTTTAATTTCGATTGTCATTGGAGGTTTCCTATCTATCTCAGTACAGCGAATAAGCGTGTAATTAAATTCAACCCGTTAAGCGTAGTTGAGCTTAATTGTTTGCGCCCTCTCGTTTTGTTGGAGCGAGTATAGGTGCGAGTATTATTTTTGATAATCCCCCTAAATAGAAAATGATTATTACGTATTTGTAATAATGAGCAGTGTGACAGAGATTGAACTCAGGTGAGTGGACTTAGGTATATCTTGTTGGTAGGCATCCGGGCGGATTATTGTTCAGAGCAGGGAGGGGCATGGCTGGTGAAATGGCTAGCGGGTCGAGCTAACCACAAGCGGATAAGTACGGCTTGTGGCTAACTGAGCTAAGCTTGAGTGTGAATACCTTAAAATTATTGAATGAGACTGTTCAATGAGGAGATAAGGTCTGCTTCGAGATCATCAAGTAGTGCGTATCTTTTTGTGTAAAGACTGCGTTTACTTCTTTTTAATCCGGCAAGCTCCTTTCGTTCGAGATTGGTTGGGATTTGATAGAAATGTTTATTTATCTGTTCCCCACCATTCTCTTTCCATAAGGAGTCATAATCACTTTTTATCGCATTTTTCTTTGAGCCCCAATACCTAAGTGCTTGATATACATGGCCTTTATTTGATACCGCAACAACTTTATTCACATTAAAATATCTAGCAAAGCTCAAGCTTAAATTCAACATTAAGGCTTTCGGGCGAAGGCCGTGCAATGTTCGAGTGATCTCTTTTATTTTACTATTACTATCAACCACATGCCGATTCGAACCTTGCAAACACCCGATGTGTAATACTCTTTCCCCTGATTGCTCGGATAGATTAAAGGTAATTGAGTATATTGAATAACCAGTATCACATTCTACAAGTCTGATACCGATAGACCCCTCTCTTACTTCACCAGAGAATAACTCAATCCGATAGGCGCTACCATTGCGGTCAATAAAGGTCGTTATCTCAAAGGGTTGAGCGTAAATATTGATAACATTTTTACCAAATTTAGACGCTAATATATCAAAATGAGATTGGATAAGATTGACGCGTTGCTTGGATGAGAAGCGAGGTGAAATAAAAGGCTTTAACGGCTTTTCAAAAAGCTTATAGTTCAGCTCAAAGATGGTGGTTAGATTTTCATTCTCGTGCAGATTATCCATGGCACGGATAACATGTGGACTCAATATTCCCCACATCATAAATCGAATGTTTTTACGTAAGTAATCAACCCCAGAGCTGTGAGGATGAACTTTATTTGACAAGGTATATATCTTTTTTAAATAGCTCATAAATAATACAATTGACCTGGGAAATGGAATGAATGTTTTTCTACTGAAAACTCCCATTATACTCCAATTTAGAGAATAAGTGCGATACTTCATGAGTCAGAATTAAAGGTTGACGATATGATGAACAATGGTTGAGTATTATTGGTTAAAAGCTCAACCTCTTCTGTAAATTAATAGAGAAAACGGACATGTTGTTTAATGAAATACTCAGTGCTAATAGCATGTCAATTTTTTCATTCTCTATTGTTTAATCAGATGACAGGATCATGCTGCAATATCGAAATGAATGCATCTAAATACTGCTCTATCGTCAGATCGGCTGAAACGGGTGGCAGCTCAACGGTAATACAAGGTAGTTTTCTTTCGCTGCACCATGTGCCAAATGAACCTGGGGTGTCGTAATCGACGTCTTCGACGAGTGGTAGGTTGAATTGTTTGCCTAGCCAAGTCGCAAGTTCGGATTGAGCGGGATCGTCGACCATCGCCAGTGGCTCGTGAAAAGAGACCACAAACTGGGGTTTACGTTGCTCTATAAGGTTGATCAGTGATTGGACTTCAGGCTCAAGTTTATCGGTTTGGCCAGTTTTCACTTTAACGTCTCTTACGGGGATGTGAGAACTCCAACGATAGACGGTGCCTTTTTCTGTCCAATTTTGAGTCGGAAACGCACGGTTTAAATCAACCTGATTGGCGTTGGCTCGTGTACCTAACTGGTTACCGTCTGGGTTCATCGATAGAATCACATCGTGTTGTAAGTTGGCGGCGGGCAAGCTTCTTAGCGCGCAAGACAGCCCCGCTATAGACGCGGTTTCATCGCCGTGTGTGCCAGCTAAAATGAGTCCGCGAGATTCGCTTTGTCGCTGCGCAGGAAAGTAGAGCAATGGTGCGCCTAATACTGAGCATCCGAATGGGATAGGTTTTAATGAAAATGCTGCTCTTTCCGTTCTTGGAATTAAACTCACATGAGTACCCTTATTGATAAAGTGCTGTTAACTATTCACTAATTAGATAAACTGAACGGCTAAATTCGTCAATAGTTGTAGTGTTATTTTTATTATTTTTATTATTTTTGAAGATAGGCTAAGAGAGCAAAAATATGGACTTTAAGAAACATTCAATGGCTTTACTCATTTCATCTCTACTGACCCCTTTTATAGCATTAACCGCTGCTGCAGAAACATTGCCGGCTGGAGTGACTCTGGCGAAAGATCAACATTTGGTGCGAGCGAATGATGCAGAAGCCGCAACATTAGATCCTGCGAAGGCTGAAGGGATGCCTGAAATGCACATTTTACGAGACCTGTTTGAAGGTCTTGTCATTCAAGATCGTGATGGCAATATCAAGCCCGGCGTGGCTGAATCATGGGAAACCAAAGATAACAAAACCTTTGTATTTCATCTACGCAAAGATGCGAAATGGTCGAATGGCGATCCTGTGACGGCGAATGATTTTGTTTATGCAATAAGACGTGCGGTTGATCCTAAATTAGCATCACCCAACGTGTGGTATCTCAAGTTAACTAAAATTAAAAACGTTGCCGATGTAGCACAAGGTAACAAGCCCATTGAAGATCTGGGGGTCTCCGCTGTCGATAAATACACGGTGAAGTTTGAACTTGACAGTAAGGTCCCATATTTTGTGGCGATGACGGGACATACTTCAATGATGCCAGTACACAAGGCGACACTGGAGAACAGCGATAAGCCGTGGAGCGATCCTAAGCAGTTTGTTGGTAATGGTGCATTTGTATTGGATAAATGGGTGGTGAATGAGCGCATTGAACTTAAGAAGAATCCTCAATATTGGGACAGCTCAAATACGCATTTAACCCAAGTAACCTATATTCCGTTTGAAAACCAAAATGCTTCGATTAATCGATATGCGGCAGGTGAGGTCGACATCACTTCCGATGTGCCAACAAGCCTGGCACCGCAACTTAAAGAAAAATACAAAAATGCGTATACCGCAGTGCCTTTACTGTGTACGTATTACTACGCGTTTAACACCACGCGTCCTCCGTTTAACGATGCTCGAGTGCGCAAAGCGGTGTCTTATTCGATAATGCGTGATGTGATTACTAATGGGGTTACTCAGGTGGGTAATTTACCGGCTTATACCTTTGTTCATAAGTACACGTCAGGTTTTGAGGCTACTCAACCAGCATACAGTAAGTGGACACAAAAGGAGCGCGACCAAAAAGCGCAAGAGCTGTTAAAAGAAGCCGGATATGACGCTGCTAACCCGCTGAGTTTTCAACTGCTTTATAACACCAGTGAATCGAACAAATCGATAGCGGTGGCTATTGCTTCAATGTTGAAGGGCAATCTCGGTGCGAACGTTGATTTAGAAAACCAAGAATGGAAGTCTTACCTAGTATCACGTCGACAAGGGGATTTTGATGTGATGCGAGCTTCTTGGTGTGGTGATTACAACGAAGCATCAACCTTTTTGAGCTTATTGCGTTCAGGCACTTCCGGTAATTTTGCTCGCTACAGTAATGAAAAGTACGATTCAGTGATGAACAACGCGTTGTCAGCAACCAATGAGCAAGCGCGCCAAGGGCTCTACGACCAAGCAGAACAATTCCTTGCTGAGGATATGCCTATCGCACCCATCTATTACTACATGCAGGCTCGCCTAGTGCGACCAAGTGTTGGCGGCTTTGCGAAGAACAACGTGGAAGGGCGTATCTATTCTAAGGACCTCTATATCAAAGAATAGATAGGCTAAATGCGAGTTCAGGCCTAACGCATAGATATAAGAGATAGAAGAAAAGGGACGTTGATCATAAATATCTGATCAACGTCCTTTATCGTTAATCTATAACGAGACAGTAAAGAAATATGATTTATTTCTATCCAATAAAGGTGTTCACTTTGCTTATTGATCAGGAAGAGCATGACTGTGGACGTTAATGATAAGACGCTAGCAAAAGCTCATTAAAACTCTTCATACAGCGAAAGAGCCGTTAGCCCCTAATTAGGGTGTTTTCTTATCGCTTCCTTATACTAATTCTTTCTTCCCCTCCCTTAAATTTTGTTGAGTGTAATCACCGATCATAATGGTATGATCCGCACCAAAAGTTTTGGACACTGAGTTAAGTGAGTACAATCACTAACGAGGTGAACAATGACAACTAAGAAAATACGAATCAAACATGCTCCTGAATTTAAAGCTGAAGCACTTAAGTTAGCAGAGAAAGTGGGGGTCGCTGCGGCTGCACGGCAGCTATCGTTATATGAATCCCAGATCTATGGATGGCGTAAAGCCGTCAAAAAAGACGCGAAAGTCAGTGATAGAGAAAGAGAGCTCGCCACCGAAAATGCCAAACTCAAACGATTATTGGCAGAGCAAGCTGAAGAGCTAGATATCGTAAAAAAGGCCGCCACCTACTTCGCGAAAAATCTAAAGTAGATTGCTATGAGTTTATGCTCAAACACCTTATGCAATATAGGATTGTCCGTATGGCTAAGGTGTTTGGGGTTTCTCGAAGTGGGTTTTATTACTGGATTGATAATCGCAATAAAGTCACTCAACGAAACGAGCACCGCAAGCAACTTGATATCAAAGTTCGCGAAGTCTTTGATGATAAAAAGGAACGTGATGGTGCAAGGCGTATTCAAAAAGAACTTGAAGAAAATGGTAATAAGCACGATGTAAAAACCATCGCCGCGAGCATGAAGCGTCAGGGACTCGTTGCGAAGGCCGCCCGTAAGTTCAAAAGCACGACAGACAGTAAGCATAGGCTTCCCGTTGCCCCGAACTTGCTTGACCAAGACTTTAATGCGACAGCCCCAAATCAAAAATGGGCTGGAGATATCACCTATCTCGCGACTAGCGAAGGCTGGATGTATTTAGCTGTTATTATCGACCTGTATTCACGGCAAGTCGTTGGTTGGTCAATGAGTACAAGAATGACCGCAACTCTTGTCTGTGATGCGCTATCAATGGCTTTGTTCCGCAGAGGCATGCCAGAAGGAATGATTATCCATAGTGATAGAGGCAGCCAATATTGCTCAAAAGACTACCGAGACTTAATCGCAGCTCATAATTTAAAACAAAGTATGAGTAGGAAGGGAAATTGCTGGGATAACGCCTGTGTTGAAAGCTTTTTCCACACAATGAAAGTAGAAGCCATCCAATACGAGCCGATAATGACGCGAGAAGAGATGCGCCAAGCGCTTTTTGAATATATCGAAGTTGATTATAATCGAACAAGAAGGCACAGTGCTCTTGGGTATCTAAGCCCAGTTAACTTTGAAAAACAATATGTCGCTTAATGCGGTGTCCAGTCTGACTGGAGCAGATCAGTACTTCTCTCGCCTGATATCGCATCATCAAGAACAAACACGATAGTGAGATGTATTTTTAATTAGTATTTGCTATAGTTCGACCTTAATGTTGCTCTTTTTGATATGCAACAGGTTTGATTGTGTAGTTTGATTGCTTGGAAATTAAAATGAGAGAAGGAAGATAGAAAAACATCTCAAGCTCAGAAAAAGTTAGATGATGTGATTGTCTGTCCGATTTAAGGAAGAATATGGATACTTTCCCGCTAGACATAAGAACCCTAAGTATAATTTTTATTATCTTCTCACTGATTTTTAGTATTGGTCTTTTATTATTTCAGTCGGCTCAAAAGCAAGTATTGGGTCTTTCTCTTTTTTCGTTATCCATGTTCGTCATCGGCATCGGCACGACTTTGTTGAGCCTGAGAGGGATCATTCCCGACTTTATGAGTATTATTGTTGCAAATGTTACTATTGCTTATGGTTTCCATATAGTGCTGCATAGTTTGACTCTTTTTCGTTGCCATTCACGTCATATTATTCATTACAGTCGAATAGCGTTGCTTTTAGTGTTAGTGAGTTTTATCTATTTTACGTATTACGAACATTCGGTACAAAATCGGATTATTGTTATTAGCCTGTACTTGGCTTTCTCAACCGCAAGCTCTGCAATCGTCATATTGAATGGAAAAAAGAATGACCTTTCACTCGCTGTCAATATGATGGCATTACCCTTCGTTATTTATAGTCTCTTTATGATTTTTCGAGCGGTAAAAACCCATTTCATATTGAATGAGCTTAATCGTTTTATTAACGTTAACTACTTGAATGAATATACGTATATTTTAAGTATTATCCTTATTGTCTCTATGTCCTTTTCAATGCTTTGGCTTATCAATGCTAGGCTTGTCTATTCACTTCAACGTATTTCGCAACAAGATCCACTTACTACGTTACAGAATCGCCGAGCTTTAGATGAAGCGGTACAAAGGCATAAAGCCCTAGAGAATAGCAAACCTGTTTGTATTGCATTATTGGATATCGATAAGTTTAAACAAGTGAATGATCGGTATGGGCATCTCGTCGGTGACGACGTAATAAAAGCGATCGCTAAAACAGTGGTGAGTTTAGTTGAACCACCCAATAAAGTTTTTCGACTTGGAGGTGATGAAATCCTTATCTGGCTACCCTATTCGAATCTAGACAAAGCCTCCGCTCTTTCAGAGAACTTGCGAGTCGCTATCCAAAAGCTCAAATTTGCACAGCATCCGTCACTACAAATCACGTCGAGTTTTGGTTTGAGTCTATTTTCAGGAAATGAAAGATGGAAGGATTGTGTCGACCGTGCCGATCAGGCACTTTATCAAGCAAAGCTTAAAGGGCGAAATACGATAGTGGCTGAAGAATCACTCGAAAACGGTTCGTTCTCAACCAAGGCTATAGGTAGCAGTAACCCTTAATTTGGGTCGGTCGAGTTGTGGACACTCACTCTATTGTGGGCATCCTTTAATCATAAAAGGCAAGCGTCGTACAGAGTCATAAATTGATAGGCGAGGATTAACAAGAAAGCCCTCGAACAGTAGAGTGTTACTCGTGTTAATGGTATGTTGTTGGTCGTTTATAAAACATGAACAAAATAGATTAGATTGAGAGATAACAACTCATGATGGATAAGACAAAGCGGTACCCTGTAAATATAGTATTCAGTTACTTAATGCTTTCATCATCATGGATTTTGTTTTCTGATCTTGCGGTGGAGGCATTATCAAATGACTTACAGGAACATGCCTTTTTCCAAACGTTTAAAGGTCTTGTCTTTATTGTTATGACGTCTTTTTTATTGTGGGTATTAGTTAAAAAAAACAATCGAGACTTAGAGAGTGCCAACGACCTTGATAGTGTGACAGGACTCCACAGCCCCTCGGTCTTTTTTAGATATTTAAAAAAAAGACTAAAAAGCTCTGATACCAGTGACCGTTATATCCTCTTCTTACTCGACATTGATGATTTCAAAACTATCGCTGACCAAATTGGTTTCGAAAACACCCATGCATTTTTAAAAGATGTCGCACGATCCATTGAACTTCCCGTTGAACATCAACTGCTCTCGTCCCGAGTGCATTCAGACGGATTCGCATCCTTAATCAAACTCAATGATACTGAGCAAATTGAATCTCACATTGCGCTTGTTCATCGCAGATTCAGTGAATGTGCTTATCGCTATGATATTGCAGCGACCTGTTGTATTGGTGCTGCTCTATTTCCCTCTGATGGCAATAACGCAAAGCAACTGATGGCCTCGGCGACCCATGCGTTGGGCCAAGCAAAGAAAAGTAAAAATGCAATTGAGTTTCATGACCCAAAACTGACTGAACTTGAACGTCATCGACAAGAAATGGTGCTTGAACTGCGTAAAGCGATTGATGAAAAAACACTTGAGGTCGTGTTCCAGCCAAAATACAACATTAAGAGTAAACTCGTTGTGGGTGTGGAAGTATTGTCTCGTTGGACACATGAACGTTATGGGGTTGTCTCACCTGAGGTATTTATTGCGCTAGCTGAAGAGCATCAATTTTGCCGAGATTTAACCATGCTAGTTCTAGAAAAGACTTCGCAACAACTTAGAACTTGCGGTTTGCTGGGAAAAGAGTTGAACAGCGTTTCGGTTAATATTTCAGCGGTTGAGCTAAATAGCGTTGATGACATGGATTACCTTGATAATTATCTACGAAGGGATCCCGATTTTGCACGTTTGTTGTGCCTCGAAATCACAGAAACGGCGATTTTAAAAGATATAGACCAATGTGCGCGTGCGGTTCAGAAATTGAAAAAGCAAGGAGTGTCTTTTTCGATCGATGACTTTGGTGTTGGCTACACTTCCTTTAGTATATTTAATAAATTGGACGTAGATGAAATCAAAGTCGATCGTAGTTATATTAAAGACTTAGAGACCAATTACCGTTCGCGGGCGATTACCTCGGGTATCATTGATATCGCGCGTGGTTTTGGTATTCATGCTGTGGCGGAAGGGGTTGAAAATGCTCAACAATTGGCAATTTTGGAAACATTAAATTGCGAACAAGCCCAAGGTTATTATCTTGGCTACCCGATGCCATCGCAACAGTTAAGAGAAAGTCTTACTTCTGAAACAGAACCATGTTCAATAGCATAATTCAACCTTCAACACATAAATAACGTGTATCGAGAAGATTTTTTGTGACGATTTAAGGACAAAGAAATCCCCATTCGTTGACTGACGAATGGGGATTTTGGTTACTAGGGGGTCGTGACTTTATCAATAGTGAGCATTCACTAATTTATGGATTCTTTTAGATAGCCTTTGGCTTTAAATAACCTTAGGTTTTAGATAGCCACCATAGTTGCGGCTTTCTTCATTGCTTCCTTGGTTGAACACTCAATCACGTTCGCGTTAGCAAAGCGGTGAGCGTCTTTCACTTGAATATCGTGAGCCAAGATAACCAGTCTTGCGTTCGCTACATCTAGGTCGGTGATGCGGTTCTGAATACCGTTTTGACCTTGTGTTTCTACCTTGATCTTAAGGCCAGCGGCTAAGCCTGCTTTCTCGAGTGCTTTTGCTGCCATGAAGGTGTGTGCAACGCCTGAAGGGCAACATGTTACAGCGACGATGTCGTACTCGCCTTCGCCTGCTACAGGAGCCGTTTGAGCTTGTACTGGCGCTTCAACCATATTTTCTTCCGTTTCAACCACAACAGGCTTCCAGAGTCCTACGATAACCGCTGTGGTTAGCGAGCCAAGTGCAATACCAACCACGTACATTGGAATGTTGCTTGATACTGGTGCCGTGATTAGGCCGCCCCAAGGTGCGTGCAGTAGAACGTCTGTCATGAAGCCAAACACACAACCAACGATACCACCGGCAACGATTGAAGGAAGAACGCGCATTGGGTCATTGGCTGCGAATGGGATAGCCCCTTCAGAGATACCGATAGAGCCCATGATTGCTGCCGCTTTACCTGCTTCTTGCTCTTGTTTAGAGAACTTGTTTTTGAATAGGAAAGTCGCCAGAGCCATACCTAGAGGTGGGGTACAAATCGCGATGCCTACGCCGCCCATTAGCCAAGGTTGTGTGTCTACTTGAGTTTGAGCGAATAGGGTGGCGACTTTGTTGATAGGGCCGCCCATATCGAATGCCGTCATACCACCAAGGATTGTGCCTAGAACCATCTTAGACGCACCCGCCATTGACGCTAGGAACTCGTTCATTGAAGCCATGAACAGTTTGATTGGCTCACCGATGCCCCACAGTACGATACCTGCAGAGATTAGTGTACCGACAAGCGGGTAGATGAAGTAAGCACCCAGTGCTGTCATATTGGTAGAAAGTGGGATCTTCTTAAGTTGAAGCACTACGCCACCGGCGATGAAGCCCGCCACGATGCAGCCAAGGAAGCCGCCGCCCATATCAGCCATGATGCCAGAGGCGATCATCGCAGGCGCCAATGCGGGTTTGTCTGCAATTGAGTAACCAATAAAGCCACCAAGAATGATTGGGAAAAGAACAAGGCCTTTGATTCCGATATTCGAGATGTCTGCCAGCAAGCCGTCTGCTGGAACCGCCCCTTTACCCGATGCCATTACTGCTAAAGCCAATAGAACACCACCGGCTACGATGAAAGGTAGCATGTGTGAGGTTCCGAAAAGTAGGTGACCTTTCATGGTACTAAGGAATTTCTTATAGTCGCTACTATTGTTATTACTATTACTATTGGTATTCGTAGCTTGAGTTGTCTGGGTGCTCATAATTTTCTACGCCTTATGAATTAATTAAAATATTAAGGATTTGTTGTTCGTCTTTTGCGTTATGGATATCTTGAATAAATTCATCGCTGAATTTTCCAAACAGTTCTTGTAGTACATAAATATGATGGTCAGCACCGTTGTCGGGTGAAGCAATCATAAAAAATACGGTTGGGTTGATGCCGTCTTCATCGCCATACTCGATACCTTGACGCTTAACACCGACAGCAATCGCCGGCTCAGTGACTGCCTTGCTTTTTGAGTGTGGGTAAGCGATGCCGTCCATCGAGGTAGTGCTTTGAAATTCACGAATTTCGATGTCTGCCAAGAAGGCTTCTTTATTACTGATTCGGTTGTTTTCAAATAACATGCTTGCCAATTCTTCAAACAGTTCTTGTTTATTACTCGCTTGAAGGTTGTTATTAATTAAATTGACGTTAGTTAGCTGTGTGATCATTTATTAACTCATTCACTATTGAAGTTCTTGAATTAAAATTAATGGATTAACGGCATTCGCGAAATAGCAAATAAAAGCGCTTCACTGTACATTTGTACCAAGCAAAATTAAGTGTGATTTGCATCATTCATCCAGTGTGAGGTGAGTCATATTTGAGGGTGTATTTCGGTGTTGAAATAACTTTCTGTAGGAAGAAAAGAGCTGTAGGAACAAAAATGCCCCGCAAAGCAGGGCATGATTAATGTTTGTATCTACTCGGGAGAGTTAGATTTACTTTGTAGAGCTAGCTGTAAGCGCGTGCGACACGTCCAACGCAATCGAGTTTGTAGCTTTCTGCGTAAGCGGGAATGAAAACCGATTGGCCTTTTTCGATTACACAAGTTTCACCACATTGATGGGTTAGCACCATGGATTCATCGAGTGGCAGTAGGATCTCGGCACCTTCGGTGGTGATCTTTCTCTGATGTGAGTTTTGCACGATAGAGAACTTAAAATCCTCGACTGGAATTTGGTATTCCATCACGTCACCTTGCTCAATCGGGCTGAGCAGTAGCCTATCTGCAGGCTTTTCATTGAATTGAGTACAAGAGATTAATTCGTTGATATCCATGTATTTAGGCGTCAATCCTGCGCGGAGTACATTGTCTGAGTTCGCCATGATTTCTAAGCCCGTCCCTTTGATATAAGCATGGGGGGTTTCGGCATCCAGATACATGGCTTGGCCCGGCTTTAGCGTGATCACGTTTAATAGCAGCGGAGCAAACAGGCCAACATCGCCCGGATACTGTTGTTCCAACTCTGAAATCAACTGGAACACAGGGGCATCTGCAAGCTTCGCCTTCATCAGCAGCATTGTTAACGCCATGCCTTTTTGTTCACCTTGCAACGACAATAAGCTTGCGAAAAAGCTGGCTAATCCATTGGGGGTTTGATCGCCCGCGAGATCGTTAACCATCGAGTGCAGTTCAGGAATGTCGAGGTAATGGAAGTGCTCGAGGATCTCGCTTATCGACCTAAAACCGTTCATCGCAGTGTAGTCGGTTAATGCATACACCAGCTCCGGCTTGTGATTGGGATCCTTGTAGTTACGGTTGCCAGCCGTCATTGGTATGCCTTGTTGTTCCTCTAGAGCATAGCCAGATTCTGCTTGTTGCTTGTTTGGGTGTACTTGAACCGAGAGCGCTTTCTCTGCTGCTAACACCTTAAATAAATACGGAAGTTCACCAAAACGACGGGCTACTTTCTCGCTTAGAAACAGGTTGAGGTTCTTGGCAATTAAGTTCGACAACGTGGTTTGCTGACCATTGTCGGTCACCGTCGAACAACCATTCGGGTGAGCACCCATCCAGATCTCCGCTTGTGGCTCACCAGACGGGTTATCAATACCAAACAGCAGGTTGAACGAAGAAGGGCTCCCCCATGCGTAGTTTTGAATTACGTTCGTCATAGGGTAGAAAAAGCGTGGTACGAACGAGTCGTTCGCTAAAGAAAAATCAGACATCGAAATCACCATGAAGGGAAATATGGCTTGAGCTCTATTCGTTCCTAAAAAACTATTAGCTACTAAAAACAGTAGGGTCGAAGGGCTCAAGCCATTGGCATTAAAAATGGCTTAAGCCGTTGCAGCCGCTAGCTTGGCTTTGCGTAGATTTTTAAGCGCGATACAAGTCACCGCAGTCACGACCGAACCTGATGCCATGCACAGCAGTGCCAGCATTGGGTAGTTCATTGCACCGAGTAGAGCGACAACTGGGCCACCGTGAGCGACGCTGTTGGTAATGCCAAATGAGAACGCCATAACCGCTGCCGTCATTGAGCCCAGTACGTTGGCTGGGATAACCGACATCGGATCTTGAGCCGCGAAAGGAATGGCACCCTCAGAGATACCCACCAAGCCCATTGCGCCAGCAGCTTTACCCGCTTCAATTTCAGAAGATTCAAACAGGTCGAACTTACGACCAAGTCTGGTTGCGATAGCCATACCCAGTGGAGCCACAGGAATCGCACACGCCATTGCGCCCATGAATTGAGTTTGACCGCTGGCGATCATGCCGACTGAGAATAGGAACGCCACCTTGTTGAATGGACCGCCCATATCGAAACCGGCCATACCACCAAGAACAATACCAAGCAGAACCACGTTACCTGTACTCATGCTGGTTAGCAGCGCAGTAAGTGCATCCATTAGCCCTGCAATTGGAGCACCAATAACAAAGATGAACAGACCCGCGATAAATAGAGAGCCAGTGATCGGAGCGATCATGATAGGCACAAGCGGTTGAACGAATTTGTGGTAGTTAAACGAGGTAATCCATTTAACGAAGTAACCGACTAATAGGCCGGCGATGATTGCGCCAATGAAACCTGTACCGGCATCAGCACCGTAGAAAGAGCCATTGTTGGCAATCCAACCGCCGATAAGACCAGGAGTTAGAGCAGGGCGGTCAGCAATCGCGTAAGCAATGTAGCCCGCCAAAATCGGGATCATTAATGTGAAGGCAACCACACCCACTTCTAGGATTTGGTTCCACATGCTACCAGCAGGAATCGCCATGCCGGATTCACTCGGCTCACCACCAATCGCTAATGCTAGGGCAATCAAAAGACCGCCAGTCACCACGAATGGGATCATGTGAGATACGCCATTCATCAAGTAACGATAAAGGTCTGAACGCGCTTGCGAGGCTTTCTCTGAAACAGATTGGTTGGTCGGCGCTTGCTCTGCTTGGTAGTTTGGCGCGTTGAGTGCTTGTTGAATTAAACCTTGCGCGTCTTTGATGGGCGCTTTTACGTTAGTGCTGATCACACGTTTTCCAGCAAAGCGAGCCATGTCGACCTGTTTGTCACAAGCGACAACAATCGCGTCTGCGCGTTCGATCTCTTCTTGAGTCGGGCTGTTTTTGACACCGATAGAGCCGTTGGTTTCGACCTTGATGTCGTAGCCAAGCGCCGCTGCGCCTTTCTCTAGCGCTTCAGCGGCCAAATACGTGTGTGCAACGCCAGCTGGGCAGCCTGTCACACCAATGATGAAGCCTTGTTTCTCAACGTTGGTTTCGGTTTCTGATGGCTCAGGTTTGCTAAGCAGCAGTTCCAAAGCTTGTTGTTCAGATTGAGCATTCATGAAGTTTTCGATAAAGCCTTCTTCAATCAGTTTTGAAGAAAGCTCTGCCAGTACTTCGATGTGGTGGTTATCGCCACCATCCGGAGAAGCAATCATAAAGAACAGTTTGGAAGGCTGACCGTCATCGGCACCGTACTCGATACCCTGTTGATGGACGCCGATCACAACCGCGGGTTTGATCACCGCGCTGCTTTTCGCGTGTGGCAGAGCAATACCTTCTTCAAATCCGGTATTACCTTGTTCTTCACGAGCCTTAATGTCGGCAAGAAACTGTGCTTTGTCTGAGATTCTGCCTTGTGCGTAAAGTACGTCTATCAGCTCTTTAAATACGTCTTCTTTTGAATTAGCGCTAAGCGAAAGCTTAATCAAATCTTGATTGATCAATGTCGTGATCATAATAAACCCCTACTCTATTTTTATTTTGTTAGGAGTATTCTGGAATCTAAAACTTGCCTTCTGTAGTGAAGAAAAAACGCATTTACTGGATGATTGTTGCGTTATAAATAGAGTGTGATTTTGATCAGTCGAACGGGTGTTTTGAGCCCTGTATTGACAAGGTTTATCGTGCTTTAAAGCTTTTGTTTATAAGGGGTTCGGCGTGTTTTGTTATCTGGAAAATAACGTGCCCCATCAGTTTCGGTACTGGATATTTATTCCTAATTCTGGATTTTTGTAACCTAGATCTCAAATTGTGATTTTGCTCAATAGCGCTATGTTTCAGTTACAGGTATATCTATTCCGGTAGCCTTATTGCTGCCTATAAGAGTTCGAATAATGATATTTCATGACTTAATCTCGTCGGTGTTAAATGAGCGAGAACCGTTTCACAACATCTGGTTTGCTGGAGACTTTCACACGCCTTCCGCTTGCAGTTATCAGGTGAACTTTCCACGTTTAGAGCTGGTGCTAGACGGAGAGTATATTAATGAAATGGAGAGTCATGATCGCAAAATCACTCACGTCATTGCCAAAGCCGGAGATGCGATTTTTATTCCATCCAACTGCTGGAATAAACCTAACTGGGATACCGATTGTTCGGTGTTGAGTATGTTGTTTGGCCGTCGTCAGCTTGGTTTAAGTTTGGTGAGTAAGCGCAAAGGGGAAGCGAGCTTTTACGATATCCAAAAGCACAGTATTCAGACTCGCTCTGGGTTTGCAATTGATAACATACTGGAGGCGCTCAGCTCGTTAGCGAGAGAGAGTAACAAGCAGCCGATGGATGAGTTATTGCTGCAAGCTCTACTGCAATACAGCAAGGCAATGTTAGAAGCGCCTGTCGAGAAATCTCACAGCCGCGTGCAGGATGTGTATCAGGGCATTTGCATTTATATTCAAGAGAATTTCCATCGCCAGATCACCCGAGACAGCATTGCCTCGCGCTTTAGCATTTCATCCAATCACTTGTCGCGAATGTTCCGTCAACAAGGTCATATGACGCTGGCAGAATACATCACCCGTGTTCGAGTCGACCGCGCTAAGTTCATGCTTAAGAAATACAATTTCAAGCTCAATGAAGTGGCACTACGTTGCGGTTTTAAGGATGTGAACTACTTCTGTCGCGTGTTTAAGAATCGCACTGGTAGGACGCCGACTGAATATCGTGGTTCAATTTAGTTGATTAAATAAGGCGTGATGAGATGTACATTAATAGAGCTTGTAGGTCGACGCTGCTTCGGGTCTTTTGCAGACGCTCATTGACCTGATCGTGAAGCAGGTTTCGAGTTAGGTTGGTCGCCGCCACAATGTGCTCTCGCTGTGGCTTGGTTGGCAATACCAAAGCAATGGCAACGTGCACTTCGCCGATACGTGATGCCCAGTCAATCGGGTCGTCACTGACGATAACCGCAATCGAGAGATCTTGAGTCGATTCAAACATCACATGCGGCAAGGCGATACCCGGTGACACGCAGGTTGAAGAGCGTTCCTCTCGCTTAATAAAGGCCAGAATCAGTTCATCCGGGTCTTCTGGATAAACAAGGTGAGCGAGCCCTTTTAAGCACTCAAATTTGGTCAGTTGGGTTTGCGCCTTAGCGTGGTGCCATTTAATGTCACAAGGTGGGCATATCTGCGGCATGCGTTGGATTAGATCGTTAGAGAACTCATGGTTTACTTGTGAGCCAACCATGTCGTAATGCTCGGCAATGACATCTTTGAGAACGAAACAGGCCAGCTCTGCATCAATACCGACCGCGGTGATCTGACACAAATCACCACGAAGTAAACCGACTTGCAGCATCGCGACGGATTTGGAGAGATCAGCGGTTCGATTTTGAGTGATGTTGATAATGCGGATGTTGCTTTTGAACTTCTTCGCTAAGCGAGTTAGCGGCTGTGCGACATGTGAGTTCGCGGCAGGATCGTCAACGAAGAAGGTGATCTGGTATTCGTTCATCAAAAGTTTAAGTTCGACAATGCTTAATGAAGACTTTATCGACACTCAATAATACCTCTTCCATGGGAACAAATACGGTTTTAGCTGGGTCAAATCGGCTTGGTTGGTCGATGTCGATATCAGAGACGATCAACACTTTGTCTGCGAGAGTAATATCTTGGGCGGTCAGTAAGTTTTCAATACCCATAGCGCCTTGCGTCTCAACCTTGATTGAAACGTTGAACTTAGGGGCTGTTTTATTTAGAGCATCAGCTGCCATATAGGTGTGCGCAATGCCTGTAGGGCACGCAGTCACCGCTACAATTCTCATTATTATTCTCGGCTTAATCTCGTCCCTGTTACGTTGCATAAGCTATCTTGTATGGGAAAACCAGTAGGGAAAGCTCGCATGGCGGAGGGACGATATTGTTATGGGTTCTGTGGATTTTATGGATTGGCGTTTTTTATTCCAAGGTGAAAGTCACACTCTGAGTTCTTGGTTACAATAATCCAGTTAATGCACCTTTCGTCCTATATATTGAGTGCTTTCACACCGTTAATCTTTTCATCTTATTAACCTTATCACTTACCTAATTACTTCAGTCTGAAATCAGACGAGGCAGAGCTGCATATGGATATCACCAACATTATCGAGCCCGAGATCATCTGCTTAGATTTACAAGCCGACTCAAAACAGGCGGTATTTGAAGAGCTTGTTGAACTGCTTGACCGTGCCGGTAAGCTCTCCAATAAACGTGAATTCCTTGAAGACATATGGAAGCGCGAAGCCATCGGTAATACTGGCTTTGACGATGGTATTGCGATTCCACACGCGAAAAGCAGTGCTGTAGCGAAACCTGCTGTTGCGGTAGGTATCAGCCGAACGGGTATCGATTATGGTGCAGACGGCGGCGAACTGTCTGATGTGTTCTTTATGCTCGCTTCTCCGGACAACAACGACGACCACCATATCGAGGTATTGGCTCAGATTTCGACCCGACTTATCGAAGACGGCTTTGTTACAAAATTAAAGGCGGTGGAGTCAGTTGAGGAAGCTCAAGAGCTGTTTCTCGAAGCCAATTCTGAATCGTTCGATAGTTACGCCTCTAGCCATCATGAAGTGTATGTCGAGCCACTCAGCCCTTGGGCACAATCTCTTAATCGCCTCAAAGAACACTTGTTATACGGCACCTCACACATGATCCCATTCGTGGTTGCAGGTGGTGTGCTTTTGTCTTTGTCGGTGATGATGTCGGGTCATGGTGCCGTACCTGAAAGTGGCGTGTTAGCAGACATCGCACAGATGGGCATTGCGGGGTTAACCCTGTTTACTGCGGTACTCGGAGGTTACATCGCGTATTCAATGGCTGACAAACCGGGTTTAGCGCCCGGAATGATTGGCTCTTGGGTCGCCGTCGATCAATACAACACCGGTTTCCTTGGTGCGATAGTGGTCGGTTTCTTTGCGGGCTTTGTGGTTAATTTACTCAAGAGGATCAAACTGCCAGACAGCATGATCTCGCTGAGCTCGATCTTCATTTATCCGCTTGTCGGCACCTTTGTAACCTGTGGTGCGGTGATGTGGGTGATTGGCTCGCCGATTGCCCAAGTGATGCTAGAGATGAACCAAATGCTGACTGGCATGGCAGGATCCGGAAAAGTGGTGTTGGGCAGTATTTTAGGCGCAATGACGGCCTTTGATATGGGCGGCCCAATCAATAAAGTTGCAACGCTGTTTGCCCAAACTCAGGTGAATACTCAACCATGGTTGATGGGTGGGGTCGGGATTGCGATTTGTACGCCACCTCTCGGTATGGCACTGGCGACTTTCCTATCGCCAAAGAAATTTAAACGCGACGAACGTGAAGCGGGTAAAGCTGCAGGCATCATGGGCATGATTGGCATCAGTGAAGGTGCGATCCCATTTGCCGCCGCTGACCCTGCGCGCGTTCTGCCTGCGGTTGTTGCTGGTGGTATTGTCGGTAACGTGGTTGGCTTTATGTTCCATGTGGTAAACCATGCACCATGGGGCGGCTGGATTGTGCTACCAGTGGTGGATGGCAAGATTGGCTATATTGTCGGCACATTAGCCGGTGCTCTAACAACAGCGCTGATCGTGATTCTTTTGAAGAAGAACGTGGTCGAAGGCGAAGCGAATTCTAATCCGTTCACGGGTGGCTCGGTAACGGAAGAGGGGCAAGCGGATGTATTGGCGATCACTTCTTGTCCATCTGGTGTTGCCCACACTTTCTTAGCGGCGAAGTCTTTAGAAAAGGCGGCGCATCATCTTGGGGTTCGGATTAAAGTCGAAACCCAAGGTGCCAACGGAATAGGTAATCGCATTACGCAGAAAGACATTGAAAGGGCGAGGTTGGTGATCTTTGCTCACGATGTGGCGATTAAAGAAGTTGAACGCTTTGCGAACGTGAAAACCTTGGATGTCAGTACTAAGGAAGCAATGCTTAATGCTCAGGCGTTGATCATGAGAAAGGTGTAACTCTTAAACCGTTCGGTTTATCGGACCCAAACGACAAAGACTCCGTTCTAGCTCTGAGCTAACAACGGAGTCTTTTTGATCTACCGTATTGGGGGGGTGAGGTTTTAATCTTCGCTCATTAACACAGACATACCATTGTGGCGGCGGTTGATACCTTAATCCGTTTTTAACCCATTCATCTTTTCTTGAATTTTGTTGAAGCAATGTCGATCTCGAATCTTTCTACGGTTAAAAGATACGCTTAACTCACCTTACCGATTTGAAGTTAGAAAAAGAAAATGAGTAAAAGAAGAGTGTAATGCGTCATTGAGTGTTGACCTGACTACAGCTTCATAGTTTATCTTATAGATAGAAATGAGGGAGAAGTGGATGTATCGCATATCTGAATTAGCTGAACTTGTTGGCCTGAGCCGTTCCACGCTTTTGTATTATGGAAAGTTGGGTTTGATTGAAGCTCAACGGACCAGTAATGGTTATCGAAGTTATTGTGAACGTGACTTGCAACGTGTGAAATTGTTGCAGCAGTTACAAGCAGGAGGTCTGACGTTGAAAGAGTGTCAGGCGTGTTTGGATGCCAAGGTTGACCGCTCCTTGTTACAAAATCGACTCGAACAGTTAGACCAAGAGATTGCTCAGAAACAGCGGTCACGTGCGTTGCTATCGGCCTTGTTAGGCGAGAGTGGTTTGCAAGATTGGCATGAGTCGATGGATAAGGTGGCGCCTGATGCGCATCTCGATTGGTTAATTAAGCAAGGCTTTGATGAGAAGCAAGCACTGCGGCTAAAGTGGCTTTCAAAAGACATGAACGATCATGAGCAGTACATGGCCGATTTTGAGGTGATCTTTGAGGGTTTAGAGCGCTTAGGGCCCGGAACGGCGGAGGATACTTTAGCGGCGTTGGCACACGTTACGGTTTCTCCCAAACGTGTACTTGAGATCGGTTGTGGTAAAGGTATTGCCACCTCTGTGTTAGCGAAAGCCTTAGGAGAACATCAAGCGGATGTGCAAATAACGGCGGTAGATAATGATCAACCGAGCTTAGATATTCTGACTCAGCAAGCACAGGCTCTTGGCTTAGAAAACAACGTCCAAACCGTGTGCGCGAGCATGATGGATCTGCCGTTTGAAGCTCAGTCGTTTGATCTCATTTGGTCGGAAGGCAGTGCTTATATTATGGGGGTTGAAAAGGCGTTAAAGCAGTGGAGAAATTTACTCAGTGATGACGGCATATTGGTCGTCAATGACTTAGTCTGGAATACCGAACAACCTAACGAATCGAGCAAAGCGTTCTGGCAAAAAGAGTACCCAGACATGACAACGGTATCCGAGCGAATTAAACAGGCACAAGCTGCGGGTTATGAAGTTTTGGAGCACTTTGCAATGAGTGACGCTGGTTGGCTTGCGTATTACCAGCCCTTTCAAAAGCGAGTAGAAGCGCTTAAAGCAACGATGCCGAACTCAAAAGCGCTCGTAGATTGCGACAGTGAAGTTAAACAATTTTTCGATAGCAGCACATCAAAGAACGGTTTGGATCAACAGCCTTCGAAAGGTTCTGAACAACGTGATTTTGATTATCAATTCTTTGTGCTCAAGAAATTAAAGTAAGTGAGTAACACCATGAAATTTAGACATTATAATTCAAACGAAATCGAAACGATCACTCAAGTTTTCACTCAAACCTTTACGAATTCAGAAGGTGAGAACGAAGGTAAAACAGTGGGTAAGCTTGCCAACGATCTTTTAACGACCACAGCTCCGACAGAGCTACTTTGCTTTGTTGCTGAAGACGATTCTAGTGAGTCGGATGCAGATAGTACGATTGTTGGCGCGATTATCTTTACGCCGCTTTCATTTGGCGATGAAACAAAGGCGTATTTACTTTCGCCAGTAGCGGTGAGCACTCAAGTACAAAAGCGTGGTATTGGCCAGCAACTGATTAACTTCGGTTTGCAGGCTCTAAAAGAGCAGGGTATCGAGCTTGCAGTGACGTACGGTGATCCTGACTACTATTCAAAAGTGGGCTTTGGGCAAATTACCGTTGAGCAGATCCCAGCACCCTTTAAATTAAGCTTTCCTCACGGTTGGTTAGCTCAATCGTTGACTGGCGGTGAAATTACAGTGACGAGTGAAAAATCGAACTGCGTTAAAGGCTTGGCTCATGCAGAATATTGGTAGCCGCTGGTAATAAAAATTGAGAAAAAGAGAAAGTCCATCAGGTATTGCCTGTTGGGCTTTGTTGTTTGGATTGAATGGGGAATTAGAAAGGCAATCTAACGTACGTGCTTAGCGATTATCTTCGCTAGTGTCAAAACCCCTTCTTTCCACTCTTTGCTCTCTTCAATATTGGCGACAGTGAAGCGCAAGCAGTGTTTATATTGATCGTTGGTTCCAAATACTGTGCCGGGTAAAATTCCCAGCTTATGTTTTAAACAGTCTTGATAGACCGCGTAGCTGTCGACCGATTCAGGCAGTGTTATCCAGTTTAAAAAAGAGCCTTCCGGTTTTGATAGGTGGTATTGCCCGACAAGGTGTGGGTGGCTATCTAGTGCGTGTATTAACAGGCTTTGGAATTGCTTTTGATTGGTTTGGTAGAGCCGCTTCATTTTAGACAAATGGCTGCGATATTTACCGGTAGTGAGGAATTGACCCACCGCGGATTGCATCAGGTTTGAGCTGCCCATGTTGTCGCATAAAAGGTACTTTTCGACCAAAGGTTGGTAGCGCCCCGACAGTAACCAACCGATTCGCAAGCGTGAGTCTAAGGTTTTAGACAAAGAGTTGACGTAGATGACTCTATCTTGGTCATCGAGCTCTTTGAGGCTAGCGATGGGTGTATCGAATGCCAAGCTACCGAACACATCGTCTTCGATAATTGGTAAAGATCCGGTGAGCTCCAGTAATGCTTTTCGATTCGCCAATGGCATCCGTGAACCCGTTGGATTAGTAAAGTTTGGCGTTAGCAGTAAGGTTTTCACTTCCCATTTGTCCAACGCACTCTGTAGTGATGGGATATCAATACCGTGGCTAACGCTGCTTGGGATTTCAAGGGCTTGCAAGCCAAGCGACTCCAGTAAAAGTAGGTTTCCGAAGTAACAGGGCGACTCGACCGCCACGATGTCGCCGGGTTTGGTGAGCGCACGTAAAGCCAGACTGATCGCTTGTTGAGCCCCATGAGTAATCGCTATCTCTTTCGATCCCGCGGGTACACCGAGATCATGGGTGATCTTTAACAATTGCTTTACTAATTGCTCGTCTCCAGGAGGCAGTTGGTAATAACCAGGAAGCTGAGTCTGCAAGCGGCTATGGCGACCGATCTCGGCATACAAGCTTCGAATCGCAGGGTTGTTGATGTTCGGGTGTGCTGAGCCTGCCAACAGTTTCAGGTGACCTTTTGGACGAGAGAGTACCGATTTGGTGACAGACAACAGATCGACTTTTTGAGGTTGGCTTAGTGCATCCCAGTTTGTGTTGTTGGGCGCCTTGACGCGATAGCCAGATTTGGGTACTGAATAAACCCAACCTGTCGCTTCCAGTTCTTGATAGGCACGAATCACGGTATTTTTACTCACGCCAAGCTGTTCGCTTAACTGGCGGATTGAGGGGAGACGATCATCTGGATGAAAAAGTCCTTTATCGATCTGAGCCTTAATATGTTGTTCGGCAGCAAGATATTTATTGCCGCTGAGTTCTGCTTCCATGTTTTTCTTCCTCGTTGCCTACTCTCAATCTGTAACCATTTAAAGTGTTATATCTGTATCTTTATTAGTTATCTGTACCCAACTAAGGTAACAGCATTGATGAAGCGTTGACCAGAGGTTTGTAATGTTGATTAAAGTGATTCCGTTTGTGTTTGTAATATTGTGGTCGTCAGGCTTTGTTGGTGCACGTCTTGGTGTGGAATACGCGGAGCCCGCAACATTACTCTCACTGAGGATGGTGGCGAACGTGGTGCTGTTCTTGGTTTTGATTGCAATCCTTAAACGTCGTATCCCTCGTGGTCGAGCATTCTTCCACGCTTGTGTGGTTGGCATCTTGATTCATGGTTTCTACCTTGGTGGCACCTATCTGGCGATTGATATGGGTATGCCCGCCGGGTTAAGTTCTCTACTTGTGGGCTTGCAACCGATTCTTACCGCCTTGATTATGATCAGTTGTACTTCGCAGCGTTTTAATTTGGCACAATGGCTGGGACTAGCGCTTGGTTTTGCGGGTATCAGTTTGGTGTTGATGGGCAATATTGAATGGCAGTCGGATGATCAAAAAGGCTTGGCAACGATATTGTGTTTGGTTGCTTTGGTTGGTATTACCTGCGGCACTCTGTATCAGAAGCGCTTCTGTCAGGGTACTGATATGGTCGGCGGCGCTATGGTGCAATATTTGGCTTCGGCGTCGCTGTTTCTGCCGTTCGCAATGCGTTACGAAACGATGCAGGTAAACTGGACTGTAGAATTCTCGCTGACGCTAATCTGGTTGGTGGTTGTTTTGTCTTGCGTTGCCATATTATTGTTGCTTTACATGGTAGAGCATGGCGCATCTTCAAGTGTGGCCTCAGTGTTTTACTTAGTTCCACCGACGACTGCAATTCAAGCCTGGCTTATTTTCGGTGAGTCGTTCGACATCTATGGTGCAATAGGCTTCGCCTTGTCTGCCGCTGCGGTTTATTTGGTGGTGAGGAAGCCCGAATGGATTAAGCCCCGTAGACGAACAGCGTTAGAGCGGTAATGTGTATACCAAAACTCATTCTACTTAAAGCTGATAACTAGAAACAAAAAAGAGCCTGAATACTTAGGCTCTTTCTGCATCAAACTTTGGTAAGCGGCTTTTGATTAGCGCTTCATCAAGCAAGCGTATGCCGTTGTAAACGGTGCTTCTTGGTATTGCTTAAGGCCAGTTTCTTTGAACTTCATCATAAGAGGGTTGCGCTTAATACTTTCTTTGATGTCAGCCGGTGACACAACCGTTACGTCTAGTCCATCGATCAACTGAATTGCCGCTTCTAGTTTGAAACCGAAACCACCACCTGCAAATTTGCCTTTCGTTTGGCGCTGACGAATTACAACTTTATCTACTTGGTAATCTTCCATTAACTTTGCAAAAGAGAATTGAAAGTCTTTCATATTCTGTGTGTCGTTTGCGTCGCTAATTGAAACTTTAGAAACTCGGCAATCAGGAATGTTAAATACACCATCTGATAGAGAAAGAAGACAGATGACTGCATCGTTACCTTTGATTTCAACACCACAAATTTTCATGTTCTTACCTATTTATTTTAGAGCCCTACATTATGGTGTTATTTATCACACTTCTCCAGTCTTTGCGTCTATTGGTGATAAATAAGTTTCGAACAAAGGATAAGATTGCCCTTTCTTTACCGAAAGCACTATGTCAATGGTAAAAATGGTGCTCAGCGTTGAGAACCATTATATGCATTGGTCGAGCCGTGTTGGTTTATCCGCAGAGCACATCAAGTAAGGTGACAGTATTTTATAACTTCAATACACTGTCGAGGTAACCGGTTTAGCATAGGATAAAGGTATGGCCAATTGGGAAGGAGTCAGTGAGTTTGTTGCAGTCGCAGAGCGTGAAAGCTTTACTGGTGCCGCGCAGAAACTCACGACATCAGTAGCTCAAATCAGTCGTAGAGTGGCGAATCTGGAAGAACGCTTAGCGGTGAAATTGCTAAATCGAACAACTCGTAAGGTCTCGCTAACAGAGGCCGGGCAACTCTATTATCAGCAATGTAAGTTGTTGGTTGAAGGTTTAGAAATGGCAGAGCTTGCGGTCACGCAGATGCAATCTACACCTAAAGGCCTACTGAAAGTCACAGCCCCTGTAACCTATGGTGAGCGGCAACTCGCGCCACTTCTTCACCAGTTTTTAAAGCGCTACCCGCAGGTGGAACTTGAGCTGATGTTGACCAATCAAAGGCTCGATCTTATTGACTCAGGTGTTGATGTCGCAATTCGCCTTGGCCGGCTAGAAGATTCAAGTTTAGTCGCAAAGAAGCTTTCCCAACGACAGCTCTATGTATGTGCAAGCCCCGAATATATTGAGCGCTATGGGGAGCCTCATACACTCTCTGAACTGAGCAATCACCCATGTTTGGTTGGTGGTTTCGAGCATTGGCGTTTCAAAGAAAATGGTCGCCCTCGTTCGGTTCGTGTCACTGGACGTATCAAATGCAATAGTGGCTTGGCCTTGTTGGATGCGGCGAAGCAGAGCATTGGTTTGGTGCAATTACCGGAATACTATGTGAGTGAAGATTTAGAATCCGGGGAGTTGGTTGAGGTGCTGTCCGATTATCGAGATGATAAAGAGGGGATCTGGGCGCTTTATCCGCAAAACCGTAACTTGTCTTCAAAGGTTCGCCTGTTAGTCGATTTCCTGTCTGAGCAGTTGGGAGCGATCTAGGCTTTCGTGCCATTTTCAGCTTCTTGAGAGGTTCAGTGTCATTTTTTCGATATGGATGCAATATTGAACGTGTTGTTGACAAACTGGATATGCTTAGGTGTTCGCTTTGAACGACTTAGGTTTTCAGGGGGAGGGGCGTTATAGGAAGTCGTTTTCGATGCTTTGGTATTTGCTGTTGCTTTGGTAGAATGCCACGCTTTATAGCACCCAGCTATGTCTATTCGTTAAGTGAGAAAGACCCATGAACAAAAGCCATGTCACTATTGGTTTAACTAACCCAAAGAGCCCGACAAACGTAGGGGCGGTTATGCGTGCGGCTGGTTGCTACCAAGTCGACGAAGTTAAATACACAGGGCAACGCTACGAAAAGGCGGCTAAATTTCACACCGATACTAAAAGTGCAGCACGCACTATCCCACTGATAGGCGTAGAGTCGTTTTTAGATAACCTTGATTCAGAAACCAAGATCGTATGTGTGGAGTTGGCTGAAGGTGCAACGCCACTGCCACGTTTTAAACATCCGGAAAACGCGATCTATATCTTTGGGCCAGAAGACGGTTCTATTTCTCAAGATGTCGCTAATCGAGCTGACCATGTTGTTTATGTGCCAACGGTTGGCTGTATGAACTTAGCTGCGAGTGTGAACGTTCTGCTTTACGATCGCCTTGCCAAATCTGATGACATGGATGAGAGCAATGAGCTGATTAAAAAAAGCCGTGATAACCGTAATCATCTATTAGTTACAGAAAAGTAATTTACCGCTTCTGGTGTTATCTATCCCACACGTAATCGGATATTATCTTGAGTCCATCAGCAGACCATTGAAGGGTTAGATAACACCATGGAAGACGAGCAATTACTTGCTGCACTGCAACAGCATCCTGTCCTCGATTTATATCAGTTATTCCAGGAAGTGGGGCAAACCCAGTCTCTATACACTTTATTAGAGAGGTTATCTTCCCTTAAAGAGCACCACCACCTCGATACACGTCTCAGCCCTTTTAAGCCTCACATCGAAGCGTTATTGGCTCAATTTGATCGCACCACGCCGGACAGCGAAATTCTCAAGTCGGTCGCAATTCAATCTGAGATTCAGCAACGAGGTCATAGTATGAGCCGTTACATCATGGCATCAGACAATCATCGCCATTTCTCCCCGAGTGTTGACTTAGTGATGTTTGGTGACTCGATCACCGAGTGGGCACCCTGGGCTGATATTTTCCGAGAGATCTCCATGGTGAATCGTGGCCTTGCTGGTGACACGACGGCCGGCATGCTAAGCCGTATCGATACCACTTTGAACGTGAAGCCAAAGCTCGTATGTTTTATGGCAGGGATCAATGATCTTGCACAAGGCTACAGTGTCGATCATATCTATCAGAATTATATTGAGATACTGACCACATGGCGAGTTCAAGGCATTTCAATTCTTGTTCAATCTACATTGTACGTAGGGTGTAGGCTGCAGGGGTTGAATGTTCAGGTTTCACTGCTCAATCAAAGGTTACAAGCCTATTGTGAACAGCATGAGATTGAGTTTTTAGATGTAAACAAGGTGCTAGCCCCTAACCAATTATTATCGAATAGATACAGTTGTGATGATTTGCACTTGAATGCTCAGGCATACCAAGCTTGGTCGGCACTACTCCAGCCTAAAATTGAAGTGTTGTTATTAAAAACAACCCAATCGGCAATTGACCTAAGTTCTATGACTTAAATTGTGTGTATTTGAATGTACAATTAAAGTTCGAACATTTGTGACATTCACTTTAACGACCTCATCATTTTCTATTTCCATTTGTCAAAGCGAACATCAACCGAGTTAAATTATGAAGATTACAGCAGAACCTATTACTATCGCGATGCAAACGCCTTTTCGTATATCTCGAGGTAGCCGAACAGAGTGTCATGTCGTTCGTGTTTATATTGAACATAATGGTAAACGAGCTCAAGGGGAGTGTACGCCTTACCCAAGATATGGTGAGTCGTCGGAGTCAGTGCTAGCGCAGATTCAACAAGCTGCCAGTTCACTTGAAGCCGCCTTTGAGCGAGGTATGACTGATCCTGAAGAGCTCAGAGATCAGCTTCAGTCTTTATTAGCTGGTGGAGCGGCACGTAATGCCGTCGACTGTGCGCTTTGGGATTTGGAAGCCAAGCAAAATAACCAACAGTTCCCAAATAGTATGTTTGAGCTACCGGCTCAAATCATTACCGCGATGACGGTCTCCATTGGTACTGTAGAAGCTATGGCAAAACAGGCTAGAGATTATGTCGCGAACGGTGCCAAACTACTGAAAGTGAAGCTTGATCAGGATCTTATTGTCGAGCGCGTTCGAGCTGTCAGAGAAGCGGCACCAAAGGTTAAAATTGTATTAGATGCGAATGAAGCGTGGACAGGGATCAATCTCGAAGAGTTGTTTATTCAACTGACAGAGTTTGATATCGCAATGATTGAACAACCTTTACCGCAAGATCACGATGCATCATTGGCGCACATTAAACACCCTATCCCATTGTGTGCTGATGAAAGCTGTCATACTACTTCACAATTATCATCATTGTTGGGTAAGTATGAAATGGTGAACATCAAGTTAGATAAAACGGGAGGACTGACAGAGGCCCTCGTACTTGCAGAAGAAGCGCAAAGGCTCGGGTTCACCCTAATGTCGGGTTGCATGCTTGGTACATCATTGGCTATGCGTGCAGCGCTACCTATCGCGGTTCAGTCTGAGGTTGTCGACCTTGATGGTCCGGTGTTGCTTGGGCAAGATGTTTCTCCTGCACTGACTTATCGAGATGGGATGATTATTCTTTAAGCCCTTCAAATCAGGCCTGAGATAGAATATGAGCCATCTGAAATAGGCATCATCCTTGTTACAAGCTAGTCGTCAACGAACTTATCATCGATGCCTATTGAGTTGAGCTATATTGTGTTGTCAGTGATTTAGGACAAGCAGGAAAGGAAAAAGCCAGCAACATTGTGCTGGCTTTGTAATTCTTGTGCTTTGCTATTTGTTAGCGCGCATCTACTGTGGCGTTATACCAACTTCATCTCTTGGATGATATCCGAAGCAATTTCTGGCTTCGTACTGGTTGGTTTCTCGTGTAGGTCGGATTTTAATTGTCCCTTGCGGTTACTTAGGCCAGCTTCCAATTTCTTAAGTGCTGCAGCGATAGCGGGGTACATTACATCATCCGTAGATTTTGCGTTTACTCTTACACCTTCGTAGTTGGTGAATACTTCAATCTGATGTTGACCGTGTTCTTTGGTTATGATGATGTCGCAGCTGATCAGTGATGGGAAATGGTTAGATATCTTCTCGAATTTACCTTCGATGTCTTTGCGTGACTCGTCGTTAATTGATACATGATGTGTTTGAATATTTATTTTCATAAATCATACCTTTCCAATGACTGTGTCATTTAAAAGTAGCAAACATCAGATAGATTAACCAATAGTGGAAGTTCACATGTGTGATTGACTTCAGTGTTATCAAATAATCTATTGGTTGTCCCTTGAAAGTCTGAACAACCGATCACATATTATGTTTCGTGTTTTCAATCTCTGTTTAAAAATCCTCCATTCTTACAGTTGTGTTCTAATCTCCCTGTATATACGGTTTTTATTGCCCTAACTTTTTGGCTCTAATAAAGCGTCAGTGTATAGTCCTATTCTCGTTAAAAATCCATAAAGCCTCTTTAGCTAGCATAGAGAAGCGTAATTCATTTATTGAGATTTATATTAGTACGGGATACTCTAATTACTACATTAAACTTGGACTCTTTATTATGAAAATGTCTTTTAAATTAGCTGCAATCGTAGCCTCTCTCTCTTTATCTTTCACTTTTAATGCCTTTGCTGCACCTGTTGAATTTCAGAAAATTCCAGAGATCATGAAGAAATTTGAAACCGCAGATCTTTATGTTAAGAAGTCGGTTACCCTCGGTCGTTTGCCAGCAGCGTCTGAAATTGGTGCTGATTTCCCAACTTATGTCGCAGACGGAAAGGGTGGGTATAGCCTCGAGACGAGCAATGTCATGACCGATGGCGTTGTCATCGCGAGCATGCCGAATCCGATTGTGGATGACGTTTTTAATCAATGGTTGGTACCTAAAGAGACGTGGATCAGCAGCTATGGCTCACTGCCAACATCAACCACAGAATTTAAGCCGTTTAAGCGTATCAAAACAATTAAAGCGATTAAGATCGATGCTGACATGCTGAAGTTGCTAGGAAGTGAAGACGGAAGTACTGCAATGATTAAAGTGAGCTGGGACGAGAAGGGCATGAGAGTGTATAAAGATGGCTTTTTAGCGGATTATGAGTACGGCATTGCCCCTCAAGAAATGCAAGAAAACTATGAGTTAGCACCTAAGTAGCGATCTATTGCTTAACGTACTTACCTATTGCTTAAAGTACTTATCTATTGCTGAAAGTACCTACCGATAGCTTTAAAAAAAGCGCGCTGTTTTTGCAGCGCGCTTTTTTTATTGGTAAAGAGCGAGTGATCAATCATGAATAATAAGCTGTGAAAAGGGTAACGTGGGTAGCCTTCTGGTCGATTAATTCTGTCTTATTGACGGTTAGGATTTACTAAATTCGTAACAAGAAGGGACCACGATGACGCCTTGTTTCGATATGTGGAAGCGTTTGGCGTCAGCAAGGCTATCGAGGCCTATTTGGGTCCCAGCAGGTACCTTAACGTTCTTATCTATGATGCAATTTTGAATATGGCAGTTTTGCCCAATCTCAACATCTTCGAACAAAATGCTATCAATCACAATCGCGGCATTATTGACTTTTACCTTAGGAAAAAAAATAGAGTTTTGTGCCGAACCGCCTTCAATCACAACGCCATTGGCAATCATTGAGTTGATGAATATCCCTTGGTTTCCTTCTACCGAAGCGATGGTGCGCGCGGGAGGCAGTTGTGGATCGTAGGTACGAATCGCCCAGTCAGGCTGGTATAAGTCAATTGGTGGTGTTGGGTGCAATAAGTCCATGTTGGATTGGTAATAGGAGTCGATGGTACCCACATCTCTCCAATAGGCGTCTTGTGTTACTCGACCTTCTTCGTCGCCAAACTTGTAAGCGTAAACTCGGTTGTTGCTGACCAATTTAGGAATAATATCTTTGCCAAAGTCATGACTTGAATTTGGGTCTTCCGCATCATCTAATAGTGCTTGGGTCAGTATCGCTTTATCAAAGATATAAATCCCCATTGAAGCCATGCTTCGGGTCGGTCTGCCGGGTACACAAGCGGGATAACGCGGTTTCTCGGTAAAGTTATTGATATGAAGAGATTCGTCTATCTCCATCACCCCAAACTCTTTGGCTTCGTCAATCGAAACCTCCATGCACGCCACGGTTAAGTCGGATTCATTCTGCTTATGTTGTTTGAGCATTGGTGCGTAATCCATACGATAGATATGGTCGCCAGATAACACCACCACATGCTTGGCTTCACTGCGAGAAAGTAGATATAAGTTTTGGTAAATTGCATCCGCAGTCCCGCTATACCAACTATCACCGGTTCGCATTTGTGGTGGAACATTGGTGATGTATTCGCCGAGCTCGGGGTTAAGCACCGACCAACCATCTCTCAAATGTTTTTGCAAAGAGTGAGATTTGTACTGAGTTAGCACCAAAATTTGGCGTAGCCCAGAGTGTAAGCAGTTTGCGAGCGTGAAATCGATGATTCGATATTTGCCACCAAAGGGTACCGCCGGTTTTGCGCGGTTATCGGTGAGGGGAGAAAGCCGAGAGCCAACACCGCCGGCCAGAACGATCGTTAGAGTGTCTTGCATAGTCAGAACCTCAATGTATTTATGATTATGAAGATAGACTTGCAAGCCCTAAGCCAAATGTAACTCATTGAATATTATACGAGGCGCGATTGATTATTGTAGGGCTGCACCAAATAGATGCGTGGGAGATGTTGGCTTGCTCTATTTTGATCCAAATCGCCCAAAACCAAAGCGCCACGACTGAATAAGTAGTGGCGCTTTCTATTTATGCATCAAAAATATACGGGTGATAATTCGTTGCTATGGCTGTTGCTTAGTTGGTGCTAGAGCAATCTCACGGATACATACGTTCTGTGGTTGTTGGTAAGCGAATGATACCGCGCGAGCAATATCGTCAGCTGCCAATACGCCGCCCATGTCTTCTTTCCAAGAATCGTAACCGTCTTTGATCTCTTGAGAGGTCGTGTGAGACAGAAGCTCAGTTTCTACAGCCCCCGGTGCGATAGTGGTAACACGAACGTTTGAAGCCGCCACTTCTTCACGAACGTTTTCAGAAATCGCGTGAACCGCGAATTTAGTACCACAGTAAGCTGCGTGGCTTGGGAATGTTTTCTTACCTGCGATAGAGCTGATGTTGATGATAGTACCTGTGTTGCGTTCCATCATCGGAGCAAGTACAGACTGCATGCCGTTTAGAAGACCAATCACATTCACATCGAACATTGTCTTCCACTCTTGTGCGTCTTGAGTATCGATTTGACCAAGAAGCATTGCGCCCGCGTTGTTGATAAGCGCATCGACAGGGCCAAACTTCTCTTCACCTTGTGCGATGGCTGCATCAAAAGACGCTTTGTCTGTTACGTCTACTTTTACTGATAGAGAGTTCGGTAGGTTCAGCGCTTCAAGGCGGTCAATACGACGAGCTAAAAGTA
The DNA here is from genome assembly GCF_024347295.1 of Vibrio artabrorum. Classification (NCBI taxonomy): domain Bacteria; kingdom Pseudomonadati; phylum Pseudomonadota; class Gammaproteobacteria; order Vibrionales; family Vibrionaceae; genus Vibrio; species Vibrio artabrorum. Next base: position 163,680 of record NZ_AP025459.1, on the reverse strand, counting down.
GCAGAGGGTGGCCTTCATCACTTAGACGACGAGCGATTGCTTCACCAATACCAGAGCTTGCACCTGTAATTACGATTAGTTTTTTCATTTTATTTCCTTTGTACTTTTATTGCGTCGGTTGGCTACGACGTATTGTTTAAGTGCATGCGAATCAAGTGCTTGTTGCCTTGCTTCGTTGCGATGGAGGTATAGTAAGGAAAAGAGCATTGTTGATATATAGCACTTTACTTGAAACACTTTTGCTGTGGTGCAACAATAAAAGCGTCTATCTCATAACTTCATTCGTAAGCTGGCGACTATGCTCAACCAAATTAACCTGTCTGATATTCGTTCTTTCGTGCTGATCGCTCGTTTAGGTAATTTCACCAAAGCGGCGGAGGAGTTGGATGTGTCGCGGTCCCACGTATCACGTCAAGTGAGTAGCCTCGAGAAGCAGATGGGCGTGACACTGTTTATCCGCACCACTCGAACCTTGAGGCTGACGCACGCAGGGCAAGATCTGTACGCGAGATGTGAACAAGCCCTCGATAATATCGACCAAGCGCTGATTGCTGCTGTCGATGATGTCGAAGAGGTGCGCGGTGACATAAAAGTAAACTGTGTCGGCGGTTATCTGGGCGAGGTGATCATTGCGGATCTAGTGAATGAGTTTATGCAGCTCTACCCAGACATCAGCATCAGTCTTGATTTCAGTAGTCACCGAGTCGACTTGATTGAAGACGCGTTTGATATCGCTTTTCGTATGGGAAGTCTTGACGATGCGGGCTTTATCGCGAGAAAGTTATTGGATATCGAAATGGGAACACTCGCGAGCCCAGAGTATTTCACTCGTAAAGGAAAGCCTAGTCACCCCAAAGACCTCATCCACCATGATTGCTTAACGGGGTCAGTGCGGAAGTGGAGTTTTCAAGCTTTGGACGATACCAAGAAAGCGGTCGATGTGCATGTGACGGGCAGATTGCAATGTAAGAATGGCCGAGTATTGGTGCAGGGCGCGAAGTCGGGCAACGGAATTATTCGTGTACCAACCATCTATTGCTTGCAAGAGCTCAACGAAGGGCAACTGGTGCAGGTGTTTGATGAGTGGGTCGTACCGAAAGTGGATTTTTCAGCGATCTATCATCGAGACCGCTATCAACCGAGCCGAATTCGAACCTTCATTGATTTTGTCAAAGGCCGTTTTGAGCAAATGCCAGTCAGCTAAATAGTGCGTGCTGTCCATTGTTTGCAATAGAGCGGATTTGCTTGGGCTTACATCTCGTCGATTTCGTTTTGTAGGTTTTCCAACTGCTCTAGAATCAACAAGAACTTCTCGCCGAACGGCGTCACTTGGTATTCAACTCTTGGTGGCAGTTCGTTGAACGTTTGTTTATCTAAAATCCCAAACTCCACATTTCGCTTCAAGCATTCATTCAATACCTTGGTCGATAACCCTTCGACCGAGCGCACCATTTCACCAGGGCGATTAATGCCATTTGCCAGTAATTGGTAAACCGTTAGCGACCATTTACAGCCGTAGATGGTTTCGACCATGCGAGCTGAGCGCTCTGGTGCTGATTTTCTTGAAAAAAAGTTTTCCTGAGTTTTCATAAAGATGTACCAATAAGTACCTACCTAACCGATTTGTACTTACTATTCATAGTGTTAGTTCAAAGCCTAAGATTACCACGTTCACATGACTTAGGAGATAACAAAATGAACTTCACTAAAAATGGTATTGCAGTCGTAATCGGTGGCACAAGTGGTATGGGCTTTGAAACCGCGAAGCAGTTAGTCGCTCAAAATATCCATGTGTTGGTGGTCGGCAATAACCCAACTAAGTTAGATAAAGCGGTGTCAGAGCTGCAATCGCTCGGTCACGCTTCGGGCTGGCAAGCTAACCTTTATGATGATGCAAGTGTGTCTCGTCTTATTGCGCATTTAGAGTCGCTCGAAGAAGGTATTGGTTACCTAGTGAATGCTGCGGGTTACTTCAACCCTAAAGCGTTTATTGAGCACCAAGAGTCTGATTACGAGCAGTACATGCAGCTGAATAAAGCTACCTTCTTCATCACTCAAGCGATAAGTAAGTTGATGATCAAGAATGGCGGCGGCAGTGTAGTTAACGTTGGCTCTATGTGGGCGAAGCAAGCAATCAAAGCGACGCCATCTTCTGCCTATTCAATGGCTAAAGCTGGCCTGCACGCATTAACACAACACATGGCAATGGAACTGGCTGAGCATAACATTCGTGTGAATGCGGTGTCTCCGGCCGTGGTTAAAACGCCGATTTACGAATCTTTCATCAAACCTGAAGAAGTGGATCAAGCGCTAGAAGGTTTCAATGCGTTCCACCCGATTGGTCGAGTTGGTTTGCCGGAAGACATCGCCAATAGCATCTCTTTCTTACTGTCAGACAGTGCAGATTGGGTAACAGGCGCAATCTGGGATGTTGATGGTGGTGTGATTGCTGGCCGCAATTAATTAGGCTTCTTTTTAGGTGGTGGCTGTCGCGTAAGCAAAATTGCAGCGAGATGGCCTCCTTGATCAGTATTCGCGTAAAATAGAAACAAGAAAGGCAACAATAATAACTAAAACGATAACAAGAGTAAGGTCGCCATTATGTTCAACATGGATTTTTCAAAGAGACTGGTTATAGAAACCGAACCGTTAGATTGGGTCGCAAGCCCAGCCAAAGGGGTATGGCGTAAGCCGTTAGAAAGAGAAGAGAAAGAGTCGGGCCACACGACCAGCGTGGTGAAGTACGATCCTGAATCTTCGTTTTCTGAGCATCCACACCCACAAGGCGAAGAGATCTTCGTATTAGACGGTGTGTTCTCAGATGAAACCGGTGACTTCCCTGCTGGCACTTATATCCGTAATCCGCCGGGCAGCGCGCATTCGCCATCAAGCAAGGATGGCTGTACGATCTTGGTTAAGCTCAACCAGTTTGACGCGAGAGACTTGGCTCAAGTTCGCATCAATACTCTAGAAACAGAGTGGCTTCCGGGTATTGGCGGCTTACAAGTGATGCCACTGCATGAGTTCGAACACGAGCATGTCGCGTTAGTGAAGTGGCCGGTTGGCGAACGTTTTCAGCCACACCGTCATTTTGGTGGTGAAGAGATCTTCGTGTTGTCTGGTACCTTTAAAGACGAACATGGCGAGTATCCAAAACGTACATGGCTGCGCAGCCCACACATGAGCGAGCATTTCCCTTATGTAGAAGAAGAGACGGTTATCTTAGTGAAAACAGGGCATCTACCACTAACATGATGACTATCACGATGAACAAAACAGAAAGCCGCTGACTAAAAGTCAGCGGCTTTTTAACTTTCTATTACTTATGTGGGATTACTTTTTATTCATGAGAGCATTAGTAAGCGACACCAATACGTTGGCGTGGGAACTTGCCAGCTTCGAGTTCATCAATCATCGCAATAGCGTAATCGCTAACGGATATTTTGCTGTTGCCATCTTGGTCGGTTAGCAGTTGGTCGCCACCTGTACGGTAGGTTGATAGTTTCTCGCCCGGGAAGATTTCTGCTGCTGGGCTAATGAACGTCCAGTTAACCTCGCTGTTAGACTGTTTGAACACTTCAAGCGCTTCACCTTGTGCTAGCGCTTCGTTTTTATGCTCTGCGGGAAAGGCCGGAACGGTAACTAACGGTACGTTTGGCGCTACTTCTAGTGACCCCGCACCACCTACCCAAAGTAGACGTTCGATACCAATGCTTGGCAGTGTATCAAGCAGCTTAGTTGCAGTGCTTTTTACGATGTCGTGATTGCCTAGAGCACGTCCGCCAATCGAAGCAATAACCGCATCAACGCCTGAGAAAGCCGTCGCTAGACTGGCTGCGTCATCTTGTAAATCAAATGAACGAACCTCAACATCGCTGATTTCTACACGGCTTGCATCTCTTACAACAGCAACAACTTCATGTCCGCGAGCTTGAGCTTCTTGAGCGATGTGACTACCAATCCAACCTGATGCGCCTAATACTGCAATTTTCATAATGTCTCTCCAATTATCTGATTTATTGAGTCTGTTTCTCGACAGCCACTGCAGTCTAATAGATCACTATGTTGCGATAAATATCATAAAATGATGTAGATTGTATCTATATAGTTACCTAATAGGCTTGGTTCAATGGATAAGGGAAAGTGTGATGGATAGGTTGACGGCGATGCGTAGCTTTGTTGAAGTCGCAAATTGTGCCAGCTTTACTCAAGCGGCAGAGCATTTGGACATGAGCCGCTTACAGGTTTCACGTCATGTTCAAGAGATCGAAGGGTGGTTAAAACAAAGGTTGTTGCACAGAACCACTCGTAAGGTGAGTTTGACGGCAGCTGGGGAAATGGCCTTACAGCGCTGCGAGAAAATACTCCACGAAACGGCGGAGCTAGAAGTGAGCACACTTAATCAAACCGATACTCTTTCAGGTGTGATTCGAATTGCTGCACCCATTGGTTTGACTCAGCACATGTTGTTGGATGTGGTTGAACAGTTCACAGAGCTTCATCCCAATATCACGGTCGAATTGTTTGCTTCTGACCGTTTTGCTCAGCTGGTGGATGACAGAATCGATATTGCGCTGCGTTATACCGATCAACCTGACGATAGCTTGATTGCTCGTAAGTTAATGGAAATTGATTCGGTGGTGTGTGCATCGCAAGCTTATTTAGACAAACATGGTGAACCTAAAACGGTCGAAGAGCTTCGACAGCACAATTGCTTTCGTCATTTGAGTGTCTCTAAGTGGGATTTCGTTAAGGATAATCAGCACTTTTCGGTTGAGGTCTCTGGGACCATTAAGGCAAACGATGTTGGGGTATTAACCCGCGCGGCACAGCATGGAAAAGGGGTTGTTCGATTACCCTGTGACCTGGCCAATCCACTGATTTCTGATGGCAAATTGAAACGAGTTTTAGATGATTTTGTTTCACCAAGTAGTGTGCTTTGGGCGGTGTATTTATCTCGCAGTTATCAGCTACCTGCTGTTCGTCAGTTCATTGATTTTACGGCAGAAGCTTGGTCTAGCGACATCAAGTCTGGCGATGTTTGAAACTTCATAGGCAATGATACATAGCGATAGAATTTTAAAAGTTCATAAATACAAAAATCCGATATCAATGGTGATATCGGATTTGAACTCAATAATTCAGAGTTCCAGCACGCTCTCCTCTCACGAAGTCTTTTACACGTATTTATGTACGGATAATCGGGTGCTTATCGCCTTATCGTTGATGTCAGGTAAAGGCTGATAAAAGTTTTTGGTGATATCGGATAATACTTGGTCGTAGACTTGTGACACGACACTAGAGATATCACTGGTGAGTTCGTATAGGTTACCTGTGGGCTGAACGACTTGGTGGCTCGATGCAATCTCTGTGAGTGTATGCATAGATCGCGTGAAAATCGGCGCCCCGCTGCTGATTGGACAGATAATCGACAATTGGTTGAGTTTACGGTGCATTTGAGATGCGTAGAACTTGAATCTCAAATACTCCTCGGGATTTTCTATATCGGCTTTTTCTATTCCAGGGATACACATTCTTAATTTGGTCAGGATCTCCATGCAATCTAATACCTGTTGCCAATGCACGTGATATTCTCGGCTCATATCTTCTCGCTCAGACTGAATCAGCCAGATGATCATCACTTCATCCATCAAGAACATGCTATGGCGAATGGTTTTTCCATGAATCGATTGGTTACGTACCAAGCTACGGTTTTGCCAGTCACTGTGCATGGCGATGAGCTTTAGGTGATAGATACGATACATAGGACGACTATCGAATGAGACATGAGATTGAAGCAGCTCAGATACCTCAAGTATGTTGTCGTAAATCTCGTTCACTTTACGAATCGAGTCGCTAGATAATTTATAAGTCAGAGCGTAATGCGTTGCCGCGCGATGTTTACGTGATAACAACAATAACTCTCTAAGGAGAACTAGGGTTTCAAACCTGTGTGATAGCGCGGTTTGTCTCTTCCTTGAGAAATGATACAGGGCCACAAGTACTAATAGAGACAACCCAACTGAAATAACTACAAACATATTCAACTCCTAATATTTGTATACCGACTTAGTGGTAGTGCAGACATTGTGCCAAAGTAAATAAATGTCATATTTCAGTTGGTTATGTTTTTAGTACGATTATGGGTGGTCAATGTTGGTGCATAACTTCACCATTCAAGTGAATGTTTCTTATATTTTGCAAGATTTTTTGAGAAGCCATTCTTTTTTAAGAGATGGGTTGAGCCGGTATCAATAAGTAGACCGATATCGGCGATTGCTCGCTAGCTCGTCTCAAAATATAGAAATTAAAAAGGCCTCACTCTTTATCTACTTTTAACGAGAAAAAGTAGTAAGAGTGAGGCCTTTTAATCTGTATTTCTAAGTTTAGTGGCCTTCAATGCTAAGTGCTTAGCATTGAGGATTAAACGTTACGCAAGCTTAAGGTCAAATTCAGTACGGTACATCACCATATCTTCAATGGTCAGTACTGGCATGTTGTGCAGTTTACCGAAAGCCACGATCTCTGGTGCTTTTGCCATCGTGCCGTCTGGGTTTGTTACTTCACACAGTACACCTGCCGATTGAAGGCCGGCCATTTGCATCAGATCCACGGTACCTTCTGTGTGACCACGGCGAGCAAGTACGCCACCTTTACGCGCGCGCAGTGGGAATACGTGGCCTGGGCGAGCAAGGTCTGTAGGCTTAGCCGTTGGGTTTGCAGCAGTCTTAATCGTTGTGACACGGTCAGCGGCTGAAACACCGGTTGTGACGCCCACTTTTGCTTCGATAGTGACCGTAAACGCAGTTTGGTTGGCGCTGTTGTTGTCAACAACCATAGGTGGCAGTTCGAGTTGGTTTGCTTGCTCGTCTGTTAGACACAGGCACACAATGCCACTGCATTCGCGGATCATCAGCGCCATTTGAGCATTGGTTAGGTGTTCTACTGAGTAGATGATGTCGCCTTCGTTCTCACGATCTTCATCGTCAAGTAAAAGTACGCCACGACCTTCGCGTAGCGCTTGCAGTGCATTTTCAACGCGAGTGATTGGTTCGCCAAATTCGGCTAGTAGTGAAGACTGATTCATGGTTAAACTCCTAAAATATCACCAGAATCAGGGCTGTATGAGGGATCTCAACCGAGCACAACAAAGCCAACTCATTACCAGTGGGCTTTAGCTCATTGTGGTTTAATCCAAAACGAATTGCACGCGTTTGAGTTGAAGGTTTTAACACCATAAATAGGCGTACCTTTTAACTTAAACACGTGTGTTTCCATCCTCTCTCATCCGGACTATGACCGTCGGCTCTGGTATCTCACCAGATCTGCTGACCTCGACGAATCGAGCGCTCGCGGGCTTATCTTTAGATTGATTTTACTAAGGACATACCGCCGGTGGGGAATTTCGCCCCGCCCTGAGAATAAAAATTAATAATCTATTTAGCTTTGAAAGCACGTCAGATGGTAATCCTTTCAATAGTGGATTTAAAGGACTGACAGTAAAGTTTTTCAGATTATGTATTGATCACTTAGCAAATGTTCACTTTATCATCACAATGTTACCAAGAAGATTTAGATTTGGATTGGCTGTGTTTGATTCGAGTATTTGTAAGGTGAATATTACGGCTGCTTCGAGGATTTGCTATGGTTATAGCATGACGGCTCGTTGACTATTTTGACACAAAATTGATATTGGAAATGGTAAGCTACGATAGCATTCGACTACTTTTCTTAAAAGATCTTAGCTATGACCTCTCTTTTTCGTAACAAATCCAAAGGCTTATTACTGCTCGTTCTAAGTTTATATTCTCTAGTACCATTTTTGATCTTTGGGGCGACCTCTGACTTTGGCAGCTCGGTTTTGCCTTTCTATGGCGCCTTCATGACTTTTGTGACTTATTCAGCGGGCAATCAAGGATTCTTAATCACATTAGCGGTTCTGTCTTTATTGCTGCTTACACTCAGGTTTTCCAACGCTAAGTTAGTGAGCCTCGGTCTGCAGTTCGGCCTGTTACTGGTTCTTAGTTTCGCGGCTAAAACCGTCTTAAAGCACTCAACTGAAAGCCCGCGTCCTTATTCTGAGTATTTGGTTGCGCAGGACGTGGTTAAAACACCTGAGTCATTTTATGAGCTGCCATTGGCTGAGAAAAACGCAGCCATTGAATCTGTACAAGATAAGGTCAGTGAATGGCGAACCCGTCATTGGCTGGGGGAGACGGACTACTCTTTCCCATCTGGACACATGATTTTCGTTGGTGTTTGTTTGGCGTTTTTTGGTGGTGTGTTTATAGAAGCAAAGCGTTTTTATGCGGTTGGAGGCCTATTGGTATGGGCCGGTGGTGTCGCTTATAGCCGAGTTTGGCTTGGTATGCATCGTCCAGAAGACTTAGCCGGATCGATAGCCTTTGCCGCTTTAATTTATCTGCTGGTGCCAATAGTACCAACACAAAAAATCGAACCTTTACTCCCTAAGTTCTTAAGATCCGCCTGAATTTTAAAACGTTAATATAATATTGGATAGCCGATGACAAGCTGACACTCTCGTTATTGATTGAGCCCGAGTTCTGCTTGTTTCTTTTTGGTTAGCCCTAAAGACACTATTCGGTGTGATTCAGTGAGGTAGTATCTCAGTTCTTCATCTTTGTCTGGTGTGCTCGCAAAAAGCTGAATCCATTTCATGCCACGCGAAGCAAAGTAGGGCGCGGGTTTATAGCCTGACTCTTCTTTGAGAAAGTCGAAATTTTGGTCGGATGCCTTAAAGATAAACGCAGGCTCATTTTTCGGTCCCCAACCACCAATCGCAAACACCTTGCCACCCACTTTCCAAACGTGCGAGTTATTCCACTGCATCACATAACGGGTTGCAGGCAGTGACTCGCAGAATGCATTGAATTCGTCGTAAGTCATAGAACGTCCTAGTATCTATTGGGTGTTTGATCTGTGTTGGTTTTAAGATGTCTTTTCCGGTCTTTATCGCCAATAACTAGCCAGCTAAACCCTGCCAGATTGCGGTAAAGCCACTGATAGAACATAGCAGTAATGAACCAATGCGTATCTTCTCTTTAGGGATGCTTTGTGTTGTCATCAATGCCACTTTATAACCCAACCAAGCCGCAGGCAGCAAAGGGATAGTAATGATTAGATGGTGCACGGTGAAGAAGCCAATCGGGATCTGTACCAGTAACGAGATGATCGAACTAAACACGAAAAACGCAGAAAGGTTACCACGAAGCTGATTGGCATCTTGGTGTTGGAGCAGCAGTGCCATCGGTGGACCACCAATACCCGAGCTGGTGCCAAAGAATCCAGAGAAGAACCCCGCAATGCCCATCTTAGTAGGGGTTGGTTCAAGTCTAAATGGCAGAAGGCTAACAATCACAGCAAATACCACCAATAAGCCTAGCCAAAGTGATAGTAAGCTTGTTGAAACCATCACCAACAAAGCACCGCCTGCCAATGAGCCAGGAATACGCCCCAGCAATGCGATTTTTAATCCGCCAATCGAGATATTCGCTCGATGTTTAAAAGCGTTGAATAACGAGATAAACAGCCCAACTAAACAGATAGGTGCAGGTACATAGTCTGGAGAGACCAAAAACAGCAGTGGGGCTGCAACAATGGCCAAACCAAAGCCGATTGCGGTTTGCACAAACGAGCCGACAAAAATGAGTGCCATTGCGATAAGGACGGTCTGATCTATGTATTCCATAAGCCTGCGGATTAGTTTTAAAGGAGCGGGTGGATACTATAAATGAAAACCAAAACAATAGTCTTATTATTGAGTGAGGTTGATGCAAGTTTCGCTAGCTATAAACTCAATTATAGCGACACCAAAAAAAGCGAGTGTGTATCTCAGGATGCCTCCTTTCAATACTCACTCGCTTTATTGGAACGACTTGTAGTTTACGCTAGTGGGGGAGTTAGCATAAAACGTTAAGCCATTGCCAATTTCAGTCGTTCAATCGGTTTGTCGTTGATAGGCAAATGGATAAGTGCTGCTGCAAATGCCAGTACCACCGTTGACCACCAAATTGGCTCGTAAGAACCGTAGTAATCGTAAATACGACCGCCAACCCAAGCACCTAAGAAACTACCCACTTGGTGAGTAAAGAACACCAAACCGTACAACGTTGACAGGTAACGTGCACCGAAGATCTGACGAACTAAGCCAGAAGTTAGCGGTACTGTACCCAACCAGCAGAAACCAATTGCCGCACCGAAGATAGCCGCGGTTGCTTCCGTTACAGGTAACGTTACAAATGCACCGATAACGACAGTCCGAATTAAGTACAGTGCCGACATTACGTGACGCTTACTGAACTTATCGCCCATCACTCCCCAAAAGTAAGATCCGAAGATGTTGAAAATACCCACATAAGCCAGTGCCATTGCCGCGCTGCTTGCGGGGAGATTTTTGTCGGCTAAGTAACTTGGTAGGTGCGTCGCAATGAACATCACATGGAAGCCACAGACAAAGAACCCTGCGTGAATTAGCCAGTAACTTTTGTTCGAGAACGCCTCAGATAGCGCTTGTTTCAATGTTTGATTGTCCTCTGCTTGTAGCGGTTTATTCGTCGCCGACTTTGGCGCTCGCATGAATAGCGCAAAAGAGATCATTAAACAACAAAGTACGGCAAAGACTTGCATTGCACTCTGCCAATCAAACTCATTCAGCATGTATTGAGCTCCGGGAATTACCGCGAACATACCAAATGAACCAGCAGCCGTGGTTAAGCCGAACGCTTTCGCTGCATGCTCTGCGGGTACTACCTTTGCTACCGCACCTAATACGATCACATAGCTTGTTGCACTTAATCCAAGGCCAACGAGTGCGCCCAGTGAAACGTAAAGCATGCTCGATTCGGTAGAAATAGAGGTAAGAAGTAAACCCAAACCGTAAGCACATGCGCCAGCGATAATGATGCGTCTTGCTCCCCATTTGTCAGCAGCCATCCCCACAAAAGGTTGGAACATACCGAACAATAGATTTTGCAGCGCAATTGCGAAGCTGAAGAACTCTCGACCCGTGCCGAAATGCTCTGAAATTGGCATCATGAAAATGCCGAATGATTGTCTGATCCCTAGACTGATAATAAGTGTGCCTATCCCTAGCCATACCAGTAAAGGAAAACGGAAAATGCTCATTCTAATACTCTTAAATTAATGGTGGTGATGTGAGTGGTCTTGCGCTGACATGTGTTGGTCAGCCATCTCATGGTGGTGTTGGTGCCCTGAATGCTCATGCGCTGATTGCTGGTGGCAGCCACTACTCACGGCATGCTGAGCCAAGAGATCAATCAATGGCCGACTGTGATGCACAATAACCAAACTAATGACGAGACATAGCGTCATTCTGGCCAGTTGAGCAAAAAGAGATTGTGAAAACATACGGTGTTGCCATGCGCTCAATGTTGTAAGAAGTCGCGCATCATAGTGATGAGTCGGGTATGTATCAAATGACCATTTGTGATGTAGTCTATGCGTTTTATGCATAGATTGTCGCTTGAATGGAATCGGGACAAAACGTGTTCAATAAATGAGAAAACTTGAAGCTCGTTGGTTAATAGAAACAAGTATCTAATTAAGAATAGAAGTCTAAATAGAGGATTATAACCATCTGTTTAATTTGGGTTTTAACAAGGATGTAAAGACTAATATACAAACTAATCACTAAGCAACATTGCTTGTTCACTCGACTTATCTGTCAAACATCGTAAATTTGGGCGTAAATCGTTTCAAAACTGCTGAAACGCGATGTTAAAGATTCAGGGAGAGTCATTCACATGGATAAAGATCATAATTTTCGCGAAAACTTACTGGCACTGATCTTAGGTAGCGCTCTGGTATCGCTTGGCGTTATCTTTTTCAATCAAGTCGGTTTGCTCACCGGAGGCACGGCTGGTTTAGCTATCTTTATTACCAAAGTAACAGACCTAAGCTTTGGCCAAGTGTTCTTCGCGCTTAACTTGCCTTTCTATATTTTGTCGGTTACTCGTATGGGCTGGCGTTTCACCATCAATACCTTTATTGCCGTTTCGATTGTTTCGTTCGCCGTGGATCACTTGTATCACGTGATTCAGATTGCCGAAATTCATGCATTGTATGCCGCTTTACTTGGTGGTGGCTTGATTGGTACCGGCATGCTGGTGATTTTCCGTCACAAGATGAGCTTGGGTGGCTTCAATATTCTGGCGTTGTTCTTACAAGAACGTTTTGGCATTCGAGCCGGTAAGGTTCAGATGGCACTGGACTGCACGATTGTTGTGCTTTCTCTGTTCATTGTTGATGTGTCATTAGTTCTTCTGTCTGTGCTTGGTGCGATAGTCACCAACTTGATTCTAGCAATGAACCATAAGCCAGGGCGCTATCAACCCGTGGTAAAAGCGGAAGCAGCATAGTTCGGTTCGCTCAAGCACTCGATTCGCCTAAGCAAAGAGTGATTTGCAGATTATGAAAACAACAAAGCCAGTATCAATGGCTGGCTTTGTCCTATTGAAATAACGGATTCGATGTAACGATTAACACTTGTCGCCAGTCTCTACATCCTCAGAATTGTTGATCTTTGAGTGCAGGAATGACTTTAATGCTTGCTGATACTCGGCCCAGGCTTGTTCTAGCTTCAAAGGTGTCCTATTCAAAGGTGCATCAGTTGCACTGTTCATTTACGCAACACTCGTCTTGTAAGAAATCAATCACACCTTCTAGGCACTCATACTCCGCCACGCAGAATAGAGTTCTCCCTTCTCGTCTTTGGCTGATTAGGCCCGCAGACGCCAAGCTTGATATGTGGTGAGACAAGGTAGAACCGGGAATGCCTAACTCTTCTTGTAGGCCGCCAACGGCAATGCCTTGGTAGCCAGCTTTAACGACACTCTTATAAATGGTGAGGCGAATAGGGTGCCCCAACTCTTTAAGTGCTTTCGCAACGACTTCTAAGTTCATATTAGCTCCTCAAGATTTAATTTCGATGTTAGTCGAAATATATGTCGAATTCAAATTTAAAAACGGTGGCTGTGTAAGTCATTGAAAAGCTGTGTTTTCGAAAATTATTTCGATTTTTATCGAAATAATTCTTGATCTGGAGCTATTCATTTCTATAATTCGAGAATATTCGAAATAAAGGGTTGGTTGCTTTTCTCATAGCGCCCGACCTTCAATCCAGTTTGGAGTTAATTATGAGCAATGAAATGTTAACAATGCTAAAAGATGCACTTGATATGTTCGCTTTCTTAGCAATAGAGTTAATTATCCTTTTCTTAGCGATCAGCTACATTGTTGGGATTCTTCAAGAGTTCCTTACACCAGAAAAGATTCAATCTATCCTGAGCTCACGTAATGGTAAGGGTTATGTAGTTGCAGCACTATTGGGTGCAATTACACCTTTCTGTTCATGTTCGACCATTCCTTTCCTAAAAGGATTGCTGCGTGCAAGAGCGGGTTTCGGTCCAATGATGGTGTTCCTATTCGGTAGCCCACTATTGAACCCGGTTATCATTGGTTTGTTCGTGATCACCTTCGGCTGGCAAGTCGCAGTGTTCTACTTCCTTGTAGCAATGATGGTGTCTGTAGTGGCTGGTTACGCACTTGAGAAACTTGGCTTTGAGCGTTACGTAAAACCTAAGGCGTATGAATCAACAGGTTCAGCTTCAAGCTGTCGCACTAGCTGTGGTGACTCTGCTCCTAAGAAAGCAGCACCGGCTAAAGTGGAATCTTCATATGGTACAAGTGCATGTGGCGAACCTGCACCTGTAATGGCGAAAGAGACATCTTGCTGCGATTCTAAAAAAGTAGAGCCACAAGTAACGGTTTCATGCTGTTCTGCGGATGGAAGCGCGACGGTGGAAATCGTAGAGAAGAAAGAACCTAGCCGTTGGATGAGAATTTGGTTCTCAACTTGGAAAGACTTCAAACAAGTCTTCCCTTACCTAATGATGGGGATCGCGATTGGTTCATTCATCTACGGCTTCATTCCTACCGATCTTATTGCACAGTACGCTGGTGAAGGTATGTGGTATGCGATTCCAGTAGCAGCCGTGATTGGTATTCCACTGTACATTCGTGCTGAAGCAGTAATCCCACTAAGTGCAGCTCTAGTCCAGAAAGGCATGGCGTTGGGTTCAGTAATGGCATTGATTATTGGTAGTGCAGGTGCAAGTTTGACGGAAGTTATCCTGCTTAAATCAATCTTCAAGAACCAAATGATTGCAGCATTCCTATTCGTTATCCTAAGTATGGCGATGGGTGCAGGCTTCCTATACAGCTTCATCTTTGGCTAATTGAAAACACCATTGATACTAAGAGTTGGATAATAAAAAAGAGCCCATTGAGTTGAGCTCTTTTCGATTATTGACTGTTGTGATTAGAAACCACGAATATCCAGTTCATTGTTGATCAATACAACACATTGAGAAGCAAAAAGCATATTTGGACCTAAGCTGATTTTCTCAGTTCCTAAGCGCTTTAAGCTGTTGAAGCTTTTCTTCGGCATAGGAATGTGGTCAGTCAGAAGGAAACATGGATTTTCAGCAATCTCCGCATCACGGATAAAGTCACCTTTTTTGTCCATCATGTATAGCTGGTGGTCTTCAGCCAGGTCTTTCACGAGTTTTTCAAAACTCATAGTACGAACGATGATCCCCGGTTCAACCTGACGAGTTTGCTCTTTGGTCATACCTTGAGAAGCATCAACCGCTCTTACTACTGCTGCTAGCAATGCTGACTCGTGAAAGCCGCCAATGTTGGTAATTTCATTTGAATCAAAAGTGATCGTACGTGAGAAGTCTTTAGTACTTTCCAATACAAGGTGCACGGTGACATTCTCACGGTGAGATTGAGCAACGAAGATCGTATTCATCAGAGTATGAGCCAGAATCTCAGTATGAGCATCTTGCCCAACCCCTTCTAAGATAAGTTTGCTCTCTGTAGGGGCTGCGCGAGCGCGTAATACAAATGAACGCATGGAATGTACCTTGTCAGTATGTGATAAAGCGAAACAGACTTTATCAACATGAATTGTTGAATATCCAAATTTATGGCGGTATGTAACGCTTTTCTCTTAATGAAGTCAACTGGAGTTACACCTAGCATCAGCAAGTGAACTTTGAGTATTAAATAGAGAATGCCCACACTACTCGATGGTCTGGGTTGAATCGCCCCAATGTTTACATAGATAGTATGAGCAAATTATAAGGTGACTTACTAAGGAAGCCGTCGATGAAGTTACAAAATATCAATAAAGAAGAATATAGAAAGAAGATGAACCTGTTGTTGGTTTCATTGGTGGGGTCGATCGCATTGTTTGCCATTGTATTCGGTTCCATTTTGATTGATCTGTTTGGTTTGACTAGTTCAATTGCTGGTGAATCAACAGGGAACTTTCATTTGAACGTACTTGGGGTGATCTTATCTGTCGCTTTGAATGCATTTATCGCAAGCCGAGTAAAAGGGCATGAGTATTTCAAAGAAGCGCTTTATGTTTGGAACCTGAAACAAATCCACAATCAAATCTATCGTAAGCTCAAGCGCATTCAGCCAAAAGCGGAACAAGGCGACCGAGATGCATTGACGATCCTTTACTTCTATTACACTACGCAAAAACAGGTATACGACCTAGACAACAATACATTGACAATAAAAACGGTTCAGCAATCGCTGGATAACATTATGGAGCTGAGTGAAAAGTGGAGTGTCAAACTGGATATAGAGTTATTTACGAAAGATTTAGTCGCGAATTTTTAAGTAATATCGATGTAATTGTATGAGTCTTGAACTATGAAAGAGGCTTTTGACGTAAAAGTAGACACTTGAGTGTTTTTTTTTAATTTCTATCAAAAAAGGGGTTGCCATGTCTTCGATGATCTCTATAATACCGCCTCACTGACACGGCAGATGCCATAAGGCTTCAGCTCTAATCAGAGAGGCGAAAGTTCGAAAGAATTAATTTTTAAAAAGTGTTTGACACGCAAAATTAAATCGCTAGAATCTACGTCCGCTTTCAAGGAGTTCTTTGAAAAAGAATGCCTCAGTAAGCAAAGCTCTTTAACAATTTAAACCTATCAATCTGTGTGGGCACTCGTTGATGAATATCAAAACGTTTTATCGTTAGATAAAACAGATTCTTCGGAATCAAAATTGATTTCAATGAACTGAGTGACCAATTCAAATTGGGTTCAGCCTTGAGCTGTTTTGTTTTACTTTTTCAAAAGTGAAAACCAATAAGAGCACAGTCAATTCATTATCATTCTGTTCCTATTTGTTTAAGAAGAGAGGGGTAATAGCTTTAGAATTACATGTTCATGTTTACATGAATATTAGTTTTGAAGTCAGTATTCGTTGAGTCACACCTATTAATTTAGGTAATCAAAATCTTAAATTGAAGAGTTTGATCATGGCTCAGATTGAACGCTGGCGGCAGGCCTAACACATGCAAGTCGAGCGGAAACGACACTAACAATCCTTCGGGTGCGTTAATGGGCGTCGAGCGGCGGACGGGTGAGTAATGCCTAGGAAATTGCCTTGATGTGGGGGATAACCATTGGAAACGATGGCTAATACCGCATAATGCCTACGGGCCAAAGAGGGGGACCTTCGGGCCTCTCGCGTCAAGATATGCCTAGGTGGGATTAGCTAGTTGGTGAGGTAATGGCTCACCAAGGCGACGATCCCTAGCTGGTCTGAGAGGATGATCAGCCACACTGGAACTGAGACACGGTCCAGACTCCTACGGGAGGCAGCAGTGGGGAATATTGCACAATGGGCGCAAGCCTGATGCAGCCATGCCGCGTGTATGAAGAAGGCCTTCGGGTTGTAAAGTACTTTCAGTTGTGAGGAAGGGGGTAGTGTTAATAGCGCTATCTCTTGACGTTAGCAACAGAAGAAGCACCGGCTAACTCCGTGCCAGCAGCCGCGGTAATACGGAGGGTGCGAGCGTTAATCGGAATTACTGGGCGTAAAGCGCATGCAGGTGGTTCATTAAGTCAGATGTGAAAGCCCGGGGCTCAACCTCGGAACTGCATTTGAAACTGGTGAACTAGAGTACTGTAGAGGGGGGTAGAATTTCAGGTGTAGCGGTGAAATGCGTAGAGATCTGAAGGAATACCAGTGGCGAAGGCGGCCCCCTGGACAGATACTGACACTCAGATGCGAAAGCGTGGGGAGCAAACAGGATTAGATACCCTGGTAGTCCACGCCGTAAACGATGTCTACTTGGAGGTTGTGGCCTTGAGCCGTGGCTTTCGGAGCTAACGCGTTAAGTAGACCGCCTGGGGAGTACGGTCGCAAGATTAAAACTCAAATGAATTGACGGGGGCCCGCACAAGCGGTGGAGCATGTGGTTTAATTCGATGCAACGCGAAGAACCTTACCTACTCTTGACATCCAGAGAAGCCAGCGGAGACGCAGGCGTGCCTTCGGGAGCTCTGAGACAGGTGCTGCATGGCTGTCGTCAGCTCGTGTTGTGAAATGTTGGGTTAAGTCCCGCAACGAGCGCAACCCTTATCCTTGTTTGCCAGCGAGTAATGTCGGGAACTCCAGGGAGACTGCCGGTGATAAACCGGAGGAAGGTGGGGACGACGTCAAGTCATCATGGCCCTTACGAGTAGGGCTACACACGTGCTACAATGGCGCATACAGAGGGCAGCAAGCTAGCGATAGTGAGCGAATCCCAAAAAGTGCGTCGTAGTCCGGATTGGAGTCTGCAACTCGACTCCATGAAGTCGGAATCGCTAGTAATCGTGAATCAGAATGTCACGGTGAATACGTTCCCGGGCCTTGTACACACCGCCCGTCACACCATGGGAGTGGGCTGCAAAAGAAGTGGGTAGTTTAACCTTTCGGGGAGGACGCTCACCACTTTGTGGTTCATGACTGGGGTGAAGTCGTAACAAGGTAGCCCTAGGGGAACCTGGGGCTGGATCACCTCCTTATACGAAGATACTTACGATGAGTGTCCACACAGATTGATTAGGTTTAGAAAAGCAAAGAGATGAAGAACTCCCAAGTTCTTCGAAGTTTGTTTCTGCTTTTAAAGTGGAGATAAATTAGCAGTGTCCCGTTCGTCTAGAGGCCTAGGACACCGCCCTTTCACGGCGGTAACAGGGGTTCGACTCCCCTACGGGATACCATTGGGTCGTTAGCTCAGTTGGTAGAGCAGTTGACTTTTAATCAATTGGTCGCAGGTTCGAATCCTGCACGACCCACCATTTCCTCCCAAGGAAATAAAAATATGGGGCTATAGCTCAGCTGGGAGAGCGCCTGCCTTGCACGCAGGAGGTCTGCGGTTCGATCCCGCATAGCTCCACCATTCTTTCACCATGAAGGAATCAAAACTATCATGGGCGATTAGCTCAGTTGGGAGAGCACCTGCCTTACAAGCAGGGGGTCACTGGTTCGAGCCCGGTATCGCCCACCATCTTTAAGCACACTTTTTAGTAATAGAAAGCAGAGTGTATTTAAAAATGGTTTTGAAAGTTTAATACTTTAAAAACTCTTGCTCTTTAACAATTTGGAAAGCTGACTGATTACTTAATTGGTTTTCACTTTAAAAAGTGAAATCAAACAGCTCAAGGCTGTGATTAAGTTAATCAAATTTAAAAGTTCTCAATGTTTATCTTTCATTAGATAAACACAACAAACACATTCAAGTGTCTTGTATTCGATTCAAACTTGTTTGAATCACAATTGAGTCCGGCAAACAGTTATCAAGAATTAACCCTTCTTGATGACAACCAAAAACCTTGGTTAGTTGCCATACGCTTATTTGTCTTCACTTTTTAAAGTGAAAGCAAATAGAAACCCTTTCGGGTTGTATGGTTAAGTGACTAAGCGTACACGGTGGATGCCTTGGCAGTCAGAGGCGATGAAAGGCGTAATAACTTGCGATAAGCCCAGATTAGGTAGTAATAACCTTTTGAGTCTGGGATTCCTGAATGGGGAAACCCACGTGCATAAGTACGTATCCTGTTGTGAATACATAGCAACAGGAGGCAAACCGGGGGAACTGAAACATCTAAGTACCCCGAGGAAGAGAAATCAACCGAGATTCCGAAAGTAGCGGCGAGCGAAATTGGATTAGCCCTTAAGCTTTTAATGATGCAGGTGAAGAGTCTGGAAAGTCTCGCAGTAAAGGGTGATAGCCCCGTAACCGACACATCATAATCAGTGAAAACGAGTAGGGCGGGACACGTGATATCCTGTCTGAATATGGGGGGACCATCCTCCAAGGCTAAATACTACTGACTGACCGATAGTGAACCAGTACCGTGAGGGAAAGGCGAAAAGAACCCCTGTGAGGGGAGTGAAATAGAACCTGAAACCGTGTACGTACAAGCAGTAGGAGCACCTTCGTGGTGTGACTGCGTACCTTTTGTATAATGGGTCAGCGACTTAATTTTAGTAGCAAGGTTAACCGTTTAGGGGAGCCGTAGGGAAACCGAGTCTTAACTGGGCGTACAGTTGCTAGGATTAGACCCGAAACCAGGTGATCTAGCCATGGGCAGGTTGAAGGTTGAGTAACATCAACTGGAGGACCGAACCGACTAATGTTGAAAAATTAGCGGATGACTTGTGGCTAGGGGTGAAAGGCCAATCAAACCTGGAGATAGCTGGTTCTCCCCGAAAGCTATTTAGGTAGCGCCTCGGACGAATACTACTGGGGGTAGAGCACTGTTAAGGCTAGGGGGTCATCCCGACTTACCAACCCTTTGCAAACTCCGAATACCAGTAAGTACTATCCGGGAGACACACGGCGGGTGCTAACGTCCGTCGTGGAGAGGGAAACAACCCAGACCGCCAGCTAAGGTCCCAAAGTATAGCTAAGTGGGAAACGATGTGGGAAGGCTCAGACAGCCAGGATGTTGGCTTAGAAGCAGCCATCATTTAAAGAAAGCGTAATAGCTCACTGGTCGAGTCGGCCTGCGCGGAAGATGTAACGGGGCTAAGCTATACACCGAAGCTGCGGCTATGTACCTTAGGGTATGTGGGGTAGGGGAGCGTTCTGTAAGCCGTTGAAGGTGGTCTGTAAGGGCTGCTGGAGGTATCAGAAGTGCGAATGCTGACATGAGTAACGATAAAGGGAGTGAAAAACTCCCTCGCCGGAAGACCAAGGGTTCCTGTCCAACGTTAATCGGGGCAGGGTAAGTCGACTCCTAAGGCGAGGCCGAAAGGCGTAGTCGATGGGAAACGGGTTAATATTCCCGTACTTCTTACAATTGCGATGGGGGGACGGAGAAGGCTAGGTGGGCCTGGCGACGGTTGTCCAGGTTCAAGTACGTAGGCGGGTGGTTTAGGTAAATCCGGACCGCTACTAACGCTGAGATACGATGTCGAGCTACTACGGTAGTGAAGTCATTGATGCCATGCTTCCAGGAAAAGCCTCTAAGCTTCAGATTGTAAGGAATCGTACCCCAAACCGACACAGGTGGTCGGGTAGAGAATACCAAGGCGCTTGAGAGAACTCGGGTGAAGGAACTAGGCAAAATGGTACCGTAACTTCGGGAGAAGGTACGCTCTTATCAGTGAAGTCCCTTGCGGATGGAGCAGACGAGAGTCGCAGATACCAGGTGGCTGCAACTGTTTATTAAAAACACAGCACTGTGCAAAATCGTAAGATGACGTATACGGTGTGACGCCTGCCCGGTGCCGGAAGGTTAATTGATGGGGTTAGACTTCGGTCGAAGCTCTTGATCGAAGCCCCGGTAAACGGCGGCCGTAACTATAACGGTCCTAAGGTAGCGAAATTCCTTGTCGGGTAAGTTCCGACCTGCACGAATGGCGTAATGATGGCCACGCTGTCTCCACCCGAGACTCAGTGAAATTGAAATCGCTGTGAAGATGCAGTGTACCCGCGGCTAGACGGAAAGACCCCGTGAACCTTTACTACAGCTTGGCACTGAACATTGAACCTACATGTGTAGGATAGGTGGGAGACTATGAAACCGCGTCGCTAGATGTGGTGGAGTCGTCCTTGAAATACCACCCTTGTAGTTTTGATGTTCTAACGTTGGCCCCTGAATCGGGGTTACGGACAGTGCCTGGTGGGTAGTTTGACTGGGGCGGTCTCCTCCCAAAGAGTAACGGAGGAGCACGAAGGTGGGCTAAACACGGTTGGACATCGTGTGGTTAGTGCAATGGCATAAGCCCGCTTGACTGCGAGAATGACAATTCGAGCAGGTGCGAAAGCAGGTCATAGTGATCCGGTGGTTCTGAATGGAAGGGCCATCGCTCAACGGATAAAAGGTACTCCGGGGATAACAGGCTGATACCGCCCAAGAGTTCATATCGACGGCGGTGTTTGGCACCTCGATGTCGGCTCATCACATCCTGGGGCTGAAGTCGGTCCCAAGGGTATGGCTGTTCGCCATTTAAAGTGGTACGCGAGCTGGGTTTAGAACGTCGTGAGACAGTTCGGTCCCTATCTGCCGTGGGCGTTGGAAAATTGAAAGGGGCTGCTCCTAGTACGAGAGGACCGGAGTGGACGAACCTCTGGTGTTCGGGTTGTCATGCCAATGGCATTGCCCGGTAGCTAAGTTCGGAATCGATAACCGCTGAAAGCATCTAAGCGGGAAGCGAGCCTTGAGATGAGTTTTCCCTGGCACTATAAGTGTCCTAAAGGGTTGTCGTAGACTACGACGTTGATAGGCAGGGTGTGTAAGTGCTGCGAGGCATTGAGCTAAC
Organism: Vibrio artabrorum; assembly: GCF_024347295.1. Lineage (NCBI taxonomy): Bacteria > Pseudomonadati > Pseudomonadota > Gammaproteobacteria > Vibrionales > Vibrionaceae > Vibrio > Vibrio artabrorum. Next base: position 142,008 of record NZ_AP025459.1, on the reverse strand, counting down.
CTGTACTAATTGCCCGTGAGGCTTAACCATACAACACCCAAGGGGTTTTGTGGACTCAAAGAAAGACCAGACCTTGAATGCGTTTGAAGAGATAGACTTTTAAATCAGTTTTCCAGATTATTTTGCCTTCAGTTTTTAAAAAACTGAAAGTAAAAGCAAAATTTGCTTGGCGACCATAGCATTGTGGACCCACCTGATTCCATGCCGAACTCAGAAGTGAAACACAATAGCGCCGATGGTAGTGTGGGGCTTCCCCATGTGAGAGTAGGACATCGCCAGGCTCCAAATTTATTTTCACTTTTTAAAAGTGAAGACAAAAAGCTTCGTTATTTGCATAGCAAGTAACAACCTCAACAGTGCACAAATCTGTTGATGACAATTTGTTGGAGGGATGGCTGAGTGGTCGAAAGCACCGGTCTTGAAAACCGGCAACCGTTAATAGCGGTTCTAGGGTTCAAATCCCTATCCCTCCACCACCATTGAAAAGCCCGCTGAGAAATCAGCGGTCTTTTTTCATACCTGAAGCAATAATACCAATCCGGAAAATTAACCGATCAGGTTAATCCAATCCCTTGTATACATTGTTGTGACGCGATCTTTGCATTCAAGAAATCCATTCCAAGCGCTACAGACCTTCGAAACAATGTCGTTATAATCAATGAAGTTTTGATTTACTAGATAGTGTTGTCTTAACTCATTTATTCACACTGGCTCGGCTAACTTTAAGATATTTAGCCATTTGAGTACGCGAGTGACCTTCTTTAAAGTGTGCAAGCGCTAGTAAGCGAATCTTCATCTGAATGGTTTTTTGTTGGCTCGCTAGCTTTTGGAAATCAGTATTATTCAGGCTATCCATAGCAATATTTCACAATTGTTTGACAGCCTCAATTAGATCACATTTTTACTTTCATTGGTATAAAGCATTAATTCTAGTGCAAATTTTCGTATTAACTGATGATTAGTTCTGCTTGAAATTGGTGAAAATCTAGAGGTGAACGAACCAATACAGTGCAAGTGTGAAACCGATGGCACACGCAAGCAAACTCATTGTTTTGAACAAAAAATCACCGCTTGCCGTGCGACCTAATCTCTTCCCAAAATTTTTATGAATGCCTTCAAGTCCGGAATATTAAGGCCTGACACGCTATTAAGCGATTCAATCACCATTAAACTTTATACATTTTCAAACTTGTGGTCCAGAAAATGCAATCGAGGAATTAAAAGGACATTCACCAAATTTAAGGAATTACAATGAAGTACAAGCTTTCACTCATCGCCCTCGCAACTAGCGCCGTTTTATCTGGTTGTAACAGCGATGATGAAAATAGCGTTAAGGTTTCCGTTCCTAGCTCTCCTGAACAATCATCAATAACCCAGCCTCCAACACCCCCTGAGAAAGAAGCGATTGCGTATCCTGACGGTCACGATCCTGAGCCTTATTATTTTATCTCTGACCTTGAAGGTTGGACGGGCATTAAGGCAAGATCAGAAATTTCACCACAAAATGGCTGGGATGGATTTGGCAAAGCACTGTTTGAACCCGCTAACTATTATGGAAAGCTCTATCGAAACTTTGAGCAATTCGACAAGGCGCTTGAGGACTTTGACTCAGACCAATACTCAGACTTAATACTCGGTGCATCCATCAGAGAACTGCAAGCGGCAATGGATAATGGTGACCTTACCGCCGTGGAGTTAACCAAGTTTTATCTTTTTCGAATCGGACAATACGACATCGATAAGCTCAACTCGGTTCTCGAGCTCAATCCCGATGCCATAGCTATTGCAAAATACGCCGATCAAGTTCGAGCATCCGGAAAACCACACTCAGAAATGCTCGGTATTCCTGTACTGGTTAAAGATAACATCGCAACCAACGACAGAATGCACACCACAGGTGGCATGGCGGCGCTGCTCGATTGGAACCCAGACCACGACGCACACATTATCAAACGACTAAGAGAGTCAGGAGCGGTTATTCTCGGTAAAGCAAACCTTTCTGAAAATGCCAACTACTTCTCTGTTATCGATCCCAATGGTTTCACCAACCTAGGTGGTCAAACCCGAAACGCATATGGATTCTACAGCGTACTTGGCTCAAGCTCAGGTTCAGGTGTTGCTGCGGCGGCGCAATTCGCAGCCATCACCGTAGGCACTGAGACTCAAGGGTCAATCAATGCGCCCGCTGAGATGAGCTCCGTCGTCGGATTTAAACCAAGTATTGGTCTGGTTTCTAGAGACAATATTATCCCCTTAGCCGCGTCTCAAGATAGCGCGGGGCCAATGGCTCGTTCGGTTGAAGATGTGGCCATTGAAATGAACATACTTGCCGATGCTGACCCAAGTGATCCACTTTACAGCGAGGTAAGAGATCATGATATTCCCGATTATACCAAGTACCTAGATCCATCTGTTTATCAGGGGATCAAGGTAGGGATCTACGAGAACAGTTATTCAAGCTTGGAACAATCCGCTTGGCTTGAGGACATTAAAGCAGCCCTAGGTAAAGCTGGCGTCTCTTATGAAGTTGTGAACGACCTTCCAAGCGCTAGGACCTACCGTCTAAATCTGGGTTGCGAATTCAATTACGAGTTTGCAGATATGGCCAAAGCGCAACATATGCCAGTGAAGTCGGTTGCAGATTTGCTGAACTACAACAATGTCTACCCAGAGCGCAGGGCGGTTTGGGGGCAGAAGGACATACAAAACTCGGTAAACACTAATGTTGATCGCGATACCTGTCTAAACAACGCAGAAGAAAAGCGTAAGATGTGGGACACTGCGGTTAATGACTATTTCGAGAACCATGACTTCCAAGTACTGGTGACGGAAACAAGCAAATCGGCTATTTATGCACCCGCAGGAGCTCCATCGGCATCAGTCCCCTTTGGTTACGAAACCGCTGACGCTGCAATTCAATCTGATTGGAGACGGTGGGCACGGCAGGCCCCAACAATGTTAGGTACACCAGTGTCAACTCATGTAATGGCACCTCGTTTTGAAGATGGCAATGTACTTGCTATCTCAAAAGCCATAGAAGTAGGCCGAAAGTCCATCGCTAGACGCCAACATAAAGCACCCGACCTTGATGCCACCATCAAGATGAATGAAGATGCTGGCGTTTTTGCCATTCACGATGAACAACGCGCCGAATCACCAACTTACGTACCTAAAGAATCATAATAAAACACAACGTCATCTTTGAAATCTGGAGGATAAAAAAACAATATTAACCCCCTCCAATCTCAGGACACACACCTTAAATGTGGTGTGTGTCCTTCTAACTGTTTACTCTATAACGCGTTGTTCAAGCCTTGCTGGAACGGCTTAAATTCCTTTACTTTGGTGTCTGATTGAATTTATCTTGGAATTTTTACTTGTGTTCGCCTACTTTGCAACATTACCTGCCACGTTTAGCGTATCCCAAGTACGTGAGAATGGGGGCGCATAGCAGAAGTCCATATAACCTAGCTGCTGAGTGGTCATCTTAGCAGTGATAGCAACGGCTAGTGCGTTGATACGGCCAACCGCTCCTTTCTTACCTACGATCTCACCACCGAGCAGAACGTTAGTATCTGGGTGATAAACCAACTTCACCTTGATGTCTTCTTGCCCTGGGTAGTAGTCGGTTTGGTTCTTATCTGAAATGGTTGAAACCTTCACTTCCAAGCCGTGTTCTTTGGCAAGCAGTTCTGATACACCAGTGCATGCCAGTTCGTAGTCCAGCACTTTCAAGCAAGACGAACCCAAGAAACCATTCATGTAAGTGTCTTTACCAGCAAGTTTATCCGCCATCATGCGCGCTTGTTTGTTGGCTGTGGTTGCAAGTGGAACATAAACCGATTTGCCTAGCGCCATATGGTGAACCACAGCACAGTCGCCGACAGCATAGATGTGGGCGTCTTCTGTTGTACCAAACTCGTCCACTAGTAGCGCACCGTTAGCGGCTTTTGGTAACTCAAACGCTTCTGTGTTTGGTTTGAAGCCAAGTGATATGATTACCACGTCGGCTTCTACGTTACCGTTATCGGTTTCTACGATGTAACCGCTTTGTTTAGCATCGCGAATGGCTGATACGCTGCAACCGGTTTTTAGTTTTGCACCTGATTCACGAATCGCACCTTCCACCACGTCAATCATCTCAGGGCTGAACTGACGGCTCATCACATGCTGTTCACGTTCGATGATAGTGACGTGCTTGCCAAGCAGGTGCGCAGCATCGAACACTTCAAGGCCGATAAAACCACCGCCGATAACGCAAACACGTTGTTTGTTGCTGTCCTTCAGTGCTTCTTTTACTGCCAAGCCATCTTCCATGCTGGTTAGCGTGTATACGTGTTCAGGGTTGAATTCACCAAATGACGGAAGGATTGGGCGTGCTCCTGTCGCGATCACCAGCATATCGTAATCGATAGTGCTTTCTTTTCTTTGGTGGCTAACTGTGATCTGTTTTTTAGCGCGATCGAGTGCCACCATTTCTGTTTCAATGCGCACGTCTAAGCCCGATTTGATCGCTTGCTCTGGCGTACGAGAAATCATGCGTTCAGTGTCATCAAACATGCCACCCGCAAAGTAAGGCAAGCCACAGGCACCGAAAGAGATGTAGTGGCGCTTATCTAAAACGATAACTTCGTCTGATGGTTGATTACGTTTGTATTTTGCTGCGAAACTCATACCAGCGGCACTGCCGCCTATAACAACAACTTTCATATTTACTACCTAAATAACCTGAACTCAGGAAAAACAGAAGAGCACTCATATAGAGTGCTCTTCATTAAGTTTAAAAATTATACAGCGGCTTCTTTTGAAACGGTCGCAGTGACGTCAGCGTCGTATTGCTCTGTGTTTAGTGAACCATTTTTCTTAGCCGTTAGTACACCAGACAACATCGAGCCAGAGATGTTTAGTGCGGTACGAGCCATGTCGATTAGCGCTTCAATAGACACTAGAATCGCCACTACTGTGATGTCTAGACCCATGATGGTTAGTACTGCAACGGCTGCGAATGTCGCACCGCCACCGACCCCTGCGATACCGAATGAAGCAATCGCGATCACAGCGATCAGTTGTAGGATGAAGCTTAAGTCTACAGGGATACCCATAACTTGTGCCGCCATGATAGCGAGCATTGCTGGGTAGATACCGGCACAGCCGTTTTGGCCGATACTGGTACCAAATGTCGCTGACATATTTGCTGTTTCTTCATCTACACCTAGGCGTTGAGTTTGTGTTTCAACGTTTAGTGGGATAGCGGCCATGCTTGAACGAGAGCCGAAACCGAACACAAGTACTGGCCAGATTTTCTTCATGAACTTCGCAGGAGACAGGCCGAACATCGATACCATCACGAAGTGGATGCCGAACATGACACCGATTGCCACATAACTTGCTAGTAGGAAGCGACCCATTTCTGCGAGTGCGAACAAATCGTTTGTCATCATGAACGTAGTCATCAGAGCGAATACACCGTAAGGCGTTAGCTTCAGAATTTCACGTACCATTGAAAGTACCACTTCTTTGGCTGCATTGATGAAATCAACGAAGTTTTGTACTTTCTCAGGCTTACGGTTTTTCACTTGCAGGATACAGAAGCCTAGGAACATACCGAACAGTACGGTCGATAGTGTCGAGGTACGTTGAGAGCCTGTAAGCATGTCAAAGATGTTGGTCGGAATGATTGATAGAGCCATACCAGACAAACCACTGCTCGCCATTGCATCTTGTGTGGCTATCAGTGAATTACCACGAGCTTCAATAGCACTGTTTGTGCCGATAGAGCTTACGAGTGCATTTGCATCGATACCGAATAGGTAGATACTTGCGATCCCAATTGCTGCTGAGATAGCACAAGTCAAAAGTAGAATACCGATGATTTTTGGTGCGATACGAGATAACGCGCCGCCGCCTTCAACGTTCATGATCGAAGAGATCATCGCCACGAATACAAGCGGGATAACGATCATTTGTAGAAGTTTGATATAGCCTTTACCGAACACAGAAATCAGTTCAGCAAAGCCAGACGTTGCAACGTTACCGACACCAAACACAAGTTGAATAGCGCCACCGAACAGTAAGCCAGCAGCAAGCGCACTCAGTACGCGGAAGTTAAAACTTTTCTTTTGTTTTTTGAAGTTTGACAGCAGTGCGTAGAACCCAAAGAACAGGATGCTTAATCCAATAAATGAAACGCTCATGAGAATCTCCTATGATACCCATTAATACCTAAATCGGTTATTTTTTGTATGCGATGGCTTCAACTTCAACCAATGCGTCTTTTGGTAGTCTTGCTGCTTCGACACAAGAACGAGCCGGTGCGTTCTCTGTTCCAAATACCTCGGTGTACACTTCGTTAAAGGCTACGAAGTTTTCCATATCTGATAGGAAGCAGGTTGTCTTAAGCACTGTGTCCAGTCCCGCATTACTTGCTTCTAATACCGCTTTTAAGTTTTCTAGAGACTGACGAGCCTGCTCTTTGATGCCGCCCTCAACAAACTGCATGGTTTCTGGAACGAGAGGCAATTGACCTGAGGTGTAAACCATGTCGCCGTAAGACGTACCTTGAGAGTAAGGACCGATAGCGGCTGGCGCTTGCTGCGTGGCAATGATCTGTTTCACAATATAACTCCTAAGTTATTAATTTTATTCTGATTTAAATTCACGGATAAACTTGTAAACCGCCTGTCGGCTGATCCCAAGTTGCTCTGATACTTGTGTAGTCGTCTCTTTTAGCTCAAATACTCCGTTATCAAATAAACAACGAATGATGGCTTTATTGCGACCTTTGCAGGAAATCGTCTCGTCTTGATCCACTTCTTGTGTGACTGCAATCAACGCTTGTTTGATCACGTCGTTTGCATTATTGCTGAACGTCTCGCTGACTATGGTTTGCGAGAGATTGCATTGCGGCATCAGTGTTTTAACAATTTCAGGGAATGGGAAAGATAAGTTCATGTTGATGCACAGCATGCCAATCGGCTTTTGCTGTGGACCCGCTAGTACACAGGTGGTCGACTTCAGTAGGGAACCGTCAGTTGCGTTGGTGAAATAGCTCTTTGGAGAAACTTCACCTGTCTTTTCAAATGCACTCCACATGCGTAAACCTAAATCGGTGATCGGTGAGCCAATTTCACGACCCGTATGATGACCATTAACGATTTTGACAACTGAGTTTTCTAAGCTTTCAAATGAATGGATGACCACTTCACAGTAGGGACCAATTAAATCAGCAATCGTGTCCGCTAAGCGAAAGTAATTGTTTAAGTACTCTCTGTCTTCATCAGTGAATCGAACTTGTTTTACATTCATGATTTCGGTTTACATTTTTGAACTCAATGGCTGAAATTTACTCCTTTGGTGGTAGATTCACAAGGTATAGTAAACTTCTGTAAACCAATAAAAATCGTTTCAACTATCAATAAATTATAAGTTTTAGAGACAAATCACGAGTGGGATTTGAAGCTGATCACTCGAAATAGGTAAATTTAGTTTAATTTCTTAAACCTCATCAAGGTTTACATATTTAAAACCAAATATTTCATTTTTGATTGTTTTTATGATCCAGTGCAAGTTCTAAAACACGAAAAATTCGTGTTATCGAAATTTGAATTGAAAATTGTCAGGGCTAGCCAGTTTGTTTTTGGAAAGTCGTTTTAGGTATATAGGGTGAAAGTGATGGTGAGTTCTAAAAAGTGGCGGCTTTTTCATTGAGCAATGGGCTGACAGCTTAATTGACGAGCTTAGCTTCGACCTGTCTAAGAACCCGTTGATAAATACACCAAGCGCAGGCGCCTGCGAGTATGTTACCGACCATTGCTCCCCAAAATAGACCTTCAATTCCTGCAAGTTGAGAACCCACCCACAGGCAAGGCAAGAAAAAAGCAAATAAGCGCAGCGCTGAAATCGTTAATGCGGTGTAAGACTTACCCAGTGCGTTAGAGACAGAGACCGTCAGCATACATACTCCCAATGGCCCTAAGCTGAGAGGGACGATCAAGAGGTGATAATTAAGAATGGTCGAGACTTCATTTTCACTGGTCATTAGATTTGCTAGCCCGCCCGAGAACAACCAAGTCACTAGTGCAATAATGAGTTGAAAGCCCAAAATGAAAATGACGGCAATTTTAACGATTTTACGTATGTTTTCGAGGTTATTCTCTCCCAACATACGGCCAATCATTGGAGGCATCGACATGGTTAGTGCTAGTACGGCGACAATCGAAAAGAACTCAAATCGCGAGCCTAAAGCCCAAGCTGCAACGGCAGCCGTACCATAACTCGCCAGCAGTTTAGTGGCGAACATCGATGAAACCGGTGGAAGTAGTTGACTGATCATGGCAGGCCCCATGATATTGCCAATGGAACGAACACTCTTAGCGATGTCGAGAGCATGCCAATCAAAACTCATCCAATGCTTCTTCGTTACCTTCGGCGCGACAATTAGAATGCCTGTGCCGAATGCCAAGATGGTCGCGATGGCGGCTCCGTTGATACCCATGTCGAGTGTGAAGATGAAAATCGGATCCAATATCACGTTGATGATGCTGGTTGCGATCATCATAGTGCCCGGTAACATCGTGTTGCCGTTAGCACGGCACACACTGTAGAAAAAGTAGAGTAGAGCGCCTGTCCAAGAGCTGACTAGCCAATAGATCCAGTATGAATCGATGATTGGTAATACCGTCGACGGCGCATCCAATAGTTGTAAGATAGGGCTGCGAAGTAGATAGATAATGACGGAAAAAATCGCGACGCTCACGCTACCCATTACAACGACTAAGCCACCCAGTTGTTTGGCGTAGCGTGTTTCGTTCGCACCAATGGCTCTAGCAATAACAGCGGTTGTCGCAATTCCTAGACCGACTTGAATACCAATGATGATCATTTGTATAGGCAATGTGAAGCCTTGAACCGCGAGGGGCAATACCCCAAGCTGGCCAATAAAAGCGCTGTCGACAAGCTGGAAGCTCATCAGGGAAAGCACCCCAAACAACATTGGCCATGTCATTGTATAGAGTTGTCGGCCAAGGGAGGGGGTTGCGATAGTTGAATTCATAGCACTCTTTATTTGTCTTGAAGGTCGGTTTGTCGTGGTGATAATCCACGCAATGAAGCTATGTGTAAAGGATAACGTAACGTTAGCTCGATACCAATAATGTTTGCATGTACTGCAAAGGGTCGAAGGTTTGTTTAGATGTGGCCATTCCGTACATCAACCCTTCGTTACAGTCTCTTGAAGATATTTCCGATCAAATCTTGAAATCTACAGGGTCAAGAAGACGCTTGCTGTAATAGCAAATAAGTGAGGCTTCTAGGGTTAGCGGTTGTTGCTTTAAGGAATCGTAATGAGTTGGGATATTTCAAGTATAAAAAAGGCCTTGGCTGTTCACGCTAATGCAGAAGAGTGAAATCAGCCAAAGCCTTAATATTGTTATATTTCGCCGAGTGGCGACTAAAAGAGCAGAGCGGTTGACCTATGCTTTTTTAAGGTCTTTTGCTGGGTAAGTAAGCATCATTATTGTGCCTTCTACTGTTGTAACGTGAACGTAGCCACCACCAGCACTAAGGCCAACAACAACCATTTCACCTAGTTCAACACCTTTTGTTGCAACAACGCGATCATCAACTGAAAACACTTTACACACCTTCAATAAATTAAATTAATACGATAGATATCGAACGCGGATTTAAACAGATGGCATGCCGATCGACTAATCCAGTTGTTTGTCGTAAAGATTAAGTTTGATGATGAATAAATCTATCATCCTTGAAAATCAATCTCTTATATTGATTGGTGTGTCTATTTGTCCGCAGGGTAAACGACACCAACTTGCTGACGCATCTCTGTAATTAACTTGGCAACCGATAAAGCGCGCAGTTTGGCTTGAGCTAGCGTTGTTTGATCGCCGCCAATACAGTCGGCAAAGGCCTGTGCTTCGTAACTCATGGAGTTTTTGCTTTGTGATTGAGTGAGGTTTTCTATATGTCCATCTCGGTATCGGATCTTAACATCGGTACATTCAGCGATGTGATCGATGAGGATTGCACCTAATTCACCTTGGATCTCACTGGGTGCATAAGAGTCACTGACTTTTGAATGAGTCAAGGTTACGTCAAGCTCTGGGTATTGGAAAATCGCGCAACCATGCGCATCAACACCGGAATCAAGTCGCTTTGCAGAAGCCTGTACACTGTCTGGTTCGCCAAACAGAGCGACTGTCGCAGCGACGCAGTAAAAGCCGATATCGACCAATGATCCATTTGAGAACGCTGGGTTAAAGGTATTTGGGTTCTCACCGTTTAAATATTTCTGATAGCGCGATGAATACTGGCAATAGTTGATGTGTGCCTTATGTAGCTTGCCGATTTTTGCTAATCCGAGCTGCATTTGTTTAAAGTTTGGCAAGAATTGAGATTTATACGCCTCAAACAGCACGACACCGTTTTGCTCGGCGACCTCAAACATTCGAGTTGCTTCATCGATGTTAGATGCAACGGGCTTTTCACAGATGACATGTTTGCCATGTTCCATCAGTAAGATTGATTGCTGGCAGTGGAGTGAGTTTGGTGAAGCAATGTAAACCGCTTCGATAGTGTCATCACAGGCCAATGCTTCGAGTGAGTCGTAGGTTGTATCAACATTGAATTCTTGAGCGAATTCAGAAGCGCTCTCCATGCTTCTCGAATAAACCGCAGCAAGTTTCATCGATTGAGTGTCATGGGCGGCTTGAACAAACTTTTGAGTGATCCAATTGGTTCCAATTACAGCAAACTTAATCATATAGGTATCCAATAGTGAGTGTATTGATTCTGCAGAGATAGTAGCACTCATATCATCGAATGTGCTTGAGAATTAAGGAACAATGATTGCCTTTTATTAAAAATACGGTGCAGTTGAGCGTGTTAGTGAGCCGCGACAACAGTGCAGGGTTAAGGCATTTTTGCTAAGGTAATATGGAATTCAAATAAGGTGATGATATGCAAATTCGGACAGCCAAGGTAACGGATATTCGCTCGATTCTAGCGCTTTCTGATCAGATTAATCGTCAGCATCATTGTGGGGCGCCTATGGTGTTTGCGCCTGCCTCGCAAGCTTTTTCTGATAGTGAAGAGTATTGGTTGGGATTGATGCTTGATCCCATTGGGGCGTTTTTAGTGGCAGTGCAAGATGAACAAGTTGTTGGATTTTTGGCTGGAAAAGTGACGCAGAATCGTGGGGTGAGTTTTATTCAACCCCATAAGATCGCACGGGTAAATACGCTAGTGGTGAACGATGACGTTCAGAAGCGAGGTGTTGGTAAATCGTTAATGAAGTCATTCAACCAATGGGCGCAAGCGAGAGGGGCGATAGAACTTAGGTTGGAGGTGATGGAGTTTAACCAACAAGCTCAGGGTTTCTATGAGTCGTTAGGAATGGAAACTCAGTCACGAACCATGTCTATGCGGTTTGAGGCCAATTAAGCGTGCATCTGCATCTATTTTTGTTTCTATGCGCTTATTTGATGTGGTCGATGCAGGTTGCGTGTGCCGAAACATCGCCGACCTTCGAGGCGTCCATTGATGGCAAAACGCTGATTGTAGAAAAGATCATTTCAGATGCAACGGCTATCGAAACCATTGTGTTTGAGTCTGCGCCTTCTCTATCTAACCGAGCCCCCACATCATCAGTAACACCAACGTCGATTTTTAATAAAAATGATGTTATTGAAAGCGATGTGCGTGAGCATATTGCTTTAGGCTCGCAAAAAACATCCCACCGAATTCTCACCCCACCAGATGCCGACTCTATAAAAGCCTCATCGCGACACGTGGTGACGCTCGTTAGGGTTGATAAATCAAAACGTAGGATGTATCTACTTAAAGGCGAAGAGGTGATCCAGGAGTATCGTATTGCGTTAGGCAAACAACCGAAAGGGCACAAACGCTTTGAAGGGGACAACCGAACGCCTGAAGGGGAGTACCAACTCGATTATGTGATGGAAGAGTCGAACTTTTATCGCTCTGTCCATATTAACTATCCGCAACCGTCGGATATGCAATGGGCAGAGCAAAATGGGGTAGATCCCGGAGGGAACATCAAAATTCACGGCATCAAAAACGGTGAGCGTCGTTCACCTAATTTTATTCAAAGTTTTGATTGGACAGATGGTTGTATTGCATTAACCAATCAAGATATGGATGAGTTTCTTAAACTGGTAAAAATGGGTACCCCTATCCATATCGAATGGTAGCGATGGGTTCCCCACTTTCTTCATTCATAGTCTCAACTAACCGTTAAACCCGTTACAGTAAGACTCGACCTGCGCTGAATATCGCAATCACAATCAGCAATGCAATGGTGACAGGCTTAAACTTCGCACCACCAAATCTCTCGAACAGTTTAGAACCCACATAGCCGCCAAACATGCTGCTCGGTAAGAGCGCGAGAGTCAGCCAGACTACATCACGGTCGACTAATCCTGCGATAGATGCCGAAACAAACGCAGTGGAATCCGCCAATACGAAGAATGCTATCAGGCCTGCTCTGGCAATATGAGGAGCGACTGGGCTTGCCAATGCATGAGTGCCAATTGGCGGCCCAGACATTGATGCCGCGCCGTTCATTACGCCCGCAAGGCTGCCTAGAATATAGGGAGCAAATCTCGGTTCGCTTTTGTACTGGAAACCTTTATAGATCATAAGTGCAGACGCAAAAATGAAGGCACTGATGATCAAGATGATCGTGTCTTGGCTAACGGATTTAAGCAGAAGTAAGCCGATTGGTGTGAAGGCAAAACAAGGGATAAATACTTTTAAAACCCAGCGCCAGTTAACGTGCTTTCGAACTTTAGGTAGCAATTGAACATTGCCTAGGAGATCGATCAACATGAAGACAGGAACCAGTTCGATAACAGGCATGAATAATGCACTTAACGGCAAGGCCACTAGGGTGAAACCGAAACCTGAGAAGCCACGAACAATAGCGGCGAAAACGAAGATTGAACCCAAAATTGGGAAGGTTGGATTAAAAATGAGATCCATAAATTAAGTAACCAATGAAGCTGTCTAGATAGAGTGAGCTAATGAAACCAAGTGAGTAGCGGAATGTACTCCTACTCACTTGTGTTTGCTACCTAATTTTAAGGTTTCTCGAGAGTTAATTTTACAGTCTCTCTGAGTTGTTTTTGCAGTATTTGCTTGGTCAATTTATAAGGCTAAATTGATTCGGAAAATCAGTGAATACGGCATCGACTTTTGAGAGGAATTTGAATTGGGAGGGATCGTTGACGGTGTAGCACCATGTTTGGATGTTTGCTTCACTCAGTGTATCAAGATCGCTCTGATTAACATGTTCGTAGTTGATGTGACAGCTGAACGCTTTGACCTCATTCATGAGCATAAGATCAGCCTGAGTCAGTTGCTCTGTGATGACCCCTACTCGATATCTCGGCAAATGACGCGCCATTTCAGACACCACTTTGTGGCTGAAACTCGATAGTAAGATCTTATCGGTGTCGAGATTTGAGCGAATCAACTCATCATGTAGCAGATCAACCACATGAGGGGCTTGATGTCGACTGTCGACTTTAATTTCGAGGTTGACGCTAAGATCATGCCGCTCAACAAGCGCAAGTAACTCTTCTAAGGTCAGTATTTTTTCCCCAGCGAACTGCTCAGATTTCCAACGGCCGAAGTCGAGTTGGCGAAGCTCAGCAAGGGTGTGTTCGTCGACACGACCCTTGCCATCGCTGCAGCGCTCAAGCGTGTGATCGTGACAAACGACCAGTTGGTCATCTTGAGTGGGCTGAATATCAACTTCAATCCATTTCAAGCCGAGTTTAGCCGCTTGTTCAATGCTTGCTTTGGTATTTTCTGGGTGAGTACCTGCGGCCCCCCGATGACCTACGATGGTAGACGACATAATTAATCCTTCTTAAAGACGCACCGTAAAAACGCATTAAATATTAGTGTACTCGATTACACTGGAACCGTCGTTAAGCTTGTTGATTCGAGGTGTGACTCAACGAACGAAAGCGGTCGTTCGTGTGTCACTTACCGTGATTATTCTCTATAAAAAAGCCCCTCGCATGCTATTACTAATGACTATTAGAAGCTTTAAATAGGATCTGAGTGATCAGAGTCTTAGTGTGCGATGTCCAATTGGTTGTCTTTCACACCGTTGATGCGGAACCAACCAGCAATACTGAATCGCTCTGTGTTTGTCGGCAGTACTTCGTGTGGAAACTGTTCAGACAAGAACACAAATAAGCGGCCTGACTTTGGTGGAATGGTCGCGATGTGGTTGTCTTTTAGATCGTAAACCACAAGTTCACCTGCGTCGTCTTCTGTCCACTCGTCATTCATGTAGAACACGGTAGTCAGGCGGCGGTTTTCATTGCCCTTGAAACAGTCTAAGTGCTTCTGGTAGAAGTCGCCTTTTTCGTATTTAGCAAAGTGTGCTTCGTACTCGAACAGACCCAAAAAGAACGCTTGGTTTGCCGCTAAACGAATTTGTTCCATCTTGTCTAAAAACAGAGATGCTGGCTGACCCATATCACGGCGCAGCCACTGAATCTTGTCACTACGGATGGTCGACTCTCGCGTTACTTCATCGTTACGGCCAATCCTAGCCTTTTTCCAGTTCTCTGGAATGCAATCCCTCAATGCCACCACTTCTTCTTGAGTTAAGAAGTCATCCCACACGAAATAACCTTGGGTAGAAAGAGCATCGATTAATTGGTTCATGTATAGCACTCAGACAGTAAATTAGAGGCGCATATATAGTCCTAATAACTCAGGCCAACAAACCACATGTTTTGTCGTCACGATAAATGGTGTTGGCGGCTTGAATCGCAAGGCCTGTAGAGTAAGGTTTACGGCAATGCGGGCATTCGATAATGCTGAAAAATACCGGATGAAATTGATGCTCATCTTTGGAATCTGTTCCCGTTGCAGTGAGTTGAATTGGATTTGAGTAATTTAGTGGATTTCAATAGAAATCTTGATTTGAGTTCTCTATTCGGTTTTAGGTTGTGGTTTTAACAAAACGATCACAATTGAAGTTGGATTTGCTATTATATAGGTCTGACCAGTTGTTTTGTCACAAGGGGCGATTTTGCAGCTGCATACTATCAAAGGCTATATCCAAGATATGTATCTCGTAGAGTACCCAGATAGGTTGCTGTTACTTGATGGTGCATGCCGAGCGGATATACCCCATCTTAAAGCTTTCATTGAAGATGAGCTTGGCCGTGAATTCAGCGACCTGCACACTGTGGTTGTGACGCACATGCATCCCGATCATGCAGGTGCTGCGCATACACTCAGAAAGCTGACTAATTGTCATTTGGTGGCAGCAAACCGAGATAAGGATTGGTATCACGGCATTGATGGCATTTTGATGCACCTGACCGATTTAGCATTAGCAAAGTGGATGGCGAACCGCTTAGGCAAGCCGAAAGCGAACTTGTGGTACTCAAGGAAATTAAAACCTGACTGCAAACTATCAGACGGCGATAGTATTCCGGGGTTTGATGATTGGTTTGTTTTGGAAACGCCAGGCCATACTGATCGTGATCTCTCTGTCTATTGCCCATCACACAATGTCGCTTATGTTGCCGACTTAATGGTCGAGGTTAAGAAGAAGCTGATTCCGCCGTTTCCTATTTTTCACCCTAATCAGTATCGAGCGTCGTTATCGCGTATTTATGATATGCAGCTCGATACCTTGCTGGTGGCACATGGTGGGCAAGTCGATTTCAGTCAGCAAGCTTTTGAACATCTGTTGATGAGTGCGCCAAGAAGGCCTGTTACGCATTGGCGAGTGACGAAAATCAAAACCAAAAAATTACTGCTATCGATTTGGCGTTTTGGTTTTCAATCTCATGGTAAATCGAAGAAATAGATCAGAAACCTGAATGCAAAGCAATGTATCCAGAGCTGAAAGTAGAAAGCGGAAATAGAAAAATAGATAGCAATAAGGCCAGTCATGAGACTGGCCTTATTTAGTTATAACCTGGGATTAGTGAGTCAGCAGGAATTCACCCGCTGGATCAACCATCACTTTGTCACTCATGCCTTGACGACCAAGCAGCATCATATAAGTCATATCTTGACGGTTGCTTAGCGTGATATCGATAGGCCATTCCTGACCGCCGATTTTTAGCATGGTTTCAATTACACAACGGTGTTCAACTTCGCCGTTCGATGATTTGATTTTCTTACTTGTTTTCAGCTTCGCTTTGCAGCGCACTGTCTCTTCTAAGTGGTAAACGTCAGGGTGAAGATCGAATTCAACGAAGTTCTCACCGTCTTTTTTTACACACAATAGATTGTCTACGTGTAGAGAAGAGGTTTTAGCCCCTGTATCAACACGGGTATGGAGTCCAGTTATCCCTAACTCTGGTAAGCAAAGTGCTTCTGTATTCCCTATGATCATTTTATTGTTCATGTCATTTCCAATCATCAGTTAACGGCGTTAAATTAGCCTTTGCCACGAGTACGGTTAGCGTTTGGTTTTGCATTTTTTTCGATGAATTCGAAAATCATGTCTGCTACATCTTTACCCGTCGCTTTCTCAATACCTTCTAGGCCAGGAGAAGAGTTCACTTCCATTACCACTGGGCCATTCTTAGATTGTAGAATATCAACACCGCATAGGTTTAACCCCATGATTTTCGCAGCATTGATTGCTGTAGCACGCTCTTCTTTGCTGAGTTTAACCAGTTGAGCGGTACCGCCACGGTGCAAGTTAGAGCGGAATTCACCCTCACCAGCTTGACGCTTCATCGCTGCAATGACTTTGTTGCCAACAACAAAGCAACGGATGTCTGCGCCATTGGCTTCTTCAATGAACTCTTGAACCAAGATGTTCGCTTTTAGGCCCATGAATGCTTCGATAACGCTTTCTGCTGCTTTGTTTGTTTCAGCTAGAACCACACCGATACCTTGAGTACCTTCAAGAAGCTTGATAACCAGTGGCGCGCCACCGACGTTTTTGATCAAGTCTTGAATCTTGTCTGGGCGGCTAGCGAACCCTGTTTTTGGTAAGCCAATACCTTTGCGAGACAACAGTTGTAGTGAGCGCAGTTTGTCGCGAGAACGACTGATTGCAACTGACTCATTGATACAAAAAGTGCCCATCATTTCGAATTGGCGAACAACCGCAGTTCCGTAAAAGGTAATGGAAGCGCCAATACGTGGAATAACGGCATCGTATTGAGGTAGCTCTTCACCCATGTAGCGAATCTTCGGATTGTTACTCGCGATATCTATATCACAGTGCAGCGTGTCGATAACATCGACCTGGTGACCACGTGCTTCTCCAGCCGCTTTTAAGCGAGAAGTAGAGTATAGATTTTCGTTGCGAGAAAGAATTGCGATACGCATGGCGTTTCCTTAGTTAATACCTGATTGGTAACTGCAAATAAATGAGTTGTTAGCTGAGCTCTCAGTTTTTCTGAGGCTCCTTGCTTGCTTCGGGGCGAACCTTAAGGCTTTTCGTTTAACTAAGAAAACGAATTAAATTTGTCGAATCGACAATGGAATTCTATCGAATGCGCGAGCGATTGGTACAGCAGGGGTAAGCGTGAATTTAGGACGGGAAAGTGAGTTGAGACCTAACTCATATTGGGGGTAGGAGCATATTAGGTTGTACTCAACTCACGTGAACTCGGTGCTTAAAAGTGTACTAATAACGCCAGTTACATAGCTCTATAAGTGTTCGTAGTGCTTCTCTTTCGAGCTTGCTACAGGTGCTTTTTAGCTTATCAAGATAGTATTTTCTCATGATGATTCCTTCTCTTGTACTAGGCTTTGGTGAGAACTCAAAGTTCCTTGTTGACCCATTAATTATGGTTATTTAATAGGAAGTAATAAACAGATGGCTTTTTGCTGGGTTGTTCCTGTTTTTGTCTTTTATCGTCACTTAAAGGCAAATGTGTTTTATAATGGGCTTAATCAGGAAGGGTTGTTTCTAAAAGGTTCATTATTTGTCTGATCTAAACATGATGCGTTACTACACTAGGCTGGATTCGTTCGAGCCTAACATCTCACACTCGGTGACTTTAACTGAGGTCGCAGACAAGCTGTTTACCAGTTTGCGCCATGCAAGAACCTTACTCGGCAAGATGCATCAAGCTGAATGGGTGGTGTGGGAGCCAAAAGTCGGCAGGAATCAACGTTCTAACCTGACATTGCGCTTTAGCAATCAACAACTGACTCAACATGTTGCCAGCAAGCTGATAGAGCAGGGCAAGTACGAAAAAGCGCTCTCTATTTTGGATAATGACCGCGCAGTGTTTGGCTCTCTTCTCCAAGAAACATCCGGTGCGACGATGCGCGAAGGGTTACTGCACGTCCAATTAACCTACAAACGTAAGTTCGAAGGTCTGTTCCCGCATCATATTCATCGTAGTAGTGAGCGATTTTTGATCAGGCAAGTGTTCAGTTGTTTAGTGACTTGCAATGGCAAAGGAGAGTTGAAGCCTGAGCTAGCGCATCACTGGCAATATGATTCTGAAAAGCTAGTTTGGACTTTCTATCTACGCCCGGGACTTACTTTCCATGACGGACAGCCTGTGGATGCTAAGCAATTAGTTTCGATGTTTTCTGCGTTGCAAACCTTACCTTTCTATCAGACAGAGCTCGCCCATGTCTCTTCGGTTTACAGTGAACAACCATTGAGGATCAGCTTCCAACTCACCAAAGCAGATACCGGCTTTGCTGGTTTACTTGCTGGCGTTAAATATTCGATTCAACCCGCAGCGCAAGTCACCCGTGAACCGTCTCCATTAAGTTCTGTGTCCCATGTTGTTATTGGAACCGGCCCATTTAAAGTGGTTGAGACCAACAGTGAACGAATCAAGCTCGCTGCATTTGAGCACTATTATGGTTGTCGCTCGTTAACCGATGAGGTGACTATCTGGCAGTTTGAGGAATCAATGACGGGCACTGCTCGTTTCGATGATAGCCAAATGCACGTATCGCCTTATGAAGATTCTTCTTGCTTCCATCAATTAGGGAAAAGCGATGCGGAACTTGTTTCAGCAGACACAGACGGCCTTCGTAGCCGAGTAGAGGATGGGTGTCTGTTTATCCTATTCAATCAGAACTCAGCGGCTAGTCCACTAAATAATGAGCAGCGTAAATACCTTTCAGAACTGACCAACCCACAAGCTGTTTTGTCTCAGTTGGAACATAACAAGGGTTTGTTTAGTGTCTCTTTAGCTCAAAACATACTACCAAGTTGGCAGAAATTGTATCGGACGCCTTCGAAAGAGGCACAACTGCCGAAAAGGATGAGTATTGCGGTTTACGACTATTATGCGTTGTATCGATGTGCTATTTGCGTATCCGACATACTCAAACGATATGGCGTGGAAGTTGAGGTGAACACCTACAGTTTTCGAGAATTGGCGGAGCTCTCTCAAAGTGGCGAATTAAAAGAGGACTTGGTGCTGTGTAACCTGAATCTCGATGACAATGCCCCGTCTTCGCTGTTTTCGTGGATGATGAACGATCCTATTTTGCACTCTGCTTTAGGAGAGATGAACAGCGATTGGCTCAAGCTGCGCTTGGATAGTCATAAAGCATCCGTTGAACTGCCTAATTACTTGGCAGAACTAGAACCTATCGCGTCCACTCTGATCTCGGATTATTGGTTAGTGCCGATGTTTCATCACTTACAAACCGTGCGTTTCCAGGGGATTCTGAAAAACGTAGCCATCACCAACTGGGGATGGCCAGATTTCAAGAAAGTATGGTCCGCTGATTAATTTCTTACCGAGTAGGATAAAGCGTTTTCAAAGTCGATTTTGGCATACTTATAGGTAGGTAAAATCAAATTCTACAAAAAACGCCACCGATCATTCGATTCAGTGGCGTTTTTTGGTTTTATTTTGAAGATCAGCTCTCTAAGTTCTGCGCCATTTTTCTGAATTGCTCTAACTCATCTTCAGCCATGCCTTTGGTCATTCTCTTCAGCATGTCTCGATCTATGTCCGAGACCTTACCCATTATTTCTTCACCCTTATCGGTCAGAACCAATAGCTGGCTACGCTCATGTTCGCTATTGTTGAGAAGATCAAGCAAGACAGCGGCACGACTGGGTGTGAGTATCCGCTTACTCGGTCCATTGATGATGCAAGATAGAAAGCATCCTCTGTTTGTGAATTTCATGCCTCACTTCAGAGACTTCATGCAAAACCTTAAGAAGACCTTGAAAGGGCAGTAAAGCCTAATCATCAATAGTAGTTTTCAAAAGCCAGTAACGAACTTACTGGCTTAAATCAACATAGTTTCAGTTGTTTGCGGCTAGAATGGGCGAAAATTGATGGCTGAATTTTCGGTGTAGCACCGTTGTTGAATTGTCTATTCAAGCTTTAAGAAATCCGATATTATACTGGTCATAAACTAAAGGTGGTATTATATGACAAATGCATTTAAACAAGCAGCTGAAGAACTGTTGAGTCGTCGCGTTGCAGGCACCAAAGCACCAAGATTGGACGAACAGTACCGTCCGAATAACTTGGAAGATGCGCTAAAGATTCAATCAGCAATGATCGATTTGAAAAGCGATAAAGTCGGCGGTTGGAAGTGCTTGCTTCCTCTGGCTGAAGACAAGTTTGTTGTTGCGCCAATCTTCTCGGGTAGCGTTCAACAAGGCGAAGTTTGTGAACTGTTTGCAGACAACGATGTGGTACGCGTTGAGCCTGAAATTGCATTTACGCTTGCTAAGAGCCTGCCTGCAAGTCTAGAAGGTTACAGCGAAGAGCAAATCAACGAAGCGATTGGTTCTTGCCATATGGCACTTGAATTAATGCAATCGCGCTTTGCGGATGACAGCGGTGCTGAGTTCTATGAAAAACTGGCCGATGGCCTAGTAAACCAAGGTCTGTTCATTGGCCCAGAGATTGATCGTGAAAAAGCGTTCACGTCTGCAGAGATCAATATCGAAGTGACTCAAGATGAGCAAGTTCAAGCATTTGACGGCAAGCACCCAAATACACTGCCACCAAGCCCAATTTACTGGCTGATTAACACCATGACGCGTCGTGGGGTTGATTTCCAAGCGGGTGAAGCAATCATTACGGGTTCTTACTGCGGTATCGTGGAAATGGGATTCGATAAGCCCACAACCTTCCATTATGAAGGCATTGGCGAATACCAAGTGACGTTCAAGCAGAAACGCTAACTTCAAGCCGCGCACTGTCTGTTATTGAAAGGCGGTTTACTGACGAGTAAATCGCCTTTTTTATTATGTGATGTTCAATAGGGTTCTTATTACCAGGCACTAAATCGGGCGTTTAGACGTCTGGACGTTGACAAGATCTAAGTGTGACATTAGTCTGCTCACCTCCCTGTTCTATTGTGTTGTCGTTCCATGTCCAATTCAAAACATTCTAATACGGCAATTGCCCCTTCGGCCGTTGCGCTTATCCCTCTGATCGTCTTCCTCGCTCTGTTTATTGGTGTGGGTACGTACTTGTCGTTACAAGGCGTCGATTTTGCTTTTTATCAGTTGCCAGCACCGATAGCGGCTCTGCCTGCCGTGATGTTGGCATTGTTATTAAGTAAAGATAAATTGAACCGTGCGATTGAGCAGTTCTTAGGTGGAGTAGGTCACAAAGACATTATTGCAATGTGTATGATCTACCTATTAGCGGGGGCTTTTGCGGCCGTAGCTAAAGCCTCTGGAGGCGTGGATGCGACGGTAAACCTGGGTCTATCCGCGATTCCAACGAGCATGATTCTGCCGGGTATCTTCCTAATTTCTGCATTCATCGCGACCGCAATGGGCACCTCAATGGGCACTATTGCTGCCATTGCCCCAGTTGCGCTAGGTATTGCTGATTCTGCGGGTATGAGCATTCCCTTGACGGCGGGTGTCGTGCTCAGTGGTGCAATGTTTGGTGATAACCTTTCAATCATCTCTGATACCACGATTGCCGCGACTCGCTCGCAAGGTTGTGAGATGAGAGACAAATTTAAAGAGAACATCCGTATTGCACTGCCTGCTGCACTGATTGCGATTGTTATCTTTGCTTTCAACAGCACGGCAACTCAAGTTCCTGAAACAGGCCCAATAGAATGGCTGAAAGTCCTTCCGTATATCACTATCCTAATCCTTGCGGTATCGGGCATGAATGTATTCGTTGTGTTGACGATTGGTATTTTACTTGCGGGTGGTGTGAGCCTAGGTTCAGTTGAGAACTACGGCTTGACGGATTACGCTCAAGACATCTACGCAGGCTTTGGCAACATGCAAGAGATCTTCTTACTGTCGATGCTGATTGGTGGGTTGAGTGAGCTGATGCGTCGCCAAGGTGGATTAGCGTTTCTGACGAACTTAGTGAGCGGTTTGATTCGTGCATTTGGGTCTTCACACTCTAAGCAAGCGAATGGCCGCGCAAGTGAATTAGGTATTGCTGGCTTGGTATCAATGGTGAACCTATGTACGGCTAACAACACGGTCGCCATCATTGTATCTGGTAGCGTGGCTCGTCAATTGGCGGAAGAGAACGATGTCTCTCCACGCCGTTCAGCAAGCTTATTGGATATTTTCTCGTGTGTGATTCAAGGCGTATTACCTTATGGTGCTCAGGTATTGCTATTGGGCTCTGTGTTTAATCTATCGCCTCTAGAAATCGTGTCTAACTCGTACTACTGTTTTGCACTTGCCATCGTGGCTGTGGTCGCTGTGTTTATTAAACACCCAGCGCGCCAAGTTTCTAACGCTTAGAATTCCGCGTCAAACTGGAATTCCATCCACGCTTTGGTGATTGGGTGGTGCAGCGCGAGCCTTTCTGCGTGTAGGTGCAGTCGGTCGGCTTTATTGCCATATAGGCCATCACCGACGATAGGCATGTTAAGGCCTTCTTCGTGTGAACAGTGTACACGCAACTGGTGTGTACGCCCTGTTTTAGGATGCAGGTAAACCTTAGTGGTTTGCTCGTTTCGCTCAATCACTTCCCATTTTGTTTCTGCAGGCTTGCCGTGTTCGAAGCAGACAATTTGACGAGGGCGATCATAAAGGTCGCCACGTAATGGCAGTCGAACATAGCCTTCATCTTCTGCTAGAACGCCTTCAATCATGGCAACATATCGTTTCTCAACTTCACGAGTGATGAACTGCTTCTGCAAGCTCTTGTTCGCACGTCGTGTGAGAGCGAAGATCAGAATGCCAGAGGTCGCCATGTCTAGGCGGTGAATAACAAATGGGCCTTCAACGTCAGGATGCATCTGTTGAACACGTGTGTAGGCGGAATCTTTGATGGTCTTACCCGGCACGGATAAAAAACCCGCTGGCTTGTGGACTACCACGATGTGCTCATCTTGGAACAGAATATCCAGCTCTTTACCTTCTGCTGGGTTCTCGAGTAATGGGTTTGGATCGACTTCTAGGCCTTTCATCATATGGCCTAAAATCGGTACACACTTACTTTGACAAGAGGCGTAGTATTTCTTGTGCTTACGGATTTCCGACTTTGGAGAACGACCCCACCAAAACTCAGCCAATGCCAACGGAGTGTAGCCATTTAAATATGCGTATTGCAGCAATTTAGGTGCAGCGCATTCGCCAGAGCCAGCTGGTGGTATCTTGTTTGGCGTGTTTTCAAAGATCTGGTTAAGGTCTTCAACGTTTCCTTCTGCATTTTGGAAAGCGTATTGTGAAAACAGTTTGTGTTGCAACTGATGAGAAAGGCGTGCTCTTTGCTCTTTTAGCTCAGCCAGTTGAGTCGTGAACACATCAACTTTAGCCTGCAACACTTGCAGAGTCTGTTCCCAGTTGAGTTTTAGGTACTTCTGCTGGTTCTTGTCAGCAACACTGGCCTTGTTTAGCTCATTATTTAGCTGTTCGAAAGCTTGCTCATCAAGGCTTCCTTTACCTTGTTGACGTTGTTCTTTACGCGTTTTTCGGCCTTCAATAATCAATAGGCGCTGAGCTTCAATCTCTTGCTCCGCTTGCGCTTTTTGCCGCGCCAGTTGCTCGCACAATTCAAGGTATTCAGTATTTGCTTGCAGCGCTTTAAACTCAGCGTTGACAGCCATCATGTCGGCTGTGTCTTGGTGGAAAAAGCTGTCGCTGCTCAGCATGTCGAACACGGGCGGCACAAAGTGAGGCAGTAGGTTTTGGTCGGCGATTTTTCCTGAAAAAGCAGAAAAGTAACCCAACTCACCCTCTGGGCTTTTCACCAATAACACACCAAACATTTTGCCGCGACCCACGTAAGAATCCAGCCCGAAGTCATGCTGCCAGTCGGTTTGAGTTTCTAGATAGTGTTGAAGCTGATGAGAGGCGATTTCACACAGTGGGTGCGGTTCGTAGTAGAACGGGAATGTGAAACGCTCAGGCAACGAATATGACTCGATCGGCTGTTGAAAACGAGTGAAGCAATGCTCAGGTGTGTGGCTGTTTTCTGAGTCGTGCGTTGGTTTTGATGAGTGCATAGTCGTATTAATACTTATATCGTGGTGATAAATGGTTGTGAGTCTACGGTGTGTGAGACCTTAAACATAGAACAAGGCGGCGATTCTACTCTTTATCGAAAAGCGCCTCAAATAAGAAATGCTTGTATTACTGGATAGCTAAACGAGACGGTCAGTACTATTTAACATGGTGTCTATAATCATATTGAGTCAGCTACAAACATAATCCCATTTTGAGTGTGTGTCGTATAGACTAATGTCGAGCATAACGTTCAACTCGATCAGGTTCTTATTACACTGTCATCATTAAGTGAGGTTGGTTTTAGGAACTTAATTGGTGTTGGTTCGGTCTATTAGATAGGTATCACTGAACTGTATTGATACTGAAATGAATTTGTCATCTGAGATAACTAATCTCAATTTAGAGCAACGGATCATCACCCTAAATTGAGCCATAGTTGATGTTTAGGTCACATTTTAATGTAATGAGTTCCTAGCGTCTTAGATGTTTTGTGATCTGTGTCGTTGAACAGGTAGCTAAACCCCGCTAGATTCGAACCGTTGATAATAAAAATAGCTCATGAAGAGCAGCTAAAAGAAAAGGAAATACCCCGTATGAAAAAAATGAGAAGAGCACAGCTTCATCGCGTTCGAATCCAATACTGGAAAGACACAGCGAAAGAAGCTTCAAAGAGATAAGGCTTAATATCGTTAGAGCCTGAAACAAGAGCTCGACAGACGAAAAGCTTATATCTAGAACGACGAAAATATCTGTAAACCGTAACAAATCGATTTTAATCGCACTCTTAAAGACCTTCATCTGGTCTGCGATGTAACAAATCATCCCCTAAAGAGCTGGCAGGCATTCATAGTAATGCAGTTTAATGTCAGCTCATTAATAGGCTCCCTTGCTATCTTCTACCTCCCTGATCTATTTCAAACTATAGCTAATTCAATTCGTGGCTTTGCATCTGATAAGGTCAGCCACTAAAAAAGCGCCTAATCTCTTAGAAGCTTTGATTTAGATATTGATATCTGCTGAGGTCGCCCGATTAGGGTTTGTGCTCAGTGCCGATGGCTTTATCGTTGGAAAAGTGTCTTCAAGCTCACATCATCCATTCTGTTTAATTTGAGGCTCAGTAGGTAGCCACCAATGCCTATCAGTACATAAATACTCAAAGACAAGATAGAGACTTCTGAGAGCACGCTGAACGGATTATTTGCCGTTAACACTTTCATCGGTAGCGAAGTGATGAGGGAGAAGAAGTCGTTGATGCCATAAAAGCCAAATAGTGCGATAGCCAACCACTTAATTGCAAAGCTTGAGATAAAGATAACGAGTAGTGGAGAGTTCACCAACTGTGAAATCGCGAGAGTCACCGTTGCTAAGGGTAATAAAACGAGTGCGACTAGCATCATGCGGCCAAAGAATAGCACCCAATTGCTTAGTACATAAAACAGCGATTGCTGATCGACCAGTAATGCGAGTTGGTGTTCACTTGAAATGTTCAGTATCCAAAACAACACATCGGCGAACAACACGAGCAATGCACAGATAGCCGGAATTACCACTAAGCCAAAACCGAGTTTCACGCCGTGAGTCATTGCATTAGATACTGGCATACTTCTCCAAAACATCGAACTGCCTTCTTGGCGCTCTTTACGCAGCGTCTTAGGGAGGTAAAGCGTCGAAAGTAGCAGTGAAATTAAGCCAGCACCAAAGTAGATCACGGAGTTGAGATCTTTTGTGAAGTCTCGGTGAATGTCACTCATGTTGCCGTTCACTTGCATTTCGAAGAAAAACTCGTGTTGCGCCTGACCGTTAAAGAAGAGGCTAACGAACAACAAAAAACCACATAGCGCAACAAACAGAGGTAAACGAGTGTTAATTTTGTGCTCGATGAGTTCTTTTTCTAGCATGTAAAAACTGGGATGCATTATGCCTTCTCCGTCTGGGTTGCAAGGAATAGATCTGCGAGACCTACGTTGTAGATATTACCTAATGGTTCAACTTGCGCTTTGTATTGGCTTGCCAATAACCATTTAGTGGTTCCTAGCCCCGGTTGTGAGGTCAGTGGGTGAAGTTTTTGGATCTCACTTGAGTGATTGTTTGCGACTTCGATAATGAAATAGTCGTTTTCGATGTCTTCCATACTTTTCTGTAACACGCAGTGGCCTTGTTTTAAAATAAGCACATCTGTCAATAAGTGTTCTATCTCTGAAACCTCGTGGCTGGCAATGATCATTGCGCGCTTGCCATCGTGGAACCATTCGAGTAGGTGGCGATAAAAAGTATCGCGGTATAGCAAATCTAGGCCAAGTGTAGGCTCATCTAAGATCAATACTTGAGTGTCGGTCGCGATAATGATTGCAAGGTGAACTTGCACTTTCATCCCTTTAGAAAGCTGCTTGATCGTTGAAGAGAGCTTAATGTTGGTGCTGCTTAACATCTGCTGTGCTTTTTGTTTGTTGAAACTGGGGTGTACACCTTGCGTGTATCGGAGCAGTTGTTTTACCGTCATCCACTCGGGTAGCACGTTCACATCTGAAATATAAGATAAATGCAGCATGAGGTCGGCGTGCTGGTGGATAGGGTGGTAGCCATTCACCTCTATTTCACCTTGGTAGTTGTGCCCACCAAGCAGTGATTTGAGCAGGGTCGATTTACCCGCGCCATTGTGACCTAGCAGGCCAAGCACTTGCCCTGGTTTTAACTCAAAACTGATGTTCTCGACACCCACTTGATTGGAATAGGTTTTGGTTACGTTTTTCACGGAAAGTAAAGTACTCATGACTTATCCTTTATATGTTGTGCTAGCTGTTTCACGAGTTCTTCGACACTCATATCAATGATGCCTAGCGTCTCAGCGATGGCTGGGATCTGTGTGTTGATGAATGATTGATGGGCGGATTCTTTCAATTTTTGGATTGCCCCTTCAGCCACATACATGCCTTGGCCGCGTTTTTTTTCTACCAAGCCTTCATCAACCAGTAATTGATAGCTTTTCATGACAGTAAGGTGGTTAATCTTGAGATCGGCGGCAACCGCACGTACAGAGGGCAGTGCCTGTTGTTCTAACCAAATGCCTTGAAGAATTTGGTCGCTGATCTTTGTAGCAAGCTGCCTAAAGATCGGCTGGTCGTCTTTCCATTTGGTCATAATTAAAACTGCATGGTGATATACATGTGTATAACACTATACTAATTATTCGAATTGGCAAGTTTTTTAACCGTGGTTACTTATTTTTAATGATTGAAGTCTCTTATCGTCTTTTAAGGTGAAGAGTGATATTGACTGAAAATATTAGACGTTATCGATGTGAACGCTGGGATAATGATGAGTTTGCACTCTTTATGTCGAGCTATGTTGAGGTCAGTATGCGGCGATGAACAGACTCAAAATGTCATGTGACTTTTTGCGCTTTATTTGGTCTATTAACGACGAAAGCCACGGCGAATACCGTGGCTTGTTTATGGGGGAGGAGCTACAAATGTAAGATCAGTAGCGTTTTAAGATCTCGATGATCGCTTGTTCTGTTTCCGCCGCAATAATGGCATCAATGTCATCATCATTTTGGAATAACTCAGATAGCGCCATAATGGTGTGGATATGGCTATCGGAGTCCATCGCCGCCAGAGTAATCGAAAGATAAACGTCACCGTTGTCTTCGGATTCAAAATCAACACCCTTTTTGAATACCGTCACTTGCAGTGATGCTTCGTTCACACCATCTTCAGGACGAGCATGAGGCATTGCAATCTTTGGTGCTAGAACATAGTACGCGCCAATGTCCTTGTGCTTTTGTTTGATTGCTTCAGCATAGCTTACTTCGATTTTGTTGCTCGCGAGTAGCGTTGAACAGGTCACATCAATAGCCGCATCAACCGTTAAGTTTTCTTCAGCGTTGATGATAACGCCTTGGTTGCCAATTAAATCGAATAAGCTCATGACACAATCCACCCTAGAATTAGACCAACTACACCAAAGTCGAAGTCAGAAAAAGTAGTGGCTTCAAGACCTAGACCACCAAGTACTGGAAGTAAAAGCATTGGTAAGAACGAAATACATATGCCTTGTGTGAAAGACCCCAAAATCGCACCGCGTAGGCCGCCTGTCGCATTACCGTAAACGCCTGCCGCACCACCAACGAAGAAGTGGGGAACCACGCCTGCAACAATGATTGTCCAACCAAGCGCGCCTTGCACTGCCATTGCCAGTAGGCCTGCGGCGAAAGAACAAAGAAAGCCGATAAGTACTGCGTTTGGTGCGACAGGAAATACCATTGGGCAGTCTAGAGCCGGTTTTGCTCCTGGGACCAGTTTGTCAGAGATCCCTTTAAATGCAGGGACGATTTCAGCAATCAGCATTTTCACACCTTGCAGTACGATGTAAACACCACCTGCAAAAACAAGAGACTGCATGAAGGTAAATACGACCCAATTTTGTCCGTTAGATATGGTTTCAACAAATTCACCGCCAGCCATAATCGAAGCCAGCATGAAGAAAATGGTCATCGTTGTTGCTACTGCTACAGGCGTATCACGCAGGAACATGAGGCTCTTAGGTACGTTGATGTCTTCTGTTGATTTCGACGTGTCACCAAACTTGCTGCCAATGTAACCCGATACTAAGTACGAGAGCGTTGAAAAGTGACCCATTGCCAGTTGGTCTGTACCCATTACTTTCTCTGTGTACTTCTGAGCAAGTGCTGGCATGATAACCATCAATGAACCGACAATGAGCGATCCGATTGCGACGAGAGCAGTGCCTTGAATATTCGCTGTAGACAGAATTACGGCCACCAACATAGACATGAACATTGTGTGGTGGCCTGTTAAGAAAATATATTTCAAAGGCGTAATTCGAGCTAATAAAATGTTCACTACGAATGCAAAAAACATAATTAGAGCCATTTCATAGCCGAAAGCTTTTTGTGCTAATGCGACAATTGCTTCGTTATTTGGAATAACGCCACTTACACCAAATGCTTCAGTAAATACAACTGAGAAATTATTTAGAGCACCCACAAGAGCACTGGCACCAAACCCTAAAATAAGGAAACCCATTACGGTTTTTATTGTGCCTTTAAGTACGGTGGAAATATCAGATTTTTGAGCAACAAGGCCAATGAAAGCAATTAACCCTACCATGATTGCAGGCTCTTTTAATAAGCCAAGCATGAACTCGAAAAAGTTTTGCATAATTTTACCTTACATGAAAGTTTTTAGTTGCTCTTCGATTGATGCTTTATCAAAAATATTTTTAAGGCTGATGATGTTCTCTTTTCCACCATCTTTCAGCTGGTTGGCGACGTCTGTTGCTGCAACCCAAATATCCGCTTTGCTTGATGATGCAGAGGACAGATCTTCGTGATCAACTTCTGCTTCGAAACCGATTTTTTTTGCCACTTCTTTCACTGCCATTTCCATCATTAGTGAAGTACCAAGGCCGTTACCGCAAACTACAAGAATCTTTTTCATAATATTTGTCTCAATTGGATTTTAGGGGTTGAGAAACTGTGTTCTCTTATTGTGTGAGAGCATAGTAATGGAAATATTGAGAACCCAATAAGACCTGCATCACAAAGTCAAAATGAGATTGTGATGGAGATCTCGTTAATTAACAGTAAAGATCGAGAGTGAGACATTGATCAAATTTAACTTTTCACTCGAATATGCAACGTATTTTATTGAGAAAGGTAGGCTTAATTAATTTTTATATCAGGATATAAATCTTTAGAGGCGTTATTGTATAAAACAGAGAATTAATCGTATCGACCGTAGTCAGTAAGCATTTTCTTAAGCATGCTATTAACGTCTTTGGTCTTTTTATTTCTTTTAGTCAGCTGGCTAAGAGAGGTCGGTTTTGGCGAGGCAACATTTTCACCATCGACCTCTTCATTTTTATCCTTCATTTTTTGTACCGCAGGCAATAACATTCTAATTTCTTCATTATTGGCATTGGTCAGTACCACAATATTTTCAGATTCAACTTGAGTAATGGTTAATATCCCGTGTTTAACCGATTCAACCTTCTCACCGATCATAATTGACTCAGGTGCGACAGAGCGATCGGTTAACTGACCTGTACGTAATTTCGCCGCACTGATAGCGCGGATATTTCCTGTATTTTCAAACGCGACAATAACAGTATAGGTATTATAATACTCAACTACGGTCACATAGCCGTGTCTATTTGTTTTGAATCTAGCTCCATTGTTCATGTCGTGCGGAGCGTCCATTTTCTTCACGTGTTCCCTCTCTTAGTCTCGATGGCTGTTATATCTAATCAACGCTATTGGTATTTTATGGCTAATTCTTTCGTGAGATCACACAAAGTATATACGTATCTAAACTCAAGATGAATCTTGAAGTATCGGGAATTGAGGTAAAGCACAGAAAAGCCGTAAAAATCACTCAAAATTCATCAAACGATTACGCTCATACGTTAACAAGGTTTCCTATTCTAAATTTCACCTTCTACCAATTATTTACAGCGTTGAGCCACGAAAATGACAATGAATAATACGGTTTGCCTAATCCTTGACCGCGCGATCGTTTGCGTTAAAAAATGTGATGAAAGTCTCACTCAACTGTTTATACTTCTCTTCCGGTTTTAAGCCGGTGCTTAGCCAATACAAGCCGTCACATGGATATGTGAATGACCCCACGGACCGGACCAGCTACGTTCCACTGCTTGTATAAGGTGATTTTTTACATGAACAATTCGTTGTTACACTCGCTAACTTTGTTAGCCCCTTCATCGCGTAGCGTTTTGCTTGCGGTTCTTTGTCCTGCTCCTTTGATGTCATTTGCTTGGCTCATGTTCACTCTATAAGGATCACTAGGACATATTATGAATATTCTATTTGGTTTTGTCGGTGTTATCGCACTGATTGCTTGCGCGTACCTGCTATCTGAAAGTCGTTCTTCAATTAACTGGAAAACGGTTTCTCGTGCACTATTACTTCAAATCGGTTTTGCAGCCTTAGTATTGTATTTCCCATGGGGACAATTGGCGCTAACCAGCCTAAGTAATGGCGTTTCTAGCCTGCTTGGTTTTGCCGACGCTGGTATCGCATTCCTTTTCGGTGATCTTGCTACTGAAGGCTTCATTTTCGCGGTTCGCGTACTTCCAATCATTATCTTCTTCAGTGCTTTGATTTCTGCGCTCTATTATTTAGGCATCATGCAAAAAGTGATTCAAATCTTGGGCGGAGCGGTGCAGAAACTGCTGGGGACAAGTAAAGCTGAATCTCTGGTTGCTACTGGTAATATCTTCCTTTCTCAGGGTGAGTCTCCTCTTCTTATTCGTCCCTTTTTAAAGTCTATGACTCGTTCGGAGCTGTTTGCGGTGATGGCTGGTGGTATGGCATCGGTCGCGGGCAGTGTACTTGGTGGTTACGCTGGACTTGGTGTTGAGCTTAAATACCTTATCGCGGCAAGCTTTATGGCTGCACCGGGCAGTTTGTTAATGGCAAAGATCATTGTGCCTGAACGCAGCACACCTTGTGACTACGAGCACATTGAATTAGATAGAGCGGATCAAAGTAACGTGATTGATGCATTGGCAAGCGGCGCGATGAACGGTATGAAAGTCGCGGTGGCTGTCGGTACTATGTTGATTGCCTTCGTGAGTGTGATTGCGATGGTCAACACTGGGCTAGAAAGCCTAGGTGAAACGTTCGGTTTTGCGGGCATTACGCTGCAAGCTATCTTCGGTTACTTATTCTCGCCGCTAGCGTGGTTAATCGGTATTCCGAGTGATGAAGTATTGATGGCGGGTTCTTACATCGGTCAGAAGATCGTAATGAATGAGTTTGTTGCTTTCATCGACTTCGTTGAGAACAAAGATCTACTATCTGAACATAGCCAAGTGATCGTGACTTTTGCTTTGTGTGGCTTTGCAAACATTGGTTCTATCGCGATTCAGTTAGGTTCAATCGGTGTGATGGCACCAGAGCGCCGTGCTGAAGTGGCGAACTTAGGTTTGAAAGCAGTAGCAGCGGGCACACTAGCGAATTTAATGAGTGCATGTTTAGCGGGTATTTTCATCCTGCTTTAAGCTAGATTCAGTTAAAGCGGACACTTTGCTCACAGATTCAACGTGAGCAAGGTGTTCGCTTTTTTGTGCCGGTTAATCAAATGAAATCAGGTTTTTGTTGTCGTCAGCTACGTGTATCTAATCAGTAAAAGTTCACTCGGAAGAGTCATAGAGCCGGTACCTTTTATCCGATATACTTGAATATCATCAGGTAGCAATTAATAACATTCGGCTTCGATTAAGAACATTCGATTTCGATTGAGAATATTCGGTTCCGACTAAGCATATCCGCTTTCGATTAGGAACAATGGCAACCAAGCTCAATTAATCAAGGGTCTCTCCATGAACATTCGCGTTATCATAGGTCTTATTGTTACCTTCATTGGTTTGTTTGCGATGGTTTATCTAATTGCTGGTGGTGCTCAGTTTCCTATCGACCAGTGGCCAAAAGAGGCTTATCTCGGTTTGGTGTTTAGCATCGTGTGGGGGGCTGGTGTCGCGGCATCGATCGCGTACCTTTTCTCAGCCTTGGTGTTTATCACTGTTGCCGTGGTTTGCTATGCGATCGGTTATAAGATCGGTGGGCTCTTTTCTTCTCGTTCTCAAGCTTAATCTCATTAAGGTGTGTTGATGATCATTGAAGTAGGGTTGATTTGAATGCATTGGCTCGATCGTTGGAAGGTGTATCGCTATCACCGAAAACAGACTGACCGCTCGAAAGGCGACAAAGCCAAAGCTTTAGGTTGGACTAGCGAAGAGAGCCAATTGTGTCGCTTTGAAGTGATCGTGCGTTCGGCTGATTTCGAAAAAAGGAGTGTGTTAGATTTGGGGTGCGGTTACGGAGAGTTATTTGAACTGCTCGGCAGCATCTATCGCATTCGATCTTACACCGGTGTTGATCTACATGCCGGCTTTCTGAAAATGGCCAAGCAACAGTATTCACAGGCTGGGTGTCAGTTTTTATTGGGTGACATGAGCAAGATGCCCCTTGAAGCGCACGATGTGGTTATCGCCAGTGGTTCATTAAATTATATCTCCCGAGATCCCGACTACCTCACCAACATGATCACTCGCATGTTTGGATTAGCAAACCAAACCGTGATCTTTAATCTCCTAAACTCAAAGAAATACCCTTCACGTCATACTTTGATGAGTTACCACCCTCGGGGCGTATTTCGCTTTTGTAAAACACTCTGTAACGATGTCACTTTGATAGAAGGTTATGCCGACGGGGATTTCACCATAGTCATGAACAAAGTCGTATCCTGAGCCTGAGCGCCAGGGTGGTGTCATCAGAATTAAAAAAGCCGCAGGTTCCTTGTCTCTTTAGAGTTGAAGGTATGCGGCTTTTTCATTTTACAGATCAGTTTAGGTGTTGTTATTTGTTTAACGTTTGGTCTGCAACGAGTCCGTATGGGATATTAGTAAACACTTTAGGGTTACCTTTTAAAGTCGGCGCTGCGTTCACTTGTTGCCAATCGAGTAACATGATTGCCAACACATTGCGGTGTTCACCAAGCTTAAGATTAAAATCCCCCGTCGTTGAAGGGATCATACCGTGTTTCTTATCGATAGCAGCTTGGATCGCAAGTCGAGTTTTCTCAACAACTGGGTCATCTTTTTGATCGGCGATTAGGAAGGTGAGTCCGACTTCAGCAATCACATCTTCTTTCGCGCGCAGCAAAATAGTATCGATATTATCTCTGAAGTAGTCGTAGATCCATTGATGCTCTTGTTCGCTAACGGGGTGTTGATAGTATTCTGAGTCGCCAAAGATAATGTGAGTCATACCATAGAGTTTATTGCCGTACTGCTGGCTCGATAGCTTCTTATCTTGTTCGTCTGGGTAGACCTTTTTAAAGGTGTCGACGAATTGATCAACCACATCTTGTTCGCCCAATTGACGCAACCAATAAACCTGGTTCGCTAACTGAGCAGCCCACGCTTTGACCATGTCTTCGTTGGTGACGTATTTTGTGAAGTCATAACGACGAATAATTTCTCGCAGCTTAGCATCGTTGTTATGTTTTAAACCGTACTCATTGGCTCGGGCCATAGAGCCGAGAAGGTCGACACCAATATAGAGGTATTCAGGCATGTGCTTGGTGATATTGTAGCGTCGCACACTACGTTCGTCATGCTCGTTAATATAAGAGGCAACACGTTTTCCCGAATAGAGAGCGATTTGTTCCATCGTCTGAACATCATTAGATAAATAGCTGAGTTTACTCGCTACACGTGCCATATCACTCCATACCGCAGCAGAATACTTATCGTCTAATGTTTGGCGATACATGCGTAATCCGTAATGACCCTCTTTGAAGGCAGGAAGGGTATAAAGTTGACTTTCATAGGTCCTGCGAATGTGATTGGCTGATTGTTTGAAAGATTGTTCATTGGAGTGACGCACATTCACAGGATGCTGAGTACTTGGTGTGCTTGGGGTCGGTTTTATCTCTGGTGCCTTTACGGTCTCTTGTGCGTGAACCGTAACGGCAACGGAGGTTGATAGCAATGTCCATAACGCTAGCGTTTTTAACTTCATGTTGTAAGGTGCCAAGCTAATGAGTTGAGTGTATAAAATAGCACTGCTTAATCCTTCAATGTAAGGCTTAAGTCAATACCATGTAAGCTTTATCAGGTGCATTAAGGTTTTTTTGTTGAATAAGTCTCCGTCACTCATTGACGGTGAAGTGATGAATGACTCAATAATGAATGGCGATTGAAAGCAAAGTGTAGATTTTTAACAACTTGTAGGCATACTCAAAGGATTTATAACAAATGCGCCCATTTAAGGCAGTAAACCGAATAAAGTGTTAGAGGTTCGTTAATGCCAAGTCGTTCTAGCAAGTTGTGGCCTGCTAAATTGTTAGCTTCATTATTTTTTGTCGTGGTAGCAAGTTCTATTGAGTTTTTTCACGCTAAGGAACTCACTCACCTTAAGAATGAAGCTAATTCTGAGGCAAAGAAACTATTATCGATTATTCGATCTCGTATAGAAGCGACGATCATCTCAGACATGTATGTGGTTAATAGCTTTTCAACGTTAGTGTCCATTAACCCTCATGGAAGTCCAAAAGATTGGGAGCGGATAGGTCAGAATATTATTCGCGATGGGTTTCATATTAGGCTGATTGCTTTAGCTGAAGACGACGTGCTTAATTTTGTTTATCCAATGGAAGGCAATGCGCAGATCCTTGGTATTGATTACCGCGATCACCCTACCCAGTGGGAGTCGATTGAGATTGCTCGTAATATTGGCAGTACCTTTATCGCTGGGCCCTTTGAGCTATTTCAAGGAGGACAAGCTTTAATTTCGCGTACTCCAATCTTTAGAGACCCGCCCTTTAATAAAGACTATTGGGGCGTTTCGAGTGCAGTGATTGATTTAGAGGCACTACTAGAAGACGTGGGTATTAGCAAGATAGAAAAAAAATATGAGCTAGCGATACGTGGCGCCAATAGTACAGGAAAAGAAGGCGCGGTTTTTTATGGTAGGCAAGAGGTCTTCACCAATGCATTTACAACTGAGCAGGTAAACTTCCCTTATGGTGGGTGGTATCTCGCCTTATCTGGCAATGAACATGTGCTCATGGACGTGCCCTGGTATCGTATCTATGCCGTTAGATTAGTAGGCTACACGTTAACGCTGATTCTTGCGATTGCTTACATTATGATTTACAGGCTTTATCGAATAGCAGATAGTCGCTCAATGCAAGATGAATTGACGATGTTACCTAACCGTCGCTTTTTTATGTGTAGCTTAAAGCAAGCGTTCAAAAGCGTGAAGAAACAGAGAGCACAGACATTTGCCGTAGTGAATATCGATCTCGATGGTTTTAAGGCGATCAACGATACCTACGGTCATGTGGCTGGAGACCAAGTTTTAGTCGAATGTGCTAAGCGAATTAAAAGTCAGTTACGTCGCTCTGATATTGTTGCGAGGATGGGCGGGGACGAGTTCTTAGTTCTATTACCCCGTATACTCGATGAGCAACAGGTGATATCGATTGTCAACCAATTACAAAGTGCTATTTGTGACACTCCGTTAGCCTATGAAGAGCATTTAATTGCTCTTAACATCAGTGTCGGTTGGGTTATTTATAATAACAGTTACAGTGATGTGGATAGTCTATTAAAAGTGGCTGATGAAAAAATGTACCAAAAGAAGCGTCAAGCTCGCTAAGTTGAATAAGGCCTATGATTAGAATTTAGTTGCTGAATGTGAGGAAAAGCTTCAGAATACCGCGCTTTGCTCCGTATCAATGACCAATGATTTGATAAGTAAGAGCTGCAGCAACACTCAGTTTTAGTGTTGCTCATACTAAATGTTATTCAACTGAGAAAATAATCTATGAGTTTTACCTCCCTTGGCCTTTCTGAACCGATCCTTAAAGCTATTGAAGCGCAAGGTTACGATAAGCCATCACCAATTCAAGAGAAAGCCGTACCCGCTGTCCTTACGGGCAAAGATGTTATGGCCGCTGCTCAAACAGGTACAGGTAAAACTGCAGGCTTCACGCTACCTATTCTTGAAATTTTATCAAAAGGCCCTCGCGTACGTCAGAATCAAGTGCGTGCACTGGTGCTAACACCAACTCGTGAGCTTGCTGCGCAAGTGAATGGTAGTGTGGTTAAGTATGGTATTAATCTCCCTCTGACTTCAACGGTAGTGTTTGGTGGCGTGAAAATTAACCCTCAGATGCAAAAACTGCGTAAAGGTAGTGATGTTCTAGTGGCAACACCTGGACGCTTGCTTGATCTCTACAATCAAAATGCTGTGCGTTTCGATCAGCTAGAAATATTGGTACTCGATGAAGCCGATCGCATGCTCGACATGGGCTTCATTCGTGATATCCGTAAGATCTTAGCTTTCTTACCTAAAAACCGACAAAATCTACTGTTCTCGGCGACTTTCTCGGATGATATTCGTAAATTGGCAAAAGGCTTAGTAAATAATCCCGTAGAGATCTCGGTAAGCCCTGCAAACTCGACAGCGAAGACGGTTGAGCAAAGCATTTATCCAGTCGACAAAAATAAAAAAGCCCCAATGCTCGCGAAGTTAATCAAAGATAATGATTGGCGACAGGTGTTGGTTTTTAGCAAAACAAAACATGGCGCGAATAAACTTGCTCGTTTCCTTGAAGAGCAAGACATCACGGCTGCTCCTATTCATGGTAATAAGAGTCAAGGTGCACGTACTAAAGCCTTAGAGAACTTCAAAACAGGCAAGGTTCGCGTGTTGGTCGCGACGGATATCGCCGCTCGTGGTATTGATATCCCGCAACTGCCTCAAGTGGTTAACTTCGACCTTCCACATGTGTCAGAAGACTATGTACACCGAATCGGTCGTACAGGCCGTGCTGGTGAAGTCGGTAAAGCAATTTCATTGGTTTGCGCGGATGAAGTGGGTGAACTGTTCGGTATTGAACGCCTTATTCAACAAGTGCTAGAGCGTCGTCAACTTGAAGGGTTCTCACCAGTAAATAAGTTACCTGAGTCTCGATTAGATTCACGTCCAATTAAGCCTAAGAAGCCGAAAAAAACACGTGAACATGCTGATGGTCAACGCTCTGGTGAAAATGCTCGTGGGCATAAACCGGCAGGCAAAAACAAGCGTCATGTGTCAGGTACTGGAACGGCGCCAAAGCGTCAGCCTAATTCAGCAAAAAAAGCGACGGATGGTAATTCAGCGGTAGCAGCGGATGATAAGTCGGTCAGAAACAACGGCAGTAACTATAAGCGTGGTAATGCGGCGAGCAAGCCTTCTACTAATAACTCCGGCTCTCAAAACACTTTGGGTAAACCAACGGGCTCAGGGAAACCTAACAAGTCAGGTTATAGTGGACACACTGGGCCAAGCAAGTCTTCGAATAAGCCAACGACAAGCAGGCCAGCGACGAATAAACCGTCTAGAGCGCGTACTAAGCCAGCAGCGCAGAAGTAGTTCCTTTTTGAGAGGATGGTTTACGGACGTTACTTTTTAGTAAAAGGAGCGGTTGGTTAACCCCTTGCTGCAAGTTGTAACCTCGAATAAACGCGAATATTGAATTTCAATGTTCGCGTTTTTTATGTTTGCGACTTCGCGAACACTGAACGTTTTTGACGGGATAAGCTGGAATATTAGGTTCCCACGGCGACTCGTTTATCGTGCTCGGATCTTGAATGCTGTCGCTTATCGCTTTAACCACAAATAGCTTTAACACTCATCACATTTCGCGTAACAGCTTGGCTTGCGAGGGCATTCTCCTCCTCTTGAGCAGATAAGTCTCGCCTCTGTCTCGATTCCACGTTCAATCCAATTGATATTGAGAATCTTGGCTATTGTCGTCAGATCTTTTTTGATGTTACGCGGGATTGCCACAGATCCACCATTGTTAACGCATGATGCTTTTAGTTGCTCTGCGATGTCTCTTGAATTGCCACCTTGAGCGTCAATTGCAGGGTTGAGATCGATGCCTGCACACAATACACGATTGTT
This sequence comes from Vibrio artabrorum, assembly GCF_024347295.1. Classification (NCBI taxonomy): domain Bacteria; kingdom Pseudomonadati; phylum Pseudomonadota; class Gammaproteobacteria; order Vibrionales; family Vibrionaceae; genus Vibrio; species Vibrio artabrorum. The sequence continues at coordinate 103,078 of NZ_AP025459.1, read as the reverse complement.
GCCCGCGGGATCTGTCATATTGATGGATTCACAGCAGTAGATTCTTGGTTCATCACCCACATTTAAAATAGAGATTTGAGCAGAGCTACCCGCTCGAGGTTCTGATAATCGACGGAATACAGCCCAATGTTGACATGGATCGGCGACGGTTCTCATATTTCCCCAAGGCAGTGGAATCCCATTCCCGCGGTATACCGCTTTGAGCTTCCCTGGCCCATAAGCATCAAAGTAGTGCCAGTGAGGGTAGGGCGATACTACCGTCATTCGGCGCATCGCAACAGAGGGGGAAACTCCTGCTCTTTTGTGAACGTCGATTTCGTAACCCGTGCGGTCGAGCAGCTGTCTAAACGGGACTTTCGGGCACAGTAGCGCGCCAGCAAAGAAACTGGATTCAAAGTCTCGCCATGCCTGAAGAATGTCTTGAGAGTTGAGTTGTGAAGAGCCCGATACTTGATTGTCGTCCCATGTGTTGTTATTACCCACGGAAAGCACACTCTTAAGGCCTTCTTTGCTATGCAGAATGCAATGGCCGATATAAACCGACAGATCGTATTTTAGACGTGTTGGGTACTCTTTAAGAATTTCATTGAGGAAGATAGTGCCGGGAGGTTCGAAAAATGAAGTCACTAGTTGCTTAGCATTAATGCCAAGCTCATCAACCACGTCTTGCGGTGTACGTGTCACCCAACGGATGTTGATTCCTAGGCTTCGAGCAATGTCTATCAGGTCTTCTACGCTCAGGTTAAGACGTTTTAGGCCAACTTCCTCAGCGGCGCGCTCTAGGTCTGGGAAGTGGTTTTGGTTGCTCTCTTGGTGCGCTCGAATCAAGAGGTGCGCAAACTGACGGCCTGAAATCCCAGTTTGTGACAGCATTTCAGGAATCGCAATTTGTAGGATATCGTTTGAGAAAAGAAAACTCGGCTCGAGTGCCATACCACTGATCCCCCCGCGATTCCCTTTGTCAGGTGCAATGGCTTGTTGTTCTGATTCGTCGTCGAGGAACCATGTTGGGTTCTTCTGAAAGACCTGCGCAATCACTTCCAGCATGTCGATACTTGGAACCCGTTTTCCACGTTCAATCATGGAAAGGTAAGAAACGGAAGGTGCGTACTCTGGGTTGATTCTGATACAACGCGCAGACAGATCTTCCATGGTTAAATGATTACGTTTTCTTAGGTTACGTATTTTCGTGCCTAGGAAATGAGACTGACGAACTAAACTTTTTGACAAGGCCATATTTGTAAAATTCACATTGTAAAATTTTTGTTGTGAAATTGTATGCAAAAAAGCGCTAGTCTACAAACTAAGCAATTCACAAAATGACAAATAAATTAAACGTTAGTTTGGAATAATTGCTCTAGGACACATTTTAGCTGCAGAAATCGGTGGTTATCACCGAACTGGTCAAGAGGGAAAGACTATGAATATGCTTACATTCGATAAAACAGAAATCCAAAAACAAACAAAACCCTTTATCGCTGAAGCTGTCTTTGCCGTCGAGACAATCAGTGCAAGCCAGCAAACTGAAAAGCAAGTGAAAGCAAAGCAGTTACTTGATCGACTATTCCCTCTCGAGAATGGCTCACATCAAGACGTAACCAGCTACGTCGTCGATTACCATCATGTCATGGCTTACTTCAAAGGTGGCCAACACAGTGGTCTGAAGCACCCTAAGCAATTTGTGGCTTATATGGGGGAGAAATGTGACCCAGATTCAATCTTGTTCCGAGATGGCAGTGGAAGCCACTTAGAGGTGATGTTTGGTTGCCACAAAGGGACGGGTTGTATTGAACTGGTAGAAATCGATGATATTCAGTTGGAATCATGCACCACGTTTGGTCAATCACCAATGGAAGCAACCACCACAATGCGTGAAGAGACTATTGCTGCGATGCGCCACTGGATCAGTTTGATTCAAGGTGATGCAAAGGGTAAACCAAAGGCATCCAGTGAAGATAAAGAGTTTAGAGCAAAAAGTGGTGAAGATTACTGCCTCAATTACTGCTACCAACTTTAGCAACAAGAAGCAGGTTTTCGTTGACTATAGGATTAAAGTCAGTAGTTAATAAACCGATGTACAGCCGACAAAAAAGCCCCAAAGATTAACGCAGCAGTTATCTTTGGGGCTTTTTGATGTTCTTTTTAAACGTATGTTGATTAATGTTTCACTGGTTTTCGTTGAGTCGTGTTATTGATAAACCTAAAGAGGCATGACTCGATTTCGGCCAAGAGACTTCGCTTCATAAAGTAGTTTATCGGTACGCTCGATCAGTGATTGAGCAGCTTCACCAGGCTCAAGCTCAGCGACACCAAACGACGCTGTGATATTGCCGACTTGCTTTCCGCTGCGACGGTCTTTGATCGACAGCTTTTCTAGAGAGCGTCGATTGGTATCAGCGAGTTGGCGAGTCATACGGAGTGATTTATTGGGTACGATAAGCGCAAATTCTTCACCACCAAATCGATAGGCACAAATGCCGTCTCGACAACTTAATTTCAGTTTACGAGCGATGCCTTTGAGTACCATATCGCCAAATAAGTGGCCATAAGTATCGTTGAAATCTTTAAAGTGATCGATGTCGAGAAGGATTAAACAAAAAGATTGTTTCGCTTCACACAAGGTTTCTAAATCTCGTTCGAAAGAACGACGGTTATAGAGTCCTGTTGTATTGTCAAAGAGCGCATCCCTTTGCACTTCGACAAGTTGAGCTTTAAGTTTGGTGATTTCTAACGCTGCAGCGTTCAGTTGAGAATTTAAGAATTGGGTCGAGTGGCGAATATGATGAGATTCTGAAACGAGTTGACGGACTAAAGACATCACTTCATCAATAGAGAAACTATCATGATCAACACCAGCTAAACCCTCAAAGCTTTTGTCGATCATATCGGAGAAAGCAGAGGTGTCCATAAGCGTATCGTTCATCGAATTCGAAACTTCAGAAACCAGCAATTCCAGATTCGCTCGAAGATCGTTGATATTAGTTTCAGCTTTGCTAGCAACATAATCGTTGTAAAGTTGTTCACTAACAGCCGGTGGGCAAATGCTGTAGTGTTCAAGAATGCCATCCATCTCTTCATTCAGTTGTGGGATCGCATTATCCACATAAGTGTACCAGAGTGCGTAATTTGCAGGTGTGGTAGACACTCTATTTTTCATCATGAGAGGTACCGCTTTTTTTAGATTAGCGGTGGATTTTTGAAATTCGTCTTTTTTCATTATTTCTACTGCATATTTTAAACTAGCTCAAGCCACTGGTTGACAAGGTTAGCGGATTTCAAAGGATTTTGCTTTAAAAATTATGAAATTAGCAGTTAGAAGCGCATAAAACACGCATTTATAGTGTGGATATATTGCATACATATTGAAATTTCGAGTATGCCGATGACTATTTGGCTAAGCATCGACTTATCAGCGGGGCTACAAAAGAGGGTTTTTGTTACGGCAAAATTAGCCGGTTATCGTGGGGATTTGTCTCAACTTTGTGACCAGAGCATGGATGTTGAGTTTTGAGTTATAAGGTTTGGCGGATTAAGAGGATGTCGCTTGAAATCTTAAAGAGGGAGAAAGATTGATGGATAGATGTAAAAAAGCGCCGATATAAATCAGCGCTTTAAAGTTCTTTTTAGCTAGAAGCTAATTATTGAGCAACAACGTTTGCTGCTTGTAGGCCTTTTTGACCGTTTTCAACTTCGAAAGAAACCTTTTGGCCTTCTTTCAGAGTTTTGAAACCTTCTGAAGCGATTGCACGGAAGTGTACGAATACGTCAGCACCGCCGTTGTCTTGAGAAATGAAGCCGAAACCTTTCTCTTCGTTAAACCATTTTACAGTGCCAGTATTTGTGTTAGACATAATTTGTCCCTTATTCATAAATTTTAATTGTTGATTGCATTACTGCAATGCGCTGATAATTGAATTATTTAATATTACTGCGAAATAAGGAAAAACTACTTACAAAAACGGGTAACGATTTTACATGTCAATTTTTTACTATTCATCTAACTTAAATAACTCCGGCTAACAGAGCGAGTGCATGTTAACACAGTCTTTCGAGAAGTACACGCATAGATTGTGAAATACTTCTTTTTGTTGTGTAGTGCTGGCTGGCAAAAAAACACCGATACAGTGATGATTTTGTCACTTCGCCAAGCTCGATAGTAGAGAAGGACAACCTCAGTATCCTTCTCTTCGGTAAGTATAGACGAGATTAGCGTTTGAAGTTGATATCTTCTGTCTGATCTAAGTTAATTTTTGTTTTAGCTGGTTGAGTCTCTGCAATCACTTTACCGTGGCGTATTGAGTACTGGACTGGTACTTGGCGGCGCACCGCATCAAAGCCATTGTCAGCAGGAAGAATCAGCAAGCTACCAGGCTTACCTTCTTCGATGCCGAAGTTGTCTTGAATGTTAAGCGTTCGAGCTGAGTTCTTGCTGATCAAATCAAGTGAGGTGTTGATTTGGTCGTAGCCCATAACCTGTGTTACGTGCAGACCCATGTGTAAGACTTGAAGCATATTCGCTGTACCCAGTGGGTACCATGGGTCAAACACATCATCGTGGCCGAAACACACATTAATATCAGCCGCGAGCATCTCTTTTACGCGTGTGACACCACGGCGTTTCGGGTAATCGTCGAAACGGCCCTGCAAGTGAATGTTCACTAACGGGTTTGCCACGAAGTTGATACCAGACATCTTCAATAGACGGAATAGACGAGATGCGTAAGCGCCGTTGTACGACCCCATTGCTGTGGTGTGGCTAGCGGTTACTTTCTCGCCCATTTCAAACTTATGAGCAAGGGCGGCTAATGTTTCCACAAAGCGAGACTGTTCGTCGTCGATCTCATCACAGTGAACATCGATCAGGCAGTCGTACTTGCGTGCCAGTTCGAACACGTAATGCAGAGATTCAACACCGTATTCACGAGTGAATTCGAAGTGAGGGATAGCCCCAATAACGTCAGCGCCGATCTTCACGGCTTCTTCAAGTAACTCTTTGCCGTTAGGGTATGAAAGAATGCCTTCTTGAGGGAATGCAACGATCTGGATGTCGACCCACTCTTTCATCTCTTCACGAACTTCAACCATCGCTCTTAACGCAACGAGTGTTGGGTCTGACACATCAACGTGTGTACGAACGTGTTGAACACCGTTAGCTATCTGCCATTTCAGTGTTTGCTTAGCTCGAGACTTCACGTCTTCGATTGATAGCAGTTCTTTACGCTCGGCCCAACGCTCTATACCTTCAAACAAAGTACCAGAGATGTTCCAGTTCGGCTCACCGGCGGTTTGAGTGGTATCTAGGTGGATGTGCGGTTCACAGAAAGGAGTAACGGCAATGCCACCTTCAGCATCAAGGATCTCACCTTGATGATTGATTGGCGCGTCATTATCGAGAATGCGAGAAAATTGACCATTTTCAATCAGAATCTGTTTCAAGCCCTCTTGGTCTTGAAGTTTCGCGTTCTTGATTAATAAGGTTGTCATAGTGTGTCCTTAAGCAGCCTGAGATTTCAGAGCTGTTTTGTTCAATAGAGGATTAAGCACGAGGTAACTGATAGCACCACCTAACACGGCGTTCAAAGGAACAACGCCAGGTAGGAAGTGACCAGCGGCTACGCCTGTTGCTACCGCGATAATGCCAGCCCAGTTAACGGTTTGGAACTCTGCATTTGCAAAATCTTTGTAACGTTTGCGGTTCGCGAAGAAGTCGGCGATGATTACGCCCCCAATGGGTGGAATCGCTAGCGAAAGGAAGGTTAACCAACCAACGAAGTTGTTGTATAACCAAAGCGCGAAAATCGTACCGATAATGCCGTTAATGATAGACATTGTCGTACTTGAGCGGCCGGTGATATTAGAAAAGCCAAGACCTGATGCATAAAGTGCATTTTCATTGGTTGTCCAGATATTCAAGCCAAGCACGATGATGGCTGGAAGCAGTAGACCTTGCGCAATCATCACATCTGAAATGTCAGCTTGACCGGTTGCTGCTGCGCCTGCTGCGCCGAAGATAAACATCAGCGAGTTACCGATAAAGAACGCGACCATGGTAATTAACACTGCGCTCGCTGGTCTTTTACCGAAGCGAACGAAATCGGCGGTCAACGTACCCGCACTGACGAACGAACCAACAACCATTGCCAGAGCCATTGAGAAGTCCATTGGCGTCTCAGGTTTAATCAGTTGCAGTTGCTCTAGTCCCCCCACACTGTGCACGGCAGTCAGTACTGAGTAACCACCCAGAATCGCAATTGCAGGCACCGCAATCGCTGAAAGCACCATGAGTGCTTTGATACCGAAATACACCGTACCCGTCATCAACAAGCCAGATACGATAATTAAGGTGTTAGTATCAATGCCGGTTGCTTTTTGTACTGGAATAGCAAACATCGCAACACCCACACCAAACCAACCGACTTGTGTACCACCAAGTAGCGCAGAAGGAAGCCATGAGCCTTTAGTACCGAAAGAGAAACGAGCAAGAAGATGAGTAGAGAGGCCAGTAGATGAGCCGATGTAGCCAAGAAAAGAAGTGTAAATACCGAGGATTAGGTTACCGATGAGAACGGCGAGGAAGAAATCGTTGAATGAAAGACCTGTCCCGAGTGAACCACCTGTCCACATACTTGCAGAGAAGAAAGTGAGTCCTAGCATTACCATGGTGAGTGAAGCGACTCCTTTCCTAGCCGATGTAGGAACCGGCCCTAGACTGTAGTTATTATCAGCAGCCATTTTTTACCTCCGCAAATGATCAAAATTAAAATTAACGGTCGCCATATTGCAGGCAAACGTGCGCATTATGGTGATATAAATCACATAGTCAATGCTAATTTTATCAGTAAAGGTGATTTGAAATCAGTTATGGTATTAATTGTCATATAAAACATAAGGTTAATTTCTGCTGTTTTTTCAAAAAAAAAAATAGAAAACGTTTTCTATAACATATTCGTTATCGACTGTTCTTGGTTGGCCTGGAATATTGATTGTTATGATATTTGAACGGGTATCTGTATCGAAAGAAGAGCGGTGAGCCAAACGACAGGCAAAAAAATAGCCAATCGCAATACTCGCAATTGGCCTATATATTTTGTGAACAAGAGTAGGTTCACTAACAACGTCAGTTGGCTAGGTGACCCTCGGCTTAAGAAGGGTCAATATGTTCATTGCAGTTAGTGTGCCAACTTTTAAAATCACGTAAAAACGTTAGTTTTATAGCAATCTGGTGCGTATTTGAGCACCAGATTTGCGTTTTTGTAATGTGTTTTTGCAAAGTGCAATTGCATTTTGCAAAAAAAAGCCGTAATCTGTTGATAACTTAAGGTAGCACAGATAGTCGATAGTATTCAGGAGGCTCTACCCATTGTTTAAAATGACTACAGCTTGTCGATAGAGACTGTGGGTTTACCCAACCACTGGCGCCAGGGGAGTGACAATGTCACAAAAATGGTTGCCGCATAGAGCATCGACCAACTTAAACAGATAAACACCAAGGTACAGATGACCAATGAGAGCATGGCTGTGTATCTAGATGCGCCTGTCAGCAATCGGCAAGCGGCTAACATCGCGAGCAGATAAACCAGAACAAAAATACCGTTGGCGAGCTTGAGAAAGAACTCAAGGTCCAGATTAGAGAGTTCACCAATCACACACGAGATAAGCACGACAAAGCCAATTACTAACGTTGGGTAAAGTGGTACGCCGCGGCTGTTCAGTTGAGCCATTCTACTTGTAGGAGCATGTTGACGAGCTTGAGCCCAGATCATTCGTGATAGGCTTTGTGTATAAAGGTTGAGGCTGGCAAAGCAAGCAAAGAACCCAAGCACACTAATCACGGTCTTGAAGCCATTACCAAACAGTTGCTCTGTTACCCAAGGAATGGATGTCGCATCGAATTCAGGTGAACCGTAAGCGCCCAGTTTAAGAATCACGACGGAACAAGCCCAGTACACTAACCCCGCAACAAAACAGCCTGCAATGATGGCGATTGGAAAGTCACGTTGTGGATTTTTGAACTCCTCTCCCATGTGGGCAAAAGCTTCTATTCCGACAAAGCACCAAAACATGACAGCCAAAGCAGCGCCGATAGACCACATTGAATCGGACGAGATGGTTGGAAGAGTCACATCGGCTACCGTGATGTCGGCTTTCCAGACAAAAGCGCTAACCAAGGCGAAAATCGATAACGCAATTGCGGTTTGTAAGCGGCCAGAAGATTTACTGCCCAGTAAATTGACGGCAATAAGCAGAGCGACGGTAAAGGACTGAGCACCCAGTGGGGTGTCGAGAGGGGTGGGTAACAATTGTTGAGCAAAGCCACCTGCCAACGCAATGGCCGCTGGAATACCGACAGGAATAACGCTCACAAATAACCATGCCACGCTGGTTTCTAATCGCTCATTGAACGCCTGACGCACAAAGTAGGCTGTGCCACCCGCATTCGGGTAGCGTTTTCCTAATGCTGCGAAGGTCAGTGCAATCGGGCAAATAGCGATAAATAGGATTAACCAAGCGAGTAGAGACAACTGTCCGGCAATACCTGCTGCGATCGCAGGTATCATAAATAATCCCGTGCCTAGCAAGGTCGTCGACAGTTGTCCGATTCCTGAAATAAGCGTGATTTCTTGTTTGAGTTGTGTCATTCGCTCTCCTAGCTATTTGATTTTGATCACGGTCTTCCAGTAACTTTCTTCTGGTGTGTGTGAAGCTATGATTGAGAGCATACATTGTCGACATCAATAATACAGCTAGCGAAACGTCGTAACAGACCGTCATTTTAACGGTATTAATCCGATTCAGCGTGAAAGTGTCGGCTGTCAGAATGGCTGTTATAAGTAGGAAAGTTGTGTCAAATTAGCCGTTATAAATAGAACAGTAAGTGGAAAGAATCAGAAGCATGGATAAATTTGATCGTCAGATTTTGGCTATTCTCAAAACCAATGCACGATGTTCAGTGAGTGATATCGCCCGAGATGTCAGCCTCTCGCGCTCGGCGGTGAACGCCAGAATCAAGAAACTGGAAAGCGACAAAGTGATTACGGGCTACTGCGCTCAAGTGGCAGAGCCTAACCAACCAAAGAATGTGTGCGCTTATATCTTGTTGAAGTTCGACATGTCGAGTAGTGACCATAGTTGTGAGTCTTACGCGGAACAAATCCAGAGTATCGATGAGGTGCAATGGTGCCACTCGATTAGCGGTGAGACCGATATGATGCTTTATGTTGAAGTTGAAAGTATGGAGAGCTTGAACCGAGTTCGCGATCAGCTGCAAAGCTATCCAGATCTGCGCCACTTAATGACTCATACGGTTTTGACCGAGTTTTTCAACAAACAGAATGCGACGGTGCATTCATGTTAGGCAATATCAACTTAAACTTACTGCGCTCTCTGCATGTACTTCTTGAAGAGTGTCATGTAAGCCGGTCTGCCCAACGCCTGCATATCACACAATCCGCGGTGAGCCGTCAACTCAGCCAGTTACGAGATTTGTGTGGTGACCCTTTGCTGGTCCGTGATGGTAATAAACTGGTGCCGACCAACCGTGCACTGCTACTCAAAGACAAACTCGACGACCTGCTTGGCGAGTTTGACCACCTGTTAGATGATAAACCCTTCGAACCGCAAGACTGGCAAGGTGAATTGGTGTTGTCTTCGAGTGATTATGTCGCTCAGTATATTCTTCCAGTGATTGTGGCAGAGGTGTCCGCTGAAGCGCCGAACATCAATTTGGCTTATCGCCTGTGGCAGCCAAACTACCTTGAAGCACTGAACGATTCGGGGATTCACTTGGCTTCTAGTATGTTTCCCACAAAGCCTGAACATGTCTCAAGCATCAAACTTGGCGAAGATAAGTCGGTGTGTTTGATGCGCAAGTCGCACCCATTGGCTCAACAAGCGGTGTTGAGTGCAGAAGATATTGTTCACTACTCTCACATCAAAGTGACAGGTGGTGGAGATAAAGACAGCTACGCGGACATAGCATTGAAGAAGCAAGGGCTGAAACGAAGAGTGGCTTTGCAGGTCCCGTTCTTTTCATCCGCTGGCACTGTGTTAATGCAAGACGACTATCTGATGATCGTGCCAGAACATATCGCCTATAACCTAGGTCGACACCTCGATACTAGCTACTTTTCATTGCCATTTAATACGGAAATGCATACCTATTGGTTAATGTGGCACCCTAAATATGACAACGACTCTGCTCACAAATGGGCGCGGGAAAAAGCATTCCAAGCCATGCAAAAGTCGAGTTACAATATCAGTATGACTTGAAATCATAGGTGTGATGATAATCTTTGATTTCAAATAATACCTCCTGCGAATTATGGTCAGTGCCAAGTATTAAGCGTAGAGCGTTCAGCTGGAACGCTTTATTTTATTAGGAATGGAATGATGACAGTAACAATTTGGTTTTCTTTATTAGCGATTTGCTTGTTGGGGGCCATGTCTCCGGGCCCAAGCTTGGCGATGATCGCTAAGCACAGTTTAGCTGGTGGCCGTATGAACGGGCTTATCGCAGCTTGGTCACACGCCGCGGGCATCGGTATTTATGCGTTCGCAACCATTGTTGGTTTGGCCGTTGTGCTTGAGCAATCACCCATGTTGTTTAAAGGTATTAGTTTAGCGGGTGCGGCTTATCTGCTTTATCTCGGCGTAAATGCATTGCGTTCGAAAGGTGGTGTTGCCGCGAAATTAGAAGCGGGTGAACAGGTGAGTTACATACAGTCTGCTCGCGAGGCTTTCTTGATTTCTATCTTGAGCCCTAAGATTGCGCTGTTCTTTATCGCTCTGTTTAGCCAATTTGTGGCGTTAGGTAACGAGCTCAGCAATCAAGTGATTATTGTTTCAACACCGCTGATTGTTGATGGGCTTTGGTACACCTTTATCACCTTGGTACTGTCTAGTCCGTTGATTGTTGAACGTATTCGCTCGAAAGCTCAGTTGATTGATCGACTATCTGGCGTGGTGTTGATCCTGCTTGCTGTTCGTGTCGTGTGGACGATATAGCAATGCGCGATAAGAATAAGTAACGAGACATTCACGAGAAACAATACACATTAAAAAAGGCTCACTAGACATTATCTAGTGAGCCTTTTTGATTTCTATGTTTGGCTGTGACAGATTTGAGTTTGTTAGCCTTCAGAATTTAGCACGGCATCCAACTTCGCCATCGACTCTGAGAAGTAGGGGTTGTAAGTCAAACGTGCATGGTTTTTGCCGTCTTCACGATAGCCCCAAGCTGAGTACCAAACCTCACTGGTTGCGTTGCATTGTTCTTCAAAGCCTTCTGCCTGACCATTGGAGCAAATCTTTTCGCTACCATTGATTCCGTAGTAAGGGTTGTTTGGTGAGAACAGTAAGCCCATGTGAGAGCCGTTCGAGATACGTTGCTCTGGAATTTTCATGCTGTACTGAACAGCGCGAGGATCCTCGGGAGTCGTCTCTCCTTGCCAAACCAACACATTATTTGGATTCGGCATCGATTCAGTAAACGCTTGCTGAACGTAGTTGGTGTCAATCACGCTGTCGCCTTCACTCATCATAATAAACACGGGTTTGTCGAAGTGCTTATCTTGTAAGTCATCACGTACGACTTCTGATGTCTCGTAGTAAACCGAGGCACCGTTCATAGGCAATGAGTTGTAACGCAAAATATTATCTTCAGGATCTTGATCAGCCCAAGTGATAAAGTAGCTTGCTAGCCCCGCGTATTGAACAGCAGACGAGCTCGGTTGAAACGCCGGAGAGAACAGCAGTAACCCAGAGATCTTTGGATCGTTCATCGCCTGTGAAGTCACGAGGTTTGCACCCGTTGAATAGCCGCCTAGCCAAACAGAATCATACTCTTGCTCAAGTAACTTCGTATGATGAGCCACCACCCCTTGCCAATCTTCTAAGCTTGGCTGCATTAAGTCACCCACGCGACTGCCGTGACCTGGTAGCAATACGGTTCTCACTAAGTAACCTTGCTCTGCCAAATGGGTAGCGATGTCTTTAAATGAGTAAGGTGAGTCGCCTAATCCATGAACCAATAACACCGCCTTACCGTTTGGCGAGGTGGGTTGATACTCGGTTGGTGAATTGAGTTGGATCTCGAGTTGCTTGTCTTCGGTCATGAACACGCGGTTTTTCCATAGCCAATCTTGAGTTTCATTGACGTAGGCATCAAAGCTATCTTGCTGATAGCTAGGCAAGTCTGGCGATGTTTCGTAAGCGGGTATCGGTGTCTCGTTGGAGCAAGCAACGAGACTTAAAGTCGTTAAGGCCAGCAGTGCTAAGAGGGGCTTTCTTTGCATTATGTCATCTTGTCTCTGTTGTGCTTACATTCTGTTTGAAACTAGAGTTTAGGTTACTTTTTGCTTGAAAGATCTTCGTATTCACCTTCAATAACACCAGCATCATGGGTTGATGACTGACGAGTGTTCATGTGAGCTGCGAAACCTTGTTTCTTCATTTGATTCTGAATGCGCTTGCCAGTAATTAAAGCTGCAATAGCTAAAGGAATTGCAAGGATCAAGCTTGTGAATAACGCCAAAAGGCCTGTAAACAATGCAACAATCGTAACTAATATATTTTTCATATTCATTCCTCTTTTTCTATGTTGTTACTTTATCGCTTCTATTCTGAACGAAACATGAACACCGTTAATTAATTTCCGAGAGTCATTATGACTCGGGTGTGTGCTGTTGTGGGTTTTATATGCAGTCATAATCACGCATAAAAAATATGGAATAAAAACTAAGTTCAATAAAATCAGTGATTTAAAAGTTGGCACGCTTGATGCTCTATAGAGTTCGCAATAAGTCACGGTAAGCAAAGTATTTACCGTTAATAAAAATTACTGGAGCCCTATATGTTCTGCATTCAATGTGAACAAACCATTCAAACCCCAACCGTAAAAGGCTGTTCTTTCGCACAAGGTATGTGTGGTAAAACGTCGGAAGTATCCGACCTTCAAGACGTGTTGGTGCATTCTCTTCAAGGTGTTTCTTTTTGGGCCAATTTGGGCCGTGCTTGTGATGTTATTGATACTGAAATCGACGAGTGGGCACCAAAAGCGTTCTTCGCAACACTGACTAACGTTAACTTCGACCCTGTTCGTATCATTGAATTTGCACAGCAATCTCACGAGTTTAAGCAGCGTTTAGAACAACAGGTACGTGCGGCTGCTACGTTGATCGGTTTTGAAATCCCAGCACTTTCAGCTGCTGCGCAATTCGATCTGCCAACGGACTCTTCAGAGTTATTGGCACTAGCCCCTCAAGCGGCGGTAAACCGTGGTCACGACTCTCAACACGAAGATGTGATTGGTCTTCGCCTTCTTTGTCTTTACGGGCTAAAAGGTGCAGCAGCTTACATGGAGCACGCACGTGTTCTTGGTCAAACTGACAATGCTATCTTTGCTGAATACCATGAAATCATGGCTTTTCTAGGTACGGATCCATCAGATTTAAAACAACTGTTAGATACGTCTATGCAGATTGGCTTGATGAACTACAAAGTCATGGAAATGCTGGATAAAGGCGAGACAGATACATTTGGTCACCCTCAACCAACAACCGTGAATGTGAAGACGAAGCAAGGTCACTGTATCCTTGTGTCTGGTCACGACTTGCATGATCTAGAAAAGATCCTTCAACAAACGCAAGGCAAGGGCATTAACGTTTACACCAACGGGGAGATGCTACCTGCACACGGCTACCCTGAACTGAACAAGTACCCACACCTTGCGGGTAACTACGGCAGCGCTTGGCAGAACCAGCAAAAAGAATTTGCGAACTTCCCAGGTGCGATCGTCATGACATCTAACTGTCTGCTTAACCCAGATGTGGGCTCATACGCTGACCGCCTGTTTACGCGTAGCATCGTAGGCTGGCCGGGTGTTGCTCACCTTGAAGGTGATGATTTCAGTGCAGTGATCGATTGTGCACTCGCGCAAGAAGGCTTCAAGCATGACGAGATCGAGCAAATGATCACTGTCGGTTTTGGTCGTAATGCACTGATGGAAGCCGCGCCTGCGGTGGTTGAGCAAGTGAAAGAAGGTAACATCAAGCACTTCTTCCTAGTGGGTGGATGTGACGGCGACAAATCTGAGCGTAGTTACTACACAGACTTCACAGCGCAAGTGCCTGACGATTCAGTTATCCTGACATTGGCGTGTGGTAAATTCCGTTTCAACAAAAACCAATTTGGCGACATTAACGGTATTCCACGTCTGCTCGATGTGGGCCAATGTAACGATGCTTACTCTGCGATTCAGTTGGCTATTGCACTGTCTCAAGAGTTTGATTGTGGTATCAACGAACTACCACTAACATTGGTTCTTTCTTGGTTCGAGCAAAAAGCGATCGTTATCCTGCTTACCCTGTTTGCGCTTGGTGTGAAAGGCATCTACACCGGCCCAACCGCACCCGCTTTCCTAACCGAGAACCTACTGAAGATTATTCAAGATGAGTTCGATATGCGTTCTATCTCAACGCCAGAGCAAGATCTTAAAACAATCTTAGCGGCTTAATTTAAGCCAACTCTAAGCCTCGTTGTTGTGATGTTTTCTAAAACAAACAGCGGCGGGGCTTTTTCGATTTAACTCTTTAGTCATTTAATCATCAGTAAGGTACACGAACTATGTATGCATGGTCGGATAACGATTCAATCAATTTAGTGTGTTTAAAGAAATGGCACGAGACGCCAGATACGGTCAGCTTTGAGCTTGGCAGTATTCCACAAGACTTACGTTTCAATTTTAAGCCAGGGCAATTCGTTACTCTGGGTTTGGAGACGCCGACGAAAACGGATTACCGTGCTTATTCTGTAGCGTCTTGTCCTGAAGATAACCGACTGAAACTGACGGTAAAGCGTGTGGAAGGTGGTTTGGTTTCGAACTTTATTGTTGATGAGCTTGATGAAGGTGATGAGGTTTCTGTATTGAAGCCAGCAGGCGCGTTTAACTGCATTGATTGCATGCCAACAGCGACAAATAAAGTCACTTTAGTCAGCGCGGGGTGCGGGATCACCCCTGTGATGGCGATGGTAAAATATTGGCTGGCTCAAGGCGGTGAGATTGACATCGATTTTGTTCATATAGCGCGTAATCGGCATGAGACTATCTACTTTCAAGAACTTCATCAGCTCGATGAATTACATGCCAATTTCAACTTAAAACTGCTGCTAAAAGATAACGAAGGAACAACCGCCCCTCAAGGTCGTTTAGATAAAAACGGGTTGGCGAAACTGAGCCCAGATATCTTAGAGAGAACCGTTTACCTGTGTGGGCCTGTGGGTTTCATGCAAGATATTGAAAGTTATCTGAAAGAACTTGAGTTCAACATGGATAATTTCTATCAAGAAAGCTTTACGCCTGCTACTCAGAATGCTCAATCAGAAGAGTCACAGGCGGAAGCGGCTGCGGGTTCAAACGGTGCTGTTAAGGTATTTGTTCTTGCATTTGGCGCAGAAGTGGAAGCGGAAACGGGCACCCCATTGGCGGATTCATTAGAAAAAGCAGGCGTGCCAATTATTATCGCTTGTCGCAGTGGGATTTGTGGTTCCTGTAAATGCAAAGTGACCAAAGGATCCGTGGAATCAAGCAGCCAAGAGACATTGACACCAGAACAGATTGAACAGGGTTACGTACTTGCGTGTTCCAGCTCGATTCAGTCAGATGTTGAGGTGGCGTTATAACAGACGTGAAGTGTGGCTTTGCAAGAGTGATGAAGACAAGGTCTTGTCATCGAGATAAAAGTTAGGGCGCTAGATGTAAAAAGGCCACCTAGATCCGTTAGAGAGAACAGATCTAAGTGGCAACCCTCTTGTCGATACGAGGAAGTACAGCAAAAGGGGGCGAAGCTAAGCCCTCTCAGCCTTCGCAGATATCGTTATTATGCTGTGGCGCTTTTTGTACTGGAAATATCTATAAGCGCGAAGTTGATTCAACGTTAGGGTATGTCTTGTAACGGACACCCATCATCTGTTCCATACAGTGAACAACTTGGCAGCTGTAACCAAACTCGTTATCGTACCAAATGTACAGCACGGCACGGTTGTCTTGTGCAATAGTCGCCACACCGTCAATCACTCCTGGGTGACGAGATCCAACCAAGTCTGTAGATACAATCTCAGTCGAGTCTGTGTAATCGATTTGTGCAGACAAAGCAGAAGACAGCGCCATTTCACGTAGGTACTCGTTCAACTCTTCTTTGTTTGTACCTTTCTCAAGGTTTAGGTTCGCTACTGCCATTGAAACGTTTGGCGTAGGTACGCGAATCGCATTACCTGTTAGCTTGCCTTCCATTTCTGGCATCGCTTTTGATACCGCTTTAGCAGCGCCGGTCGATGTTAGAACCATGTTCAATGAAGCAGCACGACCACGACGATCACCTGAGTGGAAGTTATCGATTAGGTTTTGATCATTGGTAAATGAGTGCACCGTTTCGATGTGACCAGACAGCACGCCAAACTTGTCGTGAACCGCTTTCAGTACTGGCGTGATTGCGTTGGTGGTACAGCTTGCTGCAGAGATGATCGTGTCTTCTGGCTGAATAACATTTTCATTCACACCAAATACCACGTTCTTGATGTCACCTTTGCCTGGCGCAGTCAGTAGAACTTTTTTCGCACCGTTACACGCAACGTGTTGGCTCAGGCCTTCCGTGTCACGCCATACGCCTGTGTTATCAACCACAAGTGCGTTTTCAATACCGTAAGCCGTGTAATCCACTTCTTGTGGTTTGTTTGCGTAGATAACTTGGATGAAGTTACCGTTAACGATGATCGCTTTGCGTTGCTGGTCTACAACAATGCTGCCATTGAATTGGCCGTGTACAGAGTCGCGACGAAGTAGGCTAGCACGTTTTTCTAGGTCGCCATCTTTGCCGCCACGTACAACGATTGCACGTAAACGAAGTGGATAACCCGGGCCACTTTTCTCGATCAATAGACGAGTGAGCAGGCGGCCAATACGACCAAAACCGTACAGTACAACGTCACGAGGTTCTGTCATCGCGTCGCCTTCAAGCGATTCGATGAGTGCCGTTTGTAGGAAATCATCCAACCCATGTGTGTCTTCGCGATCTTGCCAGAATGCATGCGCAAGGCGACCCACATCGATGCGACATGGAGACAAGTCCATAGAGAGAAGGTGTTGAATGATAGGTTGAGTTTGCTCTGTGGTGAGTGCTGAGCCTGTGTAACGTTTTGCGATGCGGTGAGCTTTGATAATATCGATAGTGGTCGCGTTAACTAGGGTCTTACCAAAGAGGATAACTTCAACGCCTTTTTGGCGATACAACTGACCTAAAGTAGGAGCGATGGATTCTGCAATAGTTTGACTTGTTTGCCAGTCTTGGAGGTGCTTTTCGGGACTCATCTTTACTCGGGACCTTTCACGTTAATTTTTGAAAGCACTGCGAGTGTTGGTTCGCCATAGTGCATCGGGGAATTGAGTGATCGAAGCGATAGTGATCTTTAATGCCACTTTAAATACGCTCGATATGCCTTGTGTATAACTTGTAAATTTTATGTGGCGGGATTGTAGGGTCTGAAGGGTTATTCTGCTAGGAAAAATAAAGACAGCTAGATTAGCTGTTAACTTGGGTTTATATCGCGAAAATACGGGCTTTCTATACAGATAAAGCCTATTGACTTTAATGATTTGTAGCACTTGTTTTTCGCCAAAAAATACTCACATCAAAATATGGCTTGTAATTAGGGAGAGCGCTCATCAAGGGTGTGATCACCTGCTCAAGTTACATTTAAATGGTAAACAACAGATGAATGAAGCAAGCGTTTTTCCTATTTGATCGGGGTATAAGCCAAAGTTGAGTGCGAAAAAGCGATCAAGCAAACGATTCGACCTCACAAATTTCATTTTTTATTGCCGATCCACGCCTCTTTACAGAAAGATTTAAAGAAATATCGCCCAGTTTTAAAGTTTAGAGACCCGTATTCGTTGATGATGAATGCTCATATTTGAACCAGAGTATCGTTGGTTGATATTCAATTAGATCAATAATCTCTTGTAATGTTCTACTCTTAAAAAGGTTGGGTAAGATTTTCGTCGGGAAGGGAGTCGTTATAAAAATGATAAATATGTCAATTAGATGGCGTCTTATTTTTCTGTCTGTAGTTTCTGTATTCATCATGTTTGGGTTTACAGCCAATGAGGTGTTAAAGAACGAAAAGAAGATGAACCACCTTGAAACAACACGGATTAAGGTTGCTGCACTTCAATCTTTTAATGCTATCTCAAGTGGTGCTTATCGATGGCTGTTTCTATCGAATGACTCCTCTGAGGCCAGCCCGTTACTTTTAACCTTACAAGCGGAATTGGATAGGCTCACTCAGTACCAAAGACAACTTCAGCAAGTTGACGCCAACTGGAGCGTCGAACCACAGATGGTGGAACTTAAGAGTGTGTTGGGGAGCCTGGCTGGTACGAACCAAAGTCTTCGCCAAATACAGTTGGCAGAGCGTGCGTTTGATTTGCTAAAAGACGTATTAATGGAGCTGTCTGAATACCGTATTACCTTAGCCGATGAAAACATCAGCCAGGCCGATGCGACGTTTGTTAATCTTATCAATTATGTGTTTTGGACTCAGCGAGAAGTGTGGTTAAGTTACCGTTTGTATCGTTCGCCAGAGCTCAACAGTCAATACTTATCAAGCTATGTTGGGGCTTTAGAAAGGCAACAACAGTTGCTAGATACATTTTTTCGATCAGGTAGTCGTTCGTCGGCTATGAGAAAACTGTTAGACACTTTCTCCAAAGATCAATTTCAAGATGATTTTAAAGTGCGACTCCTAAAAGGAGATGTTTCGTCACCAGATATATATGAGCATGTTGAAGTCTTAGAGAGAAAGAAGCAGGCTATTTCAGAAGCCGTTAGCGCTTACACTCAACAACTGCAATCGAATTTAGCCAGAAATATTGCGTTGCAGAAAAGACAAGCTTTGGTGATGACACTGTTGATTATTACGGTTTCAAGTGTTCTGTTGTGGTTGGGTATCGCAACGTCGCTGCGCTTAAATAGAAACTTATCTCTGATCTTAAAAGGGGTTTCCGAGTGTGCGAATAGTTACGGTAAACCCACGGTTATTGCCATTAAGGGGAACGATGAACTTGCTGAGTTTACTCAAACCTTAAATCGAGTGATGGAGCGCAATCATCAACACAACCAAGAGTTGATAGAAGCAAAAGAAAATGCGGTTTCGGCAAATAAAGCCAAAAGTGCATTTTTAGCGAACATGTCTCATGAAATACGCACACCACTCAACGGAATTGTCGGTATGACGGAGATTCTATCGCAAAGCCAATTGAGTGCGAATCAACAAGAAGTGCTGAGAGACATTGAATCGTCTTCTCACTCATTGTTGGTTCTACTGAATGACATCCTCGATTTGTCTAAAATTGAATCGGGCAATTTAATGTTGTCGCCAAATAATGCCGACTTGCGGGAAGTGGTTTATGACTCAGTGAGTATCATCTTATCAAAAGCGGCAAGTAAGGGGATCGAGCTTGATATTAATATCGACTCCCAAATACCACCTCAATTGTTCTTTGATGAGTATCGCGTTAAACAGGTACTGACCAATCTGCTTTCTAATGCCATCAAGTTTACGTCCAAGGGCGCAATTGCAACGGATATTGCGTATACCCCGATGTCTTTGGGGCGAGGTAAGCTTGAATGCCGTGTTTCTGATACCGGTGTGGGGATTGAACCCGAGAAGCTTGACTCTATTTTTGACCCCTTCACTCAAGAAGATGGCAGTATTACTCGCCAATTCGGTGGTACAGGGTTAGGGCTTGCAATTTGTCGGCAACTTGCTGATTTGATGGGGGGGACTATTACAGCGCATTCGATAAAAGGCGAGGGGACAACGTTCACTTTTTGTTTGTATGTTGACACCGTTGAAGCCCATATTCATCGCTTCAACACCTTAAATACCATAACGATTATCTCGAACTCCTTTCACTATCTCGATCAACTGGTGAAAGAGTGTAAGCGCTTGAATGTTCGCCCCCATATTGTTGCATCGGTGTTGGATCTCGATGAAAACGTGGAAGCAAGTGATGTCATACTTTATTGCTATACACAGCATCATCCGATGGAGAAAGATCTGGTGGCGCTCAAGGGACGATATCCTCTTTCTCCTGTTATCGTTTGCCAGCATCACTTATTTAAAAGCAATTCAGTACCTGAGATGGTTCACTCGACCCATACGCTGCCATTTTTGGGAAGACGATTCTTAAGTAGCCTGCGATCGCTTGATGCAGGAGAAGAAGCCATTCCGGAAGCGGAGCAAAAAGAAGAAGTTCGTTCTCTGAATCGACGTGTTTTGATTGTAGAAGATAATCTAATGAATCAGAAGATAGCGAGTTTCTTTCTCAAACAAGCGGGTTACGAATACTTGATTGCCAGTAACGGGCAGGAAGCCGTAGATGCGATCACGCAAGGCGCTCAGTTTGATGCTATTTTAATGGATTGTATGATGCCAGTGATGGATGGAATTACCGCGACTCAAGCCATTCGACAATGGGAACTTGAGCAGCAAGCTACACCAATGCCAATTATAGCCCTAACGGCCAGTGTGTTAGAAGAAGACATCAAAGATTGCTTTGCGGCGGGCATGAACGCTTACTTGCCAAAACCTTATAAATCCCACCAGCTATACGACCTATTCAGTCGCCTCAATATTGTCTAATCAATATAGGGTTGAATCTATTTCCGGGGGCTCATGACTCTTGTTCGGAAGGGTAAACAAAGTCAATCAGAGCCTATTTTGAGTTTAGAGTTGGTCATAGAGGCTAAGATTAACGTACAAAAAAACCCACTACTAAGAGTGGGCTTCTAATATTCTTGCAAGTCAATTAACGAGGTTAGATTATTTCTTACCTTGAGTTTGCTTGTCTTCTTCTGTTAGCTCACGAATACGACGACTGATGTCGCGACGAGCTTTAGAAATCTCTGCGCTCTTAATGATGTGATCATCAACACGGTCTTCGTAGTCAGCTTTCATGTTTTTGATAATGCCTAGGATTTCATCATGCGTCATTTCTGGCTTGATGTAATCAAGTAGGTTATCAAGAAGGTCGACACGCTTGCGGTTGTCACGAACTTTCTTTTCGTTGTCTAAAAGTTCACGTTTCAGTTTATTCTTACGTCGTGCTTGGCTAACAATTTCAAATACGCTGCTCATAGATACCTTTTCCTAATCGTCAAATACGTTGTCTGGTTCTGATTAAAGCACATCAATTGATGATGTAACAGTCTTTAGATCAAAGCAAAAGGAAGGTTGTTTAATTATTCGTCATTCTCGCTGATGTGTGATTGTTTTTCTCTAACGGTTCAAGTTAGTATCCTATCTAGATCCTGCATTGATACGACATGTGAAATGAATCAACAGCAACGAGAAACAAAAGATTTGGACGACAATGTGACAGAACCTTCAACCGAGCAACAAAAGCTTCGTGATGCGTATGTACAAGAGCGTACTTATATGGAAGTCGTAGAAATAGAATTAAATCGTTCTAAGATCATAATGATTGACGAACAAGGCAGAAAAAAACGAGTCTCCATTCTGTCTGAGCACTAGTCATCAGTGACTGCATTGTTAGGTGTTGGGATGGAATGATTAAAATAATAAAAAGGAAAAACGATGAATACAGTACTTTCCCCTATTGAAGCGAGAATTATTGGCTGTTTGATCGAGAAAGAGGTTACGACCCCTGATCATTACCCTTTGACGCTGAACAGCTTAACAACGGCTTGTAACCAAAAAAGCAACCGCGATCCCGTTCTTTCTCTGTCAGAATCCGAGGTTTTAGATGCGGTTGATGGTTTGATAACGCGTCGTATGGTGAGCGACGAAAGCCGTTTCAATAGTCGCGTAAACAAGTATCAACATCGTTTCTGCAATACTGAATTCGGTGATCTGCAATTCACAGAGCAAGAGCGCGCCATCATCTGTTGCATGTTATTACGTGGTGCGCAAACACCGGGTGAACTTCGCACTCGAACGGGACGCCTCGCAAATTTCAGTGACGTAAAAGAAGTAGAAACTACACTTGAGAAGCTAGCTGCGAGAGAGGCGGGCGCTTTAGTGGTAAAACTACCACGCGAAGCGGGTAAGCGTGAATCTCGTTACCAACATTTACTGAGTGGTGAGGTTGATGTTGAAGCATGTTCGACGGCATCTGTGAGTGCGCCAATACCTTCTGCAACCCACGAAAAATTTGAAGAACTCGAAGCCGAAATAGTAAACCTACGAGCTGAAGTCGCTGAGCTGAAAGCTTTGGTTGAATCACTGCTTTAAAATGTCTGTGTCTGTGTCTGAGTCTGATAAAAGTGCGGATTGGGTCGTGTACTTGATCCGCAATAGCCATAATGCCCTTTATTGTGGTGTGACGAATAATTTGCAACGTCGTTTTAAACAACATCAAATAGGCAAAGGAGCCAAAGCCCTCAAAGGGAAAGGCCCACTTGAACTCGTTTGGAGCTTAGTTGTCCGTTCAAAAAGTGAAGCGTTGAAAACAGAATATGCGATTAAACAATGGCCCAAATCTCGTAAAGAAAATTTGGTATCACGCAAATTAATGATTGAGTGGGACAAAGACAAAATTCAGTATATCGAAATCTCATAATTCATGGCCAGATATCCATCATTAATCGACTCATAAATCGTTGGAAGCTTCACGAACGTTTTAGTCAAGGGCTGAAATGTAAAAGATCATTTTTTCTCTGATATTGGGATGACTTGATACCTTCACTCATCACCTCGACTCTTAATTTCAAATTGACACATCACTCATTTAGAGTGCGTTCTTCGTGATTTTTAGACGCTATCATTTATCATCGTTGTCCTACATAATATCGTCCAGCCGTACAAAGAGATGGTGTCACGCTAGGTCAAAAATGAGCCAAAGTAGCTCATATAAAACGAGAAAAATATGAAACGTTTATTGATGTTGTTTGGACTGGCCGTATTTTCCGCGACCGCCCTCTCTGATGAAACCCATGTCCTTAATGGCTATTGGGGATACCAAGAGTACCTTTCCACGTTCCCCGAACAAAAAACGCTAACCGATAAAATGATTGAAGCGGTGAAGAGTTCCCCAGTGCCTTTGAAGCGTTCTCAAGACAAGCCTGTTACGATTGCTGTTGTGTATCCAGGCCAACAGATCTCCGATTATTGGGTTCGAAATATCAAAGCTTTTGAGAAGCGTCTCGATTTGTTAGGTATTAATTATAAAATAAATCAAGTGTTTACTCGTGTTAATGCTGATTTGGTTCAACAAAGTATCTCGCTGAAAGAGGCGATTGAAAACAAGATGGATTACTTGATCTTCACGTTAGATACTACGCGACATCGCAAGTTTATTGAGCACGTACTGAACTCTACAGACACCAAACTGATTCTACAAAATATCACAACACCAGTACGAGTGTGGGCGGATAGGCAGCCGCTCATGTATGTGGGGTTTGATCATGTGATAGGCAGTTTAATGTTGGCGGATTATTTTAAATCGGTAGCGAAACCAAGTAGTCAATACTCCGTTCTATATCGGTCTGAAGGTCATATCAGTGATGCTCGCGGGGATACTTTTATCCATGAGTTAGATAGTGATACTGATTTTATTCTCAAGTCTTCGTTTTACACAAAATCAGACAAAGAAAGTGGCTATCAAGCCGCTAAAATCAGCATTGCGAAAGATAAGGATCTAGACTTTATTTATGCATGTTCAACGGATGTCGCTCTGGGGGCAGTAAAGGCGATTCGTGAGTCAGGTAGCGATATTTTAATCAACGGCTGGGGAGGCGGCTCAGCTGAGCTTGAAGCTATTGAAAAAGGCGACTTAGATGTGACCGTTATGAGAATAAATGACGATACGGGGATTGCAATGGCTGAGGCCATCAAATGGGACCTTGAGGGGGCGGAAGTTCCTACGGTTTACTCGGGTGAGTTTAAAGTTGTGACTAAAGATGATACGGCAGAACGCATTTCAGAACTTAAGAAGCGAGCATTTAGGTACTCAGATCAATAATGAACAAAAGATATGCCAACACACCAAGGAACACCTTAGCCAAATTAATTACGCGAATCATTATTCTAGTGATAGGCGTGATGGCGCTTGGCGTACTTATCCATAATTATGAGACCAGCAGTAGTATCGTAAAACAAGAGACTAATCGAACAGTTCAACAAACTTCTAGTCTAATCCAAAACATGTTTGATTACCGTTTGTCTGTACTGCAAATTTATCAAGACAGTAGTTCACACAGTGAGATTATTAGCGAGTTTCTTAGAACCAAAAACGAAGATGCTCTGAGCAACTTTTTCATTGGCTTAGACCAACATGAGCCGGAGTATGCTCCTGATTTACGCTTTGCGTATACTCATAGCGGCTTAGTTTGGGAAGATGGGAACAGTCAATTTTATGGGTTAGATCATGCTTCACTTGAGACGATCTCTAACGAGGTATCGTTCAATAGTAATTGGCATTTTTTAAAGTTAACGACCAGTAGTGGTGAACGCCACTTGTTAGTTAGAAGAACTCCGATCATTGATAATCCGACCGGCGAGGTTCTTGGCCAGTTGTATATTGCCATCGTACTTGATAACAACTTCTCTCTTGCGGGATCGATTCAACGCGGCAGTAATTGCGAAAATATCGTTATTGTCGCGCATGATAGTGCAGTGACATCGACATTAAGTGGTGATGAAAGCTATACGATAAAAGACATCCTCAACTATAAAATATACGAACAATTACCCCGTCATTTCGTGACAATTGCGACGATTAAGATCAACGCCGTTGAAGCCCCCATTACCATACGAGCTGTGCAAAAAAATACGAACTTCATTGCGTTAGAGCGGAACTACGAGCATGCAATCCTGGCGGTGCTTGTGGTGATTATCTTCATGTATTATTTTGCGCGAGCTTGGATTCAAAGAAGGGTGGCGGGAGAGTTAGATAAGTTAATGCATTTTACTCGCTCAGTCAGTAATGGCGAAGAGTATAATAAGTTCGCAGGGTCCAATATTTTCGAGTTTCATCATATTGGCTGTACCTTGGAAGACACCTTTGAGCGCTTGTCGGAACAGAACCAGAAGTTTCAAGACCTCTTTAACTTCGCTCACTCTCCTATTTTGGTCTGGTCAGAGAAAGGTGACTTAATTCAGATGAACCCAGCAGCGCGCATGACATTGTTTGATGGAGATAACAACTATAGTGCGATGGCTCAAGAATTTGAGCAACGAATGTTGCCAAATATTCACATGGTGGCTCAAGGCGCGAAGCTGACGGGCATTAACGTCCCCATTGGTGAGAAGGTGTTTCGTTGGAATATGTCAGCCATTCGTGTTGAGCACGGCATCACAGGTGTCGTGGTACAAGGACAAGATATTACAAAACTGATTGAAGCAGAGAGACAGGCTGATCGAGCCAGAGAAGAAGCTGAGCATCTTGCCAGCGTCCGTACTGATTTCTTAGCGAAGATGAGCCATGAGATTCGCACGCCACTCAACGGTATTTTGGGTGTTTCTCAGTTATTGAAGCGCTCTTTACACAATGAAGATAATCGAGGTCAGGTTGATGTACTTTGCAATAGTGCGGAGCATTTATTGGCGGTACTGAACGATATTTTAGACTTCTCAAAGATAGAGCAAGGTCAGTTCAATATTAAAAAGAAAGACTTTCACTTAGGTGAGTTGGTCAATATGTTAGAAAGTGTCTATCGCCCACTTTGTGAGGGTAAGGCTATCTCGTTGACGATTGTAAACCACTTAGTGGATGATATTGAGATAAACACAGACCAAATACGTTTGAACCAAATCATGTTTAACCTGCTGAGTAATGCGCTTAAGTTCACGCATCAAGGTGGTATTTCAATCAGTTTTGAACTAGAAAATATTTGCAATTCCAAGCATGCGAACTTGATTGTTCGAGTAAAAGATACCGGAATTGGTATTGATGAAAGTAAAATAGACGTTGTCTTTGAACCTTTTATGCAAGCAGAAGAGACCACGACTCGTGAGTATGGTGGTACTGGCCTTGGGTTAACAATTGTAAAGAACCTAGTCGATATGCTAGAGGGGGGCATACAAGTAAACAGTGTTAAAGATCGTGGTTCTGAGTTCATCATAGACATTCCAGTGGAACTGAATTCCAAGCCACAATTGGACGTTAAGTCCCAAACGGATATCGAAACCAGTGCATTATTTAATCGGTCTTTAAAAGTACTGCTAGTCGAAGATAATCACACCAATGCCTTTATTGCCCAGGCTTTCTGCAAAAAGTATGGAATGGACGTTACTTGGGCAAAGGACGGTTTAGCCGCGATAGAAATGGCGAAAACCACGACCTTTGACCTTATCTTGATGGACAATCAACTTCCCAATCTCGGTGGTGTAGAGACGACTCAGAAGCTAAGAGATGAACTGAATGTTACTGCGCCAATTTACGCGTGCACGGCTGATGCTCAAATGTCGACCAGAGACAGTTTTATGGCTGCGGGAGCGAATTACGTGATTGTCAAACCGATTAAAGAAGAGTCGCTGCACCAAGCTTTTGTGCATTTTAAACAGTCTTATTGGAATGATGCTAACCATTAGCCTAAGGGGGGAAGAATCGGTGAACAGACCATGATTCACTCGCTTGTTTATTGATAGCAACCTTGCTTGTTCTTATCTTCTATTACTCTTGGCAGAAAACAAGATAAACTATGGCATTTTATCGATAAAATGGAGAATGATTGAATGGAACTGAAAACCTTTTTAGAAGCACTGAAAAAAGCCCCCGAGAACGTCGAGTTTGAAGACACAATGCAAGTGATTGATGCCTATTATGATTTCTTTGAGAGTCAATTTCGCAATGGTGATGTGGTCAACGCAGCAGGGCAAAATAATGGTTCGTGTAAGATTTTTGCTTTCGGTTTAGAGCAAGGCTTCTCTGAGCAGCAAACATTGGCGTGTTTTGGGCAATTTTATCGCAACGATGTCCTTGGCTTCCCTGACAATACCGATCATCAAAATATTCGCAACTTTATGACTCATGGTTGGGGTGGGGTCGCATTTTCGCAGCCGGCACTGATTGCAAAAGTTAAGTAGACGCAAACCTGAATAACCTCGGTATATTAAAGCGAGACAATGAATGCTCGCTTTAATATTGCTTAATCCGGTTCGAGAATTACTCGATAGGGAGTGAGGATAGACACTGACGACACAGGCAAACGCCCGCATTGGGAGCACTAGTGGTTTCACGCTTCTCTAATGAAAAGCACCAACACGTCTCTTTTCCCGAACGGATATCACATTGTGCGTGTTCACCGCATTGTGGACATTGGTGAGTGGAATTCGCACCACTTAAGTTGCGCATTACCGTTCCTCTTTCGCTTTCAGATAATCCTGCCCAGCCTATGATCTCGTCCATCGTTCGATGGCAACCACTGCAAATACCGCCGTTATTTTTACAAGCCGCTCGGCAAGGAGTTTTCATTGATAGGTACCGTGATGAATGAGAGCTGAAATGTAACATATTTGTCCCCTTTTGCAGAGCCATGAACCTCACGAATTGATCAAGTAAAATCGACAAATCACCTCGTAATGTCGAGACTTTTCATGTAGCATCTGGCCCCTTTTATTGAGTTGGGGGATGTCATGTTTATTGGATTTGATTATGGAACGGCGAACTGTTCTGTTGCGGCAATGGTCAATGGAGAGCCCAGTTTGTTACCACTAGAAGGTCACAACCACTACATTCCATCCACCGTCTTCGCCCCCACTCGTGAAAGTGTGTCGGAGCATCTATTTCGTCATTTGAACATCAAACCGAGTGATGCGGTGGGAGAGCAAGTATTACGACGTGCAATTGCTCTAAACCGAGAAGAGAGCATCGACTTAGAACCAGAAGATATGGCATTTGGTCAGGCGGCGTTGGATCTTTATTTAGAAGACCCTCGCGATGTATATTACGTTAAATCTC
Organism: Vibrio artabrorum; assembly: GCF_024347295.1. Classification (NCBI taxonomy): domain Bacteria; kingdom Pseudomonadati; phylum Pseudomonadota; class Gammaproteobacteria; order Vibrionales; family Vibrionaceae; genus Vibrio; species Vibrio artabrorum. The sequence continues at coordinate 75,102 of NZ_AP025459.1, read as the reverse complement.
CTAAATCTTTTCTTGGGGCGAGCGGGCTGCACGATGTTCAGATAAGCTTTTTTGAAGATCTAGTGTGCGCCATGATGGCGAATATCAAACACCAAGCTGAACGTACGACTCAAGAAACGATCAAACAAGCGGTTATCGGTCGACCGATCAACTTTCATGGTCGAGGTGGTGAAGACGCCAACCGACAAGCCGAACATATTCTTGCGCGCGCAGCCAAGCGTGCCGGTTTTGTCGATATCGCTTTTCAATTTGAACCTGTGGCAGCGGGGCTTGATTACGAAAGTACCCTAACTGAAAACCAAACGGTATTGGTTGTGGATATTGGTGGTGGTACGACCGATTGTTCCCTGTTAGAGATGGGCCCAACTTGGTGTGGTAAAACAGACCGCACCCAGAGTTTATTGGCTCACAGTGGGCAACGGGTTGGCGGTAATGACCTCGATATTTATCTTGCATTCAAGCAGTTAATGTCCCCTTTTGGTATGGGGAGCAAAAGCACTTCGGGTATTGATATGCCGTTGACTCAATTTTGGAATCCCATTGCGATTAACAATGTTGAAGCTCAGAAAAATTTCTATTCTCGAGAAAACTTAGCGGCATTGAAATTGCTTCGTAAAGAAGCGTCAGAACCTCACAAACTCGATCGCTTAATGAGGGTTTATCACGATACTCTCGGATACAGTATTGTGCGCCGAGCAGAAGAAACCAAAATTGCGTTAGCCGAATCTGCTCAATATCGAACCGCGATTAACGTGGCTTCTGAGTTGGTTGAAGTCGATATCTCTGTAGAGCAGATGGTTGAAGCGATTGAGAGTCCGAAATCGAAAATGATTGAATTAGTGAATGAAGCGATTCAACAGGGGCAGAAAAAGCCAGATGTGATTTACATGACAGGAGGCTCAGCTCGATCTCCAATTCTGCGCCAAGCGGTCGAACAAGCCGTGCCGAATGTACCGATTGTCAGCGGTAACTATTTTGGTTCCGTAACCGCGGGTCTCGCTCGTTGGGCAGAGGTATGCTTCAAATAGGAATTGAGCGGGAGATCAGAATTTCATTCATGGTCATCATCTTGTCGAAGATTCTCTCTTTATGATGCGGTAAACTCTGTTCTCCAAAAAATCGTTCAGGGACAGACTATGAGCAGCATTGTAGATCAGGAACAATTAATGAATTCGAAACGGACAGCAACACCAACGAAAGTACTGTGTGTTGGGCGTAATTATGTCGATCATATTGAAGAGCTTAATAATGCGATCCCTGATTCGATGGTGGTTTTCAACAAACCGAGTACCAGCGTGACCTCATCCTTAAGCGCTTTTCATCAAGAAGCTTTACATTACGAAGCTGAAATTTGCTTCATCGTAGAAAGGGGGGAATATTCGGCGGTGGGCTTAGGGCTAGATCTGACTAAACGTGCCCTTCAAAATACACTGAAAACTCAAGGGTTACCTTGGGAACGCGCTAAGGCATTTGATGGTTCCGCCGTCTTAAGTCGTTTTGTGCCAATGGATAACTTGGATCTCGCTGACTTAAACTTAGAGTTATTCATCAATTGTGTCCGTGTTCAAAAAGGGCACGTTCAACAGATGCTTTACTCTCCACAGACGATTCTCGACGAGTTATCTTCTTACACGACTTTGATCGATGGTGATGTTGTAATGACAGGCACACCTAAAGGCGTTGGCGAAGTTCATCGAGGCGACATATTCCTCGGTCGTCTCAAGTGTGGTGAAACCACATTGATTGAGATCGAGTGGGTGGCGAGTTAACTTAGCGAATCAAAAATGAACGCATAGAGCATTCATTTTTGATTCTATTGAGTGTAAATTGTCGTCTTTGAATACTGAGTGAACGCTCGCTTTATCGATTAAGAGTTCAACTCTTTTTGGTGCTGTTCAATCAGTTTTTCCATGTGCAGCTCACCGCGCAGGCGAGTGTCTTCATAGGTTTCTGTTCCTTCATATTTCGTGACGGTTTCATAGTAAACTTTCACCTTTGGTTCTGTGCCAGAAGGTCGTACGATAATTCGTGAACCGTCTGCAAGGTGATAAATCAATACGTCACTTGTCGGTAGGTGAATCGTTTCGGTGTTGCCACCAACGATGAATCGCAAAGAAGATTGCAGATCTTCAATCACAGAGATAGCCATCCCACCGATTTTTTTAGGTTGCTCTGCTCTGAGCTTGGACCCAATTGAGGGTGAATCTGGGGCTAGGGCAATACTGCGTTGGGCATTGGTATGCACGCCATGCTCAAACGAAATTTGAGCGAGGAGATCCCAAACCGTTTGACCTTGAGACTTAAGTTCTTCAACCAGTTGAGCGAAAATTACAAGTGCAGACAGCCCATCTTTATCCCGTACTTGTGTCCCAATGGTATAACCTAGAGCTTCTTCATAAGCGAACAAGAACTCGCTGTTTTCATCTTCTAATTGCATGCCGATATTGGCCAACCATTTAAAACCTGTCAGTGTTTGGAAATAAGTCGCACCATGGGATTGAGCCACTTTTTCAAGCAAGGTTGAAGAGACAATACTGTTCCCAACGAGCGGTTTTTTGCTGTGAGGTTGTGATAGTAAGTAATGCGCGAATAGCACACCGACTTGGTCGCCCGTCAGCATCTTATAGGACCTATCTTTGGTTCTAACCGCAACCGCAAACCTGTCTGCATCGGGATCGTTGGCACAAGCGATATCGGCATCGACCTTTTTCGCAAGGTTGACCACAAGATCCATCGCGCCTTGTTCTTCTGGATTTGGGAAGTTAACCGTCGGAAAGTGACCATCAGGTTCTCGTTGTTCCGGTACACTGAACACCTTGTGGAATCCGGCATCGTGAAGCAGATCTTCGGCCATTTGGGCGCCTACACCATGCATCGCGGTGTAAGTAATGGTGGTATTTGCAGATTCAATACTGTGGTTTACATAGCGACTTTGATTGATCGCTGCACGATAAGTTTGATAATAGCCCTCAGTAAGCCACACTAACTTACCTTGTTTTTCCGCATCGCACAGGCTCATTAAAGGGATGGGTTTAGTCGATGCGATGTCGATTTCATTGGCAATGCCAGTATCGTGTGGGGGAATGATTTGTGCGCCATTCTCCCAGTACACTTTGAAACCATTGTATTCTGGCGGGTTGTGGCTGGCCGTCACCACAACAGCGGCCGCAGCGTTGAAATGCTTAATACCAAAAGCGACGATAGGTGTCGCAGCGACATTCGCTGTTAGGTAGACCTTAATACCCAAAGCCGTAAGCACAGAAGCGGTATCAATCGCGAATTGTTTTGAATCTAAACGTCCGTCATAGCCAACCACGACCCCACGCAAACAGGCATTGGCTATATGTTCAATTAAATAGTGACCCAACCCGGTTGCGGTCTCTTGTATGACTAAGCGGTTCATTCTATTTGGACCACATCCAACTTTGCCGCGAAGTCCTGCAGTCCCAAACTCTAATCGTTGAATAAAGCGATCGCTTATCTCGTCGTTCATTCGCTGATCTATGAGGTGTTGAAGTTCTTCACGAGTTCTTGGATCTGGGTCCCTTGCTAACCAATTCATTGCATCTTGCATAATCACTCAACCTTTTGATGTATGTATGACTCACTGTTGATTTAATTTAAATGATATCGATTATCATTTTTATAAAGACAATCGTAAAACTCGATATAAAATAAATTCCAACGGCAAGAGGGCATGTAGATTCAGCCACTTCAAATAATTGACTGTTTAGTAAGTACACTTACCTTGAACAATTGGACATCACTAACTAGCCTTTTACATAAATATAACAAAGTTTAACCAATTCGCCGTTTTTGAATCTTTCATGGAAATATCCAACGTTTTGAGCCGGATGGGTGCATAGGTTGAAATGAGGTCAGCCGTTCGTTTACTGGCTACTTCCATGTGAGTTGTCGATTGAGATTGCGCCTTTTGATGTGTCGCGGAATAGCAATGAATGTTGTCAGGCTCGCAGTGACGTTTAAGTTGCACGTATCCAATTAGGAAGGATAAGGAGAGATCTTTTGAAAAGATTATTGGTCAGGCTAGCGTGGTTTTTGAATGGTTTGGTTGTGCTTTTAGTCTCACCTTTGGTGTATGCAAGTCGTGAATACAACATGACAAAGGGTGTCACTGAGATTAGCGGACAAGTGTATGAGCTTCATATGCTGATTTTCTACATTTGTTGTGCGATCGCTTTCGTTGTCTTTGGGGTGATGTTTTATTCGATATTGAGACACCGAAAGTCGAAAGGGGCGGTAGCCGCTCATTTTCATGAAAGCACCAAAGTCGAAATCCTGTGGACGATCATTCCGATCATTATCCTCATCGCTATGGCCATTCCAGCCACCAAGACTTTGATCGCGATGGAAGACACCACCCAATCCGATCTGACCATTAAAATCACGGGATCACAATGGAAATGGCATTACAGCTATTTTGGTGAAGACGTCGAATTTTTCAGCCTTCTAGCGACCAGTGACAAAGAGATTGAAGGCATTGAAGTGAAAGGCGCGCATTACTTGCTAGAAGTTGATAAGCCGCTTGTACTGCCTGTTGACCGAAAAGTCCGTTTCTTGATGACCTCTGACGATGTGATTCATTCATGGTGGGTTCCCGCGTTTGCCGTTAAGAAAGATACCATTCCCGGTTTTATTAATGAGGCATGGACAAAAATTGATCAGCCCGGTGTCTACCGAGGTCAGTGTGCAGAGTTGTGTGGTCGCGCTCATGGTTTCATGCCGATAGTGGTACATGCTATGGAAGAAGACGATTTTGACGCTTGGTTAACAGAACAGAAAGCGCTCGCGCTCGCCGAGCAACAAGCCGCAAAAGATGCATTAGATGCGTCACTTTCTTTGGAAGAGCTCACAGCACTTGGTCAAGAGGTCTATAAAACTCGTTGTGCAGTTTGTCACCAAGTCAGTGGCGAAGGGATTCCCGGAGCATTCCCAGCCATCAAAGGAAGTCCTGTTGCCCTTGGCGATGTGGATGCTCACATCGATATCATTGTTTATGGTCGTGGTGGTACGGCAATGCAAGCATTCGATAATCAGTTGACGGAGAAAGAGATCGCAGCGGTTGTCACGTATCAACGAAACGCTTGGGGAAATGACACTGGCGATCTTGTTCAGGCTGCCGATGTGAATGCTTATAAGGCCAAGCAAGCTGGCGGAGGTCAAGCCGTTGACCAACAAGGCTCATCGGACGAAGCACAAAACAAGGCTAAGGAGCAGTTATGAGTTCACCCATCAATAAGCCGGTGAAATCGGCTCCAGCAGAAGATCAAGCCTTAAGTCATTCAGTGCAAGGTCCTGTTGATTATCCTGATCAACCTATGGATGCCCCCGACTCACATGCCGCCCCGACAGGCTGGTCTCGTTGGCTATACTCGACTAACCACAAAGATATCGGAACACTCTACCTCTGGTTCAGTTTTGCGATGTTCTTGACAGGCGGCGCGATGGCGATGGTGATTCGTGCGGAGCTATTCCAACCGGGTTTACAGCTTGTTGAGCCAGATTTCTTTAATCAAATGACGACCGTTCACGGCCTAATCATGGTGTTTGGTGCGGTGATGCCAGCTTTTACAGGGTTGGCGAACTGGATGATCCCGATGATGATTGGTGCGCCCGATATGGCGTTGCCACGAATGAATAACCTCAGTTTCTGGATCTTGCCTTTTGCGTTTCTCATTCTCATCGGATCTTTATTTACAGAGGGGGGCGGCCCGAGCTTTGGTTGGACCTTTTATGCACCACTCTCGACAACTTATGGCCCAGACAGTACCGCGTTATTCGTATTCTCAGTTCATATTATGGGGATCAGCTCGATCATGGGGGCGATTAACGTGATCGTAACCATTGTCAACATGAGAGCGCCGGGCATGACTTGGTTCAAGCTACCGATGTTCGTATGGACTTGGTTAATTACCGCTTTCTTGCTGATAGCCGTAATGCCCGTGCTCGCGGGAGCGGTGACCATGGTATTGACTGATAAGTACTTTGGAACGAGCTTTTTTGATGCTGCTGGTGGTGGGGACCCGGTAATGTTCCAGCACATCTTCTGGTTCTTTGGGCATCCTGAAGTGTACATCATGATCTTGCCATCTTTTGGCATTATCTCAGCCATCATCCCCGCATTCAGTGGCAAACGTCTGTTTGGTTATCACTCGATGGTGTACGCGACTTGTAGTATCGCATTGTTGTCATTCTTGGTTTGGGCGCATCACATGTTCACCACGGGTATGCCAGTCTTTGCTGAACTGTTCTTCATGTATTGCACCATGCTGATTGCGGTGCCGACCGGTGTGAAAGTATTCAACTGGGTAGCGACCATGTGGCGTGGGGCGCTAACCTTTGAAACCCCCATGCTGTTTGCGATTGCCTTTATTGTTCTGTTTACGATTGGTGGGTTATCTGGATTGATGCTCGCTATCGTGCCCGCTGATTTCCAATATCACGATACTTATTTTGTGGTGGCGCACTTCCACTATGTTTTAGTAACCGGGGCTGTGTTCTCAATTATGGCCGCCGCCTATTACTGGCTGCCGAAATGGACAGGGCATATGTACGACCATAAGCTCAGCCTGTGGCATTTTTGGACGTCGGTGATTTCAGTCAATGTACTGTTCTTCCCGATGCATTTTTTAGGGTTAGCGGGTATGCCGCGTCGTATTCCTGATTACGCCATTCAGTTTGCTGATGTTAACCAAGTCGTGTCGATTGGTGGTTTTGCCTTTGGGTTGTCTCAGCTAATTTTCTTATGGCTGGCTATCAAGTGTGTAAGAGGGGGCGAGCCTGCAGCAAGCAAACCTTGGGACAGAGCTGAAGGTCTTGAGTGGACAGTACCAAGCCCTGCACCTCACCACACCTTTACTCACCCACCTAAAGTGGATTAGAGGGTAGAACCATGAGTGATAAGCAAAGCGATCAAGATAAAAACCAACCCAAACGTTCATCCAAAAAGCTGACGGGCTATTTGGTGTTGAGTGTGGTTGCGATGTTTGGCTTCGGTTTCGCTTTGGTGCCACTCTACGATGTGATGTGTGAGGCCTTAGGTATTAATGGTAAAACCAATACCGTTTCAGCGGTGCAACCTCAGGGAATGCAGCCCGATTATTCTCGTACGGTTCGAGTCGAATTCATGTCGCACATCAAGCCTGATATGCCATGGCAGTTTTCACCGGAAGTTCGAGTGTTAAACGTTCACCCTGGTGAGGTGGTTCAAACCAACTACATTGCCAAAAATCTTTCTGATGCCTCATTGGTTGGTCAAGCTGTACCATCGGTTTCGCCGGGGATGGGGGCAACTTACTTCAATAAGATGGAATGCTTTTGCTTTAATCAGCAACCATTAGACGGGCACAAAAGCGCAGAAATGGGTTTGATTTTTTACATTGAGCCCGATATTCCAGAGTCGATACACACGCTTACGCTCTCTTACACGCTGTTTAACATCACGAGTCAGGTGAGTGGAGAGGCAAGTAAGCTTGAAGTGAGTACATCAACATTGAGCACACTCGCAAGTAATTAGGGAATTACAGAACCAGTATCAACATAAGGAGTTGAGCAATGAGTTCTAAAAAGGAAGTTTATTTCGTTCCACATCAAAGCCATTGGCCATTAGTCGGTGCCGTTGCGCTGTTTCTTGTCGCGGTGGGGGCAGGTTTAACTGTTCAGTACATGGGAACGGACTCTGCTGGTGGTGTGTTTGGCAAGGTGGTTCTGTTGGTTGGGTTTTGTGTGCTGCTTTACATGCTCGCAGGCTGGTTTAGTAACGTCATTACAGAGTCATTGAGCGGGCTCTATTCTGAGCAGATTTCTCGATCGTTTCGACAGGGAATGAGCTGGTTTATTTTCTCTGAAATTATGTTCTTCGGCGCTTTTTTTGGTGCACTTTTTTACGCTCGGATGATTTCAGTGCCATGGCTTGGTGGGGCAGGGAATAACGCCATGACGCACGAAGTGCTGTGGCCGATGTTTCAATCAGTGTGGCCGCTCACCACCACTCCAGATGGTGTGACAACTCAAGCCATGCCTTGGCAAGGTATCCCTCTTAAGAACACCATTATTCTGTTGCTTTCCTCTGTGACGCTGCACATGGCACATATCAGCCTTGAACAAAATAAGCGCATGGCGTTGATCGTCTGGTTAGAGATAACCATTGTTCTGGCTGGCTTCTTTTTGTTCTTCCAAGTTGAAGAGTACCTTCACGCTTATCAAGAGATGGGGCTGACACTTCAATCGGGTATCTACGGTAATACCTTCTTCTTACTGACTGGATTCCATGGTTTGCATGTCTGTTTAGGAACCCTCTTTTTGGTTGTGTTGCTGGTAAGGGTTGCGAAAGACCACTTTACTCCGAAAGACCATTTTGCATTTCAGGCGGGCAGTTGGTATTGGCACTTTGTTGATGTGGTTTGGCTAGGGTTGTTCGTCTTTGTGTATGTTCTCTAAGGCGTCACAAAAGCGTTAATACGGTCGTGGATTCGGCGTGATGGCACCAGAGGCTAAAGCGAGCAATAACAGTAACACCACAACGGCAGACAGTATGACTCGACGACCCAAGAAGTGACTGAGTCGTTGTCCATTATGCTTACCTGAGGCGATTTGAATTAGGCCTTTCATCAAGTTAAAAGCGATAAAAAACAGTAAAGCGACCAATACCATTTTAAATAACAACACAAAGGCAGATGACGACATAGTGATAACTCCAAACCGTTCGATTGATGAACAACAAAAGTTCCGCAGTAAAGGTTTTTGGATAGCGGTTGTTTTAACTGTGGTTTCAGTCGGCATTTTAATCAAGTTGGGAGCGTGGCAGTTAGACCGAGGTAACGAGAAATTACGTTACGAACAACGATTAATTGAAAGAGCACAGCAACCCTCTCAGCCGCTAGATGTGGTGATTTCCCAATGGCAAAGTGCACGTTTATCTGCGCAAGCGCCATCAGCGAATCCAACGCTTAACGGTGTAAAGGTCAATATAGAATTAGCAAGTACCAGTGGTTGGGTGTTCTTGTTGGATAATCAGATTAACCAAGGAAAGGTGGGGTATGTAATTTACATGCTGGTAGAGTGTCTGAGGCAAGGTGGGACGAGCCCTATATTGGTCGACCTTGGTTTTGTAGAGGCAAATAAAGATCGAAGCGAGCTTCCGCAACTCGGTAATATCACACTGCCAACCAATATGTCTGGGCGTTTGTATACACGCTCGGTTAACCCACTCAGTCAGGAACTCGGGTTAGAAAAGACGACACCGACTCGAATTCAAAACCTAAACATTGCTGCGTTATCACAGTACACCGGGCAAGAAGTGCTGCCCTTTGTCTTCCAACCTCAGAGCTTAGATTCGTGGCCTTATGAGATGTTATGGCGACCAACGGCGATGAAGTCTGACAAACACTTTGGTTATTCGGTTCAGTGGTTCGTTATGGCGGCTGTGCTGTTGTTTTTGATGATATTGATTGGCTATCGGTATCTCACCACAACATCTAAGACAGGGAATAAAGATGGGTAAGTCTCAAGCACAAGTGAACAGGGAAAATGTGGATGCAAATATGGCTGAGCTGAAAAGTCGTCAGACTAGGGGGCGTTTGGTGTTAATCGGCTTGGTGTTGATTTTTGCTTTACCTGCGATTATCGCCAAAACCGTATTGGATCAGAATTGGTATACCTCCGGTGTCACTAATTCGGGTGAATTGGTCGAACCAAGAACCACACTCGCAGATTTCGGCGTAACAGTTCCCATGGCCGGTGAGGGATGGTTAGTGGGTTATATCGCGCCAACGGAGTGCGAAAGCTTGTGTGAACAACAGCTCCACTATTTGAATCAAAGCTATTTAGCGTTAGGGAAAAACAAAGAGCGAGTGACCGTCGTTGTCTTTGTCTCAGAGGGCAGCTCGTTATCGGGTTCGCTGCATAAGCCTGATTTGTCTTTGTTAGCGGGGGGAGATCAGTTAAGTCGTGAGTTTGCACCAGCTTCGATTGTCATCATTGACCCTCTCGGGCAATTGGTTATGGAATACAAGAGCGTTGCCGATTCTTCGCAGCTCGTGAGCCAGTCGAAAGGGATGATCCATGATCTAAGAAAGCTACTTAAGCTGTCACGTGTTGGGTAGTTGTTCAGTATTATCCGATAGCATTACGGCTGGGTGTTGTTAGCGAAAGGGAATAAGTATAGGGAGATAAACGATGCAAAATAAAGCCCCCAATTTACTGATGCTCATAATGAGATTGACCATCTTGTTAACCCTTTCCGTGATTGTACTCGGTGCTTACACTCGTTTGTCGGATGCCGGCCTTGGCTGCCCTGATTGGCCAGGATGTTATGGAAAGATCACGGTACCTTCTGACGCGTTAGCAGTGAATGAAGCGAATCGACAATTCCCAGAGCGAGCTCTCGAAGCCGATAAAGCTTGGATAGAGATGATACATCGCTACTTTGCCGGCTCGTTAGGTATGCTTATTTTCGTGGTCGTTGCTTGGTGTATCAAAAAGAACATCACATCGATGGGACTGCCATTACTCATCTCTGCAACCGTGATCTTTCAGGCTCTACTTGGCATGTGGACGGTCACCCTCAAGCTAATGCCTGTCGTGGTGATGGCGCATTTAATGGGGGGCTTTACACTGTTGTCCCTTCTTTGCTTACTCTATTGCCGCCTATCAAATATTCAAAGCCGTTTTGGTGAGCCTGTTTATTCGTCAAAACTTAAAGTGTGGGCGTTGTTTGGAGCCGTCGTGGTTATCGGCCAGATCTTATTAGGTGGCTGGACTTCATCCAACTATGCTGCTCTTGTGTGTACCCAATTACCGATTTGTGAAGGGAACTGGACGAATTATCTCGATTTCAAACGCGCTTTCGACTTTGCTCAAAGTGGGTATGACAACTACGAGTTTGGTGTGCTGGAATACCCCGCGAGGTTAACCATACATGTGATGCATCGTTTTGGCGCTATTGTTGCCAGCGTAACGGTGTTGATGGTTGTTTATCAACTTTGGAAGCTAGATAGAGCGCCTCATAAAAAATTGAGCGCAATGATCGCGACGGTGCTGTTTATTCAAGTCAGTTTAGGAATAAGTAATGTCGTGTTTCAGTTACCGATATTCATTGCTGTTTTACACAATCTAATGGCCGCCATGTTGCTCGTGAGTTTGGTTGTAGCGAATGTTGTGGTGTGGCAACACAAGCCGAGTGAATACTTGGTGAAGAGTAAGGTATGACAAGGAGGTAATCATGGTCAGTCGAACGTCGACACAACATAGCGTGGTGGCCCAAACTGCGGCTTCAAAACATGAGTTGGTCTCGAAAAATAAAGCAACTTGGCGGGTTTACTTAACCCTGACCAAGCCCAAAGTGGTGGCCCTGATGTTGCTAACAGCATTAGTGGGTATGTGTTTGGCTGTGCCGAGCGGATTGCCCTTACAACAAACCGTGTTTGGAATGATTGGGATAGGGATGATGGCGGGATCGGCCGCTGCATTTAACCACTTGATCGACAAAAAGATCGACGGCCAGATGACTCGAACAAGCCGACGCCCCTTGCCCTCAGGAGAGTTGAATAGTGTGCGTGTATTCGGCTTTGCTGCGGTGATCGGGTTACTTGGATTCGCCACGCTGGTGGTATGGGTCAATCAACTCACTGCTTGGCTAACCTTTGCCAGCTTATTAGGTTATGCGGTGATTTATACCCTGTACTTGAAGCGAGCGACGCCACAAAACATCGTGATAGCAGGGATAGCTGGCGCAATGCCCCCATTATTGGGCTGGACGGCGGTGACCAACGAACTGCATTCCAACGCATGGTTGTTGGTGATGATCATTTTTATTTGGACACCGCCGCACTTCTGGGCGCTGGCAATTCATCGTCGTGACGAGTATGCCAAGGTAAATATCCCGATGCTGCCGGTGACTCACGGAATCGAATATACCAAGACCTCTATTTTGCTCTATACCTTGTTGCTTAGTATTGTATGCGTATTGCCTGTGTTGGTTGGCATGAGCAGTTGGATATACTTGAGTGCTTCTTTATTGCTTAACGGTGGATTTGTTTACCACGCTTGGGTACTTAAATATCGTGATGAACCGCATTGGGCGATGAAGACCTTTAAGTTTTCGATTTATCATCTCATGATCTTGTTTGTCGCTCTGTTGGCGGATCATTACTTGCTTTGACGCTTATCGTCGGATGCGTCTTGTTCTGTCTATCGATGGATCGCATATCACAACCAAACCTTTGTTTTCCACTAACCTTGCCCTGACATGCCATGTATCAAACGGTAGATAATTGATTGATACAAATTATACAAAGGATCCGATATGGAGTTCTCAGAACAAGACAGAGAAGCGTTGTTTCAAACGTGGATGTCACATAAATCGCGTATGCGAATTACGCAGATGGAATTTTCCAAGAAGTTAGGCATGAGTCAGCTTGATTTCTCAAAAGTGCTAAGAGGACAGGCACCATTAACCATGTCTTTTGTTAGTCACTTTTGTCGTTTGCTGCATTTAGATCCTAAAACTGTGTTCCCTTCTCTAACAGAAAACAGCGAATCTGGCCCTAAGGTGGTGTATTTGAAAAGTGTCATGAGTGTGGATGGTGACATTCAAAATGCTTATATCGAAGGCAATCAAGTTATTGTCGAATATGCTCATACCGTTCAGCCTCACTCATTGTGAAAGCTCGTCTTAATTCCCCTTTTTCTACAACTTATTTACTCACAGCGGCGCAAGCTCAGTGGGAGTATAAGCGAACAAAACTGAGAGAGTGAAAGTGAGAAATTGAGAGTGCGTTGGGGCGGGGATAGAGAGTGACTGGCGCACCGCCCAAAAGGTTAACCACTATTGGCTTTCATATTTAAATGATATGCTACCCAACACCAATGATGCATAGAAAGAACCCGTCATGCTTGAAAAAGAGAACCTCATCAAACTCGCGAGAATGCAAATGCCATTTGGCAAATACACAGGTCGTGTATTGATCGACCTTCCTGAAGAATATTTGCTGTGGTTTGATAAAAAAGGTTTTCCTACTGGGGAGTTAGGGGACTTACTCAAACTGTGTTTGGCGCTAAAAATTGAAGGTCTCGATAGTGTCGTTAAACCTTTGAAACGCATGTAACCTGTCACCGAAAATTCCCATTTTTAATTGAAAGACTTATTATGAATTTTGATATAGATGCACTGAAACACCACCAATTGGTCGAAGATGGTCAACTAGAGGGCTGTTACCTTCATCAGCCCGCTCAAGGTAGTCAGCAAGGTGATAAAGCTGTGCTAGCAGAACGCCAAGCGTTGGAAAAAATGGGATATAAGGTCATACAGGTTAAAGCTAAAGGCGGGGCAACAACGTTTGCCGAGGCGATGCAACAGCTCGCGAAGAAGACGGGTCACCAGTTCAAAGAGTAAGCGAGTGTCATCTGCCACAGCCGTTAAGTTCATCCACGATACCATGTGTTTTTATTCAAAAGAGCCCGTCTCTCAGGTTGGCTCTTTTTGCCTGTTTGTTAGACAGAGCTTTACTTGTTTATAACCGTCTGTGCCGCTTTTCTGTGCCGGGTTTTATTTAGAATCTGACCTACTTTTTCTCATGTTGAATCAATGTTTTCATGGGTGTTTTATACCGCGTGTTGTCACTGAGCTATTTTATCGTGAATAGCCCCACTGACTTCCTTTGTTTATAATATTAAAAGCTTAAATAATACAACCAATTAACCATTTATTTATCATATTTTTATCGTTGATATAACAACAGATCCGGAATAGAATTGCAGCACGGTAATAAACCTACTACGCAATTTATTGATTCAAAATTATGAAGAAGCCGAACCTGACCTCAAATGATATCGCAAAACAATTGGGTGTTTCCCAATCTATGGTTTCTCGAGCCTTTAGTCCCAAAGCAAGCATCAGCGAGTCTAAGCGAGCTTATATATTAGAAGGCGCGATGAAACTTGGGTATAAGCCGAATGCTTTAGCACGCAGTTTGATTTCGAACCGCTCTGGGCTAATCGCCATAGTACTTGATAGTAGCTTAAACCCAATGTATGACTTGCAGGCGAGGATTTTAGCGTTCGAGATACAAAAGAAAGGCGGGCATGCTATCTTATGCCCGATCTCAAATGGAGACTTAGACTCAGCCATACAGCGAGCCTTTGAATATCAGGTTGATGGTGTCATTATCGCGACCAGTCGTTTGACAAGTAACGTTATTGAGCAATGTGAAAAGTATGGTGTATATTTAAATTTTATTAATAGGTACATTGAAAATTTTCGAGCCAACAGTATTGGTTTAGATAATATCGATGCAGGTAGTCAAGCGGCTGACTATTTTTTTAAAAAGGGGTGCTCAATTTTTTCATTTGTTGGTAATGAGGAAGGTTCAATGACTTGTGAAGAGCGATGGCAGAGCTTCTCTCAACGAGCAGTAGAGCTTGGTTTAGATAAGCCTATCCGAATATCAGGTTCATTTGACATGGAGTCAGGTATTTCTGCTGTGCGCGATATAATGAACAGTAAAAATAAGATTGATGCTGTTTTTTGTGCTAATGACATTATTGGAATTGGTGTGTTGGAAGGATTAAAAGCGCATAATTTGACCGACATTAAGGTAATCGGTGTCGATGATATTCCAATGTCATCTTGGCCTTCATACCAATTATCAACAATCCAACCTCCGACAGAGTTAATATGTAAATCAGCTGTCGATGATATATTTAATCGAATCAGTGGAAACACCAAAGATATAGGGAAATATATTCGATTTAAAGGGACTTTAGTAGAGCGAGCTTCGTAATCTAAAGGTTACCTCTTTCGCAAGGGAAACGAGATAACCCCGTTGTGCGATCCTCAAAGCAGCGTATGTTTGCAGCCAGTAGTACTTACTGACTTCGCCTCCCTATGCACTTTATATTATAGAAATATCTAAAATACACACATCAATAGTGGAAGTAAGCCGACATTGACGCGCTTCTTTAGCGGAAGAAAATTCATGGCATATTTCAATATTAATTGGAAAAAACCTGAACGTACTACGACGTGATCATCAACTAGAGCAACTTTAATCATTTTTATTATCCGCTTACTATATTTAAAATAACCCATGCTCTCTAGTGTCGGTAGTGAGCTTAGTTAGTGCATTGTCAATAATTGCAGATAATCGTTTTTTTGATCTTTAACAAAGATGATACAAAAAGAAAAAGCGCCACTTTATTAACTATAAAGTAAGTACTTTCCGCTAGTGTATCAAATAAAACTTGTTGAGCTAAGAAATACAACCTTAAGCAAAAGTTGAATCAAGCGGTTTAGCTTTACGCGACGAAATTTTCTTTCTTCGACAATCGCAACACAAGCCATAATCACGCAGCATATAATTGCTGCTGTATTGAGTGCGGTGAATGTAGCCACCCAACCTGTTTAACCAAAAATAGGAGTGCCATCGGTAATCATACCAAGAGCTAGTTTGGCAAAACTATTACTAATTAGATAAGCAAAGGTACCTTTAATACCGTCAGCTACAGCAATACCTTATTTTGGAACAAAGTCAACAGCTGCGACACCAATTAATAATTGTAGATCATTGCCCGATACCAATACGAACAACATATAAAAATACGTTGATTAGAGAGAGTAATCAGATCACTTTGTTAAATCGAACGTATTTCTTGAAAATATCAAGTTTAGGCATTTTCTCTTCTGCTACGGCTTTATCATCTTCTAAGATAGGCTCTTCAAAGATATCTTCAGCATTATCTAAACCATAACTTTCTGGGCTATCGTTACCCATGAAAAAGCCGATAATTGCTACAATAATCGCAATGCACACGGGGAAGATGAAGATACCAGTAACACTATCATTAAAGATATAATTAGCACCCAAGAGGACGACACCTGCAGCATCACCTACGTTATGTGAAATATTCCATAAGCCTAAGAATATGCCGCGGTTTTTCTTACCTGTACATTTGGTGATTGTTGAGTAAGAGTTAGCTCCATGGGCATGCTTGATAACGTGGCATAACCATCCGATAAGAACGCGCTGATTTAGACGGCTTACCTCATGTTTTATCTGCAGCGATAGATAAAAAACTGACTGGTCAAAAAACAGTCAGTTTAGGTTGGCTTTTTCTCTACTTGCTCGTGAGCATGAGATTATGGTTTCTTATAAGAAGAAAGAGACAATTAATGCCACGATAGCACCCGTGGTACCAATAATGGTTTCCATTACGGTCCATGTTTTTAGCGTTTGAATTTCAGACAAACCTAAGAAGCGGTTTGCAAGCCAGAAGCCGGAGTCGTTAACATGAGAAAATACGATTGAACCACCACCGATAGCAATGGTTACGGCCGCCAGTTGAGCACCATTGAGACCCAGTGGCTCAAGCATTGGTAGGATCAAACCACACGCAGTTAACATCGCAACAGTTGCAGAACCTTGGATAACACGAACTGCAGCGGCCAAAATAAAGGCTAATACAACAATCGGTAAGCCAGAGCCTGCCAGCATGTTACCTAGCGCGGCCCCCACACCTGAATCAATCAGAACTTGTTTAAATACGCCGCCAGCACCGGTTACGAGAATGATAACGCCCGCCGGTTGGATAGCTGCGGTACAAATTTCCATAACACGTTCATTTGATACGCCACGACGCACACCCAGCATGTAGAACGCTGCTAGACATGCCACTGTAATGGCTGTGAATGGGTGACCGATGAATTCTAACCAATGGTGTAGATCGCTGTTGGGTTCAACAAAGCGACCGCCAATAGTGTTTAAACCAATCATAAATAACGGTAATAAGATAAGCGCAATCGCAAGACTGAAAGTTGGCGTTGAATGACCTTCACGCTCGTTGTCGTCTAATTGTGCATGCTCAGGTAGCTCTACGTGAACGCTTTTTGCAATCAGGCTACCCCAAATTGGACCACCTAAAATCATCGCAGGAATCGACGCAAGTAGGCCAATAAAGATCATGTAACCAAAGTCAGCATGTAATTGCGATGCCACTAGAATAGGTCCTGGTGCTGGAATTAAGAATGCTTGACACGTTGCGATACCTGCTAATAGTGCGATACCAATTTTAATGACGCTACCACCCCCACGGCGAACAACGGCAAAAGCAATACCAATGAGCAGTACGACGGCAACATCAAAGAAGAGTGGTAGAGCACAAATGAAACCGGTAAACGTTAATGCCCAGTTTGCATTTTCTTTACCAAATTTATTTAGCAAGGTGTGCGCTATCTGATCAAGAGCACCCGTTTCTTCCATTACCTTACCAAACATGGCCCCAAGCGCGACCACAACAGCGACAAAACCTAATGTGCCCCCCATCCCTTTTTGAATGGTTCCTGCAATGGTTTCAGGGCTCATGCCTGAAAAAAGGCCGGCACCCATTGACACAATAATCAATGCAACAACGGCGTGTAAACGCACTTTCATCACTAAAAATAACAGCACTATGATGGAACCCACAGCGGTTAAAATGAGAGAGATATCTGACATAAGTCTTCCTTTAAGAAAAAAAATTTTCGTGTTCTACTTCACAAAATAGTTAAGTTACGGGTAACATGTTATGCGTAACATCGTAGGATATGAACAGAAAAATTGATCGCATTAACAATTATGGGATATAGGTCAAAAAATGAATCAAAATGTAACAAGTGCCGTATTTATCGTTATGGGTGTATCAAGCACAGGAAAATCAACCGTAGGTGCAGTTCTGGCGCAAAGTATTAAAGGCAAGTTTATTGACGGTGACGATCTACATCCGAAAGCGAATGTGATGAAAATGGCGTCGGGTCATGCACTGAATGACGATGATAGAGCCCCGTGGCTTGAGCGTATTCGTGACGCAGCTTTTAGTATTGAAAAGAAAAATGAAATTGGTGTGATTGTTTGCTCGGCATTAAAGCGTAAATACCGTGACCAAATTCGTGAAGGCAACCAAAACGTGGTTTTTCTGCATTTGCACAGCTCTAAAGAGATCATTGCTGAGCGTATGCTAAATCGTAAAGGGCATTTTATGCCAACGTCGTTACTGGATAACCAATTTGCAACGTTAGAAATGCCAACCGCCAATGAGCCTCAAACGTTTGAAATTGATGTGAATGCCACTTTTGATGAGGTGGTTGCCAATGCTGTCTCTGTTGCGAACGATTTTTTAGGATAAATGATGAATAAAACAATTTTAGCCGTTACTCAAGCGATTGTTGAGCGCAGCGCAGAGCGTCGTCAAGCGTACTTAGCACGTATTGAACAGCAAGCCAAGCAAGGTCCAAACCGCAGTCAACTTGCGTGTGGCAACTTAGCTCATACCGTTGCGACTTGCTCATCAGCAGAAAAAACGCGCATTCTTGATTTTACTACGGTGAATGTGGGTATCGTCACAGCCTTTAACGACATGTTAAGTGCTCACCAACCTTATGAAACCTACCCAGCTAAAATCAAACAGGTGTTAACAGCAAAAGGTCACAGCGCTCAAGTGGCAGGTGGCGTACCGGCAATGTGCGATGGGGTAACTCAAGGCCAAGATGGTATGGATATTTCATTATATTCTAGAGATCTTATTGCTCAAGCTACTGCGGTTGGCCTAAGCCATAATACCTTTGATGCCACTTTGTTATTGGGTATTTGTGACAAGATTGCCCCTGGACAGATTATGGGTGCGATGTCGTTTGGTCACTTACCAACCATGTTCATTCCATCGGGTCCAATGTCCACGGGCATCACCAATGATGAGAAAGTGAACATTCGTCAGCAATATGTAGCCGGTAACATCGATAAAGCCGCGCTACAAGAGATGGAATGTAACGCGTATCACTCTGTTGGCACCTGTACTTTCTACGGCACTGCCAATACCAACCAACTTGTCTTTGAAGCCATGGGGCTTATGCTACCGGGCTCTGCGTTTGTTGCTGTAAACTCGCCACTCCGCGAAGCGTTAACGCAACTTGGTGCTGAAACTATTGCGACTACGGCTGCGAACGGACAAGATTACCGACCAATTGCCAAAGTATTGGATGAAAAATCCATCGTGAACGGTTTGGTGGCATTGTTGGCTTCTGGAGGTAGCACAAACCATACGATCCACATGATAGCCATTGCTCGCGCAGCCGGTTTTATTATCACATGGGATGATTTTACCGAGCTTGCAAATGCAGTACCACAATTGGCTAAAATGTACCCTAATGGTCCTGCGGATATTAATGAGTTTGAACGTGCTGGTGGCGTGCCGATGCTGATGTCTCGTTTAGCTGAACGCGGTTTAATTCACATGGACGCACTGCCGGTTTACGGCACCATGCACGATTACCTAACGCGTCCAAAACTAGAAGATGGCCAGTTAGTGTTTACTCCTGTTGAAGAGTCATTAAACCCTGAGATTATTGCTGCGAAAGGCGCAGACTTTAACCCACAGGGAGGCGTAAAAGTCTTTGATGGTAATTTAGGTCGCGGCGTTATGAAAACCAGTGCGGTTGCAAAAGAAAACCAAGTTCTTTCCGCACCTGCTATCGTGTTTGAATCTCAACATGAGGTTGCCGATGCGTATCAAGCACGTCAATTAAACCAAGATTGCATTGTGGTGGTACGTCATAACGGACCTGCCGCAAACGGTATGCCTGAGCTGCATAAACTGATGCCAATTTTGGGTAATGTGATGAAAGCGGGCTACAAAACGGCTTTGGTCACCGATGGTCGTTTATCGGGCGCATCAGGTAAAGTACCTTCGGTTATTCACATGACGCCAGAAGCGCAAAAAGATGGTCCATTGGCGTATATCCAAACGGGCGATATGATTTCTATCAATGCAGAAACCGGTGAATTAAAAGCGATTGATGTTGACTTTAGTACGCGTCAACCATTCCACCCTGATCTTTCTGATATTCATATGGGCTCCGGCCGTGAGCTATTCACGATTTTCCGTAAAGTAATTTCAAGTGCTGAAACTGGCGCAACTATTTTAGATTAGGATAAAACAATGACTTGGACTATTTCTCCACAACGTGTATTTAGCGCATCGCCTGTTGTTCCTGTAATGGTAATTAACGATCTTGATGATGCGATCCCAATGGGGCAAGCGTTGTTAGATGGCGGTATCTCGGTATTTGAAGTGACTTTGCGAACGGAGTGTGCATTAGATGCGATTCGTATTCTTGCCGATACCTTTCCACAAGCGATTGTTGGTGCTGGTACGGTACTAAATACAGCGCAATACGACGCTGCAGTAACTGCCGGTGCTCAATTTATTATCTCTCCAGGATTTAGCATCACACTGCTTAAGTATGCACAGCAAAAAGAAGTGGCTTTGATCCCTGGTGTTGCCACACCATCAGAAATGATGACAGCGCTTGAGTTTGGTTATACGCACCTTAAATTCTTCCCCGCAGAAGCCAATGGAGGTGCAAAAGCGTTAGCAGCGATGTCTGCGCCATTACCACAAGTGACTATTTGCCCAACCGGTGGTATTAGTGTGCACAACCTTGAGCAATACATCAACTTACCAACAGTTGCGACGGTTGGTGGATCATGGATGTTGCCAAAATCGGCGCTTGATAATAAAGATTGGGTTGCGGTTGCACAATTATCAAAAGAAGCGTGCATTTTAGTGGCTGAGCTTAAAAAGTAATTATTGAGTTCTTCAATAGAAAAACAGAGTCATTACTCTCCAGCAAAAGAAACGGTAAACAAAAAGCGCTACAGGTTAGCGCTTTTTCTATTGGTATGAATGATGTGATTGGTTCATCTTGAAAATTCGACGCAGGAATGTCTCTATCGGGCGCTATTTAAGCAATTGGTTGTTTATCTATGTGCGCTTGATTGCAACTAATTGTACTGAATAAAGTAATCGACTACTATGCCTATAATCTCAGTGGTATAGGTCATCAGCATTGAAAAGAAAACGCGCAACACTTCAAGATATCGCAGAAAAAGTCGGCGTCACGAAAATGACAATCAGTCGTTTTTTGAGAAACCCTAATGCTGTTTCTGTCACTACTCAACAAAAAATAAAGCGTGTTATTGCTGAAACTGGCTACATTCCTAATAAAGCCCCTTCATTATTATCCAATTCAAAAAGTTATGCTATTGGTGTGCTAGTGCCTTCTTTGACCAATCAAGTGTTTGCTGAGGTCATTAATGGTATTGAAGCGATTACCGAGCCGACTGGTTATCAAATCATGATGGCGCACTATGGTTACAGTGCTGAAGTAGAAGAAAAGCATATTAAATCCTTATTATCTTATCAAATCGATGGCTTGTTGTTATCGGACTTTGAGCATACCGAGCATACGCTTAATATGATCGAGCAAGCTGGAATACCTGTGGTTGAAATGATGGACACGACGCAGCAGGGGATTCATGACGCCGTTGGGATAGATACGATTGATGCGGCAAAAATGGCAACCAATACGTTAATAAGAAAAGGTTATCGTCATCCCATTTATTTTGGTGCCCGTTTAGATACACGTACGCGTTTAAAGTTAGATGGCTTTACGCAAGCCTGCCAAGAGGCAAATTTACAAGCACTAAGTTTAATGACGGAGCAATCCTCCTCTTTTACGCTCGGTGCGGAGCTCTTCTGTCAAGCACTTAAAAAATACCCGAATATTGATGCTATTTTCTGTACCAATGATGACTTAGCGGTAGGGGTTATTTTTGAATGTCAACGTCAAGGGATTAAAATTCCAGAGCAAATGGCCATTATGGGTTTTCATGGTCATGATGTGGGGCGTTCTATTGTACCTAAGCTTGCCAGTGTGCGAACGCCTCGTGAAGAGATTGGTCGCCGCTCTGCTGATATTTTATTGAAGCGCATCATAGATGACACCATAGGGCACTCGATTGTACAATTAGACGTATCTATTGATGTGGGTGAAAGCATTTAAGCTTGCTCACGAAATACACCCCTTTTTAAGGCCATGCTCTCTAATCATATTGTTGAGAGTATTTTGCGCACCAAAAATAAGACACTACCCCGTGAACATTGAAGATGCTTGATTTTTGTATTTATGAGGATCTGATCCGCCCCATAAGTTTTGGACACTGAGTTAAGTGAGTACAATCATTCACGAGGTGAACAATGGCAACTAAGAAAACACGAATCAAACATGCTCCTGAATTTAAAGCCGAAGCGCTTAAGTTAGCAGAGAAAGCCGGTGTCACTGCTGCTGCAAGACAGCTATCGTTGTATGAATCTCAAGTTTATGTGTGGCGTAAAGCCGTCCAATATGAGCAGATCATATCGCTAATCATCCATGTTGACTGCTGGCTTACTGTTCGTATTGTTAGAAGCTAAGGAGAGGCAGCTGTTCTATAATATACGTAATCAAAAGTACTTGCTTACCGTTCAATTCGGTACTTCTGCTGTAGCGGAGACCAGATTCCGCGATCTTATTGTCATTCATAAATGTCGATAAAACTTCACCTTTTGTACCTGTAATCCTCCTACCTCTCTCCTTACTTAACATTCATTTAACGATTTAATTTTTGCGATCAATCTGTTTTATGATCTTTCAAGAGATTATTTGCTCAAAAGTTGACCTGACTTTCTTGTTTAGTCTAAAAACAATAAGATTTTCGTAAAAAACTGACATTGATCATACTAAAGGGGTATGGATTGACTCGATTTTACCTAATTCTGATTTGTGTCAATAAACTTATATTAAGCATAGTCTAAATTCCACTGCATACGTATGCAATGGATTTTGGGCGATATGACAATGTGCAAAGAACAAGTGAGAACAGAGGTGGAAGGCAATGTATTCAACATACAGTTGTTTACTATTGATGATGGCCCCGGTATTCGTACCGAACTGTTTCTTAAAGGATGTCCTTTGCGATGCGATTGGTGTGGTAATCCCGAAAGTTTTAAACACTATGTTCAGCCCGGCGTATATGAGAGTCGATGTATCACTTTGGAGAAATGCGGCGCGTGTGTGGACGTTTGCCCAAATAGTGACATGCTTATCTTCAAGGATGGAAGACTTGCTGAGATCGATAATAAAACCTGCAATAACTGCCTAGCTTGCCAGAAAGTGTGTCCCTCAGATGCTATTAAAGAATGGGGCAAGCGCATGTCTGTTGAAGAATGCATGATAGTAATTCGTAAAGACAAAGGTTTTTATGATCGTTCTGGTGGCGGTGTAACAGTTTCAGGTGGTGAACCTCTTTTACAAAGCGGTTTTGTTAGAGAGCTATTTGAACAATGTCAAAATGAGAATATTCATACTTGTCTAGAGTCTAGCTTTCATGGGAAATGGGAGAAAATTGAAGAAATTCTTCCCCATACCAATTTATTTATTTCTGATATTAAACATATGGACAGTGATATTCATAAAAAATATACAGGAGTTTATAACACTCGGATACTCGACAATTTAAAAAAACTATCTGATCTAGATAAAGATTTAATTTTGAGAATACCCGTAATTCCAAACGTCAATGATGACGAAGAAAATATTGAAGCGACGGCAGATTTTATTATCAATAAAATGAATAACAAAGTAAGAACACTTCAATTATTGAGCTTTATGCGTCTAGGTGAAGAAAAATACCGCTCACTAGGTCTAGATTACAAAATGGAGAATCTCATTTTCGATCGAGAAACTTTCCAAGAAAGAATTAAAAACATTGCTGGTTATTTCAACTCTAGAGGCATTCATTGCGTTGTCGGTACTAAAGAAGAGTAAATTAATATTCGGTTCGCAGAGAAGTTGCTTTGTCACTTCTCTGCAAGCCCAATTTATTGAGATTCAATTGGATAAACACGTGGTGCTTTGTTTGTCATGTTTACCCAATTGTATTTTAAGTTAAGGAACTCGTTGATGGAAAAAACTACTGTAAAAGAAAACACGACGACAGCTATCGGGGTTGATGCATTCGATAAAGTGTATGGTTTAGGGTATGAAGTGGGGCACGATGATTGGTCACCATACCCACGTGTTAACCGGTTACGTCAAACATTTCTAGATCGCCCATACGAAATCGATGTAGAGAGATTGCGCCTAGTAACGGAAGCATTTAAGAAGCATGAGGTGGCTCCTCGTATCCTTCAAAGTGCTTATGCTTTTGAAAATATCCTTTTAAATACATCGCTTTATATCTATGACGAAGACTTAATTCTAGGTGAGATCGCTGCGCCAGCTAAAGCCTCCCCGATTTACCCAGAATTCTCTGTCGATTGGATCATCAATGAAATCACCAACTCTCCATTTGAAGAGCGCGAAAACGACCAATTTTATATTCGTAATGAAAAAGAACGTGCTGAAATCTTAGAGCTTTGTGCTTACTGGAAAGGCAAGACTGTCAATGAAATGATCACAGCAACGCTAGATCAGGATCAGAAGAACGGTTCTCACATGGGTGAGAAAATCTTCCAGACAAACAATTATCACTTTGCTGGCATCGGCCACTTTGCTATGGATTTTGCGAAGTTAATGACCTTTGGTTTTGATGGCGTTATTGAGCAAGCGGAACAAGCCTTGGCAAGGCTTTCTAAGAAAGATAGTGATTACTCAACAAAGCGTGATTATTACAAAGCAACACTTATAACGCAAAATGCCGCTAAGAAATACATCACACGCTACGCCGATCTTGCTAATGAAATGGCCGTGTCTGAGTCTGATGAAAACCGTAAGCAAGAGCTAGCTACAATGGCTGAAAACTGCTACCAGATCGCAGGTGGTGTCCCACAAACGTTCTGGCAAGCGGTTCAGCTCTTTAACTTTGCAACAACAATGACACAGATTGAAGGCAATGGTCACTCTATTTCATACGGACGTATGGATCAATGGCTGCACCCAATTTACCTAGCAGATGTCGAAAAGAACAACACATCAAAAGAGTTCATCTTAGAGTTGCTTGAAGTGCTTTACGTTAAGATGAACAATCCAACAAAATTGAAAGACAAAGGCACAGTTAAAGTGCGTAACGGTCGCGGTTTTGGAGGGGAAAGTCTGACTATTGGCGGTGTTGACACAGAAGGCAACGACGCAACAAACGACCTGACAATGCTATTGCTCGAGGCGTCTGTTCACACTCGTATGATGAACCCATGGGTTTGTGTGCGTATGCATGAAAATACACCTTACGAACTTAAAGTTAAAGCGACAGAATGTATTCGTGCAGGCTACGGTCATCCGAAGTTATTTAATGATGCACCAGCCATTCAAGCAATGCTGGCTAAAGGGGTGACTTTACAAGAGGCTCGTGACTATGCGGTTGTTGGTTGTGTTGAGCCAACAATTCCAGGTAAGGAGCACGGTTGGCAAGATGCGGGTTATGTCAATGCTGCAAAAATGATGGAAATGGTATTAAACCATGGCCGCCTTGTGGCTGGTTCAAACACGGATCTTCAACTCGCACCGGATACAGGTAGCCTTGAAACGTATCAATCTTTTGAAGAGGTACTTGAGAGCGTCGATGCGCAGTTTGAATTTTGGTGTGACCAATTATGCAGCACACTCAACATCACTGATAAAGTGCACGCAGCCCTGAAACCAACACCATTTATTTCAGCTTTCTTTGAAGGTTGTATTGAATCAGGTCGTGATATGACCGCTGGTGGTGTTAAGTACAACGGTATTGGTCCTCAAGCTGCGGGTATCGCAACTTGTGCTGATTCTCTAGCGACTATCAAAAAATTGATGTTCGAAGATAAATCTTACACAGGTAAAGAGCTTCTTGCTGCCCTTCGAGATAACTGGGAGGGCCACGACAAGCTCTATGCTCTAGTGAACAGCTCAAAAATCCCTCATTACGGCAATGATATCGATGAAGCCGACGAGCTGTTCAAATACATGTTTGAGTGCTACTGCAAAAACATTGCTGGTCGCCCAACTGTGCGAGGCGGAACCTTCAGTCCTGGCGTTTATACGGTTAATGCGAATGTTGGTATGGGGCTGTTTATGAATGCATCGCTTGATGGCCGTAAGGCTCAAGAGCCAATTTCAGACAATATGGGACCTGTACATACTGCGGGTGGATCACACGATTTCGCGGGTCCAACAGCAGTTGTGAACTCTGTAACTAAAGTTGACCACAGTAAAGCGACGAACGGAACGCTGTTAAACCTTCGTTTCCCCGAGGATTCTGTTGCAGGAGTCGAAGGTCGAGACATATTGGTGAGCTTCATCGAAGAGTATATGTCTAAGAAGGGGATGCATATTCAGTTCAATATTATGAGCGCAGATAAAATGCGTGCAGCGCAGATGAACCCTGAGCAATATAGAGACATGCTCGTTCGTGTCGCGGGTTATAGTGCTTACTTCGTAGAGCTAGGTAGGCCGCTGCAAGATGACCTTATCGACCGAACTGAACTTCGTTTCTAATCGCATTTAAATACCCTTAATTTAAATTTTAGTGGATAGGATTCTATCCACTCTTTTGGAGTTATTTTCGTGGAATTCATTTATAAATTCGACTTTTTGCTTGTTGGCTTAATGCAAGTCATTGGTTTTTTTGTTCAAGGTACAACCGGATTTGGCTGTACTGTAATTGCGGCTGCAGTAACTAATGGCTTGCTAGGTACGACAATGGGCGTGCCTTACGGTACCGCTATTACAATTCCATTTTTATACTATCTTGCAATTAAAGGCAGAAAAGATATCTCATGGAAAGACCTTGCTAAAATCGTAGCGCTATGTGCTCCTGGAATCTTGATTGGTCAACATCTGTTTTACACAATTTCACCACAAACAGCGAAGATTTTAATTGGTGCAATGGTTACTATTATTGCGGTAATGAATCTTCATAAACACATCATCAAACCTCTCGTTATCAAAGATGTTGAGGAAGAAGATGTTGCAGACACGTTGCTAAAAAAAATCTTCCGTTACGGTTGTTTAATTCTAGGTGGTATCGTACACGGCGCATTTAACATTGGCGGTCCACTAATCACGGTTTACACCCTTGAAGCTGTTCAAGACAAGAAGAAGTTCCGTAACACAATGACAATGCTATGGGTTGTATTGAACTCATGGAACCTTTTCAACCAACACCAAAATGGTGCATTCACGAATGAACTAAACAGCGCTCTATTGATTGGTCTACCGCTCGCGGGGATTGGCTTCTACTTCGGTATGCGCTTCTTAGAGAAGATCAACCGTGAACAGTTCCTACGTATCGTGTATGTCGTTCTACTTCTTATTGGTGCCAATATGCTGCTAAGTAACATTCCTTGGACTCCAGATACGAAATTTGCATCAATAGTTGCGGCAGTGATCGTTATTGGTGGCTACGCAATGAGCGTGTTCAAGAAGCGCAAAAATAATTTTACAAAGCTACAAGTTAACTGATTTTACTTTTCTATTAATATAAATTTTAACCTCAAACAAGCATTGTTCATTGCGGTGCTTGTTTTCTAAGGAATATGTCGTGAAAGACTTTAATTTTAAAATCCCTCAAAATATTGAATTTGGCGTAGGAAGCCTAAACAAGCTTCCAGAAATCTTAAAAGATAATAATTCTGATCACGTCTTCCTCATTTCTGATCGAGGCTTAGAAAGCATTGGTGTCGTGAAAAAAGTACAAGACATCATCGAAGCGGGTGGTATTAAATGTACATCTTACTTAGATGTGAAGCCAAACCCGACCATTACCATCGTTAATGAAGCTGCAGCTCTTTATAAAGAGTGTGGCGCAACGAGTATTGTGGCATTAGGTGGTGGCAGCCCGCTAGACGTTGCGAAAACAGTCGGTATCCTTGCTAAATTCGGTGGCGATATTAAAGACTACGAAGGCTTAAACAAGGTTCCTGGTCCTATCGTACCGATGATTGCTATCCCAACAACGGCTGGTACTGGTAGTGAAGCAACGGCATCATCAGTCATTACCGACGAAGCTATTAACTACAAGTTCTCAATTGTTAGCTATGAGACGTTGCCTAAATACGCAATCCTAGATCCACAACTGATCATGACTGCACCAGCTTCCATCGCAGCAGCTTGTGGTGTTGATGCATTAATTCATGCCATTGAAGCTTATGTATCAAAGAACGCATCACCATTCACAGATGCCATGGCAGAAAAAGCAATGGAATTGATCGGTGCTAATCTTCGGAAATTTGTTGAGAATCGCCAAGACGAGGATGCGGCTTGTGCAATGATGACAGGCAGTAACTTTGCTGGTATCGCTTTTGCGTGGGCTCGCTTGGGTAATGTTCATGCAATGAGTCACCCAGTTAGCGCGTTCTATCACGTACCTCATGGTGTTGCTAACTCGATCCTGCTTCCTACAGTAATGAAGTTTAACGCTGCTACAGACAAAGGCCGCTATAAAGTCATCTACGATTTCATTCGTCAAAGTGATGAACCTGTAGAAAACTTCACATCAGAGATGCTAATCGATGAGATCCAGAAGTTAAATGATGGTTTAGGCATTCCACGCACTCTTTCTGAAGTCGGCGTAAAGACAGACTTAATTGAAGAAATGGCAAAAGATGCAATGAAGAGCGGTAACGTGCTGTGTAACCCGCGCGAAACAACGCTAGAAGATATGATCGAGCTTTATAAGCAAGCTATCTAATCTCATATTTGGCACTTTGAATAGCCGTTTATGCAAAGTGCCATCTTAAGGTTATTCTATATATAGCTATTTTCTATCATCAATGGTGCTACCCTCGTGAGTATTATCAGGGATAGCAGGATAGTGGCTATATATAGAATTTTATAGCTATAGGTTACTTTATGAAAAGAGAATATGGAGAGGAGCAGCCGTATATACCGGCAGGGCCGTTTAAAATAAGAATTCCATTTGTTCATGTTGGTTTTGAGAAAGTAGACTTCATGCAAGGTTTACTACTTTGTGCAGTTTGCCTTGGTATGATCCCTATTCTACAAGAATATCTAGGTATGCCATTTGGTGTCGCAATGACTATCGTCGTGATAAATGGATTGTTCTACTTTTTACATATACTTCTTGGTGACCCTATTATCCCTGGGTGGATAACGCCAGCAATTCCAATTGTCATTATATACCTGAACCAATTCGCGATTGGTGTAGAAAGAGTCCAAGCCTTGATCGCATTTCAAATATCTTTGGGTGTACTTGCGATTTTACTTGGAATTACAGGGCTAGGACAAAGAGTTGCATCAATAATACCTAACGCGATGAAATCTGGGATCATTATTGGTGCTGGAATTGCAGCGGTTAACTCGGTTTTAGTTGAAGGTGGTCGTTTTGAACAAGCACCAATTTCAATCATAATTTGTACTGGAGTGGGCTTCTACTTGCTATTTTCTAGCCACTTTAAGAGTCAAAGACATTTCAATAAATTTACCCAACTGCTAGCTGATTTAGGCTCTCTTCCGATCATTATTCTCGCTATTATCGTCGGTCCTTTGGTAGGGGAAGTCCCATGGCCTGAGATTGAGTGGGGGTTCACTACATTTGCCTTTGGGGAACTGTTTAGTAACTGGACCATATTTGGTCTTGGGCTACCACCGATTGAAATGTTTATAATCGGTCTGCCTGCTGTTGTTTCAACCTATATCATCTTGTTTGGTGATGTAATCCAAGCCAAGTGCTTACTGGACGATGCGAGTAAAAAAAGGCCAGATGAAAAAATAGACTTTAACGCCAATCGATCAAATATAATTTTTGGGGCTAGAAATGTCTTGATGGGAGTCTTTGGCCCCACGATTACTTTGTGTGGTCCTCTAGCGGCTGCAATGCAAGTTGTAGTTTGTGAGCGATTTAAGATTGGTCCAAAAACAATGAGTTCTATCAATAGCGGTGCGATTTCTTATCGTTATGGCACGACGCTAGGCTATTTTCTATTACCTATTGTGACTCTAGTTAAACCTGTACTAGGGATTGCGCTGGCTGCAACGCTACTTATTCAAGGTTTTGTATCATTTAGAGTCGGAGTGACTAAGTCCCGAACCGTTAACGATTTAGGTATTGCTGGCGTTATGGCTGCAATAATTGCCACCAAAGGTGCGGCTTGGGGATTAGCAGCAGGCATTATTCTGTGTTTATTTGTAAACCTTGGACGAAGTCGTGATCATGAAGGCGAAATCGCGGCTGAGCTTGAGTCGTCAGAAGTAAGCCATGAAATAAAAAAAATAAGCCCCAAAAAAGTGACCACTTAATATAATAAAACAGTTAGTTACCCTATTAGGCTTCATGCTCAGTCTTTAGGAAAAAGCTTATTATTTATCGTCGTATCGCCAGAATATTTATCTCGCAGAGGGTTTTCGCAGGACTCAAGCGATCTTTCTAAGCACGATACGATTGAGTTTTCAGGGGCAAAGGTATTGAATAACTGGCCTCTTCAGTGGCAAACGTATTTCGGCTTTTATAGATTTTATTCAGCCTAAATTACCTCTATGATTTAGAGTTTATTGACCTTTGATGATCCTTATTTTTACACTTATAACAAAAAATTATGGGTTCTTTTTCCTGAAAATAAGCACTCGATAGTATGACCTTCGTTTCATTCAAAGGGCATACTACGACGATTGTATTATTTCAGCCGCGTTATTTGATGTAAGAGTCCAGAACTTTCAGAACAACTTCCATATCAGCTTCACGTTGCTCTTTGTCTTCTTCCAGTACAACGTGCTCAAGCAAGTGGCCTTTGATCACTTCTCGCATTAAACCATTTACCGCACCTCGAATCGCTGCGATCTGCTGTAACACATCTTGGCACTCATGCTCTTCTTCCAGCATTTTTTTTAGTCCATTCACCTGACCCTGTATTTTACTGACTCGAGTGTTGAGCTTCTTCTTATCTCTGGTTGTATGTGACATGGCTTATCTTCTTAATGTTATGGTCTGCTCGATTCTAACCGATAATGTAGCACTTAATTTATACTAGGGGGTAGTATTGGATACTAGGGGGGAGTATAGTTTGCGTTAAATTTGAAATAACTAAAGAGAATAACAATGGATTTTGTTGCGCTACTGCAAAATGGTAATGGGTGGTTCTTTATTCCTAGTGCCATCTTACTGGGTGCTTTGCATGGTTTAGAGCCGGGACATTCGAAAACGATGATGGCGGCTTTCATTATCGCGGTTAAAGGAACGGTTAAACAGGCTGTAATGTTGGGATTAGCCGCGACACTTTCCCACACGGCGATTGTCTGGTTAATCGCTGTTGGTGGGATGTACATCAGCCAAAAATTCACAGCTGAAGCTGCAGAGCCGTGGATGCAGCTCATTTCCGGGGGGATTATCGTTTCGACGGGTTTATGGATGTTCTGGAGAACATGGAGCGCTGAGCGCGCTTGGCAAAAAGCGCATAGCCATGATCATGAATGGACGACCCAAATTGTCGATACAGGACATGGGAATGTATCGCTCTCTATAATGGAAGAGGGCGGGCATCATCGCTTCCAGTTGCGCACACTCAATGGCAAGGTTTTAACGGCCGAAGATGTCAAGATTTCAGCCCCGAGTTCTAATTCACAACCTGCTGATGTATATCAATTTACTGAGCGTAATGGATACTTAGAATCGTCCTCCTGCATTGAAGTCTCTGATGATTTTTCTGTCACATTGATTATCGGACACCACGATCATACCCATGATTTTGATGTACATTTTAGTGCTAATTCTCATTCAGGAAGTGACAACAAAGAATACCAAGACGCTCATGAACGCGCTCACGCTTTAGATATTCAAAAACGCTTTGAGAACCGAGACGTCACTAATGGGCAAATACTGCTTTTTGGTTTAACGGGTGGTTTGATTCCATGTCCTGCGGCGGTAACGGTTTTGCTTATCTGCTTGCACCTTAAAGCCATTACACTCGGTGCTACCTTGGTTGTATCATTCAGCATTGGTTTAGCATTGACTCTGGTTACGGTTGGCGTGGTGGCAGCACTGGGTGTGAAAAAAGCAACATCTAAATGGAGCGGCTTTAACGATGTTGCACGTCGAGCCCCGTACTTATCGGGTGCCTTGATTAGTGCTGTCGGGTTATACATGGGGATACACGGATATATATCATTGGTGAGTTAAGCTTTGTAGCGCTCGGCTCCTGTCAAACTGGAGCCGATCACTATGCGCCATTTTTTCAAAGCTTATTGGACTTAGGTATCCAAGAGTACTGTGCATCCTCGTCCGATGAGCATCAGCCCAATGTAATTGAAGAGTGTATGGCGCATTTGGCATTTGATCGTAACGCAGTTATGCCCCTTTCCGAGTTTGCCAAAACGTCCACGCTATCTGCTAGAAATATAACTCATCTGATACTCAAAACTCACAAAGTACGAAAAATGGGTACCACAGTGCAGTTCTTGACTCAAACGAACTCGCTGGTTTTTGCTCTGTAAGTCACTCTGAAATCGTTATAAACTTTTAAGGCGGCATAGAAACACATCGGTTTGATTAACCGTCTAAATATTCGCTAAGAGCGTTTGATTTGCTTTAAGGGCTGTTTCTGATAACTAACCCGTCCGTTTAACATAATAGGACTATTGACTACTCATTACTTCGTGTAAAATATGCAAATTTATTAGCTACAGAGTAGATTATGCTTCATTTAATTGGTTCGGCTATTTATCGAATGCTTGAGAAATCTTATATAAAAGAAAGAGAATCTAAGTATAAGAGGCGCTATTCATTAGATAAGTCATTTGATTGTAAAAGGGTTAATGTTCGGTTTTATGGTAAAGGTGACATTATTGGTGGGGCTGAATCATATGTTGGGCATAACACAGCCATTCAGGTTGTAGATGGATATCACGTCAAAATTGGCCGTCGAACAAGAATTAGTCACAATGTAAGAATGTATACATCTTCAACTGAAACCAACCAAGATTTCACGAAAAGGCCATTGAAATCGTTTTTTGGAAATATTGAAATTGGTGAAGGTGTATGGGTAGGGGCTAATACTGTCATTCTTCCTGGTGTTCATATCGGCAATAATGTAGCCATTGGAGCTAACAGTGTCGTTACAAAAGATATACCTGCAAATACGGTCTATGGTGGTGTTCCTGCTAGGCTCATAAAGAACAAATAACGTTTATTTACCATAACACCCGTTGTGTGTAGGTGGTCGATTTACCATAACGGCACTTAGTGCGAACCTTGCGAATACTTTTTCTGGTGCGATGTTACTCATCGCACCAGCTCTTCACAAATAAACTTACCATACCTGTAGTTATTGATGGCTTACTAATTAAGGAGAGCCGCCTGCAAATTTTTGTCGCTCGACAAAATAGCGTTCCGGGGATCTTGGCGATGGACGAAAGCTTTGCCTTTGATTGAAAATAGAAGATCTGGATAATGCCAAAATAAACTGAATATCATGTGGTTACATGACGATTTTTGCTAATCGATAGTGTTTTTAGGTTGCTCACTTCAAGAGACGCTATTTGAAGATTAGAGCTTGAAGAGTCGTGGAGCTTACCGAAGAAGAAATGATACTATCGGCAGGGTGTAAATATTAGTGTACGCAGTGTTTTAAATATAAAACATTTAAAAAATTGCGTTCTTTTTAAATTAGTGATTGAAACTGTCGTTTTTACTCGTTAAGTTACAGGGAACAACAAGATAAGTGCTGATGGAAAGTGACGTGAGAGTGCGTACATTCAGCTCAAGGATAGAAAATAGGAAGAAGTAAGCAATGTTCCAGACTGATGATGTAAGAATTAACAAAGTAAAAGAGTTATTACCACCCGTTGCTGTTTTAGAAAAGTTTCCAGCGACAGAAATTGCTTCTTCTACAACCTTTGAAAGCCGTAAAGCGATTCACAATATTTTAGAAGAAAGCGACGATCGCTTGCTTGTTATTGTAGGTCCATGCTCTATTCACGATACTGAAGCGGCACTTGAGTATGGTAAACGTTTGAAAGTTCTACGTGACGAACTCGGTGATAAACTGGAAATTGTCATGCGTGTTTACTTTGAAAAACCACGAACCACAGTTGGTTGGAAAGGTTTGATCAACGACCCATACATGGACGACACGTTTAAGTTAAATGATGGTCTTCGTCTTGGGCGTAAACTGTTGCTTGATCTCACCGACCTTGGTATGCCAACGGCTAGTGAGTTCCTAGATATGATCACACCTCAATATGTTGCCGATCTGATCAGCTGGGGTGCAATTGGCGCACGGACGACTGAGTCTCAAGTGCACCGTGAACTTGCTTCAGGCCTATCTTGTCCGGTTGGCTTTAAAAACGGTACTGATGGCAACATCAAAATCGCAACGGATGCGATTCGTTCTGCTGGCGCTTCTCACCACTTCTTGTCGGTTACTAAGTATGGCCATTCAGCGATTGTTGAGACGGCAGGAAACCCGGATTGTCATATTATCCTGCGTGGTGGTAAAGAGCCAAACTACAGCGCTGAACATGTCGGTAAAATCAAACAAGAGCTAGAAGCGTCAGGTCTTCCTCAGAAAGTGATGATTGATTTTAGCCACGCGAATAGTTCTAAGCAGTACAAACGTCAAATGAACGTATCTGATGATGTGTGTGCACAGCTTGCTGCTGGTGACAAAGCGATCTTTGGAGTAATGATTGAATCTCACCTAGTTGAAGGCCGTCAAGATTTAGTTGATGGTAAAGCGGCAACATACGCTCAGTCGATTACTGACGCTTGTATTGGTTGGGAAGATACTGAAACAGTACTTCGTCAACTGGCGGATGCGGTTGAAGCACGTCGTAACAAGTAGAACCGTTATCGAACAAGGATGTAAATATTGATAGCCCTCATGAGCGAAAGCCTATGAGGGCTTTTTTGTGAGCCACCCCTTGCGTCTATGGTTACGACCCCGTTGGTATAAGGGCGCTCTTGATTTATTCCCCTGTCGAGACTTTGTCGTACTCGCTTAGGTTGATCCCGTCGCACTTGCTGCAAGGTTTAAAAACTTCACTATGGTGAATATGCTCGGTTCGACCCGCTTGATGGAGCTGGTGAACAATCGACGTTACCCCCTGAACCTTACTTTTATCCGCGACCAAGATGGCGTCGTTGGTTTCGACAATGATGAGGTGCTCAACACCGACCGTTGCTACCAATTTGTTCTCTGCGTGAATGTAGTTGTGCTGGGAGTCGACGGTTAATACATCCCCTTCAACAACATTGTTGTACTCGTCTTTGTCGCTTGCGTCCCAAATAGCAGACCATGAGCCAATATCACTCCAACCTACATCCATCGGGATCACCACGGCGTGTGAGGTTTTTTCCATCACAGCATAATCAATGGAATCACTTGGGCTATTTTTGAATGCTTCAGCATCAATTCGGATAAAGTCGAGATCGGTATTTTGCTTTGAAAGGGCGAGTTTGCACGCGGCTAAAATCTCTGGATGATGTTCGGCAAGCTCTTCAAGGTAACGTGATGCTTTGAACATAAACATGCCGCTGTTCCATAGATACTGCTCAGAGTGAACGTAATGTTCTGCTGTTGCTGTATCTGGCTTTTCAACAAAGCACTCAATGGCGAAAGCACGGTGGTTCGGTTGTTTCATTACGTTGCTGTCTGCTCGGTGTAAAGGGACTAGAGATATGAGCAATGTAGAGAAGTTAGGGATTATCCCGATATCAGAGGGATTGTCTCGGTATTATTTGTGCCTACGATAGCTCTTGTAGAGCTTGTGAACAAAGGGTTGACGGTGATTAGAGGTAGGAGGGCTTTAAAGATTTCAAAAGGATTTGCTTAGCTGTGTATTAGCTTTTACTGAAATGAGCAATATCGGGACAAACGGACGAAAAGGACGATTTAAGCCTACAAAAGTGAGCACAATTACAGAGTTTGTGAAAATGTTTAAACGGCATTTAAATCATTGATTTATAGTTTAAAGATAAATTTAAACTCGTCTAGATTTCGATTGAAAAGGTATTTTTCTAACCATTATAAAAGGACGAAAGGTCCTTTTCTCTTTCATGTCGTCCCTTTCCTTTTAACTCATTGAATTTTAAAGCTTATCCACCATGTGACCTTTCGTTGAGTTGAAAGAGGAAAAGGATCCAATAAAAGCCAGATGTTAACAGTATGTTAAATTTCAATTGGTAATTTTAAAGCAAATACCGTTATTTTTATTGATAGGGAAATTAGTTCGATATTGGTTAAATCTAAAGCCAATTGAGAGTTTAAAATGGGGCGAATTAGCAAAGTTGATTGTCTACCTTTTAAGGTTAGAAATCGAGTCATTAAATTGATTCGAACATTGAGCCATGGAGAGGCATTAAAGGCAGTCAATAAACTGATAGAAGATCAAGGTCTTCCTGATAGCTCTAAATTGACTAAATCATCACTTAGTCGCTATCGAGTTGATAGATTACATATGTAATTTTTATTGCTCATTTTGGTAGTCTCGAAAGTTGTTGACGAAGTGCAATCTTCAATCTAAGATGAAAACACGCTAGCAAAATCTAGCGTCAGGATTGGAACCCTGTTATTATCCGAGGCGCACAATACACGCCTATGCGTGTTTTTTTGTTTGTGCGTAAGCTCACAATGGTGAGCTGAGTAGGGCTAACTTCGGTTAGGCCGTTTCTTGGATACGGTAGTTCCAACCCTGCTCAGTTCGCCACCAGTGAGATTGGAACCTCCTGATGGCGATATATAAAATATCCAAGGAGGCCATCATGCCTAACAATTTTCCTCAAGAAAATAGCGTCAATTCCCCTTTGCTCGTCACTATTGACGGTAAGTCTATTGAGATACTCACGCCATACAACCCAAATCACTCTGATATAGATCAATATGTCCCAAGTACCGATTTTAGAAAGAAGGTTCATAAAGACGTTGAGTCTCTAGCTGGTAACTTGAACGGTTTTTTCTCTTTATACAATCATTGGATCAAAGGTCATACAAAGTGCGATTACACCGTTGTTATGGAAATGACGATGCGCTCAAACCTGATATCATCACAATTCAATACCATTTCAAAAGCCTGTAAAAATGATAGGTCTCTTCCTGAATCTCAACCGTTAACGATAACTGAGCAAGTTGAGTTAATTGGCCTGTCAGAAGAGTTAGGTGTATCACCGTCAGAAGTAATTAATCTGATGAAAAAACACCTACAGAAGGCTATGTGATATGACGGTTTCTAAACTAACAGCGGCTGAGAGCTACGAACTGGCTAACTTGGTTCGTAATATTGGTGTTAAAAATGTTTTGTTGATCCTTAGAAAAGCAGCATCACCGAAAAAAGCAAAGAGGCTTTATAAGGTTCAACAGCTACCAACTGATATTAGAGCGCGAGTGGCGGTAATGCTTTCATCAAGGCGGTACACTCAAAAAGATATTCTTTCTTATGTGAACAACGAAATTGAGCATAGAGGGTTAGCAGATAAGTTTAAGATCTCTCGAACCGCTTTTAATCGTTTTCTGAACGAAGAAATATATCCGAACTTGTCAAACCAATAAATATCGCTTACATTAAATACGCAGGTAACATTTATTCATCTTGTCGATGAAATTCAAAGCCCCTTTAAAGGGGCTTTTTCATATCTATAAAGCATTCCCCCTCCTCTCTATTTTAAACAATCTGCGTTACTCCACATGTTTTAGGTAAGTACATTAATATAAGTTTATCAAAGCAGATACGGAGTAAAACAATGGGACGTGAAATAAACCAAGATATATTAATGCTCGGTTTCTTGGTCGACCAGTTTTTTGAAATCCCACCAACTCCAGACTTGGATTCAGCATTAACAGAAGATATGAGGTCAATGTTTTCAGGCGCTGAAGGCAATGGGAGCGCCCATGTTTATTTTGGGCAGCTTCAATCTTTAAAAGTGCATGTATCAGAACTTTTAATCGTACAAGCTCATCAAAGTGGCAAAACTGTTGCTAGTATCTCACGAGATTTTGGAACTAGCGTTCAATATGTTTATCGAGCATTTAATAAACATAACTATAAACCCAAGAGACAAAAGAGGTTTTCTGATGGGTTTGCTTTTTACCATCGTGCATTTGAATGTGAGCTTATTAAATTGATGAATAATGATGGAATCCCAATCAAATTGATAGCTAGTAAGCAAAACATTACAGAAAGTACGGTAAGAGAAATATTGAAGGGGAACTAACAATGTCAATATCATGGCTAGATATAGCAAAAGACGAGAGTGCATTGGATGTCGTCATTGACTTAATTAAAATGAATCCATCAAAAACAATTCTTTTTGATGAGTTTTTATCAAGATCAAAAGAGTTCAATTTTAATGAAAGGGATACTGTTAAATTCATTTGTTTAATGGTGTCTATTTTTGGCGGTACTCAAGTTTATTTACCTAGAGAAGAACCATTTAAGCAAGCCGCTATATATCGAATGATATATAAGGAATTTAATGGGAATAACACTAGTGAGTTAGCTAGAAAATACGGCATGTCGGTCATGGCAATTCAAAGGGGTATTAAGGCTTGCAGAAAGGCTGACGCTGAAATTAGAAAAGCAATGGATGGAGTGAAGTAAATGTATTTACACAATCTAATTGACGGTGTTCTTATTAATGGCGAACTGGTTAAGACAGTATCAATAGAACCATTATCAAATTCATCTAGAAATACAGTAGTCGATTTAGTTGATGCTCAACACCAGCATCTAGTTAATATGCCCGAGTTCAAACCTGTCAATGACAAGCATACTTTAGCGATTAAGGGTTTAATGCTTCTTAATGAAAACGCAGCTGCTTCTATTAGTTGTCTTGGCAAGTATCGAGTCACTTTTACATATGATGATATTTGCGATTACAAGATGACGGCTCAAGACTGGAATGTAATTTTAACTGCAAGTATGGCGGTTTCAGAATTGCATTCAGGCAATAACGGGGAAATGCTCGCGTAGCGCGTTGTATTGAAGCTTTCCGATTTGGTTGAGCATTGGCTCAAAAGAAAGTGTTTGAATCAATATAGAGCGATTCAAGCGTATTTTAAACATGGTATGAGGCTAAAGTTATGCCCGTTACAGCGTTATGTAAAGAATTAGACGAAAAAGCGAGTCAGTGGGTACAGATTCTACCTAGTGGCCCTGACATCAAAGGTTTGGATGGTCGCAGTTGGGTTTTGAGAAATCCTAAAGCTATCTTACACGCCTTTAAAAACATGAAAGTCCCTATGGTTATTGACTACGAACATGGTCAAGAATTAAAAGCTTCAAAAGGTGAAGAAGCCCCTGCGGCTGGTTGGATTGAAGAGTTAGAAATTCGCAATGGTGAAATATGGGCTAAAGCGGATTGGACGAAGAAAGCCGCAAGTGCAATTAACTCGCGTGAGTATCGTTTTTTATCACCCGCATTCAACTATAACGAAAGCAAAGAAGTTATTTCGTTATCTAGTGTCGGTTTAACCAATAAGCCAAACCTAGTAATGCAAGCTTTAAATAGCAGACAGAACGAACCAGATAATAAGTGGGAAAAGCTATCAAAAGCCCTTGGTTCTAATGTCACCTCTGATGATGAATTATTGTCAGCTTTAAACTCTCGCGATAGTCAAGTCGAGAAAAAGGAAATTGAATCCTTAGTTGATGGTTATGTAAGTGATGCCGTATTTACTCCAGCACAGCGTGATTTTTTAGTCGCTTGCTGTCATAGCCAAGGGATTGATGAGTTTAAGAAGTTTGCTGGTAGCACGTCTGGTTTCTCTTATTTAAATAAGAGTACCAATACGCCACATAAAACAAACCAAAGTTCATCATCATTAAATGAAACACAATTAGCTGTCTGTCGAAATGTTGGAATTTCCGAAGAACAGTTTTTAAATGTAAAGAATAAAGAGGTTTAACAATGCCAAATCCAATCGATATTACTAGTGTAGTCATTGAATCTAAAACCGCGTTTGCTGGTCGCTTTGACGCAGGCAAAGAGGGCGCGAAACCTGATTATCCTATGATTGCCACTGTTCTTCCTTCCTCTGCTGGTGCAACTGGCTACGGTTGGTTGGGGGACTTCCCTCGCCTTAAAGAATGGATCGGTTCTCGCCAAATGAAGAACCTTAAAAAACACGGTTATAACATCGTAAACAAGATGTTTGAGTCCTCCGTAGAAATTCCCCGTGTTGACTATGAAGATAATGACTATGGTCGCTATGGCATCATCTTTCAAGAGATGGGTTACGATGCCGAAATGTACCCAGATGAACATGTCTTTGGTTTGCTAAAAAAGGGCTTTGCAGAGATTTGTTATGACGGACAGCCGTTCTTTGATGATGACCACCCGTCAGAAGATGGTGTAAAAACATTTTCAAATGTAATTGGTGATCCTGATACGGATACAGGTCAAGGCTGGTACATGTTAGACACTAGTCGCCCTCTTAAACCTTTAGTTTGGCAAGAGCGTTTAAAGCCAGAATTCCAGTCGGTGACTGACTCAACTGATTACAATGTTTTCACTACTGATAATTACGCTTTCGGTACTCGTGCTCGTGGTAACGCTGGCTATACATTCTGGCAAATGGCATTTGGTTCTAAAGCTGCTTTAACAGAAGCTAATTTTGAGTTGATGATGACCAAAATGATGGAACAGAAAGACAGTGAGGGAAGATCGTTAAAGGTTAAACCTACTGTGCTCGTCGTTCCCGTTGCTTACCGTTCTGCTGCTGAGAAAATCGTCTTGCGTCGTACTCTTGATAACGGAGAAGACAACACCAACTATAAAGCGGTTGAGATTTTAGTTTCTCAAGATTTATAACATCAAAAAGGGCTAGCATTGGCTAGCCCTTTGCTTATGGGGGCGGTATGGCTCAAAAGTTAGAGACAGAGATTACATTAAACTTGGCGGGCAACTTAGCGGCAAAAGCTAGGCGTTATGGAAACTCTATGAGTGAGTTCGCTAAGAAAAATCAAAAGGCTATGACCCTAGTCAAAACCTCAACCGCCGCAGCTAGTCGAGGTATCGACGCTTTATTTAATCGATATGTAGGCATGGCTGCGGCACTTACTACAGGAGCGATTGCAAAAGGATTTGTTTCGTTAGATAGGCGATTAAGTCGCCTTGCAATTGCGGCAGAAGTCAGTAAAGAAAAAGCGTCTGAGTTATACGATGAAATCCAAAGGGTGAGTAACCTAGAAGGCATTAGAATAGACCCTAGTGAGTCACTGTCTGCAATCGAAGAAATCTTAACAAAGACAGGTGATTTGGGTTATGCCATGGAAAACCTTCCTAATATTGCAGCTGTAATTCAGGCGACAGGTGCGGCAGGCCAACAAGTCGGTGGGATATTTACCGAATTTAAGAAGCTTGCAATCGAAGGTTCGAAAGAAGCTATGGCAGCAATTGATGTGCTAAATAAACAAGGTAAAAGCGGTGCTTTTACTCTTGCTAGCATGGCTAACTCTGGCCCTCAAATATTCGCTGCTTATGCTGCTACTGGTAGACAAGGAGCAGAAGCCGTTACAGAGCTTGGGGCTGCGTTACAGGTTATTAGAGGTGGAGTGGGTAGTGATGAACAAGCCGTTACTGCATTCGAAGCTCTAATTCGTGATATTACCTCTCCAGATAGGGTTAAAAAGCTTCAGCAATTGGGCGGTATTAGTGTTTTTGATCAAGATAAGTTAAAAGATGGTATTGAGGTCATGCGCCCTCTTCCTTCAATTATGGAAGAAATTGTTAATAAGTCAGGTGGTATGTCAGAAAAGTTAGCAATGTTAAATTTAACTGATGAAGCAAAGCGAGCCTTGAACCCATTAATAGCCTTGTATAAAGATACAGGTTCAGCGAATGCCTTTAGCGGGTTTATGTCAATTGTCGGTGACGGCTCTGTTACTCTTGCAGATGCTGCTGTAGCGGCAGGTGATGCTGCTGCAAGTTTACAGCTTTTAGGAAATTCCTTTGATAAGTTTACTAATCAGAGGCTTGCTGAACCCATTCGTGAGCTTTCTGCCGCAATTAACAGTATTGACGATGACACCATTCAAAGCTGGTTAAAATGGGGTGAGACGGCAATTTGGGCTGTAGGTGGTTTGGTTGCGGCTAAGAAAGGTTTAGATATAGCTAATGCTGCTGGACGATTCTTAGGAAAAGGGAAAGGTAGTTCTGCAAGTGGTAAAGGTGGGTTTCAAGACTTAGGCGCGATGCCAGTATTCGTTGTTAACATGCCAAGTGGAGGTATGGGCGGTCTAGGTGGTGACGTTCCAGATGGAAAAAACCCTAAAGTAGGTAAGCCGCCCAACTCTAGGTTTATGAGCCTTTCTAATTTAGCAGCTGCGACCACTGTGGGCTATGGTCTATCTATTATCCCTGACTTTTCTCCTATCAATGTTCGTCGCCAGTCTGAAGTTGACAGAAGTCAACTGCCAGAGGGTTTCCCTGTTTCGGCTGGATTGATGGATGTAGTAGACGACTTCAGGAAATGGTTTTCATCAAGTCCGAGTAATGAAGGGGTAGTAAACAATCCATATTTGTCCTCCAACACGGGGGGCAATATAAAGGTAGATGTATCCGTCAGTGATGACCGAATTACAACAAAGGTCACTTCATCTTCACCTACTATTAAAATCGACCCTGATACAGGTGCGAATTAACAATTAGTTAACATTTCATTATTGTTCATTTTGGTAGGGTGCAATTGTTCAAAACGCGCGACGCTGCACACTCGGTTAATCGGCGCTGGGTTAAAAGAGTGAACAACGGGAAGAGGTTTACCCTGCTTGATATAACCATAGCCCGTCTCCGGCGCGTCAGGTTTAACTCCAAATGTGACCAGTTTGCCTTGTTTTGCGTAGTTAACGCCAAAGCGAACTGCTTGTTGAAACGCCGATGTTTTGGCGATGTGATGATCAGCAGCCAGCACCAGTAAGACTGGGTCATGATTTTTTTCTGAGCTATCGGAGGGTTGACTTAAGGCATGTAAGGCGGCGAGAGCAATCGCTGGTGCGGTATTTCTACCGACGGGTTCTAATAGAATACCACTGTGTTGAAGTTTAGCCGATCGCAGTTGTTCGGCGGTGATAAAGCGATGCTCTTCATTACATATAATGAAAGGGTCAAGATAGCGGTGACCAACAACGCAGTCTTCTAGACCGTGCAAGCGTTGCAGCGTTTGCTGCAACATTGAATGCTTACCAGCAATACTTAGAAACTGTTTGGGGTAAAGCTCTCGAGACAATGGCCAGAGGCGGCTACCAGAGCCGCCAGCCAAGATGACAGGTAAAATCATAAGGTGGTAATGAGTTATATAGGGCTACTGTTTGTATGTTACCACGCTTATCGACTATCAATGAGCTTCAGGGTGCGAATTCACCATATCATCAGAGAGGTGAGTCTCTTGAGGGGCGATCTTGAGTGTTTGAGTTGGGAACGCAATATCGGCATCGTGCTTATGAATAATAGCCAGAACTTGTAACAACACATCCTGTTTAACCTTGTGGTATCTCACCCAATTGACTGTTTTTGTGAAAGTGTAGATAAAAAAGTTCAGGGTGGATGGCCCAAATTTATCAAAGTTAACCATCAGCGTTTGTTTGGCATCGATGTCTGGATGGTTTTCAAGCATGGTTTTTACTTCATCAACGATGAGCGCCAATTTGTCTGCATCTTGATAACGAAGTCCGAATGTTTCGTTGATTCTTCGGTTCAACATTCTTGATGGATTCTCTACCACAATATTGCTGAAAATTGAGTTTGGAACATAAAGAGGGCGCTTATCAAAGGTTCTGATGATCGTCATGCGCCAGCCGATGCGTTCTACGGTACCTTCAATTTGACGATCGGGTGAGCGTATCCAATCTCCGACTTTAAACGGTCGGTCGAAGTAAATCATCATGCCGCCGAAGAAGTTAGACAATAGGTCTTTGGCTGCCAAACCAACAATGAGGCCCCCCACGCCACCAAAGGTGAGCAAACCCGATAGGCTGAGTCCAAATGCCTGCATAATGGTTAGGCCGCCCATCACCATGAAAAACAGTCGGGCGACTTTCGCGATAGCGTGTACCGTGGTTTCGTCTCTGGTCTTCTGTTCTAAGATGTAGGTTTCAGCGTTACTGATCATTCTCAGCGTGAACCAAACAAACGTACAGATGATCAGTATGTTTTTAAGTGTTCTTAACCAGTTGATTTCATTGCCAAACTGGTCTTGAAGAATCAAGCCTATAGAGACAGTGGCAGGCCAGCACCAGAGCAATGTACTGACGGGGGCTTTAAGGGCATTTAATATTAAGTCATCCCAATAGAAGGTTGTTTTTTCTACTAAAGTCGCTAAACGGTTGTGGATTATACGCCACGCCACCCAAGCCAAAAAACTCGCCAATGTAATAAACAGTACGCTAGTACTCCAGCTACTGTGGCTTTGGTGAATATAGGTTTGAATTTGGGTTATCAATTCATTCATTGTGTGCTGCCGCAGAAATTATTAGTGGGAATTAACAGAAATTGCAGTCGTTCTCTGCCTAGATAAATCAAGCTATTATGACATTATTGTAGGCCTATTATTGCACATTCGGCTTTTTTTGAGATAGAAACTAATGTAGTTTTGGCTATTCGATGTAATTCAACTTCCTAAACGGAGGCTTTAAATGAGCGACAAACAGTACGCAGTTATCGGATTGGGACGTTTTGGTCTATCTGTCTGTAAAGAGTTGCAAAGTTCAGGCGCACAAGTATTGGCCATTGATATTGATGAAGCGCGAGTGAAAGAGGTTGCGCCTTTCGTTTCACAGGCGATTGTTGCGAACTGTACGAATGAAGAGACAGTTAAAGAGTTAAAGTTAGACGATTACGACATGGTGATGGTGTCGATTGGAGCGGATGTTAACTCAAGTATTCTGACCACTTTGGTGGTGAAAGAGTCAGGCGTAAAATCCGTTTGGGTTAAAGCGAACGACAAATTCCACGGCAAGATCCTTTCTAAGATTGGTGCTGACCGCGTCATTATGCCAGAGCGTGACATGGGTATTCGTATTGCTCGTAAAATGCTCGATAAACGTGTACTTGAATTTATCGATCTCGGTAGTGATTTGGCGATGACAGAAATTGTCATCGGCCATAAGTTGCTTGGTAAGCGTCTCTGTGATTTGAATCTTTGTAAAGAACGGGATGTACAAGTCTT
The DNA here is from genome assembly GCF_024347295.1 of Vibrio artabrorum. NCBI lineage: Bacteria > Pseudomonadati > Pseudomonadota > Gammaproteobacteria > Vibrionales > Vibrionaceae > Vibrio > Vibrio artabrorum. The sequence continues at coordinate 30,153 of NZ_AP025459.1, read as the reverse complement.
GGGTTTTAAGCGTGGCCCTAATTTAGCTAATGCGCCATCATTGGATATCAGCTTGGAGACCGGAGATGTCATTATTATTGCGGGACCTAAGACGCTGTTGGCTCATAAACTCAAAAACTTATCGTAAGGTGAGTCTATGAATTTGCTAAATCGAAGAGGATTGTTTTACTCGTTAAATCAGGATCAAAAGCGTAAAAAAGGTTCTGAACCTAAGATTATTCTTGCGAGCTTTCTTGCGGTACTGATCCCTTCTGCAATCTTACTTACTCTGCCTGTTTTTTCTGTCACAGGGTTAAGTTTTACGGACGCACTGTTTACTGCCACTTCGGCGATTAGTGTGACGGGGTTAGGGGTTGTGGATACCGGGCAGCATTTCACTTTGACCGGTAAAATTTTATTGATGTTTTTGATGCAAGTTGGTGGACTTGGGCAAATGACGTTGTCTGCGGTCCTGCTTTATATGTTTGGTGTTCGGTTAAGTTTGAAACAACAAGCATTGGCCAAAGAAGCGCTGGGGCAAGATAGCAAAGTGAACCTTCGTAAGCTCGTGAAGAAGATTATTATCTTTGCGTTGCTGGCGGAGTGGGTTGGTTTTGTGTTGCTCTGCTTCCGCTGGGTCCCTGAAATGGGATGGGCAACAGGGAGCTTTTATGCTCTTTTTCATGCGATATCAGCGTTTAATAATGCCGGTTTTTCTCTATTTTCAGACAGTATGATGAGCTTTGTTGATGATCCCTTGGTGATCTTCACCTTAGCGGGGTTGTTTATATTTGGTGGCTTAGGCTTTACGGTGGTCGGTGATTTGTCGAGTAACTGGCGCAAGGGCTTTCATTTTTTACACTTGCACACCAAGATCATGCTGACAGCGACACCGATTTTATTGTTGGTGGGTACGGTCATGTTTTGGTTACTGGAGAGAAGTAATTCGGCGACAATGGGCGAATTATCGACACAAGGGCAGTGGTTGGCGGCTTTTTTCCAGTCGGCGAGTGCTCGAACGGCGGGCTTTAACAGTGTGGACCTGTCTCAATACACACAACCTGCTTTGCTGGTGATGATAGTTCTGATGCTGATTGGTGCGGGCTCTACTTCAACGGGGGGCGGGATTAAGGTATCGACTTTTGCGGTTGCGTTTGTTGCGACGTGGACGTTTCTGCGTCAGAAAAAACATGTTGTGATGTTTAAGCGAACGGTTACTTGGCAAGCGGTAACGAAATCATTGGCGATTATCGTGGTGAGTGGCGCGTTATTAACCACCGCAATGTTTTTGTTAATGCTTACTGAAAAAGCAGCATTTGATCGAGTGATGTTTGAAGTCATTTCTGCGTTTGCTACGGTTGGACTCTCCGCAGGTTTAACCGCTCAACTTTCTGAACCCGGAAAATACATCATGATTGTGGTGATGGTGATCGGACGGATTGGTCCTTTGACTTTAGCGTATATGCTAGCTCGACCAGAACCTTCGTTGTTGAAGTACCCAGAAGATACTGTGTTGACCGGTTAGGTCAATAAACTCGACTCGTCATGAGTCGCGCTATCACAAGTACAAAGCCAGCAACATGCTGGCTTTTGTGTCTAAGATAGCGTGGTTATTTTGGGTACTTAGCCCTCGAACATTGGTCTATATTCCTCATAACCCTCTTCTGCTAATTTATCGGCTGGGATGAAGCGCATTGCTGCTGAGTTCATGCAGTATCGTAAGCCGGTAGGTTTCGGGCCATCTTTAAATACATGTCCGAGGTGAGAATCACCATAGCGGCTACGAACTTCGGTTCTTGGGTAAAGCAGTTTGTAGTCGGTTTTAGTTACCACGTAACTTTTGCTGATCGATTGAGTAAAGCTCGGCCAGCCTGTACCCGATTTGTATTTGTCTTTTGAAGAGAAAAGAGGTTCACCGGTGACAATATCAACATAAATCCCTTCTTGCTTATTGTCCCAGTACTTGTTGTTAAAAGGGCGTTCAGTTGCCTCATTTTGTGTGACATCGTATTGCAGTGCGGTTAACTTCGCTTTGATCTCAGCATCAGAGGGTTTACGGTATGTTTTCACATTGGCTGTGGCATTTTTGCTATCAATGATCTGACGGATAGTTTGTGGATTCTTATTTCTATTCTCACCGAAGACTTTATCGAGGTATTGATCACGGCCAGAAGCATAGCGGTAGTAGTTGTAACGCACTTTGTTCTTTTTGTAATAGTCTTGATGGTAATCCTCAGCTAGCCAGAATTTTTTAAATTGAATAAGTTCTGTTTTTAGTGGTTTGTCGAAGATCTGAGCTTTGTCGATCTCCATCATGAAGTTCTGAGCGATCTCTTTTTGTGTTTGGTTATGATAGAAAATCGCCGGTCGATATTGTGGACCTCTATCAACAAACGAACCTTTGTCATCGGTTGGGTCTATGTGTCTGAAAAATTGGTCAAGCACTTGTTCATAGCTAACCTTCTTGGGGTTAAAAATGACATTAACCACTTCAATGTGCCCAGACTTACCCGATGAAACTTGTCGATAGGTTGGATTTTCTAATTCGCCTCCTGAATAGCCAGAAATCACGTCAATCACGCCCGGCAGTTTCTCCAGATCAGACTCTGTACACCAAAAGCAACCGCCAGCCAGTGTTGCAATTTCACTGTTGCCTGCATTTGCTATTTTATCTGCTGTATTGGCCGTACCAGTTTGGCTAACAAACAGAGAGATCAATGGTAGTACAACCACGAGTGACACCAATATTTTAGATAATCTCTTCATAGATACCTCATTTTGACGTTCTTTCGATTTGTTTTTGAATGTACGAATAGAGACAGGCTTTCGATGAGAAAAATTACAGGATTTTAGAAAAAAACATGCCACAGAGAAAATCTTGCTCATCACTGCTGCCAGTAGTAGGCTGTACGCATTGGTATAAACACTCGGTCAGAAGACCTTAGATAATGATGATGTTTCGTACATCTGAGGAACAACATGCAAGCAGAAGTTAAATGGGTCGAAGGCTTTAAATTCCTAGGTCAATCTCAATCAGGTCACTCTGTTGTGATGGACGGCAGCGGTGGTGCTACTGCGCCAAGCCCTATGGAAATGGTATTAATGGCGGCTGGTGGTTGTAGCTCTGTTGATGTGGTTGATGGTTTGAAGTCGGCAGGTCAAAACATCACTGGCTGTAACGCAAAACTAGAGACGACACGTCGTGAAACGGCACCAAAAATCTTTACGGTGATTAATATTCACTTTGAAGTGTCGGGTGACAATCTGGATCCAGAGCTTGTGGCGAAGGTATGTGCGGATTCATTAGAAAAGTACTGTTCAGTATGCCTAATGCTCGGTGCTGGCGTAGAGATGACCCACAGTTGGGAAATCGTCTAGCATCCCCATCCTATCTGGTTAACTCGAATGACAACATGATTGGATAGGGATTTTACAGCAATATAGGCGGCGTTTTTGGGTGCGTTTGAAATCACCCAGTCGCCAATATTTGTTTAAGGGCGATCACCTTTCAGTAAACGCTTTTCGATATCGGCAATCACGCCGGGTAGGTCTGCAATGGTATCGATGAGGTAGTGTGGGTTGGACTTATTGAGCTTAACGCTTGCTTTTTCACGCGCCAAGGCAAGTGTTGTCTCGTCTGCATCTAAATATTCTTGATACGTTAAGCCAGCTTCATTGCCCGAAAGAACTAGGCCGACCGTCCACATGCCTGCATTGTGACCTTCATCGATCCCCGGTGCTGCATCGTCTACTTTTACACACGCAGCAACGTTAGTGACACCTAGGTCGATGACGTTTTTCAGTGCCATAAATGGCGCAGGGCGACCACCTTGAGGTAAGTCATCGGTCGCTACCACGTTATCTGGCTGGTAGCCGTAATCGGCCGCTGCGGGAATCAATACGTCCATCACCTCACGTGGGTAACCTGAACAAGATCCGATTTTAATGCTTTTCTCTTTTAGGTTATTGACCACTTCTATCGCATTCAAAATAGGCGTGGCGTGATCGGCTACTTTGGCTTTTTGCAGAGGCATGAATGCCGCGTAGATCGCATCAACGTCTTCACTGGTCATCGAACGTCCGAACTGAGCCTTCCAACGAGCGTCAACGGCTGGAATTCGACCCACTGCTTGGATGTGGTCCCATTTGCCGATCCCCATAGGTTCACGCGCTTCTGCTAAGTCGATATCAAAGTCGAAACCTTGTCTGAATGCTTCAACGAAAATACTGGTTGGCGCAAATGATCCAAAATCAACGATAGTGCCAGCCCAGTCAAAGATAACCGCTTGGATAGGTGATGTGGTGTTCATAGTCGAGTCCTATTTCTGTTCTCTCCCAGCTCAAGTTGTTCTGGGAGATGAATGATGGTTTTAAGTTATTGGTTAGATGATGGTTTAAAGGTATTGAAAGTCTTTGCAGACTTTTGCTATCGCTTTTTCGAATACAGACAGAGCGACTTCCAGTTCGCTGCGGCTGATGATCAATGGTGGGCTTAACTGAATCACATTACCTTGTGACACCTTGAAACTCAGACCGTCGTTTAGACATTGGTAAAGTACGGCTTCCGCTTCATCGAAAGCTCGGGTTTTGGTGATATGATCGGTGACCAATTCCACCCCCCAGAGCAGGCCGATGCCACGAACGTCACCAATGACAGGGTACTTCTCTTTCATTTGAAGCAGCTGTTCACGCACGAATGCGCTGTCCGCTTGAACTTTTTCAAGTAGGTTTTCTTGCTCAATCACTTCCATGGTGGCGAGTGCTGCCGCGCAACCCATTGGGCTTTTTTCATGGGTGTAGTGACCAAGCGATACTTGCGCTGCCGTGTTGTATTTGTTTTTAGTGATCATGGCGGCGATTGGTACTAAGCCGCCGCCAAAACCTTTACCGATACAAAGAATGTCAGGTTCGATATCAAAAGCTTGGTGAGTGAACCATTCGCCACTGCGACCCATACCGTTTGGAATGTCGTCGATGATCAACATGACGTTATGCTTATCGCAGATCTCACGGATGCGTTTCCAGTAAGCCTTACTTGGCACTTGCACGTCGGTGTTACGCACTGCTTCGGCAATGAAGGCACCAATGCCGCCTTCTTTTTCAATCACATATTCTAGGTAATCGGCGTAGTGCACATCACATGCAGCCTCACTTTCACCGCCTGCGCTTTGCCCGCGAAGCGGAAAAGCACCACGATAGGAAACCGCTGGTGGAATGCGTTCTACGCCAGCCATTAATGGCCCCATGCCTTCGCGGAAACACGCTTCGCCACCCACTGAAATCGCATCGAGTGACGCGCCATGGAATGAGTCCCACAATGACACTACTTTGAAATTGTTGGTGACATGTCGAGCCAGTTTGAGCGCCATGCCGATCACTGATGTGCCACCGGGAGCAAACAACACGCGATTTAAATCACCACCGCAGATTTGCGTCAGCTTTTCAGCGCACTGAACCGCAGTTTCATTGGTGAAGCGACGTGGTGAAAATGGCAACGACGCCATTTGCTGAGTCACTTTATTCATGATATGTGGGTGGCCATAACCAAGCTGATGAACATTGTTACCGTGAAAGTCCATGTACTTTTTGCCCGTCGCATCTTGAATGTAGATGCCTTCAGCGGCTTCAAGTGTGTCTAGGCAAGGCGTTGACATGGCTTGATGAAGAAACACGTCAGAGTCACGTTTTAACATCGCTTGAGTCGCATCATCGTTTAGCGATTGGTTCCATTTTTCGCGTGCTGGCGTGGTGTTTACATCGCCTTCACTTCGAAAGTGTGTGGCCTTTAGAATCGGCTCTTGATTGGTCGTCATCATTATTTGATCTCCCAATACATAGCGTTTTTCACTGCGCCAATGAGCGCGTTAATGTCTGACGGATACACTTCACCGATGTTACCGATTCGGAAGCAGTCTGCGTTTGAAACCTTGCCCGGGTAAATCACAAAACCTTGTTCTTTCAAACGGTCATAGAACTCCTTGAATTGGTAATCGCTATGAGTTGGAGAATAGAAAGAGGTAATGATAGGTGAATGAAGATCATCATTAAGCAGTGGCTCAAAGCCAAGAGAACGCATACCAGCAACCAATGTAGTTTGGTTGGTTTGGTAGCGATTATGACGAGCTTCGATGCCACCTTCTTGCTCCAATTCAAGTAGAGCTTGGTAGAACGCACGCACGGTATGAGTCGGAGAGGTGAAACGCCATTTACCATGGTTGCTTTCCATGCAGTGCCATTGGTCAAACAGGTCAAGGCTTAATGAACGAGCTTGGCCTTTGCATTTTTTCAGTTCCGATTGCTTCGCAATAACAAAGCCGAATCCAGGTACACCTTGAATACATTTGTTTGCCGAACTGATCATGTAATCGATACCTAAGTCAGCAATATCCATAGGGATGCCACCAAAACTCGACATCGCATCTAGAATGACGGTTTTGTTGTGCTGTTTTGCCAATTTGCCGATCGCTTCGATTGGATTCAACATACCCGTAGTGGTCTCACAGTGCACCATCGCAACGTGAGTAATATCTGAATCCATAGCCAATGCCGTCTCCATTTCGTTCAAGTTAGGCTGTGATGTTTCACCTGGAGAAACGACATGGCATGGAATGTTTAAGTATTCTGCGATTTGAGCAATACGAGCACCATACGCACCGTTGTCAACAACAAGAAGCTTGCCGCTTTTAGAGATAACGCTACCGATTGTTGCTTCAACTGAAGCGGTGCCGCTACCTTGCATTAGTACGCTCGTATAACCCGTTTGCTTAGTCGCCAAAGTCACTAGCTTGCGACGAATCACTTCAACAACGTCTTTGTTGTATTCATCATCCCAAGTACACCAATCTTTTAGCATCGCTTGGCGAACGGTTTCAGAAGTAGATAGAGGCCCCGGTGTCAGTAGTAGGTATTCGTTTCTCATGTTCAATTCTCGCGATTTGTATTTTGGACTATACCAATATTTACAGCCACTTTAACAACCCATTCAAACGGTCGTAAATAGCCCAAACGTTATTTTCACAAAAGCTTCATATTCAAATGGGTCACTCATGTTGAGAAAGTTGTCGATCTTTAAATTGCCATTTTTTGTTCATTTAGCCGTCATAAACCTTGATTAGTTTAATACTTGCAATCTGGTACATACCACTGACATGTAAGCACCCCAGATGAACTTATGGATATAGCTGCCTCTGATGAGGCTTCTAACTTAAAAAATGCTCAACCTCGGTAACTTTTAATTTTGGCGACTTCTCACTTTGGAGTTGAGCCTGACTGGAGAAAATGATGAAAAACCGTTTTATGAAAGGATCACTTGCAGCGTTAGTCACTCTACTCGCTGGTAATGCTTATGCAGCACAGGAAGTGACGGTTTACACGGCTTTCGAAACTGACATTTTAGCTAAATACAAAAATGCATTCGAAAGTGAAAACCCAGACATTGAGATTAAGTGGGTACGTGATTCAACGGGGATCATGACGGCAAAATTACTGGCTGAAAAAAATAACCCTCGTGCAGAGGTAGTATGGGGGCTTGCGGGCTCTTCCATGGCTTTGCTTAAAGAAGAGGGTATTCTGAAGCCTTACACACCTCAAGGAGTAGAAGCGTTACGCACTAACCTGAATGACCCACAGTCTACTCAAGCTTGGTATGGTAATGATGCATTCTTCAATGCAATTTGCTTTAACAAAATCGTTGCTAAGCAACTGAACCTACCTGCTCCGAAATCTTGGGACGACTTAACGAAACCTGTCTATAAGGGCCACATTGCGATGCCAAACCCAGCTTCTTCGGGGACTGGTTATATGCAGGTTTCAGCTTGGCTACAGAACATGGGCGAAGAGCAAGGCTGGAACTACATGCAGAAACTTGATCAAAATATTGCTCATTACACACACTCGGGTTCGAAGCCTTGTGTTGAAGCGGGCATGGGGGAAGTGGCCATCGGTATTTCTATGGCGAGCCGTGGTGCTAAATTAAAGACTCAAGGCGCTCCACTGTCAGTGATCACACCTAAAGGCATCGGCTGGGAGTCTGAGGCGGTAGGTCTTGTTAAGCCTTCTGATGCAGCGCAACGCGTTGTTGACTGGTCTATTTCTAAAGCGGCAAATGAGCTTTACATCGAAATGTACCCAGTTGTTGGTCACCAAGATGTGACAGGCAAAGCAAAGAACTTCCCTGATGTAGAAAAGAACATGGCAAAAATGGACTTCGCTCGTATGGGCAGCGAACGTGCCGACGTTCTTAAAACATGGTCTGAGAAGTTTGATGCTAAATCAGAGCCAAAATCTTAATCTGACGACCTATTTAGTTCATTAGAAGTTCGAGATCAGTAAAGGAAGGCTTCGGTCTTCCTTTGTTAGTTTTACGCCTTTAGGTTTTAAGTAAGGTACAACAAATGACAAAGCACTACTCATATTGGTTCAAGCAAGCGTTGGAACAAGAGTTTGGCAACATCAATGCGGGGCTAGATTCGGCTAAGCCACTCCAAAAAGATGTCAACTGTGATATCGCCATTGTTGGCGGTGGCTATACGGGGTTATGGACGGCGATTTTAATCAAACAACAGCAACCCGAAAAACATGTTGTCGTGATTGAAAAAGGCCTATGTGGTAGCGGTGCTTCTGGTGCGAACGGCGGTTGCATGCTGACGTGGTCAACTAAGTATCTGACGCTGAAAAAGCTCTACGGAAAAGAACAAGCGAAATGGTTGGTTAAGGAATCGGAAAAGGTTATATACGAGATCGAAGCCTTCTGTAACGAACACAACATTGACGCGCATCTATATCGTAGCGGAACTTACTACACGGAGACCAATGAAGCTCAAAAGGGTGGAATGGAGTCTGTTGTTAATGAGCTGGTTAAGCAGGGTATCAATAGCTGGAAGAAGTGCGACAATTCTTTGGCTGACAAAGCGGGATCTGATCGCCACATTGAAGGTTACTATTCAGAAGCTGCGGGTAGTGTGCAGCCAGCGTTATTGGCTAGAGGTTTGCGCCGAGTCGCGCTCGAACTGGGTGTCGAAATTCACGAAAACACAGAAATGACATCACTCGACTATGGCTCTCCCGCTCGAATTCAAACCAAAGGCGGTTCCGTATTTGCAGATAAAGTGATTTTGGCACTCAATGCGTGGATGCTCGATCACTTCAAAGAGTTCAAACGCAGCATTGTGGTTGTCTCTTCAGATATGGTGGTGACCAAGCCTATTCCTGACAAGCTCAAGCAATTTGGCCCAGAGAAAGGGGCGGCGGTGGTGGATTCGCGTATCTTTGTCCACTACTACCGAGATACCCAGGACGGACGACTCATGTTGGGCAAAGGTGGCAATAAATTCTCGTTTGCCAATCAAGTTGAAAGCATGTTTAACCAAACGACTAACTACCTGCCGATTCTCAATCAATCGTTCCAAAAGCTGTTCCCTAAATTGGAACAAAGTGAATTCGATTACAACTGGTCTGGCGGCTCAGATCGTTCGGTCACCGGATTGCCATTTTTCGGTAATCTAAAAGGCCAAAGCAACATCTATTATGGGCTTGGTTATTCAGGCAATGGCGTTGCTCAAACCCGTATGGGCGGAAAAATTTTGTCAGCAATGGTACTCGATATCGACAATGCTTGGACACGAAGCGGTTTAACTAAAGGCCCTTTAGGACGCTTCCCGCCCGAGCCATTTCGTTGGGTAGGTGCGATGATGGTGCGTGATGCGGTACGAAGAAAAGAGAACGCGGAAGATTCGGGTAACACGCCATTGTGGCTAGATAAACAGTTATCCAAACTCGCAGGTGCGGCGGGCAAAGCCGACAAGATTGAATCATAGATTAATCCTGCGTTTAAATTAGAAGTTTACATTAAGGCTCTCAGTGATTTATGGGCAAGTCACTGAGGGCTTTCAACGTTGAACGAACTGTTAATGCTGAACAAATAGCAATCTTTAATGCTTATTATATCTGCAATATAACTGTCATTGAGCTTCTATAAATTTGTCACTCAACTGCAATATTCTCAGTTTAAGTTTGGTATATACCATATGGAGAGTGCTGTAGTATGAGCAACCAAACTTATTTGAATATTGAAAACGTTGTAAAGCAATTTGGCCAATTTACAGCGTTAAAAGAGATCTCCCTATCGATAGATACAGGCGAGTTCGTCTGCTTCCTTGGCCCATCTGGCTGTGGAAAAACCACCTTATTACGTGCGATTGCAGGTCTAGATTTACCCACTTCAGGTTCTATTGAGCAGAACGGTAAGGATACGACCTTCTTGCCACCAGAAAAGCGCGACTTTGGCATCGTGTTCCAGTCTTACGCTTTGTTTCCAAATCTCACGGTGGAAGAAAACATTGCGATTGGTCTGAAAAACCAAGGCATGTCGACCAAAGAAGCCCTTGAGACGGTTGAGTCTTGGTTAGAGACCATCGGCTTACCAACGTCTGGTCAGAAGTTTCCAAATCAACTATCTGGTGGACAGCAGCAGCGTGTTGCTCTGGCTCGCGCATTGGCGTTGTCTCCAGGCTTGTTGCTACTCGATGAACCGCTGTCTGCGTTGGATGCAAAGGTAAGAACACACCTACGTGATGAGATCTGCCAACTGCAACGTAAGCTAGGTATCACCACTATCATGGTGACGCACGACCAAGATGAAGCGTTAACCATGGCTGACCGTATTGTGGTGATGAATCATGGTGTTATCGAGCAGGTAGGGGCGCCTCAAGATATCTATCAAAAACCGGTTAGTCGTTTTGTCGCTGAGTTTGTTGGTAGTATGAACTTTATTCAAGCTTCTGTTGCGGCGCAAGGTAAGATGCGTATTGCTGAGTCAATGTTACCGCTGCCTGCTTTGGATAATTTAACCCCAAAGCATGGCGATCGTTTTGATATCGCGGTTCGTCCAGAACAAATTCAGTTTGTTGATCGTTTTAACGAATCGTTACCGGTGAGAATCGTATCGAGTGAGTTCCTTGGTGCGTTTTATCGCATTGAGTGTCAATTGCAACACGACTCAACGGCCAAAGAGATCCTAGTGGATGTGTCCGTCAAAGAGTTTAATCGATTGAAGTTACGTCGTAGTGACATTCGTTATGTAGCGTTTGATGAAGAAGGCCTTAGAGCTTACCCATCGAAAAGCCTGCAAGTGATGAAAGACGAGGCGGCGTAAACAATCATGGAATCGACTCAAATGATGCAATCTAAGCGGCTAATTCAACGACGAGTACAACCTTTTCTGGCTCGGTTAAGTAAAGACAACGTCATTCTATTTGGGCTGTTGGCCTTTTTGTCTGTGGTCATGACGTTGTTTATCCTGATGCCACTGTGGGCCATGTTGAAAAAGAGTGTTCAGAACGCAGATGGCGAATTTGTTGGTTTACAGAATTTCGCAACGTATTTTGCGTCTCAAAGCTTATGGCAGTCGGTAGGTAATACGTTCACGATAGGGTTGCTAGTGACGGTTATCGTGGGGGTATTAGCGTTTGGTTATGCTTATGCCTTGACTCGTTCGTGCATGCCTTTCAAGGGGCTATTTCAAGTCTTAGGTTCAGCGCCGATTTTAGCACCGTCTTTGCTTCCTGCTATCAGTCTTATCTTCTTATTTGGTAACCAAGGTATCGCCAAAGAAGTCTTGGGTGGCAACTCGGTTTATGGCTTGATTGGTATCTCTCTTGGCTTGATATTCTGGACGTTTCCACACGCCTTAATGATTCTGACCACCTCATTAAGAACCTCTGACGCTCGTCTGTATGAGGCTGCACGTGCACTCAATACTTCATCGTTAAAAACTTTCTTTATGGTGACGTTACCTGCGGCAAAATACGGCTTGATCAGCACTCTGATCGTAGTGTTTACGCTGGTGGTTTGTGATTTTGGTGTGCCAAAGGTGATTGGTGGTAGCTACAACGTTCTGTCTACCGATATCTTTAAACAGGTAGTAGGGCAACAGAACTTCTCTATGGGGGCAGTAACCAGTATCTTGCTGCTATTGCCTGCGTTGCTTGCGTTTACCGTTGACCGCTGGGTTCAAAAGAAGCAGAAGAGCTTGTTTGATACTCGTTCTGTCGCGTACCAACCGGAACCTAGCACACTACGTGATGGTTTATGTTTCCTTTATTGTACCATCATCTCTGCTGCTGTGGTTATTGTGTTGGGTATGGCGATATACGGTTCGATGGTCACCTTCTGGCCTTGGAACAAAGCGCTGACGCTAAACAACTACAACTTCGCAGAAATGAGTACTTATGGTTGGGCGCCATTCTTCAACTCGTTAACGCTTGGTGCTTGGACTGCGATAATTGGTACTGTTCTGATTTTCCTTGGGGCATACTGCATTGAGAAAGGCCGTGCCTTCGGTCCTGTTCGTCAAGCGATGCAAATGCTCAGCGTGGTGCCGATGGCCGTTCCGGGTATGGTGCTGGGCTTGGGGTATATCTTTTACTTCAATGATTTGAGTAATCCACTCAACTTCTTGTATGGCACGATGGCGTTCTTGGTGATTAATACCGTGGTTCACTACTACACGGTAGGGCACATGACTGCGTTAACGGCATTGAAACAGCTGCCTTCTGAAATTGAAGCAACAGCGGCTTCGGTAAACTTACCGCAATACAAGTTGTTCTTTAAGGTGACGGTACCCGTTTGTCTGCCAGCGATTTTAGATATTGCGACATACCTGTTTATTAATGCACTTACCACGACATCTGCGGTAGTATTCTTGTATTCTACCAATACGATTCCAGCGTCAGTATCAGTACTGAATATGGACGACGCGGGGCAAACGGGGGCAGCGGCAGCGATGGCGGTGATGATCATGATATCAGCAGCGAGTGCGAAGTTGATTCATATGCTAATCAACAAGTTATTCGAGAAGCGCACCCAAGCTTGGCGTAAACGCTAGCCAACCACTTATATTGCAGTTGGCCAAGGAGTGGCTGACGACAAGAACAAGAATGAAAGGAAATGAAGTGCAGTACGTAAAAATCAAAGATGTCATCGTAGAGCAGATAGAGTCGGGGATGCTAACACCACGACAGAAGCTGCCTGCGGAACGTAAGCTGGCTGAATCGTTTGATACGACTCGAGTTACCTTACGTGAAGCCTTATCTTCACTTGAAGCGGAAGGGCGCATTTATCGAGAAGACCGACGTGGTTGGTTTATCTCGCCTGCGCCACTGCGCTACGATCCAACACAAACATTGAACTTCACCAACATGGCTTTATCGCAGAATCGTAAGCCGAAAACAGAGTTGGTGGCGGCGAAAGGCATGTTAGCAACCAAGGAAGCAACTAGGCTTCTTGAGCTGCAACCTTTTTCGGATGTTTATCGAGTTGACAGAGTTCGTTACCTTGAAGACAGGCCCGTTGTGTATGTGACTAACTACATTCGACCTGAGTTGTTCCCTAACTTGCTTGATTATGACTTGTCTCAATCGTTGACGGACATCTACCGCGAGCACTTTGGTGTAGTGTATCAGAAGATCCGTTACCGAGTGAGCACAACGTCTTTGCTTGGCGAAACAGCACAAGCTCTGCGTGCGACTTCTGGCTCTCCTGCAATGGTCGTAGAGCGTGTGAACTACAACCAAAACGGCGATCTGATTGATTGTGATATTGAGTATTGGCGTCATGACGCGATCAGTATTGAGTCAATCGCGCAGCTAGAGCGCTAGTCATACGTTAGAACGCTTACATACCTGTAACTTTGTGGGCTTACCCAATTGAATCGATCAAAGGTCTCTTATCTGGAGGCCTTTTTTATCACCCGTTTTCAGCGACGGCTTTTAAAAGTCAGTTAATCAGTTAGGAATGAAATGGAATTTTCTGCCATCGTTATCGTGATAATTTCGGCTCTGCTTCATGCGGGGTGGAATGTTCTGGGTAAATCTCATCAAGGATCGGGGTCGTCTTTTTTCCTTGCTTCTGGCTTTGCCGCTGCCGCGATGTTGACTCCCTATTTGATTTGGTACGTCTACAGTGTCGGCTTTGCAAACATCACAGTTCCATTCTGGCAGCTACTTCTTTTAAGTGGAATCTGCCAAATCATCTATTTAATCGGCTTAGGTATGGCTTACAAGCAGGCCGATATTGGTGTGATTTACCCAATGGCCCGAGCATTGCCCGTGTTGATGGTGGGTTTAGGTACGGTGTTAATAGGGTATGAATTATCAATCAATCAATGGCTTGGATTTGCACTGATCACATTGGGTTGTCTGTTTGTCCCGCTTAAGCAGTTTTCTGAATTAAGGCTCAAGGCCTATCTGAATCTTGGCGTACTGTGGGCATTAATCGCCGCCATTGGTACTACGGGCTACTCCATTATTGATAAAGAGGCGCTTCTATTATTAGAGCCTTTAAGCACGCCTAGCATTACCAATAAACACACCGCGATTTTCTACCTAGGTATCCAGTTCTGGGCAATTGTGCTTCCACTGAGCCTGTGGTTGCTCGTGTCGAATCAAAGAATAGAATTTCATAACGCTTGGTTACTACGTAAAAGAGCAACACTTGCTGGCATCATGATGGCTTCGACCTATGGCTTAGTGTTGTTTGCGATGACCATGACAGAGAACGTCAGCTTGGTTGTTGCACTTCGGCAAGTGAGTATCATTTTTGGTGTAGTGATGGGGATCTGCTTGTTAAAGGAAAAGTGGCACGCGACTCGCGGTGTCGGTGTCGTTCTGATTATCGCTGGTTTGGTTACTTCTCTGTTCTAAAATCGCTTCTTGACTCATGGTGTCGGCGTGATGCAGAAGTACGTTAAAGGACTTTGCTATTGGATAAAAAAAGCCCTTTAGTAAACGAAAGGGCTTGATCGATTAGAGCGGTTTAACGTGGGTAAAATTAGCTGTTTACTTGTTCTAGTTCAATGGTTTCTTCTGCGACTTTCGCAGCTTCTAGCATCTTACGAATGATGAACGATGCTACCATTGCGATGCCCACCATCACGACCGCTAAAACGGTTAGCATTTGAAAGTAATCGCCGTAAACGGTTTGTACGATCTCTTGTGTGATCTCTTGACCTTTTTCCAGTGCAATGGATGTTGAGAACACCGCACCAACAATACCTGATAGTGCTATCGCAACAGAGAACAAACTTACTGAGAAGTTCTCAATATGCTTAGGGGCCACAGACAGAATGAACGCCACCACCATAGAGCCAACAATAACTTCACCAAATGCTAGGAAGAAATGGATTGCCAGGAATACTTCAGGGCGGATTAGAACATCTTCACCAACGGTCGTCACAGCCATGGTCAGGATACCGAAAGCGATAGCCGTTAGAATGAACGAGAACCCTACTTTAGTTGCAGTCGAGAAGTGAATATTTTTCTTTTCTAGGTTTGAGAAAATAGCGGTAATGATAGGGCCTGCAACCATACACCACAGTGGGTTCATTGCCATTGAGGCTTCTGGAGCGACAGGGATGAAGCCAAGTAGGTCACCACGCATAGTATTGATCGCTACCATGGTCATCGATGTCATCATTTGACCGTAGTACACAAAGAAACAGGTGGTTAGGAATGTGATGATTAATATTGTGCCCATTTTCAGCATGTCTGATTTCTTTGATTTAATCATCAAAGAGATAAAGTAGACAATGGCTGCACCACCAATGGCATAGACGATGTTTTGGCCGATATCCATGTTAGAAAACATGAAGAACACTAAGCCAATCATTGCTGCAGAAATAACAAGGAACGCCGCCCAGTTTTTTGTGCTTACTGGTTGTTGATCGATTTCAGCACTGGCGTTGACAAGGCCTTTACGAGCAATAATCATCATCAGAAGTGCGGCACCAGCTAGAGCTGCTGAAAGTAGGAAGCCGCCTTGAAAACCAACAACAAGTACCAGCATAGGGAATAAATATTGGCCCAAAAGCGCACCAATGTTGTTGACGGAGTAGTTGATAGGGTAGCAGTTTTCGAAATCTTCTTGAGTTTTGAACGTGCGCTTATAAAGACTTGGGTAAGAAGGGGACATCAAACCACGTGCATAGCTTGCTAGAGCGATTCCGCACAATGCCATTGGTATATTGGTTGCTGCTGCACCGAGTACCAGTAACACATAACCACTTGCGAACCCTAGAAAGGCAATAGTTAAAGAGCGGTATGCGCCTAAGAATTTGTCGGCGATGAAGCCACCAGCGATAGCAAATAGCGGCCCGATGGCAGAGAAAGCACCAACAACCATCATGGTATCGGCTTCATTATAGTTGAGGTCTTCAAGGAAGAAACGAGTCAAGATTACCATGACGCCATAGAACGAAAGTCCAAACATCATCTGGCAGAACATCATTGATTTGTTTAATCTATTCCACATTATTTTATTCTCATATGTATGTTAAATGTTAGTGTAATTACTCAATTATTCTATCATTGATAGCGAAACATAGAATGAAGCATGAGCCATGATCAGTACTTTATTCGCTATGATTTTTTCTTATCTGAAGATTCATATTTTTCATGCGTGAAATGTAGAATCTTAGATTCCATTATCGATATGTATTTGATTGTGATTCTATTGTTAGCGGGGTTCGGTGTAAGCTGTTGAATAACAATGGGAAAATATTTAAAGTCTGTGTTGTGAATGGCTTAGATTAGTTCTAATACCACTCGCTTCTGGCTTTAAACCAATAAAAAGCCAGCTTGGCAGCTGGCTTGGGTAGGGGAAACATTCAGTTTCAAACAAGGTGTCCAGAGTGAAGACTTCGTTTCGATTTTTTCATTGTATTGAGGTTACTCACAGGGTGGTGCCATGTGGATCACGGCTAAGCCACCTAAAGAGGTCTCACGGTACTTCTTATTCATGTCTTTACCAGTTTGGTACATGGTTGCGATAACTTTATCTAACGATATCAGGCATTTGCTGGTGCGTTTTAGCGCCATGCGTGATGCGTTGATCGCTTTCATTGCGCCCATGGCATTACGTTCAATGCAAGGTACCTGAACAAGCCCTCCGATAGGGTCGCATGTCATCCCGAGTGAATGCTCCATTGCGATTTCTGCTGCAATACAGATTTGCTCGTTGCTGCCACCGCGTAATGCCGTTAAGCCGGCCGCTGCCATTGATGAAGATACGCCGACTTCACCCTGACAGCCCACCTCTGCGCCTGAAATCGAAGCATTGGTTTTGTATAGGATACCGATGGCGCCTGATACGGCTAAAAAGTCTTTAAGCTGCTTGGTGTTCAGCTCTTTGATGAAGCGGTGATAGTACATGAGTACAGCAGGAATAACGCCAGCCGCACCGTTAGTTGGTGAGGTGACAACCTGACCACCAGCCGCATTCTCTTCACTGACCGCAAAGGCAAATAGGTTAATCCAGTCCATAATTTCCATGGGATCGTTTTCAATCGACGCATTGGCTTCAAGCTTTTTAAGAAGGGCCGGTGCTCGACGTGTCACTTCTAAACCACCATCGAGTATGCCTTCAGTATCAAAACCACGTTGCATGCATAATGACATCACTTTCCAGATTTGGTCTGCTTTTTGGTCAATCACATCCATACCTTGGAATGACACTTCATTGCGCAGGATTAAGCCACCAAGGCTAAGGCCATTTTGGTCAGCGAGCTCCAGCAGTTTATCGGCAGAAGAGAAAGGGAATTCAACTTGTGTTTTTGATTCCTGTTTCCCGTGTTGCAGTTCTTCAGTGGTGGCAATGAACCCACCACCGATGGAGTAATAGGTTTCCATTTCAAGAAGGCAGCCAGTGGCATCAAAGGCTGATATTGTCATGCCGTTTTCATGAAGCGGGAGGTTGCTTTTGTGAAAGAGTAAATCGCTTTCTACATCAAAATGAATGGCGTGACGACCACTAACCATCAACGATTTTTCTTCAATTGCTTTACGCATAGCTTCATTGGCGCTGGTTATTTTTATCGTGTCAGGGCGATTGCCAAGCAGGCCTAATAGGGTGGCACGATCTGTGTGGTGACCAATCCCCGTTAATGACAGTGAACCGTATAAATCGATTTGAATTCGGGTGACTTGGCTAAGTATAGAGTCAATCTTTTGGGTGAAATTGAACCCAGCAATCATTGGCCCATTGGTATGGGAGCTCGAAGGCCCGACCCCGATTTTGTAAATGTCAAAAATAGACAGCATAGTAACTTCCTGTGAAGACGGTTCGATGAACGAACTCTGTGTAAAATTGGTATGGTGTTCGTTTCACTTTTTTCGAGTAAAGGGTTCTTGATTGATCTTCGCGCTCTTGACTGTGATTAACGTTAACAAGCGCAGAGCGATGAAACCCAAGATCGTGCTATTTTACGTGACAGCGGCACATTTATTCTTGCATGGCTTATGATGTTGCTCTCAACCGTGAACTTATTGCGAGCAACGTGTGAGATTTTCAAAATACTTTTGTTAATAAGTATTGTATACATAATTCACTTCATCTAATTATAAAAACGAGACTTGAACATTAAATGAGCATTCATCACCTCCTTATTGTGCTAGGTAAGCGGCTCAATGGAAATAAATTGACTGCTGAAGGGATCGGCCGAGTTGATGCTTTGGTTGAATATCTGACGGCGGAGTCCAATAAGCAAACGGCGGTTGCATTTTGTGGTGGAGTGACTAAAGGCCAAACGATTTCGGAAGCCGATGCTATGCACCAATATTTTAGACAGCTTGAAAATCAGCGTGCACATCCGTTTCCACTAGGGGCGATTTTACTCGAGCAGCTTTCGACCAATACGCTAGAGAATATCCAGAATCTAGCGTCAGAGATGATTGAGAGTGGGTTGTTTGTTCGTGGACAAAGTGTCAAGGTGACCTTCATTTCGCATGACTACCATTTGCAACGTATATTCGAGATTCAATCGCTAATGGATGAGCAAGGTTTGCTCAAAGTTCTCGTCGAGAAGTGTTCGGCGCTTGGGGTGAATTTACAGATAAAGCGTCACTTAGATGCTCATGTTGCGGTGCCATACCCTTATCAAAGCACCCAAGGAGAACTGTTTTTGTTGGTGGACGCTCTGACGACCTATCGAGTGTATCTAGAAGGGGTCTCTACGGGGGCCTTTGAACGAGATTTAGAGTCGGTAAGACAAAAACCGGAGCAATTGTCTTTAGACGCGTTGAACATCGCGAAGGAATTAGTAAGAGGTTCATCTAACTTTGTTCTCATGGACAGCTTACTTCCAGTATTGGATCGCTGCATCCAGCAAACCTCAGCCAGTGCCGATATAAAAAAAGTCAGGGAGTATCTAGCATTACTCGATACAAACCTGACTCTATTGAATCGTTATTTAGACCCGGAATCAGATCGCACACAGCGCTGGTGGCGCTAGACATTTATTCCGTTTCATTTTCCGCAACAATCCTTTGCAGTGAGGGGCTTTATAGTCATGACGACGGACGTTTTAACGTAAGTGACTAATTTTCAGTTTGTTGTTCGTGGTGGTTACGGTAGTACTCCCATTGTTCAATGCGTTCACCATCGTCGAATACACAGTAAGTTGTGCGTTGATTGTTTTCAGTAACCGTGTTCAACTCGCCATTTTGCTGAACGCAATAGATTGCCGCTGGATTAGAAACTGAAACTCGTTGGCCTTCGCTATATTCTGCATAGTTGTTCGCACAGCCGCCTAGTACAATGGCAAATACTGTTATTAAACCAATATTCTTCATGTTTATCTCCTACGTAATAACTTTACAAGTGAATGTGCTAACTTCTACAGAACCAGATTAGAAGCCCTATGAAACGAGTATATTTTAGATTTCAGAAAAGGTTAGTTCGATTTGGTCAAGATATTGAAATACGCTGCTATTTCCCTACGTTTAACGGTTTTTTGAGTGTTAGCTCATGTTAACTTAGGTGAAATGTCGCTGGATTATCTTCGTTTGAGGGAGGATTGTGTGTGGGGTGTTTTAGATCAATAGCGCTGAGTTAGCTGTGGCGAAATAACAAGATTATGTGTGCTTGTGTGGGGTTGTGAACCTCGAAACTATGGATAGTTATGATATGATGCCGCCAAATTCAGTTGAGCAGTTGGAATCATGAGACATCTAAAAACGACTATCCACCCAGAGATCGAACACTTAGACAATAAAACGGTATACAAGCGCAATGCTGCCCGTGCGATTGTGTTAGATGGTGAGAACATCTTGATGCTTTATACCGAGCGTTATCACGACTACACCATCCCTGGTGGTGGGCTAGATGAGGGTGAAGACGTCATTGCCGGTATGGTTCGTGAACTGGAAGAAGAGACGGGTGCAAAGAATATCCACAGCATTAAACCGTTCGGTATTATTGAAGAGTTTCGCCCTTGGTATAAAGATGATGCGGATATCATGCACATGATTTCTTATTGCTACTCATGCAAGATTGACCGCGAGCTGGGGGAAACGGCTTATGAAGACTATGAAATAAAAAACGGAATGAAACCTGTGTGGATTAACATTCATGACGCCATTGCTCATAACGAGAAGACCATGGCTGAGAGCCCGAAAAAGGGCATGAGCATTGAGCGGGAAACGTTTCTGCTGCATTTGATAGCCAAAGAAATGCTTTAAAACCCCTAGTTTATGCTTGATATTCAACCGTCAAATTAAAAAAACATAACGAATAAAACGAAATGCCCCCCAACGATTGGAGGGCATTTTTTATGAGGTAGAAGCCTTTTCTTTGTCTTAAATAAGCGATTTCTCACATAAGCGATGTTGCAAATAAGTTAGGTTCTAAATCGATTCACTTGACGCTCCAAGTGGTGAGCAACTTCAGTTAAGTCGTTCGCCGCACCTGAAATGCTGCTAACCGATTCTTGATTACTCTGTGCTATGGTGTTGGCACCCTGCGCATTCTCACCCAATGACTTAGTTAGGCAATCTTGTTCATCAACTGAAGCCGCAATTTGGCTGTTGGCCTGATTCAAATCTTGAATATGTTGATTAATCACATGTAAGTTTTGAGAAGCTTGTTGCGCCTGAGTCGAAGCATCGGAAACCGTGCTGTGACTCGCTTTGATAGACTCTAATGCGTCTTTAGCACCACGTTGCAGTGAGGTGATCAGTTCATCAATCTGGCTTGCAGAATCTTGGGTGCGCTTCGCTAGAGTTCTCACTTCATCGGCTACTACGGCAAATCCACGGCCCTGCTCACCCGCACGAGCGGCTTCTATGGCTGCGTTCAATGCCAATAGGTTGGTCTGTTCAGAAACGCCTTTGATAACTTCAAGAATGGCACCAATGTTTATTGACTCTTTGTGTAGGTTGGTCACTTTTTGACTGCTGACCTGCATGCTTTCATCGGCACTGCCAATTTCGTGCAGGGTTTTGTCTACTTCTTTTAATCCCATTGCCACATTCTCAGTTGCTTGGTTTGCCACTTGAGATGCATGGTTAGCACTGGTGGCAATTTCTGAGGTGCTTGACGCGAGTTGATCAACGGCGGATGAAATATTGTTCATTTCATTGTTCAATTGTGTTGCGTTGGTCGAGCTGGTGTTGGTGACTTGATTGAGCGACTCTGACATCTCGCCAATCCGTACACTAGAGTGGTTTACTTGCCCAACGATATCTCGCAGAGACTCAATGGTGATGGCCATGTTGGTCAGCAATTCGCCAATCTCATTTTTACTCTCGATGTTCACTTCAACGTTCAGGTTACCCTGAGAAAGTTCGTTAGTGATCCGTTTAACCTGATCGATGCCTTTGGTTATCGATCGAGTCACCAAAACCGCACTCGTCATACCAATGATCAAAGCCACACCAGTCAGCAAGATGATGATTTGAATGGAGCGTTTTTTGCTGGCTTGCAGTTTTGGCGTGAGTGCTTGTTTCTGTTGTTCAAGAATACTCTGGGCATCCGCTACCGCGATGGCTAAGCTGTTGCCAATTGAGACAAGGGTTGCTTCTCTTTGGGTGTTCTCAATCATCTGTTGATGAACGAGTTCAAAGCCTTTTTCATACGCTTCGCGTTGGTTAGAAAAGTCTTTAATCAGTTCACTTTGATAAGGGGAGGATTGAAGAGACTCAATGTCACTCTCAATACCTGGTAATGCATATTCAAAGATATTTTTACCGGCTTCATAAGTTTTAAGATTGTTGTTATTTGAGTAATTTAACACGGTGATTTTGGCGAGGAGAAAATTCTCCATCAGCATGCCCGCGTACAAGCTCGCATTTGGGTCATTGTTGTTGTAAGACTCATACAATAAGCTCTGAGCGGCTTTGAGTGCGTTGGTTTCTCTTTGGACCATATCGACGTTCACGAGTTTGTCGATGAGTAACTGACTCTGTTTCATAGAGCTATAAGCCGCATCGAAGGCTTCAACACTGTCTTGCACTAACTGTAGGCTCGATAAGCTATCATTTTTGGTGGAGGTTTGGAGAAGCTGGTTCAACAGATCATCAATGGCGAGTTTACTTGCTTGATAATTCGTTTCATATTGCTTATCCAATGAGTCTATATAACGTTCAGAGGCTAAACGCATCTGAAGAAAGTGCACTTGGATGTTACCTGATAGTGTCGTTTCATGGCTAAGTTCACTGTATTGACTAAAGCCTTGCGACAAGGTTTGGATGCCTTTGTAACTCACAACGCCGGAAATGACGAAAAAGAGCAAGCAGATGGCATAACCTAGCTTAATCTTGCGTGCTATAGAAAGGTGGCGCATAACTATCCCTATATTGACCTGATTCCTTCGCTGCTGAGTATTTCATAAAATAGTATTTCAGGCAGAATTAAGTGAATGGTTTGTGTGATAAGTAACGCTTTGGTTGGGGAGGTGTTGCTTTTTTGTTCTTTGGTGAGTGCTGTATTTAAGTTTGTCATTGTCATTGGTAGGAGTAAGCACTTATGTTCGTACATAAGAAGTGAGTTAAACAAACCCTGAATCTAGATTGCTAACGGACAGACTCCAGCGCTGAGTTGATACAAAAACGCGAGCCGCCTGGCTTAAAGCCGAAACGTCTCGCGAGAATCGTGTGGATTTTGTTACCGTTTATACATAGACGGGTTGTGTTAGATACACAATGCAAAAATACCGATGATCATTAAAACGATCGTCGCGTACCAGCCATATTGTGACGTTTTATCGGCTACGAAAACCTTGATATAATTGATTTCCTCATGTGCTGTTGCAATAAACTCAGCGGCGTTAATCGATAATTCACGATCAGTATCTTTGAGGTCTCGTTGTAGTTTTTTAAAAACCTCATCAATAAAGGCTTTTGTTTCCGAAGCAGATGAATTAGCACCTAAAGTTAGGCTATTCCATACTGCCATTCGCGATTCATATTCGCTTTCACTCACACAATTAAGCACGCGTAAATCATACTCTCGTTTGTTACGCTCTTTCCCTAATCGATCAGGGCAAATATTTCTTAATACGTTCACGACAAATTTTCCAACAGGTTTATTTAGATATAGAAAAGCGCTCAAAGAGGGCTCATAAACTGGTGCGAATCGATGTTCAAAAAGTGATCTATTTAAAACTGAAATAAACGACAACATACCGGTGTCACTTACATCGGAGATTTGAAGTTTGGTTTGTCATGTCAAAGAACGGCTGCGGCTTATTCATTTTTTGTTGCTGTTTTTTCTTCACAGCGCTCAACTTGAGGTGACCAACCCTTTGGGTTCGCATAGTAGTGATGTCACTTTGGGACATCAACTAGGGTGTTTTATCCACACGACAAAGATATTTATCGGTAAGATGAGCAGAAATAAGGTAGTGCTGACGAATCCAAGACCAAGGTGTCTGGATGAAGATATCTAACGATTATGACCAACAATGGTATGATCGCGGGCTCAGCACCATAAGTGATAAAGAATAGGAAACAGAATGACCAACCTTACACAACAGCAAGAAGCTGCAATGGCGACGTTCAAGGAGAACTTACACCTGCCAAATGGTGGTTTTCATAAACTGATTATCGAGCTAAGTAAGGAATATCAGCTGCCTTTCCAAAAAGTGCGTGGCGTTTTAAAGAAAGCTCAAAAAGATGTGGAACGACAGATACGAGAAGATTTTACCAGTGTTAACGATGTCGTACTAAGCCAAGCTCACTGGGTGAACATCATTAAGTCAAAACTTGTTGAGCTAGCGAAAGATAACCAAACGATCATGGATAAGCTGCAACAAAACCTCAAGTATCAAAAAGTGTTGTCGGCAACCGAGGGTTCAATCGCAAGCGAAGACCAACGTGACGAGTTAATTGAAGAATTGATTCAAGCTTATGAGAAAGAGGTGTTCAAACCGTTATTGGCGATGCTGCATACAACAAAGCTGTATTGGACGTTAATGCTGGTGGATGAGACATGTAAGATGAATGAGGAGAATCGTGAGAAATTCAATGATTACCCTCAACACATGCAAGCTGCAGAACACTTATATACTCTTGATCAGAAGTTAAGGTCGATGCCGTTAACTTATTAGTCCATGAATGCACTGATAATGACTCATTGGTAATTCAGAGTTCGATATAAGTTGGTTTCAATAGAAGTACGATAACCTAGCTAGCGTTAGCCGCGTGTGAAATGCAAAAAGGGCTAGGTTTCTGATCGGTTTTACTTCTACTCTATTTTGTTCTGCTAGAGCGAATTGAGGGTGACATCTTTTACATCTTTGGGACTAGGCGGTGTTGCTTTCTGTCGCCTTTGGAAAATGCTATAGGAGTGTGAAATGTCCTAGGGTGTTTCCGTTGCCTGAAACGATAGTTCCGATGCTTTCTCGTTCATTAAATTCAAAGTCGATGAGATAACTGTGGTGGTGTAGCTTGGGCAATATGTGGCGGTGAAGTATATCGCTATTGAGCTGTCGAATCTCGGTGACCCATGAAACTTCTTCTCGGTATAAGTCTATTTTGATTTTGAGCATTTATTACCTTTTAGTTTATTAACGTTTTTTTCGCGTGATAGTTGGTACCAATGGGTTTGTCGTGTTGTTCTGCGTGACATAATTGTGCCTTGTGTTTATTACATTTGTATTTAAGTTGTCGATCTATTTTTAATTTGCTCAAAAGAAAGCAAAGGATGAATAGAACGGTAGTAGGATCGAATTTAAAGCTATTGAATGACTATCTAGGTGAAAGCTGACGCAGAGAGGGTGTAACGAGGGAATCGAGAACTGTCTGTGTGGAACTTGGACTTACTTTAGCATTAACAGCTCTTTAAACAAGAGCCAATTGGTGGATGATACGCGTATTTTTTGAAATGGCAAGTCCATTTTAAATTAATATGAGATTTGGCCTAGCTGTTTACGTTTTGTTTGATTAACTCAATGACCGCATCGTACCTGTGTGGCAGTTTTTGATTTCTTTTCTGAACCAAATACAAGGTCTCCTCAACTTCAACCTTGGGCGGCACAACGTGCAGTTTGTCTCTTTCTGGAAAGTGTTCAACCGCACTAGCCGGTAACACGGTAAAGCCCAACCCTTTTGATACTGGCAGTAAGATCTGGTGAAGTTGATTGATGTAGCCAGACTTTGGTATCTCATTAACGTTGATACTCGCAAGATCCTTATCCCCACATAAGTCAAAATATAAAGACAGATAGTGAGCCGAATCTGGGTGTGCAATGAGGCCAATGTCGTTTAACACCGTTGGTGTTATCTCTAGATCTGC
The DNA here is from genome assembly GCF_024347295.1 of Vibrio artabrorum. Classification (NCBI taxonomy): domain Bacteria; kingdom Pseudomonadati; phylum Pseudomonadota; class Gammaproteobacteria; order Vibrionales; family Vibrionaceae; genus Vibrio; species Vibrio artabrorum. The sequence continues at coordinate 4,611 of NZ_AP025459.1, read as the reverse complement.
AAGATTGTGGGGAACGATAAGGTGCAGACTCTCTTGGCCTATGACTTGGCTTTGGTAGTAGCTGTCGTTAGGTGAGTGCCTCACAATGCCGATATCGGTATTGCCTTGGAGTAAGTCATTCAATATCTTTTGGTTTGGCGCCGCTTCGAGGTGAATGCTTAATTCTCGATGTTGCTGTTGCAGTTGAAGAAGCTTCGGATAAAGTCGTAAAGATAAAGAGCCAGAACAGGAGAGGTTACATTGGCCTGCATAAGGGTTATCAAAACTTAGAGACTCAAATAAGTCTTCTTGGTTTTTCGCTAACTGAAGTGCATAGCGATAGACAATCCGACCTTGTTCAGTCAATTCAAAACTCTTTTTTTCCCGAGATAACAGGTCACAGTTGCAAGCTTGCTCAAGTTTTTTGATGTGTTGGCTCACACCCGGTTGTGTCATGTACAGCTTGTCTGCAGTTTGAGTGAAATGACCAACTTCAACCAGAGTCTTAAACGTATTGAGCCAAAGTGGGTTAATCATACTCATCTCTCACCTGAAAATAACAAAAAATTATTATTATATTAAGTAATGATAATTTCAACGTGTATTACCTAAGATCTGATGCACTGTAGCGCTCATTGTATACACGTTCTTCATTTAGCCCGTCATTGCCCCGTTCGAGCTTTACGGTTGAGACTCTTCATCGTCCAAATTGTCAGCGTAGCCTTTCGGTGGTGGTGTCCAACCACGCTCAGAATGACTATGTTTATCTGAACGGTCTTTTTTCATATCTTCTTTCATTGCTTCTTCAAGATTAATGAAGATTTGTCGATAATTGTTGTCGTAGCGCGGGTTCTCTTGAGCTTCAGACCAAGCTTGGTAAAGTTTTTCAGACTTGCGGCTTTCAACACGTTGATACGTTGATTTTTGTTGTTCGACGAAGAAGGGGTGGTGACCTAAAGAACGTAAGGCTTCAGCCCCCATCTCAAGCGCTGAGTGATACGTTTCTGATTCTACAAAGTCAGCCCCTGCTTCTTTTAATCGGTAACTATGACCGCGGTCGAATGCACGTGCTAAGATTTTTACTTTAGGGTAGGTATGTTTGACGTATTTAACCAATTCAACGCTTGAATCTGGGTTATCGATGGCAATGACAAGCATCGCCGCTTCTTCGATTCCAGCGGTATGCAATAGGTCATGACGAGTGGCGTCACCAAAGTAAGACTTAATATTGATGGAACGCAGCAAGTCAACTTGGTTTGCTTGATGATCCAGAACCACCGTATTGACGTCATTCGAGACCAAAAGGCGGTTAACGATTTGACCGAATCGACCAATGCCAGCAATAATGACCGTGCCTTTTTCGTCGATGGTATCTTCTTCGCGGTCGTTCGATTTTTGTTGGTAACGAGGCAATATCACTTTATCAAATAGAATGAATAACCCGGGTGTTAGGAACATTGAAAGCGCGACAACTAGCGACAGGGTCTGGACGATATCAGCAGGTAATACGTGGTTTTGAGCGGAGAAACTCAATAACACAAAACCAAACTCACCGGCTTGTGCCAAGCTCAATGTAAACAGCCAACGATCGCTGTTCTTGATCTTGAATATTAATGCCAGCGTAAACAGCACCAGTGCTTTAAGTATCATCACGCCCAATGTCAAAGCAAGAATGAGTGCAAAGTCGTTAAACAGTATCCCAAAGTTGATACCCGCACCCACGGTAATAAAGAACAGTCCAAGTAATAAGCCTTTGAACGGATCAATGTTGGACTCCAGCTCATGTCGGAATTCACTGTTAGCCAGTACAACACCGGCTAGGAAAGTGCCTAATGCTGGCGATAAGCCGACTAGGCTCATTAGTGCTGCAATACCAATAACCAACATCAGTGCTGTTGCTGTAAAGATTTCACGCAGGCCAGAACTGGCAACGAAACGGAATAGTGGTCGACTTAGATAATGTCCACCAACAACGACAATCGCGATAGAGGCGGTGATGACTAGGCCGTATGCCCAACTTGGTAAGCCTGCAACCAAACTTAAGTCATCATGATGTGCTGCGGCTTGAGCTGAGCTCTCTGCTAAAGTCACCAGTTCAGGGAGAGCCAGCAACGGAATGAAGGCGAGCATTGGAATCACGGCGATATCTTGGAACAGCAAGACCGAGAACGCATTTTTGCCCCCTTCTGTCTTAGATAGCCCTTTTTCGTTAAAAGTTTGCAGAACGATCGCGGTAGATGAAAGAGCGAAGATCAAGCCAATAGTAAGAGCGATCGTCCAAGGTTGTCCAAAAACTAATGCGATCCCCATAACCACTGCCGCTGTTGCACCAACTTGAAGGCCACCCAGTCCAACTAAGCGGTTTCTCATCGCCCACAGCATTTTAGGCTCAAGCTCAAGCCCGACTAAAAATAGCATCATGACTACGCCAAATTCAGCGAAATGTTGAATCGTTGTGGTTTCGTCACCAACCAAGCCGATGATTGGACCAATCACGACGCCGGCTATGAGGTAACCAAGCACCGAGCCAAGGCCAAGCCTTTTGGCGATCGGTACAGCGATGACCGCCGCAAGTAAATAGATAAATGCTTGTAGAAAATATCCTGTCATTGTTTCATCTCAGTCATTAATTGTTCTACATAGTGGTTTAATTTTTCTGCTTTAGTGGCTTTTTTGATGTTGATTCTGTCTGCAACTAACGCTTGTAAAAGCGTCTTATAGTTATCGACATGTTGTTGAATACGTTTTTCTTCTAATGCCGTCCGAGAGCCAAAAAGCGCAAAAGGAGCAAGGTAATTCATTCCACATAAGGACGCGGTTTGCTCTAAAGGGTGAAGCAGTTCTCGAACAGTGAAGTGGTTATAACCATCGCTTTGGTAAGCTTCTTTTTTACCGCCTGCTGTGATGCAACACAGTAAGCTCTTACCTTGCAGTTTGTTTCCATCAACACCGTAGGCAAAGCCATATTCTAGAACGAGATCTTGCCACTCTTTAAGAATCGCCGGCGTCGAATACCAATACAGAGGGAACTGAAAAATGATGATGTCATGATCCAATAGACGTCTCTGTTCACGGTCAATGTTGATTTTAAAGGTTGGATATTCAGCGTAGAGATCGACACAGGTGACTCCATCAATGCGCTGAGCTTGTTCAAATAAGGGTTTGTTTGCTTCAGAACGGTGCTGAGTTGGGTGGGCGAATAGCACCAAAACTCGATTTTTCGACATACAGCCCTCTTTGTTTATTCTCGAACAATGCGTATTGGGATTGTCGATATACAATAATAGAAGAATGGTTAAAGAACAACGAATTAGCCCATACTAATTTATGGAGTCAATACGATTTTTGGTGATCCGTTATCTAAAGCACTCGCCAATTTGTGCATAGCTGACACACACTGTCTATGACTGAGTAAAACTAATTGTTCGCGAATAATAAAAGCGAATTAGTGTATTTTATGGCACCGTTGGGGACGAACATAAATAATGCAATCACCCGACATAGAACGACAATGAATAGAGGAAAAACTATGAGCATGGACTTGCGTCAACAATGTAATTTGTTGCTTTCTGGTCACTTAGAACCCTCTCCAGCACAAACATTCTCTCAGATGGCAGAATGGTGTGAGAAGCACAATATAAGCCATGATAGTTATGGTGATGGAGAGTTTATAGAAAGCTTTGAAGCCAAAGTTGCCGATTTGCTCGGCTATGAAGCTGCCGTGTTTGTCATTACAGGTACAATGAACCAGGCAACCGCCCTACAGATCGCGTGCCAAGAAAAAAGAAATCCAGTAGTGGCGATGCATGAGTCGAGTCATATCATGCGTCATGAACGCCAAGGGTATCAGCTTCAAAATCGATTCAACGTGTTGCCCGTCGGAAATGCATTTCGAACTTGGAATGTCGACGACTTAAAAGCATGGCCCGATGAAATTGCAGCGGCTTTATATGAATTGCCGATGCGAGAAATTGGCGGGCAATTACCTGAGTGGGAAGAGCTAGAAACGATTAAGCATTACTGCAAAGCGCAATCCATTCATCTGCATATGGATGGTGCGCGCTTGTGGGAGTGCGCTGCGTATTATCAAAAGCCATACCGTGAGATAGCTAACGGTTTCGATACTGCTTATGTATCGCTGTATAAAGGTCTCAATGGCCTTGGTGGTTCGTTACTGTTAGGCGATAAAGCCTTTGTGGCAAAAGCATCGGCGTGGATGAAGCGTCAAGGTGGCAATGTCTATCATCGAACGCCTTATGTGGTGTCAGCGGCCATGCAATTTGATGAGCGATTAGACCTGATGCCTGCGCTATATGAACGCACCAAACAGGTTTATCAAATATTACAAGATTACCCTCAGTTCACGGTTAACCCGCAACAACCGCAGGCTAACATGCTTCACCTTTATCTACCGGTGAGCTACGAAGACGGCATTATTGTGAGGGATAACATCGCCAAGAAGCATAAAATTTGGATCGGGAACCCAGCGATCAGCGAATGGCCAAACCAATGTAAGATTGAATGGTATGTTGGTGATAACTTACTGAATTTGCCGGATCATGAGCTGATCGACATTCTTGATTTGATTAACGAAGAGCTGATTTGATTAACTAAGAGTTAATTTGATTACGG